>NZ_RHOA01000001.1 GCF_003946545.1 Levilactobacillus tangyuanensis
CGCCACAACTTCTATTTGATAACGGCCTGTTCTGGGATTGTCCTCAACGACTGGCTAACTTGTTCTTGCAATTTACGATAATCAATTGGAGGAATACATATGAAAGTTAAATTTTTGGTAGCAGCAGTCTTGAGCCTGGGCCTTGCCGGAACAGTGACAAGCTTTGGCCAACCGGTCAACGCCGCAGCGAAGTCGAAACGGATGACATACTACAAGACGATGCCCAAGGCTTTACGCGGGACTTGGCAAGAGAAGAGTTACTCTAAGTACAAGAAGGGCATCAAGGTTAGATGGACGTACACTTTCAAGAAAAACTCTTACTCCATGAGAATGGATTTTAAGGGTGGTCATAAGAAGTCCAAGACCATTAATTTTTCTAAAAAGGAAATTGGTGGCATGAACTATGATCGTAAATATAAAGAGTATAATGTCTATCCTGGTGGGTCATCGATTCCCAAGAGTAAGCTACCTTATGCCGCTTACCTGACGTTCACCGCTGGCAAGCACAACGGTAAGAAGGCACTGGGACAACATGCCATCGCCGATGACAAGATTTTCTATTTTTACCGCAAATAAGCAATCGTCGCTAGGTTGGCTTATCAATAAGTCTGGCGTACTTTAGCGACTTACGAGAGGTCGTCCCAAATTATTGGGCGGCCTCTTTATTGTTCTTAGGCGACGAATTTATAATTGAAGGCATCGCTCTTAGGATATTAGAAGAAGACTCACAGTCTGGGGCCTTGGAAATCGAATCACCACAACGCTACTACGAGGTGGAGGCAGACGATGAGCCGGGGAGCACCATAAGCAACCGGTTCAACAATGCCACAATCGACAAATATTTATGTATTCCGATGGTTAACATGGTGCTATACTTATGAGGTAATTGATGGTTTAAATGATAATCAATCGGAGGCGTACATATGAAAGTTAAATTTTTGGTAGCGGCAGTCTTGAGCTTGGGGCTTGCCGGCGCAGCGACAAGCTTTGGCCAACCGGTCAACGCCGCAGCGAAAGCAAAGCGGGTGACGTATTACAAGACGATGCCTAAGGCTCTGCGAGGAACCTGGCAAGAAAAGAATTACTCGAAGTTCAAGAAGGGTATCAAGGTTAGATGGACCTACTCCTTCAAGAAGAATTCCTATTCTATGAGAATGGACTTTAAGGGTGGTCATAAGAAGTCTAAGACCATTAATTTTTCTAAAAAGGAAATTGGTGGTATGTTCTATGATCACAAGTACAATCGGTACAGCATCTATCCTGAAACGCCCAATCTGCCTAAGAGCAAACTGCCTTATGCGGCGTTCATGACGTTTACCGCTGGCAAGCACAATGGTAAACAGGCACTGGGACAGCATGGCATGGCCGACGATCACTTGCTGTACTTCTACCGCAAATAAATAATTACAGATAATTTGATACAAGCTCAAGATTAATTGATTAACGGGACGACAAACAGATTTTATGTTTGTCGTCCCGTTTGTTATTGAGGATAGATGTCGAAATTATCGTAGCGTATACAGACTTTTTTGACTAGATATTACCCCTTTTCCAGGTGTAGATGTGCTACACTATGACCGTTGAATAAAACAATGATGGATAGTGATAATTCTAGTGGTTACTTTGATTTGGTGGCTATAGAAGCATAGGGAGATCCGGAACATACTAGGAGGAATATCGCTCATGAAACGAAGCGTGCTGGGGCTGGCAGTCGTAGCGGGAGTGGCTTTTTGTGGTGTTCAGGTATCGGGAACGGTGCCCATATTTTCAATGATTGGAACAGAGGTCGTTGCCCATGCATCGGATGCAACAACGGTTGTCGATTCCGATCCGGGGTCAACAGAAAAGTCTGAGTTAGGGACTTGCCATGGAAATTAACGGCAGATGGCGTTCTGCATGTTGGAAGTGGTGAGTTGCCGGCAGCTACGAAGCCATATAGTAATTATGAGACACCCTTTTTCTATATTCAGGTTCGAGAAGGCGGCGACCACAATAACTATGAATTTAATACGATATCATTTGATGGTAAAGTCACAACACCTAAGAATGCATCATTTATGTTTGCTAATTTTTTGACGAGTACCCCGCCGCAGATTAGAAATTGGCAAAACGTGGATACTAGCAATTCGACCAACTTTGCTTTTATGTTTTTGGATAGTGGGCAGGATACGGTTGATGTATCCAAATTTAACACGAGTAAGGCAACGGACATGCATGGCATGTTTAGCAGTACGCCTCTTGTTACCGGCTATGAGAATCTGGATACAAGTCACGTTACGGATATGAGTAGCATGTTTGATGGTTATGGTGATGAAGATAAGCCAGCTTCTTTGGATTTATCGAAATTTAATGTTGGCAACGTAAGCGCGGCTGAATCGACGACGCAATTTGGGCAAATCATACATGGTTCAAGTGGGTTCTATAGAATGTTTAATGATGTTCAAGTTAAAAATCTTAATATTGGTAATTGGAAACCCAGCGTGCCGCTAACCAATATGTTTGATGGCTCTTATGCATCCCAAATAAGTAGGCTCACAGTAAGTCCGCAGGACAACTTAACTGATTCAGCGTTACCCGAGTTGGACACGGTTAATAACCCTGATTTGGCTGGGTATACTGGAAAATGGGAAAGCATTAACGATCAATACTTAAAGCCCAATGATCAAAGTAAAACCACGTACACGTCGGCTGAGCTGATCAGCAAGTACGATGGGAGCACAGCGCCAGCTGGCAATCAAACGTATCAATGGGAACCAGCAGTCACGCCAGGTAATCCAGTGACGATTCATTACGTGGACCAAGATGGCAAGCCGATTCAGGCCGACGGGCAGCTGCCCGGTGCGTTAGGGGATAGCTACATTGTTAAGCCGACTGCCATTAAGGGGTATCAATATGTTAAGGCTACTGCGGGCTCGCTGGCGGGGACGTTTACGGCCGATCCGCAGAGCGTCACCCTGTCCTATAAGGTAGCGCCAGTAACGCCGGCCGGTAATGGCACCGGCACGTCGACCAGTGAGTCGTCCAGCTCGAGTGATAGCTCTTCGACTAACGCTAAGAAGCAGCCAGTCGTCATCGCCGACAAGGACCGGGCAATCACGGCGGTTAAGAAGATCGGCTTCTATAGAACGCCAAACTTTAGTAAGAAGACCCGGCAATACGTCTACGCCAAGCAGAACCGGTCGATGCGGCCACAGTTTGTGATTACGGGCGTGGCACACGCCAAGAACGGCGTTAAGCGGTACCTGGTTCGGGATGTGACGACTGGCTCCAAACGATACGGCAAGACTGGCTATATCACGGCCAAGCAGGCTTTTACGGTTCACACGTACTATCAGCATAATCCTAGGCGCGTCAAAGTCATCTTGGCCACGAATGCCTATCGGGATAAGGCACTTAAGCATCAAGCCAAACACTTGAAGCGCGGAGCGGTCTTGCAGGTTAAAAAGATCGTGCGGTATCATTTAACGACGCGGTTGGAGCTCGTTGACGGCAGCTTCGTTACGAGTAATAAAACCCACGTGATTGAACAATCGAAGTAGTGGTCAATTTGATGGAAACCAAAGAGAGGGATGCTCATACGAGCATCCCTTCTTTTTATGTCGGCCAGCACGTAGCTACAGAAAAAGCTGCGTCCCAACGAATGACTCTTCTATAGTAGAAACCACTTCTAAACCAATACGGTAATGAGCGAGATGATCACCCTAAATGCTCGCTACAACCTGGTCAAAACATCAACAGCAATAGCTTATCTTCAAAAACTTTGCCACCAATTTTTTCGTATGGAATTGGTCACCAGCATCGGCCAGACCTAGCCGCCATCCAACCAAATCCTTGTCAAATCAACGTTTTAACGCCGCCGGATGCCCATAACACCTCAACTAATTTAACCCAAACCACAATCGTTTTACTATGTAACACAACAATAGACTTAATGTTATTAGTATTTACATATAGTATTCATAAATAATTCACATTTCGTTGTTATTCTTAAATCACTGAAGAAGAGACGACTCGCAACCCGCTTTGATATGGAGGTGTCCCCCATGAAAAAATGGCTACGAATCATTTTAATCATCACTTGCCTCATTGGCGTGACTTCACTACTGGGTCAGGCTAAGAAGTGCAAGACAATCATTCAATCAGCTGCTATCCATGACCAAAGCGGTAGAGTTGTTGAAAGCATCCCAAGTCACCAACCACAGGAAGTACAAATGGCGTTAACACTTGACCTTCCTGCTGGCGACACGGTGATTGCACTGGCAGACCAGGACCAAGCAGAATTTGTTCCTGGCGAAATCACTGAATTAGAGGCAGCTGAAGGCATCACGGCCGAAGTTGACCAGCAGAAACAATTAAAGCTGAACAACAGCCAGGACAAGGCACAACAGGTTGAACTCCTGGTGCCAATCAAGTTGGCTAACCCACTACTTATCAGCGACCTAGAACTGAAGTTACTGGTAGTCGACAAATCAGAAAAATTCAAGCTTGCTAAAGTTGCGGTGACTTCCGAAGAAGACGAAGACGCTGAAGAAGCAGCGAAGGAATCCTCAAAGGTGAGTAGCAGCGACGACAGCAAGGACCAAAACAGCAGCAACGACAATGACGCCGTAACTTCCAGCTCACAGTCAGGCACACAGCCTTCCGCAAGCCCACGGGTAAAGAAGGCCGAAACTGACAACAGCGACCAGGCAACTGAACCAGCTAAGGAAGAAGCGGTAAAGCAACCTGAAACGAAGGCGTCAAAGGTGGCAACGCCACAATTTCCATCCGGCGCAGGCATCAACGTTCACCGGGCACAAGTCCAGGTGGGCAGCTGGTCAGACAGCCTCATCGTTGGCGGTTCACTGCTAGCCAAAGACAACGTGAAGCTTCACGAAAAAGTGTACGATGGCGTAAGCATCACGTCGGGCGGATACTACGTCCCTAACAGCTTTGAAGACCGTTACCACGTTTCATACATGAGAAAGGGCGATATCGACGGCCCACCAGCTGGCGAAAAAGCATACGCAGTAGCGGTTTCCGGTAAGCCAGAAGAAGACAAAGACGACGACATCTACGTTTACTACAGCAACGTTGGGGCATACACGGACTCCGCATCGGCTGACACGCCGACGGAACCAATGGGCGCCATCGTTAAAATCTCAAACATCAAATACCACAAAAAGATTACTGGTAAAGATGAAGACGGCAAGGCCTTCATCGACTTTTCCAACAATTTCTACTCCGGCATGGTATACAACGGCATCGAGACGCTTGACATGGACGTAACGTTCACGACGAGTGACTGGAGCCAGGCGCTGGTGTTCCCAGATCTCGACATTAATGGCGACGCTCGGAGCTACTTCACTTTCGGTTCGCTAAACGGGAACAAGCCCTTTGAACACGAATGGGCAGGTAGCCGGTTAGAGCTTCCAGGGAAAGTGGCACCAGGGGCTAAGATCACTTACCGCGGAGAAGGTTGGTATGAAGGAACTGGCGTTGGTGTTACGAACAAAGAAACTTACGATGGCAAAGATGGTCCGGCAGACTGGGGTGACTACCTTGGGTCCAGCGACTACGAGCTGGGCGCGGTATCCTTCCCGCTGGTTGGTCAAGACCAACTATTCAAGTTAAAGAGTGAGTCCGGCTTCACTTGGCAGTCCTTCTCCAGCGGCTACGTAATGCCACTGGAACCAGAAGCACCGCAGAAACGGGTTCACCGGACTGAAGAAGTTGGACTGGACAATAACAACTTAGATGGCGTGACGGTTGACCGTGACAATGACAACCACAACGTTCTGTACTACACGATTTACCAGAAGACTTACAGCATTCCAAACGACTCCATTGCTAAGCCAAACGCGATTACGTTACGCGACCAGTTACCAGCTGGCTTAAAGTTTGACAAGGACGATGTTGAACTGTTCAACACGGACGGCAAGCGGATTCCACTGAAAGGTCCAATGACTGGCGACATCAAAATCTCAGACGACGGCAAGCTGACTTACAAGTTCTCCGAAAAGGAAATCGAAGCCCTAACGTTTGACGGCAAGTCCTTTGCCATCCGGATCAAGACGACGATTATTGACGACAACTTCGTTGGAACTTTCAAGAACCGGGCGAGTGTAACGTTTAACTCCGGCAAGGGCTACACTTGGCGCAAGCGCACGAACGAGGTGGTAACGCACTTCAAGCGGGGCACTTACCAATTCCAGAAGGTTGACGGCACGACTGGCAAGGCCCTCGCTAACGCTGAGTTCGTGATTCAAAACGCTAAGGGCCAATACCTGACTTTCAACAGCAACGGCCTGATGACGGGCTTGGTAGACCGCCAGAGCAAGGCAACGACGCTGGCGGGTGACGACAACGGTCACTTCAAGGTGACGGGTCTCCCTCACGGCGACTACAAGCTCATCGAAACGAAAGCACCAGACGGCTACGTAAATGGCGGCACGCATGACTTCACGGTTTCTAACCAGGCTCAAGCGACGCCAGCCAAGATTCAAAATGACCCATACAGCCTCCCCGTAACTGGGGGCCACGGCATCATCTGGGTAATTGTTGCAGGGCTCATACTCGTCCTATCGTCTCTCGCCATTTGGCGTGCACACCCTAGAGGAGGATAACCCATGAAATTAACGACTTTACGCCAACTGGCAGTGACCGTTCTGGTCGCCTGCGGCATGACATTTAGCGGCCCAGCAGCGGCCCAAGCGAGCAGCTCGGCACCGGAAACGGTGACGATGAAGCTGCACAAGTTAGACAACCAGTCGACGCAAACGATTAAAAACACTGGGGAAGAAATGGCCCTCCTGGATGGCATGACACCTTACGACCCGAGTAAATTCGGTGATGTGAGCTACAGCGTTTATGACCTGACGGACCTATTCGCCAAGCGCGGGATTGAAAGTGGCAAGGTCACTGACGATGAATTCACGGCGGCTCGTGACCAGCTGATTAATGACATCACGAACGGCAAGACGGAACCAGAAGATGTGCTCGAGGCGCAAAAAGACTTCGTGGCGGCTAACGACCTGAAGGCCATCCGGACGGAAAAATTAACTGGCCAGAACAGTAGCCTGGTTTTCCCAGGACTAAACAATCGGGGCTTCTACCTGATTATGGAAACGGCCGCACCGGAGCACCATTTGACAGGTGTGTCGGCGCCCATGATTGTGGCGCTACCACTGAACGACAAGGACACGATTCACCTCTACCCAAAGAACCTGGTTGCCCGGGATGTTGACCCCGAGATTCACAAGGTGGGGATCGACCCAGCAGACCCAACGAGCGACACACACGTGGCCCTGAACGAGGTTAAGTTCACGCTGAAACGGGCGGACGGTTTAGGGGAAATCAAGACGTTGGTGACTGACAAGAACGGCGACATCGAATTCGGTGGCTTAGAAGTTGGCACGTTGTATGTGTTAACGGAAGCGTCCATCTCGCGGTACCCATGGTACAACCAGGCGGATGTTAAGGACGGCAAGATTTCTTTATCATTCATGGTCGACAAGACGGGCAAGGTTTATCCAAAGGACATGCAACCGAACAAAGACTACTTCAAGATTGACGGCACGCGGATTGGGATTCTGAATCACCTGATTCTAGGCGGCGCGGAATTCAAGAAGGTTGATGCGCAGACGGACAAGGGTCTGGCGGGTGCGAAGTTTAAGGTCCAGAAGATTGACCACACTGGCAAGATTTTCTGGGCAGTATTCCAAGACAAGACTTTTGTTAAATGGGTAACGGACAAGGACCAAGCAACGGCATTAACTTCCGGGGACGACGGCAAATTTGACTTCACGGGCGTGCCTTACGTGTACGACAAGCGCAAGGGCAAGGTCACTTACAACCTGATCGAAACGCAAGCGCCGGTGGGCTACGCACCGTTGAAGAAGGCCACAACGTTTGAAATCAATGACAAGACTGAACTCAAGACGATTCAAAACGAGCGTCATGCGCTCCCAGTTACTGGGGGAATGGGAATCTGGCTGTTTATCCTCATCGGGATGCTCCTGATGGGTGGGGCCGGTTACCTGTACCGTCGGCAACGGAACGCCGCGTAACTTAGACAATTAAAGAAAGGGGGACCCCGACATGCGTAAATGGCTCGTAATCCTACTATGTTGCTTAGGACTAGGCTTGATTAGTTACCCAGCCGTGAGTAACACGGTAACGGAATGGCGCCAGCAGGGGGTCCTCGATGCGTATAAGGAACAATTACGGACGGCGAACACTGCCCAACGCAAGGCGCTACGGCAGGCCTTACAGCGGCAGGAAGCGATTAACCGGACGACGGTGAAAGACCCGTTCAAGGAAGATTCAGGACAGTTTGTGGACACGACGCCACTGGCCCTGGTGGCGATTCCTAAGATTAACGTGGAGCTCCCGGTCTTTGCGGGAGCCAGCGAAGACGTGTTACAGAAGTATGCGGGGTTGGTTCGGGGAACGGACGTCCCGCAGGGCAAGCGGAACCAGCACAGTATGATTACGGCCCACCGGGGACTTCCCGGAGCGCAACTCTTCACCGATTTACCGCGGCTAAAGAGTGGGGATCGATTCTACCTGAAGAATGCCTATGGGCTGATGACGTACGAGGTAACGGACGTGCGAACGGTGAAGCCGAGTACGCGGCAACTCATTCAGCGCGACGCAGAGATGAATCAAGTGACGCTGATGACCTGTACACCGTATATGATTAATTCACATCGACTACTGGTGACGGGACAGCGCATTCCAAATGCAACGCAGACGATTCCTAAGGGACAATTTGTCTGGGACTGGTACAAGATTGGGCTGCTAGTGTTAGCGGGTCTGCTACTCCTCGGTGGGGGATGGGCGGGCTACCGGCGTTACCAACGAGCGAAGGAGGAAGCGAAATGACGAATCGTAAACGACTTTTCAAGTTAAGCTCCCTCTGGCTGTTGGTGATGTTTCTGGTCGGGAGTGGGCTGGTCCTGCTAGCCCTGACGCAAAGTCACTCGGTGTCACGCATGGGTGAAACGGCTATGCGGAAGATGACAGTGGAAAGCGTGCAGCGAGTGACGGAGGCGTCTAAAGGCAAAACAGCCCCGTTCAACTATGCCAAGACTTCCCAGTTGACGCCACTTACGGTTGGTGGTTACGAAATCAGAGAATTGACTGGACACAGCGGGTACGACGGTGCGGTTGGCCAGCTTCGCGTTCCAGCGGTGGGGGTCAACCTACCGATTGGAATTGGCGTCAGTAATGCCGTCATGGTTCGTGGCGCAGGAACGCTCAAGGCTGATCAACGGATGGGCCAAGGCAATTACGCGCTAGCGGGCCACTATATGACATCGAAACAACTCCTGTTTTCACCGCTGAAGCAGGTTAATCAAGGGGATAGCGTGTATCTGTCGAATGCGAGTCAGGTCTACCGGTACCGGGTAACGCGGGTGCGAGTGGTCGACCGGCATAAGGTGGACGTTATCGATGATGTGCCAGGGCAGAAGCTAGTGACTCTAGTGACTTGTGCCTCGGCTAAGCGAAGCGAACCTAACCGGCTGGTGGTCCAGGGACAACTCGTTTCCGTAAAACGAGTGGCCACATGATGGGCTGGGAAGGGCAGTGTTGAATTGAAATCCGGTGACGCCTTGGAGGGACGTCACCGGATTTTTTTGTTGGGCGGAAATCATTCTCGTGGGGGACTGATCGGCGAGAGGTCTTTCATTGACTGTCACGTTACGTCATGGTTTAGACTGAATCATGACGTTAAATCTGAAAGTGGGGTGGCTTATCTATGAAACAGGAATCACTTTTCGCCAATCAACCCGAGAATACCCCATTAGCGAGCCGCGTGCGGCCCAGGGACCTGAACCAGTTCGTGGGGCAACAGCATCTCCTGGGACCCGGGAAAATTTTACGCGAAATCATCGAAAATGATCAGGTATCGTCCATGATCTTTTGGGGTCCGCCGGGTGTTGGCAAGACGACGCTGGCGGAAATTATTGCCCGGAAAACGAAGTCGAGTTTTCTAAGCTTCAGTGCCGTGGATAGTGGGATCAGCAAGATTAAAAAAATTATGAAACAGGCAGAACTTGACCGCGAGATTGGCGAGCGCACCATGGTTTTTGTGGACGAAATTCACCGGTTCAATAAGGCCCAACAGGATGCTTTCCTACCCTATGTGGAGCGGGGGAGCATCATTCTCATTGGTGCCACGACCGAGAATCCCTCGTTTGAGGTGAACTCGGCCCTGTTGTCGCGGTGCAAGGTCTTTATGCTTCACGAGCTGAAGCAGGCCGACATTGTGACGTTGGTCGAGAATGCCCTCAATAATCCGGAGGGCTATGGCAAACAAACCATCAAGATTGGTCAGGATGAGATTCAGGCGATCGCTAATTTTGCCGACGGCGATGCCAGAATGGCGTTGAACACGCTTGAGATGGCCATCTTGAATGGCAACAAGACCGATGAAGGAACCACGGTGAACATGGCCGACCTCAGTCAGCTGATTACGAAGAAATTTGTCCTCTACGATAAGACCGGCGAGGAGCATTACAACATCATCTCCGCGCTGCATAAATCCATGCGCAATAGTGATGTGGATGCCGCGATCTACTGGCTGTCGCGGATGCTGGAGGGTGGCGAGGACCCCTTGTATATCGCCCGGCGGCTAGTCCGCTTTGCCAGCGAGGACGTGGGCCTGGCGGATACCAACGCCTTGAACATCGCGATTAACGTGTTTCAGGCCTGCCAGTTCCTGGGGATGCCCGAGTGTGATGTCCACCTGGTCGAGGCCGTGACCTATTTATCGTTGGCCCCGAAGTCCAATGCCATCTACAAGGCCCGGCTGGCGGCGGCCAAGGATGTGAAGGAGACCGCCAACGACCCCGTGCCGTTACAGATTCGCAACGCGCCAACCAAGTTGATGAAGGACTTGGGCTACGGCAAGGGTTACGAGTTGGCCCATTACGCCAAGGATAAATTAACCACGATGAAGACCATGCCACCATCCGTGGATGGACACGAATATTATCTGCCCACCAGTGAAGGTAACGAACGGCGCTTCAAGGACCGCTTAGCGCAAATCAAGGCGTGGCATGAAAAGAATGGTTAAATCAAAAGAGAGTGGGACAAAAGGCGGTTAGCCGGCGAGCATTAAGGCTGCTAGCCGAATAATCCTGGTCTTGGATTGTTTGGCTAGCAGTTTTAAGCGGAACCGGGTGCCTTTTTTCGCACGTTTCGGCCATATAAATGAGTACACGAAAAAAGAGTCTGGGGTTTTTCCCCAGACTCTTTCTAATAGTTACGAGTCATTGTCGTTTAGGTAGTAAATGTTTGCAATGCCCCGAGCAGGATTTGAATCTGTCATGAATTAGACAGAGATTAGACGAGCGGCTTGTCGCGATCGAAGGCCATGTCCATTGGCCGGATGACGGACCAAGTGGAATGAATGACCTGCCAGTCGTCGTCCACGCGCTTGAAGACCTCGATGCAGTTGTAGCGCATGTCATTTAACGTGGTTTTCGCAAACAGCTGGTAGGTGAGGACGGCCATGTCATCGACGGCTTGGACCCGTGGCGTTTCGAAATCGTAGCTGTCGGCGTATAGTTTTCCTTCGACATTGGCTAAAACGAAGTCTTTGATTTCGGCATAGGAGTCGACTCGTTTGGCCTTGAAGCTATCGAAGTAGGAAAAGTCCGTCTGGGACCAAAGATTGAGGTAACCTGAGGTGTCACCCTTAAACCATTTGTCTAGGGCGGCCTTTTCGCGGGCAATGATTTGGTTGGTTAAATCGGTATTTTCGGTAGTCATTAGTTATCTCCTGACGTGATTGAATGGGTGGTTACGATGGTCTGGCGGAAAGACGTCTTCCGCTAACTGAGATCAGTTTAGACTATATCGTAACGTTACAGTCAAGTACATGGGGCCAGGAAACGGCAAACAGCCACCAGATCCCTGGGACAGGATGCTGGTGGCTGCTTTTTACTGTCGTTCCTTATCTAATTCAACCAGTCGTTGACGCAGTGCATCATCGTAGGCCGTCAGATAGAGGCCGTACTTCCCGCGCTTCATCAAGACGTTGAGCACGTTGGCGATGAAGGTCTTATATTCCTCTTGTGAGAATTGAATATCCTTCCGCTTCTTGAAGATTTCCTTGTGGGAATACTTCTTGGGGATGATGGTCATGGTGTCAGACTGCTTATCGTAGCCAAATGAAGGCCCGATGATCATGCCGACGTAATTCAAATCGAAGCCTTGCAAGGTGTAGATCGTTCCCACTTGGGTAATCGATCCTTCCCGCTTGGCCCAGTGGGTCCGTTGGGGATCCCATTCGTCCCAAGGCAGGCTGAAGGTATCCATTTCGACGTTATGACGGCCGTCAATTCGAGGGAAGCCCGATGTGGCAACGACCCGACTCATGCCGACCTCCTTGTTCCGCTTCTTGATATTTTCAAAGAGTTCGCCCGCGGTATCGAAGGTCTTAAATTCGAAATCGCTGTTGTCGGGGAACGGCTTCAAGGGCTTTTCGGCGGATAGGTCGTCCATCCAGGCGACCTGTTCGTCGCTGGCAACCATTCGGTATTGGAAATTCATATCGAATTGCTTATGAGGATGCGACCCGATGGTCTTGAAGAGGAGGTCCTTGTCCCAGTACATCTTTGACTGGAAGACCTGTTCGAAGTCGTAGACCACGACAACGACCTTAGCCAAGTTCATCAGGTCGGTCAGCTGGTTCTGACCGCGGTAGTGGGCGTAGGGCTCCGACTTGGAATACAGGAGATGAGCCTCGTCCACGAAAATAATATCGTATTGTTTATGATTCTTTTGGGCATCGTTAATCAGTGACGTTGGGCGGCGAATCGTTTTGACCTTCATGTTGGGGATGGATTCCGCCAAGTCTTGGTAGGCCTTGTACAATTCGGGATGGTTCACGACCAAGGAGGTCTTGTAGCGCTTGTCGGTCATGTACTGGCGGACAAGTTCCATCAAAACAACGGATTTTCCTGTTCCGGCGGCTCCCTGAATGATGGCGACGGACGAGGTGTTGCCCTTCAGACCTTGTTTAATATAGTCATTAATGTTGGTGATTACGGCCTTTTGGTCGGCCGAAAGGTCATCGACAAAGAACTGTTCTTGTAGAATTTTATTCATTTGATAACTCCTAATTGGTTAATGTTTGCGTGATGTCGATGCCCTAAGGATTAGCTAACTGGCATGATTTACTTCCAGCGGTGATTATATCATACTTGGGGTATGGTGAAACGGCGTAAATTAGCGGCCAGCACGAGTGTCGATGGCTGGTTAGCGATGACTAAAGTTTCACGTGAAACATGTCAGGAGGGATATCGATGTTAAGATTAGCAGCCTATCAAGATGATACTAGGGATCGGGACCGGGTGGCCAACTACCCACTTAAAGATGCGACCTTTACTGCAACACCGCAGATGGCCTTAACCATTGCGATTGGAAACACGGATCGCTTACCGGTCATGGTACTTGAGGATGAGGAATTGGTCGGATTCCTGGTGCTCATTAAGGGTGACGATGTCAAAGAAGTCGGTGCGGATCCTGACGTGGCGATATTGATTCGTTCGGTTTCGGTTGCGGAGAACCAACGCGGCAAAGGTTATGCCTCTCGGGCGTTGCAGATGTTACCGGAATTTGTTCGGCGGCATTTCACCTTCGCCACGACCCTAGTCTTGTCCGTGGATCACGGGAACCTCCCCGCGCAGAAGCTCTATGAGAAGGTGGGTTATGTCGACACCGGTCGACGGGGCTATGGGACGTATGGAGAACAGTATGTGTTGGAACAATTAATTTAGGAACTTAGAATTGAAGGGCAGCGATGGGGAAAGATAACCAATTGCTGCCCTATTTGTATTTTCTAGAGAGGCTATTTTCTTGGGACAACAAGGCCTAAAGGTTGAAAACGTCATCCATAACCCCAAGTTCGTAACAAAATAGTAAATGTCTATTGAAAGGATTTTAAAATTGCTCAAGAATACTGTAATGGCAAGCCTAACAGTTATATTTCAGATGGATGCGGCGGGATGAGTGTTTTTAAATCTAATTAATAAAGTGCCCTGATAAACGTTGATAAACCAATGATTGAGTGTCAAATCATCAACATTTACAATGTAAATGAATGTTTATAGTGTTGATTAAAACCATTAGTGGTGGTACATTGAACCTAATCAGCACCTTAACTTACATATGACTATTTGTTTTGACTAGGGAAAAACGTCACGAATGACAGGGGACTTTAAAAATGAAATTAGATAAAAATATCAGTAAACAGCGCCAGAATCGGTGGCTATTAACCAGTGCCGTTGCTTTAACCTTAACGACGGTTGGTCTATCGACGAATGCTCACGCCGCAACGACGGCCGCAGGCACCGATGACGCGTCTAGTCAGACGGTCAATGGGGCGACTCAGGATAAGCAAGTTACCCTCACATCATCCGACAAGAACACACCAGTTGATGATAAAAAAGTTGAGGAACAATCCGCTCAGAATAATTCAAATGCTTTACCTAATAATGACAGCAACGACCCAGCAAACACGGATAAGTCTGGGTCAGGGAGCGACGACCCTGATGTCGTCAAGAAGGACGCTGGGGATACGACCAACGATAAAAAAGTCACCGGCTCGGTCGACAATGCCGATGAGAAGACTGACACCACGGGTGAGACGTCGAAAAAGTCTCCGCTGATGAGCGCCCGCATGGCACCTTTGGCCGATGTAGCTACCCCAACGGTCGATGATCTGGTTCCCGATAAGGACTTCCAACAGGTGGTCTTATTTGCTATTCAACAAAACAACCATCCAGAAGTGACCGATGTTTCACAGATCACCTCGGACCTAATCGCCGAATTAACGTCCATCGACCTTAGCAGTAGTGCCGCTACCGCCAAGGAACGGACCGATCAGGCCTTCTACAATGCGGTTGCTAATGCCAAGTCTTTGGCAGGCTTGCAATACGCTAAGAACCTGACCAAATTAGTTATTTATCCAGATTCAACGGCTAGCAACACCTGGGGTAACCCAAGCGCTAACGGCCAATTGAGTGACTTGTCGGCCCTACAAGACTTGACCGGCTTGAAGACGTTGAAGCTCAAGTATAACCAGTTGACGGATGCCGACACGGCACCTTTGGCCGGGCTAACGGGTCTGACTACGATCGACTTAAGCCATAATCAATTGAAAGACTTGTCGTTCATGTCCAAGATGACGAATCTATCTAACATTACGCTTTCGTATAACGATATTGAGGATGTGTCGCCACTGCGTAATATCACGGCAGCGCCAGGGTTCTTCTCATTTTCAAATAACCATATTTATGATATTACGCCACTCTTAGGGCTGAACTGGCAACCATTCATGGACCAGATCTCCTACATGATTTCCGCTAACAACCAGACTTGGACGACGGCTCCAGCTGTCTTGAATCCGGATACCAAGACTTTATCGACCTGGTCATTTGCCTATGACAATTTGTATAACTTTAACGAATTCATGTTAGGTGATCCCCAAGCCACGGGGCAAAGCAATACGATTGGTGCCGGAAACTGGTCCGTTTGGAACAGTTTGACGTCGCCTTCTGGCACGCTTGTTCTGGACTGGGATGTTAGCCGGCACAACGATTTAACGCAGCCGGCAGCGCCTAATGGCCTGAGTTTCTCTGGCAAGATTATGGTTCCATACACGACGGATGCGAGTGTTGGTGCCGTTACGGTAGCCTTCCAGTTAGACGGTGGGGTTAAGATTGCGCCATTCGTTATTCTGAGTGGCAAGACGGGTTCGTCACAGGATGTCTTGGATGACCCATCGGTTCAACAGGCCATTGCTGATTTGGAAAAGCGGGGGTTTGAATATGAAAAGCCTGCTAAGTACACGACCGATCTGACGGCTACTTCCGAAAGCTCATCAGTGACCTATGATAGTGATGCGCAAAACATCACGTTGCTGTTTAGTCCACTGCAAAAGATTTACCTGGTCGATGAAAATGGGAATGCCATCGGTGACAAGGTTGTGAAGGAATCCGGCAAGAAGGATACCGCGTGGACCGTTGATGTACCAACAATTGATGGCTACACCTTCGACCATGTTGATGGGGGTACCGTTACGGACAACACCTTGAGCGGGACGATTCAAGACGTAAACAACGATATTTATGTTTACTACAAATCAACCGGTAAGCCAGTTACACCAGTCGACCCAGGGACGCCTGTCAACCCAGTTAATCCCGTCACGAATGGGACGGTCACGGTGCACTACCAAAAGGCAGATGGCACCAAGGTTGCCGACGATCAAACGTTAACCGGCGAAGTTGGTCAAAGCTATACGACCAGCGCCCCAACGATTAAAGGGTATAAGTTGGTTTCCAGCTCGGCTAACGCCAGTGGCGTCTACACTGCCGGGAATCAAGACGTTTACTACACGTATGCTGCCGATAGCAACAAGGGTGGTGCTGCGGCGGTTATCACGCCTAAGACCCCTTCTAAGCCAGCTCAAAAGGGTGCGCAAGCCAACAAGCCTAACAACGGTAAGACTGGCTCACAAGCCAACAAGGGGACTGTCGTTAGTGGTGCCCAAGCGGCTAAGCTGAGTGCTAACACGGATCATGCGCAAAATGTTAACTTGGCTGCGGCCAAGCCAGCGACCTTGCCACAAACCAGTGACCGGCAAATGTCATCCTGGTGGGGTATCGCTCTGTTGGCTATTCTTGGTAGTCTGTTTGGTTTCAAGCGGTCTGAAAAGGATGGCAAGAAAGATTAATTGTTATTAATAATTAATAGATAAAATAAGCCTCCATGGTGGGATCGGAAGATCTCACCGTGGGGGCTTTTTATTAATGGAGATTCTGTAGATGAATAGTGTATTGGGTCAATGTGTCTATTGAATGGATTACCCCATCTTTTAGATTGCAGAGTGATGCACTGATTTCTTTATTGTAGATGTAGAATTGCTGATGTATTCTTAGAATTATTATGTATCGGGAAAGCAAAGTGAATGAAAAAGATAGTTTTCCAAAAATGGAACACTGATGTATCAAGGATTCTTTAGTGTATTCCCCACGGATGTGGGGGTGATCCTCTTACGAATCCCACACCGCCCCCACACTTTTCGTATTCCCCACGGATGTGGGGGTGATCCTAGTCGAATGGATTACCATTGATCCCTGGTGTTGTATTCCCCACGGATGTGGGGGTGATCCTTGTCCGCCACATGCTCAACGGCATCCCCAGAAGTATTCCCCACGGATGTGGGGGTGATCCCCTATATCACCGTGAAGGCGGCGCGGTTCCTTGGTATTCCCCACGGATGTGGGGGTGATCCTCTGCGCGCTCTGGTGGCCAATTTAACGACCTGGTATTCCCCACGGATGTGGGGGTGATCCCGACTCACGCAAGCAACTATAACCACGTCCTGAGTATTCCCCACGGATGTGGGGGTGATCCCAAAATGGCGGCCATTAATTGGCTGCCCTTTTTGTATTCCCCACGGATGTGGGGGTGATCCAACTTGGGCCCCATAACACCAGTATTCTCCACAGATTTGGAGGACGATTCTCACAAAGAGTTGAATGTTTTTTCAGTGAAGGACAAGAAGTCCTTTTTTTATTGTCCTTGATTATTGGAGGTGAGGTGGAGGGCGTGTGTTTGTTTGAATCTGCCGAGGTGGGGCAGAAATTAATTAAGTAATAAGGATTACAACTAAATGGATAACACTATTGATTATTTTATAAGCGTAATACATTGACTTGCCAAATCTTAATCGGTATCTTCGTGATATGCTCTAAAAAAGTTATGCCAATTAGATATCCAAGAAATGAGGGAGCAAAATGTCATGAATATTAAAGTTTCTGGACAAGCATCAGTGCTTTGGGCTAAGAAGCGAGCAGAGAATGGTCGACATGCCTGGTTACCTGTGATTGTGCACTTGATCGACACACAGAATTCCATAAACTGGCTCTTTAATCATTGGTTAAGTAGGGGGCAACGTGACCTGTTAATTGGGGCATCTACGGAACAAGAGACTCAAAAACTGGTGAAATTTCTGGGCTTTATCCATGATGTAGGGAAGGCAACAGCAGCATTTCAAATTAAAGAATCATATGATCGGGATGAAATTCTCGATGATCAATTAAAATCCCAATTATCAAGTGGAGGTTTTCTCAATTTAGACGAGTTATTTTTGGTCTCACCAAACAAGTCTCCTCACGCAATTGCTGGCGAGGCTATTATCGAATCATTGGGTATTCCAGTTTCTGTTGGAGCGATTATTGGTGGTCATCATGGGAAACCTGCTGTTGAACCTCCTAGGGGACAAATCAGAGACTATACCGCTAATTATTTTCAAAGTGACAATGAAACTGAGTGCCAGGAACCATGGAAGCACGTACAACAGGAATTATTAAGTTGTGGTTTAAGAACATCCGGTTATCAAACGGTCGAAGATGTCCCAGTTATCACACAACCGCAAGCCGTGTTACTCGAAGGCTTATTGATTATGTCGGATTGGTTGGCATCTAGCGAGTATTTATTTGATCGAGCAAAGAAAGTGCCCTTATTTCCATTAATTAATATTGACGAATCATGGAAAGATATAGATATGAATCAGCGTTTTCGACAAGCCATGATGGCGTGGGACTTTGGTGGCGAATGGATGCCGGAGAAAATTACTGTTGAGGATCCCTACAAATTACGATGGGGTTTTGAGGCACGTCCGGTACAGTCGGCGATTACAAAGGAAATTTCAAAAGTTACAGATCCCGGAATAATAATCATTGAGGCGCCAATGGGTATAGGGAAAACAGAGATTGCGTTAGTAGCTGTGGAACAGCTTGCATATATTTCTGGTATGGATGGGGTATTTATGGGATTACCAACCCAAGCCACGACTAATGCTATGTTTGGTCGAGTTGAAGAGTGGTTGAGATTTTTGGCTCAGACGCAGAACGACAATTTTCAAATTCAACTCATGCATGGTAGATCACAGTTTAATCAGAAATATCGGTGTTTACCCAGTGCAGCGAATGTTTATGATAATGATGAATCTGGAGAGATTGTTGTTAACAGTTGGTTCTCTGGAAAGAAATCAATTTTAACAAAGTTTACCGTTGGGACGATTGACAACCTGTTGCTGATGGGGTTAAAGCAAAAGCATTTATTCCTACGGCATTTAGGCTTCAGTGGGAAGGTTGTCATCATTGATGAGGTTCATGCCTATGACTCATATATGAATCAATATTTATATAAAGCAATTAACTGGCTGGGGGCTTACCATGTGCCAATTGTCATATTATCGGCCACCTTACCTACAGAGAAGCGAAACTCGTTACTGAGGGCATACCTACGGGGAAAATATGGTCGGCAATATCGAAAAGAAGTGAATGCTAGAGCTGGATGGGAAGAGTCACAGGCATACCCACTATTAAGCATTGTAGATGGGCGACAAATTAAGCAAGTTAGTGAATTTCCAGGACGCAGTGACCAAAAGGGAATGAAAATCCAAGTACATCGGTTAAATTTATCCGACGAAGAATTAATCAAAGATGTTGTTAATAAAATAAGAGATGGCGGAATTGCTGGTGTAATTGTCAATACAGTGAAACGTGCCCAATCATTAGCAAAACTAGTGCCAAAGGATCTCAAATTGATGCTATTACACTCAGCATTCTTGGCAACCGACCGAATCAATCAGGAGACCGAACTACAGAAAGCAGTAGGCAAAAAGGGTCACCGGCCAGAAAGAATGATTGTTATTGGTACACAAGTTCTAGAACAATCGCTAGATATAGACTTTGATGTTTTATATACAGACATTGCACCAATGGATCTTATCTTACAGAGAGCTGGGCGGCTGCATCGACATCAGATAAAACGATCAGAAGCGTTGATTCAGCCGCAGTTGTTTATCATGGGAATTGAAGAATCCGATGAGTATGGCAAGGGTAATGAAGCAGTTTATAGTAAGTATCTATTGATGAAAACGGATCACTTTTTGCAAGAGACGATTACCCTACCCGATGATATTTCACTACTGGTTCAGAGAGTCTATGAAATTGGAAGTGACCAAGACGTATTGGGGATTAATTTGGCGAGGGCAAATTATGATGTTGAACTTGAACGTCAACGAAAGAAAGCGAAGGTTTTTCAAATCGATTCTCCTAAATTAAAAGTTGGCGCTACCATTCATAATTGGTTAGGGCGGGGACTTGGAAAAGTTGATCAGGATGAGCAAAAAGCGGGCGCGGCGGTGCGTGATATCAAAGAAACTTTAGAAGTTATCTTGGTGCAACATACAAGCAAGGGAAATTATTTGTTAGACGGTCGTCAACTGAGTTGTGTTAATCCACAAGAAATTGCGCAGCAATTGATTCGAATTCCATCTGTTGTGACGCCAACTAGTGGACAGGTTGACCAAGCAATTAAAGAGTTGGAAACATTGACCAGTCAGTATTTTTCAAGTTGGCAGGATAATATTTGGCTCAAGGGAGCATTATCTTTACCACTTGATGAGAATCTTTCAATAGTCTTTGAGGGCTGGCGGCTAGCATATTCTTCGGATCTGGGTCTTAAGTATGAAAAGGATGATGAGCGTGGACAACAGAAGCTTTAATTTAGTTACTGGACCATGGATTAAGGTACTTGATCGGAATACCAATCTGGAAAAGACGGTTTCTCTCTTGGAACTATTTGATAACGCACAGCAGTATCGTCAATTAACTGGGGATATGCGTAGCCAGGACTTAGCAGTTCTACGATTGCTACTAGCAATTTTAACTACGGTATACTCTCGGTTCGATGCTAGTGGGGATATGTATGATTGGCTGGTTGTTAAAGAACTGGCAACCAATAGGCTTGGGGTTAACCAAGAATTATTTGATGAGGATGACATTGAAGACGATTTATTAGAAACATGGCAAGACTTATATCAGTCAGGAAAGTTTTCCGAAATCGTTGGCGCATACTTAAAAGAGTATCAGGCGCGATTTGACTTTTTTGGTGACCGACCTTTTTACCAAGTAACGTCTCAGAATTATGATGCTTTGGTGCCAGAAGGTAAGCGAATTGCTACAGGAAAAGGCCAAGTGGCAGTTAAGCAACTAAATCGAAGGATATCGGAGAGTGGGAATAAGCCTGCGATATTTGCACCCAAGTCAGGGCGATTCAAAAATGAAATGGCACTGGATGAATTGGTTCGGTGGGTGGTAACCTATCAGAACTTTACTGGTGTGACAGATAAAACTAAAATTCTTACTGATGAGAAATTTTCCAACTCAGGTGGCTGGTTGTATCGGATTAGTCCGGTGTTTGTTGAGGGTAAGTCACTCTTCGAAACACTGATGCTTAATCTGGTTCTGGTTGATGCTGGGAATGATGCGACAAACTATGCTGTCCAGAAACCAGTTTGGGAATATGCAAGCATTCAGGAATATATTGATGAACGGAAAAAGATGGAAGTTCCAGATAATCTGGCTGAGCTCTATACAACCTGGACCAGGCTTTTACACATTGAATGGGATGATAACGGTGACCCTACTATTTTTAGTTCGGGGGTGCCGATGTTTGAAGCAGATAATGCCTTCATCGAACCAATGACCACGTGGCGCTTTGATAAGAAGACTAATGATTATCGACCGGCTTTGAAGAGCTTGCGTTCGTTGGGAATCTCAATGTGGCGAAACTTTGGGCAATACGTCAAAGTCAATCAAGCGGATGATATTCATGAACCGGGTATTGTTGTATGGCTACGATTGCTTAAAGACAAGGAAAAGATAGCGTATGGGAAACCATTACTATTAAATTCTGTTGGATTGATTGGAGATGGAAATGCGACGTCGCAGTTACCGGCGTTCGAGTTTGCCGATGATATGCGGATGCAGGCAGACGTCCTCTTTGATCCCGAGATTCAAGAAAATTGGCCAACGCGAATCGAAGATGTTATTTCGACAACTCAGGCAATTGGGACTGATTATTACCACTTTGTTAGTGATATTGGAAAGATTCGTAATGTAGAGGTCCGACAATTCGCTGGCAAAATGAGTGCTAAGTTTTATGATCGGCTGAATGAACCTTTCAAGGCTTGGTTACAGGATCTAACAGGGCATGATGATCGTGAAGCAAAGATCAAATTATGGAAGCAAGAGCTCAGCAGAATTTTAATGATGGCGGTGGATGAAGTGATGCAGTCCAGTTCATCAAGAGATATTACAGGAATTCCCGATAAGAAAGGGATCTTGAATATTTTCACTGCCAGAAATCATTTGATGTACAATGTTCGAACCCACCTTGATCGGTAGAGAGTGTGAGAAAATTTATGACAACTAATATCAAAGAGGCTACCGGCCGTATTATTACTGAGCTTTATGGATATGGTCATTCAAATAAGGCGGTATTGGCTAGCCTAAGACACGCGACGTCAATAACCAGTCAGCAAGCCCAGCCAGTGTGGCCGGTCCTCATAGCAAATTTGGAAGAGCATCAGCTTAGTATCTCAGGTGTTCCAACGCAAGCCGAGGTGGCCGTTTATTCGGCTGTGAGGCTGTATGCCATTCATCAGCAAGGCGTTAACGATCATTGCGTTTACGCTAGTGCTGGTGATGAGGCTAAAGGGATGCAATTATTTTCGGCATTGGCCAACCAAAGAAGTCATGAAGATACTCGAGTGGCCTTAGATCGTCGAGTTCGAATGCTTTTAGCGACGACAAATGTCAATAGTATTATTAATAGCCTTTCCCACATGGTCAGTATTTTGAAGGCTAGTGACGCTAAACTAAAGATTGACTATTCATTGTTAGCCCTGGATTTATATGGGTTACAGTTGAATCATGAGCACGCCAATAAAGTGCGCTTGCGTTGGGGTGAACAGTATTATTGGGTAAAAAAAGTTGATACTAAAACCGAAGGAGAACAAATCTAATGACTAATCAAAACTTGTATATTGATATGAATGTTTTACAAACGGTTCCTTCCTCAAACATTAATCGTGACGACACGGGGGCACCTAAGACCGCACTTTATGGTGGTGTCAGTCGGGCACGAGTTTCGTCACAAAGCTGGAAACGGGCCATTCGGCATGCCTTTAAAGATGATGCAGGTTCGGTAGGTACGCGTACTAAGGGTGCGGCAAAGTTGCTAGTGGCGGCACTACAACAGCTGGATCCATCGATGGATGATAAGACTGCAATGAACAAGTGTAGCGAGATTTTCAAGACAGCTGGTATTAAACTAGACAAAAATAATGACACGGGCGCATTATTATTAATTAGTACTGGCCAAATCAATAAGCTGGCTCAGTATGCCATTGATAATGATGATTTTGATAAAAAAGAAGTAAAAAAAGTATTGAAAGGTAACCAGTCTCTTGATCTGGCACTGTTTGGTCGGATGGTCGCTGACAATCCGGAATTGAATGTTGATGCCTCAGCACAAGTTGCCCATGCAGTGTCTACCCATGAAGTGGTTCCAGAGTACGATTACTATACCGCCTTGGACGATGAACAACCAGAAGACACCACTGGTGCGGCAATGTTAGGAACAATTGATTTCAATTCAGCAACTTTATATCGATATGCAAATGTGAATATGAATGAGCTGGTTCATAATTTAAATAAAGAGGAAGCCATTAAGGGAGCCGTAACATTTATCAAGGACTTCGTATTATCAATGCCTACGGGAAAGCAGAATACGTTTGCCAATAAAACCTTACCAAGTTATGTCATGGTTTCCATCCGTACAGATACGCCAGTTAATCTTGTTTCGGCGTTTGAAAACCCGGTATCTTCTGATAATGGATATGTGAAGCCATCAATTGAACGGCTTGAGAGTGAGTATGCTGCCACTCGGGATTTTGTGGAGAAGCCGTTATTAAATATTGTTCTAAACAAATATGATACGGAAAACCGTGAACAAGTGGATAACTTGTCAGAGCTTTTGGATAAGGTCACAACGAAGCTATCAGGGGCGATTACGGATGAAGACTCTAACGATTAAGTTGACCGGGCCTCTACAATCCTATGGGAATGAGGCGTCATTTGAACGGCGAACAACGAATAACTATCCTACAAAAAGTGCTGTCATCGGCATGATTAGCGCTGCACTGGGCTATCGTAGAACGGATGAACGGATCTTAACGCTAAACGACTTGGATTTTGCGGTTCGACTTGATCAAGTTGGTCGCGTCATAACCGACTATCAAACAGTGGAGTGGCATACAGGTACTAGAAAAATTACCTATCGGGACTATATTCAAGACGCTGTATTTGTCGTGGCGCTAGGTAGCCAAGACGAGGAACTTATCGAAAAGATTGAATTTGCCTTGCATCATCCGAAATTTCAATTATTTTTAGGGCGTCGTTCTAATGTCCCGGCAGGCGTATTGAAGACCCAAGTATTTGGGAATATGACAGTCATTGATGCCTTAAAGAAGCTGAATTGGCAAGCAACGTTACGGTATCGTAGAAAATCTCATGAGCAGGCGTTAGAAATTATGGCAGATGCCAATCTCGTTGGTGATTCTCTTGGTGTGGCGGTTAAGGACCGGGTCGTATCATTTAGTCAACGAGATCGTCGCCATGGTTTTCGGGCTGTTGCTAGAACCAGAGTCAATTTAAGCGATTTAGATTCTCATGAAGTTGAGCCCGAAACCAATCACGATATTATGGGGTTCCTCTAGGAAGGAGCAAGCATGTATTTATCAAGAGTCGAAATTGACATTAATAATCGAGCAAAAATAAAAGATTTAAGTCATCTTGGTGCGTTTCACAACTGGGTGGAGAAAAGCTTCCCAGACGAGATAAAGGATGGGAGGCGTTCTCGTCACTTGTGGCGAATCGATAAACTGAGGGGAAAAGAATACCTGTTGGTGTTGAGCGAGGAAAAACCAGATCTCAACTTGTTGACGACTTATGGTGTTCAGGGAACAGCCATGTCAAAGAGCTACGATTCATTCTTGGACAGTATTCAGGAAGGACAAGTTATGCGGTTCCGTTTGACCGCGAATCCATCGTATTCTATTATCCAGCCAGGACAAAAGCAAGGACGGATCGTCCCTCACGTGACGGTTGAACAGCAACGAAAATGGTTAATGGATCGAGCTGAAAAGTCGGGGTTTGAGTTATTAGAACGGTCGTCGATTGATTCAGAAGGGCCGGATACCTCCCCAATGTTTGAAGTGGTTAACCGGGAATGGCCGGTATTACATCGTAAAACGGGGCATGGGGCTCGGCTTAGCCGCGTTACTTTTGAAGGTCTTCTTCGAGTGACCGATATTGCGATGTTCAAACAAACTTTAACTAAAGGACTTGGCAGAGAAAAGGCTTTTGGGATGGGCTTGATGACGGTTATCCCTGAGGGCTAGTCAATGAAAAAACAAGTTGGTGCCAAGAAACCAGAGCGTTATGAGTTAGGTAGAGTTCGCGATAGAATAACTTTTTTGTATTTAGAACATGCTAAATTAAATCGGCAAAACAGCGCGATCCAAGTGACCGACTCTCGAGGGATTGTTTATGTTCCAGCAGCGATACTGAGTGTTTTAATGCTTGGGCCCGGCGTGGATGTTTCTCATCGAGCAATGGAGTTGATCGGTGAGTCTGGTTTGGGCGTCGTTTGGGTGGGCGAGCATGGCGTTCGACAATACGCCTATGGTCGCCCTTTAAGTCATTCTTCAGCGTTGTTAGAGGCCCAAGCTAAACTGGTGTCCAATCGACGCTCACGGGTTATGGTTGCTAGGAAGATGTATCAAATGCGGTTTCCAGATGATGATGTGTCTCAATTAACTATGCAGCAGCTTCGAGGTAGAGAAGGCGCTCGGGTTCGGCGGGTCTATTTGGATAATTCCTTGAGAACTGGTGTTCCTTGGTCTAGGCGTGAATATAACCCCAATGACTTTGAGGCAGGGACACCCATCAATAAGGCTTTGACTGCTGCTCACCAGGCGCTTTATGGCCTGAGCTATAGTGTCATTGCAGCTATGGGGGCCTCGGCTGGTTTGGGCTTTGTCCATACGGGGCATGATTTGTCGTTTGTTTATGATTTTGCCGATTTGTATAAGGCAGACTTTTCAATTCCGGTGGCATTCGATGTGGCAGCTAAGTTTAGCGAAGATCCGGATATAGCCACGAAAACGAGATTGTCCATGAGGGATAGTTTTGTTGACGGAAAACTGTTAGTAAGGATGGTGACGGACCTAAAGTCTCTGCTAGGAATGGAAGAGGCTGACAGCACGGTTGACAGTATAAATCTCTGGGACGATCGAATGGGATTACAAGAATTTGGGGTTCAGTATCATGAGCAACCAGAGGATGGTGGCCAATGATTGTTATAACCTTAACGAAGGTCCCCAAATCATTACAAGGCGACCTCACAAAGTGGTATCAAGAGATTCAAACCGGTGTTTATATAGGTAACGTCAGCGCCCGAATTAGGGACTTGTTGTGGGACAGAATCATGAAGAACATCGGCCATGGGGAGGCGACCATGGTCTATAACTCTAATAACGAATTAGGCTATCTATTTAGAACAACGCGAAAAGATCGTGCAGTTATTGATTTTGACGGGCTTCCGCTAATGATGCATTTGCATGAGGCTACTGGTGGGGTCAAACATGGATTTAGTGATGCCGCAAAATTTCATCGGGCGAAGCTGATGAGTCATAAGGCGGGGGCTCGTCAGGCTAATGTTACTTCGAAGGCGTTTGTTGTCGTTGATTTGGAAACCACAGGTTTGGATGCAGCTGAAGACGAGATACTATCGATTGGGGCTGTAAAACGAGTTATAGATGGTCATGTTGAAAAGTTTTACAAGCTGGTGAAGATCGAGCATGCTGTTCCCGAAAATATCAGAATTTTAACAAATATCACTTCTGAAATAGTGCAAGAACAAGGGGAGCCATTGAGGCTTGGACTACAATCTTTAAAGGAATTTATTGGCGACCTACCGCTGGTTGGTTATAATTTCCATTTTGATGAAATGTTTCTTACTAATGGATTTAGACAAACTCAAATAAATACATTGCGTAATCGAGGAGTAGATTTAATGCCAATTGTTAAGAAAGCGAATAAGTTTCTTGACAATTATCGATTGAAAACAGTTTTGGCAGAGTATGACATCGATAATCAAAAACCACATAATTCGTTATCAGATGCTATGGCGACCTTTGAGTTAGCGATCAAACTAAATGAAAATGGGTCTTTCGAGATTTGAGGATCGCGATATGACGGCTTTTCTTTAGTGTATTCCCCACGGATGTGGGGGTGATCCCCTATCGTGAGAGCCTGAAAACCATGATTGACCGTATTCCCCACGGATGTGGGGGTGATCCCTGGCAGCCATCCCCAGTCATTCCGCAAATAAAGTATTCCCCACGGATGTGGGGGTGATCCAAAAAGGGAGATATTTTATTATGAAAAAATCTAGTATTCCCCACGGATGTGGGGGTGATCCTCTAATCTTTTTCATGTTCCTGCTCCTTCATTTGTATTCCCCACGGATGTGGGGGTGATCCTACAACGGCCAGTCATCCCCCACCCGGGGATCGGTATTCCCCACGGATGTGGGGGTGATCCTGTAAGTTCTGTACTTTGTTTCGTCCACGGTCAGTATTCCCCACGGATGTGGGGGTGATCCTGTTAGCCGCAATTAACCCCATCTGAGGCGGTGGTATTCCCCACGGATGTGGGGGTGATCCTATGATTCTTGGCCTCACTTGCTACCGCCCCGGGTATTCCCCACGGATGTGGGGGTGATCCTATCTTAATTTCTTGAAGTTTTTTTGAAATTAAGTATTCCCCACGGATGTGGGGGTGATCCCTTACAGCTTGCTTCTTCTCATCGATAGCCATCGTATTCCCCACGGATGTGGGGGTGATCCCGTAATATTTGTGCCCTACCCGCGTGATCCGATGTATTCCCCACGGATGTGGGGGTGATCCTACCAGTCAGAAAACAAAAAATAATCGTTGCATGTATTCCCCACGGATGTGGGGGTGATCCTATGTGATGGGACACAAAGGCAACACTATGCACGTATTCCCCACGGATGTGGGGGTGATCCCGTGATAACCATCATGATGGCAATAAAAAAAGCGTATTCCCCACGGATGTGGGGTGAGCTTTTACTGATCACGATATATTTTCTCAGAATATGAACGGATAAAATTTACCGAATTATTTATACATCGACTTAGTTGACGGTACCTTTCAAAAGGCACATATTAACGTTAATGAACGGTACTTGGCGTTAATGAAAACGTTGATAATTAATACGATGTTATCAATAGTGGCTACCTCACTCACACAACCTTGGAGGAGAAAAGATGATTAAAGTTGGTAAGCTGGTTATGGCAACGATGTCGGCGCTTGTATTAGGCGGTATGATGCCAACAACCGCCAATGCTGCTCGATGGCACAGTGGAACACCTAAAGCCATCCGCGGCGAATTTCAGGCGAAGCGGACGGGGGCACAGGGATTTGGTTCGCGCTATAGCATCACCCGGAACCAGTTTGTCATTGGCATCTCCAACATGCCAACAGAATTTATTAATCATCTCAAGTATCAAAAGATTGGCAATCATCTTTACCGCGTTAAGGGCCATGTTAAAAAGAATGGCATGGTTCGGTTTTCACACGTGGATTTTTCCGTTTATCGAAAGGGAAAAATAATGGCATTCGGTGACTTTGCCTATTACAAAAGGCATAAATTCGCTAAGTCCCAATATGCCAGACAGGTCAAGGGCTATCGCAACGGCGACGCGATTTTTAAGTAAATGACGCCGCATCCGTCAACGACTATTTTGGCAACCAGTAGCCATCGGCCTATAATGAACGCATTAATCGTAAAAGGAAGTGGCTCATAGTGCTGAAAACACAAATTATGACACCGGAGGACCCACTGTGGGACATTGCCGCGGAACAAATCGGAGCCATCGAATGGCCGGCCGGTGCCGACCTCAAGCAACATATGCTGACGGGTTCCTGGCAGCCGTTTGAGCGGGTTATTTACATGACCGATGGCGCGACGATGGTGGGATTTTGCGGCGTAACGGCGGAGGATGTTGTCCGCGATGTCTCTTACACGCCATTCATCAGTACGGTATTCGTCAATCCGGAATATCGCCATCGTGGCCTCAGCCTGACGTTGGTCCGGACGGCTGAGCAAGTCGCCGTTGAGGCCCATATCAAGGGGATTTACATCGTGACTCAGCATGTGGGACTCTATGAGCATCTGGATTTCCAAATGATTGATCAAAAGCCAGATCGTTTCGGTCGAACGATGCGGGTTCTCTATAAGAAGCTGGCATAGAGACAGCGGGATTCCCGAGGAATGCCGAATGCAACAAGGCAGTCTCGTCATAAATTTAAAATGGCCGACAAGTGATGAACCATCACCTGTCGGTCATTATTTTTACGCCAATTTTCCGAGTTCCGCGGGACTGGCGCCGTCGGCCACCAATTTTTCGAATTCCGCATGGACTGCGGGATCGACATGGTTGGTGCCAGGGAGATAGTGAATGCTCTCGGTGCCGGCCTGCAACGCGGTCTTGTAGTACCACTTCTTCCAGCGCAGGAAGTCCAGGGTATGTTGAAGCTGAGCCATCTTTTTTTCCAGGGCCTGTTCATGCTCCGTTAGAAAGTCATAGCGGGCCTGCAACGTGGTGTCGCCGGTCATGCACAGGTCGATGAAGTCGCCAATCTGTTTGACCGGAACGTCGGCCTCTTTGAGACACATGATGACCTCCAGAAAGTTAAAGTCATTGTCTTTAAACCGCCGGCGGCCTGCCTCATTGCGGTCGACGAATGGTAACAGGCCCTCTTTATCGTAATAGCGGAGGGTGTAGGGACTGATGGAAAGTTTTTCGGACACTTGTCCAATTGAATAACTCATAAAATAAACCGCCTTTTTAAATTTGTGGCTTGACTTAGAGTCAGCTCTAGAAACTATACTACCATTAATCAATCAAAGACAGACCATTTAGGAGGGTTTATTATAATGACTGAAACAAAACCATTAGTTGTGATCACCGGTGCTAGCTCAGGATTCGGGGCAGAGGATGCTAAATTATTTAATACGGCCGGCTTCCCATTATTGTTACTGGGACGCCGTCTAGAGAAGATTCAGGCGCTACCCTTAGACTTCACCAATGTGATGACGGCGGCCGTTGATGTGACCGACCAGGCGGCTTTAAAGACCGCCATTCAAGCGGCGGAAGCCAAGTATGGCGCCACCGACCTGTTGATTAACAATGCCGGGGTCATGCTGTTAGGGAATGTTCAGCGCCAAGACCCTAAGGAATGGCAAACGATGTTGGATACCAACGTCATGGGTGTGTTAAACGGGACGCAGATTGTTCTGCCAGCGATGGTGGCCCGGAAGCATGGAACCATTATCAACATGTCGTCCATTGCCGGATTCAAGGCCTTCGCGAACCATGCCGCCTATGTTGCCAGCAAGTTCGGCGTGCATGGGTTATCTGAGACGATTCGTCAGGAAGTTTCTAGCGATAACGTCCGAGTTTCTCTGGTGGCACCGGGTGCCGGTGAAACCGAACTGCTGACGCATGTGACCGATGCTGGTGCTTTGAAGGACTACGAGGCCTGGAAGCAAACCATGGGTGGCCTGACGTTAGATCCTAAATATGTGGCCCAAACGGTGAAATTCATTTATGATATGCCACAAGAAGTTAACGTCCGGGAAATTGACTTGGCCGCAACCCGCCAAGATAGCTAAGCAAAACCGATTAGGACTGGTCAGCGTTGACGTTGGCCGGTTCTTTTAGTCTAGCCCAAAATAGTCGTCAATGTTTCATGTGAAACATTGACGACGGGACATCCGGTGGGATGTTTGGTATGCTAGTCCGGAAGTTTTCGGATGAAGGTGGGGCTCATAATGGACATTAGGCAAGTAACACTAGCGGATTTGCCAGATATTTTACGGATTGAGAATTTGGGCTTTACGGCGGACGAGGCCGGGACCGAGGCTCAATATCGTGATCGAATTGCCAAACTAACAACCACGTTCTTGGTGGGGAAGATTGCCGACCAGGTCGTGGGCTTCGTGGTCGGGCCGGCCACGACTGAGCCTTTGGTAGAGGACTGGATGTATGAAGCGACGCCGGCCAACCTAGTACAGGGCGGAAACCAACTCATCTTTACGATTGCTGTGGACCCCGCCTATCGTGGGCAACATCTGGGAAGTCAACTTTTGGCCGCTATGACGGATCTCGCTAGGTCCCAGCAACGCGAGACAGTCGCTCTCACCAGTCTGGCTCGTAACGTCCCCTTCTACGAGAAGAATGGCTTTGAAAATCGTGGCGTGGCCGATTCCGACCATGCGGGTGAGACCTGGTACAATCTCGTCAAAACCTTGTAAATTCAGGCTGAAGCAAGTCCATCTAGGATTTGTTTCGGCTTTTTTGTTGATTCATGCGAAAATTCAGGCTGTAATTTCGTTAGTAGGAGTAGGGAGTACGGATCATGTTCCTGCTGGAACAGAGATGGTATGATGTTAGAGAACGTTTTACCCTGAGCGATGAACGGAATCATTTAAAAAATATGAAATTAAAGGAGAAATGACCGATGAAACAAATTGTAGCGGGCATTGTGGCACACGTTGATGCCGGCAAGACCACGTTATCCGAGGCCATGCTTTACCATGCCGGCGGCCTGCGTAAGCTCGGTCGGGTCGACAATGGGGATGCCTTCTTGGACCCCGACGATCTGGAAAAGCAGCGCGGGATCACCATCTTTTCTCACCAGGCGCGGTTACAGACGGAAAACTTGGATCTGACGTTGTTGGATACCCCGGGGCACGTCGACTTTGCGAGCCAAACGGAACAAGTTTTTAGTGTCCTCGATTATGCGGTCTTGGTGGTGTCGGCAACGGATGGCATCCAAGGCTATACCCGGACGCTGTGGCGTCTATTGGCCGACTATCAGGTACCAACTTTCATCTTTGTGAATAAGATGGATGCCAATGGAACGGACCAACAACGCCTCATAGAGCAACTACAGGCGACCTTCTCCGAGGGTTGTGTGCCGTTTGACCATGAATTTACGGCGGACGATCGCGAAACTTTGGCCATGCAGGATGACGCGGTTCTCGAACGGTATTTGGATGACGGCAACCTGTCAGATGAGGCCATTCAACGGATGATCGGCCAGCGGCAAGTCTTCCCGGTCTATTTTGGGGCGGCGCTAAAGCTAACGGGGGTTCCCGAGCTTCTGGCCGGGTTAGAGAAGTGGACAGTGACCACACCGGCCAAGTCGGAATTTGCGGCCAAGGTCTTTAAGATTTCCCATGATGATAAGGGCGAACGCTTGACCTGGTTACGCGTTACGGGCGGCGAGCTAGCCAACAAGGCCGTGATCTTAGGCGAACAAAAGGTGAACCAATTACGGGTCTACAATGGCGCTAAGTTTACGATTCAACCGACTGTGAGTGCCGGACAAGTTTGTGCCATTCCTAATCTCACGGGGACCTATTCCGGTCAGGGACTCGGGCAGGAAGCGGATGGCCGGGCGCCGGAGATTCAGCCGGTCTTGAACTACACGCTGGATCCTAAGGACAATGACATCCATGAATGTTTAACCATTTTGCGAGAACTTGAGGATGAGGATCCCCAGTTACACGTGTCCTGGTCGAGTCATTTGCAGGAAATTCGGGTGCAAATTATGGGAGTCGTACAACTAGAAATTCTGCAACAGCTCCTTCATGACCGCTTCAATCTGGACGTTGGGTTTGGTGAGGGTAGCATCCTATATAAGGAAACGATTTCCCAGGCAGTTGAAGGCGTTGGACACTTTGAACCCTTGCGCCATTACTCGGAGGTTCATTTACTGATGCAACCGGCCCCACGGGGTAGCGGAATTCAGCTCGCCGCCGATTGTTCGCTGGAAGTGTTGGGTAAGAACTGGCAACACCAGGTTCTGAGTAACCTCCGCGCCAAGGAACACTTGGGCGTTCTAACGGGATCGGCACTAACCGATGTGAAAATCACGTTGGTTAGCGGACGAGCGAGCATCGTGCATTCCGTTGGTGGCGACTTTCGTGAGGCCACCTGGCGAGCGGTACGCCAGGGATTGATGATGTTACGCGACCGCGGGGCCTGCCAGCTATTAGAGCCTTGGTATCGTTTCCGGCTAGAGGTCGGTCAGGACCAGGTTGGTCGCGCGATGACCGACATCCAGCGAATGGCCGGAGAATTTGAAGCACCGGTAGAGAATGCGGCCACGGGGATGACCACGTTGAGCGGTGTGGCGCCAGTTTCAGAAATGCAGGACTACAGTCAGGCGGTTCAGGCCTATACGCATGGTCAGGGGTCGCTGGAGTGCTTGATCGACGGCTACCGACCTTGCCACAACGCCGAAGCGGTGATTGCGGCGCAGGACTATGCGCCCGTTTCCGACCTGGATAACACGCCGGACTCGGTATTCTGTGCGCATGGTGCCGGTTACCCAGTGCCTTGGGATGAGGTGCCAACAATGGCCCATGTCGATTATGTGTATTCCGCCACTGAACTGGCAGGTCTAGGGGATTAAAAATTATCATTAGGGGTGTATTTGAAAATGGATGTGACTTTCAACGAGAGCTTTGCCAATGGCCTGGCCATGGCGTTAAAACAACCCGTTCTGGGGCTTCAGTGGGATCTAGAAATAGGCGACCTGACCAGACTGGAAACGTTCGATCCCAGGGCCTGGACGGTGCAAGCGGCCCAATCGGATGAATCGAGTGCCGCGGCCTTGGCAAAACGGGTTCAACAGCAACGGCAACAGTTAGATGCTGCTGTTGAACGTGGCGAAAGCATTCGGGTCTGGTGGTGTGAGACGGCGGCTGACCAACTGGGGTATTGGTGGCTATGCGATTATCTTCAAGCCGTCCCGAATCTCGTTAAGCAGGTGAAATTACCGTTGGATCGGTGGGTGACAACCACATCACCGGTCTTTCAACGCTTCGCTAGCCTGGCCGAAATGGATGGTGACTTGGCTGTGACCGAGTTGGATCATGCACAAGCGGTGACGGCATTGCAGCGTCAGGTTATGGGGCGGTATTGGCGAGAAATCGTTCAGGAAAACGCCGCATTGCGAGTTAGCATGAACGGTGTCGTCATTGGCGTTCCGGTCGATTTTCTTGATCGGCTTTTTGCACAGCGATTGCGGCCAGGCAAGTCACTCACTTGGATCCTGGGCCAGGTTCTCGGGGCATTGCCAGTGGGGCTACCGGAATGGTGGTTACATTCACGAATGAGTGTAGTTATTAATAGCGACTAGCTATTATTAATAACAACTAATCCGGAATGTTTCCCATGAAACAGTCTACCTAGGTGGTCCGTGCTATAATAGCGTCATTATAGTGATTTGTAGGCGATACCCATACCCAACATTGCCGTTGATGGAAAGGAAGCCGTTATGCGCATTAATATCTTGCAACACACACCTAATGAAGGTCCCGGCTCGATTGCCACCTGGGCCAGGCTTCGCGGTCACGAGGTCTATATTTATCATCCCTACCAGTTTGGCTACGTGCCTAGTGCGGACGAGACCGATATGTTGGTCATCCTCGGCGGCCCAATGAGTCCCAACGATGATTTGCCCTGGATTAAGCAAGAGCGCGAGCTGGTTAAGACCCTCATGGCACGAAATGTTCCCATCTTTGGGGCCTGTTTCGGGGCGCAATTAATCAGTCTGACGTTGGGTGGCCAAGTTACCCAAGCCCCGGCCAAGGAGGTCGGCTGGGCACCGGTGTATCGACAAACTGACGTGATTCCAGGATTGCCGGAAAAGTTAACGGTCCTGCACTGGCATCAGGATATGTTTAGCATCCCAACTGGAGCGACGCGTCTGTTCTCGAGCGATCGAGTCGCCAATCAAGGCTTTGTGATCGGTCATCGCGTTGTGGGGTTGCAATTCCACTTCGAGCCGGAGGCCGACAACGTCCGTGAAATTGTCGTGAATGATTTCCCGTATATTGACGGATCGGACTTGGGGCAGACGGCGGCCGATATCTTAGCAACACCGGTTCCCGCGGCCAACCAGCAAGCCATGTTTCGAATCTTAGACTACTTAACAGAATAGTTAGCAGAATGGCGGCCACAGGGTTGCCATTTTTTGATTAAACAGAGACTTTCATTTTTTGTGCTAGACGTGCAAAATAAGCGTATTAATGATGGCAGATCCGATCCGGTAGCTGGCGTAACAAACGTCGTCGTTAGGGAAGTCCTAGCGACTCTCAAGCGGTATGCTGGCTGGAGAAGTGGGTCGCTGTCATCAAGGATTAAGGATAAACGAGGTGCCACATGAAAATTCAAACGGGGTTTATGCCGTTTCATCAATATCAAACTTATTATCGAATTGTGGGGGACCTTAAGTCCGACCTGACGCCATTGTTGTTACTGCATGGCGGACCGGGATCGTCCCATAATTATTTCGAGGTCTTCGACCAACTGGCGGCGGAAACGGGGCGGCCGGTGATCATGTATGATCAATTAGGGTGTGGCCAATCGTCGATTCCCGATCGGCCGGAACTCTGGCACGCCACGACCTGGGTCGATGAACTCGCAGCCTTACGCGACTACCTACACCTCGACCGGGTTCACCTGTTGGGCCAGTCGTGGGGTGGTATGTTGGCCATCATTTATCTGTGTGAACGGCGACCGGCCGGCATTCAAAGCCTGATTCTGGCCAGCACGTTATCTTCATCGGCCCTATGGTCACAGGAACAACATCGTTTGATTGCGTTCATGTCGCCGGCCGACCGGGCGGCCATGGCGACTGCCGAACAAACAGGTGACTTCAGCGCACCAGAATACGTGGCTGCCAACCAACGCTATATGATTGCCCATGCTTCCGGGCCGGTTACGGCGACCTCCGCCGAGTATTTACGACGCCCGAAAGTGGGGGGCACGCAGGCCTATCAGACGGCCTGGGGGCCCAACGAAGCTTTTCCAACCGGAACCTTAGCCGATTACGACTATACGGATCGGCTGCCCGAACTGACCATGCCCACCTTGGTGACTAGCGGGGTCAACGATCTATGTACGCCATTGGTGGCAAAAAACATGGTGGATCACCTGCCTAACGCGGAATGGACCCTGTTCACCAATAGCCGGCACATGGCCTTTATCGATGAGACCGAAGCTTATTTAACCCGACTCAAGCGATGGTTGAACGAACAAGATTAAGCAAAAGGGACTGGATTGCTAATCCGGTCCCTTTAAAATTGGCCATTTTTTCAGGTTCAGTTTAGGTCGATAGATTTAATGAAAGGACAGGCTAGGTCGACCAATTGATGGAAAGCATAGTGTACACACAATCAAAAACTTGTCACCGTTCATGTGACTGTGGGCTAGCGCAGTTAGAAGACTCATGTGATAAATTAATAAAAGTAAATTTGCTTGAATAACTGGTATAACAACGTTGAGTAGACGCGATCTCTACCGTGAATAGTTGTCAATGGACAAATTAAATGGTGGAATCAGATTGGCTTTTTTATTACCCACGGTATATACTAACTGTGTAAGGATCTACATAGTTTATGACTATAAGTAATTGATTACTATGACTATAATGTAACCGAATTCATTCTGGACACCCTAAGCAAACCCGTGAAAGGGAGGAAATATCGTGTTAAATAAAATGGATACTAAACGGCATTATAAGATGTATAAAAAAGGTAAGCACTGGATATTTGCTGGCATCATCGCAGTTGGACTCTCCTTGGGGGCCGTGGATGTGTCGGCTAACGCAGACGTGGTGGCCAACGATGGTGCGACATCGACCGTGGTGACGACCGCTGAATCTGTTAAGCGTGATACGGTGACGCCGACGCCTAAGGTCGATCCGGGTCCTAAGGTGGATCCGGAACCGGTAACGGCGCCGGTGGACAAGCCGGACGCAACGCCAGTGCCTAAGGACGACGGTTCAAAAGTTGCCGAGGAACCAGTCACTAATCCGGCACCACAACCAGTTCGTAGTAGTCGTTCGCTTGCGCCAGCGGCGGTCCCAGTTGTCAAGGAATCGATTAACGATTGGTTACCCAACAAGACCCTACAACTGACCATCATGAATCGACTGAATGAAATGGACCTCGGTCGGACTTGGACTACTCCGGAAGAAATTACCCAAGATGATATGGCTCTGCTAGACGAAGTGCACGTCGGCGGAAGTTCTAACTCGGGGAACAAGGATACCTATATTGATGGCACAACTTCATTTTCTTTGAAGGGGTTGGAATATGCGATCAACGTGAAGCATCTAACCTTGAAGTCCAATTTGAATGCTGGCTACCACTACTTCGGTGATGTGACCGATATTTCGGAATTGGCGTACATGGCTAAGCTGGAAACGGTTGACTTGGCTGGTAACCGGATCACCGATGCTAGTCCATTATGGGGACTCAAGAACCTTCAAGATCTTGATATCCAATATAATCATATTTTAGATCTTTCAGGTTTTAAAGCGATGCACATTCCTAAGATCAAAACATGGTTTCAATATGTGGTGTTGCCTTTGACACGGGTTGATCGAGCAACCAGACAAGGTCGCTTAGCCGTCAAATTTACTGACGAGGACGACTATACGTGGAAGTTGTCAACGGCGAAGGAGGCCTGGTGGGTATCCACTGAATCAAAAATTCCGGGTCAAACTTATGGATTGGTTTATTATAAGGGTGGGGATAAAACCTACAATCCTGATGGATCCATTACCTTCGACAATATGCCAGAACAAGAGCCCGGTGTGACGTCCTATAAAGACAAGTTGGTTATTCCGCAACAATATAAGTATTTTATGATTGGCGTTGCAAATGAGAACGGGACGAATCGGATCGTGATCGTCCAACCCTACCTGTTATCCGATAAAGCCGGAACGGTGACGGTTTCCTACCAAGATAAGGATGGGAAGCCACTCGCGGACGACGAGATCTTGGATGCCAAGTTAGTGGGCGACAGTTACACGACCGCCGCCAAGGAATTTGATGGCTATACCTTAACCAAGGCGCCCGAAAATGCTAATGGGACGTATACGGCCGATGATATCCACGTGGTCTACGTCTACGATAAGACGCCAGTTACGCCGCCGGTTGTGACGCCAAGCGCTACCATTAAGGTGACGGTCCATTACCAAACGAGTGATGGCATACCGGTGGCTGCGGATGTGGTTCTGACCGGGAAGGCCGGCGACAGCTACACGACCTCGGCCGCAGTGGTCGATGGGTATACGCTTGCGACAACGCCCGCTAACGCTAACGGCGTTTACGGTGATCAAGATAGCGAAGTGACCTACATCTATGCTAAGGATGAGGGCGACGCTAACCTGATTGATCCGGGTAACGAAGCCGATAAACCGGATGGGAAGAAGCCAGACGTGAATAAACCGGTGACGCCATCAACCGGTGGCGCTGCGGCTGTAGTGGCAAAATCGAATCCAAACGGCGGTCATGTGGTCAATCTCACCGTTGGCAAGACGGCAGCGAAGGAAACCTTGCCACAGACTGATGAAAAGACGATTTCCCCATTATGGGGGCTGGCCGTGCTGGGTTCACTACTGGGACTGGCAGTCATTGGCCGTAAGCAAAAATTTTAAATGAACAGAAAAAAGCCCGACCAAATTGGTCGGGCTTTTTTGCGCTATTTTTGCGTGATAAAGGTTAGCTGATCCGCCGTGGAATGGGCCTCACTGAAGGCCCAATCGGGGTGGTCGAATTGCGTAATGGTGGTTAAATCGGTGGCTTGGTGTTCCGCCAAGAAACGGACCATTTCGCCACGCGCCATTTTGGCCAATGTGGCCTTGGTCTTTAGCTTACCATCGACCAGGCTGGCAAAGGTAACCGTGATAAATCGCTGGTTGGGCGCCAGGTAAGGACTAATGGTCTTGGCATATTCCTGGGAGGCCAGGTTGACGATGGGTTCTGGCTCGGGCGTCAGGGCATGATACAGCCGGTCACCCCAGAACCGATAAAGGTTAGGACTTGTGCCAACGGTTAATTTCGATTGCATTTCTAAGCGGTAGGGGACGACCCCGTCAAATGGCCGCAGGATACCATAAAAACCCGATAAGATCCGTAGATTTTCACGGATATAGTCGAGGGCCGGTGCGGTAAAGAGGTCCGGCGCCATGTACTGGTACTGAATCCCGCTGAAGGCCAAAATGGCTGGCGTCAGCTGGTGGTCCAAATCGATCCGTTGTAGCCAGTCATAATTGGGTTGGGCCAACTTGTCGCTGCAATGCCACAGGGTCTTGGCCTCGGTATAGGAGAGCCGCCGCAGCTCTGTTAGGATGGTGCGTGTCTGATTTAGGTATTCGGGCAGGCCTTCAGTGGGAAAGGTATCCGGATCCACCACCATTTTCTTAGCGGGGGCGATGATAATTTTCATGACGGACCGACCTTCTTTCTTGGCTAAAAGTATAACGAAAAAAACAGCCCTGCGCAAAGCGCAGAGCTGTCATTGGTGAGGTGCGGCGACCTTCGGAATGCTTGCGCACCGATCGCGTACCCCCACCATGGTTTGGCACCGAGAACAGTATCGCACGGCGAGCGGGGGTCCGTCAACCTAAATTCGTGGGAACCTCGACTTATCGGGAGCGTTATGGAATAATCAAGCTAATCAAACGGGAGGTGCAGCGGCGATGGATTTGATGACGACGGCGTGGACGGCGACAGCCTATACGGAATTTCTGGCGGACTTACAAAGGCAGGCCAATCTGCAGGCTGGGCAACGGGTGAAGAAAATTGTGGTGACGGACTATCCGGTCTTGGGTATCTCAATGCGAGAACTGAAGGCCATGGCAACCAAAATCGCCAAGGGTAACCCGCATGAATTCCTGCGGTTGGCGGGAGTCGACTTCTATGAAGTCATTATCGTTCGTGGGTACGTCTTGAGTCAGCTAAAAGTGGATTGTCGAACGCTAGAACACGACCTGGCAGAATATTTAGCAACCGCCGATTGTTGGGCGATCTGTGATATGGCAATTCACTTCAAGCAGGTGAAACGCTATCCGGATGAGTTCTTACAAGTGATTAGGGGGTACTTGGCCGCCGATAATCCGTGGCTGCAACGAACGGGATTGGTTTTTCTGTTAAATTTCTATCTCACCGAAACGACCTGGCAGACCGCGATCCAGTTGGGGATGGCGGTTAATAGTGCCGACTATTATGTGCAAATGGGGCAGGCGTGGCTCTTGGCGGCAGCCTATCGGACCCATGCGGATGCCGTGCTCCAGCTGTTGCGGGCGGGAACATCTCTAAAGGTTGCCCAACGGACGGCCCAGAAGATTAAGTCACTCACACATACGACGATCGACCAAAAGGCGGAGTTGACGGCTATCATTAAAAAAAGAAAAAAGGACGCCCGATGATCAGCAGGCGTCCTTAAATTTAGGCCTTAGCATTGTCGACTAAGTAACGAAGCCAAACGGTGCTGCCGTGAGGTTCAACATTCTTCAGCGTGAAGGATACGGGCTTGTTTTCGGAGAGTCCCTTGGTGGCGGAGAACAGCGTTGGTGTGTCCGTGGAACCATCCGCAGAGTTCTTCAAGACCAGGCTGAGCTCATCGCAAAGGCCTTGTTGGATGAAGGACCAGTTCAGAACACCCCCGCCGCCAAGCATCACGGTTTCCATGCCAAAGAGGTCCTTTAACTTCTTCATGGCCAGTGGGGCATCGAGTTCGTCGTCACCGGCAATGATATAGGGAATGTTGAGCTTGCGTAAGAATGCCTTGTAGGCATTGCTGGTCTTAGTCGTCAGGACTTCTAAAACCAGGGCATGGGTGTCATTATAGATGAATTCACTGGAATCCCAAGCCAATCGGCCGTGAATATCAATCGAAATGTAGTACATGTTCCAAGGGGACTTGACGATGAAGTCACCAGCTGGAACTTCTGGGGCATTTTCATCTAAGTCCGGCTTGGCGTAGTGGGTGAAGTTATCATCCGTCGTGGTCCGACCGGACAACCAACCTTGGGGATGGTAGTAGCCGTCACTCTCAAAGGCCAGATGGTAGAACAAGTTACCGGAATCGGCGACACTCGCGTAAGATCCGGTGATCTTGCCATCGAGCGAGGTGGCCATGTGACAGAAGATATAAGGACGATCCATATGAATTAACTCCTTTCAGATTTGTAACTGTGTTCAGTGTAACAGCTTAGCCCCACTCGAAGGCAAGCCCAAACGAAAAGTTGTTTCACATGAAACATTTGACCAACCGTGAGATCGGGCAAATCAAGAGTCAATAGTCGCCAATTTGGACGGCACTTTATTATTAATAATTAATTATTAAATGTATCTGGACAAATATAGAGAAGGTCAATTAACGACGTTATGGCAGGCTTTTGCCATCGCCATTGATAATTAAAACTCTTATAGAGGCGGCTTCTGGCCAATCTTCTGACGTGTCAGGGCCATAGGGGTGTCGTATAGTTAGTTTGTTCCCACGATGATTATGGGACACAAGTTGTTTGTCGACGGCATCTCTAGGAGGAGAACGCATGAAGATTAACCGGGTAGTCATCTTAGTCCTACTGGCCATGATTGTTTTCACAACGGGTCAAGCAATGTTACATCCAGTAACGGCAGATGCCGCGGGAAGAACAATTCGAAAATTTCCCAAGGCATTGCGCGGAACTTGGTATACGTATAATCAGCATCATCTATATCGGCTCAAAATTGCGACCACCGCGATCACCGACAATGATGGTCGTACGATTCATTTACATTCACGTAAGCTGTCGAGTTATCCGAAACCGGGAACCAAGGCGATTCACCCAACCTGGGTGACGGGGCTTAACTTTACCAATAAAAAGGAAAAATGGACCCAGGTTTACGGGTGGTATCAAGCAGCCGGGGCCGGCGACTTTTACCGGGTGGCCCATTATAAAATTCATGGCAAGAAGATTCCTGTCTTACAAGTGGCGAGTGGTGCTGGCATATGGACAGATGTTCATGGCTTTCAGTCAAAAAGCTTAGCGCGGCATTATACTCACAAGCACTTCCACGGGGAACGTTATCGAGATTAATAAAGTCGTCATTGATTAAGGCCAACGTTGATATCCAGCGTTGGCCTTAATCATGGTCATCATTTGAAGAAATGTTTCGGCGGGTTTGCTATACTTAGGAAAATTATGGGTGAAGTGAGGCCGTTGAATGAAAAAATATGTGATTTTTGACTTGGACGATACGCTCTTGGATTTTGACCGGGGAGAGGTCGAGGGCATCCAGCACCTGTTGAAGGCCTATCATGCGCCAGATGTTCAAACCGGGTTTCGAACCTATCTGCAGGTTAATCGGCACGTCTGGGAACGGATTGAGCAAGGGGCCAATCGCGATCAATTGTTAAATGACCGATTCACTGAAACCTTTTCCCGCATGGGCGTGACGGTTGATGGGGCCGAGTTAGAGCGGCAATATAGCGACATGCTGGATCATAACTATTACACTTTGCCGGGGGCCGAAGAATTTTTAGAGGACCTCAAGCAGGCCGGGGTTCACCTAATTGCTGGAACCAATGGGACTAAGAAAACCCAGGTTAGTCGACTCGCGGGGTCGGGTGTTGGTCGTTACTTTGACGACGTATTTATCTCAGAAGATATCGGCTTTAACAAACCGGATCAGCGATTCTTCCAGCCAATCTTTGAGCAGCATCCCAGCCTGAGTGCACAGAACACGCTGATGGTGGGTGACCGGTTACAATCAGATGTTTTAGGCGCGCAACGGGCGCAGTTACCAAGCGTCTGGTTTAACCCACAGCGGACGGAGAACTTAACATCGATTCGCCCCACCTTCGAGGCGAGGTCGTATGACGCTTTAAAACAGTTAATTCTAGCTTAGTCATGATTTAGGAGGTTCAGCCATGCACGCACCAATAACTTATTTAGCCTTTAAGACGTCGGCCAAGGCGGCCATTGATTTTTACACGATGGTTTTTCCAGATACGACACTCCGAGCGATTACCTATTATCCAGACCGACCCGAGTTGGTCTTGAACAGCGAGATCGACATGCATGGCGTGACGATTGGGTTGTTTGATATGGGAGCGGATGAGGATGCCCCTATTGACTGGGGGACGTCAATCTATATCGAATGTGAGTCGATTACGGAGTTCCAAAACATTTTTGATCAGTTGGCAACGGCGGGGCACATCATGATGGGACCCATGGCAATGGAAGGTTTTGCGAAGGTGACGTGGGTCACCGACAAGTTTGGCGTCACCTGGCAGTTGGTCGCCAGATAATTGTTTCACGTGAAACAAATAACGGGTAGCAGCCAGAAGGCTACTACCCGTTGCTTTCGTTTAGAGGAGGCTGGCACCGAAGGAATTGATCAGGGCGCTGGTGCTCCAGTGGGCCAAACAGACGCTGGCCGTTGCGCCAAGAATGATGATGGCTAAGATGAGTTTCAAGGTCTTACTGCGCATGGAATACCTCCTTAAGTAATCTTCTTGAGCTCAGTGTAGCATGTTTTCTTGGCGGCCGCGTCAGTAATGCGTTTGAGAAATTATCCGAACGCGCCTATCATGAGGGATGAGAGTTATTCGATAAATGAGGCGATTATTTGAAAAGGGTAGCACCATTCTTCGTTGGCCTGGGCGCCATTAGCTATGGCGTACCGGCCACACTGTTTAAGATTGCTCGGGGAGAAGGCGTCGTTAACGGGCCGTTATTGTTCTGGTCATTCTTGAGCTCGGTCGTGATCTTGGCGCTGATTCAATTGTTTCGGGGCCCACGGTTCAGTCAGCAGCACACCAATTGGCGACAGGTGTTAACGGTGATGGCCGCCGGGACCGCCACGGGATTCACGAATACCTTCTACATTACGGCGCTACGGTATGTGTCGGTTGCGGTCGCGGCCGTGATGTTAATGCAGGCCGTTTGGTTATCAGTTCTGCTAGCAGCCATCATCCATCATCAACGGCCATCACGGTTGCAGGTATTAAGCATTGTGCTGGTCTTGGGTGGCACGGTCCTAGCCGCTGGATTACTCCCAATTAAAGGCCACATTTCAATTCTGGGGATGACCCTGAGCTTTCTGGCTGCGGTTGCGTATGCGATCACGATTCAAGTGACCGCCAGCTTGGGTAAAAATTTAGCGCCCCTGAGTAAGACGATGTTGATGTGTACGGGGGCTTTTATCATTGTCACGTTGGTCTGGGGACCGCAGATTATTTCCGTGCCCATTACATTAGCAACCATTAAATGGGGCGTCATCGTTTCCTTCTTTTCAATGATCTTGCCATTGTTATGCTATACCGTTTTTATGCCGTTATTGGCGTTAGGGGTGGGACCAATTCTGTCTTCATTGGAACTTCCCGCCGCGATTTGTGTGGCCTTTCTAATATTAGGAGAGCGCGTTAGTACTTTACAAATTTTAGGGGTCGCCATTATTATTGGGTCGGTCCTACTCACCAATCTCTGGCATCGTGATCGACTATAAAAAATGAGTGACCATTTGGAGTTCACTTCGGTTGAAGCTATTTGGACATTAAAAGGGGTCTGGGATAAAACCCCAGGCCCTTTGTGATCTCGGAACGTCAATTTCGAAAATGAGGCACCGACGAGAAGTACTGACAGTTCTTAATCGCTAATGCCATCGTAACCAATAAAGGTGTAATACTTGGTTCCACCAACCTCGTAGAGACTATCGAAGGTTCCGGAGATACCTTTGAACGGATTGCCGTTGGTATGTTGGGGTGTGTGTAGATTCTTAAGCGTCAGGCAGTACTGCTCATTGCCATGCTTATTGACGTGTTGGGTGTGAACACCCTTCAAATCCTGACGAAAGTACAACTTCCGATAGGGGTCGTTAAACGCTGTCCGAGTGATCTTGGCAATTCCCAGTGGCTTTTGGTAGAATCCCAAGCCGGCATTGGCCCGGGGATCGTAGGTCATCACTTGGACATAGCCATCCGAGGTCACTCGCAGGCTCTTGCTCTGAGGTTCCATTGGGCTCAGTGCTGCTTGGGCGCCACCAAGGAAAAGGTCGCCATGGCTATAGCCCGGCATATAGGTGGGAGCGGGAACGCGTTTGAACCCAGCCAACTGATCCATATCTTTGATGGTGACCTGCGGATCGTAGGCACCAGCGCCAGGATCAAGGGTATAGCCCGGTTTTTGACTGTTCTGTAGTGCGGCTGTACTCAAACGGGCCAAGTAGAGTTGCAGGCTAGGGATTAGGTAGCCATTGCGCTTGGTTGTCGTTAAGTTGCCAGCGATGGTGATACCAGCCGGTAGGTAAAGTGATTGCATGATTGGTGAGCCGGTCTTGTAAGTTGGCACGTAGGCCACCTTCACGCGAATCGGTTTTGTGGTCTTGTAATAGGCACTTAGATTAAGGAAGTCGGTGCTGGCCGTGTATTGGCCAACCTTGACGAGAGAACTAGGTTGCTCCGTCTGGGCATGAACCAGCCCACGGCCAATGAGGGTGACCATAACCATGGTTAGCAAGCCAAGGCCCCACTTGCGCAGTCGTTTGAAGATGAGAATCCGCTCCTTTCTTTAAAAATCGATAGCTCCAGTATACCTTAAAAGAGATCGTTTTTTGCGAGATTTCGGCAATTAAAACCCGGGTTATATCTAGTCGATTTTGGTGGAAATAACCCGGGTTATGTTGGGACACCGTGGCAGAAATTTTTTTGTAATTGTCCCAAGAGTTTCCGGTTTTTCCGGGTCTATTCGAGCTATCCTGCGCTATAATGTTAAATGTAAGCGGTTTAAAAAGGAGGAAGAGCTTTTTGAAAGCAGAAATTTCTTGGCTGGATGATCCCCAGACTTTCCGGATCAACCAGTTACCAGCACACAGTGATCATCGGGGCTACCAAAGTGTCGATGAAGCTGCTGAACATGAAAGCAGTTTGGTCCAAAGCCTGGATGGCACCTGGGAATTTGCGTTTGCAAAGGATCCCCAGCACCGTCCGGTTGGTTTTTACGAACCCGACTTTGACCGGTCAGACTTCGACCAATTAGCCGTTCCGGGCCACATCGAACTGGCCGGCTACGGGCAAATTCAATATATTAACACGGCATATCCTTGGGAGGGGAAGCATTACCGGCGTCCCGCCTATTCAATGGGTGCGGATCACCCTGAGAAGGGCATGTTTAGCCAGGATCCCGACAACACGGTCGGGTCCTACGTGAAGAGCTTTACCCTTGCGCCTGCCTTACAAAACAAGCGGGTCAGCATCGAATTCGACGGGGTTGAGCAGGCGATGTACCTGTGGTTGAACGGCCATTTCGTGGGCTATGCTGAGGATAGTTTCAGTCGGTCCGAGTTTGACCTGACGCCATACCTGCAGGATGGTGAAAACCTGCTGGCAGTGGAAGTCTTCAAACACAGTACCGCGGCCTTCTTAGAAGACCAAGACATGTTCCGCTTCTCGGGTATTTTTCGGAGTGTCCGGTTGGCGGCTAAGCCGGCGCTACACGTGGAAGATCTGACCATTCGGGCCAATGTCGACGATGCCTTTGTGACCGGCGACCTGCAAGTGGCCCTACAACTTTCGGCGGCCGATAAATTAGCGGGTTCCGTCAAGGTTAGCCTCTTGGACGATAGCGGTCAGCCGTTATGGACGGCCGAGGATGAAGCGGCCAGTGACCTTAAGTTGGCCACGACCATCAATCACGTTCATCTCTGGAACCATCACGATCCTTACCTGTATCACCTACAGGTTGAGGTGCTGGACGCCGCGGGACATCTGGTTGAAGTCGTGCCTTACCAAGTTGGTTTCCGCCGGGTTGAAATGAAAGATAAAATCATGCAGTTGAACGGTCACCGGATCATCCTGAATGGGGTCAACCGGCATGAATGGGATGCCCATCGTGGGCGGGCCGTGACAATGGAAGACATGTTACATGACCAATTGGTTTTCAAGGAAAATCATATTAATGCGGTGCGAACCTGTCACTATCCCGATCAAGATGCCTGGTATGACCTGTGTGATCTGAACGGAATTTACATGATGGCCGAGAATAACTTGGAAACCCATGGGACCTGGCAAAAGATGGGGGCCGTGGAGCCTTCCTATAACGTCCCTGGTAGCCTGCCACAATGGCAATTAGCCGTTTTGGACCGGGCCAAGAGTAACTATGAAATGTTCAAGAATCATCCCGCTGTTTTGTTCTGGTCATTAGGGAACGAAGCCTACGCCGGCGATAACATTGCGGCCATGGATAAGTTTTACCATGATGTCGACCCAACCCGTCTGACCCACTATGAAGGGGTTTGTCGCAACCGGGTTTATGCCGACCGGATCTCCGACATGGAAAGTATGATGTACGATCCACCACGTGAAATTGAAAAGTATCTACAAAATGATCCCGATAAGCCATTCGTTAACTGTGAATATATGCATGATATGGGTAATTCCATTGGGGGCATGAACAGTTATATTGATTTGATTGATAAATACCCAATGTATCAGGGGGGCTTTATCTGGGACTACATTGACCAAGCGCTTTGGGTTAAGGATGAGGTGACCGGCAAGCCGGTTCTCCGCTACGGTGGGGACTTTGACGACCGGCACTCAGACTATGAATTCTCCGGCGACGGCTTGCTATTCGCCGACCGGACGCCTAAGCCAGCACTACAGGAGGTGGACTACTACTATGGCCAACACGACTAAATTAAATGTGATTTTTGGTGACGTGACTTTGGGGCTAAGTGGTCCCGGATTCCACTATATCTTTGCCTATGACCGTGGGGGGCTTGAATCGCTGGTTCAGTATGGCAAGGAATGGTTGTACCGGACGCCTAAACCAGCCTTTTGGCGGGCAACCACGGATAATGATCGCGGTAACGGGTTCTCTAACAAGTCGGCGGCCTGGTTAGGCGCCGATCTGTTTAGTGCCTGCACAAACATCGAGGTGGCGGTTGATGGCCAGTCTATCCCACTGCCAATCGCACCGGAAAACAATAAATATTCCGATCATGAGACGGCCGAGACGGTGGCAATTACCTTCACGTACACCACGACAACCGTTCCCGCAACCACGGTGACCGTGACGTATACGGTGGATGCTGTTGGTAAGATCACGGTGGCCACCCATTATAATGGGGTTGCCGGCCTGCCCGAATTACCCGTGTTGGGGTTACGTTTCGTGATGCCAACGCCGGCAACCGGCTTTGACTACGTGGGCCTTTCCGGTGAAACATATCCCGATCGCATGGCCGGTGGCCGTCCCGGGACCTACCATGTTGAGGGGATGCCGGTAACGCCGTACATGGTGCCCCAGGAATGTGGCATGCATATGGACAATGATTGGGTGACGGTGACCCGGGCGACGACGCAAAACAATGCGGACCCGGATCATGCACCATACAGCCTAACGGTGCGGCAGGCCGGGAAGCCATTTGCCTTTAGCTGCCTGCCATACACGCCAGAAGAGTTGGAGAACGCCACGCACCTGGAAGAGTTGCCTGCCGAACGGCGGACCGTTTTGACGGTCTACGGGGCTACCCGCGGTGTCGGTGGTATCGATAGTTGGGGTGCCGACGTCGAGCCACAGTATCACGTGGCCGGTGACCAAGACCATGACTTTAGCTTCGTGATCGATGGCACGGTTAAGTATTAATGCACGTTTAGTTAACCGTTGGTCCGGTCTGACTCGAAAGTAGGCCACGATATTTGTCGTTGACCCCCGAAATAAAAACGCGCACACTGCAATTAGGGGGTGGCGGATAATGAAGCAGGCTATTTCAAAATGGCGGCCGTTAATCTCGCTAGTCGTGGCCGTTTTGACGATTGGTGCACCGCTAGTGATGATGATTAATGGCTATGTCTTGATGATGCAAAACGATCTGATGCATCCCGATGTCTTGGTACTCATAGGTTACCTGGTTTGGGGACTGGTGGGACTTGTCGGGGTTATTGCATATGGTATTCATTGCTACCGCGTTGGTTGGCATGGGTTAACCGTCCTGCAACGCTGGTTATTTTCCATCTATGGTGTCATCTTTGTGTTGGGCCTCTTGATATGGTTGCCCTTTTTAGGCCTGAGTTCTTTCGATTGGGCGGAGTGGATTATCTATGGATCAGCGAACTAATGATTAAGGTTAACGAGAGTGGGACATCTGACAATTCTGATTGCCGGGTGCCCTATTTTTAATTCTTCTAAGAATTAAGTGGATTTGGAAAAAATCTATTTTAGAAATCAACTAATAAACGGTATTTATCATTAATGACTATGGTATGATAATGGTTGATTTTGAGACGTGTTAGGGCACAATTAGCATTGAAACATGTTAATGATCAAAAAAATTTCAGGGGAGAAGACATGAAAAAAATTTCGGGGATAGGCTTAATCTTGATCTCAATGATTAGTATGACGGGGGCTTTGACGATAACGTCGCAAGCATCGAAAAGACAACATTCTGTTCCTAAAGTTTTAAGGGGTCGATGGGATTATAATTGGAAACTTTCTGGAATACCCAGTACTTATGTATATTTGGGTAAGAAGGATTTTCGTATCGGTATGAGTAAGTACAGAATTTCTTACATTACTGGCTCGAAGAACAGGGGATATAATGTTCATCTTAAGCGTAAATTTGTGGGTTCCAAGCTGCTTACGTTTAAATATAAACTCAGAAACATTGGGCAATATGGGGATGTGAAGTCAATTACTCTTAGTACAAATCGGTATACAACACCAGACGCGATGTATATCAAAGGGGACTTGGAGCGTTATCACTTTAGTAATTTTGTTCGGCTGGACAAAGTACCCGATAGCTTCGACACCACTATTAGTGGCTATACAAAGCCTAATTCGCAAGTATCAATTAGTGGGAATGACGAAGCTGATACTATTGCGGATAAGAAGGGACACTTTGTAATTGATGTTGTTGGAAATATTGACGATTATTCGGATGGCAATGGCAGAATTACTATTTGGACTGAAGGACCGAAGTCTTCAAGACCTTTTAAAAAGTCGTTTATAATGACAGCATCAGTTGAGTAAGACATTGATCTGGATTTTTTTAGTTAGTATTCGTGGGGTATCATTAGCTAGTTGAATCGAATTTGAATAGACACAGATGCCTGTCGTGGGTATCTGTGTCTATTTGTATATATTAATGTTAAATGGTGAGTTTAGAATTGATTACGAGACGTTCAAAAAAATTAAAATAATTCCTTTTTTCCCTTGCCTTAAAGTGCACATGAAGGGTTAACCTAAGGTCATTCAAGTGTTTGGGAATTGCGATATCGCTTGTGGATGGCGTTAAGCAAGACACGCCGCCCAGTCCCAAAGAACTTATCTAAAAATTTGTTGCACGAGACTAAATTGGGCAGGGCGACCGAAGGTATTTAACCCGGGCCCCAAGAAGGAGTTTTAATCATGACGAAAAAAGTTTTAATCCTAGCTGCTAACGGGCGGATTGCCCGCATTGTTGAGCACCGTCTCTTAACCGAATCGGCCTTTGCCGATGTCGACCTGACCCTGTTCCTGCGGGATGCCAGCCGGCTCGATAACCTGGTCGACAACCCCCGGGTCACGCTGGTCGATGGCGACATCACGGATGAATCGGCCGTTAGCAAGGCGATGGCCGGCCAAGACCTGGTCTTTGTCGCCGTCGTCGATCACGATGCCCAAAACCGCCTGACTAAGACCGTGACTGCCGCGATGAAAGCTAACCATGTGACTCGCGTGCTCTTCACCAACGTCTTAGGGATCTACGGCGAGGTTGGCGGTGAATTTGGTCGCTGGAATGCCGAAATGATTGGTGCGGGGATGGCCACGGCGCGGCAATCCGATCAACTTTTGGCAGACTCTGGCCTCGACTACACCACGTTGCGGCTACCCTGGTTAAATGATCGGGGGATCGCCTACACGGTCACCACGAAAAACGAGCCCTATGATGGCGTTTCCGGTTCCCGCGATAGCGTCGCCGACCTGGTGTTGAGTATGATCGCTGACCCTACCAAGTACAGTCGTGATAGTATTGGGTTAGCAGACCCCGATACCGAGGGGCAAGACCGACCAGTCTACTAATTTAAGGAGCTGATCACGTATGAATATTAAAGAAGCTAGTGAAAAAACCGGCGTGTCGTCCGCAGCAATCCGGTACTATGAAAAAGAATTATTGATACCCGCGATTGACCGCACGGACGTCGGCAACCGGGATATCGATGACCGGATCATCCGGCGAATCCAGTTTGTCACGCAGATGCGGGCGGCCGGGATGAGCATTGAAAACCTGCGGCGCTATATCCAACTCTTCGATGCCCAAGAGGATAATGCGAAGGAACAAAAGACCATCCTGAAGACGCAGTTGGCTGCCATGGAAGAAAAGCGCGACGATCTACAGTCGGCCATTGACCACTTGAACTACAAGTTAAACCACTTCTACGATCACATGGAAACGACCGAAGAAGAATTACGGGAACTGGAGCGGCAACATGCCGAGAAGGCTACCGATGATGAGACGAGCGAGGGTGACGGGTATGATAACCGGTAACGCGTTTATGATTTGAAGATAGTTGTGGTGCATGAAAATTGAACCACTAATCGATTGATGATTAGACAGAATTTGGATTGAGAAAGGACGACCGATATGGCAACAGAAACATTGATTTTAGACTATTCCTGGTCAGGAACAACCGCTAAGATGGCGACGGTGCTAGAGGCCGTTACCGGGGCTGATAAGCTGGATTTAACCGTGGCCCCGGGGACCTTTGGTGACACGATGAATGCCACCGCGGATATTGCTGATGAACAGCGATCCGCTGATAAATTTCCTGCCTTAACGACCAATTTGCCTAACCTCAATGATTATCAAACGTTGTTGATTGGGGGTCCTGTCTGGTCGGGCAAGGTCTCGACGCCAATCCGGACGTTACTGAATCAGTTGGGTGACTTTTCTGGTGTCGTGGCGCCCTTCTACACGGATGCTGGCACCCCTGGTGGCTATGAAGATGAATTCGAAAGTCGGCTGACGAAGGCACAATTTGTCCCCGGAATTGGCATGACCGCCAGTGATTTACGGCACGCGGATGAACAACTCGCCGGTTGGTGGCGACTATTTAAAAACTAATTAATTTGTTATGGAGGAAAAATTTATGAAAACTGCTGTCTTTGTTGAACCCGGTAAGGTTGAAACGCAGGACCTGCCTAAGCCCGTCATCAAGAACCCCACGGACGCCGTTTTAAAGATTGTCCGGGCCTGTGTTTGTGGCTCCGACCTCTGGTGGTATCGCGGGATCAATGACCGGAAGCTTAACACGCCGGTCGGCCACGAGGCCATTGGGATTGTGGAAAGTGTTGGGGATGCAGTCACCAGTGTGAAGCCTGGCGACTTTGTCGTAGCGCCCTTTACCCATGGATGTGGCCACTGTGCCGCTTGTTTAGCTGGGTTTGATGGCGACTGTGAGAACGCTCAAACCGATTCGGAAGTTGTTGGCTACCAAGGGGAATACCTGCGGTTCCGTAACGCTAACTGGGCGCTGGTTAAGATTCCTGGTCAACCCAGTGACTATACCGATGCGCAGTTAAACGATCTGCTGACCTTATCCGACGTCATGGCAACTGGCTATCATGCCGCCGCAACGGCCGAGGTTAAGGCTGACGACACGGTGGTTGTCATGGGTGACGGTGCCGTGGGCTTATGTGGCGTGATTGCGGCCAAACTCCGTGGGGCTAAACGGATCATTGCGATGAGTCGGCATGCCGATCGACAAGCCTTAGCCAAGGAATTTGGGGCGACGGACATCGTTGCCGAACGTGGTGATGACGCCGTTAAACGCGTGATGGCCTTGACCGATGGCGCCGGTGCCGATGCGGTCTTAGAATGTGTTGGTACGGCACAATCCGTCGATACGGCCGTTAAAGTTGCCCGTGCCGGTGCAGTGGTTGGCCGGGTCGGCGTGCCACAAAAGGCCGAAATGAACACGAATAACTTATTCTGGAAGAACATTGGTCTTCGTGGTGGGATTGCCTCCGTCACGACTTACGATCGCGCGGTCTTACTGGATGCCGTCTTAAATGGTGACATTCATCCCGGAAAGGTCTTCACTCAACGATTCGACCTTGACCATGTTCAGGCCGCTTATGAAGCCATGGATCATCGTGAAGCCATCAAGTCACTATTAGTCATTAGCGACTAGCTAGTTTCTAGGGTCACCTTCGGTGGACCAGGTCTGGCACCTGCTGTGGGGACCGGAGAAAGCCACAGAGCGGTCTTTCTCCTCGCCTGGGAGACTTGAAAAACACAAGTCTCCCAGGTCGTCCCACGATTTAAGCCGACCTAACCCGCCGGCTAATATCGTTATCACAGCCGATACCAGACCTGGCCCCCTACGGCTACACTGGTTAGTCTAATCGACTAAACGGTGATTTTTCAACATGATGGTCCTTCAGTTAGGCATTCAGTCACTTAAATATTAATAATAAAAGGCACGTCATTTGACGTGCCTTTTTTAATAACTAATAGTATTTGAGTTAGATCTTAAATTTCTTGAGGATTTGTTCCCGTTGGGCCAACGACTTCTTCTCAACCTGAGCGAAGTTGTGCCATTTGAAATGCCAGAGGCGCGTCTTTAAGAAGGTCCCCCGGAAGAGAAGTTTGGCCAGTGGTGCGCCGAAGATCAGGCGGTAGGCCCAGTTAGGGGTGCTCATCGTGGTCACAATGTCGATGCGCGGCTGATTCAGCTTGGTTTGCATGTTATCCGCCTGATAGAGGATATTTTTCGCGTAGACCTTGTCTAAAAATCCCTTGGTCATAGCGGGCATGACTTCCCACCAGACAGGAAACATGAAGATGATCCGGTCCGCGGCGAGTAAACGCTGTTGGTAGTCGGCAACTTGGAGGTCAGTAGGACGGCCCCGGCGCCAATTTGACAGGTCATCGGCAGACATGACAGGGTTAAAGCCATCGGCATGGAGGTCGATGAGGTCGACCTCATTATTTTCATGGCGAAGCTGGGTTATGGTGGTTTTTAACAGGGCCGCCAAGAAGGAACGGTGATGCGGAACGTTGTCGCCCGCAGTGGCGGTGTAGGGGTGGTCAAAGATAATAACAGTTTTCATATTTAGGACCTCGTTTTTAATTGATAAATGGAGTATAAATGAGGAAAGAGGTCGCGGCATTAACCTATGTTAATTCAGGCGAAAGGAAGTTAAAACCATGGAAGTTCCTCCATACTTAGCACAAACGTTTCCAACGATTGGCGAGCATTGGTCGGCGTTACAGCCCCTGTTTGAAGAGCGCACGGTTCCGGCCGGGCAGACCCTATTGACCGAAGGGGACGTCGCTACGGAAATTTTTATTGTAGTTAAGGGGGCGCTACGCCTGTGGCACAGTAGCCCCGAACGTGACGTGACGCTCCAATTCTTCTTCGAAAATCAGCTGGTGTCTTCGTTTGAGAGCTTCTACCTGGGGCAACCCAGCGGCTTCTCGATTGGGAGCTTCGAGGAGTCACGGGTGATGAGCCTGAGCAAGGCTAATTTTCGCCTGATTCAGCAACGCTACCCGGAGATCGAGCCGGCCATCACCCGGTTCATTTGCGAACGGTTCATTGCCTACCGTAATATATTCTTCGACCAGCTTCAGTTGTCGCCGGAGGAACGCTATCAACGGATACAGGACGATGAACCTGAGATCTTAGATCGGGTACCGCTGCGGTTAGTCGCCTCATACCTTGGGATTACGCCGGTATCACTGAGTCGGATTCGGACCCGGTTAAAACAAAAATAATTATAAATAACCTAGTCAGGGCCGGCCTCTCAGTCACAGAGGCCGGCCCTTTTTGCCGATTACTGGTCAATCTTTACGAAACCATGCGAAAAAATTCCGCTTAATTTCGTTAGTAGAAGTAGGGATGACGGGGACGTCAGTCTAGCGAGATCGTTTTTTACAAAGAATTTCATTTTTCGCCTTGCCTTGAAGTACAGATGAAGGTCTAAACTCCTGATCATTCACTTAAAGACAAGGAGCAAACTAACATGGCAAAGCAAAAACGATTCGATTGGATATTATTAGTTATTCTGATGAGTTACTTTATGATTCTTCTGGATAACTCGATTATTTTTACGGGGACCGTCAAGATCGCCCAAGACTTACATCTAAATCAGGCGACTCTCTCGTGGGTCAGCAGCGGCTACTCGCTGACGTTTGGTGGCTTTCTGTTGCTTGGTGGTCGCGCCGGAGACTTATTTGGCCGGCGGCGGGTCTTCGAAATTGGATTGGTTATCTTCGGACTGGGATCGTTACTCGTTGGTTCGGCCGTTAATGCCCCAATGATTATTGCCGCTCGGGCCTTTCAGGGAGTTGGTTCGGCCATCTTAGCCCCAACCACGTTGGCCATCTTGATGGACGCCTACGAAGGAGCCGAACGAGTCAAAGCGATTGCCTACTATGGGGCAATGGCCGGCATCGGTGCCAGTGTTAGCCTGGTTATCGGCGGGATCTTCGCCAGTCTATTGACTTGGCGGGTCGGATTCTTCATCAACGTTCCCATCAGCATCTGGATGTTCACCCTCGCCGTTAAGCATTTGCAAAAGGATCACGGCCAATCGGGTAAACTCGATTGGGTGGGCACCATCAGCTCCCTAATTGGGATGAGCGCATTGGTCTACAGCATCATCGGCGACTGGTTACAGGGACCGGCTCTCACTTTAGCCATCGTGTTCCTGGGCCTGTTTATTTTCCAAGAATGGCGGATTAAGTCACCGATTATGCCGCTACGATTATTTGGCGACCGGGAACGCATTGGGGCTTATGTTGGCCGGTTTCTCTACATGGGAGCGATGATGGGCTTTTGGTTCATCACGCCCCAACTCATGCAGAATCAACTGGGTTTCTCGGCTCTGATGGCCGGTGTCGCCTTCTTCCCACTGACCATTGTTAACTTTATCGTGGCCCTACAAGTTGCTCGCCTAACGGCTAAGTGGGGAAATGGGGGCCTCTTGGTCATCGGGATTGCCTTGACGATGGCCGGGATGCTCTGGATGAGTTTCTTCACTCCCGCCGTTGGTTATTGGTTAGGGATTGCGGCGCCAATGGTGATCATTGGGATTGGCCAAGGATTGGCGCTGAGTCCCTTCACCGCCGCCGGAGTCGCCCACACCAAGGGAACTGACGCCGGTGCCGCATCTGGCGTCGTTAACGTGATGCATCAGATTGGTGGTTCTGTTGGACTGTCCGTCTTGGTCACGACACAAAGCCTGTTTAGTGGCCAGATTAGTGGCTTTCAACACGCCATCTTGATGGGCTCTGGGTTGTTGCTCTTGGCTCTGTTGGCAGCGGTGTTCTTAATCGTTCCCGGCGAACGGCAAAAATAAATGACAATAACGCTTGCCTTGAAGTAACTGCAAGGCTCTACACTGTATTTATCAGCTAACGAAATGGAGGAAATGATCATGACAAATGTTTTAATTATTGGGGCAACGGGTTCTGTAGGCGGCACGACCCGGCGGTACTTCTTAGACCACACCACGGATAACTTAACCCTGATGGCGCGTAACACGAAGCGCTTAGGCCAATTAGATGACGATCGCGAACGATCAATTGCCGGCAGCGTCACGGATGAGGCGGCATTAACTCGCGCCCTGAAAGGCCAGGATGTCGTCTTTGCCGCCCTTAGCGGTAACTTGGCGGGGATGGCTCAGACCTTGGTTAAGGCCATGGCGACGGCCGGGGTTGATCGGCTCTTGTTCATCACCTCCATGGGAATTTATGATGAAATTCCGGCGAGTGTTGGGGCGGCCGGCAACCTGTCGGTGAACCCAATGTTACGGGGCTATCGTCAGGCCGCAGACATTATTGAAGCCTCCTCACTGAACTATACCGTGATTCGTCCCGGTTGGTTTGATAACGGTGACGATACCGATTACCAGGTCACTAAGAAGGGCGATCCCTTCGGCGGCCACAGTGTCTCACGCAAGAGCATTGCGGATCTGGTGATGCGGCTCGCACATGACGAGACGTTGGGTTCGCGTGACAGTTTAGGCATTAACCGTTAGTCAACGGCTTCAAGGGAGTGGATCAGATGGAAAAGACGATTTTACAACTGTATCGAGACTATAATGCAGCCCTGGCGACCAATGATGTGCGGGCACTGGATAAGTTGCTTGCCACGGATTTCACCTTGACCCACATGACGGGAGTCGCTCAGTCCCGGCAAGAATGGCTAACGGAGATGAGCCAAGGCACGATGCGGTATTTTTCATCGGTTGAAGAACGGGTTGCCGCTACGGAAACGGCCACCGGTTGGCAAGTGGTCGGCGATAATCACATCGAGGCCAGCATTCATGGTAGTGGCCGGTATGCCTGGCCCTTACACAGTGTGCTGACGATAGAGCGGTCGGCAGATCACTGGCAGATACGTCAGGTGGTCGTCACCACGTTCTAAATCAGGGTGACGATTTGCAAATTTAGCCGCCGTCAATTGGCGAAAACCGCTATACTTGAGGTATTGAACGAATACCTTAAGAGGAGTGATCAGGATGAAGTACTGTCCCAATTGCGGCGCAGAGGCCGCTGACGATGCCCAATTCTGTCGAAACTGTGGCCAGCCGTTACCACAGGCGACGGAAACGCCTAACCCACAGCCCCAACCGCAAGCGGCGCCGAAGCCACCAAGGCCAAAGCTTAAGCCAGTGGGCAAGCGGCCCGACCTGTACGATAGTGCCACGGCGGCCTTGAACAAGTACACGGGTGAGGAGGGGGCCGTGAAGGTTAATTTGATTGACCTGTTTTCGGAAGTCCCTAAGCACCATACGAAAGATGAGGCGGAAGCCATCTTCATCTCCGGCACCAAGACGACGACGCCCGAACTGAGTGACATCTCGGATGACTGGGCCAAGCCCTGGCTGTTCTCGCGGATCTTGCTGGGCTTCTTATTGGCCTTTGCCGCACTCTGGGTGATGGCGGCCGAGTTTCAAAATGCGAATGCCATCCCGGGGCTGATCCTGGTGGGGGCCTTCGCCGTGCCATTCTCCGGATTGGTCTTCTTCTTTGAGGCGGATGCCTGTTTGATGTGATCAAGGTCTTCTTCATCGGGGGAATCTTCGCGTTAATTGTGACGCTGTTTCTCTATCAATTCGTCAGCTTTAGCATGATGAATCGGATTACTGGGGCCTTAACCGTCACCGACTCCCTATCGGTCGGGCTGGTCGAAGAGCTGGGGAAATTCATGATTACCTTGACCTTCATCGATCAGTTACGGGTTCGGCATGTCTTGGACGGTATCCTGATTGGCGCCGCGGTGGGCGCCGGGTTCGCTGCCTTTGAAACGGCCGGGTACATCTACGCTTCGGGCAACCATTTGCTAGAGGTCGCCGTCTTACGGGGTTGGTCTGCGATTGGGGGACACCTGGTCTGGGCCGCCATCGCCGGCGGCGCCTTCATGGTGGTTAAACGCCAGAAGGCCTTCCAACCTAGCCAGCTAATTGACGGCCGGTTCCTGGTCTTCTTCCTGTTGGCGGTGCTCATGCATGCCGCCTGGGATTGGGACTTCACCTTGTTCGGCAGTTATTATCTAAAGCTAATTGCCTTAATCGTCTTGGCTTGGATCATCGTCTTTGTCCTGATGAACGCTGGACTGAAGGAAATAACGCATCTGCAAGAGGCGGAAATTAAACAACAGTGATTGTTCCATGTGGAACATTGATAACGTGAAATGAAAGGGGCTGTGACGATCGTCACAGTCCCTTTTTATGCTCGAAAATAAAAGCGCTCAATCCGGTGGGATTGAGCGCTACTTTGCCAATAGGCTAGCTAATCAAGTCGCTGTAATGTTCTTGCATTCCCGCCAAGAATTCCTTCAATAGAATCTGGGAGGTTGCAATGTTTAGGCGAATGAAGCCATCGCCGTACTTACCAAAGGCATTGCCCATGTAAATCTCGGCACCCACTTCATTTAAGAACCAGTTTTGTACCTTTTCGGCCGTCACATCGAGGTCACGATAACTAATCCAGAGCGTGTAGGTTCCTTGTCGTGGATAGACGACGAAGCCGGGACAGTTCTTGGCCAAGAAGTCGCGAACCAGCGTTTCACTGTCATCGATGTAGGCATTCACGGCCTTCAGCCAATCGCCACATTCCCGGTAGCCGGCGCTAAAGGCGGGCAGTGAGAAGATGTTAGGGTTATGAATCCCCATCCGGTAGAATTCCGTTTGAATGGTCTCGCGAATTTGTTCGTTAGGCACAATCAGGTAGGAAATTTCTAGGCCGGGGATATTGTAGGACTTGGTCAGCGAGTTGGCCACGATGATTTGGTCATATTGATCGGCAAATTCGATCAGGCTGTGATGCTTGATCCCGGCCTTTAACAGGTCGGCATGGATTTCATCCGTGAACAGGAGAATCTTGTTCTTGGCCGCGATGTTCATCAGTTGTTGCACGGCCGCTTCATCCCAAACGGTCCCGGTAGGATTGTCGGGGTTCACGAAGAACATGGCCCGGTTGAGGGGCTGCGCGGCCGCCTCCTCAATAGCTTCGAAGTCCATGTGCCAGGCCCCCGCGTCGAATTTGGTGGGAACGGGGATGGCCCGCCGATCGTTAGTGACGATGGCATCCTTCAGGGGTGAGTAACAGGGTTCGTTAATGATGACCCCATCGCCTTCACGAGTCATGGTGTTAATGAAGGCCGCTGCGGAGTTGATGACCCGTGGTGAGTAAACGATCCAGTCGCGAGGAATTTTGATGCCATACTTTGCGAGATAATGCTCTTGGATGGACGTGTAGAAGGCATCGTCAACATCCGTGTAACCATAGACACCGTGGTCAATCACACCGCGTAGGGCGGTTTGAATGGGTTCCGGTGACACGAAGTCCATATCGGCAACCCCTAAGTGCATCAGGCTATCGTTGTGATAATTCTTGGCCTGACTGTCCCACTTGGCACTGTTGGTGTTGCGGCGATTAACTAACTTATCAAAATCATATTTCATGATCATTGTCCTTCCTTCACTAACAAATTAGGCGACGGGATCGCTGGGTGTTTCGACGGTCTTGCCATTGCGTTCCTGATATTCGGCCCAGAAACGACTCTTCTTCGTAATCTTAGCCACACCAATCCCGGTAAAGGCGTAAATCAAGGCGAAGATGGTCCCCGTGTAACAGAGGATTGCCCAGGGGAGGTAGGCCATGGTGTCGACGCCTAGGGTGCTAGCCATGTAGACCCCAGCAGCGGTCCAAGGAATAATTGGTTCAATCATGGTTCCGGCATCTTCCACGGTTCGCGAGAGGTTTTTCGGCTCGAGACCGTATTTCACAAAGATATCACGGAACATTTCACCAGGGAGCAATTCGGCTAGTTGACCGTTTGAGGTTACCCCGGTAACTAACATCGTGGAGAAGATCGCGGTCGCAATCAATTGGCCGGTTGACCGGATGGCCTTGGTCATGGCATTTAACACGACGGTCAGCGAGTGACTGACATCGAGGGCGCCCGCAAAACCGTAGGCACACAAGGCAATCAGAACTACGCTCAACATGGAAATCATTCCACCACGTTCCAGCAGGGTGGTCAGGTCGGCACTGATCTTGACCCCTTGCGGCAACATGTCGGTCGTAAAGCCGGTAACGGCGGCTTCAGCGGCTGATTTGATGTCGAAGTGCTGGATGAAGACGGCGTTTAGAATCGCTAATGTACTGGACAGCAACATGACTGGAATGGTTGGCTTCTGCAGGGCAGACCCAACCAGGACGATGACGATTGGAATCAAAATCCAGAAGTTCATGTTGAAGAGGCTGTGGATCGACTTTTCAACCATTTGGATTTTATCGCTATTGCCACCGGCCATGTCGGGCAGGTTCAAGCCGACCGTGGTGTAGACAACTAAGCAAATCAGGACCCCGGGAATCGTGGTCCATAACAAGTGGCGAATATGTTCATAGAGTTCAGCGCCGGCGGCAATTGGTGCCAGGTTGGTTGAACCCGATAATGGCGAAATCTTATCACCGAAGTAGGCTCCGGACACAACGGCCCCGGCAACGATTGGCAATGGGGCACCCATGCTGGCCGCAACCCCCATGATGGCGACCCCGATGGTCCCCGTTGATCCCCATGACGTCCCGGTACACAGGGAGACGAAGGAGGTCACGACAAAGGCCGTCACGATAATGAATTTGGGGCTAATGAGTTTCAGTCCAAAGTAGATCATCATTGGAATCGTCCCGCCAATCATCCAGGTTCCAATGAGGAACCCCACGACGATAAGAATTAAAATAGCGGGCATTGTTTTGGCAATTTTATCAACAATATTATCTTGGATTTCATCCCAACTGTAGCCTAGGAAGTAGGCAATCAGGGCCGCAATGGCGGCGGAGGTTAACATCAAAACTTCTGGTCCGATGTGGAAGAACCCATACCCTAGTCCTAGCAGTAAGATCATGGCCACAATTGGCAAGACAGCCACGATAAATGTGGGTTCCTTTTTCACCCGAACCTTTTTTTCTTTTTTACTCATGATAGATTCTCCCCGTTATCTTCTAATGGTCAAAGGCGGCGATGGCTTCGATTTCAACCAATGCATCCTTTGGCAACCGCGAGACTTCAAATGCCGTTCGTGCTGGGTAGGGTTCATGCAGCATTTCCCGGAAAACTTTGTTAACGCTTTCAAAATCGGCCAAATCCTTCAGGTAAACCGTCAGTTTCAGGGCATGGTCGAGGTCGCTGCCTTCACTGTTTAGAATTGCCGCAATGTTGGTTAGACTTTGCTTGGCCTGCGTGTAAGTGTCGGTTCCTGCAAACTCATTGGTTGCGGGATCCAAGGGTAGTTGACCGGACGTGATAATGAGATCTTCGGTCCGCCGGTATGCGGCGTAGGGACCGATTGCCTTAGGAATATCATTCATCGATAAGAGCTCCCTTCTTTTTATGCCTCCAGAATACCCAATCAACTCGGCACTGTCAATAAATGTTTATCATGAAAATAAAAAATTATTGTTAAAGCGCTTCATTTATTGTAGAATGGTCGTAGTAAAAAGACAGACTGGGGAACCACCACCCCTAACAGTGGATTAGGAGGTTGACTATGAGTAAAACGTTAAATGAATACCGTCAATTGGTGCATTTCTTGGGCCAAACGTTGGGCAAAGATTATGAAATTGTGTTGCATTGGAAGAGCGAAAAAAATTCTTTTTATATTGCCGCAATCGAACATTCATACATCAGTGGGCGCAATATGAATTCGCCAATTACTGGCTTTGCCCTCCAATTAGTTCAGGATAAGGTCTATTTGCAGAAGGACTACGTGACCCAGTATTTTGCAACGACGGATGATAATCGTAAAATTCAGGGCTCAACCTACTTCATTAAGGACGGGGCGGACGGTATCTGTGGCTTGCTTTGCATTAACTTTGATACCAGCCGCTACGTTAACTTGGCCAACGAGGTTCTACGGATGACCGGCGTGGATATGCCATCGGTCAATCACCTCATTCAACCGGACGATGGCGAGGAGGATGCCGTGGCGACGCTAGTGGAACCAGTATCGGCGACCAAGCCAGCCGAAGCCCTACATGCCGATGTGGCCGCCATTATTAATGCCAGTATCGATCCCCAGTTGTTACAACCCGGGGTCGTGATGACGCCGGAAACGCGAGTTCAGATCGTTCAGGAACTCAGTGATAAAGGGGTCTTCCAGATCAAAGGGGTCATGCCTCACGTGGCCAAGGTGCTGGGCGTTTCGGAACCCAGTGTGTACCGGTATCTGCGGATGATCGACAAACCATAGGTGTTTCACGTGAAACGAAAGGGTTCCGCCAAGGCGGAACCCTTTTACTATTAACGCTAGATTTGGTATGCTAGTAGGAATTATTTCTAAACTTGGGTCGGCTGCGGAGTAGGACTTGAGGGAAAGTGGGGCTTTATGTTTGCAATGTATCTACGGGGGCTGCTGTTAAGTCTGGCCCTCGTGTCATCCATTGGGATGCAAAATCTATTCGTCTTTAACAATGCCATTAATCAGCGGTTGCCACGGGCACTGATCGTGACCATTATGGTCTGGTTTGCCGATACGGCGCTCACGCTGGCCGCCTTTTTCGGGATGGGGGCCATCATCAGCGCTCATCAAACCTTCAAGCTGATTATCATGTTCCTTGGTGGCCTGATGGTGATCTGGATTGGCTTCGGTATCCTCCGATCGGCCCGAAGCTTCCAATTGGCCAGCTCCAATACGCCGCTGACCATGAAGAAGTCGCTGATTAATTCCTGGGTGGTCACCTGGGCAAATCCGCAGGCCTTGATCGATACCAGTCTGATGTTTGGGGCGATGCGGGGGTCACTCAGCAATACCCAGGTGACGCCGTTCATCTCCGGCGTAGTGACGGCTACGGCCATTTGGTTCTTCGGCATTACCCTGATCCTGGGCCTGCTCAAGGAACGGTTACCACAGAAATTCCTCATGTGGGTCAACATTATCTCCGGTGGGGTTGTGATGATCTACGGTTGCTACTTGTTGTGGCAAGCCGTCATGATGGTCATTTAAGTTAAATTTGAACATGCGAAAGGGCCTGGAACGGTAAAACTCCAGGCCCTTTTTGATGTTATTGAACAAGAATGGCAATGCCCACGATCACGAGGAGTAAGGGCGACAACCAAGCGCCGAAGCGGGTAAAGAGTCGTCGAGCCCAGGTGGACTTGGCTAAGCGATAGCTGATGAATAGCCATAGGCCAATCATGATAATGAAGACCATCAGGACGATGCCGAGTTGACCCTGGTTAAGGTGCGTGAAGAAGGGAATGTAAATGCTGAGATTATCGCCGCCATTCCCTAACGTTAGCGACCAGACCAATGGTGGACTGATTAATTTGGGCAGGGCCGTTGGTGTGCGGTCATGTTTTCGGGTCCGATACCAATTCTGTAGGCCTAGGGTCCCTAACGTGAAGGGAATGATACCTAACAGATGTGTCCAGTGGGCGATATTTAAAGTCACGAGGCCCCAGCTGATTCCCCAAGAAATGGCCATTAGTGTCAAGATCCCGAGATATTGACCCACGACAATTGACCGCCGTTGGTCGGGTGTTTTTGCCGTCAACCAGAGCAACAGGAGGACGATGAGGTCATCGGTATCCGTGACGAAGAAGACGCCAATACTGGTGAGAATAAAGAGCAACAGGGGAGGCATGAGCGAATCAATCCTTTGTTAGACTTGATGAATTCATTCAATCATACACTAAAACCAGTCGGGACGGGGAACTTCGTCAAAAAAGACGCCTAGGCAACAGCCTAGACGCCGGTTAATTAGTCGTTGGTTTCGGGATGCTTCTTGAAGACCAGCTTCATGGATAAGAAATAGTTGAAGCTGACGGCGAGCCCATGGGCAACCACCTTGGTAATGGTTGGATGGAACTTCAAGAGGGAGATACCCACCCATAAGAGAATGAATTCGATCAGGTAGGTAATCAGCCGCGTGCCGTAGAAGGTTGTCATTTCCTTGAAGTATCGGGTGGACTTGTGTTTGAAGACGAAGGTGCGGTCCAGCCAGAAGGAACATTGCACGGTCAGAATCCAGTCGATGAAGTTGGCTAATTGATATTCAATCCCCAGCATATGGTTCAGAAGATAGAAGAGGGCAATGTTAACGACAACGGTCAGTGCCCCGAACAACAGGAATCGTTGGGCTTGACCCTTATTCTTATTCTCAACGGCGGCCAGTTGTTCCTTAAATTCAGTTTCCGTTTCGGTCAATTCAGCTTCGTATTCTTCTTTAGTCGTGGGATAGTGATCATGCCGTAATGGCGTTTGTTTCTCCATAGCAATGGAACCTTTCCTTACGCTCAGGGCCTGAGAGCACCGCGGTTTTCGCGCGCTGTTCGCGGGATGAAAACGTGTAATTTGTCTCGTTAGGCCCATTATAACGCAAGTTGGTTAACCTGCTAATGAAAATTTCTAATTTGCAATGTGGGCGAGCCGGTAGTCGGCATTCCCATTGAACTTGTTGTAAACAACGCCCTTTAACTTGGGGTTAACCAACGTTCCTGTCCGACCTTCGTAAAGTGGCGTGACGGCTTGATCCTTGGCCGCCGTTTGGGCAGCTTTGACCAGTTCGGCATACCGCGCCGTCTGGTTGAGCGCATCCTTACCCTCGGAGTTGGCCAGGGCCTGATCGTAGGCCTTGCTGGTGTAGTGACCCATGTTAGACCCGTTCTTGGATTCCAAGATTTGGAGTGATTGAATTGGGTCGGCGTAGTCCATGCTCCAGCTGGTCAGGTTAACCTGGAAGTTGCCCGAGGAAACCTTGCTGAGCATGGCCGTAAATGGCATGGCGGCAACGTTAACCTTTAAGCCAAGCTTACTGCTGAGTTGGCTTTGAATGAATTCGGCCAGGTTCTTGCTGGCATCGTCATCACCACAGGTGATCGTGATGGCCAGGGCCTTCTTACCCAGTTGTTGTTGCGCTTGCTTGTAAAGTTTCTTGGCCTGAGTGGGGTTGTAGTCTACGGTGTTCTTAACGTAGGCATCATTGGTGAAGTCAGTCCCGGTCTTAGGGTTCTTCATCATATCTTTAATCCCAAAGGTCTTGGCGGGTCGGGACCCATTCTTCAAAACCTTGGTGGCCAACTGTTGCCGGTCGATGGCCAGCGACATGGCAGTCCGTAGGTCGCGGTTAGCGGCGGTCTTGTTCTTTTCGTTGTATTGCATGAACCCAATGCGACCTTGCGAAACGGTCTTCAGGTTAGCGTTGTTCTTGTTTTGCGTGGTTTGTTCGCCGTCCAAAGTGACGGCGTCTAATTTCTTAGATTGATAGAGGTTGTACGACGTGGTGGTCGACTTAATCACCTTATAGTTAATATGATTGAGCTTGACGGACTTGGCCTCGTCGTAGTTAGGATTCTTCTTTAACGTCCAGTTATCGCCGGTACCGTTCCAGTTGGTGAGGACGAAGGGCCCGTTGTAAACGGTCGTTTTGGCCGAAGACCCGTACTTCTTACCGTATTTTTCAACGGCCGATTGGTTCACTGGGTAATAGGTCGTGCTGGCCAGCATCTTCTTAAAGTAATCGGCCGGTTGACTGAGGGTAATCTTCAATTGATACTTGCCAACGGCTTTTACGCCGAGGGTCTTAGGGGCCTTCTTGCCTGCTGCAATCGCCGTGGCGTTTTTGATGTTGGCGAATTGGTAGGTGAATTCGGACTTGGACTTAGGGTCGAGCGTCCGTTCCCATGAGTAGATGAAGTCCTTGGCGGTTACGCCTTGACCGTTACTCCATTTGCCGTCGTGCCGCAGGTTAATGGTGTATTGGTGGCCGTGGTCAGATACCGTGGTTTTGGTGGCCAGGGCGTTCTCGGGCTGACTATCGGCGTTCAACCGGTACAGCCCTTCGCCAACCTGGCTTATGGTGGTACTGGAGACGCTATCGGTAACCTTAGCCGTGTCCAGACTGGTGATTGGCGCCGTCTGCGACAGATTTAAGTCCTGGGCCGTTGCAGTCTTCGTTGATTTTGAATGGGCGGTTACGGCAAAGATGCCACCGATTAGAATAATTCCGCCACACAGTGCTAATGTTTTTTTATGTTCTAGTAAGCTCATCATAAATTCCTCCAGATAAATTAGTTTTGTCGGTTAGAAGTTAGATAAGCTTGGCCATCGTTTCAACATGGTGAATCCCCCTCGAGTCATAAAAGTGTAGACAAAAAACCGTCCTCAACAGCCAATGTGTTAAGGACGGTTTTAACCGCGGTGCCACCTTAATTAGACGGATCCCGAAAAGAGATCGCGCCCCTCTCCACAGGGAACCAACATTCCCCTGACAACTGACGTATGTCGCACGTCTTCCCGTACTTTGATTCGGGGAAGCCCTCGGTGGTCCATTTAACTATCTGCGTTCGGCCGTACTCTCAGCAACGACGGCTCTCTTGGCGTGCACGATAATCTTGATCTCCACCTCAATGGTTTGTTTCGGACGATTTATTGAATTGAGGCTAGTGTACCCCTGGAAAAAGAGGGTGTCAACCAGCATTCTGAAAAAAGTTTTTTCAACCGGCACGTTATTATTAATAATTAACTATTGATAACTAAATTATAACTGTCATCGAGCAATTGAAAGAGTAGGGCTTCATCGGTCTTTTCGTTCAGAATCATGGTGAGCCAATGCTCTTTGTTCATATGGTAAGCGGGTAGGAATCCCGGTTTGCCCCGCAGTAATTCACCAAATTCTGGATCGACCTTCACGTCCAAAATCTCGAGGGCGTCCGTTCCGGTTAACCCCAGCTTATCGGCAGGCACGTTCATGAGGAGGCCAAACCACTTACCGTGGCGATTCTTAAGGGCGGCGTAGCGGGGATACTTCTTAAACGGAAATTCGGGGGTGACACCGAAATTATCCTCGGTATACGTAAAAATAGCGGTTCTCGAAATCATGGTCACTGACCTCCCAGTTTGTATGGATAGCCTCAGTTTATAGTTGTTTTCACTGATATTCAATGGTCGTCTCAATGACTAAGCCAGCAAAACGATAGTTCTCGCCTTTTCCAAATTGGTGCGGCATACTGAAATTAAATCGGGAAGGATGATGGGAAATGGCAGAAGCATATGTGTTATTGGCATTGTGGCAGGAGTTGGCACGCCGCGAGGATTGGCAGGTTCAGACCCACATGCCAGCCGGCGGTCGCGATAACTTTTCCGATCGACCCTACTAAACTAGCAAAGCCAGTCGTCGGTTCGACGCGATAACTTTTACAGACAAAAGGAGCGATGACAACGTCATCGCTCCTCTTTAGATCCAATATTTATTTGCCAGGAACGTAGCTATCATCAATAACCAAGACTGGCTTGATGGTCTTCCCGGAAACGGAGTCGGCGTTTGCGGCATTGATGTCACTGAACTTGTAGAACTTTTCAGTCTTATCAAAGTCGAACATGCCTAACTTGTAGAATTCAATTAAACGAGGAATGTCGATTTGCGGTACGGAGTCCCCCATGTTAACCCCGATGACACTCTTGTCGTTGACACAGAGGTCGTTCCAAGTGTCGAGGTCGATGTGTTGGTTCGTCACGGCAATCGCTGCAGAAGTCCCGCCTTGTGCTAAGGCGGCGATGGAATTACTGATAACGGCGGAAACCCCAGTCGTATCCACGGCGAAGTTAACCCCGAAGCCACCGGTTAAGTCTTGGACGGCCTTCACAACGTCGTCAACCTTGTTGCTGTTGATGACATCGGTGGCGCCTAAGTCCTTGGCCAAGTCCAACCGTGAGTCCACGATATCGATGGCGATAACCTTGGTGCATCCGGAAATCCGGCCGGCCATCATGGCAGCCAAACCAACGGCCCCGGTCCCAAAGACGGCGATGGTGTCGCCAGGCTTTGGCTTTAAGGTGTTGAGGACAGTCCCAGAACCCGTGACGTAGCCACAGCCCAGTGGCCCTAATTTACGTAAGTCGAGGTCCTTATCAACCTTAACGGCGTTGCGTTCACGAACGACCGTGGTGGTAGTGAAGGAACTTTGGTCGAACATGTCCGCAACCTTGTGGCCATCTTCGGTGAAGTGAGCGCTACCGTCTGGCCGAACACCGGACAGGTTGTTAGCCGCGTAGTTTTCGCATTGGGTTGGCATCCCCTTCAGGCAACTCTTACAGTTACCACAGCCATAGAAGCTTAAAACAACGTGGTCGCCTGGTTGGAATTGGGTCACTTCTGGCCCAACCTTTTCAACGATCCCGGAACCTTCATGGCCTAAAACGATGGGGTAGTCAATGGTGGCAATCCCAGTCCGTAAGGCTTCGTCGGAGTGGCAGATCCCACTGGCAACCATGTGGACTTGAATGTCGTCAGGACCCATGTCGGTCAATTCAACGTCATCACGAATATCAAAATCAGCATTTTGTTTATCAACAACTGCAGCTTGAATCTTCATAATCGGCACCTCGTTTATAATTATTTAAGTTTCATATACACTGATCATTATTGCACAATCAGCTTTAAAAGCAAGCGCTTTCACGATGGGTTTCAACCCGCAAAGGCTGGTGTAAGCCCGATAAATAGGGCCTTTATCAAGCGACGGAAAATTTTCAAGCTTGCTAAAATTGCCACTTGTGTCGTTCCATTCAAAGAAAAGAGATCGTTCGAAAGGGAATGATCTCTTTTCACCGGGACTAGCCCTGGGCCTTTTCGGGATGACCCTGCAGGTAGATGACGTGGGTATTTAGGAACTCTTCGATCCCGTGTTTCCCATCGTCGCCACCGATCCCAGATTCCTTCCAGCCGGAGTGCGACCCGTTCATGGCCTCAAAGTTGAAGCGGTTGATATACGTTTCCCCATCTTCCAGCTCGTTGGCGGCGCGCATGGCGTTATCGATGTTTTCGGTAAAGATGGATGAAGTCAGGCCAAAGTCGCTGTCGTTAGCCATGGCGATCGCGTCATCCAAGGTCTTGAAGGTCAAGACGGGCAGAACCGGGCCGAAAATTTCGGATTGAACAATCTCTGAATCCTGGGCAACGTTGGTAATGACCGTTGGTTCGTAGTAAAAGCCGTTGGCAATCTTGATCCGGTGACCCCCCGTGGCTAGTTTGCCGCCGGCCGCTACGGCACGATCGACCATGCCGGCCACCTTATCGAGGGCGCCCTGGTTAATCAGGGGCCCCATGTCGACGCCTTCATCGGCCATGGGATCGCCCACGGTCACTGCCGCCATCTTGTCGGCCAGCTTGCGGGTAAACTCAGCGGCAACGTCTGCTTGAACGTAGATGCGTTCACAATTGTTGCAGAGTTGGCCGTTGTTATCGATGCGGGAGTCGATAATGGCCTGAACGGCCAGGTCAATGTCGGCGTCCTTGCAGACGATGGCCGGTGCCTTGCCACCAAGTTCCAGGGATACCTTAGCCATGTGGGTGGCGGCGGCTGCCATGACGCGCTTTCCGGAGTCGACTGACCCGGTCAGGCTGATAATGCCAATTTTTTTGTTCTTGGACAGCTCGTCACCGATCACGGCGCCAGGGCCGGTGATAATATTGACGACCCCCTTAGGGATGCCCACTCGATCACAGATTTTACCAAATTCCAGTCCCAGGTTAGGCGTATCCGTGCTGGGTTTCAGCACGATGGTATTACCAGTAACCAAGGCCGGCCCCATCTTACGGGCGATGAGGAAGAAGGGAAAGTTCCACGGTAAGATGCCGGCGGCAACACCGATTGGTTGCTTATCGATGAGAATGTTCTCGTGGGCATTGTCGGACTGAACGATTTCTCCCTCATAGGTTCGGGCGGCACTAGCCATGTAGTCGAAGTAGTCCGCCGAGAAGAGAATTTCGGTGGTCGCCAGGGACTTAATCTTGCCTTGTTCCTCCTGGAGCATGGCGATCAAATGGTCTTGGTCCTTGCGAATCTCGGTTGCACAGTCGTGAAGATATTGCCCCCGGGTAGCGGCGGGTAAGAGTTTCCAAGACTTTTGGGCGGCGTAGGCCGCATCGATGGCCTCACGGGCCTCGTCCACGGTTGCACTGGGCACCGTGGAAATGGGAGCGCCGGTGGCCGGATTGATCACGGTGATCAAGTTGCCAGACGTGGAATCTTTGAACGCGCCATTGATGTACATTTGGTAATGCTGAAGTGAAACGGAATTCTGTGCCATAGGACTAAACCTGCCTTTCAAATCAATGTGAGTGACCAGAAGCATCTATTGTTAACAAATGAGCAAATAACGGCATGCTTATCCGCCTGCTCAAGAAAGGTTATAACCTGCGATGAGTTACATTGCAAAATAACTCACGCGTCAATGGCCATTGAAAAGTTGTGAGTCGTTCGTTGACCCCGGTACGACGTTGCATGGTGACTTCGTCAGGGGACTTGCTTAACTCAGCGAAAAAAGGCCATAAAAATGGGTCGTAACAAGGGTTACGGCCCGTTTGGATTTAATAATCTTAATGCCGCTTGAGAAAGCCTGGATGGGAACGAATGAAGGCGGCCGCGCCGGCATGTTCCTCTAGAAAGGCATATAGTTTTTCGGGATCGCTGGTCAGCGCCTGTAGTTGATCGAACTCGGAGGTGGCGTTAGGTTCGCCCCCGGGGTAGAAAATTTCGGTGGCAGTCCGGTCTCGAGCCGCTTGGGTGTAAGCCTGGGCCACGTTCACAGGTTCCATCTCCGTACTGGTCCCGGCGATGCCTTGAATGGTAATCAGGCCCACGTAGACGCCGCGGTCCTTGACGGCCGGAGCCAGTGAGAAGATGTAACTTCGTAGGGCCGCCTTGGTTAGCGACAATGAGGTGGTCAATTGGCCGGGATGCAGGGCCGCGCCACCGCCAGTCACCAGGATATTGCGTGGTGTATCGTCCGGCGTCAATGCAAGGAATTGCCGGATGGTGCTGATGGCCCCGAGCACGTTGACGGTAAAGCGGTGACTAATCTCATCAAGGCGTGACTCCAACGGATTATCCAGGCTGGTGTCGGCCACGTTGTAGACCAACGTGGTGGGCAGTTCCCACCGTTTCTGAATATCATCGAACATGGATGCCGTTTGCACGGCATCCGTGCTATCGGCGACCAGGTAGTCCGCCGACAGGTTTTCCGACTGTAGTTGTGCACAGAGTTTCTTCAGTGAATCCGGGTGGCGGGCCACTAAGATGGGGTGATCACCCTGCTGGGCAAATGCCCGAGCAATCGCCATCCCAAAACCAGCGCCGGCGCCAAGAATAACAACAGTCCCCATTGTAGATTCCCCCTTAAGCTGAAACAGCCTAGTGACTAGGTCCGTACAAGTTTAAAACAACGACGCCAACCACCACTAACCCCATCCCCACGATACTCGCGAGGTTAATGGGCTCATGCCAGATAGTGAGAGAGATGACGGTGGTAATCACAATGCCAATTCCCGCCCAAATGGCGTAAGCAATATTCAGGTCGATACTCTTCATGGCTAACGACAGGAAGTAAAAACACAAGCCATAGGCCACCATGGCACCCATGGCGGGAATAAGTCGCGTGAAGCCGGTCGCGGCTTTAAGTAAGTTGGTTCCGATTAATTCACCAAAAATGGCAGCTCCTAAGTAAACATAAGGCATTCTGATCACTCCCTCAGGGTTTATAAAAATATCTATCAGAATGATTCTAGCAGTGTGTGTAAGCGTTTACAATGAAAACCATCGATTTTTTTCAGGTTGATTGAGTTGGCTAAGAAAAGTTGGTTATGGCTGGTGTCAGTTGCTTAGCCTTCCATAAACCGGGGCCGCCACTCCCGGGCCGGCAAGGCGGGCAATGTTCGGAAAATTTCGAAAAAAAAAGAGCCGTCGGTAGGCCGACAGCCCGAATTGATTATTTGATTTTTTCATTGGTGATCGCTTCAATATCGGCCTTGGCAATCTTGGCCATGTTTTTCTTGAGGTGCTTGTAGTTGGACTTGTTGGTAATGAAGCCCATCTCGACCAGGCTGTAATCAATGCCGCGTTTTCGCAGGACGTTACAGTTTCTTAGGTTGGTACGGAAGCTGTAGCCACCCCGATAGGCCCGGTTGAGCCCCACGTATTTTTTAATGACCTTAGCGAGTCGTTTGTCGCGCTTCGTGGGGTGTTTCTTATGAATGATGACGTGGCCACCCTTGCCGTTGGGCGCGTCTAGATGGAACATGATGACCGTCGTATGCTTGTTAATCTTGTAGGAGCCCTTGTGGTGAACCAGGGTATCCTTGACGATATTATGTTTGGGATTGTAGAAGGTGATCTGGCTATTCTTGACTTCCTTCGAGTATTTCTTCAATTGGGGGAGTAAGTTTTTGCGTAGAAAGGTGGCCTCGTTGGTGCCATTTCCCCTGGCGCCAGGGTCGCCAGCCCCATGTCCCATGATGATTAGGTATTGTTTCTTGGGCTTGGCCTTAGCGGTCGTTGCCGCCTTGCTGGCCGCTTGGGCCGAGGTCGTGGTGCTAATCAGGGCCACTGGTAGTAACAGCATGAGGCCGACTGCCAGCCGTAATTTCCATTTTTTCATATGTATGGTCGCTCCTTACGAAGATTGGTGGACAATTAACTCCCTTAAGAATACGCCAAATGCGGCAAAAGAGGTAGTCCAGAACCAAATTAAATGGCCGTGTTTCGGGCAACGAAAGCCGGTATAATAAATTTAGTAGTATCAAGGAGGAATGTTCGGATGACGAATGAGGAACGGCTGAAGGCCATCATTCAGGCCCAGCCAGAGTTAATGAGCATCTTGGAAATGATTAGGGATGCCCACCTGGCCCAAGGCGCCTTGGCGGCCGGGTGCATTCGCAATACCGTCTGGCAGGTGTTGAGCGGCCAACCGGTCCGCCTACAGAGCGATGTGGACGTGGTGTTCTTCGATCCGCAGCGGCCGGCGAGTGATGATCTAAAGATTTATGCCGCGTTGCGACAACGGGCGCCTCAGTTTAGCTGGCAGGTGAAGAATGAGGTCTACATGGCGCATTACAATTTTTCCGATACCCCGGACTTTACATCGGTGGCGGATGCGATTGGTCACTTCGTTGAGGTGCCCACCTGTGTGGGCGCCTATCTGGCGGGGGATGACCTTAAGGTGATCGCCCCGCATGGGCTGGACGACCTGTTTGCGATGCGGTGCCGGCCGATTCCATTCTACCAGCAAGATGATCGCCACATGGCGATATTTCGTGAGCGCATGGCCGCTAAGCAGTGGGATCGAAAATGGCCTAGTTTACAGGTTTCTGACAGCTAGCTAAAGGTAATCGTGAAGACACGAAAGGGACTGTGACGGTTGTCACAGTCCCTTTACTTTATTGACTGGCGTGGGTCCCCAGCAAATAAAAAACGCCGCAACACTATCTGGGTGATAGCGGCGACGTGAAGTTTTGGTTTATTCGTTAACGGATTCTGGTGATTGCTTAGCTGCGGTAGCGGCCTTAACAGCGCTCCGTGCTTGAACGGCACCCAGGATCTTCCGGGCAATTGGCCCGACGATCAACAATTGTAATGGCAAGGCCATGAAAACGTTGAAGATCCAAGTGTGCAGGTAAGTTAGGAAGAAGTTGCTGCCGAAGTTATGCGTCACGATCATCCCGAAGAGTGACATCAGGGTAACCATGCCGGCAACCATCATGACGGAGATGGTTAAGGCAATTCGGATTTGTTTCTGCTTCATATAATCATTAACAATGAAGTGGAAAAAGATGTATTTCACACCGGGGCCGATAATCCCCAGATCGCAGATAGCAGCGACGACTAAGGCCAGTGGATAACCCAACAGGACCTCGCGGATATAGTGGTTACCAAAGCCATCGGCTAAGGCAACGTTGTAACCTGCCATGACCAAGACCATCAGGCCAGCCATGACAGCAGTAAATAGTAATTCTTCTTTGAAATTTTTAGGCATTTGTGTTGCTCCTCGTTTAAATTCCCACGATTGGTTACTATACCACGTTTTTTTGACCGTCGTAAGGAATATTTTGAAAATTGTTGAAAAAACGGCTGGGTTTTCAGAAAATAGGCGTTTTTAACCTGGACTTAGCTAAGGGGGCCTGCGAATCAGTTTGAAGTTGACACGGTGTCACTATCGTGATAAAGTACGCTTTAGTTCAAGTGACACCGTGTCACTTTTATTCCTGAGAGGAGCTTCATTATGCCGTCAACAACCTATCAAAATCTAACAATCGCTAAACAGGACCGAATTCTAGCGGCCCTCTTAAATGAATTTTCTAATTACAGTCTTGCCGATGCCCAGGTGGCCCGGATCGTTAAGGATGCGGGAATTGCCCGCGGGGCCTTTTACAAATACTTCGATGATTTAACCGATGCCTACCAAACGTTGTACGCCCATGCGATGCAGGCCGTCCATCATGGCATGGCGGCGCCAACCGGCGAGTTTGATCCCGCCGCCTATTATGCCGCCGTTACGGGGTTCGTTGACCATTTCCAGGACAACGAGTATACGGCATTGATCCGTCGTCACTATAGTGAAAATGAAAGCCTGTTACCGGAACAGCCGACACCCGCTGATTTGAGTAGTGCCGACTGGGCGGCCATGGTTCTGAGTCACGCCACTATTAAGGCCATGATGATTGCTCCAGCGCCGGCCGTCATGGAACGGTTTTGCCAGGCACTGGAATTATTGAAGGGATAGGAGCGAATGCCATGTTTTTAGCACTCAAAGAGATTCGCCACGAGAAGCTGCGGTATGGGTTAATCGTGGGCATGGTCGTCCTGGTAAGTTACTTAGTCTTTGTCCTGAGTGGTCTGGCCTATGGGCTCGCGCAGCAAAACACTCAGGCCATTACATCCTGGAATGCTCGTAGCATCACGCTCAACGATGATGCCAATGAGAGTCTATCGCAGTCGTTGCTGACGACGAAAACAACCAAGGCGTTGACCTTAAGCAAACACGAGGCCTACATTGGCCAGACAGGCGTGGTGGCTAAGGAAAAAGGGCGCGCGAAGCTTTCGGCCCAGTTCGTGGGGGTGGATCGGAATCAGTTCATCTATGATCGGGTGGCCGTGACCAGTGGGCATAAGCCCAAGCGGGCCAACCAGATCCTTGTCGATGACAGCTTTAGGGATAATGGGTACCATCTAGGCGATCGGGTTCAGTTAAATTCAACCAGTTCGCGATACCGCATCGTTGGTTTTACCCATAATGCTAAGCTGAGTGTTGCCCCGGTTATTTACGGGACGCTGGGCACCTGGCGGACCTTGAGTCACGTGACCGCCGACTTTAAGGCCAGTGGGGTGGTTTCAAATTCGGCGACGTTCAAGCCTAAAACCGCGGGGTTAGCGACTTTATCGATGAGTAAATTCATCAATAAACTACCGGGCTATTCCGCTCAAAACACCACGTTTACCTTCATGATTGCCTTTTTGATGGTGATTGCGATGGTCGTGATCGCCGTTTTCCTTTACATCTTAACGATGCAGAAACTCCCGAATTATGCCGTCTTGCGGGCCCAGGGGATTCCGGCCCGGGTCTTGGTCAGTACCACGATTAGTCAGGCCCTCATCCTGGTGGTGAGTGGCTTAGTCATTGGGGCGGCCTTGACCGCGGCAACGGTCTTGGCACTGCCGGCCGGGGTTCCCATGAGTTTTAATATGCCGCTCTTATCCGGCGTCACCGGGGGGATCCTATTGACCGGCGTGATTGGGGCGCTGATTCCGGTGCGGATTATTTTACACGTTGACCCCGTCAGCGTGATTGGAGGTTAATCATGCCAGCATTAATATTAAGTCATGTGACGAAAACCTTTGGACACGATACCAATGAGGTCACGGTTTTAAAGGATGTTAACTTCGAAGCGGCGGCGGGCGAAGTCAGCCTGGTGATTGGACCGTCCGGGTCCGGTAAGAGTACGTTTCTGACCATTGCCGGGGGCATTCAGACGCCCACCGCTGGGGAGGTTCAGGTGCAATCGGCCAATCTTCATCAGCTGAACAGCAAGGACCGCGATGCCTTGCGCCTGAACAAGATTGGGTTTATTCTCCAGGCCTACAACCTGGTGCCCTATCTCACGGTGCAAGATCAGTTTACGTTGGTCGATCGGGTGAAACCGCAGGGGAATCTTTCCCCGGCGGCGCTCAGGGAACTATTGATGCAGTTGGGGATTGAACGATTGACCCACCAATTCCCCGGCGAGTTGTCTGGTGGCCAAACACAGCGGGTGGCGATTGCCTGGGCCCTGTATCAGAACCCCGATATTATCCTGGCGGATGAACCGACGGCTGCACTGGATAGTGACCGGGTGAAGGTGGTTGGGCGCCTGCTTCACGATCTGGCCAAGCAACATCATAAGGCCATTGTCGTGGTGACACATGACCTGCGACTTAAAGAATTTGCGGATAAGACCTACGCCATTATGGATGGTCAAATGACGCTCGCTTAAAAATTTTTTTAAAGTAGTTATGAGGTTATTTTTGAAAAAGTACACAAAAATTGGTCTAGTTTTCTGAAAAGAGTTGCCTGCGAAGGCAGCCCTTTTTTTAGTTTGGGGGCCATTAATGGTCTAGACGAATTGTTAGGCTTAACCGAAACAACCGGTTGCAAATGCTCATAAAATCACGATAAGAAAGCGTTTACAGAAAATCATGTAAGCGCTATAGTGGATTTACTGATTATTTATGAAGGGTGATGACGATTAACATGAATCGACATTTAAGTACTTTTTTCATCTTCACATTCGGGGCATTAGGTGGTCTGTTATTCGGCTTCGATACCGGGATTATTTCGGGGGCGTCACCATTAATCGAACACAACTTTAGCTTGGATATCGCGCAAACGGGTTTCATTACGTCATCTGTCTTGATTGGGTCATCCGTTGGGGCATTAGGCGTTGGACCCTTGGCCGATCGGTATGGTCGTAAGCGTCTCTTAATTCTGGCGGCGATTATGTTTTTACTGGGGTCATCGCTATCCATGGTCGCCGTTGGTTTCTGGTCCATGGTGATTGCCCGGATTATCTTGGGCTTAGCCGTTGGATCCGCCTCAGCCTTAACGCCAGCCTACTTAGCCGAATTGGCACCGGCCAAACGGCGGGGGTCACTGGGAACTCTGTTCCAACTGATGATTACGCTGGGGATCCTGCTGGCCTACGTCTCTAACTTGGGCTTCCTGGGTCACAACCTGTTGGGCATTCGCGACTGGCGCTGGATGCTGGGATCGGCGTTGATTCCGGCTGCGCTGTTACTAATCGGTGGCCTGCTGTTGCCTGAATCACCACGGTTCTTGGCCGAACAAGGGCACAACGATCAAGCGCTGAGCGTCTTAAAGATGTTGCGGAAGAATAGTCCCGAGGATCCCGAAAAGGAGTTGGCCGAGATTCAACTGGTGGCCAACCAACCTAAGGGCGGTCTGAAAGAACTCTTTACGGTTGCCCGGCCAGCAGTGATTGTGGCCGTGGGGATCATGTTACTCCAACAATTAGTTGGGATTAATTCCGTCATTTACTTCCTGCCACAAGTCTTTATCAAGGGCTTTGGATTTCCCGAAGGCAGTGCCATCTGGATTTCCGTTGGGATTGGGATCGTGAACTTTGTCGTCACGGTCTTGGCGACGTTCATTATGGATAAATTCAATCGGAAGACCTTCCTGATGTTTGGTTCGATTGTCATGGCCCTTTCATTAGGGGTCTTGGCGGTGATGAATTTCACCATGGACATTCATGCCGCAGCCATTCCAACCATGATTCTGATTGCGGTTTACATCTTTGGGTTCGCCATCTCATGGGGACCAATCGCCTGGGTAACCATTGGTGAAATTTTCCCTCTGAGTGTCCGGGGGATTGGGTCATCCATCGGCTCGGCGGCCAACTGGATTGGGAACTTCTTAGTCTCCCAATTCTTCCTGGTGATGCTAGCGTACTTCCACAACAATGTTGGGGGACCATTTGCCGTCTTTGCCGTCTTCGCGGTTCTGTCCATGTTCTTCGTCCATTACCTGGTGCCGGAAACCCGGGGCAAGTCATTGGAAGAGATCGAATTGGAATTTCGCCACCATGATAAGCAAGCCGAAATGTCGGATAAATAGTGTGGTCATTAATAAAAACGCTTGGGGCCAGTTGGCCGCAAGCGTTTTTTAGTGACGGTTCAAGGATAGGGGCAGACGTTTGTGCTCAAGTGATATTAGGTCAGCCGATCTAATTGGGCCGTGAGCTCCTGGCGCAGCGCGATCTTAACCGGGTTGGGGGCCTGGACCAAGTGCGCCGTGTGGCCCAGGTAGAGGAACCAACGGACGAAATCGTTCAGTTGCTGAGGCTGGTCGACAGCCAGCGTACATTCAAGCCGGGCCGTCTGTTGAAAGGGATCCAGAAACTGTAGCGCAGCCGTGGGATGGGGATGCTGGCGAAATTGTTGAATCGCTGATGCCTCCAGGCGGATGGTGATGTTGGTCATCGGTCGAGCGGCCTTGATGGTCGCCGCCAATTCCTTGGGGTCCACGGTTTGGTCCTGAGGAAGGGGCGTGATGTTCTGGATATCGGTGACTGCGATCTCACGAAATTCCTGGTTTTCCAGATCCCAAACGTCCGCGTACCAGGCGTCCTGGCGATTGTAGATGTGACGGACCCAGACTGCATTTGCCGACTGGGCCAGCCGGATCGTCAGTTGACGGTTGGTTAAACAGGCGTTAAGCAGGGTCTTAAGCATGGCCGGGGCAAAGTCGGTGAGCTCGGTTAGTTGGGTGTTGGCTGGATTGGTGTGTTTAAAGACCAAGAGCTCTTGTAGCGTCAGCAGGTCGTCTTGTTGGGTCTGTGAGGCAATGGCCACCAGCTTTTCGGTCAGTGTATTGCGATTTTGTAGATAAGGCAATTGGGTGTTTAACGTTGCCAGAAAACTGACGAAAAGGGCCTTGAGCTCCTCACTATTGAATTGCACGGCGGGTAGTAGTTGATTCTGCATGACGGCGTAACCGCCATCGCGGCCAACGGTGGCGGTCAGGGGCATTCCCAGTTCTTGAATTGTGTTGAGGTCCCGAATGATGGTGCTGCGGGAGACGTTGAAGTGGGTCATCAGTTCGTGAATGGTAAAGAATTGACGATTATTGATGTAGCGCATGACGGTGTTGATCCGGTCGGTTTTAGTCATAATTTTTCTCCTAACAGTGTCATTTTTTGAAACCATTAGACGGTACACTGAGTTTATCATTTTAAGGAGGCGACAACAACATGGCAAATTACACGATTGAAACAAAGGCGGCATTTACGGTTTTGGGCATCGACAAGCAACTGACAGGTGACTACTCGACGATGGGTCAACAGAAGCAGGACTTCTGGCAGACCATTAATGCCGACCATGCCCTGGATAAGTTGACCGGGATTAATGATTATCCATTTGCCGTTAACGAAGCCATCAATGGCGAGTTCCATTACTATGCCGGCCGACAAGTGGCCGTGGATACGACTGCCGCAGCCGGTCAACGGCTGATCGAGTTTCCCGCCGGTAAGTATCTGGTGATTACCGGCACGGCTGCCGATCAGATGGGGGTCTACAACGCCTTAGAAGGGCCGGCCTTCGGTGAAATTTTGCCACAATTGACGGACTATGCCTACGTTGGTGGTCCCAACACCTCGTTTGTGACGGGCACGGATGCCGATGGTGTTCACGGTGAAATGCTGGTCCCATTAGTTGAAAAATAAGTAAACGAATCGTCGGTCAATTTGACTGGCGATTTTTTTGTTAAAATGGTTAATGAGGATTGGGATTGGAGGATGACCACATGAAACACGAATGGCGTAAGGCCGAAAAGGATTGGTATCTGCCTAAAGAACCGACATTGTTGACGATACCGCGACTAAACTTTATCACGTTAGAGGGACAAGGTGACCCCAACCAACCGCAGTTTAGCGAGCAGATTGGGGCACTGTATCCCGTGGCCTACGACCTGAGAATGGCGCTGAAGCGGGGGGAACTCGGTGATCCCTACGAGTATGTGGTGTATCCCTTGGAGGGTGTCTGGACGACCTCTGATGGGTCACGAGGGACTGATTTAAATAAGGCGGCCTTGCGATATAAGATCATGCTGCGGCAGCCGGACCGATTAACCTCGGCGGACTTCCAGGCCAGCCTGAAGCGGGTAATGGCGAAGAAGGCCAATCCGTGGTTTGATCGGCTACGGTTTGAGTCCTATGAGGAAGGCCTGGTCCTGCAAACCATGCACCACGGACCGTTTGCCGATGAACCGACGACCTTTGCCGAGTTGCAACGGGTCTTAACGGAACGCAAACTGCGGGTGCGGCCAACCATGGGTGACTATTGGCATCGAGAAATCTATTTGACCGATCAGCGACGCACGGCTCCTGAAAAAGCCAAGACGATCTTGCGTTATCGGGTCGAACCGATCGATTGAACGAAAATAAAAACGGCTGATTCCTACTGGCAAGAGCCGGCGGGAATCAGTCGTTTTATGGTGATTATAACCATTGCAAGACTTGGTCTAGTGTCGAGACCTCGTGGGTTGGCCGAGCGGCCGCGGTTGGCTTCATACCGGAGCGATTGACCCAGATGGTGGGCCAACCCAGGGGATCGGTAGCCAGGATATCCGTGTCGTAACCTTGGGCGATATGCCAGTGATTTTCGCTGGTCAGGCCGTAATGGTCGGCAACCGTTTGGAAGAAGTCCAGGTCGGGCTTATAGGCGTGCACGTCCTCGGCCGGCCAAATGTCGAAAGGTACCTGCAGGGTGGCGGCGTTGAAGGGGATGATGTCCCAAGAAGAATTGGACATCATGATTAGGTGATACCCCTTAGCCTGTAAAGCCTTTAGGGTGTCTAAGACTTCTGGGAAGGGTTTCAGATCCCGATGAGCCAATAGGACCTCGGGATAGTAACGTTCAAATTGATGTTTAAGGCCAAATTGATAATCGAGATGAATAAGATTGTTGCGGGTTAGGAGATCGTAATCGAGGTAGGGATGGACGTTGTCGCGGTCGTCTTGGTAGGCAATAAACCGTTGGCGGGCCAATTGCGGGTCCACCCCGATTTTGGTGGCCAACTTGGCAATCTCGTCGTAGGTTCCATCTTCGTTTAACAGTGTGCCATAACAATCGAACGTTAAGTATTTAGTTTGGGTCATTGTAAGACTCCTTCAATAAATTTGTGAAAGTGGGTAAAAGAAAAGGACCATCCGAAGATGGCCCTTCCCCTCACATCACCAGTCGTACTCGGACTAATCACTTGCGAAGGGGGCAAATGGTCAGGCGAGCTGACACACTTACAGTCTTTAACCGAAACGAGTTCGGACCGGCTGTTGGATCAGCGTCGTTTACGCGTTGTCTACTAAACAACGGCAAACAGTTCTCACCAACACCCCACCGGCACCTGGACAGGTCGGTTGATTATTAGATTTAGGGGAGCACCCCGCTTGTAAGGGTTCGCTTGGGCCTCGGGGATGGTAGATCCGGGAGACTGGCGGCCTCTGAAACGTGTTCCTCGGGGCAACGCCCTCCGCTTAACCCCCTTAAGCACCGACTCGGCTCCGCCAAGTAGGCCCTTAAGGACGTTAATGCTCAGGCGCTAACCGCCCCTCGTCACTCTCTACTCAGCGTCGTAAGCTGCTTGGAAGATCTTGACGATGTCTTCCTTAGTCCCCTTACGAGGGTTAGAGAAGGCGTTCCCATCCTTCAAGGCGTTTTCAGCCATCAGTTCGAAGTCTTCTGGCTTTGCACCGATTTCCTTGATGGACTTAGGAATACCAACGTCTTCTGACATTTGCTTCATGGCCTTGATGGACAATTCAGCAGCGTCACGAGTTGATAAGCCGTCGGTGTTTTCACCCATGATCTTTGCTAATTCAGCAAAGCGTTCTGGGCAAGCAATGATGTTGTATTGTTCTACGTAAGGTAAGAGCAATGCACAGCAAACACCATGAGGAGCGTCGTATTGGCCACCAAGTTGGTGAGCCATGGCGTGAACGTAACCCAAGTTGGCGTTGTTGAAGGCCATCCCGGCTAACATTTCAGCTTCAACCATCTTAGTCCGTGCGTCCAGGTTGTGACCGTTAGCAACGGCTTCACGTAAGGAAGTTTCAATTAACTTGATAGCTTCGATACATTGTGAGTCGGTGATAGGGTTGTGGTCAACGGAAACGTAGGGTTCGATTGATTGAACGAAGGCGTCCATCCCAGTAGCAGCAGTTAAGCCCTTAGGAACATCGAGCATCAAAGTAGGGTCGTTGTATGAAACTAACGGAATGTTCCGCCATGAAACGACAACGAACTTCAAGTGAGTTTCTTCGTTAGTGATAACCGCGTGACGGGTCAATTCTGAACCAGTCCCGGCAGTCGTGTTAACAGCAATTAATGGAGGTAATGGGTTGTCGAGCGTTTCGATCCCGGCGAGCTTAGTAATGTCGTCGCCGTTGGTCAAGATAATGCCGGCACCTTTACCAGTATCGTGAGCAGAACCACCACCGATAGTAATGATGGAGTCCGCACCAGAGTCTTCATAAAGTTTCTTAACTTCTTTAATATTACGAATCTTAGGGTTTGGTTCGACATTGTTGTAAATGACGTAGTCGACGCCAGCAGCCTTCAGAGAAGCCAAAGACTGTTGAACGGCACCATTATCCATGCTTTCCAGGAATTTATCGGTAACAATTACCGGTTTCTTCATTCCTAACATCTTTGCACGGTCACCAATTTTAGAGATTACACCAGGGCCAAAAAAGTTGACGCTGGGCATCAGAAAGTCATAACTACGATCAGCCATTATACAAATACCTTCTTTCAGAAGTTTTGAAAATCTTTAATACCGATTTCACAAAGCAATTATAAACGAACCAGTTACAGTTTGCAATAGGTTTCCAAGAGAAGATTGGTTGTTGAACGAAAAAACCGGTAGAATACACTGGTAGCAAGGGATCGCTCGCTTAAAAGAAAATTTATTTTAACGTTTTCAACATAAAAACAGCAATCGTGAAAATAATCATAAATTTCATAAGATCTGATTAATTGTTCTATCAGCACATGTTTTTTCGCATGAATTATTGGACAAATAGTTGTGACTATTATCTGGAAACGTATTTACTTATTGTAGTTGAATAATAAATAGCTTAAACTGAAACTATGGTGCCAGAGTTATACATAATAGGTCTTTATAAAATGCGGAGGCAATACATATGAAAATCAAAAAAATTATCCTGACAATGGCCTTAGCGGTCTTAGCTGTGGGTATGGCGGGTTGTACCGCTGGGAACAGTGCGGCAGATAAGAATGGCAGTTCCAGCAGTTCGTCCAATAGCCAATTGGCTCAAGACGAGGTTATTATTAAAGATGCCCAATCACTGAACGCCGACGGCCACTATAAGGCTTCTAACAAGAAGCTAAGTAGTATTGATATTGCAGACTTGAGCAAGAAGGGTTTCGGTTCATTGAAGTCCGAATACTTCCACTTGCAGAAGAGTAACGACAAGTTCCTATTGAAGGATAACAAGTCTTCCAAGTCGACCAATAATGGGAATAACACGTCTAATAACAACACGACTTCGACGGGAACTAATAACAGTTTCAGTAGCTTCTCTAAGTTCACCGGGGACTATATTTTCTACAACCAGGATGGCGATCGGCAACAATCCGACCTGACGATTAGTTCCGATGGGTCCGTCGTTCAACACAACAATGATGGTTCGGCCTTCTACGGGACGGCGGTCGCTTCCGGTTCTAGTCAAAGTGGTATTCTGTCTTACGACGTGACGACGAATACGAATGACACCAAGAAGATTAATGCTAACGTTGAAATCGATGTGACTTGGGATAATGGGGAACACGAAACGTACTACGGCTACACGTCTTATGATGGTGACAGTGTATTGACCGATGGCAATTCTTACCACGGCGACCTGGTCAACGAAGTTTGGATTCAGTAAAGTCAGTGTGAACAAAATGAAGCCCGGGACGGTGGTCTCGGGCTTTTCTTTTAGGAGTGAAGATAATGAAGAAACGTGGATTAGCGGGAATCGTTGCCATCATTTTGGTCTTGGTTGGTGGCGGACTCTGGTGGGACCAGGCAACCTCTAAACCGGCACCGGCACGCTCAACAAGTCAGTCGGCCGGTCGTTCTAGCGCCTCGCATTCAACTAAAAAGGCGAAGACCAAGCCGGCAAAAAAAGTTAAGACAAGTGGACAAACGAGTAAGGATTATCCCTTCAAGACCATCACCCAACAGGCGATGGGGCAACTGAAGGGTCACAACTCGGTCGCGATTGCGACGAGTTTTTCCGATGACCACTATCAATGGCATAACCAGGCGCAACGAGCCGCCAGTGATATCAAGGTCTTTATCTTGGCGACGGTTTATCATCAGGTGGACCAGGGAAAGTATCAACTCAGTGGGCATTATACGTTACGGGATGCCGACAAGGTTGGTGGGACGGGTAGCCTGCAAGGTATGGCGGCCGGAACGACCGTGACCAACCAACAATTATTACATTATATGATGACCGTTAGTGATAACACGGCAACGAATATTACTCTCCGGCAGGTTGGGGGATTAGGGGTCGTTAACCGATATGCCCGGGACTTGGGGGCCAAGGATACCCACGTGGTTCGCAAGATGATGGATCAGAAGGCCCTGGATGCCGGTAAGGACAATCTAACGTCGGTGGCTGATCTGAGCATGGTTCTGATGAAGCTTTGGCGTCATCAGTTGATATCGACCTCCGCGGACACGGCAATGCTAAAACTGATGAGTGAAAATACCAACCATAGCAAGTTGCCTAAGGATGTTCCCACCGATCGGACGGTTTATAACAAGACGGGGGAATTCGATACCTATGGTGTTGAGAACGATGCCGCCATCTTTGCTAAGGGTGGCAAGGCAGTGGTCGTCGTCGCCATGAGCGAAGGCGGTCAACTTGGCCAGCAAGTGCCAGCCATGAATCGCCTCGGCCAACAGGTCGATCACGCGGTCTTTGGCTAGGGCTTGGCTAGGGTTTGATGGATTGGACCACCGACGGCGGTTAGGAGCTCCGTCCTATGGGGCCCGCTCGGAGCCAAGGAGCGGTCTCCAAGCTCACTTTCAAGCCACCCCAAGACCGGGCGGCCCGAAAGCTGGCCCGTGGTGTAAGACCGGCAAGCCCAGCCGCTCAAACACCACCGACACAGGACTACGTCCCTAACCACCTTTGGCTTTGATCTAGCTTGCTAGCGGTGGTTGCCGCCCCTGACTGGCTGGATGGACACGATGACTCGGATGTTGGTTAGGCTTTGTTGGACTGGACCGCCGACGGCGGTTAGGGGCTTCGTCCTATGGGGCCCGCTTGGAGCCAAGGGGCGGTCTCCAAGCTCACTTTCAAGCCACCCCAAGACCGGCAAGTCCAGCCGCTCAAACACCACCGACACAGGACTACGCCCCTAACCACCTTTGGCTTAGATCTAGTTTGTCAGTAACGATTGGGTATTATCAGCCGATGACAGATTTGTTTCATGGGGACACGTGTGTTGAGCAGAGTTGGACCGCTGATATTTGATTGTATTCACTGCGTTCATTAATTTAGTCATTTGGCAATCTTCGCTGGCAAGTCTTTCTGTCCTGTACAAGGCAAGTGACCTTATTAATTTTTAGATAGTTTGTCGGGGTAAGCTCGCTTCCGTATGTAGCGATTCAGGTTGATGATTTAAAAGACAGTTTGAAGCTGGAGGTGGGTGGACGGCGTCCCGTGTCGGTGTCGTTAGCTAGGCGATCTTCCTAGCTTAGGACACGGGCCAATCTTTGAAACTCACGGGTTTTGTGAGGTCCAAAGTTGCCCTGAAGACTTGGGCTTTAGGCTTCAGGTCTGCCCCAGGGGACGCCGTCCACCCGCCGTAGGCGGGGAATTCTAATAAGACTAGTACTCATCCAACAAAAGTGATTATAATGGACAGTATCTTAGGGGATAAGAGGGACTGCTCATGAACGAATTTGACGAACATCGGCGTCAGGAAACCATTGCCTGGCACGAACGCCAACAACAAGAATTGAAGAAGCTAAAGGGTGCCCAGAACCATCTCTGGATAAATGTGGTGGCTTACCTGGCCATTTCGGTCATTGAATTTTACTTGGCCATCGTGGGTCACTCGCAAACGTTGCGGGCGGATGCATTCAATAATTTATCGGGGATTATTGCGTCCGTCTTATTATTAGTCGGTATTCACATTGCCCGCGATATTGATGACGATGACTTGATGGGCCGGCCGCTGCCAGAGGAATCGCAGCACAGTGGTCAACGGCTCCAACTCACGCGTTTTCACTATGAAACGGTCTTCACCATGATTACGGGATTAGTCATGATTGTGATCGCCATTAGCGTTATCTATGGTGGAGTGCGGAGCCTGATGAGCCATGCCGACCAGGAGATTCCTAAGCCGATTACCTTGGTCGGTGCCGGCATTGCGGCGGTGATCATGCTGGGTATCTGGTGGATGAATAAACGCGGCGGTCGACGCCTACAGAGTGCCGCGCTCATCGCGGCCGCTCAAGATAGTTTGAGTGATGCGGTCACCAGTATTGGAACGATGGTGGCCATCGGCGGGGCCATGGTCTTTAAGGTTGAATGGCTAGATGGCGTGGCTAGTATGATCGTTGGCCTGTTCATCCTGTCGGCCGGTGTCAAAATATTCCGTGAAAGTAGTCTGAACTTGGCGGATTATTTCGATCCTAAATTAGAAGATCAATTCCGAGCGGCCGTGGGTGAATTTCCGGCGGCTAACGAGGTCTTGGAACTTAAGGCCCACTACAATGGGAATGTCGTGACCGTGGATACCACAATTGCCGTGGATGCTCACATGGAGGTTCAGGATAGTTATCGGCTGAGCGAAAATATTGAGGGCGCATTGCGTCGGCAGTTTGGGATTGTCGATACCAGCGTAATGGTGGTTCCGACAGAAGAATAAAACCAGCGCCGCAAAGATGATTTTTCACAATCTTTGCGGCGCTTTTTGATCGAACGTGATGAGTATTTTCACAAGCCACCAATAATTTGGATAGTCAAATCATGGTTATTAGTATTGACCTTATTCTTTTTTCTTGAAGCTATGCGACGAAGTGGGATGTCATTACATGGTTACTAAAAAGTGCCTACTACCCAAAAAGAACCATAGCGCGTAAAATAATCAAAAAAGCCGGGAGGTCGCATCGTGAAACAGACATTTAATAATGGCGTTGAAGCCACTCTGAAAATCATTAGCGGTAAGTGGAAGCCGCAACTACTTTGCCACTTAGGGAACCGTCCCCAACGGACCTGCGACCTACGGCAAAAGCTACCGGATATTTCGCAAAAGGTGCTCACGCAACAACTTCGGGAACTGGAGCGAGATGGCATCATCGATCGCCAGATTACCGGGGAACAGGCCCCATTTAAGGTCACCTATTCGTTGACGCCACTTGGACGGTCACTGGGCCAGATTCTGGTCCAGATGTCCATTTGGGGTGAGCAACGGGCCAGCGATCTACCCGACGTGGAGATTACCAACGATCACGGGGGCTTCAGTCGATTACTAGAAAATTAAGCAGAAGGCACTTTAAAGTGCCTTCTTTTTTTGTGGATCGAGACCGGGTATGCTGAGGATATTGTTTAAGGAGGTGGCCAATGGAAACTCAAATTCGTGGCTTAAAAACCACCCAGTCCATGGTCAACCATCCGGTGGAATGGCAATTAATGCTGGCGTTGTTGGCGGGGCCGCGGACCCTGACGCAATTGCGGCACCCGTTCCATGGATGGCAACGGTGGCAGGTTTATCCCCGACTGTATCGATTACGGCAGCGGCAATTGGTGACGATCGATCAACAACACCGATTGTGGCAGCTCACGGCAACTGGGGAAAGCCTGTCCCCCGTCTTAACCGCATTAGCGACCTGTATGGCCTCGCAGAAAGAAGGAACGACTGATGAAATATAAATTCATGAACCCTTATACGTTTAGCAATGGTGTGACCTTAAAGAACCGCATGGTGATGTCGCCAACCACGACGATGTCCAGCTTTTATGATGGCAAGGTCACGAATGATGAAATTGCGTTTTACAGTGCCCGCGCCGGGGGTATCGGCTTGATTATCGGTGAGGTGGCGAACGTCACTGCCAGCGGTAAGGGCTTCGAGGGCGAGTTATCCATTGCTGACGACAGCGACATCGCCGGATTGACCAAGTTGGCCGCAGCGATGAAGCAAAATGGGACCAAGGCGATTCTGCAAATCTTCCACGCCGGTCGTAAGTCAAACGATCAGATCTTGCGGGGCCAGCAGCCGGTTAGTGCCAGTGCCGTTAAGGCGGTTTTCCCACCAGATTCCCAGGAACCCCGGGCATTGACCGCCGCCGAAATTGATGACATTATTGTGGCGTTTGGCGATGCCACCCGCCGGGCGATTGCGGCCGGGTTCGATGGTGTTGAACTTCATGGGGCCAATACCTATTTGTTACAGCAATTCTTCTCTCCGAACTCTAATCAACGGACGGACAAATGGGGTGGCGACCGGGATGGTCGAATGGCCTTTGCCAAAGCGGTGATTAGCCGCGTGAACACCACGATCGTCGAGACCGCCGACCGGCCCTTCTTGCTGGGATACCGGATTTCACCGGAAGAGATCGAAACGCCAGGGATCCGTTTAGAAGATAGCCTGGACTTCGTGGACCAGTTGGCCGAGTCAGCGGTGGATTATGTTCACGTCTCTATGGGATCGGCTCACCGGACGTCACTGAATAATCCGGAAGACCACGAGTTGATTATGACGAAATTGGTCAAGCAATTGGCCGGGCGTAAGCCGTTGATTGGCGTGGGATCGGTTGAAACGCCCACCGACGCCGATGACGTGCTGGCGATGGGTGCCGATTTGGTGGCCATGGGTCGTGAGATGATTCGCGAACCTCAGTGGTATGAAAAGGTTACCGACGGAGATGAAGCCAGCATTCGTTACCAATTGTCACCATCTGAAATGGATGAACTGAAGATTCCTCGTGCCATGCAGGGTTACTTAAACACGGCCTTCTACTCGGTCATGCACTTTACGACCGATCCTGAGGTTGCGGCCGACTATCAAAATCAGGCGGCACCGATGGAAGGTTTCGAGCAAAAGCTCTAAAATATTAATTTCGCGAATAGAAATGACTTAATCGCAAAACAGAGTCTGGGACAAAACCCCAGACTCTGTTTTCGTGTACCCATTTATATGGCCGAAACATGCGAAAAAAGGCACCCGGTTCCGCTTAAAACTATTAACCAAACAATCCAAGACCAGGATTATTCGGTTAGCAGCCTTAATGCTCGCCGGCTAACCGCCTTTTGTTCCACTCTCATTTTTTATTGGGTCACACTCACCTGACCAGAACCACTGGTGATGTGCAAGGGATGGTGACCAGACTGGTGGTAATGGCGACCGGCACTGTGGCCGTTCAACTTGAATTGGCCATTCCTGATGGTGACGGCCAGCCCATTGCTGGTAAGGTGGTGAATGGTCGTTTGGCCATTGTTCTTGGTCAGCTTGCCCGCCCCGGTGAGGGTCAAGTCTTGAGCTAAGGTGGTGCCGTTGTGATGATGGATTGAGAGGTCATGGGTCGTCAGATTAGTCAGCTTTAGGGTGCCGTTGAGTTGGTTAATGGTCAGCTGTTGGATCGCCCGGGGATCGGTCAGGGTCAAGGTGATGGTTGGTGATTGGGCGATTTCGAATTGATGCCGGTTGACCTGTTTTTCCGTGAGCGACCAGGACGTGCTGGTCTGATTCGTCTGGTATTGGTTCGATCCGGCATTGGTGAGTGTGAGTTGGTTAGTCCGGCCGGGTTTAATCCTGACGACGGCGGTTCGTAAGTCAAAACGGATTCGTTTGGGTGACTGCGAAAGTGTTTGGGTTTGGGTGCTTAATGACGTTGCGGTGAAGCGGGTGAGATTAAGGCGCCGATGGCTGCCGATTGCCCAGGCGGTCAGGCTCCCGCCAATCACGGCAATGGCGACAAGAATGACGAGGATCGTGATGATAATTTTTTTCAAGGGAGAACTCCTTTTGAATGTGAATGAATAATTTGGAAATTCATTCATTTGTGATTAAAAAAATAGCCATCCCTGGTTATTTTAGAATTTTTAGTAGGATACCGTCGATGAGGTCGCCCAGCAATTGAAAATAGTCGTCAGTCTGAATTTCACTTTGGTGGAAATCTACGACCGTTAAGGCGTTGAACAGGCTGAGAACCCGGTCCTTGGTCATCGTCGACTTGAGCAGGCCGGCCGCCAACCACCGATCAATGAGGGCGACCAGGGTGGCATAGATGAAGCTGTCTTCGACCGTGACGGCATTGGTCTTGGCGATAATGGCATTCAACTTGGCGTTGGTAAACCATTCCTGAAGAATCCGGTTGTCGGCGGATTGGTCAAGGATTTGTTTGAGAATGGTTTTGATGAGGGGATTAGGCGCCTGGTCAAAGTCAACATTAGCGAGAATGGTCCGCTTAACCCGGTCATTCTCGGCGTTGTAGACCTGAATGAAGATGGCGGTCTTGGATTGATAGAAGTTGTAGAAGGTGCCCACCGCCACGTTGGCTCCCGCGGCAATGGCGGAAATATTGGTGGCCTTGAAGCCTTGCGTTAGAAATAAAGCATGCGCCGCATCGAATAATCGTTGTTGTTTTTCTTCCATGGGAACCCTCCTTATTTGGACATGAATGAATATTATATCAATTCATTCATCAAGTCAAGCCAAAAATCCGATTACAAATTATGCAATCGGATTGGATAGTTATTCAGAGGATTCTTCGGTGGCGATTGCTGCCTTTTTGGCCTGGAGTTCTTGATCGAAGTGCCGGGCACTCGGCATGATCCACATGGCAAAGCCGCAGGCGAGTGAACCGATCCCGCCAATAATGAAGAGCTTTTCTACGCCGATGCTGTCGGCCAAAGGCCCGGCAAAGATTAGGCCCACGGGACCCGTGATGCTCATCATTGAGTTCAACACGCCCAGGACGCGCCCAAGGTGCTCGGCCGGAAAGCTTTGTTGAATCATGGCCATCAGGAGGGTGCTGTAGAATGGGGTGACGACGCCGGCCAAAGCATTTAATACCACGAACCAAATGAAGCCGGTGTGGTTGCCGGGTAACAGGCCGCTGCCACCAAAGGTGATCCCCATGGCGACCGTGGCCCACAGGATGGGCTTCATTCGATCTGACCAGTTACCGAAGAGGCCGATGATGGTTCCGCCGGCCAGCATGCCTACGGAATAAATGGCCTCGATCAGGCCGGCCTGACCCACGTTGCCATGGAAATACCCCATGGTCATCAAGGGGTACAGACTCGCCGCGGGCATGAACATCAGGGTGAACGCGGCCCCGGTCATGGTAATGGCCCAGAGCCCCTTGGTCTGGCGGAGCTTATCCAGGCCAAATTTGGCATCGGCGAGGACGTGAACCTTTTCATCAATGACGGGATGCTCGGGGATAGTCACGAACGTCAGCAGGCTAATGCCAATGATGGCGCCGAGCACATCCAATAAGATTAACCAGTTGATAGGGACAATGGCGAAGAGAAAGGCCCCTAGTGCCGGCGCAATGACCATGTTGGCCGACTGCACCATGCCCAACTTACCATTGATCTTGGTCAGCTCCTCGGAGGGGACCATGGTCGGCAGAATCGATTGAATGGTGGGCATCTGGAAGGTCTGGGCAATCGCTCGTACTAGCAGCGAGATGAAGATGAGCCATAACGGATAGCTGGGGAGAAGCGTCCCGGTAATAGAAAGAATAATGGCAAAAATAGCGGCAATGATATCGGGCACAATCAGCAGGGCCTTCTTGTTCCACCGATCGACGAACGGCCCAACGAAGGGGCTCAGCAGGACCATTGGCAACATGCCCAGTAATGTGGCAAAGCTCAGAACCGTCGCCGATCCCGTCTGTTTGGTAAGGTACCAGACGATGGCGTACTGGACGACCATGCTGGTGATTCCCGACAGAAATTGACTGGTTAGAAATAAATAAATGTTGCGCCGCCAGTGCGGCAATGGTGTCGTGTCCAAATAACGACCCCCCTTTTAAAATCAATGAGCTTTTTATATTAGCATGTGGCGGACCCGAGATCAAGCGCTTACATTTATAATTTCATAACCCAATAAAAAAGGCCCCGGACAGGTGTCCAGGGCCAGATGATGGTTAATTATTGACGGGTGTTTGACGCAGGTTACTTGGAACGAAACTGTCCGGCTCGTGAGAGTCCAACAGGCCGGCGTAGTGGTCAACCTTGAAGTTGATGGTTGATAAATGTTCTTGTAGTTGGTTAATTTCTTCCAGTGTTCGTTCCTGTTGGACCTTCATCATCTCATAGCGTTCGGGAACGGTCGATTCGCCTTCCTGAACCAAGTCGATGTAGTGGCGAATCCGTTCGACCGGCATCCCGGTGGCCCGGAGGCAAACGATCATGTTTAGCCATTCCAGGTCACTGTCGCTGAAGACACGATTATTATTCGCGTCTCGTTGAACAAATGGTAGCATCCCGTGGTCGTGGTAGTAACGAATACTGTAAGTAGAAATCCCCGTCTTCTGGGCAACTTCGTGGATGGTATAAGTCATGATAACCTCCTAATGGTTTAGCGTTAGACTAACTCTAAGTAATAGTTGTATTTTAACCGTTCCTGCCCGGTCTAACAAGTATTTGCCTTGTGAAAAGATTAAGGTTCTTTGTGAAACGAATTGGTTTAAGTGACAAACAATAATCGAATTTAATAACTATAATTATAGCTAATGTTCGTATGTGGTCATAAAATTAGTGACTTGCCAGCCGTATTCCCTTATTATTTAAATTGAATCACGAATAAAGACTCATAACAAAGGGGAGAATTGAGTTATGCACTGGGTAGCTGACTTATTAGCGGCCATTGGGGTAGTGTTAAACGGCATTCCACAAGGAATCATGGCGATGTCACTGGGATTTGCTATCTTTCCAACCATGTTTTCATTTATTTTTGCCTCGGCGGTTAACGGGGCCTTTGGGGCGGTTGCGCCGCTTTCCTTCCAGGCCGAGTCACTGGCGCTGACGGGAAACCTGGGTCGTAATCTGCGCGAACGAACTTCCATTATTCTTGGCGGCTCGATGGTCATGCTGGTCATTGGGGTGACCGGAACGCTGACTAAAATCGTAGACGTCCTGGGTGCCAATATCATGGCCGGCATGATGGCCGGTGTGGGGATCATGTTGGCTAAGATTGCCCTGGGGATGGCGCGGGACCAGCGATTAACCGGCTGGTTGTCGGTAGCCTTGGCCGCCATCACATACTTTGTGAGCAAGGATTTGGTTTGGACGATTGTGATTTCCGTCGTGGGATCGAGCCTAGCAGCGGTATTTATCGAACACTACCGCGCGGAGTTGCCGGAACATGTCACAGCCCGTCGCTTCATCTTTACGAAACCGATGATGAACGTCCGGGTCGTCCGGGGAGCCTTGAGTTTAGCCTGCCTAAACATTGGGGCGAATATTTCCTACGGCCTGATTACGGGGCAGATGACCGGACAGAAGCCGAATCCGGTTAACCTGAACCTGTTGACGATTACGCAGTCGATTGCCGATATGGGAACAAGCCTGCTCGGTGGGGCCCCGGTCGAAGCAATTATTTCCGCGACGGCCAGCGCCCCCGAACCGGTGGTGGCCGGGATCATGATGATGTTAATCATGGCGGCGATCTTGGCGATTGGCTGGTTACCGAAGTTGGGCAAGTATGTGCCGAGTGCCTCGATCGCGGGGTTCCTCTTTATTCTAGGGACGGTCGTGATCTTCCCGGTTAATGCCGCCACGGCGCTACAGGGGTCATCTGGGACGATCGCGGCCATTACCATGGTCATTACCGCCGTTGCCGATCCATTTGCTGGATTGCTGACGGGGGCCTGCTTGAAATTCATTTTGCCACTTCTTGGATTGGGGGTATAACGAATGCTTAAAACCTATCAGCTTCAAATTGGTCCCATGACGCGGCAGCTCCCCGTCATGGCAATCAACGAATCCACGGCGATCGCATCCTTCGTTTTACTGGGGGATGCCGAGCTGACGGATTACGCGGCTCACGAGTTGGTTCAACGAATGCCCAGCGAGTTTGATTTCCTGGTAACGTTGGAGAGCAAGGGAATTCCATTGGCGCAAGAGCTTAGTCGGTTGACGAATCACACCCAGTACGTTGTTTTACGCAAGAGTGTGAAGGACTACATGCGGGCACCGCTGACGACGCCGGTGAGCGCCATAACCACGAGCACGCCCCAGCGCCTGGTGTTGGATGGGACCGACGCCGACCGGCTGGTGGCCAAGCGCGTGGTCATCGTGGACGATGTCATCAGCTCCGGTGGTTCCTTGTCCGCGGCCGAAGAACTGGTCGAAAAGGCCGGTGCCAAGGTTGTTGGTCGGATGGCGATCTTGGCCGAAGGGGATGCCGTCAAGCGTCAGGATATTAGTTATCTGGCGGAACTGCCACTGTTTCCCGTTGATTAAAACTGAAATTTCACGCGTCGTGGCCGCCGGCTGCGACGCTTTTTGTTTCATATAGACAAATGTGAGCAAGTGTCTATATGAACGACTGGACCCGTCCTTAGGAGCCTCTTGCTCACGATTAATTAGTTATTGCTTCATTAAATCCGTTAGCCTATATTTAGATAGTTAAGTAGCCGACGGCGTAAACCTATCTGGAGCGGCTGTCGGGATTAAACGCGATTAAAAGGGGTAATGACGATGCAAAAATTTTTTCGGGCACTGATTTTAGGCCTCGCGATTTTGGGAGTCATCGTGTTGGGCAATGGGACCACGGCCCAAGCGGCCAGCAAGGCGGTTAGCCTGCCAAGTGGCTACCAGGGGGACTGGTACGGTTACGTCGGCAATGCGGCCGATGATCAGCAGCATAACCAGTACGTTGTGGACAAGATGACGTTTGCCAAGCAGAAATTCACGGTCCGATCGTATACGACGCGGAATAAAAACCTGACGACTCGCCATTGGCAGGGGACCTTGTCACTGCCAGTCTCATATGCCAAGGAGTCAAACAAACTGTTAGTGAAAAGTAGCAAGACAATGGGCAGCCTGCCCGTTTTTTCTTTAAGCAAGCAGCAGGTCAACGTGAAGGTTCGTCACAAAAAGATGACGGCCCTAAAGGCGGTCATCGATGGCCAAAACTATTATCTCTTCCGTAGCCCCGTCCGTAGCCATAAGCTGCCGGTGGCGTCGATATTCGATTGATCAGGGATTGTAGATGAAAAATAGGACTCGACCGATGCACATGGGGTGTGCTGGTTGAGTCCTATTTTGTCATTATGAGTCAAAACGCTACGGTTAGGTGGTTGTTACTTGGCAATGTAGGTTGTCTTGAAGTCGTAAGGCACACCGGCTGGATTATAGATGATACCCTTGACGTTGTGACGCAAGAGCTGAGACTTGGCCGTTTGGAACAAGGGAATCGTTCCCTGGTCGTTCATCAAGATCTTTTCGGCCTGTACCAGCTTGGTCCAGCGCTTGCTAGGTTGGTTACCGTCCTGATTTTCCGCCTCATCCAAGAGCTTGTCGTACTGGCTGTTCTTCCAGCCGCCGGTATTGTAGCTGGAGTTGGATTCGAAGACGTCCAGGAAGTTAATGGGGTCGGCGAAGACGGATTGCCAGTTAGCCAGGGTTAGCTCGTAGTTCCCGTTATTTTGTTGGTTAATCAGTTGGACGTAGGGAACCGTCTTGATAGTGACCTTAACGTTGGGGAGCTTTTCGAGCGAGCTTTGGACGAATTCGGCCGTTTGCTTACTGGTATCGGTATCCGAAACGGAGAGGGTCAGGTCTAACGGCTTCTTGCCGAGTCCCTTAGCGAGTAAGGCCTTGGCCTGCTTGAGATCGTAAGACGTCCCGGTCGCGGTGGTCGCCTCTTGGTTAAAGGCTTCGCCTGTCTTAGGGTTGTTGCCCATGCCAGCCGGCACGTAACCCTTGGCGGCCACGGAGCCATCTTGCAGGACGTCATTGACCAATTGGTGCCGGTCGATGGCCAACGATAAGGCCTTCCGAACGTCGGCGTTCTTGAGCGCGGCGACCTTCTTCTCATTCAGGTCTAGTCGTTGTGATCCCGTTGGCAACCGTTTCACAAAGTCCTGACTGTTGCTGTTGTTCTTGATTTGTTGGCCGCTGAGTAGCGTCTCGTCGGTCTTCCTAGCGTTGAAGAGGTTGTAACTGGTGGTGGTACTTTCGGTCACGGCCACGTTAATCTTGTCGAGGCGGACGGACTTCTTATCCCAGTAGGTGGCGTTCTTGGCCAGCGTCCAGGATTTACCGGTGCCGTTCCATTTACTGAGGCGGAAGGGCCCGTTGTAGACGGTCGTGGCCGAGCTCGTGCCGTATTTTTTACCATACTGGTCGACGGCCTTTTGATTCAATGGGTAGAAGAGCGGCCAGGCCAGTAATTTCTTAAAGTAGAGGACGGGTTTGGTCAACTGAACGGTCAACTTGTAATCCCCGTGGGCCTTGATCCCCAAGGCGTTGAGCGGCTTCTTTCCCTGGTTAACGGCCTCGGCATTTTCAACCTGATAGAGGTAAAAGGCATCCTGTGAGGCCGTCTTGGGCGCTAAGGTCCGTTGCCAGGAATAGACGAAGTCCTTGGCGGTCACGGGTTGGCCATTCGACCATTTGGCATCCTTGCGCAACTTGAAGGTGTAGGTCTTGCCACCGTTGGTAATCTTGGTGCTAGTGGCCAGCGCGTTGGCCGGCGTTCCTTTGCTGTTCAATCGGTAGAGACCTTCCTGGGTGTTTTGCAGGACGGTAAAGCTCAACGTGTCGGTGGCCTGAGCCAGGTCGGAGGAGGCGAGCTCGGATGGCTCGGTCCAATTCAGTTCCTGCTTAGCGGCATACTTACCGCTGCCCGTTTGGCCGCTCGCCTGGCTACCGCATCCAGCCAGGGTTAATACACTTAGTGCTGCAATAGTTAGAATCGTTCCCTTACGTTGCATCCCCAAACATCTCCTTAAATAAAAATCGTCCTTATGTCTAATCACATAAGGACGATTTTACTCGCGGTACCACCTTGCTTTATGGGGAGCTCGCGCCCACCATCTCCGTAACTTCTGTTGCCAAAAGTCGGAAGCGGTAACGGGCTTCAGGTCGAGTCGTCAGCTTGCACCGATGACTTGCTTCCAGGTTCATCTTCGCGGTTCCGTTGTAAGCCACCTTTTCAGCTACCGGTGGTCTCTAAACTTAGCGGGAATCGCTACTCTTCCTAGTCAGGCGTTCGTATATGTTTAATATGGCTCCAATCATAACCAGGCGGTTTGGGTTTGTCAACAAAGAAAGCTGGGATTGATTGGGAAGCGTTTGAAAATTATTAAAGACAATTAGTAGAAGGAATAACCGGGAAAGGGGTGGAAAATAAATATAATTATAAAGAGGCTAAATTCACGGCCGAAATGAATAAATATGCATAATTAACGCATTGTTCCTTTTCTCTTTATATATAGACTTGGGTTTACGGGTTCGGTAAAATAGCAGTAGGCGCTGATTGCTTTAATTTTAGACTTAGCGTTGGCGATGCTTAGACACAATGCACAGGGGAGAAGCAAATTGAAAAAAGACGATGACGATTACCATGGCGCCTTCGAGGGAGACTATTTCGGCTGTTTCACGTTCTTAGTAGCGGGCACCATTGCCGTTATTGCCGTTGTGTTATGGTTCGGCATGGTGACTTATTAGTCGGGGTATCTAGCAACTACATAGGCTTTAATCCAAAGAAGCGACTCGTGAGAGTCGCTTCTTTTTGTTTCCCCTTATCAATGCCAGTTACAATTAGACAGATAACTTACAATTTCATCATTTGAATACTCATCGCGTAAAGGACCGATAATAGCCAAAGATCCAGGAGGTTAAATACGGAGGTGATCGTGATGGAAATATTGAAAGCTATCAGTGCAACTTTTTCCAATGCAGCCATTATGAGTTCAATTACGTCTACGATCTTTATCATTCTGTTAGGTTTCTTCTTGCGGCGTAAAGGGATTTTGGGCGATAATGTTGGTAAGATTTTAACCAACGTCGCCTTAACCGTGGCCATCCCTGCCTTGGCATTCAACTCGTTCATGCAACCCATGAACGGGGATGCCTTTCAACAAGGCATGGGCGTGTTAATCTGGGGGATTGTGATTTACATTCTCCTCATTTTCGTCACGCCGTTCATGTACCAACGTTACGTGAAGGGTGAACGCGAAGTCTTGGCGATTCTGACCACCTTTGGGTCCACCACGTTCTTTGGGATTCCCATTGTTGGCGCGGTCTATGGGGTCAAAGGGGTTATGTACAGTTCCATCTTCAACATTGGCTATCGGATCTTCCTGTATTCTTACGCCTACATCAAGATGTCTGGCCTGAAGATGGAAGGCAAGAACATTAAGAAGATGTTCCTGAATCCCATCGTCATTGCGACCTTCCTAGGCCTGTTCATGTGGCTTGGCCAACACCTGGTTCCCCAAGTCACCGTGCCCGTGGCGGTCAACGGGGTTGAAACGGCCAAGATGGCCTCGGTGGCCTTCTACCGGATTGACCAAACGGCACTCTGGCTGTACAAGCCACTGAGCTACCTGGCCAATTTGGCTTCACCACTCGCTTGGTTAGCCATTGGGACCACGCTGGGGTCCATTTCGATTAAGGATGCTGCGGCCGACAAGACGCCATGGTATTATTCTCTTAACAAGGTCATTATCGTGCCCCTGATTAACCTGGTACTCCTGATTCTCCTGGACATGACCGGCTTGTTATCCTTGAACTACATTGCGGTCGCTACCATCGTTGTCATGATGGCAACACCAACGGCGGCGGTGGTTTCCGCCTATGCCATTAGCTTCGACCGGGATGCCGTCATGGCCTCGAATGCGTCGTTCATCTCAACCATTTCGGCCGTGGTGATGATGCCAATCTGGATTGCCGTCATGGAAGTTATTAATAGCTTAGGCATGTTGAAATAAGAAAAGGAGTGACAACCTATGGTTAAAATTGCAGCCTATGGCGTTCGACCACTTGAACGTCCCTACTTTGACCGTTTGAATAAATATAATTATGACCTGATTTATATCGAAGATTTATTAACGCATGACAACGCCGACCTGGCGAAGGATGCGGATGCCGTGCTGGTACGGGGCAATTGCCTCGTGGATCGCGACAACCTGGAAAAGTTTTCCGGCTGGGGCATCAAGTACGTCCTTACCAGAACCGTCGGCTATAACCATATCGATCTGGCTGCCGCCGCAGACCTGGATATTGCGGTGGCTCGGGTCCCAGGTTATTCGCCATACGCGGTGGCCGAACTGGCCTTCACCCTGGGGATGACGCTGTTTCGTCACGTTAACTTGGCAATTGATGGCACGCGGCGCGGCGACTTTCGGGTGACCGACGGGATGTTTAGTCACGAGATTCATCGCTCAACCGTGGGTATCGTGGGGGTTGGTCGGATCGGCTTCACCGAAGCCAAGCTGTATCAAGGCCTCGGTGCGGACGTCTTGGCCTATGACCCGTATCCTTCGCCAGCCGCGAAGGAAGCCCTGGAATTAGTCGATCTGCCAACGCTGCTGGCCACCAGCGACATTGTCTCCATTCACGTCCCCTATTTCCCAGGGAAGAATGAAGACCTGGTCGATGCCGACTTTGTTGGCCGCATGAAGGACGGCGCGGTCCTGGTCAACACGGCCCGTGGTGAATTGGCCAACATTCCGGCAATCCTAGCTGGCATCGACAGTGGTCATCTGAGTGGCTACGGTGCCGACGTCATTGTGGACGAAGCCGCGATTCTTGGCAAACACTTCGCTGACGTGGGCGACGTTCCCAGTGCGCCGGTCCGCGACCTCCTGGCCGCCAATCCGCGCGTCCTGATCACGCCCCACATTGGGTCCTACACGGAACCCGCCCTGGAAGACATGATCAGCATCAGTTACGATAATTTCAATGATTTATTAACCACGGGCAGCACCAAGAATGCGATTCACGCCTAACAAAATAGCGTCCCGACAATTTAATTGTCGGAACGCTATTTTTAATGGATTTTAGTAGTCATCGTCTTCATCACGATGAGTATCCTTAATCGTGGTGGAGCCGGACACGCTGGTAATCTCGTAATTCAGGTTAGCGGAACTGTCATGGCTGGTATCCTTCATGTTGGCGGTGTACCGCAACGTTTGGATGTGGTGGGTGTCTTCGAGTTCGAAGTCATACTCAACGTCGAAGGTGACCACACTGGTGCCATTAGGACCGGGCTTAATGGCCGCAATGGAGGTCGTCATGTCGGTACCGTAGATGTCATCGTCATCTTCATAACCGGACGCCATCTTTTGGAGTTGGTTATAGAAGTTGCCACTGGACCCTTCGGAGAAGAAGTCGGACATGTCGTCCCCGTTGTCGTCGGTTTCGTCATCGTTACCGTTTGCGACGGCCTGAACCGTTTCAAACAGGTTGGAATAGAAGTCGTCGGCATCGCTATTACTGATCAAGTTCGGGTACTTCAGGTCGATGTTGTTGCCATCGTCGTTCTTTTGTAGTTGAACGGAATTGGACACGGCCTTGCCGGCACTTGAGGTGTAGTGCGCGGAGACGGACATGTCGGAAGACCAAGGCTCGTCCTTCAACCGGTAGGTCCCGGAATTGTCGACCGTCCCGATCTTCTTACCGTTCAGGTAAATGTCGGAGCCGGGCACGGTGTTCAGGTTGGCGGAAATCGTGGTCAAGTCCAGGTCATAAGACTTGCTGCTGGTGATGTGATAGTCGCCACTGTTGACCAGGTTATGCTTACCGACCTTGCCACTGGCCTGCAAATGATATTGGCCAGGAGCCAGCGCACTCAACCGCTTGGAGTAGTTGTCGGACGTTGCCGTGGCGATTTGCTTGTGGTCCAGGGTGATCTTGTTACCGGTGTGGTTGGTCGTGACGGTTGGGTACACGGGACTCACAATGATTTGGTACTTCGGGAAGAACAGCATGTGGCGTCCGTTCGTCCGGAAGCTAAAGTTGCCGTTGTCGCTACGGCCGGAGGCGGCCAATTGGTCCTTTAGGCTGCTGAGGTCGCCAGCATGGGCGCTGTAGTACCGGTTGATTGGCAGGAGCGAACTCTTGGTAATCTTGAGGTCGGGACTGGAACTGGTGAAGTCGTTGGTCATGTTCTGCCCCTTTTGGATGTCCGTGATGGACCGATCCAAGGTGACCTGCCGAGAATAGTGATGGAAGCCCCAGGCAAAGAAGATGATCAGGAGCAAGACGACCACACCAATGCTGGTCCACTTGCGCCGGTTCTTCTTCGAAGCGGGCGATTGATTCTTGCCGCCTCGTAAGCGTTCGCGCAGGGAAGGCTTGGTAGTCGTTGTTTGGGTGGTGGCCGCTGGGGCTGGGGTGGTTGGTTGGGCGGGAGCGGATTGGCTCTCGTCTAATTGGTACCCACAGTTAGGGCAAAAGGTGTCGCTAGCTGATAATGAATGCCCACAATTAGGGCAAAAATGGCTTTGGCCGCCGGGCTGATTATCAGCGGGCGCGGCGAAATGGGATAAGTGCATGTAGATTCCTCCAAGGATTATAGCTGATTATTAGGAACAAAGGCTTCGCCGGTCAAGAAAAGCTGACCTGGCTTAGCGGACTGGGATTCAATGCTGACGCGAGCAACGCCGGCATAATGCTTGGCCAACATGAGGCCATAGAGGCGCTTCATGAGGTCTTCCCAGACGGGTTTCATACCGGATTGCGCGGAGACGCTACTTTCGGCGAAGACCAGCCCTGCACTGCGGTAGCCGGTGGGGATGATGTCAGATTTCGTGATCATGAAATTCTTCGTTTCCGCGAGTTCTTCGGGCGTCAGTTCCAGGTCGAAGAGGGGAAAACTCTTGTCGGCGGCGTAAGGCGTGAAGATATAATCATCGTCGGTGGTTAAGGTCGTCCCACATTGGAGACAGAAGTTGGCATCCGCCGTGTTTTGGTGGCCACATTTGGAACAGATGCGGTAGATATTTTGCTTCATAGGTCAAGTTCCTTTCTATTATGCCGGGTCAAATTTGCCCGTGTCGGTATTATATTCGGAGTAAACGTCGTGAATGTCATCGTAACGGTACGTGCCGAAGAGCGAATGATCGTTCGCATTGTCGTAGACTTTCACTTGGTAAACGTCGGTGTACGGCTCGGAGACCTTGAAGTCAAAGTCATCCTCGGGGTAATCGAATTCATCAGACACGGAATCGATGGCATCCTGCTGATCGCTATCGACATCGTCTTGGTCGGTGTAATCCGACGCCTTGGGATTATTACCGGTTTGTTGTTGGACTTGGCTATTGTTATTAGAGTTATCCGTGGTGTTGCTATCATCGTTGTTGTTATTGGTGGTGGACTTCTCGGCTTTGAGTGACTTGGCAATCAGGTCAATCTGGCGGTCGTTGTCGCCACTAGAAATCAAGTTGACGGACTGAGATGCCGTTGAACGGCTGCCCGTCAGTTTAAATTTGTAGTGTCCAGGGAAGAGCGGACCGGCCTTGTAGACATAGTGGTCACTCTTCGAGGTCACGAGGTCGTCGCCATTGGCAACGATCGTGGCGTTATCCACATTGGTGGCCACCGTTGGATGCATCGTGGTGACCCGCAGCTTGTAGATTGGGAAGATCAGGAAATTATGACCGTCGGTAACCAGCTTAAAGGTTTGATCCGTGGTTTCGCCGGATTGTTTGAGACTGGCCTTCATGCTGTCGACGTATTTCGGATGCGTCCGTGCGTAGGTCAGGAAGGGCTGAACGGTATCCCCATCAATTTTTAAGCTGGGATTGTCGCTCAGTAAGACCTTAGCCAGGTCATCACTCTGATTGCCGGTGATCATGTCGGCCATGTTATCGATTTGCTTATCCTTGCCGGCCTGCTTGTTGTAAAAGGACAGGGCAAGGACCAGGACAATCACCCCGGCAATGGCGATGATGCTCCAGATGACGCGCTTGAACCAGCGGCCTTTTTTCGCGGGCTTGCCGGTCTTTTTCTTGCGGGACTTTAATAAACCCCGGCGCTTTCCCTTCCCGTTACGACGACGGTGGGGTTCGGCCGTTTCAGGAGTCGAGTCGGTCACCGCTGTAGGCTGGGCCTGTCGAAGGTCGTAGCCACAGTGATCACAGAACGCACTTCCAGGGGTCACGGGCTGGTGACAATTGGGACATTCTTTCATAAGATTCACTCCTCGAGGTGAGGTGGACGTAAAAAAGCTTCGGCCGCACAGCCTAAACAAACTGTCGGCGGCTGAAGCTAGTCTGATTAGATGACGCTTAATTATGTATGATGGTTAATGACAATCGTAAAACAGATTGACACCCAGCACTCTACCTCAGTATTAAGTTTTAACTATGCCATCATTATACGCTAATACTCGATAAGTGGCCTAACAATTTTTAACTGATTATTTGACAAAAGGTGAGCATGGTAGGATCGGTTGCCACTCCGACTGTCCGTTTAGTCGTCCTGCGCTATCGTTGGGCATCTTTACTTGTTAACTCTGGCCGTGGGCTTCGTAGGAGAAAGACGGTCGTTCGCTGCGGTGCCCTTGCGGGCTGGAACGCGGTGAACATGACTTCAAGCCAAAGGGCGGTCTTGAAGGTCAGTTCTGCTTAAGCGGAGCAGCCCACTCCCCTAAGGCAGTTCCACGGCTGAGCCCCGTGCGCCTCCGCTCACTAATATTGGCCATTGAGCCGACGTCGGCTTGATGGCTACTGTGCTGGGTCACGGTGTCGGGGAATCTTGAAAATTGGGTGGTTGGGTGTAGAGAGTTGGATGGGACTTAGTTTTTAGTGGGTTCCCATGCTGACGTGAAGTCAGGGCGACCGTGAGTGGCCGCAGGATGAATAATGTCGGACAGATAAAAAGTACCAGCTCTTCTCTATAGAAGAAACTGGTACTCGCTAGTCCGATTAGGATAAGTCATGTTTAGTCGTTGTGCCTGGTTTGTGGGCTAAGCGATTGGCCATTTTTCCTGGATCTCAGTGACCGAAGGAACCCGGGGCCCAGCTGTGGGACCACCTTAGGCGAGTGGGCTCCTCGGCTTAGGTGGAACCGATTCTAGAGACCGCTCTTTGGCTCTAGATCGTGTTCACCGCGTTCCGGCCCATCAAGGGTCCCGCAGGGAACGCCAGCCTTCACAGCTTAGGCTTTGACCCAGATCTGGTCTTTGACCCTGCGGGCCATGGTTTGGTTCTTGACCCTGCGGGTCGAAAGGATAGAGAACCTAATTGTTTTCGTTGAAGTATCGTTGAACGGCGGCCAACATGTCGGTCGTTTGTTGGTTCAACAGCGGTGGTAGGTCATCCAGTGGGAAGTATTTCAGATCCAGTGTCTCATCGGTGGACGATTCTAAGGTGTGGCCGCCAATGGGTTTAACCAGGTACAGTCGAGAAATCACTTGGGTGACGTCGCCGTTGGGATACTCAGTGAAGCCTTGGTCAAAGATACCGAGTGGCTTCACGATTTCGACATCTAGGCCAGCGTCTTCCTTATATTCACGAATCATGGCGGCATCAAAAGTCTCGCCATATTCGAGGTAACCCCCAGGGAGGCTCCAGTTATGGGTATCCGTTCGAAGGTTCAGTAGGACCTCGTGTTGATCGTTAGCAACAATTCCCGCCGCAGCGTTAAGAATTAAGGGCTTGTGGCCAACGAGCGCACGAATTTCTTTAATGTAATTTGCCATGATTAGCAGACCTGCTTTCTGACTGAATTTCTTCTAGTATAGCGCACTCTGAGTATGAATTGTCCTTATTAAAGGCGTTCCTACAGTCACAATAAGTGGTAGAACTGAATGGGTGACCTGATTGATTCCCCTCATCGTTGTTCAGATGAATGATTACCTGCTCGGGTGAGTTAGGTTGGGTAACAAATGGAGGGGCCTCATCACTTATCCTAATAGGTATCGGGTTATGATGGACACGATAACAGGTTAGGCTAACTGACTTGTTAACGAGCCTGAACGTTGGAGGAGGATAAAAAGGGTAACTCTTTCGGAAAGTCCGTGGATGTTGGCGGGCATGACAATTACTTATACTATATATGTAAGCGGTTACGTAATGAGCGGATAATAGTCAGAATTTGGGGGAGGTTTTTGTTATGAACAAGTTACAAGTATGGAAACAAAGATTCTTCTATGGGGCGACCGACATGGCCGGTAACTTAATTTGGCAAATTGTGGGTCTGTATCTGTTGTTCTATTACACGACGGTCATGGGCATCTCCCCGGCCTTCGTGGGGACGCTGTTCCTGGTGGTTCGGTTCATCGATGCCTTTGACGGGGTGGTTTACGGGTTCTTAATCGACCACACCCATTCGAAATTTGGGAAGTCACGGCCATACTTTATTTGGTTCGGGATTCCCCTTGGGATTTTAACCATGCTACTGTTCTTTAATCCCGCCTTTGGTGGCAATAAGACGGTTCAATTGGTATGGGTCGCCATTATTTACACACTATTTAGCTTAGTCTATTCTGGGGCTAATACCCCAATCACGGCCATTCTACCAAGTCTGACCTCTGACCCTGACGAACGGACCAACCTCGCCAGTGCCCGGATGGTCATGACGAACATTGGGACGGCGGTTATCGGGGCCATCTCCTTGCCAATGGTGGCGTTCCTAGGTGGTAAGAATGCCGAACGTGGCTGGTCAATTTGGGGCATGATCATTGGGGTTGCGATCATCGTGCTCTTCTTCGGCGCCTTCATGAACCTTCACGAAACCAATTCCGTTGCCGCCGATGCAGCGGCAGACGACGATGCCAATATCAAGGGCCATTTGTCCGTGAAGGAATCGTTGAAGGGGGCCGTTAAGAATAAACCATGGGTCATCTTGAGTGTCAGCTTTATCCTGTTACAAACGTTCTGGGTTATTCGGATGCAAACGGCCGTCTACTACCTGACCTATGTTTACCGGCGGACGGACATGATTGGCCTGTTCAATGGCCTGGTGATCGTTGCCGTCATCGGGAACTTATCCGTGCCATTCCTGAGCAAGATTATGAAGCATCGTAACGTGATGGAATTGGCCATGATTACGTTTGCGATTGGTGAAGCCATCATGCCTGTAGGGATGATGACCAAGAACCTGGTCTTTCTCTTCGCCGGTAACATTATCGCCACGATTGCCATGGGGGCGGCCTTCTCGATTGCCTTCGTCATGATTGCCGACACGGTAGAATACGCCCGGACTGAAATGCATATCGACGAACCCGGAATCTTATCCTCAGTACCAATGGTTGGGGCTAAGCTTGGCATGGGCTTTGGGGGTGCGTTGTCCGGCTGGATTCTTTCCTGGGGTGGTTTCAAAGCCGCAGCCAAGATTCAAGCGCCGAAGGCCGTTACCGCCATTAGTACCAGCTTTATCTGGTTACCAATTATCTTGGCATTAGCGATTGTAGTCATCCTGCACTTCTACAAGTTGGATGAAGATGCGGTTGCCGCGGACAAGGCGGCCCAAGCGCCGGAAAAAGTGGCTGCTGTGGCAGCGGACGATGACAAGACAGTGAAAGCTGATTAGCGTCAGCCGACCACAACTTTGGGGAGTAACAATGTGAGTTGCTGGTCGAACGGCGTTAGTGGCTTGAACCGCTAATGTCGCTAACAAATACTAAAGAGAGGGGTAATTGACATGTTGAATGACACGACAACCAAGCAATCTTTGGGGTATGCCGATGAGTTGAAACGGTTGCAACACATGCCAGTCACGACTAAGGTAGATGGCATCAAACAATGGATTAAGGACCGCGATCCAGAGCATACCTTTGAACCATTAGTTTGGGATACGGTGGCCGAAATTGAAGAAGATCCCCAATTACCAACGGATCTTTTCAGTCTGCGGCAAGGAACCGAAACGGCGGGGCAAAAGGATTTGACGTCCACGCCGATGAAAATTGAAATGCAACAAATTGTGGCGATGAATCGCCGGGTACGGGTGATTCGGATTGCCCGGATGGACCATTTGACGGCGGAAAAGGCCCTCATCTACTTTCACGGTGGCGCCTATTATGGTGGCACGCCGGAAGATGTCCTGTTGGCCCTGAAGTTTGTGGCGGAACAAGCCAATTGTGTGGTCTACAACGTGGATTACGCCTTGGCCCCGGAACAACCCTATCCAGCGGGAATTCTGGATGGGCTCGCCGTCGTTGCCGCGATGGCGCCCAACTATCACCACCTATCCTTGGGTGGCGACTCTGCCGGGGGATCGATTGCCTTGGCCGTCAGCCAACTCTGCAAGTCGATGGGGATTTGCACGATCGATAGCCACCTGCTGTTCTACCCAACGTTGATTCAGGGCTCCGATCTCGAGGGGCCACTGTGGGATGACAGTCGGATTGACGTGATTCCCAGTCAACGAGATGCGCTGCATCGTAGCTACCAACTTTTTGAACAACTGGATACGATTATGAGTGGGTATTACGTGGCCGATCAACCGTTCGACCTGACCTCACCGCTACTATCGCCATTGTTAGCAGACCCACGGGTATTTAAGAATGTGACGGTACTGGTCGGCGAATACGACCCGTTCCGACTCCAAGACGAAGCCTTTATTCAACAAATCGGGCGGGCAACGGGAACCGGTAACTATATTCGCTATGGCGGGATCAGTCATGCCTTCCTGAACTTCACCGGGAACGTTCCGGCGGTGGAAGATGCCCTGGCAATGGGGGCACGATTGATTTAAAATAGCAGCGAACTATGGGGGGATTAATGTGACTATCAAGAATTATCATTTAACATTACGGGACGTGGCGAGTCATGACGCCGAGTACCTGGAAACCGTTTTTTCCCTAGCCAATGGGCATTTTGGGGTGCGGGCCAATGACCCCATCACCGGTAATCCCATCACCGGCACGCTAATCAACGGTTTCTATGAAACTTCCCCCATCACATACGGTGAAGCGGGGATTGGCTACGCGCAGCATCATCAGACCATTTTGAATCTGCCCGATCTGCGGCATCTGACCATTTTAACGGAACACGGCCACCGGTTCACCAAGAGCCGGCGGACAACGGCCAACCTGGATTTGACTTCGGGACTCTTAACCGAAAAGTATTCCTTGGAGACCATGCAGGGCGAGAGCATTTACCTTGGCGTCCAGTCCGTGATTGGCCAGGGCCAGCGGAACTTTTGGGCCGTCAGCTACACGATTACACCTGGGAATTATCATGGTCTACTCGTTGTCAGTAAGTCGATTGCCGTGCCGGCCGAGGCCGAGGAATTAAAATCGGTCGACCCACGGAAGTCGCGGATCGCCGGGCTACCCGAGTGTGAGAGTGATTTTATCACTCAGGATCTCCAGCGTTATCATGTGAAGACGCGGCGGACACAGGAGTCCGTGACCATGTACCTCGGCAGTCTGACGCCAAATTGCAGTCTGCTGCGCCAGTCGGTCGATCTCGGCGATGGCCGGCCGCACGTGCTCGAATACGAAGTGTACGTTGGGGATGTCGGTGAACAGAATACGATTGATCCCGCCGCCACGTTCCTGGTTAACTCATGGGTGGCCTTACAAAAGGACAGTCGGGACTTCTGGGATGATGTTTGGGAACGTAGTGAGGTGACCGTTTCCGGCAATGACGAGCTGAATCTGGCCATTCACTACAACGTCTTTCAACTGAACCAGGCGGCCGGTCGAGATGGCCGAACCAACATCGCGGCTAAGGGACTGAGTGGCTCCGGCTACGAGGGCCATTACTTCTGGGACACGGAAATGTATATGTTACCGTACTTCATTTACACTAACCAACCGATGGCTCGCCAACTCCTGTTTTATCGGTACCAAACCCTGCCACAGGCGCGGATGCGGGCCCGGGCGTTGGGAATCGACAATGGGGCGCTGTTTGCCTGGCGGACGATCAATGGTGAAGAAGCCTCGCCATACTTCCCAGCCGGGACGGCCCAGTACCATATCGATGCCGACATCGCCTACGCGGTGGGCCGGTATTTCGAGATTACCCGTGACCTGGACTTTATCATTCAGTGTGGGTTTGAAATGGTGCTGGAAACGGCCCGTTTCTGGGAAAACTTCGGGTCTTGGAATCAGGTGGACACGGCCTCGCGGTTCGAATTCCACACCGTGACCGGACCCGATGAATACACGGCGCTGGTCAACAACAATTACTACACGAACCGCTTGGCTAAGCATAACTTTAACCTGGTGGTTAGCCTGGCCCATGAAATTCTAGCCGATGATCCCGATGGTCTGGAACCGTTTGGCCTCACCGAGGCCGATCTGGATGTCTTTAGCAATCTGGCCGATCACGTTTACCTGCCATACAGTCGGGAACTCCGGATCAACGAGCAGGATGATAGCTTCCTGAGCAAGCCGCGTTGGCCACTATCCAAGTCAACGCCGGAGAACTTTCCGCTCTTGCTGCACTACCATCCATTGACCATTTATCGCTACCAGGTTTCCAAGCAGGCCGATACCTTATTGGCAGACTACCTGTTTCCGGAGGATCTGAGTCTCGACCAATTGAAACGAGAGTATCGCTATTATGAAGGGGTGACCACCCATGATTCTTCCCTGTCGCGGTCGATCTTTAGCATTTTAGCGGCACGGATGGACGATCCGGAAAAGGCCTACCGTTACTTCATGGATACGGCGCGGATGGATCTAGTCAACCTGCAAAAGAACACGGCCGATGGGCTCCATTTGGCGAATCTTGGGGGCAGTTGGCTGGCCTTAGTGGCGGGCTTCTCCGGCTTCTATGTTCAGGACGAAGTGGTCCACTTCAATAATCATCTGCCACAGGAAATTTCCGAACTGACGTATCGGATGAAGATTGCCGAAAGTGTCTTGGAAATCTCACTGACGACGACGACCACCAATGTTACCGTCATTAGCGGGCCGATCCCAACGTATGGGGTTAGCGTTAACGGCGAGATGATTTCATTGGAAAAGGTCAGCTAAGGGCTTTTGATGAACGGCTTGAAAAAGATTGGTCTATATGATAGATTGAACGTGTAGTTGGAATAAAACCAGTCATATTAAAGCCACCATGTGAGTGGCCATGTGACATTGGTATAGCTATGCGAGCGTCCCCCATTTGGAGGAGTTACGACAACTGATGGCGACCGGGGATGCCGCTAAATCGCCGTCCGAGTTAACGATGTGAATCAAGGGTTCAAAGTTAACTGAATTTTGAGTAAGGGAATCATCGTCGATCATGCGTGACGATGGTTCCCTTTTTGTTTGGACCTAGCCGACCAGCTTAAGTCCGATGGTGGCGCCTAAGATGACGACAACCCAGACCAGCTTGCGCCAACTGCGCGATTCGTTGAAGAACAACATGCCGGTTATGACACCACCGGCGGCTCCGATACCGGTCCAGATGGCATAAGCGGTTCCCATGGGGAGCGTTCGTAAGGCCAGTTCTAGGCCGCCGAAGCTGAGCCCAAAGGCACCAATCATCATTGCCCATGGCCACCAACGATGCCGATGAAGAGCCAGGTTCATGAAGGTCACGCCGAGCATTTCGCTTAGTCCAGCGAGAATTAACCAAATCCAGGCCATGATTAGTCAGCTCCTTTCGTTGTGAGTTGAAGCCCCACGATACCGACGACGAGTAGGCAGATTAAGCCAATTTTGATCAGGTTGACCGGCTCGTTGAAGACTAGTATCCCAACGGTTGTGGTCCCGAGGGTTCCCAGGCCGACAAAGACGGCGTAGGCGGTCCCGGTGGGGATGACCCGGCCGGCCCGTATCAGAAAGTAAAAGCTTAAGTAGACCGCGATGGCCGTGACCATCCAGGCGAGAAGGGAGTCAGCGTGTTTGAAGCCGACCACCCAAGTGACCTCGAAAATGGCGCCTAACAAGACGTTTAACCAATGTTTGAACATTTTGTTTCCTCCTTACGTGGTTATCTTCTAGTTCTAAAAACAAGTTAGGCTAAGCTGGCTCGCCGGCAGTTGGCCTTTAAGGGCTGGAACGCCGTGAACACGACCTAGAGCCAAAGGGCGGTCTCTAGTGTCGGTTCCCCCTAAGCCGTGGAAAACACTTAACTAAGGGGGTCCCACCGCTGAGCCCCGGCCAACTGCCGGCTGCTGACTAGTCGTTGAGTACTGGGTTCAAAATCGTAAAGTCAGGCATAAATTGGCGGTCAGACACTGGTCTGGCAGCAATTTATTTGACGGTTAGTGTTTTGTCCAACTGGCTGCTCTCTTAGCCTATTAGAAGTGTTCATTCAATATTTCTTATCCTGAAACGCCAAAAAGCCCGGGAAATTCTGTCGTTATCGACAAAATCTCCCGGGCTTTTATCCCTCCGTGGCCACGACATGACGTCGCAGGTTCTCTCTTGGACCTGACCCTTGCGGCGGAACCCTAGAGAACTTTTTCTTCAGTTGGCTTTCAGTCCCAATAGCTTAGCACATTCCAGAATTTCGGGCAAGGAACGTGAAAATGAGTCATGAAAATCCGTTGTAAGCGTTTACAAAACGCCCCATTTTGGACCAAAAATAGTGAATAAGTGATGAATTTCACGAAAAATGAAATCGATTGTATTCGGATGACACCTGGATTTTGCGCTGTTTTCTGAAAAAATCAGGGGGTAAAAACCCCTTATTTTGCAGAGAAGCGATGCTATACTTTAAACGTTTTCAAGATGACTGAACCGAGATCGTCAAACAGATGCCGCGGGTCGAACCCCGGCCAACAGATGGAGGTAACGAGTATGCAACTCGGAAGCATTGAAGCTGGTGGAACAAAATTTGTTTGTGCAGTCGGTAACGAAGATTATCGGGTGCTCGACGAAGAATACATTCCAACCACAACACCAGAGGAAACTCTGAGTAAAACCATTGCTTATTTTAAAAAGTTTCCGGACGTGAAGGCCATTGCCATTTCGTCCTTTGGACCCATTGAACTGCGGCGTAATTCGCCAAAGTACGGTTTTATCACCAATACACCTAAGCCGGGTTGGTCCAATACCGATTTCGTTGGTCGGCTGAAGCAAGACTTAGACGTCCCCATGTTTTGGACAACCGACGTGAATGGCTCGGCATACGGTGAATACGTGATGTCGACGCTGTTTAACGAAAATGTTGGATCACTGGTCTACTTCACCATTGGGACTGGGGTCGGTGCTGGGGCCATTGTTAATGGCAACTTCATTGGCAGCATGGGGCATCCTGAAATGGGACACGTGCGGTTGAAGCGCCACCCAGACGACCTGGACTTCAAGGGCATTTGCCCCTTCCATGGGGATTGCCTGGAAGGCCTGGTTAGTGGCCCAACGTTTGATGCCCGGCTGGGTAAGCCCGGCAAGGATGTTCCACTGACGGATCATGTCTGGGACATCATGGCGTACTACGTTGCCCAAGCGGCCTTGCAAGAAACCTTGATGTTGCGGCCAGACAAGATTGTCTTTGGCGGTGGCGTGGTTAGCGAAGCCTTCCTCGTGAAGGTTCGCGCCGAGTTCGCCAAGTTGTTAAATGACTATGTTGAAGTCGGCAACCTGGATGACTACATTGTCATGCCAGCCGTTAAGGATAACGGTTCGGCAACCGTCGGCGATTTCGCGATGGCCTTGATTGAATATAACAAGTAAGAGAGGGAGATTTAATTTATGAAAGCCTTAGTTTTAACTGGAAAAGAAAAGATGGAGATTCAGAACGTTGCTACCCCAGAGGTTAAGTCTAACGAAGTCTTGGTTAACACCGCTTACGCTGGGATTTGTGGGACCGACCGTGCCTTATATGCCGGCCTTCCAGGCTCTGCCAACGCCGTTCCTCCAATTATCTTAGGTCATGAAAACTCCGGGATCGTTGCCGCTATCGGTAGCGACGTCACCAACGTTAAGGTTGGCGACCGTGTGACCGTTGACCCTAACATCTACTGTGGCCAATGCAAGTACTGCCGGACTGACCGTCCAGAACTCTGTGACAACCTGTCTGCCGTTGGGGTTACCCGCGATGGTGGCTTAGCAGAATCCTTCACGGCGCCTTCATCCGTGGTCTACCCAATTCCAGACAGCGTGTCATTGAAGTCAGCTGCAACGACGGAACCCATCTCATGTGCCGTTCACGGAATTAAGTTATTAGACTTGACCCCTTATCAAAAAGCCTTGGTTATCGGTGATGGCTTCATGGGCCAACTCTTCGTTCAACTGTTACAAGCTCAGGGTGTTCACCAAGTTGACTTTGCCGGGATTTCCGATGAAAAGTTAGCCTTCAACAAGGAACACTTTGGCGTTACGAACACCTACAACACGACTCGCGAGAGCATTCCTGCCGACTACGACGTGGTTATCGAGGCCGTTGGTTTACCACAAACCCAAGAACAAGCCGTTGAAGCTACTCGTAAGGGCGCCCAAGTTCTGATGTTTGGTGTTGGGAAGCCAGACCAAACCTTCTCAATGAACACTTACGAAGTTTACCAAAAGCAATTAAAGATCCAAGGGGCCTTCATCAACCCATACGCTTTCGAAGATGCCATTGCATTGTTAGCTAGCGGTCAATTGGACGTTGAATCCCTGATCAGTCATGAAGTCAGCCTGGAACAAGTTGAAGATGTTTTGACGGGTAAAGTTGCACATGTCAGCAAGGCTGTTGTTAAAGTTTCCGACTAAGTAAAGGTGGTTGAGGATTGTGAGAGTTGAACCAGCAAGTAATTTGAATGCTGACGCACCAAAGGCAGAAACGAGTCAGCGAACGATTTCAATGTCTAAGGCGATTGGTTACTTTGCCTTATCGCTCGTGATTAACTCGGCGGGGAATGTCTTGACCCTGGTGACCAGCGCCAAGATTCACCCCTCATTCTTGGGGGCCGCTTACTGGTCAGCTGCTGAAGCTAACCTCGGAACGGCATTTCATTGGAATTTGTTCTGGGCCTTCTTGATTATGGGGTTCCTGACCTCAGTTCTGAACGCGGTCTTGATTCATCACTGGGATTGGAAACGGATTGCCGGCAACATGATTTTCATGGTGCCGTTCTCCGCTTTGATTCAGGTGTTCGAAGACTTCTTCGATGGCAAGTATCCGGCAATTTTTGGGGGATTACCGGATGCGCACAGTTTGGGCATGATTATCCTATATATTTTCCTAAACTTCTTAGGGGTAGCCTTCATCGCGGTGGCCATTTCCATTTATCAACGGGTTAACCTGGTCTTACATCCAGCCGATGATCTGATGCAAATTCTGCGGTTCCGCTACTGCCATGGGAATGCGGCCCTGGCGATGTGGTTCTCTTACATTCCACCAACTGTGATGGCGATTGTTGCCATCATCATCACCCGTCAATTCAGCAACTTTGGGTTGGGAACGGTCTTTGCCTTCCTTGCTCAAGGGGGTATCACGGGGATTGCCGACCGGGTGATCTTCCCTCGGCTGAAGCACCAAGCAGTCGATGTCGGCAAATAGGTTTTGATTCTGGCAGCCGGGAGGTTCAGGTCTGCGAGCCTGTCCGCCTTGCCGGTCGTCAAATATGGGCTGGAACGCGGTGAACGCGGTTATGGGCCACAGACCGGTCCCATAATCCGGTTCTGCCTAATCCGAGAATAACGCTCGGCTAAGGCAGTGCCACGGCTGAGCCCATATTTGACTTCCCTTTCAGGCTGATATTGTTGTCAGAACTATTCAGTAAGAAATTAATGACGTTACGAGTGTTCAGAGCCGTGAGGGCGGCTCTGGGAGGGCTCAGCCATGAAATTTCTCTTAGCCGAGTGATTTACTCGGGTTAGAGAAAGGTCAGTCTTTGAGACGTGGCTTGCGGCTCAAAGCTGTGCCCATGGCGTTCCAGCCCTCCCGGAGCAACCGGCAAGGCGCCAGGCCCGTAAACATAAAAAGGAGCCAGTAAAAATGTCTGTAAGTGATTTTATTACCGGGATTCAACACGTAGGGATTCCTACGGCGGATTTGGATGCAACGATGGCCTTCTACGAAAGCTTAGGCTTCGAACGGGCCGGCCTATTTCCTAACGGCGACAACCGTTGTGCCTTCATGCGGTTAGGCAACTTGACGATTGAAACCTGGGAAGGTGACGCCACCAACCCAACTGCCGGTGCGATCAACCATATTTCTCTGAACACCACCGACGTTGACAAGGCCTTTGCTGCCGCCAAGGCGCAAGGCTTGAACATGGTTAATGATGAAATCCAATCAATCCCATCATTCTGGGACAAGGGGATTCGGTTCTTTAACATCCTGGGGCCTAATCATGAAACCATTGAATTCTGTGAAATCTTGAAGTAAGTGTGGGCAAAAGCCGACCGTGAGAATCTGCTCACGGTCGGCTTTTTTATGGCTTCAATTGACGTAATTGGGTTTCAAGTTGCCGTTGTTTAGTGGCGTCCATTGCCGCGAAATTAAAGCGGAACGTTTGCCGATCGGCACCGTAGATTGGCCCAGGCTTCACGAGAATATGGTTGGCGAGCAGGTGATTAAAGATTTCCTGGTCGCGTTGGGTGATCCAGAAGAACAGGCCGCCGTTCGGGCTAGCAAACTGCCAGTCGGGACGAACCTCGTGGAAGATCTTGGCGACGGCCTCGCGGCGAGCGGTGAGTTCCAGGGTTAATTTGTGAATCTCGGAGTTAAAGGAGGGGTTGGTCAGCGCCAGGTTGGCCATGACCTGGGCGAGCATGCTGGGCACGATGTCCAGTTTCTTTTGGACCTGTAATAAACGCTGACCGATGGCCTGTGGGGCCACGATCCAGCCAATCCGCGTGCTGGAACCCAGGAGCTTGGACAGGGAACTGATGTAGATGACGTTAGCCGGTGCCAAGGATTTAAAGGTGGGCACCTCGTCGGCCTTGTTGACCAGCCAGCCGAACACGTCATCCTCGATGATGGGCACCTGGTATTGCTGGCAAAGGGTCAAAATCTTTTGTCGTTGACGGAGACTGACGATCTCACCAGTTGGGTTTTGAAAGGTCGGATTCAATAGGAGAAGTTTGATCCGATGCTTCAAGATGAGGTCCTCTAGGACCGCCAGATCAAGTTTCCCGTGCTTAAGCGGTACGGTGTAGGTGCGGACCCCGACCGCCTGGAAGATAGCACTGGCGTTGAAATACGAGGGCTGGGCGTAGGCCACGGCATCGCCGACCTGGAGCAGGCTTCGTAGAATTAATAGGAGGGATTGTTGGGCCCCGCCCGCGATGATCAGGGATTGGCGGGTTAATTTGAATTGGTTGCGGGCCTTGTGGACATTACTGATGGTTTGAATGAGTGGCAGATAGCCGGCATCCTGCTCCTGGTGCTGCGCGAGCAAAAAGTTCTGCCAGTCCATCTGGAGAGATCCTAGCTTGGGAATCAGGTCCATGGGCAATTCGTTCACGGCGCCATCGATTAATTGGCCGTTATCGAGCGCTCGAGCCTGAAGAAGCTGGCCCTGGTAGGCCTGATAGTTATTTGAGGCGGTCGTCTCGAGAAACGTCGTCCAGTTGACCTTGTTGGCGGCACTGTCCAGTTGCGGCAGCGAGGACACGAAGGTGCCACTACCGGTACGCTTGACGACCAGACCGACGGAGGCCAGTTCCAGCAAGGCCCGGCTAACGGTCGATCGGTCCACCTTTAGGGCCTCGGCCAATTCCCGCTCTGCCGGCAGTCGTTGGCCGGGTAAGAGCTTATCTTCCTGAATCAAGTGGCGGATAAGTTGAGTGATGGCTAAATATTTTGGCTTAATATCGGGTAAGTCGGCGTACCAATCAATCATATGGAGGTCTCCTTTGGCGGTTTACTTAAGTATAGTAATTGGCTGGATTAAAAACAAGCCAATTGGCGGTTGTGATCGCTTCCACGAAGGACAATAATTGACAGTATCAGGAGGAGATCTCATGGAAAACGTCTTAACCATCGCTGGTTCGGATAGTTTGGCCGGCGGTGGTATTCAGGCCGACCTAAAAACATTTGAAGAACTCAATGTTTTTGGTGTCAGCGTGTTAACCAGCGTGGCGAGCATCTTGCCCAGCGGGGTCAGCTTGTATCAAATAGATTCAGCCATTATTAAGCAACAACTCGATTCGATCTTGACCCAGTTGCCGGTGCACTTTGCTAAAACGGGCTTACTTGGTGATTTACCTGCCTTGGAAACCGTGTGCGACGAGCTGGCCGCTCATCCGCTAAAGTTGGTGGTTGATCCCGTCCTGGTGTTCAAGGAGGGTGATACTCAGTTACAGTCGGATTACCTTAAAGCCATGCAACAACGGTTATTACCACTTGGATTTGTGACGACGCCTAATCTTGACGAGGCCGGCCAATTGAGCGGCTTGGGCAAGATTACGACGAAAGCCGAAATGGTCACGGCGGCAAAGGCCATTCAGGCCTTTGGTTGTCCTAACGTGGTCATCAAAGGTGGTAATCGGCTGCCGGGCGACACGGCAGTGGACTATTTGCGGTATGGCGAACAAGATTTCTGGTTTGAGAGTCCTAAGATTCACCAGTCAACGACTGATGGTGCGGGATGTACCTTCTCCGCCGCCATTACAGGTCAGTTGGCTAACGGTCGGTCGTTACCTGACGCGGTTAACGATGCCAAGCGGTTCGTCCACTTGGGCATTGAACATGGCGTCGTGATTAGTCCACAGCTTGGGAGCGTGTGGCAAGGCGCTAGCCGCCAATAGGAGGGAAACCCAATGAAACACGATGCATTGAAGACGAATACGTTAGCAGCGGTGATGATCGCCTTAACGGTGGCATTGTCGTTACTTGTACGGATTCCAATTGCTGGTACCAACGGATTTGTGACGTTATGTGAAGTGGGTATTTATACCAGTGCGATTTTGTTTGGCAATCCAGTTGGTGTCATGGTGGGGGCCGGTAGTGGTTTCTTAATTGATATCCTTGCTGGCTACCCAGTGTGGTGCCTCTTCTCGTTAGTCATTCATGGTACTCAAGGTTTCGCCGTCGCTTACCTGACACCAGAAAATGATAAGTCTTTAAAGGCTACCATCTTCCCATTGATTGTCGGTAGCGCTATCATGGTAGTTGGTTATTGTTTAGCGACTGCCTTCCTATACGGCTGGCCGGCCGGTATAGCATCAATTACAAGTAATTTATTTCAAGTTGGATTCGGGATGGTCGTGGCGGTCTTACTCGTTAAGAGCCTCGTTAAATTCAAGCCCAGTCTGACATAAGGAGAGTGTGCATCATGATGGATATTGATATTGAAAAGTTGAAAGCAGACTTGAACGTTATCGTTCAAGATGTGTTGGACGCAGCAAAATTACACAAGGGGGACCTTTTCGTCCTCGGTTGTTCTACTAGTGAAGTAGTTGGTGGGCGAATTGGTAAGAATTCTAACCTAGATGTCGGTGAAGCAATTATCCAGACGATCATTGCTAAGCTGAAGCCAGAAGGAATTCACTTGGCCGTTCAAGGTTGCGAACACATCAACCGGAGTGTTGTGGTTGAACGTGAAGTAGCTGAAAAGAAGGGCTTCGAAATTGTCAACGTCGTTCCAGCTTTGCATGCTGGTGGTGCTGGTTCAATCGCCGCTTTCAAGAACTTTGACGATCCCGTTGAAGTTGAACACATTGTTGCCCAAGCTGGGCTCGATATCGGTGATACCTTCATTGGGATGCACGTTAAGTTCGTTCAAGTCCCAGTTCGTCCTTCCATCAAGGAATTAGGTGGCGCCCACGTGACGGCCTTACGTTCACGGGCAAAGTACGTTGGTGGCCCACGGGCAAACTACGACCCAATCAAGTAAATTAATCGAGCTAACCGCTCAAATCAAAAGTCGCGACTTGGTCGCGACTTTTTTCGTAACGATTTTTATAGTTGTCTAGTTCGATAAGCGGCTTCGCTCAAGCTTAGTCAAGTTGAAACCGTGCCACCAAGGCCTATCGGTCAATCACCGTAGTGGCGAGACGAATTTCTTGAGGCGGGGTGGCCGGGTCTTGAATACGCTGCAATAGATGCTCAACGGCCAGTTGGCCCAGTTGATTCACCGGCTGACGGGCGGTGACGATCGGTTGTTCGAGCAGGTCGAACCATGACTGATCGTCGAAGCCTCCCAGGTAAAGGCGTGGCAGCTTCAGTTCGGGTAGTTTGCGTAGAACGGCCGCCATGATGGTGTTGTCCGCCACAAAGAGGCCGTCGCACTTTTGGTTAATGAGGATTTGTCGGGTCATCTGTTCAACATTACTGTTGTCCGTCCGAGCGGTGGCCTCGATGGCTGCCTCCTGTGGCAATCCAGCGGCCGCTAGCGCTTGGTGGTACCCTTGGCGTCGTTCGTGGGCCGTGAACGGAACGGCACTGTTGATGATTCCGATACGTTGCGCTCCTTGTTTAATCAGGTGGGCCACGACATCGCGGGTGCCTTGGACGTTGTCGACCAGAATCCGATCCAGGCCGGTTTGGCTACTATCGAGTGGGGTTCGGTCGACGAAAACGGTGGGCATGCCCCCAAGAAGTTCCCGATAGTCGGTATCCCCCTCGGCGCTGGCAATGATCAACCCGTCCACCCGCTTCTCTAACATCAGGTTGAGGGCCCGCGTTTCCTTCTCGGGATGCTCGTCGGTATTGACGATGACGACATCGTAGCCGGCTTGGTCGCTGGCGTCTTCGATTGCCCGAATGAATTGGGTAAAGAAGTCATTGAGAATATCCGGAATAATGACGCCTAGGGTATGGGATTGTTGCATCCGAATACTGCGGGCAAGTCCATTGGGATGATACCCAAGATTATTGGCAATGTTCTGAATCTTTTGTTGGGTGTCCCTTTTGACCTGATCGCTGTGGTTTAAAGCCCGTGACACGGTGGCCTCGGAGACGCCGGCAGCCTTGGCAACATCCTTAATGGTAATGGTGGTCGACATGTCGGCCCCTCCTTTTTTAGTCCCAGAAGGACCGTTTAATTGTGAATTAATATACATTCATGGTAGCCGTTTGTTGGGTTAAGTGTCAACTAATCTTCTCGTATCATAAGCGTTTTCATAAAAGGGGTTGCATTTTGACGGTTGTGAATGCTAAACTAATAGCTGTTGAGTCATAACGACTTAATTATTGGGCTATAGCCAAGCGGTAAGGCAACGGGTTTTGATCCCGTCATGCGTTGGTTCGAATCCAGCTAGCCCAATCAGAGGTTTACGAATCCCCGTCCTAGTGACGGGGATTTTTTTAATTGGCCACGATCTTTAGGGACTTTTAATGATCTGCACAAACCCCGTGACGCCGGTGGCTGGGCAGGACGATAGTCGTTCGATTACCCAATACATACCCCTGACAAGGGGCTTTTCATTTATACTGATCAGATAAATTAAGCGAATGGAGTGACTTAAAATTGGAAGAGACGGATTTTCCAGCTCACGAGCAGTTATTATTTGGGAGCGCACTAACCATGATTGCGGGGGCGTTGGACGCCTATTCTTATTTGGAACACGGTGAAATCTTCGCTGGACTACAGACGGGGAACTTTATTTTATTAGGTATTCATCTGGGCCGCATGGAATTCAGTACAGTGGGTCATTATTTGGCTTCCATTTTAGCCTTTGCTGTGGGAACGATGTTGGCGCGGGGATTGCAACATCTCTTGGAGAAGCGCTCGGTGAACCAGCAGTACATTGTGTTGTGGTATGAACTTGTTTTATTGGTCTTTGTCATGATTGCGACCAATCGGCTGCCGGATATCGTCATTACCACCTTGCTTTCCTTAGCCGCCGCGGCAGAATTACAAGAGTTCCGGCGAATTAAGGGGGCGCCATTCACGCCACTGATGATGACGGGTAACCTGCGCAAGGCCTCGGCGTCATTGTATGATGGCGTTCGTTATCACGACCACAAGGCCAGCAGCCAGGCGCTCGATACCTTCACGGTGTTGGGGAGTTTTGCGATCGGCGCCATTTTAATCGGGCTCTTTAGCAAAATTCTGGCGGGCTTTGCGTTAATTGTCCCGATTCTTATTATCATTGGGCTGATCACCTGGCTCTACCGAACCCATCATCACCGTCGTTGGAAGCATTAGGCAATCTTTAAATCACGAAATAAAAAGGGAGACGACACTATCTTTGTCAGATACTGTGGTCTCCCTTTAATTTGGTTAACTTTTGAGAATGGTGTTTGAGGCAATATCATCGATCTGATCCGGAAGGGTCCAAGATTAAGTGAAGCGGGGTCGAAGGTGAAAGTCCAGATTATGGCTGGAGGAGGCCCCACAGCGAACGGCGCACCTAAGCACCGGAGACGCCAGTTAAACGTCAGCGCCTATTTAGTCGCGTCGAATTGATAGGCAGCGTCATAGAACGGCACACGGTAGGCGCGGTAGGCGTAGGCCTTGGAGGCCGCACTCTTCATGGTGACGTTGAAGACTTGCTTGCCGGACTGATTGACCTCGATGACGTTACTTTCCTTACCGCCGTTCTTGAACCCAAAGTCGATGAGGACGTTATCATTGGCCAGCTTTTGGGCATAACCGATGACGGGCGTGAAGTTGGTCTTTCCTAAGGACTGACCATAGGCCCAGGTTTGTTTAATGGTCATCTTCCGGGTATCAACGTGGTATTGAACGGCCTGCGAATACTTACCGGAGGTCTTTTTATTGCCGTTGGTCACGGCAATATTGTTGTCGTAGAGCATGAAGTCTTCACTGTTGGCACTATTCTTGCCGCCATTGTTCAAGAGATAGAGACCGTGTTGGCCACCGGTAATCGTGGTGCCCTTGGCTGGTGTCAACAGGTATTTCCGGTAGGCGGACGGCCAACTGGACTTCTGTTTGCCGGTGTAAATCCACTTGATATGGTCGGTCTTATAGTCGAGCTTCATGATCAGGTCTTGGTTCCGACTGGAAATGACGATGGAATCGTCATTCTTGTCGTAGTCCACAGCGTTTTGATGGAGCCAATCAATCTTGCCATCGATGCCCTTCTTGTAATGTGACCACATGGATTTCGGCAGGAGCTTCTTCATATCGATGACCTTCACAATTCTTCCGGTCTTGTGAGAAACTTCAATCATGGTATCTTCCTTATACTTGGAGCCGTCGGAAACGGTCGCGAGAAAGTTGTGATTTGGCAATTCAACCAGGTCATGATGAATGACCGTGGTTTCCTTGTTGGACTTGGCAGCGGCCTTGGAAACGCTACTGCTGTCGGAGCTACTGGTATTGGCGGAGAAAGAATATTCTTTGTAGACGCGGCCTAAGTAATCGGTCTCTAAGAGGTCGTTGTAGACGTCTGAATTCACGTCCTTCTTCGACAACATCATGACATGGCCGTTTGACCATTGTTCGATAGTGTGTTGTGAGTAGTTGGTGTCGTACCAACGAACTTCGCCATCGGCATCGATAGCAAAAGGCTGTTTCGTGGTGCGGTTCATAATGGTTAATTTGTTTTTGCCAATTTCCATCTCGTCCTTGTCACTCTTGGTGACGTTGATGGTGGCATCCTTGATGTACTTAGGCAAGGATCCGGTTTGCATCTTTAAAGTCTTAGTGGTGGTTTTCCCATTCTTTGACGTTGTCGTGATCTTAACGGTGTTGTTGGTGTCGGCGTATAGACCAACGACCGGCACTTGGTGCGACTTGGTATAGCCACCTTTGACCGTGTTGGTGATGGATGTCTTGTCCGTCTTACCAACGACGGTATAGGTGACCTTCACGGCCTCGCCGGTCTTGAAGGTCACCAGTGCCGTCAATGGTGAGGCGTTGTAGGGATTGATTTTGACGTAGGGACTGGTCAATGTGTACCGGTCACTTTCGGCCGCCGTCTTGTACTGAGCAGTCAACGCCTTCTGACTGTCTTGACGGGTCGTAATGATCTTCGTATCCAAATTCTTCTTAATTTGGGCGGTGGTCAGCGCCACCTTGTTGTTCTTGATGCCATAGTCGGATGCAGAAGTCTTGTTTGAGCTCGAGCAACCGGCTAGACCAATGGTTAGGACTGCCAGAGAAGCAGCGGCGAACGCTGCCATCCGCGGGTGTTTGAATTGCAAATAAGCCATCTCCTTCTTAAATTGTGCCAAAAAGGGCGAGACTGGTCCCCCCGGCCAATCTCCCCCCAAAAAATATATGTAACACCTACAATATAGCAGTCGTATAAATTAGTTATGTTAACGAACTCTAACGAAATTTTGAATTCTCTGTGAAGATAGTATGAAGACGACAAAAATCGTTATAATAACGAAAAACGTCAGCCAGGACGAGTGTCGGTTTGGCGCTTCTTCTGGGAGTCGTTTGAGATTACTGGCACGAATAACCCGGGAAATATGATGAGGCAACTGGTTCATGTGGCGACTTCCTTGGCTTGACAATCAAGTAGAAACAAAAAAACTCCCTGTTTAAAAACAGGGAGCCGACTTATTTAATAGCTGAGTGCTCGGTAAGCATCATGTTTCCGGTGGTTATTAAGATTCTTGAGTGTCATACTGGTTCGCTTTTTGGTCCAGGGGTCGTTGTAGTAGGCCCGAGTGGCACTGTACCCCGTTAAAGTAATGGCGTGATTAACGAAGCCGTCGACACCGGCGACCCAGATAACGACAGGGTGGCCCTTATCGATTTGTTTCTTCATTTTGGTGAAGGAGGCACCGGTCATGTCTTTGGCGGACCCGACATGTTTCTTAACGGTCTTTAATAGGCCCTTGGGATAGATCCACCAGCCGGATTTGGCATAGGGACTACCAACGAACCCCTTATTAGGATTCGAGCTACGGGGCATTTCCTTTGCGAGGGACATCTTAGTCACCTTGGCGCCAGCGTATTGAAGCATCATGGTTGTTGCGGTAATCTCACAGCCGGTTGGTAGTTGTGGGCGTTGAGCAATCAATGGCACGCTTAACATGCGGTAACTTTTAACGGTCCCGTTGCGATGAATCCAGCCGGTTTTGGTATGATTGTAGGTGAATTTCAACCATAAACCGTCGGCCATCGTTTGTTCCCGGGTGATGTGGACCTTCAGATTGGCGTAGTGCCGACCCGTTGAAATGGCCGTCCAGTTCGCCGCGGAGGACTTGGCACCGCCGGACTTGTAGACCTTGTAATTGTGACGCTTATTACTGTTGATCTTGGTGTAGTACGTCACCTTTTTGGTCTTGATAACCTTACGGTAGACCCGTTTAGGCTTCGGGGTCGGCTGGGGCTTGGTCGTCGATGATTCGCTGGACGAGGATGTTGAAGTCGAAGTCGAACTGGAAGAACTGGTTACCGGTGCCGTGGTCGAAGCGGACGTGGCGGTTGCGGTACTAGCCGCAGTGGATGTTGCCGTCGCGGCATGGGCAACTCCCATGGGGGTCACGGTCAGAAGTAGGCCAAGACCGAGTGTAATGAATAGGCGTTTCATGTTAAGTGGCCACCTTTATATGTATAGATTTAGTTTTATTGGCAGATAATTTGCCTAAAAACTGGTTATGCCTCTTATTGTACGCCACTCGAATGTTTCGGACAATCCCAAAAAGCACCGCTACGAAACCAATCGTGACGGTGCTTTTAGGCATTTCTTAGTTAGACGACTTGTGCGCCAAGCACGTTGACGAAGTGCTTGAGGGCCCACTCGTGACCAGTGGGATCAAAGCTCGCCACGGCATCCTGATGGATGATGAGCTGGTAGCCCAAGTTGTAGGCATCAACGGCGGTATGGAGGACGCAGATATCCGTGCAGACTCCCGCCAAGTGTAGGGTGTCGACGTGACGTTCACGGAGTCGCAGATCCAGATCGGTTCCCGCAAAGGCGCTGTAACGGGTCTTGTCAAATTGCTTCACGGTGGCATCGGTCTGATGTTGGTCGAACCAAGTCGCTAGGGGACCGAAAAGTTGGCGACCCCAAGAGCCGCGAACGTTGTGTGGCGGGAAGAGTTTGGTTTCCGGATGGTACGGGTCATTTGGCGTATGGACATCGGTCGGCAGGTAAATCCAGTCACCAGCGGCCAGCATGTCATCGGCCAGGCTGACAATGGTCGCGGCCAGCCTTTGCCCGGGTTCGCCGCAAGTTAGGGCCCCCTGGTCGGCGACAAAGTCGTTGGTATAATCGATGATCAACAGTGCTTGATGGTTGAGCATACAGTAATCCCCCTCGGTAATGATTAGAATAAGTATGCTAAGACCGCCCCGTAAAGTCAACGAAACGTCTCATTTGTTTATTTATAAAATGCCGATAACAATCAATGGTTGATTCGTTGAACGACTAATGCTTGAAAATGCTTTAAGATGGGCACTTTGAAGGGGGTCATCAATTGACATTTACTGGCTAAATTAGTATATTGTTAGCGACTTGATGAGAACGAGAATTTACCCAAAATAGGACTAGTGACTGGAGGGCAAGTGACATGCGACATCGACGGCGAGTTAGCCTAACCTTGATTGTGTTAGGCGTGATTTTAGGAGGCCTGGGCTGGTGGCACCATGGTGGCCAGGCGGTGGCATGGGACCATGAGGCTCATGCATTACGGGTTGCCCGTAGCGTGAGTCGTCACGTGAGGCCGGTAGCCTATCAAAACATTGAGATTGCGAGCCCGGTGCCGGTCACTGTGAAGTCTGGCAACACCAACCAGGTGACGGTGCGCTATCTAAAGGGAACCAAGACGCGGCCACATGTGGTCGTTGATGGCTCAGCCTTAAAGATTACCGGTGGTCAAGTGAAGGCTAAGACCGCAACGCTCCTTGGTGGCAAGGCCAGTGTTGGGGCGGCCGTTGCCAACCCGAGCGGCGTGCTCGTGACCGTGCCCAAGGATACGCAACTTGACCGGGTCAATGTGGCGGCCAAGAGTGGGTCAGTATCGTTACAGGGCATTAAAGCCAATCGGGTGACGGTGGCCGATAGCGCTGATTTGACGCTTCAAGGCCTGACGGTAGCCAAGCAACTACAGGTTCACTCGACGACCGGTGACGTTTGGTTAGACGACGTCCGCGCCGGCCAGCTGGCGGTGCAGACCCTGCAAGGCGATATTGGGTTAACCAATGTCCAGTCCTCTTCAGCCAATACGGTGTTGTCTTCGACCGACGGGGATGTGAGTGTGGCTGGCGCCAAGTTAAAAATCAGTACCATTAAAGCAGTCAAGGGCGATGTCCGGCTGACGGACAACCAAGTTGCTGGCAAGCTCAGCGTGACGACTCAGTCCGGCGACGTGCGGGCCCGCATCCGGCGGTCGACCGGGGTCGACATTGCGACCATTAAGGGGTACGTGAAGGTTAACGACCAGTCACGGTCGCACAAGACCCGCTGGCACACTGATGCCACCAATCAGCTGGGCATCAAGACGGCTAGTGGGGATGTCACCATAACGAACAAGTAATCGATTAAGTGAAGCAGGAATGAGGGGCCCGGTGTCATGACGGGCCCCTTACGTGATCACAGGGACTTTTACTGGTAACCCCTGGGAAACGTGGTAAAATATAGAGATTGTGAAAAACACGGGATTTATAAAAATTTACTAATAGAGGAGATTTTAACTGTGCCTGATTCAAATTACTGGCAGAATATTGCTGACCACGCCAAGGCCGAAAACCGGCCGTTCTTTAGCTTGGCCCCCATGGAAGCCGTCACTAACGCTATCTTCCGTCGAGTGGTTGCCCGGGCAGCCGCACCGGATGTTTTCTTCACGGAATTTACCAATGCGATTAGTGTCACGCATCCTAAGGCTAAATTTTCTGTTCAGGGCCGGCTATATGTCGCCCCAGAAGAGGCCCACATGCCCGTTGTCCAATTATGGGGTAACGATCGTGAGGCTTTTGCTCGGGCAGCGGAGAACGTCAAGGAACGTGGCTATGAGGCCATTGATTTGAATATGGGTTGTCCTGACGGAACGGTCATCAAGAATCATGGTGGGAGTGACCTGATTCGCAACTTCGATAGCGCTGCGGAAGTTATTGCGGGTGCTAAGGAAGCCGGACTGCCGGTCAGTGTCAAAACGCGATTGGGTTACAGTCGATTGGACGAGTGGCCTGATTGGTTAACCTTCCTATTAAAACAAGACATTCCGTTGTTAACGATTCACTTACGGACTAAGAAGGAAATGAGTCGGGTACCCGCCCATTACGAATTGATCGATGATATCGTGAAATTACGTGATGAGGTCGCACCTAACACCTTACTGCAGTTAAATGGTGACATCGAGAACTATCAGGAAGGGCTAGCCTTGGCGCAAGCGCATCCTGGCGTCGACGGCATCATGATTGGTCGGGGCATCTTCACCACGCCATTTGCCTTTGAGGCGGAGCCACAGGAACACGATTTGCATGAGTTGATGGACTTGTTGAAGTATCAGCTGGATCTGTACGATGACTTTGCCGAACGTTTCCAAACGGCTCACTTTGCGGCGTTGAAGCGGTTCTTCAAGATTTACGTTCGCAATCAGCGAAACGCTGCCGGTTTGCGGAACGCCATGATGGAGGCCCATTCCACCGATGAGGTTCGAGAAATCTTGGAAAAATCCAATTTTGAAGCAGAAAATGAATAAGTAAGACTAGTCGCGACCAGGTCGCGGCTTTTTTTATGGTTATCGATCTAAGTTTCGATCACCAAACGAGTGGCATTTCGGCCGGTCGAAGCGGGAAGGCTAGTCGGGCCCAATCATGGTCAAAACGTGTTAAATTAGAGCCAAGACCTCGAAGGAGGAGAAGAAGACGGATGAAAATGATTAAATTAACGGAAACAATTGCCGGTAACGTCTCCCGGACGGTTAACCCGATTGGCAGAAAGCTCCGAATCGACTTAGGGGCCAATCAGGTGCAGACGGCCGGAACCTACGACGGTGCCAAGAATGCGTTGATCCTGGGCGGGGCTTCGGGTTATGGCCTAGCCAGTCGGGTGACGGTGGCCTTTGGTCAAGGCGCCAACACGCTCTCCGTGGGCTACGAGCGGGCGCCACAAGGCGAATCATTGGGAACCGCCGGCTGGTGGAATCAGGTCTATGTGAAACAGGCGGCGGAGGCCCAAGGCCTGCGGGCCGTCAATGTGAATGCCGACGCCTTTTTAACGGCGACCAAGCAACAGGTGATTGACCGATTACAACGAGAACACTGGGCACCATTGGATCTGGTGGTCTATGCGATTGCCGCGCCCAAACGGGTCAATCCAGCCGATGCGACTGAGGTATGGCGGTCGGTGATTAAGCCGATTGGCCAGTCGGTGACGGATGAGACACTGGATCTGGCGCATGAGCGCCTGGTCAGGCAGACCCTACCGCCGGCCTCGCCAGCGGAAATTGCCGCGACCGTCCATGTCATGGGCGGTGAGGACTGGGAACTATGGATTGAAGCCCTTAAGGCGGCCGGGGTGCTAGCACCAGACTGTAAGACGATCTTGTTTTCTTACGAGGGCCCCGAAGCAACGGCCCCCATCTATCATGATGGCACCTTGGGGCGAGCCAAACGGGCGGCCGAGGCCAGTGCCCAACGCCTGCAGCGGGTGCTGGCACCAACCGGTGGTGAGGCCTTGATTAGTGTCAATCGGTCGGTCACCACGCGGGCGTCGATGGTCATTCCGGGATTCGCCCGCTATTGCATGGCACTTTACCAGGTCGAGCAGGCGGCTGGGGGCCATGAACGTTCACTCGACCATGTGGATCGGCTGTTTCGCCAAATGGTTTATGGTCAGCACCGTCGTGTGGACGATCAGGGGCGCTTACGCCCGGATGCTCAAGAACTGGCGGCCAGTGTACAGGCGGCGGTTAATCAGTTGTTGGGTGAAATGACGGCCGCCAACTTTTCACCCAACTGGCCGGGGTATCAACAATTACGGCGAGAATTTCGTGAACTCAGTGGTTTCGGTGTGCCGGGAATTAGGGATGAAATGCCGGCAATGATGCTGGACAAGGTGGTCTTTTAGCCGGCTTGCGACGTAATGAGCGAATCGTTTACGGAATGTTTTATCAACAATCGAGACCAATCGTTAGGGAATTGGTGGCATAAGTGATATTATATTTAGCAGTTTCTAGTTTGCTGACGATACGCGAGCTAGCTGATTTCGTGAACAGTTAGGAGAACCCACTAATTATGACCCCAAGCATTCAGATTATTTATGCCAGCCAATCCGGCCGTAACCAGGCCATTGCTGGTCATTTGCAAGCCCAATTGGCCTCACGGGCCCAAACCGTGATTACCGAGATTTCTCAGGTGAATGCCTTTGAGTTATCCCAAAACGATGCGATTATCGTGGCCAGTTATACGTTTCATGACGGCGAATTGCCTGATGAGGCGCAAGACTTCTTTGAGGACTTGAAGAAGGTTGACCTGAATCGCACGAAGTTTGCGGTTCTGGGTTCTAGTTCCAAGACGCACTTGCATTTCGGTCGGGCAGTTGATTATCTCACTATCCAATTGAACTCAAGTAATGGCGAACAAGTTGCCGATTCCGTTAAGATCGACCGGGATGCAGACGATGACGACTGGGCCAGAGTCGACCAATTAGCCCAACGCGTATTAGCCAGTTTAGCTTAGACCCAAGGATGGAGTGAGAGATAAATGTATTTACGTAAAGCCAAAGAAGACGAATTAGACTTAGTATGTGACATTATTGAAGACGGTAAGCAACAACTGGCCGATGCCGGTATCGATCAGTGGCAAAATGATTATCCCAACCGCGACGTTATCAAGGAAGATATCGCTGCCGGTCGGGCGGTCATTTATAACAGTGATGACCACGAAACATTAGGAGTTGCCGCAGTGATGACGGCTCCTGATACCTCGTACGACACGCTGCAAGGTGAATGGTTGAAGCAAACGGATAAGTTTGTCACGATTCACCGGGTTGCCATCTTCTCCCATCACCAGGGTAAGGGTTACGCGTCACAACTTTTCCGTGACCTGTTCGATTACGTTGCCGAAAATCATCCCGACTGCGAGAGTATCCGTATCGATACCCACAAGGACAACGGGAAGATGCAGCACTTAATTGAAAAGTTTGGTTTCGAACGCGTGGGCAAGATCGTTGGGGTTTACCACCCGGCTGACGTTTGCTACGTCTACGAGAAGTTAATCTAAATAAAGTTTCGGGAGTCCCGACCAGTCTAGAATTGGTTAGGACTCTTTTTTTAGTCTATGCAGTGATTGAATAATCCCCGTGGTTGCGGGATAATGAGAGCCAATGGTTTAAGAATGACCTAAATAAAGGTTGCTTATTAGCGACAGATCAGGTAACATTTTCTCATTAAGTTTTAATCATTCAACAGAAAGAAGGAATTAGATTGCAGAGAAGACTAAGCGCTCGCCAAATGCAGATGATCGCATTGGGTGGGACTATCGGCGTCGGATTATTTATGGGGTCTGGTTCCACCATCAAGTGGACGGGTCCTTCCGTCCTCATTGCCTACATCATTTCCGGAATTTTCCTATACTTAATTATGCGGGCCCTGGGCGAAATGCTTTACGTCCATCCAACCACCGGGTCCTTCTCAACCTTTGCGTCCGAATACATGCATCCCGTCTTTGGTTACCTGACGGCGTGGAGTAACATTTTTCAATTTATCGTGGTTGGGATGAGTGAAATGATTGCCCTCGGGGGCTACTTCCGCTTCTGGTGGCCCAACCTACCAGACTGGATCCCCGGGTTGGTCGCGATCCTCTTCCTATGTACAGCTAACCTGATCTCCGTGCGGATGTTTGGGGAGCTGGAATTTTGGTTTGCCCTGATTAAAGTGGTCACGATTATCCTGATGATTATCGCCGGCCTCGGGGTGATCCTGTTTGGCTTCGGTAACGGGGGCCACGCGGTTGGGATCAGTAACCTCTGGACAAACGGTGGTTTCTTTACCGGTGGGGCCAAAGGGTTCATCTACGCACTCGCCATTGTCTTGGCCTCCTATCAGGGGATTGAACTGATTGGGGTGACGGCCGGTGAGGCCCAGAACCCACAGCACACGCTGGTGGCGGCTATTCGGTCGACCGTGGCGCGGATTTTGATTTTCTATGTCGGGGCAATCTTCGTGATTGTCAGCATCTATCCCTGGGATAAATTAAACCAGTTGGGTTCCCCATTTGTCCAAACCTTTGCCAAGGTTGGGATCACGGCGGCGGCCTCAATCATTAACTTTGTGGTGGTTACGGCGGCCCTATCTGGTTCCAACTCCGGGATCTATAGTGCCAGTCGGATGGCCTTCACCTTGGCCGAAAAGGGCCAGTTGCCTAAGAAGGTCACACTGTTGAACCGGCACGGGGTACCCTTCTACTCCGTCATCGCGATTTCTCTGGGAATCGCCATCGGGATCGTGTTAAACGTGGTTCTGCCAATGTTCTTTAAGGATGCTAGCCAGATTTTTGTCATGGTCTACAGTTCCAGTGTCCTTCCCGGGATGGTGCCATGGTTTGTCATCCTAATCAGTGAAATTGAATTCCGTAAACAGCATCCGGAAGAGATGGTTGATCATCCTTTCAAGATGCCGTTTGCGCCTTACTCGAACTACGTAACCTTGGTCTTTCTGGCCATCACGTTAATTTTCATGTTCCTGAACCCGGAAACCCGAATTTCCATTCTGGTCGGGGTGGTTTTCCTGGCCATCATGACGGTGCGGTATTTCCGTAAATATCATAAAAAAGAAACGGTTTCTGAATAAAGAAAAGGGGTCACGAAGATGAGTCGTCCAGGCAAATTTGCCAAGTCGAGTCGGGTCAAACAACTCCGGCAATTTCGGCGGCGGAAACAACAACAAGCGAGTCAGGCGATTGCCTGGGATCAAGTGGAGGATTTCCTGCTTGGACGGTATCACTTGGTTCAGGGAAGTCGCTTGCCACAAACAGTTGACGCGACCATCCAGCGGTTCTTTAGTGAGTGGTTGCGAACGGCCATGCAGGCGGGCGAAGGCCAGGTCCAGTGGGATGTGGCGACAATCAGCGCCGCCACGCTCAAACGAATTGGTAATCAGGTCCCGTGGCAGTTCTACGCGGTTCTTTGGCAACAAACAGCTCGTTGGCAGAAGTTTCTGTTGCGCGAGGGGCCCGTGGTTCCATTGGCAGAACGGCGGCAAGTGATTCACCCCTTAGAGCAATCCGAGTGGGCGCGGCTGATTGCCCACCAATTAGCGGTCAACTTGCTAACTGCCACGGCGGTCCCAATCACTGATCAGCAACGAGAGCAACTCGTTAAGAGCCTCTTGCAAGACGAACAGTTGCAGTGGAATGCCGTCGCGGCCCTATTTGGGCCCTTGGGCTTCCAGGTGGATGAGCAAGCAGACGCGGCCACTAAACAGTGGTTGAATGCGTTGTTGGCCTTAACCATCGTGCCCAATCACGACTAATTGACTAGATACGAAAGACTGGCGAAAAGCTGGTCTTTTTTTTCGGAACCAGTTATTATTTTATCTGAATCAAGCAAAGGGATTTTGACTAGGATTGCTTAGAACGATGGTCGGTGAACAAGTGACCGACACGGAATAACTTGGTTGGTTAGCTAACGGGTGGTTCAACCATTACCAGAGCTACTCGTTTACTCTAAAGCTGATAATCATTAGATTATTTTAGAGGAGTGAGTAAGATGACTCGCAGATTAAAGATTTCTCTGCTGAGTAGTTTAGCTGTTCTGACATTAGGCGTTGGCTTATCCGCGGCCCTTCCAGCAGCCGCGGCCACGACCGATACCTCAAGTTCAACTGGCTCAAGCAGTAGTAGTTCATCAGCGTCAACGACCCAAAGCACCAAGGTGACTTCGGAATTTGATACCGATCCTAATGCAGCGATTTCGCTTGATTCTGCGCCAAACATCAGCTTTGGTAAGAATGTAACCCCTAACACAAAGAGCAATGGTAGTTACGCTGCCCTTTCGGCAGATAACCCCGTTGAAGTGTCTAACCCAGGGTTAGGCAGTGGCTGGAGTGTTCAATTGAAGAACACGCCTTTCACTGACGCCACGGGCGACACGCTCGGTGGTGCCGTTCTTTCGTTAGGCGCACCTGATATCGCCGCGGGTAACACGGGCAACCCTTCCGCAGCACCAACTCCTGGCGCAGCAACCAAGCTTGACGGTTCGGGAACCAATCAAATTGTCTTCTCGGCCGCTGCTAAGGGTGGATTAGGTGTTTGGACCGCTGATTACAGTCTTGGCGACATTAACTTGGCGGTACCCGCTGGGCAAATGGGCGGGGTTTACACGTCAACGCTGACGTGGCAATTGAGCGATACACCACAATAGGCCACTGAGCAAGGTTAGTAATCGTTAATTTTTCTGACGACTGATTGGGGGAGTCGGTAATGAAACGAGGACTGAAATTTCTATTGGCGTTGGGGTTTGCCATGATGAGTCTAGCTGGCCAGATGCCAACGGCCGCGGCTAATAGTGTTGGTTATACGGTACGGGCGGTGTTGCCTAGCAATCAGGATGATCCCACGGTGAATTATTTTGCCCTGCGGACCAAGCCGAACGCTCGACAACGCCTAACTATTGTGATTAATAACACGAGTAGCTCGCGGCAAAAGTATTGGGTAAGTGTGAATCAAGCGGTGACCAATGATAATGGGGTCATCGACTATAGTCAGACAAATCCCAAGTTGGATCCGTCGTTGAAGGTGGGCATCAAGAACATCTTCACGAAGGCCTCCAACCAAAAGGTGACGGTTCCGGCAAATACCCAGAAGCGCGTGGCATTGACGTACAAGATGCCAGCGAAGAAGCTACGGGGCATTATTCTTGGTGGGGTCTACGTTGAACAGGTACCGCCTAAGACCCAGAATTCCGGGGCGGCGATCACGTTGAACAATGCCTTTTCCTACGCAATTGGGGTGCGGTTACGTGAAAACACGACAACCATTGCCCCGAACTTACGGTTACACCAGATTCAAGCGGTACAGGTTAACCGGCGTAACTTGGTGACGGCCAACCTGCAAAACTCGCAGCCCGGGATTATGCAAAAACTCACGGTCAATGCCCGAGTGACTAATGCTGGGTCGACGCAAACCCTCATCCGACAACAACAGTCCGGCATGGGGATGGCGCCAAACAGCAACTTTAACTTTGGTATCCCGTGGGGGAACCAGAATCTCCCGTCTGGTCGCTACACACTTTATCTGTCGGCGAAGGCGGGCGCCCAGAAGTGGCAGTTCAAACGCAACTTTACCATTCAGGGCACGACGGTTCGGCGGCTCAACAAGACTGTTTTGACGCCAACCAAGCAACCTAACTACTGGCTGTATGCCTTGTTAGGATTACTGATTGCGATGTTGTTAGCCGTTATCGGCTACCTGCTCTATCGTGATCACCACGAAAAATTAACGAAATAGGAGGGATGCAAGTTGTTCAAACGGTGGTTGAGCGCTAGCTTGATTCTATTGGCCGTTTGTCTAGGGAGTAATGAAATAACAGCTCGTGCTGATTATTCTGACGCTTTAGCAACTGCGCCACAAGGTATTTTAATCAACAAGACCAATCCATTTCTCACGGTAGACACGACTGGTAAGAGTTCGACCTCCATTGTGAACGGTAAGAATTCTGAAACGCCAGGTACCCAGATTGCCAGGTTGCATGAAGGGCCGTATGAGTTTGGGGCGATTTGGTCGACCGACTCAGGGTATATGGACTTGAAGAAGGTCCAGAAGTTTTCGATGTGGCTGTACTTGGGGAGCCAAGAGAGCCCGGTTAGTAGCGGGATGGCCTTCGTCTTGCAAAACGACAAGGCGGGCCTAGGCGCGCTAGCCACATCTCCGGCCGGCAAGAAGACCAAACTGCCCAGTGAAACGCTGGGTGTGTGGGCGGCCGACAACTTGGCCCACCAAGGCTCGAAGGTTCATTTGGCCGAAACAGCCATTCAAAATAGCTGGGCCTTGGAGTTCGATACGCGGCATAACGGCATGGATGGCGCTAAGGCGGCCGGCCAAGGTCAGTCCTTTGACTTGAATGAAGCACCTGTGCACATTGCTTCCAACTATCCAGCCCAATCGTCGACGTATGTACAACACGCGACCGACAAGGGTTTCTTGGGCGGTCTGCTTAGCAAAACCGACTATCATTACTCGATGGTTCACCAAGGCGTGCTGGTTGATCCCAACAACCCGGACTTCCTGGCCACGGGGAAGTGGCATCACTTGTCATTACGCTGGGACCCCAAGACCGAACAGATGACCTACGCGTTTGATGATCGCGATCCGGCAACGAATAATCCCTTGCCGGGAATGCGTCAGACCGTGCACATCGATCCGAAGAAGATCGACCCGGCTTGGCCCCACGCTAAGAACGATCCAGCGAAGGTCCGTTGGGGTTTTACCTCCGCAACGGGGGCCACGCATGACGATAACCTCGTCATCTTTGAAAACATTCCCGGATTGATTGTGGTCGATACCGCAGGGGAAATCATCGATGTCGAACGAAAACAAGTGTTGTCACCGCGAGACCAAGTGGTTAGTGGGGATGAACTACAAGTGGCGTACCACTTGAACTATAAGAGTGGTCGGCAGACTTGGGCAGACATTCGGGCGAAGCTCCGGTTACCCGATGGCATTAATTATGAGCGGGCGGAAATCATCTATGGCAACGGGAAGAAACAGGTCCTGTCGCTAGATGAGATGACCGATCGGCAGCTAATGGTTCGTTTGGACCAAGAGCTCAGCGAGGTTAATGACTCCGCGATGATTAATTTCTTCGGTAAGGCGATGGAGGTCAAGGAAACCAAGATGGTTCCAGCGGTTGGGAGTTCATTCACGTCGACGGCGCGGGTGGCATCAATCGCAACCACACAGTTTCGAATTAATCCCCATGCCGATGTTGACTTGCAGGTCATCAGTCCTAGTTCGGTTTCGCTTGAAGCCGGTCAGGACACGACGGTCCTTGGCAAGGTGGTCGTCACGTGTAACGGGGACATGGACATGAACATGCAGACCAAGGTGAAGGCGGTCTTAAATGACCAGCCCTTGGCCGATCTGAAGGTGAATGCCGATGGCCTGATCCGATTGCCCCTCAAGGCCAAGCAATTGAAGCCGGGGAACAACGTGTTATTCCTACGAGCGGTGACGAGTCACGGAGATGCCTCGCACCGGGTGAAGGTGAACATCAAGGTTGCGGGTGAACTCAAATTTGCCATGGTATCACCAAAGGAGAACTTCCAGTCAGGAACACTGTCTGGTACCCCCCAATTGATTAAGCGTGCCGATAATTGGAAGCTCGCCATTCAAGATACCCGTGGTAAGGATAAACGCTGGTCATTGTCGGCGCAGGCAACACCGCTGATGGTTGACGGGAAACCGGCGGCCGGACGGGTGGTCTACGTGGATGGCGATCGCCGTCTATCGTTGACTAACACGCCAACGACGGTGTTAACGCGTTCATGTGATGAGACCGTTAACGATGGGAAGTACGAGGTGACGGACGACTGGAAGGCCGACACCGGTGTCCTCTTGGAGTTAAACGGTGGTTCGAAGGCTGGTAAGTACCAAACAAGGATTACCTGGTCGTTGCAGGATGCCCCTCAATAATAAATCAGGCCGGCAGCGGCGTGATTTAAAGGTGGTGAGCAAACCGCTATGGCGGCTCAGTCTCTGAATAGTTTTACGAAAAAAGACGATCGTCAAGTTGACGACCGCCTTTTTTTGCGTTGGCTGGTTATTTCAGTAATTGAGTGATGAGTTGTTCGTAGATCGTGATGAAGCGGTGATACATGTCGAGGTCCACGTATTCGTTGACCTGATGAGCCGTGATGTTACCCGGCCCAAAGATGATGACGTCAATGTTGGGGTTGGCCGCGAGGAAGGAGGAAGCATCGGTGCCACCGGGAACCCCGATGAGTGGTAAGGCTTGTTCCAAGTTGGACGAACCGATGGCCTTGGCGGCTTGAACCAGTGGTGCATCATCCGCCGTGTGCATTGGGCGCAGGTCGCTGTGAACTTCTAGCGAAAGCTCGGCGCCGGCGGCATTCAGGTCGGCAATGATCTGCTCAATGGCCGCCCGCATGTCGGCGTTTGGCAGTTCGGGAATCGTTCGAATCTTAACGGCCATCTCGGCACTGGCAGGAACCGTGTTGATTTGTTCACCACCATTGATCAGCGTCACGACTGGGGTAACGGGTCCCAAGACCGGATTACGGTAGTGCTTGATGCTATCGAAGTAGGCCTCTTCCTTTTGGTAGAAGGCCATCAGTGGCGTAATCGCGTTCTTGCCGATTTCTGGCATTGAACTATGAGCCGCAACGCCTTTGGAATGAACGGTGTAGGTCAGCGATCCCTTGTGAGCTAATTCGATGAAGTGTTGTTCCGTGCTGTGGTTGGCGGCCAGGAGCTTTTCCGCCCCGGCATTGTCAATTTGCAACATGGCCTGAATAGCAGGTTGTTTTAACAATTGCTTGTTGGCCCCGCTGGGTTCACCCACGATCAGGGTGTCTAGGTCATCGGCATAGCCGGCGGCGGCCAATTGCTTGGCACCGTATTGGCCATACTCTTCGCCAACCGTGGCCATCAGCCGCAGGGTGCCATGAAGAGTCACGCCCTGTTCCTTTAAATGAATCATGGCAAAGACACCGGCCATTAAGCCGGACTTCATGTCGGAGGTTCCTCGGCCAAACATCAGATTATCCTTGATGGCCGCAGAGAGGGCGGGGACTTGCCATTTGGTGTCGTCTCCTAGGGCAACAATGTCCGAGTGGCCATCGAAACCAACAACGGGGCCGTGCCCATCACCAATCTCGGCGACAACACTGACCCGATCGGGGGCGTATTCAAAGGTCTTGCCGGTGATGCCGTGCTGTTGCAAGAGGTCGACCAGGTAGTCGGCCACCAGTTTTTCATGGCCATTGACCGTATTTAGCTTGACGATATCGCTTAACGCCTGTACAACTTCATCCATGTTACTGTCACCTCAGTTAATATTTTTGATCATTTAATTCGGATTTTTTCAATGTTTTACCAACCTGATTACAGCACTTTTCATTCACCGACGCAAGAAGTTCGTGTGGTGAATTGGTGGGCTACAGGTCTTCGCCAATCACGTCGATGACTTTGTAGCTGGCCAATGCCTCCAGTCGAGCCAGAAACATGGTGAGTTCCCGGCGGGTCGAGAACGCGCCTTCGATTAGGTAGCCACTTTCACCGGTGGTTCGATAATGGTGGCGGAGGTCGTTGCGGTAGTCGGCGATCAGCTGGTTATAGGCGGGACGCTTGTCGGCCTTTAGGGCGACCTGAATGAAGACTTGCCGGTCAAATCCCAATTGTTCGAGGTCGACTTCGATGGTGTATTTCTTGATGACACCATCGTCCTCCATCTTTTGAATGCGGGCGGCCACGGCCGGCGCGGTTAAGTGGACGAGTTCTGCTAAGCGGTTAATCTTGATCCGACAGTTGCGGTTCAGGTGTTTGAGAATTTCTATATCAGTGGGATCAGTCACGGGTATCCCTTCTTTTCTAAATGTTTTGGCGTCAAAGTCTTTATTTAAAATATTAACAGTTCTTGAGAAAAAAGGTATAGTGGTTGGTATTGCTTTTTGCTGGTCGTAATTCATGAGGGCCTTTGATAGGAAATACAACTGAAGACAGTATAATTAATGGTTGAAAGCAATTCGGCTTGATTATATTGGTTTAGATTGGGCTGCCTACGGCAGCCAGACGCCGCCCGGTGAGGCAGACCTGAAGCCTGAGGGGCGGTCTTCAGGGCAGCTTTAAGCCTCACCAAGACCGTGAGGCTTAAAGCTTGGCCAGTGGCCTAAGCCGGGGAATCCCCCCGACTTAGGCCACATCCACGGGGCTCTGTCTGGCTGTCTCCGGCGTAGATTGTCGGAATAGCCAAAACAGTCTAGGCCTAAATTTATTTAAACCATGGTCGTTTGTGAGATTCGAACGACTATCAGCCTTAATCGCCTGAGATGAATAGGATTAATGGTGAATCATCGAGCTCGATATCGGGCTCTGTTGACCAGTAGGTCTGGCTATAACAAGGGTTAGCCAGAGGTGGTTAGGAACAGAGTCCTGTGAAAGTGGTATTAGGGCGGGGGCCTTTCGACCTTACACCACGAGCCGACCTTTAAGCTTCACGGGTTATGTGCGGCTTGAAGGCGAGGCCGGAGACCGCTTTTTGGCTCCGGCCGGGCCCCATAGGACGGCGTTCCTAACCGCCGTCGGCGGTAAAATTAAGAAAACAGAAGATAAAATAACAAGTTGGAGGTTGTCATGATAGAATTCAAAAATGTCAGTAAGCGTTATACCACTAATCAGGCCATCAACGACCTCAATTTGACGATCCCAACCGGAGACTTTTTTGTGTTGGTTGGGCCTAGTGGGAGTGGTAAGACGACCACGTTAAAGATGCTTAACAGGCTAATTGAGCCCACCGATGGCAATATTTACTTTAATGATAAGCGGATTATCGATTATGATTTAAAACAGTTACGCCTTCAAATGGGCTATGTCCTGCAAAACATTGCGTTATTTCCTAACTTAACGATTCAAGAAAATATCGCCATTCAGGCGGAATCGTTGGGCTGGCCCCGTAAAGAACGAATTGAACGGGCACGGGCCTTGTTGAAGCAGGTTGACTTGGACCCCGATAAATATGCCACGCGAATGCCAAGTGAGCTGTCGGGTGGGGAACAACAACGGGTCGGAATTATTCGGGCACTGGCCATCAAGCCTAAGGTCGTTCTGATGGATGAACCCTTTAGTGCGTTGGACCCAATTTCACGAAAACAACTCCAAGACCTGGTCTTGCGGCTCCATAAGGAACTGTCGATGACCTTTGTTTTTGTGACGCATGATATGCACGAGGCCTTGCGGCTGGGCCAACACATTGCGGTGATGCGGCTTGGTCATATTCAACAGGTGGGGACCAGTCAAGATATTATGGAACATCCCGCCAACGACTTCGTTCGTGGGTTCTTTGAAACGGAACAGGCGGTCCAACCGGAGACCATTCAACGCCTGTTAGACCACGGTTACGGAACGGCCACAGCGGCCGCTCCCAGCCTGTCTACCACGTCAACGGTTAGTGAGCTGGCCGCGGCCTTAAAGACGACGTCAGCGGCCGTAGTGGCTACTGAGAGCGGATCTCGCGAACTATCTACCGCGGACCTGCTGGATTATTTAGCGATGAAGGAGGTGGACTAGCTTGCAAGACATTTTGCATATTCTGAAGACTCAGGGTGGCGACATTGTCCATTCGATTGGCCAACATATTGGGCTGTCATTGATCTCGCTGTTAATTGCGGCATTGATTGCGATTCCACTGGCCATCCTGTTGATGAATCATAAGCGGTCCGCCAACATCATGCTTCAGATCACGAGTATTCTCCAAACCATTCCCAGCCTGGCGTTGTTAGGGATTCTAATTCCGATTGTTGGGATTGGGACGGTTCCGTCGATTATCGCGTTGGTCATTTATGCGGTAATGCCCATTTTTCAAAATACTTATGCCGGCTTGACCACCATCGATCCGAATCTGGAAGAGGCGGCGACGGCGTTTGGACTGTCCCGACGGATGAAATTGTTCCGGATCGAATTGCCATTGGCCCTACCGATGATTATATCCGGTATCCGGATCGCCATGGTCCTGATTATCGGGACCGCAACGCTGGCGGCGTTGATTGGCGCCGGTGGCCTGGGGACCTATATCCTGTTGGGGATTGAAACCAATAACAATGCCTTACTGATTATTGGGGCGGTTCTGTCGGCCCTCTTGGCGCTGATCTTTGGGGCGGCCATCGACTGGCTAGGCCGATTGTCCTTCAAGAAGGTTGGGATTATTTTGGCGACCCTGGTGGTCCTGATTGGTGGTTTTGCCGGTTATCGTAAGATTGCTAGCCCGGAAACCACGATTACGGTTGCCGGGAAAATGGGCAGCGAGCCCGAAATTTTAATCAATATGTACAAGGACTTAATCGAGCATGATCACCCACGGATGAAGGTGGCCACGAAGGCCAACTTCGGGGGAACCTCGTTCCTCTTCAAGGCGTTGAAATCGGGGTCCATCGACATTTATCCCGAGTTTACCGGGACAGTGTTGGAATCGCTGGTTAAGGGACAGAAGTCCGCTAGCCACGATCCGACCAAGACCTATCAGGTGGCCAAGTCGGCCCTGAAGTCACAATATCGGATGGCCTATCTGAAACCCATGGCCTATCAAAATGGGTATGACCTGGCGGTAACGAAGTCCTTCGCGGCCAAGTATCACCTGAAGACCATTTCCGATCTGACAGCGGTTGAGGGCAAGATTCATGCCGGATTCGACCCCGACTTCTATCAACTGAAGGACGGATATCCGGGTCTGAGCAAGACCTACAACCTGAAGTTTGCCAGCGCCAAGACGATGGAACCTTCGATCCGTTACAAGGCGATTGTCAATGGCAAGGTGAACCTGGTTGACGGCTATACGACCGATCCCGAGATTCAGGAATATCATTTAGTGACGCTGAAGGATGATAAGCGTTTCTTCCCACCTTATCAAGGTGCGCCATTGATGACGGAGAAACTGCTAACGGCCCATCCAGAACTCCGACCAACGTTGAACAAGTTAGCCGGCAAGGTCACGACGACCGATATGCAGAAGATGAATTATCGCGTCACGGTTAAACACGAGAAGGCGGCAACGGTTGCTCGTGATTATCTGAAGAGTCATGGACTATTAGATTAAGTGGGAGGGATTATGATGAAAGCCATTGTGGTGCGTCATCCAGGAGGACCTGAGGTTCTTGAATACACGGAGGTTCCCCGTCCGACCGTTAAACCGGGGTGGTCATTGGTCGAAGTGAAAGGCCGTGGGGTCAATCATTCGGAAATCTTTACCCGGGATGGCGAGTCTCCTAGCGTTAAGTTTCCCCGTATCTTAGGGATTGAAGCCGTTGGCGTCATCGCTGACACCACGAATGCCGAACGCCTGCCGGTTGGTCAGAAAGTGGTGACCTTCATGGGCGAAATGGGCCGGGCTTATGACGGGGGCTATGCCGAATACGCCTTAATTCCAAATGAGCAACTTTTTCCGGTAACGACCGACCTATCCTGGTCCGATCTGGCGGCGGTTCCTGAAACGTACTATACGGCCTACGGGGCCCTGGAAGGTTTACAGCTCCATGACGGCGATACGATGCTGGTTCGTGGTGGCACGAGTGGTGTTGGGGTAGCGGCCGCTAAACTGGCGCATGCCATGGCATCAGTGACGGTTACCGGTAGCACGAGATCCCTGGCCAAACGCGACCAATTGCTGGCGGCCGGGTTTGATCAGGTCGTTCTAGACCAAGATGGTCAACTGCCGACGGGACAACGCTACGATAAGATTCTTGAATTGATTGGTGCGGCAACGGTTCCCGAGTCGCTCCAGCATTTAAATCCAGCAGGAATTGTGAGTGCCACCGGTGAGTTGGGTGGCCAGTGGGGACTGCAAGACTTTGAACCCGTCGAGAAGATCCCTAGCAATACCTATTTGACGGCGTTTCATTCGGGCAATATTGATGAGCACCGAATTCAGGCGTTATTTAAGTTGATCGACGATCATGACATCGACGTCAGCCCAGTGAAGGTCTTTGGGCTGAAGGACATGCAAGCGGCGCATGAGTATCTGGCCAGTCATCGGAGCTTTGGCAAAGTCGTGGTTCTTTCCTAAAATAGGTCTTGACAATTATGAGAACCAAGCATAATATTATCACTAATTTCTAATTAATCTGTCATAAATCAGCTAGGAGAAGAGTAGTGACGACGCCATTGTCCAGTGAGCCCGGTCAAGTGAAAACGGGTCTGTGGTTCGTCATGAAGATGAGCTCCCAATAGCTATCAAGTGGTTGAAGCTACTTGATCGGTAGGAACCGTTAGCTTTCCGGGTATCAATAGGTACCGTTGAGGCAAGGCCTGTGAGGACTTTGTGAATTAGGGTGGTAAAACGACGCGTTCGTCCCTTGAACTAAGCAATTAGTTCAGGGGATGGGCGCGTTTTTTTCTGGTTAACGATGGATTGATGGGAAAGGTGGGTTAGGTGACGGTGGTCGCTGCCTCGCTGGACTGACAACGGTCAGACCGAGGGTGGCAATGACCTGATTCCCTGAGACGTTTGGCGGTGCACGCCAAACGACCGAAGGAAAATGGGTGCATTCCGGCAGGTGCGGTGAGGACCGCTGCCAGTCGAACGCAGGCAGGCATCGTTGCTTCATCTCAATTGGCTGTCCGGATGCTTGTGATTATTTAGGAGGAATGATTAATGACGACAACAACTAAAATTCAGTACCCTTACCGTTATGATGTCGTGGGGAGCTTATTACGACCAGCAGCCTTAAAAGAGGCCCGCGCCCAATTTGCCCAGGGAACACTGACCGCCGAACAGCTTCAGACCGTTCAGTACCGTGAGACGCAGCGGGTGGTCAACGAACAGGTTCAGATTGGCCTTCGCGACGTCACCGATGGCGAGTTCAATCGGAGCTGGTGGCATCTCGACTTTCTCTGGGGACTAACTGGGGTTGGTCACTATGATTATCAGCAGAGCTATAAATTTCATGGGCGTAAAACACGAACGGATAACGCCGATCTGGTGGGTAAGATCGCCTATAATCCGGATCATCCATTCTTCAAGAGTTTTCAGTACTTGCAGACACTGGTACCAGATGATGTCCTGGTCAAGCAGACGATCCCGTCACCAACGATGCTCTTCCGTGACAATCGGAGCGACAACTGGCACGACTTCTATCCAACCTGGGAGGCTTATCTAGATGATCTAGCAACGGCCTACCATGAGACAATCCAACATTTCTATGACCTCGGGTGTCGTTATCTACAATTGGATGATACGACCTGGGCCTTCCTGATTAGCCAACTGAATGCCACTAAGGATGACGCGGCCGCCCATCAAAAGTTCGTCGATTTGGCAACGGATGCTGTGCGCGTGATCAACCAATTGTTGGCCGGATTGCCGGATGACTTGACCATCACCACGCATATCTGTCGGGGAAACTTCAAGTCGACCTACCTCTTCTCCGGCGGGTATGACGACATTGCCGACTACCTGGGTCAATTACACTATGACGGCCTATTCCTGGAGTATGACAGCGACCGTTCCGGCGATTTCAGTCCGTTGAAACGGATCTGGAACGGCGACACCAATAAGCGCCTGATCCTGGGATTAATCACGTCAAAATTCCCCGAATTAGAGGACGTCGCCGCCGTGGAGGCTCGGATTCGGGACGCCGCCAAGCAGGTTCCGCTAGTTAACCTGGGGCTGTCAACCCAATGTGGGTTTGCGTCCACTGAAGAAGGCAATCAGTTAACCGAAGACCAACAATGGGCCAAGCTGAAGCTCGTTAAGCAGATCGCGGATGACATTTGGTCAGACTAAGCAGAAAGCCTTGGACAAAACCCCAGATTCATTTTTCGTGTACCCATCTATATGGTCGAAACGTGCGAAAAAAGGCACCCGGTTCCGCTTAAAACTGCTAACCAAACAATCCAAGACCAGGATTATTCGGTTAGCAGCCTTAATGCTCGCCGGCTAACCGCCTTTTGTCCCACTCTCGTTTATAGTCGTTAGATTTACGGCAATTTTACACAGACTAAATGACTTCGATACGGTAGACGGGTAGACTGGAAGTAATCTTAGGGGTGCAGCTGAATGGCTTGGCGGCATGCTAGTTAGGCAGGAGAGGGAATAATGACAGGAAAGACGTTAGTGTTTGGGCATCGGGGTTATCCAGAGAAGTTTCCAGAGAATTCAATGGCGGGGTTCACGTATGCCGTCGAACACGGCATCGAGGGCATCGAGTTTGATGTTCATTTGACGAAGGATTTGGTCCCCGTCATCATGCATGACGAGCGGATCAACCGGACCACGGATGGTCGTGGCCGGATCATGGACTATACGTTGGCCGAATTACGGCAATTTCACTTGGCCAATCAGGCTGCGGTGCCGACGCTGGCGGAGTTCTTAAAGCTCGTTAGCCATCGCGATGTCCAATTGAATCTGGAATTAAAGACGGATAAGCTCCAGTACCCCGGCATTGAGAAAATTGTTCTGGCGATGGTTCACGCCACCCCATTGGAACATCCCGTCATTTTTTCATCGTTTCATTTACCCACCCTCAAGCGGTGCCAAGCATTAGCCCCTGATGAAAGTTACTGTTGGCTAACGGATAAGCCCGTGGTGAATGCGGCGGCGTTGGTCGAGAATGAACATCTTGCCGGATTACATTTGAGCCGGTATCAAGACGATGTGCCAGTTGCCGAACGGATTTGGACGGTCGACGACCCCAAGTTGGCTCAGCAGTTGTTTGAAAAACACATTGCCGGAATCTTTACCGATGATTTTGTGACCATGACGGCCTTACGGGACCGCTTGCTAAACTTATAAAAAAAGCCGTTGCGGACAACCGCAACGGCTTTTAAAGTGGGTTCATTTAGTCACCGAGTCGATGGACAAACTCTGCGCCCAGCTGATTAGCGTCAAATTCGTAAGGGGCCAATGCGGCCGCCGGGTCAATGAAGTGACCAGTCTCGTTCAAGTCGGGTTTCTTCAAATCGATTCGGAGGTTGTTGGTCATGATGGGCATCTTTAGTCCCCGAACGACGAGCTGCATGCCGAGGGCGGCCTGAAAACCACCGTGACCACCGTAGGAGACTAGACTGACGGGCTTACCGCGCCATTCGGCGTATAAGGTGTCGAGGGCATTCTTTAAGGGTGCCGGATAACCCCAATTGTACTGTGGGAACAACAGGATAAAGCCATCGTACCCTTGAATCAAGGCGCTCCAGGCCTTGGTGTGGTCCAGTTGATAGTTGCCATCGGAAGGCATGGCTTCTTCGTCTAAGAATGGCAGGTTAATGGTCTTTAAGTCAATGAGATCGACGGTTAGACCAGGTTGCGTCACGCGAGCTTGTAACCAGCTGGCGATGCTGGGGCTGATGCGGCTTGGTCGGGTAGAGCCAATGATTAAACCGATTTTCTTTGTCATAAGTGATCTCCTTTTTAAGTTTATTTATTGGTGCAACATGCACATATTATAGCTTGAATCTGGTATAATAACAACTATGGATAATGAAATCTTTGAAGCCTTATTTGAAATTGTGACGTTTTTCAATCAACCCCAACAGGACCGTGACTTGTTGAAGCGAGCGGAAATCTCCTTAGAACCGGCCGCTCTACCCATTATTGTTCGGGCAGGCCGGCAACCGGAGATCAGCATTGGTGAACTGGCTAATCAGATTGGTCGGAATCACTCGTCCGTCAGCCGTCAAGTTGATAAGTTGGTCAAAGCAGGATGGCTCATGGAGGTAGAGCGGCGGGACCAGCGAATTCGACGAGTAACGTTAAGCCAACAGGGGCAGCGAGCCTTATTGCAAGTGAAGGTTGCCAGGGAAGCCGCTTTCCGCCAACGCCTAGCGGACTATTCTGATGCGGATCGTTCGGAATTGGCGCGAGTCTTACAGCGATTGGCCGCAACATTAAATGAACGCGGTTAACTAAAAAACAGAGTCGAGGGATTTCCTCAACTCTGTTTTTTGTGTCGACCTTTAGTCGAAAAAAGGCCAAAAAAATTAACCCGATTGAATCGAACTGGGATTTAGTCTGATTCAAGCGGGTTAATCGATATATTTTGAGGACAGGCCAGGTCAAGGCATTTTCCGGGTACCCTGACGGCGGTCATCAAAAAAGCTTTAGTTTGTCGTCTGTTTGTTAAGCAATTGTTTTACGACACCTTTACTATAACAAAGAAATCAAGGCCAATGGGCGATTCTGGCGATTTGTAATATTACAAATTTACTGGGTCGGTTTATTCGGTTGACAGTGATCAATGATCGTGATGATTGGGCAAAAGCGATCCGGTCGAGTCAGAAGGTTCGGTTGGCTTACTATTTAAGATGAGGACAATTTTTCGACCGCTGAAAAGGGTTCTTAAACTAACTCATGAAATTGTTTTCAGCTGAAAACAGATAAATCCGGGCTTGTTTTCAACAATTGGTATAGTTTTCTCAACGAATGGCGAACAGGTTGGCAGATTAAAGTTATATACAATGGATGGATGGCAAATGTCTAATGGAAAGAAAAGTTTATCGTTTAGGTTTTACGGTTTACCTGGCGGTGGATTAACGAATCTTCAATTATAAATATTCTAATTGCGAACTTTACGGAAAATTCTTGTTGTAAAAGTTCTTTTTCCTGCTAGAATTGTAATTGTTCGTGAGAGTCCAATACATATACCTGAGGAGTGAACTTGATGCATTTACGAGGCAAGTGGAAGTTGCTTTTTACCGTCACAGCGTTATTGGTATTGCCAGCTTTACTGGTTGGCTGTGGGAAGAAAGATAGTAGTAAATCGAAGGGCTACACCCCTAAGAAACTAACTGTTGAATTTGTTCCGTCATCTAATGCAGGCACGATTGAAGCAAAAGCTAAGCCACTTGAAGGCTTACTGAAGAAGGAATTGGGAATTCCGGTTAAGGTGAGCGTTTCAACCGACTACAATACGATTGTTGAAGCGATGGGTTCTAAGAAGGTTGACGTGGGTTACTTACCACCTGATGCCTATGTTCTGGCTCACAAGCAATATGGCGACAAGGTTTTGTTGCAAGCCCAACGATTCGGTGTCAAGGAACCAAACGATGAAAATACCAAGAAGCTGGTTGACTATTACCGGGCACAAATCTTGGTTCGGGCCGATAGCGGCATTAAGTCGATCAAGGACCTGAAGGGCAAGAAGATTGCCGTTCAAGACACGACGTCAACTGCCGGATGGGTTTACCCAGCCGTTGAAATGCTGGACCATGGCGTCAATATTAACAAGAACGGCATCAAGACCGTTCAAGTGAAGGGTCATGACCAAGGTGTTCTGTCCGTTTATAACAAGAACACGGATGCCGCCTTTGTTTTCCAAGGCGCTCGTAAGCTGGTTATGAATGACCAAAAGGACATCATGAAGAAGGTTGTGCCAATCTACACGACCGCTAAGATTCCTAACGATACGATTACGGTACGGGGCGACATGAGTGCTAAGTGGCAAAAGAAGATTGCCTCAGCATTTAAGGATATTGCGAAGACCAAGAAGGGTCATGACATTATCTCCAGTGTCTACTCACATGAAGGCTACACGGACTCCAAGGATAGTAACTTTGATATTATCCGGAAGTACGATAAGGAAGCCGCAAAGCTCGATAAATAATTAGTAATAATGACGATATCTGAAAGTAGCGGGGCAAGCTTGGATGAGCACCTGGCTACTTTTTTACGGGGGGCCTACGAAATGGAACAAGCACCAATTATCAGTTTTAAACATGTTAGTAAAGTCTACAGTAACGGGACTGTTGGTCTGAAGGATATCGACTTTAGCATTCCCAAGGGTCAATTCTTAGTGGTGGTTGGCTTATCTGGTTCCGGTAAGAGTACCCTGATGCGGACGATTAACCGGATGCATGAGGTGACTGAGGGTGAAGTTTACGTCGAGAATGAAGCGGTCAGTGCCTATAAAGGACGTTCACTCCGCACTCTGCGGCGCCGGATCGGCATGATCTTCCAAAACTTTAACCTGATCAATCGCTCTAGTGTCGAAAAGAATGTTTTATCCGGGCGGGTCAGTTACTACCCAACCTGGAAGAGTGTGATGGGTTTATTCAGCGCGGAGGATAAGCAAAAGGTAGTCACCTCATTGAATCGGGTCAACATGGCCGAAAAAATTTATGCACGGGCAGATGAGCTGTCTGGTGGTCAGCAACAACGGGTCGCCATCGCGCGGACGTTAATGCAAGACCCCAAGATTATCCTAGCCGATGAACCCATCGCTTCCTTGGATCCCTTGACGACCAAAACCGTGATGGATATCTTGAAGCGTCTGAATCAGGAGGATGGGCTCACGGTCATTGTGAACCTGCACTCGGTGGAATTAGCCCGTGAATATGCCGACCGAATTGTGGGCCTGCGTGCCGGTGAATTGGTTTACGATGAACCAATTAGCGCCGTGACCGAGGCAGATCTGAATAAGATCTACCAGGCCATTTAGGGGGCGCGACTATGACAAATGCTAATCTGCCTCGTCGTTCCTGGATCCAACGCTGGCATGTTAAGGGATTCGGTTGGACGGCCTTGATGGTTCTACTGCTCATTGGCTCCTCCAAGATGACCGACGTTAATGTTGGCATGTTCTTTAGCAACCTGGACCAATTTGCCGACTTAATTGTTCGGATGTCCAACCCAACCTGGGACTACCTGAGTGTGATCATCCAGCCCTTAATTGAAACGATTCAGATGGCCATCTTAGGGACGACCATCGGAACAATCTTTGCCATTCCGTTTGCGTTGATGGCGGCGGGTAACCTGGTTCACAATAAATTTCTGCGGGGGTTCGACCGACTGGTCTTGGACCTGGTGCGGACGTTACCCGACTTGTTATTGGCAGCCATCTTCGTCGCGATCTTCGGGATTGGGTCGACGGCTGGGGTGATTACCCTGGCAATCTTCTCGTTCGGGATGATTTCGAAACTATTCTATGAAGTGATTGAAACGATCGATATGGGACCGCTGGAGGCCATGGAGTCCGTGGGTGCCAGCAAGATTACCATCATTTGGTATGCCGTCCTACCGCAAATTATGAATCAATTTGTCAGTTATTTTCTCTACACGTTGGAAATTAACGTGCGGGCCTCGACCGTCTTGGGGTACCTGGGTGCCGGTGGTATCGGGGTTTACCTGCAACGGTCACTGAACGAATTCAACTATGGGGCGACCGCCGTCATTATCCTGGCAACCATCGTGGTGGTCTTGATCATTGATGGTATCAGTAACCACTTAAGGAGGGTGCTACTCTAATATGCAAGCAATGATGTCGAATAATAAACCCCATCTTTCCCTCTGGCGGCGGTGGAACTGGCTGGTATGGCTGATCGTCGTCGCGGTTATCTACGTCTGGGCAATCGGTGGTCTTCAGTTCACCGGTCTTCAAGAGTCGGCCGGTTCCGTCTCCAAGTCAATCGTTCACGGCCTGGTGAACCCGGACTGGAAGTATGTCTATAACGGTAGCGGGGAAGACCTGGTTTCCTTAATCTTACAAACGTTGGCAATTGCCTTCTTGGGGACGATTATTTCCGCCTTGATCAGTGTGCCGTTTGCCTTTTGGGCCGCCCGGAGCGAGAAGGAACACTACCGTCTGCGTTCCGGGAGTGGAAAGATTGTCCTGACCTTAATCCGGACGTTCCCAGAAATTGTGCTGGCCATCATGTTTATCAAGGCCGTTGGACCGGGTTCTTACGCCGGGGTCCTGGCCGTCAGCATTCACTCGATTGGGATGTTGGGCAAGCTGTTTAGTGAAGCCATCGAAAACATGGACCGGGGTGCCGAAGAGGCGATCGTCAGTGCCGGTGGGAACAGCCCACAGGTCTTCATGCTGGCGACTCTGCCCACGATTATGCCGGAATTCATTTCTTACACGTTATATCGGTTTGAAATCGCCGTTCGTTCCGCTTCCATCTTAGGGATGGTGGGTGCCGGTGGTATCGGTACCCCCATGATCTTTGCGATTCAGACACGGAACTGGCCACGGGTGGGCATTATCCTCCTGGGAATTGTGGTCATGGTGCTCCTGATTGATTCCTTGTCAGAACAATTACGAAAGAGGCTCATTTAATGATGCGGGTTAAAATTCTATCGACCAGCGACGTTCATGGCCACGTGTATCCCACGAGTTATAGTAGTCGGGATGACTATCAACCGTACGGAATGCTGAAGGCGGCCACGATTATTCGCCAGATTCAGCAGCATGCCGGACCAGACGACGTGGTCATTGCCATTGAGAATGGGGATTGGATTCAGGGGGCCCCGTTTGCCGGTTATTTGGCTAAGCAAGCCCCTAAGGACCAGGCCCTCTTTTCCAAATTAACCTCAATCATTAATTATGATGCCGGGGTTCTAGGTAATCATGAATTTAATTACGGGCTCGACTATATTCGTAACTGTGAATGCCAGCGGACCTATCCGATTCTAGGGGCCAACATTGGCGGGGCCGAGGACCAAAAGATCGTCGATGCCCCCTATCGAATTGTGAAAAAGAAAGGCCTGAAGATTGCCATCTTGGGCCTGACGACGGCTTACGTGCCAACCTGGGAGAAGGCCGACCATATTGCCGGGCTGACCTTTGAATCTGCCGTTGCTACGGCGAAGCACTGGGTGCCGAAGCTCAAGGCTCAGGCCGACCTGGTTGTCGTGGCCTATCACGGCGGCTTTGAGGCCGATCTGGAGACGGGTGAGCCCACCGAACGCCTGACCGGAGAGAATGAAGGCTACCAATTAATGACCGCCGTACCGGGAATTGACGCCCTAGTGACGGGCCACCAGCATCGCCAATTGGCTGGGGTCTATCATGGGGTGGCCACCACTCAACCCGGTGAGAAGGGCATTGCGGTGGGCCAGATTGAACTCCGGCTAGACACGAATCGACGAGTGATTGACCGCCAGGCAAAGTTATTGCCGGTGGCCGATGCCGCGCCAGATCCCGAGCTACAGGTGTTGACGGACCCAATCCAAGAACGGGTTCAGACCTGGCTCGACCAGCCAACCGGCCACATTTCTGGCGAAAGTTTAGTCGTGACCGACCATATGGCCGCCCGGTTGACCGGGCACCCTTATCTTCAATTCATTAATGACGTTGAGATGGCGGCCTGTGATACCGATGTCGCGGCCACGGCACTGTTCAATGACGGGGTGCGGGGCTTTGCCCATGACGTGACGCTCCGTCAGGTTTTGAATAGTTATCCATATCCCAATACGTTGGTGGTCGAACGACTAACGGGTCAGGATGTTCGTGAGGCGTTAGAACGGTGTGCCAGCTTCTTCGAGTTGGCCGCTGATGGAACCGTTCAAATTGCTTCGGCGTTCACCTACCCCAAGGTCGAGCTCTATAACTACGATATTTACAGTGGGATCGACTACGCGTTTGATCTCCACCAACCGGTGGGCCAACGGGTCACCGAGTTGCGCTATCATGGAGAACCCTTGCTAGTCGATCAACCGATCGATGTGGCAATGAATCAGTACCGGGGGAATGGTGGGGGCGAGTACCCCATGTTCACCACGGATAAGGTGATTCGCGAAGTCAATCGGGACATGGCCGAATTGATTCAAGACTACTTTGAAGCCCATCCCGACGTTCAAGGAACGCCGCAGACCAACTTCAAGGTTGCGTATTAACCGTAAACATTAACGCGAAAGCGGTCCTCACCAGCGTGGTTGACATGAGAGCAACCACGCTGGTGAGGACCGCTTTTTAATTTGGCGAAAGGGTGACAATGCGACTACCGAGATTGAACCTTTGCTTGGGGGATCCGAGACCTGCCTGTGTTTGATTGCGTTGTAGAGCCGCACCAATCATCGGGATAGATTGTCCGGTCACAATCTGATGAATGACAGCGGCCGTCAGTCGCTTACACGGAGATTCGTGGAAATACAAGGTGCTTGTTTGATTAGACCTGTTTTTGGTTCACCCCATAATTAAAAATTCCTTCAATTGAGTCCGTAATAGATGCAATTTAAGGGGTGACTTGGTAAAATGAACTAACTTAATCTTAGATAGGAAGGTGGACGCCTTGGACCGACGTAACGTGACGTTACCCATACCCGATCGCTAATACCAAGTAGCATTTATATTGAAAGGAAGATTTATTTATATGGCGCAAGAACCAGAATTAACCAGTTCCACCCCAACTGAAGCAGAAACCACTGACCCTGGACCCATCCAGCCGCCGTTATGGCAGCGTTCGACTGAGTCCTTACTTGTCGATTATGCCACGGATCAAGAGTCCGGGTTGACGACCACCGAGGCGCAGGCACGACTACGGCAGAATGGTCCGAATGAATTGACAGCGAAGAAGCAGTCCAACCTGCTACGGTTTCTGAAGCAGTTTAACAACAGTATCATCTATATCCTGGCAGCCGCCGCCCTGATTACATTCCTGATGCACCATTACTCCGATTCCATTGTTATTGGCCTAGTCATTGTGGCCAATGCCTTCATCGGGTATTTCCAGGAACGCTCGGCCGACAACGCGCTTGACCGGATCAAGGCCCTACTGGTTTCCGAGGCCGTGGTCATTCGTGACGGGCAAAAGGTCACGCTGCCAGCGCGCGAGCTGGTGACTGGTGATATCGTGCAGTTGGAAGCCGGGGATACGGTCCCCGCCGACCTGCGACTCATCGATGCCGACAACTTGAAGATTCAGGAATCCGCGTTGACCGGTGAGACCGACTCCGTGGAAAAGGGGGAAGATCCCTTGCCCGTCGCCAACCTGGCGTTGGCCGAACGGACGAACCAAGCCTTTGCCTCCACGGCCGTGACCAATGGGTCTGGCCGTGGAATCGTGACGGTGACCGGTGCCCAAACCGAGATTGGTCACATTCAGCAAAACGTGGCCGAGGTTAAGCAGCAGGCCACACCACTGATGAAGAACCTGAATCGCTTGGGACTGGGTCTGTCGATTGCTATCCTGATTGCCGCTGTCTTACTGTTCATCCTGGGGATGATCACCCATGTCTACAGTCTGCCAGTCCTGCTGGTGGCCGTCATTACCATGGTGGTGGGGTCCATGCCTGAGGGCTTGCCAGCAAGTACGTCGGTGGTTCTGGCCATGGGAACCCAACAGATGACCAAGCAAAATGTGATCGTGAAGACGCTACCCGCCGTCGAAACGCTGGGGGCCGTCGACATTGTGAACACCGATAAGACCGGGACCTTAACCAAGAACGAGATGACCGTGACCGATGTTTTAACCGCTAAGGACACCTACACCGTGTCTGGGGTGGGTTATGACGCCACCGGCCAGGTCGAAACCGACGAGGGTCAGACCGTTGCCTGGCAGGCCGATCCTGACTTAGAGTGGTTGGTGCAGATTGCCGGTCAGACCTCCGATGCCGAATTCCATGAGGAAGATGGGCAGTGGTTGTTAACCGGGGAGCCAACCGATGGGGCCTTGACCGCGCTCTACCACAAATTAGTGGGGGCCGATCCGGATCCAGCGGAGATTGATTCGCGACCATTTGATTCGGCGATCCGTTATTCGGCCCGCCTGGTTGACCACGCCGACCAACGCTATTTGTTGGTTAAAGGGGCGCCCCAAACCTTGATGCAGAAGATGGCCGCGCAGGGTGAAACGATCGACCAAGTTGCCTGGCAACAGCGATTATCGCAGCTGACTCGTCAAGGTAAGCGGGTCGTGGCCTTGGGTTATCAGCCCGTTGCCGGCGATGTGACCGAGGTCGATGACCTTGAGATTGGCCAGGACTTCCATTTAGCCGGGATGGCCGGGATTATTGATCCGCCTCGCCCGGGTGTCGCCGATGCCGTTCGTCAATTACGGTATGCCGGTATTAAGGTTAAGATGATTACGGGGGATGACCCCGAAACCGCCGCGGCGATTGCCCGACAGCTGAATCTTTCGGAGCAGGCCAAGGCCATCACCGGACCGGAGTTGGCAAAGTTATCCGATGAGGAATTGACGGACCAGATTGACCGCTACACCGTCTTTGCCCGGACCACGCCGGCCGATAAGTTGCGAATCGTGAAGGCCCAACAACAACGGGGGCACGTGGTGTCCATGACGGGTGATGGGGTGAACGATGCGCCGGCCCTGAAGCAGGCCGATATTGGGGTGGCCATGGGGATTCGGGGAACCGACGTCGCCAAGGACTCCGCCGATATGGTCTTGGCCGATGATGACTTCACGTCAATCCTGGGGGCTGTCCGCGAGGGTCGTCACGTCTTCGACAACATTCGTAAGACGATTCGGTTCCTGTTACCGACCAGTTTTGCCGAAGGCTTGATCGTCGTGATGAGTATCCTGATGGACCAGCCGTTACCGTTGTTCCCAACGCAATTGTTGTGGATCAACATGGTCTCGGCCCTGACGATTCAGTTTGCGTTTATTTTCGAGCCCGCCGAGAGTGGGATCATGCGTCGGGGACCCCGGGATGTTAGTCGGGGGATCCTGTCCAAGTTGGACATCTTTGAAATTACCTACGTGTCCCTGTTGATTTCGGGGCTGGGGATGATTGCCTACGATGTTCTGACGGCGCAAGGACTTTCGGCCGTGGTCGGCAGTACCATGACACTGAACGTGATTATCTTCGGGAAGGTCTTCTACTTATTTAATTTACAGAACGACCATCCGGTATTCTCGAAATACTTCTTCCGCAACAAGATGAGCTTCGTGATCGTCGGGATCCTATTGATTCTGCAGGCCGGTATTATTTATTGGCCCGCGATGCAAGGGGTCTTCCATACCACCGATGTAAACTTCCACTATGGTTGGGGGATTCCAATCCTAGCTGGCGCCATCGTGTTGTTGATTACCGAACTGGCTAAGTGGATTCGTCATCGTTGGGATGCCAATACGATGAATCGTGAACGCCGCCGCTTCTAAATCTAACGCTAATCCATCCCCCGCGACGTCTGGTTGACGTCGTGGGGGATTTTTGGTTTGGGGTCTATTAATCCTTTCGGCGAACAATCAATGCTGCCTAGGAAGGCACCGGTTTCATGCGGTGAAGTCGTTCATGACCCAATGATCAATAATTAACGGCCGAATGTTCAAAAAGGGTGGCCCTTAGCAACCGATAATCCTATACTGGAAGCAAAGGGGGCGGAACATAAATATGTTGAAGAAAAGTTCCGATTGTACCGAAATTTTAGTGGGTAAAGCCGCCAGTATGGATGGCTCCACGATTGTTGCGCGTAACGAGGATGGCTACGGGCCAGTAAATCCGATTAAGGTCGTCGCTCATCCAGCGACTGATCATAAGAACGCAACCTTTACGTCAGGTGTCACTGGCGTTACGGTCCCCTTACCCGATCATGCTTACCGCTATACGGGTACCCCACAAGCCGATCAAAGTGACGGCCTGTATGAAGAAGCCGGCATCAATGAATTGAATGTCGGGATGAGTGCCACCGAAACCACTGCCACGAATGCCCGGGTCTTGGGCTACGATCCTCTGGTCGATGACGGGGTCAATGAAGAGGCCATGGTCACGTTAGTCTTGCCATATATCAAGACTGCCAAGGAAGGGGCCCAACGGTTGGGTGCTCTCTTGGAAAAGTATGGGACCGGCGAATGTAACAGTATCGCCTTTAACGACCAAGATGAAATCTGGTACTTGGAAACGGCCGGTGGTCACCACTGGGCAGCCATGCGTTTGCCAGACAACACCTATGCGGTTGCACCTAACCAAACGGTGATGGAAGAGGTCGACGTTAGCGATACCGACAACTTCCTGGTCGCCACGGACTTGGTTGACTTCGTCAATAAAAATCATTTGAATCCTAAGCCAGGCACCTTTAACTTCCGGGATATCTTTGGAACCCATGATGAAAGCGATGCTTACTACAACACGCCACGGACGTGGTATGGCCAAAAGATGTTTAACCCATCCATTACCGACCAAACGCCAACGGACCAAGACATGCCATTCGCTCGCGTGCCCGAGAAGAAGATTGCCATCGAAGATGTAGAATTCTTCCTATCTTCACATTACAACGGCACGCCATACGATCCATTTGGGACGTTTGCTTCGGGCTCCGCCGATGATCAGAAGAAGTACCGGTCAATTGCGATGGACCGGAATCAATGTTCCTCGATTCTGCAAATTCGCAACGATGTTCCGGCCGACCACGCGGCGATCCAATGGATTGCCCTGGGCTTCTTTGCTTACGCCCCTTACGTGCCATTCTTTACCAACATCAACGACACGCCAGAGGATTACAAGAACACCACGACAACAGTTTCTGTCGACAACGTTTACTGGTTGTCGAAGACCTTGTCCGTGATGATCGAACCCCATTTCCACGAATTCGTTGCCACCATCAACGCTTATCGCGAAGGTTGCCAATCGTATGCTCGGCAACGGGTTGCGGCTACGGACGCAGGGGTTACCGGGGATGTTACGGACTACTTGACCAAGAGTAATGCCGAAACGGCCGGTGAGGTTTCTCGCCGGACCCATGAGTTATTTGATGAAATAGTTAAGCAAGGACTCCTTCTATCCGCAACGACGTGGGAGAAGGGCCAAAACCTTTAGTTTGTCAGGCAGTACACAACCTTGGGGAGGAACAAGCTAATGAAATGGATCAAACTACTATTAGGGAGTAGTCTTGGGCTGTTACTGTGGGGAACGGGGACCACGGCTCAGGCTGCAAAAAAGATGCGGCTTCCCGCGTATCCCCAACAGCGGCTATTTACGGCGAAGCACTTGCGAACCAAGGTCTACAGTTATCCACGCGGTTTGCACTCAGGCAGCCGCTATCTGGGAAAGATGATGAGCACCAAGAAGAAGTGGACCGTCGTCAAGGTTGTGATGGTTCACGGCAAGAAGTACGTGCGCATTACGGCGGCCGTTCAGTTCCCGCTTCAGCATGGAACGGTGCTCAGGAGCTATCCCCAAGCAACGGCGATTGATGGCGGTTATGTGGCGTTGAGCAAGCTGAAGAGTCATCAGCAGATTAGCCGCATGCCGACGATACCGCGGACGCCGTATTTTGAGGCCCGGCTGACCAGTGACTTCTGGTGGATGCCTTATGGCACGGTCGGCAGTAATTACGCCGCCCATTATGGGACGACCTATGGCTACCGGACGATCTATGCCATTCAATCGTTAACCACGGTTAAGGGCAAGCAGTACCTCTTGTTTGAGAATGCCAAGGGTGAGGTCTTGGGCTGGCTACCCAAGAGTGTGGTCGTCAAGGGCCAGTACCCCGATCTGATGCAACGTGAACTCACTCGGGATACCCCGGTGGCCGCGGAGTCGACCAAGATTCGTGTTTTGGATAGCGGTCGACACGTCAAGATTGGCATTGCCAAGACCGCCGGCAAGATTCAACGGGTGGTCCTGTTGGACCAAGACAGTCAAACCACGGTTTACGACTATCAAGACGGCAAAGCCGTTAAGAAGACGATCCGTGGCGCGGATGGTCGACTCAAGTCGTCGCGGGCGTTGACCCCTACTAGTACGATCAAGTTTCATTTGCAGGCCGACTACGATATCAGTGGCGACATCTATGATGGCACCATTGATGCTCATGGTAAGATTACCATTCCCTACATGGGTGGCTGGGTTGCTTAAAGTTGAATTTGATGAGCGTTGTGGTTGTTAAGGCCGCAACGCTTTTTGATTTGAAATTATTCGATTCGACGATAATGACGTGATTTAATTTGTTTGCTAAGCAAACTGGGCCAGTAATCCGTGGTTTTGGCGCTTGACCAGTTAAAATGTTTCTTAGAGCCAAGGGAAACCCGACCCTCGACTTGGTTTTACTCAGCTTTAATAATTAAAACGGATAATGTCGCGCGACTACCATCAGCGAAAGACTATTCGTGGCTGGGTCAGTGAGGCTTCCATTCTTTGGAAGCCTTTTTTGTTGGGCTAACGTGATAAAACTAGACCAATTTCTGGAGCTGATGGCTGGTTTAGCGTAAATAAATGGCTAGTGACAGGTGGTAACTAACAACCAATTAATTTATATTTAGAAAAAGGCGTTAACCTACCGGTGATTTTTGTTATAATGGCTAACATGTTATAAATTTTATGGATAAGAGGGATCGTATGGGATTTGAGCAAAACACTGATGGGAAGTGGCAAGGATGACGCAGGGGCATCACTTACGAGGAATCATGTTGGCCAGCGTGGCCTGTATGCTTTGGGGCATCTCTGGTGTTGCCGCCAGCAGTCTTTTTGCCATGAATCCAGACGTTTCTCCGCTCTGGCTGACGCAGGTTCGGATGATTATTGCCGGCATTATCCTCCTCATCATGGCTCAGGGCGTGGGGGCCAAACCCATGCAGCTCTGGAAGAACAAGTACACCGCGACGCGGATTGTGAGCTATGCCCTATTGGGGATGGTTCCCGTTCAGCTGTGCTATTTTGAAGCCGTCAAGTATGGTAATGCGCCGGTCGCAACGATCATTCAATTCTTAGGGCCCTTCATCATTAGCCTCTATTACTTGGTCTTCAAGCACACCAAGCCAACGCGTTCGGAGGCGATCGGCATGGTGGTGGCCTTCGTCGGCACCCTACTAATCGTGACGCATGGGCATCTGAATAGCTTGGCCATCTCGCCGGCTGTGCTGGTTTGGGGACTCTTATCCGCAGTCGGTGTGGCAACGAACACGCTGATTCCACGGCCTTTATTGACCAAATTCGGGTCATTATCGGTCACCGGATGGGGCTTGCTGGTAGCAGGGGTCTGCCTGAATGTCGTCAAACCCCTGTGGCAAGTTCATTTGACCCTCGACTGGGCGCAGATCAGCATGCTGGGGATTATCATTATCTTTGGGACGGTCATTCCGTTTCAAATGTTTGCTCACAGCCTGGGCTATATTCTGCCAACGGAAGCCTCGTTGTTGGATGCCTTTGAGCCGCTGGCGGCCACGGTATTTTCCGTGTTGTTCTTGAGTGTCCAATTGACGGGATTTGACCTGTTTGGTGGTGCGCTCATCATCTTTGCGGTCATGATTCTCTCGTTGGACGCCCAAACGTTGGCGGTCCTGCTACATCGGCGGCATTCACAGGACACAGACTAAATTTAATTGAACCGAAAAATGCCTCGGAACTCTCACATGAGTTCCGAGGCATTTGTTTTTTATTCATTCAGATTCATTTCTATTCTGCGATTGGCTTGATCTTAAGGGTCATCGCGTTAATCGCCACGATAATGGTACTCAGGGACATGATGACCGCCCCAACCATTGGATCGAGCATGAAGCCGATTGGTGCCAGAACACCGGCGGCTAAAGGAATGGCTAGCAGGTTGTAGCCAGCCCCCCACCAGAGGTTTTCGGTCATCTTCCGGTTGGTAGCGCGAGCCAGGTCGAGGAATTGAATGACATCAGCCGGGTCGCTGGCAACCAGGATGATGTCGGCGGACTTAATCGCCACGTCGGTCCCCGATCCAATGGCCATCCCAATGTCGGCGCGGGCTAGGCTAGGCGCGTCGTTGACACCATCACCGATGAAGAGTACCTTACCATCGGCTTGGTACTTTTGTACGAGGCGTTCCTTGTCTTCAGGCAAGAGTCGTGCTTGGACGTCGTCAATCCCAACGGCAGCGGCGACCTTGTTGGCCGTTTCTTGGTTGTCACCGGTTAACATGACGGGTGTGATGCCTTGGGCCTTGAGTGAAGTGACCAGCATCTTAGCAGCCGGCTTAATTTCATCACCTTCGGCCACGAGGCCCAAGACCTTTTCGCCAGCAACTAAGAAACTAATGGAGTTGCCTTCGGCGGCGAATGCCTTGAATTGGTCATGGTCGTAGTCCAAGTGGTGTTGGTCGAGGTAGGCGACGGAGACGACACCGTAAGTGGTCCCATCAATATCGCCGAATTGACCTAACCCGGTCTCTTGGTGTGTATCGTTAGCTGGCGTGAAGTGAATGTTCTTACCCTTAGCATCGCTCAGAATCCCGGTTGCCAGGGGGTGGCTCGATCCGCTTTCAAGGCCGGCCATCAGGGCCAACACGTCATCGTCGGTGTGATCGGCATCGAGACTGATTAAATGGTTGACTTGGAAGTGACCCATGGTTAAGGTGCCCGTCTTGTCCATTAGGGCAAACTTTAGTTTGTTAACTTGTTCCATGGCGTCCCGGTTCCGGATTAACAGCCCATTTTGGGCGGCTAACGCGGTACTCCGAGCGACAACCAGGGGAACGGCCAGGCCTAATGCGTGAGGGCAGGCGATAACGAAGACAGCAACGGCAACGGGTAAGGCCACGGCCAGATTACCCACAAACATCCAGACGATGAAGGCCAGGATGCCGGCAAAGAGGGCGGCGTAGAACAACCAGCCGGCAACCCGGTTCGCCAGGTTTTCCGACTTAGACTTGGAATTCTTGGCATTTTGAATCAGGTCCATCACCTTGGCCAAGTAGCCGGAATCTCCGGTTCCCGTAACCTTAGCGGTGAAGGTCCCGGTTCCGTTGACGGAACCACCGATGACGTCGTCACCCTCGGTCTTCTTAACCGCCTTGGATTCCCCAGTTACCAGGGATTCATTGACGTCTGATGTTCCGCTAATGATCTTAGCATCGGCAGGAATTTGTTCGCCAGCCCGAACGGCAACGACTTGGCCAACATGTAAATCACTGAGTTGGACATCCGTTGCGGTGCCATCATCGGCGATGACATGGGCGGTTTGTGGGAGCAGCTTACCGAGAGCGTCAACGGCCGACCCGGCGTTCATCACGGTATTCATTTCAATCCAGTGACCCAGTAGCATGATGACGATCAAGGTGGATAATTCCCAGAAGAAGTTGTTCACCATTGGCGTGACATGTAGGATATCATTGGCAATAACGGCGTAGATACTGTAGATGTAAGCCACGCTGATCCCCATTGAAATCAAGGTCATCATGGCGGGTTGCTTCAATTGAAGTTCCGCCTTGGCGCCACTGATAAATGGCATGCCGCCATAGAAGAAGAGGATTGATCCTAAGATGGCCACGACCCAGTCGCTACCAGGAAACATAATTTGGAAGGGTAACTTGGCGCCCATCATTGGGGACATGAGGACCACGGGAATCGTGAGAATCAGGCTGACCCAGAACTTACGCTTTAGGTTGCCCATGTGCATCATGTGGCCATCCCCCATGTCCATATCCATGTGGGTCATGTCCATGTTGCTCATATCCATATCGCCGTGGTCCACGTCGCCAGAATCCATCTTCATGTTGGCCATGTCGTCATGGTCCATCTTCATGTTCGGATCCATCTTGTCATGATTCATTTCACTTGCATTCATAACTAGCAGCTCCTTTCGCAGCCCTCCGGTAGGCAATCACAGTCAACCATGGTTGGTGCCGTGGGAAGTTTCTTCTGTAAGACATCGATTAAGTTTTCCACGTCATCGTGACTCAGTTCAAGTTGGTCGAGGACGTGGGCTAAGCTGGTCCCGCGGTGCATGGCACACATCTGATTGAGTTCAGTTATGAGGGCGGTATCCATTGCGCTCTGTTCGTCAATCAAGGGGGTGTAAATGAACTGGCGGCCATTCTTGGTGGTGGCCAGAGCGCCCTTCTTAACGAGGCGACCAATTAAGGTCTTGATGGTGGCGGGTTTCCAGTCGTGTTGTTGTTCGAGTAAATCAATAATGGTGCGGCTATCGGCTTCTTTTAAAGTCCAGACAATCCGCATGACACGCCATTCGGCATCTGAAATGGTTACGGTTAATTCGGTTGTGGCCATGGTTATCGGCTCCTTTGTTTACGGTTGTAATCCCTCTAGGATTAAATTGAGTTTACATCCGTAAACGTAAGAAGTCAAGCGGGTGGGCCGGCTTTTTTACAATTGGAATAATAAGAGATTAAAATTTGCGCAAGTTTGATTAATTTCGCCCCAAGTGACGGGGGTTTTTGTATAATGGGTTAAGTTAATTAGGCGTAAGTTATGTTGCTTATGCGAAAGGAGCGTCAATGCTTGTGGTCGATTTAAAACGTTGGGTGTGGCGGGGCTTACTACTGAGCCTCATGGCCGCCTTCTTTGGTGGCGGGGTTACCGCTCACGCCGCTACGAATACAGTGACGAAGGTCCCCGCACGGTCGGCCTTCGTCATGGATGCCCAAAGTGGCCAAGTCCTTTACCAACAGAATGCCGATCGGCGTTATCCGATTGCGTCGCTATCGAAGCTGATGACCGTGTATCTGACGGTTAAGGCCATTAATGATGGTAAGATCGGCTGGGATGACCAAGTCACGATGTCGAAGGACCTACTTAAACTGAGTCATAGCTATGCGTACTCTTCCCTACGAATGAAGAGCGGCGAACAGTTCACGGTGCGACAGTTAGTGGAGGCGGCCATGATTGCTTCGTCCAATAGTGCCGCGACGGCATTAGGAGAATACGTGGCAGGAAATAATGCCGATTTTATCAAGCTCATGAATCAACAGAGTGCCGACTGGGGCATCGAGGCCCATTTCATTAGTTCATCAGGCTTGGACAATACCGATCTGAAGGATTACAACCTGGTCTTGCCGAACACGGGTAAGAAAGAAGAAAATTTGGTGTCGGCTAAGGCCATTACCACGGTTGCGCAACATTTGTTGGCGGCCGATCCCCAGATTACCCAGATGTCGAACCGAACCGAGGCCACGATTAATGGCACCAAGATTTTTAACGAGAATAGCTGTTTAAAGGGTAAGAGTCAGTATAAGAAGGAAAGCCAGATCGATGGTCTGAAGACCGGGTTCACGGAAAGCGCCAAGCTTTGTTACACCGCCACCTATAAGGTTAACGGCCAGCGAATGATTGCGACCATTATTGGTGGCGATACGACCTTCTCGGCGATGAACAAACTCATCAAACAGACGAAGCAGGCGTATCAATTAGAGACGACCCCTTTAACGAGTCAACGGATTAACCTGGCCAATGGGTTAGCCACCACCGTTGCTGCCGAGCCCATTACCGGGCAGGCGGGTGTGTGGTACCAGAACCAGGCGGCCAACTTGACCACCAAGGTCGCCGCTAAGCTGACGCCGAGTCAGTTAGCCTCTGGCACCGTTGACGCTGGGGAACCGGTGGCTCAGGCCACGGTAACCGATGCAACGACGGGGGCTAAGCAGCGCATTACCTATCGGGCCCAGCAAACGGCCACCTTGTTTGCGGATCGGGTGGTGTTTGCGGTACAAGCGAGTGGCGATCACCTGCTTAAGGCACTCAGCCAACCAGTCGTGAATGTATTAAGTCAGCACGTCAGTTAAACCAATAGAAAGTCGCTGCCTCACCGACCATTGTGGTCAGTGAGGCAGCGACTTTTTTGTCGTCTAGTCGACGGATTGTAGGGCATCGAGCATATTAATTCGTTTGAGCTTCCGGTGCATGATGACCATGACCAGCAGGCTGAAGGCCAAGGTGAGCAGGGCTGAGTAGACATAACTGATGGGGTGAATTCCCGGTGAGAACATCAAATTATTGGTCTCCGCCGTGGTTAAAATGTAGTGATGGAGCCAGTTGCCAAAGAAGCATCCCACGATTATTCCGAGGACGGTTAGAATGAGATTTTCACGGAAGATATACATCGTGACTTCCCGGTCGTAGAAGCCCAGCACCTTGATGGTTGAGAGCTCCCGAATCCGTTCGGATACGTTGATGTTGGTCAGATTGTACAGAACGACGAGGGCCAAGGCGCCGGCGGCTACCACGAAGATGATCACCACCAGGTTCATGGTGTCGAGCATCTGGAAGTTGGTCTGCTTCTCAGTACTGAGAAGGGTGACGTTTAGCAACCCCTTGTGCTTCAGTAGGTTGTTGGCAAAGGCATCCTGTTGTTGTTTGCCATGATGCTTGAACTGAACCAGGTTACCATTGAAGACGGGACTATTCTTAAAAACTTGGCGATAGTAACTCGGCGATAGATAGATAAAATGGTTAACGTAGTTTTCGGCGACGGCCGCGATGCGGACGTTTTTGACCGATCGGTTGCCTAGCTTGACGGGTAAGCGATCACCCGCCTTAACGTGATACATCTTCGCTAACTTCTCATCGATGATGGCGCCATGATTTCCCAGCGTTTGGGGGCTGTGCGTCTTGCGGTCGCGAAGGACCACAAAGTGTTTTAGTTGCCCGGGATGTTGGGGAACGCTCAAGGCCGCCGTTTGGTTGGCCACGCCGTCCCGCTGAACGGTGACCTGTGATTGCTTCAAGACGAGGTCGTCCTTATATAAGGTCTCGTGATGGAGTGCGTTGCGTTGTGCGGCGGTCTGCCGGCCGTTGCGCACCACGATGGCATCGTAATGCCAAAGCTGATTGAACTGCTTCAGGCTAATATCACCAATCGAATCCTTGAGACCGAAGCCCGTGATCATCATGGCCATGCAGCCGGCAATCCCCAGGACCGTCATCAGCAGTCGTTGCTTGTAGCGAAAGAGATTTCGCAGCGTGACCTTGTGATTGAAGCTGAGACGATTCCAGAGTGTGTGCCAGTGTTCCAGCCACAGGGTCTTGCCAGCCTTGGGGGCCTTGGGGAGCATGAGCGTTGCCGGAAGGCTGTTCAGGTCGACACGGAGCACGACCAGGGCACTGCCCATCGTGCAGGCGAGGGCAATGACCAAGGCAATCAGGATATCCGACCAGATGTATTGGACGTGGATAGCCGGCAGATTATACATGTTGCCGTAAGCCTGAGCAATGAATTGAGGGAAGAAGTTAACGCCAAAGCCAACGCCCAGCAGGGTGCCAGCAAGACTAGCGAGACCATCATAAAGTAAAAATTCACTGCCAATGGCGGCGTTGCTGTAACCCAGCGCCTTGAGGGTCCCCATTTGAATTCGGAGTTCCGTCACCATTCGAGTCATGGTTGTCAGGCAGATCAAGGCTGCAATCGCAATGAAGAATAACGGGAAAACCGTTGATAAGGCCACAACGCGTTGGGTATTTTCGTGATATTCGCTGTAGCCCGGATTGGCGGCGCGGCCGGTGACCAGATAAGTTGGTTTAGACATTGCGGCAATTTTGGCCTGGGCTTGGCCGATCTTAGCCTGAGCCTGTTTTAGCATTGGGGCGCCGGCCGGGAGTTGTTGTCCCAGCTGGGCGACCTTTTTTTGTTCTGGCGCCAACCGTTGTCGCGCCTGGCGTTGCAGTTGTTGTTGCCGTTTGGCGGCCTGGGGTTTGAACCAGCGCTTTAGCTTGGCCGAGTTGGCCTTAGACCGGCGATTATAGGTGCTCGTATAGGGGGTGACTCCCTTCAGGTTGTCAAAGGCCACATCCACGCGGCTGTAGACGGACTGCTTCAACGTACCGGGTTTCACAAGGGCGAAGTAGTCCAGCGTCCCCTTGCCGACGGTGGTTACACCGCGATCCGTGGTTTCTAAGAAACGCGGTGAGTTCACGAAGCCGACGATTTTAAATTGGTGGCGGGTGAACTGGCGGTTGAGTGCCTTGGTCGTGGCGATCCGATAGGTGCTCCCCAGCCGTAACTCTGGCTGAAGGGTGCGGGCCTGTTGGTCCAGGACGATTTCATTTGCCCGTTTAGGTAGTCGGCCACTGACGACCTTAACACGGTTCAATCGCTGACGGTCGGGAATTTCTGCAACTCGGACAACCCGATTATTATTCAGCTGATTGATATCCACGGTCTTGGTGGCCTGCCAGGTCAGCTCGTGGTCGTGTTCCTTGAGAACTTTCAGGTCGGCCGGGGTAATCCCCGCCGTTGACTGAACGGTTTGGGTGGCTAGTCGTTGTTTAGCGTAGTAATCAGTGGCCGCTTGCAGCATATCGGGACCACTGGCCCGGATACCGGTATAGAAGGCGACGCCCATGAAGATGATCAACATGATGGAAATGAAACGGGCCTTGGAATGGCGAATCTCACGGAACAACAGTTTAAAGTAAACGTTAGTCATGCTGGTCACCTACCATTCGATGTCGGCGATAGGCGTTGGGTGGTCGTTACGCCGGACCGATTGAACCTGCGCGTCGTTAATGTGAATCACTAAGTCGCCCATCTCCGCAATGGCACTGTTATGCGTCACGATGATGACGGTCATGTTGGTTCGCCGGGCACCGTCTTGAATAACTTGAAGAACTTGCTTACCGGTCTGATAATCGAGGGCCCCGGTGGGTTCATCGCATAGGAGCAGCTTGGGATTCTTGGCGACCGCTCTGGCGATGGCGACCCGTTGCTGTTCACCACCAGAGAGTTGGGCCGGGAAGTTGCCGGCTCGGTTGGTCAGGCCCACTAGCGCCAAGGTTTCGTCGACATCGTGGGCGTCACTGGTAATCTGCGAGGCCAGTTCAACGTTTTCTTTGGCCGTTAGGTTGGGAACCAGGTTGTAAAATTGAAAAACAAAACCGACGTCCTGCCGCCGGTAGGTCGTGAGTTGTTTCGAATTGAGTTGGGCGATGTCCTTGCCATCGATGATGACCTGGCCACTCGTTGGGCTGTCCATACCGCCCAAGATATTTAGCAGGGTCGACTTGCCGGCCCCACTAGGCCCCAAGATGGTCACGACGTCACCTCGTTCGACATCGAAGGAGATATCGTTGTTGGCAACGGTGGCTTGATCGCCCTGATTGAAGCGACGATATTCGTTTTTTACGGTTATGTAGGCCATAGTTAGGTCTCCTATTCTTATGAATTGAATTAGGTTAATTGTAGGCGGAACGGTGATTGAACGCAATCGGAAACGGTTACAATTGAAGAATTGGATTAGGCCAACCTTTTTATTTGCCTTCGAGTGGCCCTAAGGTCGTATACTAATTCTCATGAAGTGTTGAAGGAGGATTTCTTATGCCAACAATTACAGATACGTTTGATTTAAACAACGGCCTCGAGATGCCTAAGGTCGGTTTTGGGACCTGGCAGACTCGGCCTGGTCAGGAAACTTATGATGCCGTCAGCAATGCCCTAAAGGCTGGCTATCGGTTCATCGATACCGCCGCGGCCTATGGCAACGAGGCGAGTGTCGGCGAAGCCATCGCCGATAGTGACGTGGCTCGGGAGGATATCTTTGTGCAGACCAAGCTTCCCGGCGAGACTAAGGATTATGAGGGCACCCTGGCGGACTTTGATCGAAGCCTGGCCGAACTGAAACTCGATTACGTGGATTCCTATATTATCCACGCCCCCTGGCCATGGAACCAAATGGGTGCCAACTATGATGCTGAGAACCGCGATGTTTGGCGGGCGATGCAAGACATCTACAACAGTGGCCGGGCCAAAGCCATTGGTCTTTCCAACTTCAATTCGCATGACATCGAAAGCCTGCTGAATTGGGATGGCTTGACGGTCAAACCAGCCGTGGACCAGATCCAGTACTACGTCGGCCACACCCAAGCCTCAATCGTGGCAACTGCCAAGGCCAATCAGATTGTGGTTCAGGCCTACTCACCATTGGCCACCGGTGGCCTGGTTGATAGTCCGGAATTGGAACGGGTTGCGGGTAATTATGGCGTCACGATTCCCCAATTGGCCCTCCGATTCATCATCCAAAATGGAATTGCGCCGCTACCAAAAGCGCGGGCGATGGCCCACGTGGAGGCTAATACCCAGCTTGACTTTGCGATTAATGATAAGGATATGGCGTTCCTAAACCGCCTAAATGATGCCAATGGCTGGCATCCAGTTGGTGATTAATTCACCGTTTAAAAAAAGAATCGTCCTTATCCATTAATCGGATAGGGGCGATTCTTTTGGGATATTGCGAAAAAAACGGATTGAATTTCGTTAGTAAGGGTAAGGACTACTGATTATCGGCCCAAGTCCAGACGCCAATTCCCAACAGGAGCAGGTCCGTGATAAACAGGCCGATAAAGACGGGGGCCAGCGCTAGGAGCAGGATGATGACGATACTGGCGGCGATCCATTTGAATTGATAGGTCGGCAAGGGATCCACGTTGTATAGCTTCGGCACCGCTAGGGCTAGGAGCGCGCACAACATCAGGGCCGTAACGATGACCAGGCCGTGGTAATAGACGGTCTCACCGGATTCAAGCGTTTGCGAAATGAAGAATGATTGGAGAATCAGGCAGGCAATCAGGAACCGATGAATGCCCCGGAAGAGGGAGATGGGCCAGTATCGGTGCGCCGTCACCGTGCGTTCATCCATCAAGGTGTAGTAGATCATCCAGGTGCCGATGATGCAGGCGAGCGCGATGATAAAGTGGCCGTAGTCCGCGATGTGCGTGTGTTCCTCCGACATGTGTTCGATGATGCCGGCCAACGATTCGCCGAGGACAATCATGGTGAATAGGCCATACCGTTCTAGCACGGCAGAATTCAACTCGAAGGGAATCTGGCGGGTCTTGAATTCGCGATCGAAGTTGCCGCTTTCGGCCATGACGGTGCTGACAAAGATTAACAGGCTGGCGACGATGAGCCCCTGTTGGACAGCCAGGTTAGGCACCCAAATGCTGCCAATAAAGATTGCCTCGCCGATCAGATATGAAATCAAGAATGGTCGCGTGGTGGTCGCGTGCAGCGGATCGGCAATCATGGTCCGGAAATACAGATACATGTAGATGAGTTGATTGAACGAGTAGGCCAGAATGAAACCGGTGTAGTGGCCGGCAAAGGCATCGGGAGTGAACGTGGCCGTGACCGCTACCGCCACAATTTGCAGGAGGGCGAAGCAGACGTTTCGGAGATTGTTTTCCCCGTGCAGGTCGAAGTAGAGGACCATGTTGGTCCAGGTGTTGAAGAAGAATAGGAAGAGTACCCAGAACGTGACAAAGCCAAATAGGTTGAAGTGCTCGGATAGATTTTCCACGAAGCTATGGATGATGACAACGTAGACCAGGTCGGAGAAAAGCTCCAGCCAGGATATTTTACGATTTTCAATGGCATTGGTGATGGTTCGCGGTGCGCCCCACCAGGATTTACGGTTCGTGTTCACGTGATGACCCCCAAAGGTAATTTATTTTTAAGCTGAAGGATGACCTTAAATTGGCATTTGACGAACTTGGCTGACCACGAAGTCAATCCAGGCCTGCGTAATGGGTGACGGTGTGTGGTTCTTGCGCCAGATCATGGTGTGCCGGGTTTGACTCGTCGGACTGAAGGGGACGAAGGCCAGTTGGTGGTTGAGATAGAAGTCCAGGACGCCATCGATGCCGATGTCGTAGTAGCCGTGATTTACCATGAGTGGCACAACGTTATTTTCCAAATTACGATCGCCGCGGAAGTTCAGGCTGTCCGAGTCGACTCGCAGCCAGGTAGCAATCTGGTTTTGAACGATCTGGCGCCGCGGACCAATCAGCGGGAGGTCGGTCAGGTCGGCACCGGTAACGACCTTGTGGGAGGCCAGGGGCGCATCGTGAGCCATGATGAGGCCCCAGGTCTCCGTCACCGGAATCGAATGCGCGTGATACTTGGCCGATTCAATGGGCTCCAGCAGGAAACCGACATCGAGTTCGCCGCGATCCATCTGGGCCCGGATGGAATTGCCATCGGCCGAGAATAGGGAAAAGTGAATGTTCGGGTGTTGGTGCTGGAAGTCCGCCAGCCAATCGGCAACGTGCGTTGAAATCTTACTCTCAACGCAACCAATGCGCAGGTTGCCGGCCAGTCCGGTCGTTTGTTGTTGAATATCTGTGGTCGTCTGGGCCACGATGTTTAGGATTTTCTGGGCCCGTTGTTCGAAGAGCACGCCGGCATCGGTCAGCGTGATCGACCGCTTGCCCCGAATGAAGAGTTGAGCGCCAACCTCTTCCTCTAAATCTTTGAGCTGACGCGAGAGGGTTGGCTGGGTGGTGTGCAGCTCGTTGGCCGCTTGGGTGATATTCCCGACACGGGTGAGGACGATGAAATTCGTGAGCATTCGGGTTTCCATTAGCGATCCTCCTTAAGCATACATAAATTGAATGATAAAGCATGATAACTAAGCATTTTACATTATTATCAATCGCCGGTATCATGTTGTCAATGAGTTAATCCTGAAGGGAGTTTTTAAGATGGCAAAATGGACTGCCACACAATTAAACGAGTTTACCACCGCTGATGATATGCACGTTTCGCCGTTCTATGAAGATGGCAAAACGCCCGGCACGCCGACCTGGATCTGGTCGGTGGTCGTTGATGGAAATCTTTATGTCCGAGCCTGGAACGGACAAAATTCACGCTGGTATCAATCGGCGAAGCAACAGGGAGCCGGACGGATTCATCTGGCCGGCCGGGACTATGACGTGGCCTACGTCCCGGTGACGACCGATGATCCCCTGACTGCGGCCATCAGTCAGGCCTATGAAACCAAGTATGCTGGTAGTCCGTACTTAGCCCCCATGGTTGAGTCCGGTCCCATCAGTGCGACCGTTCGTTTGGATTTAAAATAAAGGAGATTTTATGATGACAACAACACCTAAAATTGCGTTAGGAACCTGGGCCTGGGGCGATACGCCAGACGGCCAAGTATTTGGTAACCATTTAACCGCGACCGATTTGAAACCGGTGGTTGACGATGCAATGGCGGCGGGATTGACCCTCTGGGACACCGCCTATGCCTATGGTTCCGGGGCCTCCGAAGACAAGCTGGGAGACCTATTGCAGGACTATCCGCGTGACAGTTACCAACTGTCCACGAAGTTCACCCCCCAAATGGCGGCCGGCGATTCCGATCACGAGGTGGCCGATATGCTGGCGGGCAGCCTGAAACGGCTGCACACGGATTATATCGATATTTACTGGATTCATAATCCGGCGGACGTGGAAAAGTGGACCCCACAGTTAATTCCATTGCTTCAAAGCGGTCAGATTAAGCGAGTGGGGGTTTCTAATCATAACCTGGCACAGATTAAACGGGCCAACGAAATCCTGGGCGAAGCCGGATTCCAGGTCTCTGCGGTGCAGAACCACTTTAGTCTCTTGTACCGGTCCTCGGAAGAGGCGGGGATTATCGATTACTGTCGGGAACACGATATCACCTTCTTCGCCTACATGGTTCTGGAACAAGGCCTGTTGAGTGGTCGCTTCGATGTTGACCATCCGTTACCAGCCGGCAGCATGCGGGCCAGCGTTTACAATGAGGTTCTGCCCCAAGTGAGCGCTCTAACGGCCGGTCTGCAGGAGATCGGCGCGGCTCAAGGGGCCTCAGCGGCCGAAGTAGCCACCGCTTACGCCATTGCCAAGGGCACCACACCGATCATCGGGGTGACGAAGGCCAAGTATATTCCGAGCGAGGCTAAGGCCATGGCATTGACCTTAACGCCCGCTGATATCAAGCGGTTAGAGGATTTGGCCCAGGCGGCCAATGTTGATACAAAGGGGTCATGGGAAGCCCCAATGGCCTAATAATGGTATGATGAAAACGGTATCACCAAACGGGATGGGCCTTAGCCCATCCCGTTTCGGCGAGGGTCAATTAAATTAAAATCTAGGAGGAACACAATATGACTAAGGTAATGATTTTAGGCGCCCACGGGGCCATGGCTCGTTTGGTAACGGAACGGTTGTTAGCCGAAACGGATGACACGTTAACCTTATTTCTGCGGAATGCGTCTCGTTTAGCGGAATACGCAGACAACGATCGGGTAAAGGTCGTTGATGGGGATGTCCACGATACCGCCGCGGTGGCGACGGCGATGGCCGATGCCGACGTGATTTATTCCAACCTGGGTGGCAGTGACCTTGACGTTCAGACCCAGAGCGTGGTCGATGCGATGAAGCAAACGGGTAAGCAACGCCTCATCTACATCAGTTCATTGGGCGCCCACAACGAGGTTCCCGGCAAGTTTGGTGAATGGAATGAAGAAATGATTGGCGCCTACCTGCCAGCGTTCCGGCAGACCAGCAAATTGGTTGCGGCCTCGGGCCTGACTTACACGGAAGTTCGGCCTGCTTGGTTGACCGACAACACCGAGGTGGACTATGAAGTGACCACGTTGGCCGATGGCTTCAAGGGAACCGAGGTTTCTCGTCGCAGCGTGGCGGACTTTGTGGTCAAGGTTCTGAACGATACCAGTAGCTATGAAAATGCCAGCGTTGGCCTGGACAAGGCCGGTACCGATGGTGATAAGCCTAGCTGGTACTAGGGGGGCGCAACGATGACGGTCATTGATGTTTTTGCGCACGTCCTACCACCAAAGTTCCTGCAACAAATGCAGGCATTGAATCCAAAAATTCTAGATAACTTTCCCTATATGAAGAATGACCTGCTAACCGATCTGGATCAGCATCGGGCCAGCTTACCCGCCGATCATCAACAGATTATTTCGGCGGTGAATCTAAATCCCGAAGACTTTGTCGATTCGGATCAGGCAGCCGAGTTGTGTCGATCGGCCAATGATGAAATGGCCGATCTGGTTCGTGATAATCGTGACATCTTCCCGGCGGGCGTGGCCATGTTGCCAATGAATAATATCCCGGAAGCCTTGAAGATTATCGATGATCAGGTGGCCAATAGTGATGCTCTGGTTGGTGTACAGCTCTTCACACAGGCACTGGGACAACCGATTACGGCGTCGGAATATGAACCGGTCTTTGCCAAGCTGGCCAGTGTGAACGCGCCAATCTGGCTTCATCCAGTCTTCGATACCCATAAGACGGATAACGAGCTGACCTTTAGCTGGGAGTACGAGTTGACGCAGGCCATGAATGGCATTGTTGCGGCGAGCTATTTCCGTAAATACCCTAACCTGAAGGTCATTGTGCACCATGCCGGTGCGATGGTGCCCTACTTCAGTCAACGGATTAAATACATTCAATCGGCAGAGAACTACACCGATTTCCAGAAATTTTATGTGGATACGGCGATCCTGGGAAATCCGCAGGCCTTGGAACTTGCGGTCGATTTCTTTGGTGGCGATCACGTGCTCTTTGGCACGGACTCACCCTTTGGCATTCCTCCGGTTGGCCCCACGGCCGTGATTGAACAGGCCGTGAATGATATGGCCATCTCGAGCGACCAAAAACAGGCGATATTTAGTGAAAATTGGCAACGACTACGGAACTAGTAGAGAGTGAGGATGATGGTTTGCTAACGGAACATGAAAAATTATTGGCCGGCCAGGATTACGATTATCGTGATCCGGAACTTCAGGGCATGATTGCCCAGGGTCGTCAACGCCTAACCGTGATTAATACCAGTGCGGACGCCGAAAAACGGGCGGCGGCCATACAAGATTTCTTTGGTAAAGTCGGTCAACGCTTGACCATCAACGGGCAATTCAGTGCGGTTTATGGGCAACACATCCAGGTTGGCGACGATGTCTTCATTAACGGCAATTGTACCTTTCAAGACTCCAATCGAATTACGTTGGGGGACCGAGTGATCATCGCCCCAGATACCAAGTTGTATTGTGGCGGCCATTCGTTGGATGCAACGCAACGGTTTGGCACGCGGGCCGATGGGACCCGGTACCTGGTGACAACTACCAAGCCAATTACAATCGGGAACGATGTGTGGATTGGCGGCAACGTCACGATCATCGGGGGTGTCACCATTGGCAACAACGTGGTCGTTGGCGCGGGTGCCGTGGTTACCAAGGATGTTCCGGATAATGCCGTGGTCGGCGGCGTGCCAGCCCGTCTGATTAAACCGTTACCGGCTCTCGATAAGGAGTGATGGCATGAGTGAAGGTGGACAGCCACTCTTTCGGCTATTTAAAATTAAGATTGATGGCGACCAGCAGGCGAGATTTGCAACAGTTGGTCGGCAGAATTTGCTGACTTCCCATGCAAATGAACCCGGGACGCTGGCCATGTACTCGACGCGATTGCTCAGTGATCCCAGTGAAAAACGAGTAATCGAAATGTATCGCGATGAGGCCAGCTACGACGTGCATGCCCATTCACCACAGTTCGCGGCGTTTCGGTCCATGGCTCAGGACGTGGTTCGGGAGTCAAAGGTGATCAATCTAAGACCGGCCCTGGTATTGGAACGGTCGGAACCGTTGACGGCTACCGGCGATGCGGGCTATCGGCTGGAATTAACCGAGGTTACGGTGAAGGCGGATCAAGGGCAACCATTTAAGAAATTGCTGGTGGACAGTCAACGACACCTGTTTAAGACCGAGTCCGAGGTGTTGGTGACGGCGGTTGGCCAGTCCATGGTTGATCCACAGTCCTGGGTCATCTTCCGGGTTTCCTGTGGTGAGGCGGCGACCCAGGCGGCCGTTGATCAAGACTATCAACGGCAAGTTGCCAACCTGGTCGATCACACAGAGACCGTTCAATTGGCGGCGGAGACGCTAGTGACGCAGGGTGGTTTATCGATAATTGACTAGTTGTGAAGTTGAGAATTTAGAGATAAAGGATGATTGACTGATGGAGTATACGAAGTTAGGACGAACTGGACTAGATGTTTCACGACTTTGTTTAGGGACGATGGGCTTTGGCAATGCGTCCACGGGGATGTTTCCCTGGGCCGTTGGCGAAGAACAAAGTGAACAAGTGATTCGTGAAGCCCTGGATCTGGGCATTAATTTTTTCGACACGGCGAATATTTACTCACACGGTGATAGCGAACGGTTTGTCGGTAAGGCGTTGAACAAGCTGGCCAATCGCGATGAAATTGTGCTGGCGACGAAGGTGTTCTTTACCCCAGAAAAGGCACCTAATGTGGCCGGCCTATCGCGAAAGGCGATTCTGTCGCAGATTGACAAGAGCCTGGAACGCCTGAACACGGATTATGTGGATCTGTACGTCATTCACCGGTGGGACTACAACACGCCAATCGAGGAAACGATGGAAGCCCTAAACGACGTGGTTAAATCCGGCAAAGCACGCTACATTGGGGCGTCGGCAATGTTTGCTTGGCAATTCGAAAAGGCCCAAGCCGTGGCCGAAAAGCACGGTTGGACCAAATTCGTTTCAATGCAAAATCACTTGAACCTGTTGTATCGGGAAGAGGAACGGGAGATGTTACCGCTGTGTGCCGATCAAGGCATTGCGGTGACGCCCTATAGCCCCTTGGCCTCTGGTCGGCTGACCCGTGACTGGTCCGGTGATAGTAAGCGCTATGCAACGGATGCGGTAGCTCGTTCCAAGTACGATGATGCCAAGCAATTGGACCTGCCCATTATCCAACGAGTTGGTGAGATTGCCGATAAGTATGGTGTGGACCGGGTACAGATCGCGTTGGCCTGGTTACTGCAAAAGAAGACGGTGACGGCGCCCATCATTGGCGCCACAAAGTCCAGTCATTTGACGGGGGCGGTCAAGGCGCTCGATGTTCATCTGAGTGCCGAAGACGTGACCTATCTAGAAGAACCCTACCTGCCACATGAACTCGTCGGGCCCTTAACGGCCGAGGATACGGATTATCAACGGTAAATCAGTTAAAATTGGTCTCTCGCTAAATCGCGTGAGGCCTTTTTTTGTTGGTTGGAATGGGCTATCCGATGTGGTGCTATTAGCAGAACACAAACAAAGCCTCACCCAAATGACTGAGTGAGGCTTTGTTCAGATATCAGTAATAGCAGATAAAACCAGGGTAACGGTAATTATTTAAAGGTGCTATTCGTATAATCCTCGACGGTCCCGGTCTTGGCGCTAGCGTTGATCCGACCGGTCAGCGTGATTTGATCGCCGGTCTTCATCAGGACGGCCTTGGGATAATCCGCCGATCCCACTGTCCAGAGGGTATCGTGGCCCTTGAGGGCGAACAACACATTCTGGTTGTCACCGTTGGGGATGACGACAACCCGTTCCACGGTTCCCTTAACTTTGGTGATCTTGGAATTAGTGGTGGAGCTAGCCGTTGACCCGGCGGTGGCGAGTTGCACGCGGTACTGGTCGAGGGCCTGAGTGGCGGTCGTGGCATAAGCCTTCACGCTTTGATCGGCCGCCTTGATATAGGCATAGCTGCGGAAGGCCCCGGTTGAGTCTAAGAGTGACACGACCCAGGTTGGGGTGCCATCGATGTTGTACATGATAGGCATGGTGGCCGACCATTTCTGCGCCACGTATTCCTTCTCGGCAATCTTCTTGGCGCCGTCGCTATCCATGACCCCAATGTTCTTACCGGTGTAGTAGGTCAGCTCACCGGTCCGCGCATTGATCATGGAGTAGCCCATGGTGGAGTCGGCGCTGGTCTTGGGCGAGGTGAAGTCGTTGAAGTAGGAAATATTCCCGTGCTTATCGACGACGGGGGTGACGCCATCCTCGGTCCCGTTGCTGTTGGGTTCCTTGACGCCGGTCTTATTGAAATGGGCGTTGAAGTAGCCATGGCCGTACCAGCCGAAGATGTCGTTCATCTCGGCGGCGGTCGACGAGGCGATCGATTCGTTAATAAATGCGGGAGCCTTTGCGGCGGCGTACAGGTTGGTTGCCCCAGTCTTGGCATTTAGGACGACCACGTGCAGCGTCCGGTAGTTGATTCGACTGGAGACACCGCGGGCCTTGTAGACGGTTTGGATGAAGTAGGGGTCGCCGTTATCCTTGATTTCCAATTGTGGCTGACCTTCTTGAACCCAACTAGGGAAGCGGTTATAAATGACCCGTTGGGCATCGTCCATCAGGTAGGCGCTTGGGGTGTATTTCATGGCCTGTTTCACGAAGTGGGGTTCGGCATTCACATTGGTCGCATCGATGATGAAGTACCCCGGGGTGGCGCGAGCCCGTTGCCACCGCCAGAAACCATCGAATTCAACTGGCGCAATGTAGACGGTCTTGTCTTTAACCACCTGGGTCTGTAAGTCGCCGAGGCGGTAGTAGGAGGTGTTGGGTACGGTACTCATGGCCTTGTTCATCTTGTTGCGGACGGTCTTGGGGGCGATGGCAATTGGTGTGGCGTCCTTATCCAGGAGGGGGGCCGACTTCGTGGTCTTAATCTTTAATGAGTTGTAGACGGGCTTCACGCCGAAACGGGTCTGCGCGGCCCCAAAGGCACTGGTCACGAAGAGTAAACCCAAGATGAGGGCGGCCAGGTTGAGGCCACGGTTGTTGCTATGGAAGTGGGGCCGATGGGTCTCGTCCGGACCCTCGATGGTCACTTGGGGACTACTGAAGGCCAGAAATGGCAGGTAGACCAGGCCACTGACCGCGTTGATGATAATTAAATTAAAGAGGGCTTTGCTGGGCAGCGTCACGAAGACCGTTAGCAGAGCGACTAGGTAGAAGACAATATAGACGCCGATGAGTAGTTTGGCGTGACTCGGTCGCTGAATCACACCCATAACGGCCATGATAAAGGCGGCGAGCGTACAGAAGAAGGCAACGAGTAACATAGATTAAACCCTTTCTTGAATCGTCTTAGTTTTTAATATAGGTCTAGTTTAGCGTACTTAGACTCTTAACGATAGGGCGGGCAAGTTGTGGGTTGGCGGAATGCGCAAAAAAAGAGGCGGTGATGTTAGTCACTGCCTCGAACGTGATTATTGATTGATTATTTGATAACGACCTTGGTCTTCGTTGGGACGTGGTTGTAGAACCAGATAGCATCGGAGACGGTCAAACGAATACAGCCGTGACTCGCACGATGGCCGAGTTTGCGGCCTTCTGAAGCCAGGTATTGGCCGTGGCCACCGGTTGGAACGGAGTGGAAGAGATAAGTCCCGTGACCCTTGAAGGACTTCCAGTAACGGGCACCCCCACCGATCGAGGCATTGAAGAAGGACTTACCCTTGTTTTGAATATGGAACGTCCCCTTAGGGGTTGGCGTCCCCTTCTTCCCCGTGGAACACTTCATGGTGTAGAGAACCGTATTGCCACTGCGAATGTAGACCCGTTGTTTGGCAATCGAAACGCGAATGTTAACCTTTTTATGTTTCTTCAGGTTAGGGTAGGGTTTCTTTTCGGAAGGCCGCTTCCAGGCAGGGGTCTTCTTAGCTTTTTTGGCGGTCTTGGCCATGACCGTTGTTGGTTGTCGAACATAGTTAGTGGCGACAAGTCCACCAAACAACCCTAAAGCGGATAAGAGCGTGATCACGAGTAACTTCGTCTTCTTCATGTGAATTCCTCCTCGGTAACTGGTTTCATTTTATTAGTCGAGGGGGAACGTGTCAACGGGGATAACTGTGTTTGGTCTAAATTATTATTTAATTAATTGGTCGGACCAAAAAGGGGCCTAGCCAATCGGCCAGACCCGCGTTAAATCAAATGATTAATGACGAAACATGAATATTCCCCGGACGATTTCCGCCCCGATTAACAAGATCATAACAACCCAGGAAGTTAAAGCAAGAACACCAGTCATAACCAGGACCTCCTATTCGTGTTGACTCACGTTCATTGTACGATGAACGCTGGAATTACACAATAGGAAACGGTTTCAAAACGCATATAAATCGGCAAACATCACTGGTTAGTGACCTGAATTAAGGCCGCAAAGGTGGCGGTGCTCATTCCTGGCGTGATCCGAAGCCGTGAGAGGTGGTAGCGGCCCTGCTTCATCTGGGCGAAGCCCTCGGTTGTGGTCAACGCCAACTGATAGCCGGTCGCCTTAGCCAGTCGACGAGTGGTAGCGTTGTTGCGGCCGGCTGGATAACAGAGCATCGTCGTGGATTGCTTGAGATTATGGTTGAGCCATGCCTTGGAGTCGGCCATTTCCTGGCGTTGTTGCGTGGCCGATAAACTGGACAGATCCAGGTGCTGCACCGTGTGGCTGGCAAAGTCGACTCGACCGGTGGCCTGCATCTGTTTCATCTCGGCCAGCGACAGGTGGTTCTTCTTATGGGTGAAGCCCGTGATCACATTAATGGTCGCGTGGAGCCTGGTCCGCTCCAGCACCGGCAGCATGTGGGTTAGATTATCCTTGTAGGCATCATCCAACGTGATCCAGACCACCTTCTTTTGTGGCACCTGATTGGTGGTCAAAGCGCGGATGGCTTCGGCGGTCGTCAGCGTGCGGTAGTGATGATCCTTTAGATAAGTCATTTCCGCCGCAAACTGTTTCTTGGGCACCCGCAGTTGGTTACCGGTCGAGATGCTGTGATACATCAAAATGGGCAGCTTCAAGGGTCGCTTAAGTTTAATCCAGGGCTTTGCCGTCCGGACCTTCTTGGGCGTCGCCTGCTGTTCCTTGATCTGGTTATGTTGAGCCGGCCGCGACCGTTCGTTGGTTCTAAGTGGACGGGTCAGGAAGATGAAGCTCCCCAAGGCCACCAGCACGATCCCGATTAGACTAATTAACCACCATTTTCGTCGCATATTTAATTCCCCCAAAAATTAACGTGATTGCCCGTATGACCGAATACACCCATTGTCATAAAGGTTCATTTGATTATTAGTATAGTGGGGTTAACTTAAAATTGCACTGATTTAGTCAGCTCGTTGGGATAGCCGGCGGTAATAGTCGATCGAACCGGGCTCAAGGTGGAGGGCCTGAATGACGTCACGGTCGGATTGCTGAGGGTGACGCCTGAGATAGTTAATTAAGTAGCCTTGAAGGAGAACGGACGGGCTGAGGCTGAAACCAACGATGGCCTCATCGGGGCGCAGATACTTGTGGAGACCGGGCAAGGTCAGATGGGGATCGGTCGCTTGGCGTTGCTTCAGAAACCAATCGCGGCATTGAAAGCGATCCTGCAAGGGGCCCACGAAGGCCTGGAAGCCTTCAAGAAATTGGCGCTCGTTAGTCGACCAATCGTTGGTCGACAGGCTGGCCGTGAAGTCGGGCTTGAGGCAGGCCTGAATGGCATAACCGTGGCTAATCAGCAGCAGCGTCAGCCGGGTATACCAGTGGAGTCGCTCGTCTGTGAGCCACGCCGCTAAGTGGTCGGGCCATTGGTAGTTAATGGGGCGCGCGGCCTGCAGGGGCTTACTCTTGATATCGAGGGTCGGCAGGTAGGGGGTCCAATTGTGGGAGAAGAGAAACTTAAAGTAGACGTTTAGATGGGACAGAATCTTATTGTAGGTCTGATTTTGAACCTGACGGGCCGTGAGGAGCATGCTCAGGTATTGTTCAATATCTGGGGTCTGTAGTTGGTTGATCCGGTGGTCTCGCTGATAGGTGGGATTGAAGTGTTCCAGGTAGTTGCAGAAATCTTTGAGGGTGGCGTTGTACTCGGCCACCGTGGCCTGGGCAATGTCGCGAGCTTCCAGGTCGCGGACAAAGGCGGTTTGATAGGGATACTCTTGGGTCATAATGGCCATCCTTTCGATTTTTTAAAAAAGTTACTTTAACTAATGACTGTTAATCGTAGTATAGCACGCTGCGACCGGCTTGACTTCGTGGTTAGCGCTTCTAAATGTTTGTCCAGCAAACAAACGGGTAAAGGGTCGGCCGGTGAGATCGGCGCGCCGGCAAGTTTCTTCGGCGGTTGGATGACAAATTTTACAAATCAGTAAAATGAAGAAAAAACGTTGTTTCGACGGGGTAAACATTATATGATAAGGATAATCATCGGCAGAATTTTGATCACTGGAAAGATTAACTGCTGGGAACACCTGAGACATTTGATTAGTAAATTATCGTAACACATGTCAATACTATTAATAATCGCAACTTGAAAACTTGTGTCACTGCCGGTAGGGGGAGCTTGACCAGTCAATAGTTACTGGTTTTATAAAGAGAAGGAGTAATGAACAATGGATCAATCGTACACGCGAATGACTCGCGAAATTTTACGGGGTCGGCGTGCGGGTAAACGGCGTTATATCACCGGGTTCGATGGTATTCGGACGCTAGCCGTTTTGGGGGTCATCATTTATCACCTGGCACCATCGACCCTTCAAGGGGGCTACCTCGGGGTGCCCATCTTCTTCGTCGTGTCAGGCTATCTGATTACATATTTGTTAATTCAAGAGTGGGATACCACCCACAGTATTAATGTTTTGAGCTTCTACGGTCGCCGGTTGAAACGATTATATCCGGCACTGGTGACGATGCTGTTGGGCACCACCGCCTACATCACGCTGTTCCAGCGAAGTTTGTTGGTTAACATCCGTAAGACGGTCCTGACCAACCTGATCTATGGCTATAACTGGTTTGAGATCGGCCACGGACAGTCATACTTTGACCGCTTCAGTGGGGAGTCGCCATTTACCCACCTCTGGTCGCTGTCAATTGAAGGTCAGTTTTACCTGGTTTGGCCGTTGGTTGTCTTAGGGCTTTTATTGGTCTTTCGCAAACGGGCCCGGGCGGTCTTTCCATTGTTGGCGCTGGCAATTGTGTCGGCGTTAGCCATGGCCTTCCTGTATGATCCCAAGAATCCTAACCGGGTTTACTATGGGACCGACACCCGGATGTTTGCGATCCTGGTTGGGGCGGCGATCGCCTTTATCTGGCCCGCTCATCGTTTGAACGCCAACATTGAACCGGCCCAGCGCTGGTTCTTGGATGGTGTTGGTGGACTTTCACTGATCACCCTGATCTGGATGTTCTTCACCATGAATGGCCAAGCAGCGTTAACCTACAAGGGTGGCATGTTCTGGTTCACCGTTCTGGCGGGCGTCCTGGTCGCAACCGTGGCCCATCCCGGTAGCGATATGAATCGGATTCTGTCGAACCCCGTCTTTAGTTATGTGGGGCAACGGAGTTACGGCATCTATCTTTACCAATTTCCCGTGATGATCTTTTATGAAGCCCGGGTGAACATTGGGAATCATCCTCTGTTCCATGCCTTGGTCGAGCTGTGTTTAATTATGGTTGTGACAGAGATCAGTTACCGTTGGATTGAAAATCCAATGCGGCATTACCATTATGGTCAGTTGACCAATGACGTTCGCGCTTATTTACAGCAACCCGGTGCCCATCGGTTGGCCAGCAGTCTTGGGGTCATCGCGGCACTCTTGTTTGGCTTAACCGCCGTTGGCTTCGTTCAACAACCGGCTGGTGCCAAGCCAACCGCCTTGCAACGCACCATCAATGAGCGCCAGGCCGCTACGAAGAAAAAGAACGCGGCCGCCGTTAAGAAGCAAAAGGCCTTAGATGCGGCCTCTTCCAAACGAAAACATGAAAAGGTGGCCTTCTCGAAGCTATCCAAGAAGGACCAGAAGACGGCCAAAAAGTATTTCTTGACCGCCGACGAATTAGAGATTAGTAAACAGACCGCGCTGACAGCGGTTGGAGACTCCGTGCTCTTGGATGATTCCGGTGCCCTACAGGACGTCTTTCCTGGGGCCATTGTGGATGGCGCCGTCGGTCGTCAGGCGGATGCCTTACCGGGTGTCATCAACGGTTTAGCCCAACGCGGCCAGTTGGCCAAGACGGTCCTGGTCAATATCGGTACCAATGGCTATGTGACGCCGGACCAGGCCGACCAGATTGTTCACGCCATCGGGCCTAAACGTCAGATCTTTTGGGTAACGGCGCATGTGCCGACGCGAGAATGGCAGAACTCCGTGAACGCTCGAATTGCCAAGACGGCCAAGAAATATTCGAACGTCCATGTGGTGGACTGGTATACGGCGGCTAAGGGGCATACGGACTGGTTTATCAATGATCACGTTCACCCGAACGATCATGGTAACCGGTACTATACCTCATTAATCGCCAAGGCGATTGCCAAAGAAAATCAATAATGTTAAGGGCCCAATCGTTGTGGTTGCAACGATTGGGCCTTTTTATCGGGCAATATGTTTTGACCGGTAACGTTAGTTGAAATACTTTACCACGGTGGGTAACTTTTTTTGGAATTCCGCAGAATATGGGGACTTCCATGAGCCCATAAAATTTTGATCATGTTATGATATCTTCGAATTCAGGGATGAGTTCATCACATTAATCTACGGGGGGTAATTGTTATGATGAAGAAAGTTGCTATGATTGCTGCGGCTGCAGCGATGGTATTACCATTGGGTGTTGGCGCTATTGCACCTATGGACGCTGGCGTAACTGCATTTGCCGCAACTAAAGCCGCTGCTAAAGCGGTCACTTACAATTTGATTAGTAGCAAATCACTTAAAAAGACCGCTTATCACGTCAAAAGTGGTAAACCTGCCCTCTACAGTGCTAAATTCGCTGCAGACAAGGCTAAGGTTAGCTTGACTAAAAAGGGTTCCTTAGCAGGTAGCACAACTTATTACGCAACCAAGAAGATTGTGATTAAAGCCAACGGCAAGAACGTTAGCCGCGTTTACATCACTTCTGCCAATGGCAAGGTGAAGGGCTGGGTCGCTCTGTCAACCTTGACTGCCGGTAAGTTCATGGCTGCCGATGGTAACAAGAAGGGTAACAGCTTTACCTTGGTAAGCGCCGCTAACATCAAGAAGAGCGCCTACCATTTCAAGAGCGGTGACCCGGTTTACTACTCTGGCAAGTTCGCTGCTGACAAGTCCAAGGTTACCCTAATTAAGCTGGGTAAATTGGCAAACAGCAAGTCCTATTACGCAACTAAGAAGATCACCATTAAGAAGGCCAAGAAGAACGTGAAGTACCTTTACGTAACGAATGGCAAGATTAAGGGTTGGGTCTTAGCATCTGCGTTAACGGCCGGCAAATTCATGGCCGCTGACTAAACATCCCACATCGGATTAATGTAGAGCCCGGAAGATTGTGCTTCCGGGCTTTTTGGTTGTTCGCCATAGAGTGACGAGGGAGCCTCAATGTGTCAGTGATTTAATTGGTTTGGCGGGTACGCCACCGACCAAGCTGTTTGCCGCCACGTCATGGGTGACCACCGCACCCGCAGCGATGATCACGTTGTCACCGATCGTGACGCCAGGCATAATAGACGCCTTGCCACCAATCCAAACGTCGTTACCAATTGTGACGGGAGTCGCCTGAGCTAGGTAGCCACGGCGGCCAGATGCGGTCAAAGGATGATTGACCGTATAGATATCGACATTGGGACCGATCATGACATGATTACCAATGGTGACCGGCGCAATATCTAAGATTGTTAAGTTATAGTTACTTAAGAAGTCCTCGCCAACGTGAATATTGCGACCGTTATCGCAATTGAAAGAAGCTTGGACGGAGACGCGTTTACCGTGACTGCCCAGAATTTCTTTGATCTTCGCCGTTTGGGCTGCAGGATCCGTTGCCGGAATGGCATTGAATTCCTGACAGAGTTGTGCGGCTCGGGCCTTACGAGCTGCGACCTCTTCATCAAGAAAATAGTACGGTTCGCCAGCATCGAGTTTCTCTAATTCTGTTTTATCCATCATAATCACCTCTAGTTAAGCCTACCACTTAGAGTCGGGTCAGGGTCAAGCCGATGACAGTCTCCGGGTAGGCAAATGATTTGTCCAAATACAAGGTTTTCGTTAGAAACGTTGATGGGGCTCGTTCCCGTTAAATCGGCGTTTATCCGGCCAAAGATTAAGACTCTGGAAAGGTCAATTTTTCCCGGGGAAACCGCTTTACAATGCATGACAAAGCAAGCATAATGGGGGCGTAACGAGCTGAGACAATCTCATGGAGGTGTTGTTGATGGTTAAGACCAAAGCAGTAATGATCGGTGCTGGCCTGTCCAACATGGCGGCAGCGGTTTATCTGATTCAAGAAGGTCACTGGCAAGGTGACCACATTACCTTCTATGGTGCCGATATGCACGGTGCCAACGACGGGGGCTCCACCAGCCAATTCAGTGATGAATACTGGAACAAGAGTCATCCCCTCAGCAACCAAACGGGCTACGTGGCTCGTGGTGGTCGAATGCTGAATTACCGGACCTATGTGGACTTAATGGATCTACTCGATCGCGTGCCATCGGCCACGGAAGACGGCATGACCGCTGCTGAAGACACCCGGGACTTCGATGCCCATCACCGGACCTTTGACAAGGCACGTCTTTTAGAAGGTGGCAAGGGGATCATCGATGGTGGCAAGATGGGTCTGAACAACAAGGACCGAGTCTTACTTTCCAAGCTGGTCTTGATGCCCGATGACGAAGAAACCAAGTTAGACAATGTCTCGATTGCCGAATACTTTAAGGACTCGCCCCACATTTTCCAAAGCAACTTCTGGTTCATGTGGGAAACGACCTTTGCCTTTCGGATTCAAAGCTCCGCCCAAGAACTACGGCGTTACATGCACCAAATGATTTATGAATTTACGCAAATTGAACATTTGGTCGGGGTCAACCGGACCCGTTACAACCAATTTGAAAGTCTGATGTTACCGTTAATTAACTACTTGAAGGGTGAAGGCGTGACCTTCCTGGATAATCGCATCGTCACCGACTGGGACTTTGCCGACAGTGCCTTGCAAGACGAAATCACGGTCACCGGCATTCACGTTAAGAATGTCGCCACCGATGCCGAAGATGACATTGCCATCGACGATGACACGGCGGTCTTCTTCACGAACGGATCGATTACCGACTCCGCCACGATGGGGGACTATGACACGCCGGCCCGTGAAAACATGGAATACGGAATCAGTGCTGCCCTTTGGAAGAAGGCCACGGAACGGTTCTACAATCTGGGAACGCCGGACAAGTTCTTCAACGATCGGAAGAATTCCGAATGGGTCAGCTACACGTTGACCACGAAGAATCATCTGTTGCTGAATGAAATCACGCGAATCACCACCCAAATTCCTGGGAACGCGTTGAACTCCTTCCTGTCCACGACGCCCATCACGCCGTTGGGTCAAAAGGACGTTAACACGTCAATCGTGGTCCATCATCAACCACACTTTACCACCCAACAACCGAATGAATCCGTCATTTGGGGATACTTCCTGTATCCACGGCGGACGGGTGAATTCGTCCACAAGCAATACATCAAGATGACCGGGAAGGAAATGGCCCAAGAATTAATTGGGCAATTATCCAAGGTCGATCCCGGCCCCGATAACATTAAGCATCATGAAGCCGAAATCTTGGACAGCATCGTGAATAACGTGCCGGTATACATGCCTTACGCCTCGGCGTTGTTTAACAACCGGGCGAAGGCCGATCGGCCAAAGGTCATTCCAGATCACTCGACCAATCTCGCCTTCACGGGTGAATTCGTCGACCAACCTTACCAAATGATCTTCACGGAACAAAGTGCCACGCGTTCCGGTGAAATTGCGGCTTATCACTTTGCCGGGGTTTCGATGGACAAGCTGGTCAAGACGCCACGTTACGATAAAGATCCGAAGACGTTGGCGCGGGCAACCAAGAAGATGTTTAGTTAAACCGTGTTTGAAGAACCAGACAAGTCGTCTGGTTCTTTTCGATCCAAAAAGGCCATCACGTGGCGATGGCCTTGGCTAATTACGGTTGGATTTGATATTGCAGACAAACCAGGTTGGAGGCGCCCTTGCTGGTGAAGGCCTCATCGCGGTTCATTTGCCATAGGTCTTGATTGATCTTCAAGTGTTGGCTGGCGATGTATTCCGCCAGGATCTGTAACCCAATACAAATGCTCTTGGTGTCGTTGGTCGTATTGATCGCGACGAATTGGCCGGCCGGCTTGGACAATCGTGGCAGGTCGCCGGTCTCGGTGTCGTCGGTGATGGCCTTTAGAATGCAGAACGACGCGGTGGGATACAGGTTGGCATCGCTCTTGGGGAGTTGTGTGAGAAAGCCGGAATCCTGTTTATTCATCAACTTGAGTTTGCCCAGTCGTTGGTAGAAGTCAGCATAGATCTCGGCAATCTCTTCCTCGGTACAGGCGACCGACTGCTTCGATTGGCAGAATAGCTGCGCCGTCCCGGTGGTGATAAACGGTTGGTTTTTAATCACGGACTCACTGGGTGTGGGTTGATTGAAACGGGTATCCAGGGTCGACCGGAGCAAGTTGAGGTTGTCGATTCTCTGATTGATTTTGTCCAGAATGCTGGTCAACTGATCGTTTAATGCTGACTGATCCTGGGAGTCATTCAGCGCCTTAATCTCTGAAATCGAGAGCCCTAGTCGCCGTAATTCTAGAATAAAGGTCGCGCGATATAGTTGGTCATAGTCGTAGTACCGGTAACCATTGTCGGCAACCCGCTTGGGCTTGAACAGGTCCTTTTGATCATAGAAGATCAGGGTCCGTCGGGTCGTGCCGGCAAGTTCGGCAAATTTCTGAATCGTAAGCATAGGCCATCTCCTGACTAAAAACTTGACTGTAACGTTACGATACACTCTATACTGAAACCATTGAATAAGCAACTGACTAAAGAATGGAGCAGATAAAGCATGCGAGCAATTGTGATTAATGAACCCGGCGATGTTGATGTGATGAAACTGGTTGACCGGCCAATGCCTAAGGCCACCAAGCACCAATCGGTCATGCGGATTCATGCGTTTGGCGTTCACCGTTACGAGGTCCTAACGCGGGCCGGCGGCTCACCATCGGTGAAGTTTCCCCGGGTGATCGGTGTGGAGGCCGTCGGTGAGGTGGCCGAAGCGGCCACGGATGGGTCCCTAAAGGTCGGCCAAAAGGTCATGACCATGATGGGGGGCTTCGGTCGTGAGGTCGATGGTAGCTATCAGGAATACGCCCTGGTTGACGATGCCAACTTGTTCCCGGTGGACTACGATGGCGACTGGGTCACGTTGGCGGAATACCCTGAAAACTTCTATACGGCCATCGGCGCCCTTAAGTCGTTGGGCCTGCATGCGTGGCAAACGCTGTTAGTTCGGGGTGGAACCACGGCGGTTGGTTTGGCGGCCATTAAGTTGGCCAAGGCCATGGGACTCACGGTGGCTGCCACGAGCCGCAGACCGGCCATGTTGGCCGAAATAACGGCCAATGGGGCCGACTCGGCCGTGCTGGACGTGGACAATCAGTTGGATACTGACGCGAGCTACGACGGCATCATTGACATGGTTGGGACGGTCTCCATGGCCGATTCCATCGCCCACCTTAAACAGGGCGGGGTGGCCTGCGTGATTGGCCTACTGGCCGGTGAATGGGTGGCCAAGGAATTCTCGCCATTTAGCTTGGCTGGTAAGTTCCTGACCTGCTTCGATTCGACAGATGTTAAGCAAGACTTGGTGGATGAGATGTTCCAGTTAATCAATGAGCACCATTTGGAAATCCCTATCGCTAAGGTCTTCAAGCTTGACCAAATTCAGGCGGCCCACGAATATGTGATGGCCAGCCGTGAACTGGGGCAAGTGATTGTCGACAATGATTAGTTTTATAAAAAATTGATTAGGTTCAAATACCACTCGGTCGGCCAAATCAGCCAATTCGAGTGGTTTTTTTGTTTGGGGAAAATTTCTAATTGAGGGGTAAAGGGCATGGTCAACCTGTGAAACTAATAACTAACAAAAAGTAAGTAGAATTAATAGCTATTCTATAAGGAGTGGACTATGATGACCTTGTTAAGCGAGTTTGAGGCATTTCGACCAGGATTTGTTAGCCGCAATGACCATTAAGGAGTGCGAGTGATTATGGCAAAAATGATTGCAGGACAAGCGCTAGTTAAGGTTTTGGAAGCATGGAACGTGAACCACATTTACGGTATTCCCGGTGGGTCAATTAACCATACCGTAGAAGGTCTGTATTTGGAAAAGGATCATATCGATTATATTCAGGTCCGTCACGAAGAAGTTGGGGCCTTAGCCGCCGCGGCCGATGCCAAGTTCACCGGTAAGATTGGTGTGGCCTTTGGGTCAGCGGGTCCTGGTGCCACGCACCTTTTCAATGGGTTATACGATGCTAAGATGGACCATGTGCCCGTTTTGGCCCTGGTCGGCCAAGTGCCACAGGCCGCGATGAATACGAACTACTTCCAAGAAATGGACGAAACACCCATGTTTAGCGACGTGGCTGTTTACAATCGCACGGCCACCACGGCGGAACAACTGCCTTACGTCGTCAACCAAGCCATTCGTGAGGCATACCGGCAAAAGGGACCAGCCGTGGTCATCATTCCAGAAGACCTGGCCGCGACCGAGATTGACTATGAGCCCGTCAAGACGCCCAACGTCGTCTCCAACACGTTTAGTGAAGCCATCGATCCAGCCGCAGTTACCGCGACCATGAAGCTACTCAAGGCCGCTAAGCACCCACTAATTTATGCGGGCCGCGGCCTACTCGGGGCTCGCGACGAGCTGGTTAAGTTCAGCGAACAATTTAATATTCCCGTTATCAACACGGTTCCCGCCACCGGGGTGATTCCCACGAACCATCCGAATGCCATCGGGACGTTTGGCCGGTTGGGGTCCAAGTCCGGCTTTGAAGCCTTACAACACACGGACCTGATTCTCTTCCTGGGCTCCGAATTTCCATTCGCACAGTTCTGGCCAAAGGACATTAAGATTATTCAAGTTAACGATAATTCCTTCGATATTGGGAAAATGGTGCCGGTCGATTATGCCGTGATCAGTGACGCCAAGAGTTATCTGCAGGCCATGCTCGCCACGGGTGAGACCCTGCCGGAAACGACTTGGCTCACCGCCAACCGAGAAAACAAGGCCAACTGGAACCGGTGGCTCGATCAATTGGCCGCCGATGACAGTGACGGCCTGGCTCCCGAGGCTGTCACCAAGAAGATTGCCTCCATGGTAGGGCCCAACGATACTTATGGCGTCGACACCGGGAACGTGTCCGGGTGGGCCGTTCGTGGCCTGCCAATGGATCGGGACCAACGTTTCGCCTTATCCGGCTTATTTGCCACGATGGGCTACGGCTTGCCGGCCGGTTTAGCCGGCGCGTTGAGCGTGCCCGACGCCCAATCCTGGTCGTTGTCCGGGGATGGTGGCTTTGCGATGGTCGCGCCCGATATCATTACCGAAGCGCGGTATCAATTGCCCGTCATCAACGTGGTCTTCAGTAACCGGCGCTTCGGCTTCATTTACCGTGAGCAGGTCGACACGAAGCAACACCTGTACGGGGTTGATTTGACCGATGCCGACTGGGCCAAGGTGGGCGAAGGACTGGGTGCCATTGGTTTTACGGCCTCCAACAACCAAGAAGTCGAGACGGTCTTTGATGAAATCAAGGATCTGCAGGCCAAGGGTAACCGTAAGCCGATCGTGGTCAACGCCGTGATTAAGGACGACGATCCCATTGGCACGGCCTTCATGCCCCTTGATGCCAAGCTTTACGGCCAAGACGCCGTGGATGCCTACGCTAAGGAGAATCATATCGACTTAACCGCACAACCCGCCTTAGGAGAATTACTGCGAGCACAAGGCGACAACCTCTAAATTAAATCTGAAATGAGAAAATGCGAGTCCCCAGATAGTTGGGGCTCGCATTTTTTGTGTGTCTTGACTAATTTGTGGGTAATGAGACGACCTGGCATGGCGACCCCCAAAATGGCCGGCAAGCCTTGAAAAGCTCAGGCGGGCCAACTGGTCGGTGGTTACCACAAGACCCGCCAAAAATAGGCGGTCGCTTTGCTTCGATTCGAATAGTGGGTATGCTAAACTATGAATCCGATGTTTAATTGCCAAGTCAATTGGGAGGTTCAAGATGACAGACTCTGAGTACATAGAAATTGTGAATGACCGTCAGAATAATTTGAAGAACGTCAGTCTGCGAATTCCGAAGAATAAGTTGACCGTGTTCACGGGGGTCTCGGGTTCCGGGAAGTCCTCAATTGTGTTTGATACCATTGCCCAGGAGGCCGGTCGTCAACTGAACAGCACCTATGATAGCTTTACGCGCCTGTACCTACCCCATTACCAGCGACCGGATGTCGATGCCGTGCGGCACCTGTCCACGGCCATCGTGATTGACCAGAAGCCGTTGGGGGGCAATGCCCGTTCGACGCTGGGGACCATCAGCGATATCAATTCCTTGCTGCGGATTCTCTTTTCCCGATTTGGGGTGCCACATTATGGTCAGGCTAGTAACGCCTTTTCATTCAACGATCCGGCGGGGATGTGTCCCGACTGTGAGGGGATTGGTAAAACCTATGTGTTGAAGCAAGCGGTGGCCTTGGATCGATCGTTGTCGCTCGCCGATGGGGCCATTCAGTTGCCAGGCTACGGCAACAATAGCTACTATTACCAGTCAATCATTGCCACCGGCATGTTTGATGAGCATCTGCCGCTAAAGGACTATGACGCGGCAACCTTTGCGTCACTGATGAATGGCGAACAGCCTGTCACCGTAGACTATCGAGGATCGCAAATTAAGGGAACCTTCGAGGGGATTGAACGACTCTTTTACCGTCAGAACGTGAAGACCGGTAAGGCCATTAGCGATGGCGCTCGTAAGAAGATTGAGAAGTTCGCCGACCAAGTAGCTTGTCCAACCTGCGAGGGTAAACGCTATCGACCAGAGGTGTTAGCAGCCAAGATCAACGATTACAATATTTATGATTTGACCGCCATGCAACTGGATCAGTTGGCGCAGGTCTTACAAGGCTTCGGGACCGATGAGATGCAGAGTGTGGTTCAGGGCGTTCGGGAACGGGTTCAAAGCCTGATTGATGTTGGTCTGGACTACCTGAGCTTAACGCGGGAGACCACCACGCTGTCCGGTGGGGAATCGCAACGGGTTAAGACGGTTAAGTATCTCGCAAATAGCCTGACGAATCTCCTCTACATCTTGGACGAACCCAGCACGGGGCTACATCCCCGGGACGTCCATCGGCTAAATGATCTGTTGTTGAAATTACGCGATAACGGCAATACGGTGTTGGTGGTTGAACATGATCCGGATGTGATTGAGGTGGCTGACTTTATTGTGGATGTTGGGCCAAGGGCCGGGAACCATGGCGGTGAGATTACCTTCACCGGGAGTTACGCCGACTTGTTAAAGTCTGACACATTGACGGGGCGTTACCTGACACGCCATTTGCCGCTAAAGGACCAGCCACGGCAGCCGACGACCTTTCTGACTAGTCAACCGAGTCGGCGACATAATTTGAAGGACGCGGTTCTCCGCATCCCCGAGGGGCTATTCACAGTGGTGACCGGGGTGGCCGGTTCCGGGAAGAGCACGCTGGTTGAACAAGTCTTTGCGCAAGAACATCCGGAAGCCATTCGGATCAGTCAGCGACCTTTGCACGCCAACAGTCGGTCCAACCCGGCGACCTATGTAGGGGTCATGAACGACATCCGTAAGTTGCTGGCCGAGGAGAATGGGGTCAGTGACAGCCTGTTCAGCTACAATTCGAAGGGGGCCTGCCCACAGTGTGGGGGTAAGGGCGAGGTCGAGTTAAACCTCTCCTTCATGGAGAACACGACGGTTGAATGTTCCCTCTGTCATGGGGGTCGCTTCGATCCGGCCGTTCTGGATTATACCTTCGACGGTTGCAATATCGAAGAAATTATGGCGATGACGGTGGAGGAGGCGGTGGCCTTCTTTGCCGAAACCAAGGTCGCCACCAAGCTACAACACGTGTTAAACGTTGGCCTCGAATATTTGGCACTGGGACAACCACTCACAACCTTGTCGGGTGGTGAAAGCCAACGCTTAAAGATTGCCAAGGAACTGAATCAACGAGGTAACCTGTACATCTTAGATGAACCCACGACGGGTCTTCACGCGGCCGATATTGAAACGATTATTGGTATTATCAATCGACTGGTAGACCGCGGCAATACCGTGATTGTCATTGAACATAACCTAGATGTCATGCGGCAGGCCGATTGGCTGATTGATATTGGCCCGGATGGCGGGACCAAGGGTGGCGAGGTGCTCTACGAAGGGCCCGCTGGCGGTTTGCAGGCCGTTACGCGATCAGTCACGGCCCAGTATCTATAATCAACGTAAAAGAAGCTAACGCCGATCGGCGTTAGCTTCTTTCCGTATCCATGGTTATTTAATGACCTTGAGGTCCCGTGCGTTGGCTAGTATATAGCCGCCGCTGACGCGATAAAGTTTTTGACCGGGTTTAGCGGAACGGTCGCCATTGGTGTCGTCCCAGCCCTTGACGGTGATGATGCGGTTCTTAGCGTAGTGGGTACGAATCTGCTTGAGATCGGTGTTCCGGTAAACGGCCACTTTCGCCTTGGTCTTCACGCGGGTGACCAATCGTGGTCGGTTCGGTGAGACCCATTGCTTATTGCCGGTGATGTAGGTGCCATCGGCGAGTTGGTAACGGGTCATTTGACCTTGCCGGACACGCTTAATGACGGTGATCGCCGATCCCTGTTTGTAGTGCCCCAACTTATCAGTAAAGGTCGTGGCTTGATGGGCGGTTACGCCACGGGGGTTAGTCACGTAGAGGGTTTGATAGTGGGCACCTTGCCAATAGAGTTTGGCCACGTAGTCAGGGTTGGCGGTGATGTAGCTGCCATCACTGAGCTGGTAGCGGGCCAAGCCGGCCTTGTTTTTAACGGTTTTAATCACTGTAAAGATCGGCGCATAGGTCTTGGACTTTTGAGCATAGCCTTGTAGTCGTTCGGATTTATTGAAATCGGGGTTCTGGTAACGGTACAGGCCGCGCTTGCCGTAAACCTTAAAGGGATCCGGCGTCGCAACGTCGGGTTCACCGGGCTCCGCTGTGTTGTGACTTGATGGGATTTTGGTGTAAGTAATCGTGATATCTTGGTCACCTTTGACATCTAACTTGGCTTGATTGTCAAAGGTGAAGTTATCAGTACTGGCCTTATACCCGTCAATCTCGGGGATCAGGTAATGGTTAGTATCGGTGTAGGTGTCACCGCTCACGCCGGTAACGATTCGTGGATTTTCTGGGATCTTATCTGCCGGTACGGCGGAACCGTCGGCCATTTTATAGGTAATCTTAGCTCTGGTATCGTTGGCTTTTTCCGGGTAATACCAGTTGTATAAGTAAAAAACTTGGCCGGATACGGGATCTGTTCGTCTGTTATCATAGGTGTCCACGGCCCGTTTGTTTAAATAGTTCTCGAAGTTTTCATTGTCGAAGGATTGTTTTAAAGGCAGATCGTCTGACTTTAACATCGTGGTGTAAGCGGCCCAGTCGTTTGCCGTGAATGGCAGGCCGACGTATTCGGTTGCCTGATCGATCGTCCATAGGTTGTTATTTAAATTTGACAGGCTAATTGAAAATTTGATGAATGAGAATGGCTGGCCTTCAAGAACATTATCACTCGTGGCTTTTTCAGTCATCGCGAGAATCTCGTGATTGGTGGTCGTTTCTGTCACTGGGTAATAAAAAGACTGGTCAATGATAGCTACCGGATCCTCATGGAATTTTATCGTAATATTGATGCCAGCATCATTGTTGATATCATCGTCCGAAGCCGGGGTAACGCAGTGACGACTAATAGTATCGCCAATGAATCCACCTAAACAAAGTGCCATAGAAACTAACAGAATGCGTTTGAAAACTTTCATGTGATTAGCTCCCTTCGGAAGTGAACCTGTCTGGCTGTGTATAGGCATAGTATACCCTAAATCGCCCAAAATGTGAGCGTTTTCACAAAATAGCATGACAAAAAAGGATCGGGACTATTCGGCCGATCCTGGCGATAAATTCTATGATGCAGCGCCTTGCCAGCTAAAGGAAGCTTGTACCTGGCCCTTCTGATTGGCGAGACTGTTAATGTTTTCACGATGGGTTGCGGTTCCCTGCCAGAAGGGTACTTTTACAACACCCATGACCTTATTGGCATTGACGTAGCCCCAGGCCCGCCCATCTTCTGAGACGCTGCGGTGGTCACCGAGCACGAAGTAATGGTTAGCGGGAACCACGCTGGTTGTCGTGGACCAGTGGTGCCGCTGGGCGAGACTGGCTAGTGTCCAGTTACCCGTTCCGCCGGCGCGTTCGGACTGATCGATGAATGACTGATTAAGCTTGTGGCCGTTGACGTAGAGATTACCATTGCGACTGGCGATCTGATCGCCGGGTAGGCCAATGACCCGCTTGACGTAGTTGGTTCCCGGTTGGGCATTGGGATCTTCGCCGTAGGCATCGAAGACAATGACGCTGAGTCGCTTTATCTTGAGCGGCTTAACCACGACCATTCGCTCCTGATCAGCCAGGTTGGGTTCCATTGATCCCCCAGAGACTTTGACAATTTCAAAGAGATACGTTCGGACCAGCAAGACCAGGACCAAAGCGATCAAGATGGGAACGACCCATCCTAAAAAGTTCCGTGCAATTCTCATAACAACACATTCTCCCCCATGATGAGTTATTCTACTTTTTAGTCTAGCATAAGTAGGTCGGTCAGGGATGAAAGAAGCCAGCGTTTATTTATAATCTTTGAAAATTGACCCGTAATGTTAGGTCCGGGAGAATGTTGTGGTCAACCTTTAAAAAAGAATAATCACGGATTTAATCGTCTATTTGACGGTAAAAAGCCTGATATGGCGGGAACGACGACCATCGGTGGTCGTTGGTATGGTGAACTCCCACAGGTTGGCCGGGTTGGGTGGATCAGTGGTTAGACCAAAGCTGGCCAGATCGTCAAATGGCAGTCGCCATCTCAGTTGGCCAGAAATGATCCATCCAGAATAATTATTGGATCGGTCGTTTGGGGGATAACAGATTTTACCCAATCAATTAAGCATTCTGTGTAACTTTCTGATTGTTACCAGTTTAGCAAAAGTGTGGTCAATCTTTTAACCAAAATGGGTTTATACTTTAATTAGACTAGGACTAACTTAAAAGGTTTGTGGCTAATGATTGATTAGTGACAAACATCGTAGATTCACAAAAGAGAGCGTTTTCTTCAAATTGTAAAGAAATTACCAACAATTTAGCAAAAAAGGGTTTATTTTTTGCTGGAGAGAGGCGATACTATAGAGAGTCAAGATGACGACCGGTCATACAGATGCCACCAAGATTGAAATTGGTGCAGTTTAACCTGGGTAATTTGCGTGAGGGGAATTTCACGGAATTGACCAGCAGCTAGACCGAGAACAACGGAATTCGTCGACACTAAATCGACAGTCCCTGTACAACTAACATTGTTGAATGTCAGAGTTGTCAGTTGGTTATTTTGATACGCAGTTTGGAGTAGACGCCTGATTTGCTGACGGGCTCGTTGCATAGTGAACATCACATCCTAAACGAAAGATTATTTCTATTATAGAACATATGTTCTATAATAGAAATAGGTTTTTCATATCATGGGATTAGGTGGTTTGCAGATAAACTATCTGTATCGTTACGTACTTTGCAATATCGTTGGTGACTTGGGTCAGATTATCTAATTAAATTTCATCCCGGAGTAGCCACAATTTGGGCCGGCATGGAGCGGTTTTTGTGCTGGACAGAAGGAGTAATGGACATATAATGACAGAGACAAATGACACGGTAACTGAAGCAGAATTAAAACAACAGTTTGACGATCTATACATGCACATCTTCAAGTACATTGGAGATTTCGTTTCCATCCCTACGCAAAAGTATAATTTAACTTTTGAGGCGTTTATGGTCATGGATAATGTCGCTCACAGCAAAAATGGCCAGACTTTAGTTGAACTCGCTAAGTTAGAGGGTGTCTCTAAGAGTGCCATTGCTCGGCAAGTGAACGTCTTGCTGAAGGAAAACTACGTGATGCAAAAGGTTGATCCGAAGGACCGGCGGGTGAAGTACATTACCTTAACTGCTGCCGGTAGTCGGGTTCAACGGAACTTGTCTCAGGCAACCGACGAACGTTTTCACCGTTGGTTAACCTTCTTCGGCGGTAAAGAAGAGGGCGAACGGTTCATTAAGGTCTTGAACCAAGCCAACGAACGGGCCATCGAAGCCGGGTTCGTTGGGTTTGACAGCTTGCACGACAAGCGGCGGAACTCTAACCGGAGTAGCCACTAGGCCGCAACAAATCATGATGAATTAACTTAGATCAGGCGCTGCCATTGACGGTGGGCCTGATTTTTATGTAAAAAGCCGGATCGACCACGAATGAAGGTCGATCCGGCTTTTTCTGTTCTACTGCGCGATGGCCGCTTGTAATTGACGGTCGTTATAGAGTAAGAGCACCAGGAACATAATCACGTAGAGAATTAGCGGTAACCAGGCGTAATTAAGGGTAATCATGTGTTGCGTGGCCAGGTTTTGCGGATGGTTAGCGGCGTAGCCAGACAGATGGAAAAGGCCGGCGGTGATGAGGCCACCCAGTCCGAGGCCGACGTTGACGCCAAAGTCATCGGTCGAGGCGAGGATACCCTCCGCCTGAATGCCCATGGCCACGCCGTAGCGGATGGTGTCGGCAATCATGATGGAGACCAGGCCAATGATTAGACCATTGCCGACGGAATTGATCAGAATTCCAGTGAATAGGGTGGGCAGGTGGTTAAGCATCACACCGAGGCTTAGGATGACCTGGCCACCGGCAGCAATCGCGATGCCACCGAGCATGGTGCGTTTCTTACCCCAGTGGCTGGCGGCGTGCACGATTAGCAACACGCCAATGAGGGCCGCAAAGGTAAAGCTATTGGCCCAGGGAACCAGGGTCTCGCTGTGTTGAATGTATTTGAAATAGTAGATCGTGGTTTGGTTCTTAATCGCCGTTGTCAGCCAATACAACAGGATGACCACCGAAATGACCAGCCAGGGTTGATTCCGTTTCAGCATGGTCCCAACGGCTCGCCAAGACTGATGGGCCTGTTCCGGATTGGTGAAGCGTTCGTGAACGTGGAAGAAGGTATTCCAGATGAGCATTAGAGAAATCAGGCCGAACACGGCAATCGTGAGCAGAAAACCCTGGCGCTGATTGCCACGGCCTAAGAGCGCCACTAACGGTAAGGTGAAAATGGCCACGATGATTTGGACCGAGCTGCCACAGAACTGGCGAATAACGCCGAGCAGGGTCAGTTCGTCCTCATTCTGTGTCAGGGTTGGCAGGATTGAGGTGATCGGCAGGTTGACGGCCGTGTAGAAGAAGCCTAGTCCGAGGTAGGTGACGTAGGCCCAGACGATCTTGCCCGAAGCGGTAAAGGGCGGGGTGACAAAGGTCAGAACGGCAAAGATGACATAGGGTAGCGCGTACCACAGGAAGAATGGCCGACTCTTCCCCCAGCGGGAATGGGTCCGATCGATCATGAGCCCAATGATCAGACTCTCCACGACGTCGGCGAGTCGGGCCACGATGAAGAGGATCGCGGCGCTACTTGCGGAGAGCCCATAAACATCCGTGTAGAAGAATAACAGGTAGGTGGTCATCATTTGAAAGACCAGATTGTCGGCCGCATCGCTGAGTCCATAGCTCAAGCGTTCCGGCCATTTGGTTTGCCAGGGTTGATTCAAGGCGCCGCCTCCTTCGAGTAGCGACAAGGAGCTTACTTATTCTTTTCGTCGACTAACCGACGATAGACTTCGGCGCCAACCAGGTCATTGGTGACCATCCAGGCAATGTGACCCAGGGCCTCGGAAAAATGTTCCTCCTTGGGCTGGTCCTTGGCACTGGGAACGGTCCCCATGGCCGGCATGATCCCCAAGTGAAAGGCGACCCAGATCGCTAGGCCAAACCAGGTCCCAGCGTCCTTCTTAACGGCGGGAATTTTTTCGCCGATAATTTGATACAGGACGGCAAAGGTCGTCGAGAAGCCAAAATGAATCACGTAGCTGACCCATGGTAATGAATGGCCAGAGTAGTGATAGGTTGCGTGGGTGACTTCGGCGGGAATGCCCAATTGTTCGAGTAGGGTTTGGGGGGGATTGGTGGCATCCCGTTCCTCGGTCCGGGGTGGCAAGACATTTTCCCAGCCAAGCTTGACGAGGCCGGAGACGATCCCGGCGGCACTACCGGCGATGACGGCGGCGGGAAAATTGAAAGGACGATGCGAGTTAAATAAGGACATGAGTGGTTCCTCCTTCAGTTAATAATCACATTTAAAGTATAAGCGTCTGGTGGCAGGATCGGGCGATTTTCGCTTGTGGTTTTTCATACAGCTACTGGTGGATGAGCCCCTGCGGATAGGGATGTTGTCGGGCCTGAATACCCGCCGCTGTTCCATTAAAAAAGAATATGTTATGGTGGGAAGGTAGTGGATTAACCGTATCATGAGAGGGGTAACGGGATGCAAAAGACGTTTGAAAAAGGCTATATTGAGATTAATGATGCCACCCAAAACAACTTGAAGCATGTGAGCCTGCGGGTGCCGAAGTATGAAACGACCGTCTTCGTGGGGCTGTCTGGTTCCGGGAAGTCCTCATTGGTTTTCGATACGATTGCGGCGGCCTCCCGGCGTGAACTCAACGAAACTTTTCCAAGCTTTACGCAGCAGTACCTGCCGAAGTTCGGCCAGCCTCACGTTAAGGACATCGAGCATCTGCCGGTGGCCATCGTGATTGAACAGCAACGGCTGGGGAAGAATGCCCGGTCAACGCTGGCCACCTACACCGGGATTTATTCGCTCATGCGATTACTGTTTTCACGAATTGGCAAACCCTTTATTGGCTATTCCGACACGTTCTCATTTAACCTGCCACAGGGGATGTGTCCCACATGCCAAGGCCTAGGTTACATCGATTATATCGATGAGCACAAATTAATTGATCCGGAAAAGTCTCTTAACGAAGGTGCCATTACCTTCGTGAGCTTCGGACCGGACACTTGGCGTTGGCGGCGTTATGCCACCAGTGGCCTGTTTGATGACGATAAGCCGATTAAGGACTATACGGCCGAAGAATACGACCTCTTGATGCATGCCCCCCAACAGCAACTGAAACATCCCGGCGAGGGTTTTCCCCGAACGGCACTATATGAAGGGGTGGTTCCTCGGATTCGCCGATCGGTTATCGGCAAGAAGGAAGCGGAACATCACCGCGAGGCCATTGCCGAGATCGTCACCCGTAAGGCTTGTCCGACCTGTCACGGCACGCGTTTGCGGCCCGAGGTCTTAACCAATCACCTCAATGGTTATAATATTGCCGAGGTCACGGCCATGGACCTGCGGCACGTCCTGAGTTTTCTGAAGACGATCACCGAACCCCTGGCCACCGACGTGGTTCGGGAACTGACGACGAAGATTCAATCGTTGGTCGACATCGGTTTGGGCTACCTGACGTTGGATCGGGGGACGAGTTCCCTGTCCGGTGGGGAGGCCCAACGGATTAAGATTGCGAAGTATCTGACGAGTTCCTTGGTCGATATGGTCTATATCCTGGATGAACCCAGTGTGGGTCTGCATCCGCACGATATTCAGTTGATCAAGCAAGCGTTGACTCGTTTGAAGGATAAAGGAAATACCATTTTAGTGGTTGAACATAATCCAGCCATGATTGACTTCGCCGATTACGTGGTGGAAATGGGCCCTCAGGCCGGCCAAGGCGGCGGCACTGTGACCTTTACGGGGACCTATCTGGACCTCTTAGCATCGGATACATTGACCGGCAAATGGTTGCGGCGCCCGCATCAATGGGGCCAAGAACGCCAGCCAAACGGGCAATTACACCTGACCCACGTGACCCAAAACAACCTGCAGGATGTGAGTGTTGACGTGCCGTTGGGCGTGATGACCGTTGTCTCCGGGGTGGCCGGTTCCGGGAAGTCGTCGCTTGTCACCGCGTTGAAACGGCAGTTAAAGACGGCCTATATTGACCTGGCTCAGGCGCCAGTTGGCATTAATATTCGGTCGACGCCGGCCACCTATCTGGGCATCTTGGATGAGATCCGCAAGCTATTCAGCCAGGCCAACGATCGGGTTGGCACGAGCTGGTTTAGCTACAACGGTAAGGGTGCCTGTCCCCGTTGTAAGGGCAAGGGCGTGACGATTACCAATATGGCCTTCATGGACCCGGTTGTCCAGACGTGTGAGCTGTGTCACGGTCAACGGTATAGCGATCAGGCCCTACAATACAGTTATCATGATAAAAACATCGCCGAAGTTCTCCAACTTTCGGTCGCAGCCGCGAGGGACTTCTTTGCCGATTCCCCCAAGTTGGCGGCGCAACTGGGTAACCTGGATCGGGTTGGCTTGGGGTATTTAACCTTGGCCCAACCCCTGACCACGCTCTCTGGTGGCGAACTTCAACGGCTAAAGCTAGCGGTTGAACTGGGTAAACAGGGCACGGTTTATCTGCTAGACGAACCGACCGCTGGCCTCCACTTGCAGGACACGGCCCGGCTCTTGAAGCTATTCAATGAGCTGGTGGCCGCCGGCAATTCACTGATTATCATTGAACACAATCTAGCGGTGATTGGCGCGGCGGACTGGTTGATTGACGTGGGTCCCGATGCCGGTCGGTATGGTGGCCGGATTCAATACAGTGGCACGCCGCGGCAAGCCGTCGACGTGGCTACGTCGCGAACCGGGGTCGCCTTGAAGCGGTGGATTGAGCAAAAATAACCCATCTTGTCGCTCGATGGTGATGGAGAATATAGTTGAGGTCCCATTCAATTTTGAATGGGACCTCTTTTCAATAGCAGCTATTTTGATCAAACACGTGTTCTGAATTTTGGCAAATTATGGTATGCTAAAGGAACGATTTTTCAACGAGAAAGGATGACCATGATGGCAACGACCATTCTGACACCGGCAGAGAACCGGTTCCTTCAACTTAGTCAGCCAGCGATTCAGGTGCCGGCGTTAACCCGAGTGTTGCCAACGCTTCGGGACCATCCGACCATCAAAGATTCCAGTGACTTTTTGACCCGTTCGACGCGGCAGATCTTGTTGGATCAACGAGTCAATTGGCTTATTCAAGGGAGCCTGGCCTGGAAATTATTGGCCCGGTTACCCTACGCCATTAATGACAGCGATCAACGGCAGGACTGGCACCACTGTGCGTTGTGCCACAAGCCGGTTCGCTATGAGTATCATGTCGTCTTGAAGGCCACGGATCGTGAGGTTTTAGTCGGGTCCGAGTGTGTTAAAAAGTTTATGAGCGACGAGCTTCAATATTTGATGACCATTACCACGGAGGATAATTTTCATGCGGTCACCCAGTACGATGCGTTAACCGCCAAGCATCCGGAGGTTCCAGAGATTTTATGGGATCGTGAAGCGCTGCCCAATCTACCTGAGGCATTGCGACCGCAACGACGTCAGGTTCGCCAGGGCACCCATTCGACGGTCACGGGTTATTTGCGGCATCGGCAAGCCAGCCTGCCCGAACGACAGTTGGCCCCCTATTTGCACGATTATCAGGGGCTACAGGCGGCCGACCAACAAGCAACGGCCGATCTCGTGGCGCAACGCCGAGTGGTCCAGCAACGGGCTCAGGACCTGGCCGAGCGTGAGGCCCAGGCGGCGTGGGATGCTGCTAATGCCGCACAGACGACCGCCGAACAGCAACTCCGTCAATCTACTGTTTATCGCGACTACCTCCGGTCGGTGGCGGCCCTCATTGCGGATCGCACAGGCCTAACCACCTTCAAGCAACAGTTAACCAAGGTGACCCAACCCCGACAATTGAAGCGGTTGGTCAATTCCTATCAATTAGGCGTGATGGCCACGGAATTTTTACGCACCGGTCAGATCAAGGCCGAACGGTTACAGATCGTCCCCCGGTATTTTGTGGCGGACTTGAATCGGGTGACCCGGCGATTAGCGGCTCAGCGGTTACGTGATTGGCAGGACGATCTCTTTAATGCGGCCGTGGGGTTCGATCTCGATCTGGCTGAGCGACAACAGACGCTGGCGACCCTCCGTCAGAGTTGGGAAGGTCAACAGGTCCCGGCAACGGTGTACCAAGACCTACTGACATTGCGCGACCGGCTGACCGCGGGCAAGGCGGTGCCGCAGTCGTGGCCGACCGCACTGCGAACCGCGTTTACGCATCGATTGGCGGTGCAACCAACGAGTGGCTGGGTCCCAGCCAAGAAGAATCACGTGACGCCAATCCAACTACAGCAACTGGTGCGGCAATCGGTCGACTTTACCCAGTTAACGCGGGCCTATCATCGTTTGTATACCCTGTCGGCCAAGGATGAGGCGGTGATCTTATCTGCATTGGAACAGGCCCAGCTCCAACTGGCAGACCAACAGGCCGGTCGGGCCCAGGCCACACGAAGCCTGGTTGACCGGATTCTTTCAAAGGATTAATGACTTTGGTGCGTAAAATTTATCAACCACAACTGTTCAACCTTCGCGAGGTTTGGTAGACTAATTGAGTAGAGTTAACGCGTGAAAGAAGGGGTCACCGTGCCAAACGAATCAGGCTTCAAATTCTGTTTTAACTGTGGGAAGAAGATTCCCGCGGAGGCTAAGTTCTGTCCCAATTGTGGAATGGATCAAACTCGGCCCGAATCAGCCCCAGCGACTAGTGCTGCCCCAGGTGAACAACGGCCTGGTGTCGCTTCGGATCAGGCCGAACCGGCCGAGCCAAGCCATGAGACCGACCAACCACAACCGGATACAATGGCCAAGCCGGACAAGGGTCGCGAACCGGTCGAGTCGTTTGTTGACCAGGGAGCAGATGACGAGCACGAGTCAACAAACGATGGTCCAGCGTTCGAACGGCCAGACTTTCAGCCGGTGATTCCGGCTAAGCCGACCCAGAACGCCAACCTGATTAGTTCCCTGGAGTTGGGATTCAAGGACGCCTTCACCGTTGCTAAACGAACCTCACGGGCAGACTTCTGGTGGCTGTACCTGGTCACCATCATTGTGGACAGCCTGGTGCAAAGCCTATTCATTTGGGACTTCCGGAAGAATCCGTTCACTATTCTTCCCATCAAGGCGGTTTGTTTTGTTATAGCTTCCCTGCTAACCGTCATGATGATTTCTGCCGGGATGCGCCGGTTGCATGATATTAATAAGTCCGGGAGCAACATTTGGTGGCTGCTCTTGCCGGTTATCGGCAGCCTGTTGCTGATCTTCTTCTGGGCGCAGCCAAGTGTTCCGGCCGGCCAGCGGTTCGATGACCCCAAGGTAACTGGTCGTCATTGGCTGACTACCTGGTGGCCATGGCTAATTTTAGTGCTCATGAGCGTGGGGTCGTATAGCTGTTACATCACAGCCCTGCAAAGCATCCCAGCGATCCTAACATTTTCAAATTATTAAGACTGGAAAGTTCCAGTCTTTTTTGTTTTCTTGATTTCTATCAATTTTGGCAACAGCCCAAGTGTGTATAATCAGACTTGCTGTTAGGATAAGCCGTCCTGGCGTGCTGGGGTAAAGGCTTGTGCTAAAATGTTGAGGAATTGAAGTCAAATCACGAAGGAGTTTTTAAGGATGCCATTGATGCGAATTGATATGTTCAGGGGTCGGAGTAAGGCCGAAATCAAGACGATTTTGGATATTGCTTACCAAGTTGCCACGGAGGAGCTCCACTTGTTGCCGCGGGATCGTTACCAGATTGTGACGCAACACGATCCGGAAGAAATGATTATTGAAGACGTTGGCCTGGGTTTTGACCGGACAGACCAGGTCATGGTTTTTAGCCTGACATCCAGTCCGCGCGATGAAGGCGATAAGCAACGTTTCTACGCGCGCCTGGTGAAGGAATTGGCGGCCGGTGCTGGCGTGGCGCCGAGTGATGTCATGGTTAACATCACGAGTAATACCAAGGCCGACTGGAGTTTCGGCAACGGTGAGGCCCAGTTTATGAATGGAAAACTAAATTAGATCACTTACTACCGAAGGGTCTGGGACAAAAGTCTCAGACCCTTCATGCGCTCCGAACGTATATTGCGGAAACGTGCGACAAAAGGCAGTCAACTCCGCTTAACCCCGATAGACAAAAAATCCAAAACCGGGATTATTCGTCTATCGACGTTAATGCTCATTGACTAACCGCCTTCTGTCCCACTCTCTTTTTAATTGGCCGACCATAACGAGTCGCCAGCCAACATCCCGATAAATAAAAAATTCCGACCAATTGGCCGGAATTATTTATGAAGCGTTATTTTTAGCTAAGTTGCGCCGATTTGGCAGGTAAACCATGATAATCACAGGCAGCGTGAGCATCATGACGGGGTAGAACCAGGCCCATGGTAAGGCGGTCGAAATGACCCCACCGAGCATTGGCCCCAACGCCATGCTGAGGTCGATCCCAATGTAGAAGGTACTGTTGGCCAGCCCGTGGTCGGCTTCGGGTACCAGCATCAGGGACTTGGCCTGGCAGATGGAGAACATCATGCCGTAACCCGCGGCGAGACCGAAGGCGGCCATGATCAGCATGAACCAGTTGCTCAGCTGAGTCAGGCCAATTAGGCCCAGGAGGTTAAAGCCTAGGCAAAGCCAGATGAACCGCTTAAATGGTACGTGGTCGAAGGCATCACGCAGTGTTAGCCGCAGGACCAGCAGGGTTATCGCGTAAATCGGGAAGAAGACCCCGGCCGGCACGCCGAAATGCCGATGCGCAATGTAGGTCACGATGTAGGCTTGCGTCGCAAAGTATGGTAACGAGAATAACAGGATGATGACCGCTACCGGGACGACCTTTGGCTGCACCAAACGGAAGCCGGGTTGCTTGTTCTTGCTCTTAGACGCCTTATAGTCGGGATGCGGAATGCCCTTGTCACCAACGAATTGAATCGTGACCAGCAATAAGAGGCTGAAGATGGCCGCCAACCAGAAGACACTTTGATAATTGAAATTTTGGTAGAGGAACACACTGACGGCGGGGCCCACGGCCATGCCTAGGGCGTTCGCCAAACCGTAAATACCCATCCCGGAACCGATTCGGTCGGGTGGGAGCAGACTGGCCATCCAGGTGGCCATGCAAACGGAACAGAGAGTGTAACCCACCCCGTTGACGATCCGGCACAGCAGAATCAGGGTGACGTTGTCGGTCATCCCATAGCCTAGGCTGGCGAGTAGGATCAGGACCCCACCGACGATAGTCAGATGGTACTTGGAGATGCGGTCGGTCAGGTTACCGGCCAGGGGCCGAAGAACCAACGAGGTTAAGTTCATGGCACCGGCAACGATTCCGGCAAAGATGCTAGTGGCACCGATGTCCGAGGCGAAGCCGGCGATGATGGGGTTGATCAGCATGGAACTCATTAAGAAGAAAAAGCTAGCGGCAAGCACTAGGATGACGTCCTTGGTATATAAACGCGTTTTCACGCAAACTCAGTTCCTTTCTAAATTGCTACGCGTTCGCGACAACTGGGTTAAGCGTTGTTGCTCGCGAGGAGTAAAGTCGGTCAGTAATTTTTGGCGGGTTTGCCAAATGGGTTGGTATCTAAGTGGATTCGTTTGCCACGGATGATCGGCGGATACGCGCCGTGTGGCGGCGCGTTCGCTGGTCAGGTTTAGATGGCGAACGTCTTGGTGACGGTGTTGGCGAGGCTTCCGCCGAGAATGAATAGTTGGCGGACCACCGTTTCGTCACGGATCATGAAATAACTTCATCTTTAAACTATACAGGGTTCGGTATGGTTTTGAAAGGGGTATTTTCAGTGGTCGCCAGCGTGAAAGCCATTGTACAGCAAACAAAAACAACCGGCCCACCTCAAAGTGTTGACCGGTTGTCCCTTACTTATTAGGTGATTTTTGACTGAGGTGGAGTGCCGTTAATCCCAGTGAAATCAAGGTTAGCGGCCAACTTAAGCTGTAGAAGTACAGGTTGAAGTCGGCGGCACTGTGAGGATTGAAGAAGGCTAGCAGGTCGGTATGTGCATAGGTGCTGGCTGTTACCAACAGGGTAAACAGGGCGAGCTGGCAGAGGAGGCCGCCATACGTCGAAAAGCGGTACTTGCGGATAATAGCGCTGTCGGCGTTTAATTCCGGCAGGTCGTAGAGATTCTCATTGACCTGGGGGTTGTCATGACCAACGTACAGGGTGACCAGCAGGAGGCCAACGATGTACGTTCCCACCCAGGGAATCAAGAGGAGAACCTGCCCACAGATAGCGGCGAGTTCGCTGAGGGTGAGCTTTCCTGGCAGGGGCCGCCGCTCAAGCTTGGTGAAGAGAGGATGACCAAGTTCGAAGCCGATAAGGTAAATGCCAAAGGTGGCGTACATGCCCATCTTTCCAAGATAGAAATAGGCGAAGAACCCATTGAATAGTAAGACCAAGGTCATGATAAAACCGCGATTTAATAGTCGGAGCTTAAAGGTTGGCAGGGTCTTCCAATCGGCGGCCAGCTCCAGAATGAGAATGATGAAGGCCACCGCTATCGCGACATAGATCAACCAGGTTGGCAGGTTCAGTGTCGTCTTACGCAACGCCGTTAAGAGGGCGACGATGGCGAAGCCGATGACGGATAGGCCCCAACGCCAGGCCTTGGTGTGTTCTGGGTGGAGCGCCATTTCTGGATAGACCGTCCGCATGGGTTCCCGTAAGAGGAGACTGCCGGGGATGGCTGCGAGATAAAGTAACCCCAGCACGTCAAAGGAGAGCGTGTAGGCCAGGTGAAGTCCCAGGTCGGCGGCCACCATTAATCCCAGGAGGCCAAAGATAAGCCAGTAGAGGCGTTTCATTTTGAAGTGGCTGTAATGTTTGAGGTGGAGTTTAACGGTGAGAAAATACGGCCAGATGGTCGCGGCGCTGTAACCCCACAGCAGGCTGCCAATGACCAACCAGATAAAGTTGGTCGTGCTGGCAAAGATGAGGGCGCCAGCGGCCCCTAAGACGAGGCTGAGGGTGAGGTAGGTGACGGACTTCAGGCCCATCCGTTGGGTGTAGAAGATGCTGGCGGACCGGGAAATGTAGAAGGTCACCAGGGCGATCAACAGGGTGGTCGTATGTAATTGTTGATATTTCGCCATGATCAGCAGGTAGGGCAGGATTAGGCCGATGTTGGCCAAAAAGTTGAGAATCCCACCGGATAAATCGATGGCGGCGGACTTGAGTTTTTCCACAATGGGGACTCCTTTCGGTAACTTCATTTAGTAGTATACCAAAAAGCCGGGCCGATCCTCAGGTAGAGGACCGGTCCGGCGGCGATCATTGGTTATTCTTTAAGATTAATCGGCCGACGTTGGGCCAGTCTTAGGCGACTGAATATCAGCAACATCCCGGTACACAAGGCTAGGATGTACTCAGGCAGGGTGAGAATCTGACCATTGTGGAGGCCGCTCATTCCCCAGGTAATGGCACTGACCAGTAGATAATAGGCCAGGCTAAACCAACCGCTGGCACTGCCCATGACGGCCTCATAGCCGACTAAGGCGCGATTCAAGGCGTTAGGCAGGGTAATGTTGAGTCCTAGGAAGGTGATGAAGATGGCGAGAAGCATGGGCGTCACCAGCTGCCATTTGGCGGCCAATAGCCAGCTTCCGCACCCAACGACGCTGAGGGTTAACCCGCTCCAGGCCAATTGTTCGGGCGCCCACCAGGTGAGCAAACGATTGACGAGCACGGCGCCTAAGAGGCTGGCAGCCGCCAACACCAGGCCCAACCAGCCGTACTGCACGCTGGAAAAGCCAAAATGTGTCATGAAGATGAAGGGCGCCTCGGCGTAGTAGCTAAACAAGATTCCGTTAATGCCGCCAATCAGTAACCCATAGGTCCAGGCCACGGGATCTCGTAGCAATCGTAGACACAGCTGCAGGTGGCGTGGCCGCACGGGGGTGGCGTTCACCGGCTGGGTTTCGGGTAGTCGCGCCCAGGCGTAACCGCCGACCGCGACGGCTAAGGTGACGAGCGCCGTGAAGACGCTGTGGACACCCCAGTAGAGCTGTAAACAGCCCCCAATTAGGGGGCCTAACGCCGGGGCCAACGCCATGGCGGCGCTGGTTTTTGCAAAAATTTTGGCACCGATAATGCCGCTAAAGCTTTCGCGCATCATGGTTTGGGTAATCACGGACCCGGCACTCGCACCGAAGGCTTGGACGAGGCGGCTCAATAATAGCCAGTCAAAGGTGGGGCTCCAACTCAGGCCGAGGTTGCCGATGAGGTAAATGGCGATGCCGGCCAACATGGTGGGTCGGCGACCGAAGCGATCGGCGAGCTGTCCCCAGATAAGAACCCCGATGGCAAAGGCAATGAAGTACCAACTCATGGTGAGCTGGACCCGACTTGCGCTGACCTGTAGGGCTTTTTGTAGTTGCGGCAAAACGGGTGTGAAAATGGATTCGCTGATTTGTGGAAAACCAACGAGGGTGATGATCAGTCCCAGTGAGGGGGCCGATCGGTGGACGTTTTTCATGATATTTCTCCTTAAAAGTTATTCTGCGGAAAAACGTCCTTGTCCGTTTGCGGGGACACACGCCATTAATTTAGTTAAAGTCATTGGGCTGGTCACCCCTCTCATAGTAATCGTTCCACCATACGGGATTGCTTAAGACCTGTCAAGTCGATCAAAAAAAGCCGGAAAATTCCGGCCGGATGAAACCGTAAGTTTAACGTTCCGAAGAAGTCTTTGGCGTTAAGCGTTTTTCAATGAAGGAGAGGACCAGGTCGGTGATGATGGCCATCAATGCGGTGGGTAAGGCCCCCGCCAGGATGATGGCACCACCGTTGGTCGCATTGGTTCCACGAACGATGATGTCGCCCAGGCCGCCGGACCCGATGAAGGACCCGATGACGGTAATCCCGATGCCAATGACTAGAGCATTACGAATACCGGCAATGATGACGGCTAACGAAAGGGGAATGCGAATGGTCTTCATGATTTGTAACCGCGTCATCCCCATCCCCTTGCCGGCATCCAAGACGTCGGGATCGACGCTGATCATGCCGGTGTAGGTGTTCTTGATGATGGGAAGAAGGGAGTAGAGGAAGACGGTCACAATGACGGTCGTTTGCCCGAGCCCCAGTCCCAGCATCAGAATGGACAGCATTGCCAGCGAAGGAATGGTCTGAATCACGTTGGCGATGCCAATGATGGCGGGCGAGAGTTTCCGGTATTGAGAAATCCAGATGCCTAACGGAATGCCGACGATCGCTCCCAACAGGACGCCGTAGATGGAAACCAGGAATGTTTGGTTGAATTGCCCGAGGACGTACATCCCGTTGTGTGAAAAGTAGTAGACCAACTGGCTAAATAAATCCATGCCTTTCATGCCTAATTCCCCCCTTCGAAGTAGTTGTGAGCCTTCAGATAATTGTTGGCAACGGTTTGTGGTTCTTGGAGTTCGTCGTCAACTTCGTAGTTCAGGTGTTGCATGGTCTTCAAGGAAATCTTGCCGACCAAACGGTTCAGGACTGGTTTGAGTTCGGGATGCTTCTTCAGAATCGCGTTCGTGGCCACCGGGCTGGCATCGTACGGTGGGAAGAAGTCGCGGTCGTCCTTCAGAAGTTTCAAATGGTAACTGGCGACCCGGCCGTCGGTGGAGTAACCCAGGATGGCATCCATCTTGTTGGCCGATAGCGCGTCGTAGAGCAGGCCAACCTGCATTGGATAGACCGTGCCGAAGCTGTAGCCGTAGGTCTTCTGAAAGGCGGGATACCCGTCACCCTGACGGTTCTGCCAGATTTGGTCGATCCCCACCTTCATATTGGGGGCCATTTTCTGCAGGTCACTGACCTTGGTTAGGTGATGTTTCTTGGCGTAGTCCGCCTTCACCATCCAAGCATAGGTGTCGGCAAAGCCGTAAGACTTGAAGTAGGTCATCTGATAGCGATCGTTGAATTCACGCGTCACGATGCCCTTGACCTTGCTGGGATCGCGTTGGAACTTTTCATTCAGGACGGTGGTGAGGTCGGTTCCATAGAAGCGGATCGCCGAGATGTCGGCGTCACCGTTCTTTAGAGCGTTAAAGCTCACGTTACCGGAGCCTAAGTTGTTGATGATAGTCGAATCAAGGTTGGTGTAGTGATGAATCATGCCTTGAATCATGTAGGCCATAATTTGTTGTTCAGTTGTATTTTGTGAGGCAATCCGGACCGTTTGGTTGTTCGAGGCATTCAGCCCCGGTAGTCCGCAGCCGGCCAGTGGTAATAGGACAAGGGTTACCAACAGTCCGGCAAGCCATTGACGTAAGTGTTTTCGCATGACGGACCTCCTATCGTAGTTGTCGTGGGGAAACCAGCGTTTCAACCTTACCCAGTAGATAGTCGACGATGAGCGCCAACAGGATGACGGGAATCGACCCGCCAAGAATCAGATCTGACCGGTAGAGGTTGAGTCCGTTGAAGATGAAGTCACCCAACCCCCCGGCGCCAATGTAGGAAGCCAGGGTGGCCCAAGCAATGACGTAGGTGGCCGAGAGCCGGATACCGGACATGATAACCGGGGCGGCTAAGGGAATTTCGGCCTGAGTCATTCGTTGCCACCAGGTCATGCCCATGCCTTCGGCGGCGTCCTTAACCGTGGGCGACACGCCCTGCATGCCCAAGTACGTGTTTCGTAGAATGGGAAGCAGAGAGTAAATGAACAATGCGACGATGGCTGGGGTTGAGCCAATCCCGAAGATGGGGATCATCATGGCCAGTAAGGCCATGGCGGGGATGGTTTGCAGGACGCCCGCCAAGGAAATAATAAAGTTGGCGCCATGTTTCATCCTAGTCAGGAGGACGCCTAGGGGCACCGCGACAATGACCCCCAGAAACAGAGCGGCGGCGGAGATGTAAAGGTGCTGGCCCGTCTTACTCAGCAATTGGGTCCCGTAGGTTGCAAAGAAGTGCATCATTGTTGCGAGTCACCTCCTTCTTTCGTTGCCGTGGCGTGAATGTCCGCGTTGATTGGTGAGGCCGGCTTGTGATCGGATTCTGGAGCTCCTTTCAAAGCATCGTAGACGATATCGACCAGCGCCGTCCGGGTAACAATCCCGACCAAGCGTTTGTCCTTATCGACAACGGGGACGTTCTTAACGCCTTGTTTTAAGATACGATCAACCGTGTCGCCAATCAGGGAGTCGGCCTGAACGTAGAAGACGTCGTGATTGGTAAAGCTCTTGATGGGTGTCGTCACGTCGGTGAGTCGGTTGATATCGTTTAGGTCGACGAAGCCTTGCAAGACATTCTGATCGTTCACGACCAATAAGGTGTCGACTCGCCGGTCATGCATGCGGTCGATGGCGTCCTTTAAGGTTTCCTCCGGCCGAATTGAGGCGGGATGATCCAACATGATTTGGCTAACCGTTAAGATGTTCGGTTGGGCCCGAATCAGCCGTTCCTCACCGATCAGGTTGGTGACGAATTGGTTGGCGGGGTGCCGGAGAATATTTTCCGGCGTGTCAACTTGGACCTGCTTGCCCCGACTCATGATGACCACGCGAGTCGCCAGGCGTAAGGCCTCATCCATGTCGTGGGTCACGAAAATGAAGGTCTTGCCGAGATCTTCCTGTAGTCGTTTGACCAGGGATTGTAGGGATTCCCGCGTGATCGGGTCCAAGGCACCAAAGGGTTCGTCCATCAGGATGATGTCTTGGTCGGCGGCCAGGGCGCGGACGACCCCGATTCGTTGTTGTTGACCACCGGAAAGCTCGCCGGGATATCGCTGTAACATGTCATCCGGTAGTTGGGCCAGCTCGATCATCTTATGGGCCTGGGTGTTCCGCTTTTCCTTGGACCAGCCTAAAAGCTTGGGCACGATTTCAATGTTTTCTTGAATGGTCATGTGCGGCATCAAGCCGATGTTTTGAATAACGTAGCCGATGGACCGACGTAACTTAACGGGGTCCATCTTGGAAATGTCTTCGCCATCGATCTTAATCGTGCCGGAGGTCTGATCCAGCATGCGGTTAATCATCCGCATGGTCGTGGTCTTACCGGACCCAGAGGTACCGATGAAGGCGATGAATTCACCGCGGTCGACCTGAAGATTGAAGTCATCAACGGCGACTTTGCCGTTGGGATATTCTTTTCGTAAGTGTTCCATTGATAGCAGCATACTAGTACCTCCTAATTTCGCAGCCGGTAAAAACTGCTGGAATAAAAATAACGATCGGCGTGTCGGGAGCACACGCGTAGACGAGAGCAACCTGGACCGATCGTATTAACTGACTAATTTAAGGCATTATACATGAAATGATTAGCTAAATCAAAAGAAACCCCTTATAAAAATAAAAAGGGTTTTCTTATTTATAGACAGGACTTGTTGTCGTCAACTTAACATATCTGCCGGGGCTTTTAAACCGAAGTCCTTTAAAATGGCAAACTTTTTTCAAAATAGGGTTGCCTTCTAGTTACTGTAACCCACTATAATAATTTTCATGATCAAACGAAGGGAAGTTATTATCTTGAAAAGAGTGCTCATCATCGGGGCCCTGGATACCACCGCACAACGGTATGTGGACGACCTCAGTCATAATCAACAATTACAATTGACGGTCTACACCCCTAGTAGAGTCCGTCTGTCCGCGTCGATTCATGCTCTAACTGAAGAGACCTTGGATGAAGGCGGGTTAACGGCCGCCATGTTAGATCAGGATGTTGTCGTGGCCTTGGTGCCAACCATTCGGTTAACGGCCACGGTTAAAACGCTGGTAACGGCCGCCTCCGCCACCGGGACGCGGTCATTGATGATTAGCCGGACGGACGACATGGATGACTTGCCAGGCGAGATTCGGCGTGCTCGGCAGCAGTTGGCTAACGCGCAACTTCACTATGATTTCATTACCGGTTTGGGCGGTATCGGCACGCTTCTGGGAAGCACACCGGCTCCCGGCGAAGTCGTTCCCATCGACCCGTTCACTGACCAACAAGCAGGATAGAAGCGATTGCGACAAGTGTCGTGATCAAAAATAAGCGGGGCCATGACGATCGTCATGGCCCCGCTTTTGTTGTGCTTTTAAGCCGGTCGTAGTTTGCTGTGCCTGAGTTCGGGTACGAGCCACCAGATCATCGCCAGGTTGATGAGCATCAACATGGCCGTTGAGATAAAGACCGCGTTGTAGTTGAAGATCCCAGCAATCCAGCCCCCCAATAGGGAACCCATCATGTTACCGATGGATTGAAACGATTGGTTCCAGCTGAAGACGGTTGACGTCAACTCGATTGGTGAATTTTTGGTCAGGAGCGTTTGGATTTCAGGGAACAGCGCGCCATCGGAAATACCGATCATGAAGCGGAGAATCCCCAGCATCCAGACGCTGTGAACGAAGCCTTGGGGGAGGTACATGACCGTGGCGAAGATGTAACCAAAGATCAGGACCTTCCCGGAGCCATGCTTGTCCCCGTAACGCCCCAACCGAGGCGAAGCGAAGATGTTGGAAATCCCAGGTAACGCCGCGATAATCCCGGCCACCACGGTAATGGGGCCGACGTTATGCATCAGTTCCTTAACATAAAGACTGATGATGGGCGATATGGAAATATTCCCGAATTGCACGATTAAGGTGGAGGTTAACAGCACCAGAATTAATTTAGGCTTGGGAAAGGCGGCTAATGGATTCAGGCTCTTCTCGGAGGCTGGCTTGGTTGGAACGGGTTTGAACTTTTCTTGAACAAAGATCCAGCTGAGAACGAAGGTTAATAATAGTAGAAAGGCGGTGATGAAGAAGGTTAGCCGAATAGAGAATAGTTGGGCTAGGATCCCCCCGATCACCGGACCGAGTAACATCCCGCTGGTAACCCCGGTCATCAGGGTACTTAGAGCGGCCCCACTATGTTTCCGTGGTGTCTGGGAGGCAACCAAGGCCTGCGCGTTAGAAATGTAACCCGCGAAGACCCCTTGTAGGGCCCGCAGAGCGACTAACTGCCAAACGGTGGTGGCAAAGCCCATCAGCCCCATGGCGATAGCCGTCCCGAAGGAAGCCCGCAACAACATGAGTTTGCGGCCCTTCTTATCGGCAATCATGCCCCAGAGTGGGGCGGAAATGGCGCTGACAAAGAAGTCGGCGGCATAGACCAGCCCGGCGTACATGGTGACCTGTGACTTGCTGTAATCACCTAAACTACTAATATATAACGACAGGAATGGCATGATTTCACTAAACGCCATCCCTGCGACGAACGTACAAAACCAGAGAACTCGTAAATTACGGCGCCAAGGGCCGCGTTCTCTTTCAGCCTCGTCCAAAGTGGTTCAACTCCTTAAGATATGAATTGATTCGTGGAATTACCCAATGGTAATGCCCACTAATCGTTGTTTGATCGATATGGTAACCCCCCTAAGATACCCTCTTCATGCCGAACCGTCAACGTTACCTTAAAAAATGTATGCGCTCGCAATGGTTTAAGTAAAGGGATAGCGCCGCCTTTTGACAAATTATCTCAAATACAAATAATTCAATGATGCGATGATTTTAGGGGGCGGGCATCGTAACTGTCGAGACACAAAAGCGACCGACGTTGAGCCAGTCACTCGGGTTATCGAGTTAGTCGATGAGTTCGCCAGCGGCGATGCGTTCCAGTAACGAGCGAGAGGGGATGAAGAAGACGCAACCGGTCACGGGGGTACTAAAGTCGAGTAGGCGATCGCTCTTGGTAAACATGTTCGTGAGCATGCGTTGGGTGACCGCGAAGTGGCGGGCGTAGCCGATGAAGTAGGTCCCCCGGATATTGTCGGCCTCATTAATATAGGGAACATTCATCCGGACAATCTTGTGTTCAATGTCGTCTTGATTATCTTGGGAGGCTACGTTGTGCGCATTCGCTAACTTTTCGTCGTCCGTTAATTCCAGATCGTTGAATTTATGCCGACCGATGGCGGCCTCCTGACCACTGGTGTCGAGGTCGTCCCAGGCGTCTAAGTTGTGGACATACTTTTGGGCAAACGCGTAGGACCCGTTGATGAACTCGGGGTCTTCATCGCCAATCAGGGCATAGGGGGCGGCGTCACTTCCCGCCGGATTTTCGGTGCCGTCCACGAAACCAATGATGGCCCGGCCTTCGAAGTAGCGAAAGCCAGGGGTGGCATCGATAACGGTCGTCCAGTCACGAAGAAAGCGGTTGGTCTGATCGATCACTTCATAGACGACCGCCATTTCATTAGCCCGAATGTGGAGAAAGAGATCGCCTGCCGTGGCTGGAGCATTGTATTTAGGACCGGTGGCGCCGGTAAAGTCGTCCAATTCCTTGGGACGGTGGGCATGTGGAAAGAGCAGACGCCAGGCCGTGGCGCCAATTCCGAAGGCCACCTTGAGGTCGGCATCGGGGTACCGGACGGCCATGCTGCGTTCGATCGCCGCCAGTCGATCGGCAAATTCTGCGAGGGCATCGCGATCCTGTTCGAGATGTTCCCGGTCGATTAGGTAAGTTAGAAAGAAGACATTTTCGCCGGCGTCGCGGTAGACGTCTTGGGCATCAGCTGGATTAAGTGGCATTGATGAAGACCTCCCCATAAATTTGGTAATAATTATGCCCAAAGTATAGCATTCCCAGGCCAGGGTGGTGGCTGGCAATGCTTGTTTTTTCGCGACTGGGGACAAATAAAAACAGACCCCCGTTAGTTCACCTAACAAGTGTCTGCCATTAATTATTTTTGAAAGTTTTTAATGCCAGTTGCCAGTCGGTTGAGACCGTCTTGCAGGCGATCCGGTGGGCAGGCAACGTTCATCCGGAGATAATGGTCGCCATCACCGCCATATTCCGCCCCATCCGATAGGAATAGGCCGGTCGTGTCGCGAATGGCCTGGCAAAGTTTGACGGAATCGTGACTGATTTCGCCGCAGTCGATCCAGACGAGATAGGTTGCATGTCCGGTAATGACGTGAAGTTGGGGAATGTTTGCTGCCACAAACTTAGTCAGGGCTTGTTTGTTCGCCGTGATCGTGGCGTTTAAGGCGTGTACCCAATCGGCACCTTGCGTATAGGCTGCAATCGTGCCGGGGATGGCGAAGGCGTTGGGTTCGGCCAGTTCATCCGTGTTGATCCCGCGGTCCACGATGTTGCGTAGGCGTTCATTGGGGATGATTAACGTGGCGGCGTGCAGGGCGGCGACGTTAAATGTCTTGCTAGGTGAGACCGCGGTCACACTGAGATTGGCTGCCGTGTCACTAGCGGCGGCGAATGGCGTGTAACCGTGGCCGGCGTCCGTGATGTCCCCGTGAATTTCATCGGAGAAGACCGTGACGTGGTTGGCCGCGGCCAGCTCGGCAATTCGCCGTAATTCGGCCGGTTGCCAGACCTTGCCCACGGGGTTGTGCGGGTTACATAGGATCATCATGGTTGTCAGGGGCGCGGCCATCTTGGCAGCCAAATCCGCCCAGTTGATTTCATAGGTGCCGTCGTTATTTACCAGGTCGCTCGAGAGAATATGCCGACCATTGTTGATGATCGAATTATAGAAAATGTTATAAACGGGGGCCTGAATCAGGACGTTGTCCCCGACGTTTGAGATCCGCCGAACGGCTGAGGAAATGGCGGGCACGACCCCCGTCACGAAGCGCATCCAACATGGTTGTGGCTGCCAGTTGTGTTCGCTGGTATACCAGTGTTGGACGGCGGCGAAGTAGTCGTCGGGTACTTCCTCGTAGCCAAAAATCCCGGTATCGGCCTTTTGCTTGATGGCCTCTACGATGGCTGGTGCGGTCCGGAAGTCCATGTCTGCCACCCACATGGGTAGCTCGTCGGCGCCAACATCCCACTTAACGGAGTTGGTGTTCCGGCGGTCAATCATTTCTGAAAAGTCATTAGTCATTTGGGCTAGCCTCCTTGTCACCTGTGGTGATCGTTGTTTGGCTGGCATCAATCTGTGGGTCATCGAAGATGGTTTCACCGATAGCCGGAGCCGAAATCTTCCCATTGATCGGATTCTTAACGCTCGTGATTTGGGTGTTGATCGTGGCATCGATGTCGGAACAATATTCAAAGGCCAGGTTGGTATTTACCAGTGAACAATTTTTCATCGTCAGGTGATCAACGTAACATAACCCTTGTTCACTTTCAATCCAACAATTAACGAAGGTAATGTTTTTGGTGTTCCAGGCCAGGTATTCACCAATGATGGTTGAATCGTAAACGGTGACGTTGTCACAATTCCAGAAGGCATCGTGGGTGATGAAGGTGGAGTGATGCACCTCGACGTTCTTGCTGCCATCGAAGGCGTAGTTGCCGTTGATGGTTAGGTTATTGGCAACGACGTTCTCACTGTTCATGCCGAAGTAATCACCGGTGGCGGTGACATCGTCCAGTTGGACGTTCTGACACCACCAGAGGGTTTCACCGGCATCGGAGAAAGTGACGTCTTTCAAATGGAGATCGCTGGCGTGCCGGAAGGTCTTAGTGGCGCGGACACGGGTATGTTCCATGGTTAGGTCCTTGGTATACCAGATGCCGGCGTGGGCGTCCGGTTGCCAGGTCGTGTGATTGAGGGTGGCGTGGTTGGTGTACCACAGGGGGTACTTCCACTTGAAGATGGTGTGGTCAATGGCCAGGTTTTGGCCGTGCTTCAATGGTGATTCGCCGTCTTCAAAGACGCTATTGGTAATATGCAGGTCGTGGGCCTGAAAGAGGGCCCGTTCTCCGGTTAGGTTTGCTTGGTTAATAAGTTTTTTAGTCAAAAAAATAACTTCCTTTATTGGTTGGCTTGGGGTACTGGTCATAAGCGTCAAAATACGCTTCATGATCTAGTGTAGTACCCTCGAGTAACCTTAAGGCAAGTTATTTGAATAATTTTTTTAAATTTGACGGCGATACCAGTAGAAACGGTCGATAATTAACAGGCCACCAAGCCACAAAGCGCCGAACAGGAGCCAGAATTTTCCGTGTGACAGTACCGGCGCGATACTGCGTTGTTGAATGAAGAAGCGCAGGTATTGGTGGGGATGTTGGCGGATACCTTGTGGCAACAAGGCGTAGTTTGCCGGTGCCGAGATTAGCCGGAAAGGTTGGGCCCCGGTATTTTGCACCGTAATCGTGTAGCGACCAGCGGGCTGTAACGGAATGGTCCCTAACAGGTCAATCTGGTCATCGTGGGTTTGCCAGACCGTCTTACCCTGCGCATTGGTTAGGGTAATTTTACCCGCGACGGATTCCCCATTATTGATGACGAATTGGTCGAAGGGCAGACTGGCGGTGAACGGTTGCGAGACCTTTTGGTGTGGTAGCAACCGGTAATGATGGTTCTGGTAGTAGCGGCCCTCACCCTGGCTGATGACGCTGACCGGCTCGCTGTTGGAGTGGCTGATCAGTCCGGTGTTCTGCCAGGCCGCCACGCCCAGGATTAGGGTGAAGGCAACGCCCATCCCCAAGGGTAACCAGCGAAGCTGATCGGACTTGCGGAATAGGTTGAGTGGTTGCCGGTAACCAGCCGCGGTTCCAGCGATGAGTAACGGCAGGATTGGTAGGGCATAGCGTTCTTCCGTTTCCCAGAAGATGATGTGAAATGCCGCTAGCCCCAGAATGAAGAGGCCACCTAACAGGAAACTGGCGCTGATTCGGCGTCGGCGGAGTTGTTGAATTCCCCAACCGAGGTTGACGATTAACAGGGCGAGATAGTTCATTTGGCACCAGTTGGCCAAGAACCAGTCGCTGGTGGCGCGGTGTTGCCGGTACCAGTTAGGTGCCCGATCGAATTCAGGCGAGATTTGGAAGGCATCGAAGGTCCCCGTGGCCAAGAAGAGCTGGGCCTTCTTGAAGAGATGGCCCACGATGCCGGTGACGCCCAGCCGATGGAGGCTATCGGTCAGGTTTTGTTTGGCTTGCGCCTTTTTAGCGGCCTGAGTCGGTTGCTTGATAATCTGAGTGGCATCGGTTCGGTTGTACTGACCGTAGAGATCGGGATTCCAACTCATGGCGATCCAACTGACGGGTGGCAGGGCGGCACCATTGGTATGGTAGCCCTGTTGATGTTGGACGGACCGCATCAGGCTGGTTCCCGTGGCTAACGAGGCTAGAAGAATTAGGATTGCCAGGCTACGGGTAATGTTGGGTTGTGGTGCCCGGTTCTTTAGGAGCAGGAGGGCCAAGACCACGGCAATGATTAAGACGATGAAGTTAGCCTTTAGCAGATAGGCGCTCGTCACGATTAATCCCAGAATGATACTCCAACCCGTGATTTGCGGCCAGGTGATGGCATCTTGCAGTCGGCGGAATGCCACGAGGCTTAAGAGAACTAACGGCAGAACGTAGGTATCACTGTAGGTGTTTAGGGCGTAGGCGTATAGCGGAACAGTCCCCAAGATAATCATTAGAAAGAGGTTGGCGCGGACGATATTTAAGCGTTTTAGCTGGCGCCAACTGGCCCAAAGGCTGAGGTCGAGCCAGGCAAATTGAATCACGTTCAGCCACACACCGGTGTGCTCACCAAAGAAAGTTTGACCGAGCCCGAGGAGGCCACTGAGCAGAATGGTGAGGTTAACGTTGTTGGGATAGGTTTGAAAATAGGGGGCCCATTGATGGTTGCCGTGTAAGAGGTCCAGCGCCTGTTGGTGAACGAAGTAGAGATCCGCACGGGGAGCCGCCACCCAATGAACGGCCACCAGGATTTGAATCAGTAGAAGTAGCGCCCAGAGGCCACGGCCGATCCAATGATTCCGTCGATCGCTGGTGCGATGGAGTGCCCGAAAGGTCAGGCCGATCCCCCCAAGGTAGACACCGGCGCCGATCAGAATAACCAGTGGTGACAGCCAGTCGTGATCCACGCGAAAAGTCACTGGCAGCGCGAACGCTAGACCAGCGGCTACGAACAACATGAGACTGATTAGGCCACCGAGCGTGGCGAAAAGGTGTTGGCGAATTCGCATGTCGAGACTTCCTTACTTAATCGCGGAGTGCCGGTCGAAGTGTAATGTCACTGCGGCCGGTTGGGTCGTCGAGAATTTAGGTGAATAGGTATCTGTTTGAATGATGAAACGCGGCCGATGCTTAACTTCGGTAAAGGTACGACCGACGTACTCTCCAATGATGCTGATGGCGATGAGTTGAAAGCCACCAAGGAACCACAAGGAGGCCATGATGGAACTCCAACCGGTCACAACCGTTCCGTGGAGATGGGTCCAAAGAATCCAGATTAACATGGCTAAGGCCCCTCCACAGATGAGTAACCCGGCGTAAAGGACCGCGCGGATGGGCGCAATCGTAAATGAGAGCAGGCCATCTAGGGCAAAGCGCAACATTTTACGCAGCGGATACTTGGATGCGCCGGCTTGTCGTGGTTGGCGCTTGTAGTAGACCTTGGTGGACGGAAAGCCCAATTGTGGGATGATTCCCCGAATGAAGGGCTTGGACTCGCGACAGGCTAACAGGGCCCCGACAACCCGGCGACTCAGTAAGCGAAAGTCCGAGTGGTTGGGAACCAAGTCAACGCCCAGCTTGCGCATGAACCAGTAAAAGCCTTCGGCTGACGTGCGCTTGAACCAAGTGTCGGTTGACCGGTCGTTCCGTACCCCATAAACAATGTCACTACCGGCCTTGGCCTCAGCGACCATGGTTGGAATTAGGGTCGGGTCATCTTGCAGGTCGGCATCGATACTGATGGTGAGGTCCGAGTAGGGATGGGCCGTTTGTAACCCGGCAATCAAGGCGGCTTCTTGGCCAAAGTTTCGGCTGAAACGGACGCCGGAAAATAGGGCTTGTTCGTGGCCAAGCTGAGTGATTTGGGCCCAGGTTTGGTCGTGGCTACCATCATCTACGAAGAGTATCCGGCTATCGGTGGCGACCTCATGGTCAGTCATTAATTGCCGCAGAATTTTCCCCAAAATCGCTGCGCTAGTGAGTAGAACGGGTTCCTCATTGTAACAAGGAACGACGATGGTTAATCGTGGAATAGTTGTTTGTGTCATGGTGATCCTCTCCCCCAAAATTACCTGAATTAATCTGTTTATTAATTAATAATAGACGTAATTTAAGGTTAGTGGTCAGGGGTGACCCAATGTTTACCGATTTTTAAGGGGGATTAACTTTGATGATTCTTTAAAAAAACCGTTTCGGCGTGATGTTCCGAAACGGGCTTTTTGGCGTGCGCTAGTGGCGGAAGTGACGATTACCGGTGAAGATTAAGCTGATGCCATATTCATTAGCCATCGCAATAGAATCATCATCGCGAATGCTACCACCGGGCTCGGCAATGACCGTGATACCATGCTGGGCCGCATATTCGACACAGTCGTCCATTGGGAAGAAGGCATCGGATATCAGCACGGCCTGGTCGTAATCGGCCTGAACCTCGGCCTTGCCGACGGCAATTTTGACGGCATCGATACGGTTCATCTGGCCGGGGCCGATTCCCAATGTTTGGGTGGCCGAGTTGACCACGATGGCGTTACTCTTAACGAACTTAATCGCCTTTAAACCAAAGGTGACGGCTTGCAATTGTTCCGCCGTTGGTTGGGCATGGCTGACCACTTGGAAGTTGGCGGGGTCATCGTTGATGGTGTCGGGTTCCTGACGAAGCAGGCCCCCGCGAACACTCAGGACCTCATCCGCTTCGGGAGCCTGGGCCGTCGTAAAGTCGACGGTCAGTAGTCGAAGGTTTTTCTTCTTGGCTAGCACGTCGTAGGCATCGTCGTCGAAGCTTGGCGCGATGATGATTTCCAAGAAAAGATGATGCATCTTGGTAGCCGTTGCCAGATCGACCGGACGATTGAGCACGATAATCCCACCGAAGATGGACATGGAGTCGGCGGCATAACACTTATCCCATGCCGTTGTGAGGCTGGTTGCCGTGCCAATGCCACAGGGATTCATGTGCTTGAGGGCGACCACAGTTGGTTCGCTGAATTCGCGAATTAGGCCCAGGCCGGCATCGGCATCCTTAATGTTGTTATAGGACAGTGGCTTGCCATGGAGTTGCTTAGCGGCCGCGATTGAGAACGGTACCGGCTGGTCGGTTTGATAGAAGGTGGCCGTTTGCTGAGGATTTTCACCATAGCGCAGGGCCTGCTTCCGCTGGTAGGTGAGTGTCAATGTTTCGGGCTTGGCCTCATCGGTTAAGTAGTTGGCGATAACGGCATCGTAGTGCGCCGTGTGATGGAAGACCTTAGCCGCCAGGTGCTTGCGGAACAGGCGATCATCGGTGTGTTCAATCAGGGCTTGGCTGACCTGGTCATAGTCGGCGGGATCGCAGACGACCAGCACGTCTTCATAATTCTTGGCCGCTGCCCGGATAAGTGAGGGACCACCAATGTCGATCTGTTCCGTGGCTGCCGTTAAGGTCACGTCGGCCTGGGCAATGGTTTGCGCGAAAGGATAGAGGTTCACGCAAACCAGATCGATGGGCGCAATCACATGTTCCTGCAGTGTTTGGAGGTGGTCCGGATTATCTCGCCGGGCCAAAATGCCCCCAAAGACCCGTGGATTCAAGGTCTTTACCCGGCCATCCAGCATTTCTGGAAAGTGCGTGACTTCTTCGACGGGGATGGTGGGAATGCCTGCGGCGGTTAAGACGGCAAGGGTACCGCCAGTAGAAACAATTTCAAAATCCTGAGAGACCAAGGTTTGGGCAAATTCAACGAGTCCGACTTTATCGGAGACACTTAACAGAGCACGGCGCATGGTAGACCTCCTACTGATTTAGAATATTTAGGCTTATCATACCCGATTGTATCTGAACGATCAACGGGAACAAATTATAAATATTCGTATATTGGCGGTTTCATCTAAGGCCGACCAGTCAATCAGGTCAATTGCTAACAAATAACTTTATATTTAAGCGAAGTTGGCACTGATCGTTTATGATCCAGTCATTTTCCGTTTTGAGGCGGCCAAACCTGGATACGTGCGCTTGAATTCCGGTCAATTTCTTAACGATTAGTCGGCCTGACAGTTGGCCGTATCGTTGATTTAGCAGGCTTTATGTAATAAATATAATTGTAAGACGCGGTAATTAAAATGCAATCGATCTGTTACGAGCAGCACATGAAAGAAGGTTACAGTGAAAATGGTTTAAGAAATGAGGAGGTGAATGAAGGGGAGTTTTACGTGACGGGGAGCGTCCCGCACGATTAGGAGTAGGGCACACCAAATTTAAGTAGGGAAGTGCCAACATTATGTCGAATACACATCTTTGGGCCAAGCGATTAACCCAAGCCGTTGTCGCCGCGAGCGCACTACTAGGGATTGCTTGGAGCGGCCAAGTCGTCGCCCATGCCAGTACCTTGGCCATTCCGGATATTTCCGAGTGGCAAGGCAAATTAACGGATAGTCAGGTTTCAAATTTAAAAAGTCAGGTTTCATTTGTGATCAACCGGCGGCAGTATGGCTCCTCGTACACGGACCTCTATGCCGCCAACAATACCGCACTCTACGTCAAGCATGGAATTCCGTTTGGTGAATACGACTACGCCCGGTTTACGAGTGCGGCCAGTGCTAAGACCGAGGCTAAGGATTTCTACAATCGGTCGAATAAGAACGCTAAATTTTATGTGTTAGATTTTGAAGAGAACGATGTGAGTTCCGGGACCACCAACGCCGCGGTGAAGGCCTGGTATGATGAAATGCGGTCATTGACCAATAAGAATCTCGTTTTCTATTCATACCAATCGTTTGCAACCTCCTATGCCAACACGGCGCGGCAAAATTTTGATGCGCAGTGGATCGCTAACTATTCCACGACACCAACGATTTCGTACGCCCTGTGGCAATACACCGATCACAACTATTTGTCGGCTCTAAGCGAATACACCGATAATAGTCAGGCCGTCACAACCGTTCACCCGATGAGTTGGTGGACGGATGGCCTGACCACGGCGTTATCAACGGTTTCCTATGCCTATAGTAGCTACAATGCGGGTCAACACATCTTCCTACATAAGGGCGCCTCAAAGTATCAGGACGGTACGGCCATTGCCAATTCCGACCGGCAGAAGTTCTATAAGATTTCGAAGGTCAAGAGTCTCACGCAGTCGAAATCCAAGCAGGCTCTCTACATCAGTGAGCTGGGTAAATGGGTTCTGTCCCAGGATGCGTCGGGCTTCTGGGTCGGTCAACATGGGTCCTTTAATCTGACCCACAAATTGAATATTTATTCTGACTCGAGTCTGAGCAAGAAGACGGGAAGTTACTATGTCTCTGGCGATACGGTGGCCGGCAAGGTCGTCAAGGCGCCAAGTGGCAAGTCGTATCGGATCAAGACTAATCTAGGTTATATTTCCGCCAACACGCAGTTCTCCAATCACGCCTATTACGAATCGGTGGCTGCATCTAAGACGTTGACGACTAAGAAAAAGTTGTACGAATACAAAAAGTCTTCGTTTGCCAAGTCTAGCCGGTCCACGGCGGTTGCCAAGGGAACGAAGCTGAAGGTGACGGCGGTGAAGAAGCGGTCAACCGGGTCGCGTTACTTTGTCTTGAGCAATGGCAAATACGTGACGGCTTTGCGGAGCTACGTTAAGGAATAACGGAAGAGAGGTTGAATAAATATGCAACGAAAGACGAAAATCATTACCGGGGTTACCGCCGCACTGGCCATCGTGACGCTGGGATCAGGAACGGCCTTGCAGATGCATGCCGCCAATAACGTCAGTTCGGTGAGCCAGACGACCGCGCCAAAGACGGCCAGTACTGATAGCACCAAGTTGGCGGCCACGTCAACGAGTGGTACCAAGCAAGCTTACACCGTTAAATACACGGATAAGAGCACCGAAGGGAATTCGGCAACTTTTCAGAAGAAAACCTACGGATCGGCGGCAACGGCGGCCGATCAGGTGGACTACGTCGGCAGCGCCAGTGGATCCACGGTGAAGTTGAATCACGGGACCAAGGCCGTCGTTCAGGGAACCATGGGTCACACCTATGTCCATTGGACCAAGGGCGACTGGTCGGTGACCGCCGTGACCGACAATGCCGATGTGACCGGGACGCCCACCCAATTTGCTAAGCAGGTGAATCAACAAATCGCCAAGAGTCATCTGCCTAAGCGGGCGGATACCGGGGCCATCACGGTTTACAGCCAGGATGAACAGAATGAGACGAATTCCGTGAGTTGGCAACAGGGCAAGCAGCTTTACCAAGTTAGCGGCACCTCGGCTGATGCCACGGTCAAGGTCGCCCAAAACGCCAAATAGTTCGGATGGTTGATGAAGCAGTCGTGAGGTCAGGGCTGCTTTTTCTATGGTGTGGTGGCCAGAGTGACCGTCTCGCGAATTTTTTCGATCTGGACTGGTCAGGAGCGACCGTTAGCCGTACACTTAAAGTACTGAACGGAGGGGGTTGCCGTGAACAAACAGGGCCAGTCCGAATCGGGATTCTCCTGGTTTTATCGACGCTTTTTAAATAATCATATAACGATTCTTCTATTAAATATCTTCCTGCTATTATTGGTCATTCATGAACTGCTACAAAACGCTCAGTTGCTAACGCCAATCTGGCGGTTTATCAGTATCACCACGCCATCCTTGGTGGTGGCCGGAATCCTATTCTACGTGTTAGATCCGTTCGTTCACTTCATGGAACGGCGGTTGCACCTGAATCAGGGGACGGCGATCGCGATTGCCATGGTACTGACGGTCGCCTTGATCGCGTTGGTCTTCATCCTGTTAATTCCATTTCTAGCGCGCCAAATGGCGGGGGTGATTGCGTCCTTGCCGCAGTTCTCAAATGATATGTTCCGCCATTTCAATCGGCTTAACCGAGAACACCATTGGCTGTCGAGTGATACGCTGGCCGACATCAATAGCCGAGTATCGACGTACTTCTCAAAACGCGGCTTTAACATCTTGACCGGGACGCTGACTTCTCTCGGCAACGTGGTCACCACGGTCACGGATTGGGTCATCACCCTCATCACGGCGCCGTTGGTGCTGTTCTTCATGTTGAAGGATGGCACGCGTTTTCCCCACTACGTTAGTCAAGTGGTGCCGACGCGGTATCGTAAGCGTTTTGTGACGATGCTGGCGCAGATGAATCAAAAGGTTAGTTCGTATGTTCGTGGTCAACTGACCGTGGCCTTCTGTGTGATGGCGATCTTCACCGTGGGCTATACGATTATTGGCTTGCGCTATGCCTTACTGATTGGCCTGCTAGCTGGGCCGTTGAACCTAATCCCGTACTTTGGATCGGCGATTGCGCTGGTACCGGCGTTGATCATTGGTTTTCTAACCAGTCCCTCGATGCTGATCGGGGTGATCGTGGTCTACCTGATCGAATGGGTGCTGGAGACTCAGGTCTTATCACCACTGATCATGGGGAACAGTCTGGAAATGCATCCCATTACCATCGTTTTCGTGCTGTTGGCCGGGGGTAAAATGTTTGGGTTGATCGGCGTGGTCTTCGGGGTTCCTGGTTTTGCCATCCTGAAGGTTTTCGTCGTCACCGCCTTTCATCTGTATCAAGAGTATTCCGCCCTGTATCCGGATATTTTACCGGATGAGGAAGACCTGGATGATTGGGAACAAGACTAAAAATGGCTATACACAAAGAGGCCTGCTCAACTAAATTTGTTGAGCGGGCCTCTTTGTCGGTTAATCAGTTAAAGTTTATTAGTCTTGGTTACGACGACGGCGAGCGCCGAAGAACCAGGCGAAGACGGCTGCGGCAACGACAACCAACCCGCCTAAAAGGTAGAGTTGATGCTTGTCATTTTCCTTGTTCGCCGCGGATTCCTTGTTGTTTGAAGCGGAAGCCTGTTTCGTCGTTTGCGTCGTGGTCGAATTAGAATTGTCCGACTTGGATTGCTTGTCGGTAGTCTTCTTGTCCTTAGAAGATGCGGCCTTATTGGTCTTCTTAGAGGTGTCAGCCTTCGTTGCGGCGTGGGCCACGGTTTCACCCGTAACTTGATCGAGTGCATGGGTGACGGCTGGAATAACGGCCGTTAAGGCACCTTGCGCCTGGTTACCAGCAAAGGCCAGGACAGACGTCCCATTATGACTACCAGAGCGAGAGGTGGTTAACGTTGCCCGATGACTGGTCCCGGTTGAAGCGCCAGTACCCTTGGCAGCAGTCTTGCCAGATTGCTTGGAAGACTTGGTCGACTTCGTGCTCTTCTTGGTCGACTTTTTAACGACCTTGGCTGGTTTCTTGCCAGTATCGGTGGCTGGCTCGCCCGCGGTGTGCGTCGTTGAGGTGTCCGTGTCCGGCGTTGCGGGTTGCGTTGGTGTTGTCGTGGTTGTACCGGTTTGGCCACCATTATTGTGGTTATTATTGGCAGCGGCAATTAACGCGTCCAGAACGGTCTGCCGAACCGTGGCCAGCTTGCTGTCGGCCTGCTCCTTGGCAGTCTTAGCTTGACTGAGAAGGTCTTCGTCAGTCGCTAATAGCGCTTTGGCTGCGGTCAGTGCCGTGTCAGCAGCAGTACTAGCGTCCTGTGCTGATGAAAGAGCTGTTTTGGCGGCCTCGACGGCAGCGTCGGCGTTACTTGCATCAGTCGATGCGGTATCGAACTTACTTTGAGCATCACTCGCCGCGGTCTTGGCAGCGTCGGCAGTGGATTTAGCGCTGGTAACCTTGCCATTCAGCGCTTTTTGATTATCACTAGCGGATTGCGCGGCACTGGAGGCTGCGGCACTAGCGGTTGCGGCCTCGTCAGCGGCAGTTTTGGCTGCGGCAAAATTAGCTGCGGCCGTTGTGTAGTCACCTAACTTAGCCCTCAAATCGTTGAGCGTTTTTTGAGCATCCGAAGCCGTAGATTTCTGGCCAACTAACTGGGTGTTTAGTTTATCCAGGCTAACCTGCGCATTTGAAGCTGCAGTCGAATCAACGGCGGCATCAGATGAAGCATTGGTGTAGGCCTCACTGGCAGCGGTGTCAGCGACTTTAGCATCTGAGAGGGCCCCTGATGTGCTAGTCACAGCATCGCTGGCGTATTGTTAGTTGTCGTGGCAGCATCGAAGGCCGCTTGTGCGGGAGTAATGGCTTCCGAATCAGTCGTTTTTGTCGTATTAGCTTCGGTAAGCGCAGCGGAAGCCGTGTTAACAGCGTCTTGTGCCTTGGACTGGGTGTCTTGTGCTGTAGCTAAGTCGGCTTGTGCTGTAGCTAAGGTGGCGTTGGCCGCCTTTAAATTGTTTTGAGCAGTGGTGTTGTCGGTATTCGCAGTATCGAGGACGCCTTGTTGAGTTTTGAGTTGAGGGGTTAAATCATCAACTTTTTTCTGTGCGGCTGCGTTATCAGCGGCAGTGGTATCGGTAATGACGGTCCCAGCTGAGAATTTCGTCGGATCCGGAATGTAAGCCTTGGAATCTAAAACCTGTTCAAAGTGAATTTGATCAAGTCCGTCAATGGACAATCCAAAGTAGTTTGTGACCTTGTCGGTGTCGGCAACGCCAGATAGGGAGATTGCGTGACCAAAGTTGGCAGATTGATCACTAAACATCATTTGAATAATGGCATTGTAAATACCTGCCTTAACATCGTCCAAGGTTTTGTGATCAGCAAGCATGCCCTTTGATTCGGCGTTTTCGTAGTAGTTACCACCGGCGTTTAAACCGTAATTGCTGGCAACGGATTTAATGGCGGCATCATCGTGGCGTCCCTGAGCATCAAGGTCCCAGTTATCCGTGTCATATTGAGCCGCGATGTCCTTGGCGAAGGCCATCATGGTGGTTGTCAGGATGACTTGTGGCTCTCCAAGCTGTGTCCGTATCTGATTAATCAGCGAAGCAGCGAACTTGCCGAGGTCTTCATATTGATCGGCGGTCAATGAATCGGCACCGTTGTAGTCAATGGCCACATCACTGGGATTTGATTGGTATTTATTACTTTCCATGGTGGCGCCTGGATTAGCGATAGTTGTTAAATCCGCGGCTATTTGGGCGAGCTGTGTAGCAGCTGTGGTCTTATAGGAATTAGTCTTTGCTAATGTAGCTGATGCTGCGTCACGGGCAGCCGAGTTAGCAGCTGTGGGATCGTCTGTATACTTTTGTGATGCATCCATAAATGCGGCATCATCCGTCTCATACTCCGCAGCATACTCGTTATACATGTCAGTTGCTTGCGACATCTGGACTAGTGCAGCCGAATCCATGCCAGCTGGTAATGTGATGGTACTTGGTGTTTGGATGGTTGCTGATGCGGAGCTGATTGCCGCCGAAAGTGAATTGGCCGCGGACTGAGCCGTTGAAGCGGCGTCAGATGCCGTTGTCGCGGCTAAAGAAGCTGTTGATGCAGCATCAGAGGCCGTTGAGGCCGCGTCTGATAATGGCTTGATAGCATTCTTAGCAGCAGTTAAGGCTTCGTTGGCAGTCTTAAGTGCAGTTTCTGCCTCAGTCACTTGGACAGTCGCATTTGTCAGCGCATCCTTAGCGTCATTGAGTTTTGTCGTCGCATCGTCCAGAGCGGTTTTGGTTGTGCCGGCCTTTGCGACGGCGTCATCGTAGGCACCTTGTGCTTGGTCCAGGGTAGTCTTGGCGGCCGCTTGGGCAGCCAATTTTTGTGCGGCTAAGGCACTAGCATCTTGAGCCGCAGTATTAGCCTTGGTTACCGCTTGGCCTTGTGCCGTAATGGCGTCCGAGGTGTTCTGGACATCGGTGTTGTCTTGGCCGACAACCCCCTCTTGAGTGGTGATCTGCTTATTCAGATCGTCGATATTAGCCTGTGTGGCATCGGCAGCGGCCTTTGAAAGAACATCCGCTGATGATTGGGCAGCGGCGGCAGACTTTGCAGCATCGGCGGCTGATGAAACAGCAGCATCAGTGGAACTCTGGGCCGCTGCACTAGCACTGGCCGCCTGGTCACTGGCATCGCTGGCGTTTTTGGCCGTCTCGTTGGCCTTATCCAACGCCGATTGGGCATCGCCCTTGGCAACGGCTGCCGAGGATTGGTTCTTGGTTGCATCGGCAAGACTCGTCTGAGCATTGGAGACCGCGGTGGAGTTAGTGTTGGCCGCGCTTTGGGCATCGGTAACGCCTGATGTGTCCTTGTCGACAACGCCTTGAGCCTTGTCGACTGCCGTACTTGCGTCAGAGGCAGCACCACTGGCCGCCTGAACTTCTGGGTTGGCTTCAACTTCAGCGTTTAAGGCGTCCTGTGACCCTTGATTGGTGGTTGTGTCACCGGGTGTGGGGGTGGTGTCGGCGTTAGCCATGACACTGTTCGTCATGATGGTTCCGGCCAGCACCGCGGTGGTTCCGGCAATAATTTGAATAGTTTTTTTCATAAAAGTAATCTCCCTTGGATAACAAAATAAGTAAATGAAACTTACAAATGCGACGAGCGGCAATCATCATCAACCGCCGTCTTAACCAGGAATGATTTCCAAATTAGCGGTATTAGTGGTGGTAAAACCAATGAGTTTTTTGGCCAAAGACGCGACTCTGAAGATGAAACTAGTCGTGAGGGTAACTAACAATCATTGGCGATGGATGAAAATAACTATGAAAAATGTTGATTTAAAATGAATGCGTGAAGCCACTGTCGACCTGGTCCTAGTTATAACGTCAGGATCGACAACCCGTTGCCAACGGCAAATCCCCCTTTTAAATCTGAAAACATTTTCACTGTATATTTCTTTGGTGTAAAACTATTTTGCCCTTTAGTGTACACCTTTTTTTCTGCATAATAAACACTATGTTTTTGTAACCTGGTTTAGTAAATAATTATCATGAAAAAAGTCGTTAAAAGACTGATAGAACAATAGGCAGCGCCTGATGTGTATCGAAAACTCATTTATGAAAATGGTCATAGTTGGGTGGGATGAAAGGGCTACCAATGAGTCAATGCTTTTCGGTTGTCTGACGGTGGGACGAGGTGAATTAGGACCGAACATTTACCCCATTTTTGGTCAATCGTGAAGGCGTGAACGACGGGACTTAACGGATTATTAAACGACTACCTAAAAATTAACACCTTTGAAACGTTGATACACCATGGAATCCCGCCCTAATCGGCTAAATTTCCCGCCAACGAGTTTCGCCAGATTTAGGTTTGCGATAAGTCCGCTTTGCCATAATCGATCACATGTTTAGAAATGGAGGCGACCCAAGTGAACTTTATCAAACGGGCCTGGTTAAACGTGTGGGCCAAGAAGGGCCGGTCAGTCTTACTGATTCTGGTCTCGTCGGCGATTCTCATGTTTGTCTTGGCAGGATTATTGATTCGCAGTGCCGCCGTTAAGGCGACCAATCAAGCAAAGGCTGATGTGGGGGCGACGGTGACCCTATCGGCTAATCGGCAGGCAGCGTTCAAAAAGATGCAGAGCAGTAGCTCTAGCAGCAAGAGCAGTCGGCCAAAATTGTCGTTAACGCCGGTTAAGTTGAGCGATGCCAGCAAGATTGCTAAGCTGAGCAACGTCAAGAGTACCAACGTGACGAGCAGTACTGCCGTCAACGCCAGCTCCTACGACGTGGTGTCGACCAGCAGTAGCCTGGGCGGCAACAGTGGTGGGCCGGGTGGCATGAAGTCCAGCACGAGTTCCGGCGACACTCAGATAGATGGGGTCACGGCGACGAGTCTGGCCACTGATTTCAGTAGTAAGCAGAGCAAGATCACTAAGGGTCGTGGGATCACCGCGGCAGATAAAAATACCAACCATGTGGTGATCGAGAAGGAATTGGCGAGTCAGAACGACTTGACGGTGGGCGATACGGTCACCGTCAAGGAGTCCAGCGGTGATAAGGCAAAGGTCAAGATGACCATCGTTGGGATCTACAAGGCCAGCTCGACCAGCTCCAGTAGCGCGGGGCCAATGAGTACCGATCCTTCAAATACGATGTACACGTCCTACACCTTGGCGAATACGTTCAAGGGGAGTAAGTATGCGGGAACCGCAGACTCCGTGACCTTTAATGTTAGGAATCCGGCCAAGGTCGGCAGCCTGAAGACCGCCGGTAAAAAGCTGATTAATACCAGCAAGTATTCCCTGAGCACGGACGATTCCAGTTACCAAACGGTGAAGGCCTCCATGAACAGTGTCGAGGGTTTTGCCAACAAGATCGTCTGGCTGGTGGCAATTGCCGGAACGATTATCCTAGCACTGATTGTCATCCTGATGATTCGCGAGCGCCGCTTTGAAATCGGCGTCCTGCTGTCATTAGGCGAGGCGCGGTGGAAGATTATCGCCCAATTCTTTACGGAAATGCTCATGGTGATTGTGGTGGCGGTTGCCATCGCGGGAGCCGGCGGTAAATTCGTTGGGGATCAACTGGGATCACAACTGGTTGCGCAAAGCACGACAACCCAGACCACCAGCACGAGTGCGAGTGGTCAACCAGGCGGCGGTGGCCAACCGGGTGGTAACGGTACTCGTGGTGGTGGGCCCGGTAATACCGGCTCAACTAGTAAGCAGGCTACTAAGAAGACCGATCTCGATATCAGTGTGAGCGCCGTCAACTTAGCCGAGCTCGGCGGATTTGGCCTGGCAATCACGTTCCTGTCGATCATGATTGCCTCGGGCGGCATCCTGCGTCTGGAACCGAAGAAGGTTTTGATTTCCTAAGGAGGACTTGCGAATGTTAAAGACAACGGACCTGGGTTATTGGTATCAGGACAAGCAACAACCCTTATTTGAAGGGATCAATCTCGAATTCGAGGCCGGTCAATCCTATGCCATCATTGGCCATAGCGGGACGGGTAAGACGACTTTTCTTTCATTAATTGCGGGACTGGATCGGCCCAAGGCCGGCGAGATTAGTTTGGACGGGAAGTCGTTGTCTAAGATCGGCTTAACAACCTATCGACGCCACGATGTTTCCATCGTCTTTCAGGCCTACAACCTGTTTACCTACATGTCGCCGCTGAACAATCTCATGACGGCGATGGCGATCACAGCGGCCGAGCATGCCGGCGACCGGGACTATGCACAGAAGATTCTAGAAGACTTGGGAATCGGCGCGGATCTCATCAATCGAAATGTTCAGCGCCTCTCGGGTGGGCAACAACAGCGAGTGGCCATTGCGAGAACGATGGCCTGCGATGCCAACCTGGTGGTGGCCGATGAGCCGACCGGGAACCTGGATGAAGACAACACCAAAGAGGTGATTGCTCAATTCCAACGGATTGCCCACGACCAGCATAAATGCGTGATCATTGTCACGCATGAACCCAATGTGGCCGACCAGTGTGACCATCAGTATCGTTTGGAAAATAAGCAGTTTACCGCCGTCAGTTAATGACAAGTGGCATTAAAGAAAGCCCCGCACAACTTAGGTTGTGCGGGACTTTTTGTGATTAGTTTAAATGGTGGTGACCGGTTGACAATTGGACCTAAAATGATGGGATCATGAGCGGTTTATTCATGGACAGCGGCTCCCTTTAATTTTGTTACCCACAGTTTACCCACAAATTAAGTTGAGAGGTTCAGACGTCCCATCGAAAGAAATAATCGTTAAAGGTAAAAACTAGTGGTAAGATGACCAATGACTTAAAAATAACTAACAAAAAGAAGGGTGTTAGGATGACAGTATTCAGTGCATATTCGGATGAAGAAATCTTGGCGGATTTAAAGAGTCAAGTTGTCGATGGAACGGTCGCAACCGATACCGCAACATTGCAGGAACAATCATTTAATTCTCGGGCAACCGGTGGCGACAACAGTGGCTTAGCGCGAGCGTTTGTTGAGGTTGCCAGCGTGACGGATATTCAAGGGGTACTGCACGTGGCCCGAAAGTATCACATTGCCATTATTCCGCAAACCACGGCAACCAGTACTGTGATTGGTTCCGATGGGATTGCCGGCGCCATCATTCTTTCCACTCGTAAAATGAATGAAATCCTAGAAATCAGTAAGGAAGACTCCGTGGCCGTCGTTCAACCCGGTGTGGTTAACGGCAATCTGGATAAGGCAGCCCGTAAGCAAGGCCTGTTCTATGCGCCAGATCCTGGCTCTAAGCCCATCTCGTCCATTGGAGGGAATGTCTCCACGAATGCCGGTGGGATGAGTACGGTGCGTTTCGGTGCGACCAAGGATAACGTCCTAGGCGTTAAGGCCGTCTTGGCCGATGGCCGGGTCGTTAAGTTAGGTGGTCGGACCTTGAAACAAGCCTTTGGTTATGACCTGACGCAACTCTTTGTGGGGTCTGAAGGAACCCTGGGCATTATCTATGAAATTACGGTTAAGTTGATGCCAATTCCGTTAGGCAAATCAGTCATGGGGGTGGCCTTCTTCGATGATATGGGCGCCTTAGCCAAGGCCGTCACCGCAGTGCGGATGTCAGGCGTCTACCCAAGTATGCTGGAAGCTTTGGATGGCAACACGGTGGTTGCGTTGGATCGGTTTGAAGATACGCACTATGCTGATAACAGCGGCTCCATGCTGATCTTCCGTCTGGACGGGAGTAGCGATGAAAGTGTTCAGGTCTTAAATGACCTGCTGGCCGAATATGGTGGTCAACACGTTCAGGTCACCACCGATCCCGAAGAACAAGCCGGACTGTCCAAGTTGCGGCAAGATATGCTACCAGCCGTCTTCGCCGGTCAGAATCATCTGATGGAAGATATGGCCATGCCACTCTCCCAATTAGCCCCAATGATGGATTACCTGCAAGACCTTGGCAAAGAGATGGGTATTAAGATTTATACCGCCGGTCATGCCGGGGATGGGAACGTTCATCCAACCTTTGTGTGGTCGAAGGACGAACCAGAAACGCCCGAGGTCATCATCGAAGCCCTCCGGAAGACCTTCTGGAAGACCCTCGAATTGGGTGGAACCATCTCTGGTGAACACGCTGTGGGGATGTTGAAAAACCAATGGAACAATCCTGAACTTGGTGAGACGGTTGACCTATTACAGCATCAAATCAAGGACCTGTTTGATCCAATGAATCTGTTGAACCCTAAGCGGAAGATCGATTAGGTCAACCGATTGGTTGGTTATTGAGATCGTTATAATCATGACAGGTGTTAGTTAATAATCCGGTTAGCCGGATTACCCTAAAAAGGTTCATTCGGTAATCAGTCGATAAAAGGCCCGTACATCGCGATTTCTCGCGAGTCCGGGCCTTTTCGATTCTAAAATTTTGCAAAAGAGCCGACAAAAGGAAATTTTATTGTTACAATTGAGCCATAAATATTAGGTAACCTTACAAACCGTTGTCAGGAAGTTTGGTACACAGACCAATCAAAACGATTTTATTCGTTCCGGTCTGACGCCCGTCTGTAAAGGGATTGTATCCCACATGTCCATTTTATATGGTAAACTTTTTCACATTTCGGCGAGTAATGCTTGCAATTTATGGAGTTCTTCTTTACTATTAAATGTATAGATATTTCTATGGGGTCAACCATTTTGCATATTGCTAATCATGTTAATTATATCGACGGTTAGTGAGTGAAGATAAGGATATGATGAATATTATGTCAAAGAGTAAGGTCGTTCATGCGGAAAGTTTCTTTGAATCTTACATGGGGTTGAAACGGGAGTTAGAAAAGTCTGCAACTCGGTTCCAGCGGACTATGGGGATCTCAGTGGATCAATATGCGATTTTACACCATATTTTAGAGAACCCGGGGAAACTGACGTCAGCCACAGTCGCGGATAGTCGGGGGATTTCGCGGGCGGAAGTTTCACGAGGGATTTCTCAGTTAATTCGCCGAGGATACGTCGTTCAGAGCTATCAAAGCACCGACCGGCGTGTTCGGCCATTGTCGTTGACGGCGGCGGGGGAACAATTAGAAATTGACTGTCATGATGCGTTAAAGAACGCTGCGAACACCATGAGTCGAGTCGATCTGGTCGACCAGGGTAGTGAATTTACAGTGGGTCAGTTGACACAAATGTTGGCGGCCATCACCACGAAAGATGATGCTGATTCAGTAGAGAAGTAAAAGGATTTATAGTCCGGTGAAGAATTGACGGGTAATCGTCAATTCTTTTTTTATGGCCTGATTTAGCCACACATTTAGCGATGTGGACAAATCGACCTAGCCGATAAAAGTTGTTTCACAGGGCGCCCAGCCTAAATGAAAACGGTTAAGTTACCCTGGTTTTCCATGAAACAAATCTGAATTTTACGGCCAATTCGCGTAAGTTCCATGCTATAATCAATCCTGTTGTTCAAAAACGACACCACAATATATTGTGCTCATAGCCAAATCTCACCGGTGAGTAACACTAGATATGACAATTATTTTATAAGGGAGCGCAAGCATATGACGCATTATTTTCAGTTTCTATCGCATCAATTAAAAGGGTGGCCCCAACAGAATTATTACTTATTCTTCTTTAGCTTGGGTTGTCAGGTCATGACTTTGGTTAGTTCACCAATCACTTGGCTGACGGTCTTAACCTTTATTGGGACCACGCTGGGTGTGCTCTGCGTCCTGGCGATCAACGCCGCCAAGTCGGTTAATGGTTTCCTAGGCGTTGTCTCGGCCTTTTGTTTCATCGTGACCGGGTACGCCGCTAAGAATTACCTGAGCATTTTTGAACAGGTGGCCTACGTGGCGACGTTAGATATCCCCGTCCTCTTGAGTGCGAGCTGGAACGTCAATATGGCCTCAAAGATTCGGCGCTTTACGGGTAAGTCATGGGCCATCGCCGTGGCTTCAACGGTCGTGGTCTACCTGGTTGCCGGTTGGGGCATTGGCACATTTACCGATGATCCACGGCCTTGGGTCGATGCGATTAGCTTTGCCATCAGCTTGTCGGCGGGCGTAATTTGCTTCCTGCGCTTCAATAATCAATACGTCTGGTGGATTGCCTCAGGGTTGGCACAAATGGTTCTTTGGTTTATTTCCTTCCGCCAAGGTTCGGCGACACTGGCCATGTTTATCAATAGCTCAATCTACCTGTTGAATGACGTCTTGGCCTTCACGATTTCACCGTGGTATAACCAGAAGGAACGGCAACGCGTGATGAAGCAAGAGGCCGCCTATGCCGCCAGCTTAGAGCAGGCGGACTAGCTCGTCATTTGTATTTAGAAGGCAAAATTTTGGCGGTCGTGGTACACTTAAACCAATGTTTTTTAGAGGAGTGAGCGGCCGTGATTGTCGAAAGAAAAATCGGAACGAGTGACCAAAACCTAGTCTGGGTGATGGCAATGATGGAAGACGATAGTGACCGTGAAGCCTTACAGGTCAAGTATGGCCTGACGGATGAAATCATTACTTATGTGACCGACGTTAACGAACGGTCGCACTATGACCGTGATGAATACTTGAATACACAACTGATCGTTTTTCACGTGCCCGTCGTCGTTGACCAGATCTCGCAGCGCTACATTACGCGACCGGTCACGTTTCTGTTGAAGGGTAATCAGATCTTTACCATTACCACGAAGCGTACGCAATGGGTTAACCAGACCCTGACGGAACGGTTGAAGCTCGAGACGATTGCCGATACTAATGAATTCATGTTAATTGGGCTGTTTATTCTGTTTGACCAATTTATCCCCCCAATTCGCAAGATTAATGCGGAACAAAACCGGCTGGATAAACAACTGAATCAGTCCCCAGATAATAAGGATCTAATTGCCCTATCTAACCTGCAACAGAGTCTGGCCTACTTCGTGAGTGCCACGCGTAACAACGCCATGATGGTATCAAACCTGAGTAGCACACCATTTGGCAAGCAGCTCTCTGACCGCAACAATGAGCATCTGGCGGATGCGGTCATCGAAGCCCGGCAAACCTCTGAAATGACGGCCATTGAAGCCGACGTTGTCGATCGGATATCGCGAACTTTCAATAACGTCTTAAATAATAACTTGAACGATACCATGAAATTCCTGACTATTTGGTCATTGGTCTTAACCATTCCAACGATTGTCACGGGATTCTATGGCATGAACGTTAAACTCCCCTTTGCTAACCAGGGACTCTCCTGGGTCATCACCGTCCTCATTATGGTAGGAATCATGATTTGGGTGGCCATCGCATTACGGCATCGCCACTTCTGGTAAGGGAACGATTAAGCTCACAGCTGAATGGCTGTGGGCTTTTTTTGCCGAAATTAATCCTTGTATTTTCGGCGACAGTGTTTTAACATTGTTAGCTGACTAACAAAAAGGAGGCGGTCGTATGACGACCCGACGATTAGGTGCTTGGCTTCGAGATGCCGAGCATCAGATGAATCTTGAAATGAATGAATTTGCTCGGCCCTTTGGCCTGACGGGCATGCAACTCTCCGTGATTGATTATCTCAATCACCAGGGTGACGCGGTGACCTATCAGGTCGATGTTGAACGGGAATTTCACGTTCAACGGTCGACCGCATCGCTCTTGATTAAACGAATGGTGGAACGCGACCTGGTGACCCGCGTCGTGGCCGCTAGTGATAGTCGGAAGCGGCAGTTGCAGCTGACGGCCAAGGGCCAACAGTTGGTGCCTGTGGTGACGCAACATTTGAGTCAACAGGATGCCAAGATGGTGGCGGCGTTGTCGCAGGAGGAAGCGGCAGCGTTCCGAACCGCGTTGCAGACCATTGCCCGCTGGGAATTTTCAACCGAACAGGAGGATGAGCATGGCAACAGAAAAGATTAGTCCACGAGTAGTCGGAGCGGTCCTAGCGACTGGGTTGATGTCACTAAGTGGCGTGATCGTGGAGACGGCCATGAACATTACCTTTCCAACCCTGATGCGACAGTTCCATGTGACCACGGGGACGGTGCAGTGGATGACGACCCTGTACCTGTTGATTGTGGCCTGCATCGTGCCGGTGTCATCTTACCTAAAGCGGCGGTTTCGTTTGCGGCAATTGTTTGTGGTCGCCAACCTGTTATTCATTGTGGGCCTGGCGGTAGATGCCTGTGCGACGAGCTTCCCTTGGTTACTTGCCGGGCGAGCCATCCAGGGATTTGGGACCGGGATTGCATTGCCTTTGATGTTTAATATTATTCTGGAACAGGTCCCACTGAGTCGGATTGGGATGATGACGGGAATTGGCACGCTAATCACCGCCGTGGGACCGGCAATCGGACCAACCTATGGCGGTATCCTGGTGACGCATCTGAACTGGCGCTATATCTTCTGGATCCTCTTGCCATTTCTGGTTATTTCCTTCTTCGTTGGGGTGCTGACCATTAAGCAGGTGGCGCCAACGACTAAGGAACGATTTGATTGGTTGAGTATGCTGGAAGTTGTCGTGACTTTTACCGGGCTCATCTTTGGATTTAGCTCGCTCAGTGACCAACCCTTGCTAAGTTGGTCGGTTGGTGGGTCGATTATCATTGGACTCTTAGGACTGCTGGCCTTTGTCCACCGTTCCCAGCATGAGAGTCAGCCGCTAATTCACTTGGCGGCCGTCAAGAATCGGCCATTCGCCTGGCATCTCAGTGCCTTCTTCCTCATGCAGATCACGGCGCTGGGACTCTCGTTTGTCCTGCCAAATTACCTGCAGTTGGTCAACCAACAGACGGCCTTCACCGCGGGATTAGTGGTGCTGCCGGGTGCCTTAATTGGCGCCGCGTTTTCACCAATTGGTGGGCAAATTCTTGACCGATTTGGCGCGAAGAAGCCGATTGCCTTGGGCCTTTCGCTGGTTGTCGTGATGTTACTGATCATGGCCACATTCGCCCGTAGTCTATCGGTCGTTGCCATCCTGGGCCTGTATCTTGGTTACATGGTGGGCGTGGGCTTAGCCTTTGGGAACATTATGACGGCGGGGTTGAAATACCTGAGTGCTGACTTGAAGGCGGATGGCAATGCCTTGATGAATGCAATGCAACAATTTGCCGGTGCGATGGGGACGGCCATTGTTTCCGCGATTGTCGCCACCAGTCAGGCTGGCCATGTCGGGAGCACCATGACGAAGACGGCTGTCGGCTCGCAGTGGGCCCTGGTGGTCTTGCTGATAGCCGGTACCTTCTCGCTGCTGGCCATGTTGTCGGCTTGGCACAGCGACCGGCGTTAATCAAAATTTAAATGACGCGATGTGACCGCGTTGGTAGCGCTACTATCCTAACTATGGGAGGTGGCGTTATTTTTATTTAAGGTTAAACATGGTAAACTTCAGCTCCAAATAAGGCGACAGGCCGATGAAAGCGAGGCGATTCGCATGAAATTTGACTGGCGGTATGCATTTCATTCATTTTGGCTTTTAATGGCGGCAACGGTACTCTTGAGTACGGTTGCCGTGACCGAACATCATGCGCTCCGAGTGGCACTCTGCATCGTGCTCGCTTTCGGCGTAATCGATCTGCTGTGGACCTGGGAATATCCTTACTTTAGTCGTTTTAGCCGGCAAGGGTCCTCGGCACTCATTAACCTAGCATTATTCGTTATGGTGGCCTTCGTGGCGGTTAAGATTGGTCGTGGTTGGACTCCTAAGGAATGGGGCTTATTGAGTTTCAGTTTGGCTAGCATTGCCGGCACCATTGATGGTTACCTGGCGCGACCAACGAAGATTCAACTGATGCAAACTCGGCAACAACTTCGTAAGAAGGCCGAAATTTTACGGAACTCATTACGATGAGGCTGATCACGGTGATCCAACGACCGTGAATTCAGGACTTATCGGGAAGCCAGGGATATGTCCCTGGCTTCTTTTTTGTGCAACCGACAAGGCTACTCGACCTGGAATCACAAGATCTCAATCTCTTAGAAATGCTGAATCAGCTGGTAAATTAAGTCGTAGAAGCAAGCCATTTGGCAACCGTGAGTCTGTTCACAGTTGCTGTTTTTTTTGTTGCCAGAGCCGTAGGGGGTCAGGGACAGAGCCTGTGAAGGTGGTCTTAGAAGGGTGGGTTGACCGTTCTTAGACCACGGGCCGAGCTTGGGGACTCGGGTTGTGAGGCGCCAAGTCGCCATCGCAGACCGCACTTTGGCTGGGATGGTTGCCCCACAGGCTCTGTCCCTGACCACCGTAGGCGGTCTTTCTCAAATAAAAAGGTACCGCGGCACGAGGCCAGCGGTACCGGATTAATGGTTTAGTTAAACGGCCGAGTAGGTCCAGTCATAGGAGAGTAGTTGGTGAAACTTCTCTCCTATGGGGATCCACAGCTTGGCCTTAGCAATGTTAGCGATGGATTCCCAGAACAGGGGGTCCTGACGTTCCTGGTCGCTCAGGTTAATGTTGACGTAACTCCCTGCTTCCGTTTTGGCGATTACGTAGGGATAGAACACCTTGGTAATTTGGGCGGGAGTGATACTTGTAATTTGCGGGTTGTCATCAATCAGCATACGAACGCTTCCTTTCAATTTATAAACCCAGTATACCGGGGAAAGGTCGCGTGCGTCCTTGATTTCAGTTAAGGATTTCCTGAGAATTTCTTATTTTTCCGTAGCGTCGGTCACGACCCGATTGAGGGTCAAGGTGAACTGACTCCCTTGGGGATCGTTACCGCTAACCGTCACTTGACCGTGGTTCAGGCGGGCCAGTTGCGACACGATGGCTAACCCGAGGCCACTGCCTTCGATCTGATTAGACCGTGAGGCATCGACCCGATAGAAGCGATCGAAGATGTGTGCCCGATCGGCTTCGGCGATGCCTTCACCCTGGTCGGCAACGGTGAGCGTCACCGTCTGTGGGGCCACGTGAACACGGACAATGATGGGCGCGGTTGTTGGCGAATACTTGTGGGCATTATCCAATAAGGCGGTTAGAATTTGGTGGATCATATCCTGATTGCCCTGGACCATGGCGACAGATGTGGGCGCCACGAACGTGATGGGTTGCTTAACCAGTGGTTGATAGTGTTCAACGACACCTTGAGCCAGGAGACCTAGGTCTAAGGGCTCCAGGGTGACCTCGGCCCGATCGGCACGCGACAGGTGGAGGAGATTCTCGATAAGGTGCTGCATCCGTAGGGACTCCTGGTCGATAAAACCAAGCGATTCGGGGATGATCTCTGGATGTTGGTCGCCCCGCCGTTCAATCAACTTGATATTGCCACGAATCGTGGCGATGGGCGTTCGTAACTCATGTGAGGCATCGGAAATAAATTGACGTTCCCGTTGTAACCGACCATTTTGGGCCGCCAAAAGTTGGTTAAAGTCCTTGGCCAACTGAGAAATTTCGACCGGCTCCGTGGGCTCGGGCAATTCCGTTTGGGTGCTTTCGGGATTCGCTGCCGCCTGCTGCGCTGCCCTGGCTAATTGTAGTGTGGGGTCGCTGAGCCGGCGGGCGAGTCGGCGAACGAAGAACAAGCCAATCAAGAGACTCAGGCCGATCGCAATAATGAGAACGGACACGAGGACGTGGAGATTGCCGACCAGGACCTTCATCCCAATGAAAAGAAAGTAGGTTCGCGACCCCGTATGAATCGTTTCGGAGAAGTAGAGGCCCCAGTGTTTGATGTAGACTAAGTGGGTGAAGGGCACGGACCAGGTGTTGGCGGCGGTGAATTTTCCCGCGTGAGGTAATAGGGAGGTGATGGTACCGTCGCTGTTCTTAATCATGGCGAAGGTGTTGTGTGAGTTCAGGCCACTACTCTGGTTCACCGTCAGCCATTCCTTGAAGTTACTGACCTGAGTCGTTTCCAGACTGGCGCTCAGGCGCTGGGCTTGATCCTGCGCCCGAAGGATCTGATCGACCGTCAGCGTTATCGTGACGGTTAAGACAATGATGAGGCCAATCGCGACCAGGAGACTGGTGAACGATTGGCGAATAATGGTCGCATAGGACCGTGGGGCTTTAGTGTTCATCCGCATCAGCTTCCTTTAGGCTATAGCCGACCCCCCGAATGGTGTGGAAGAGGTGGGGGGCATCGTCAGTGTCAATTTTGTTTCGTAAGTAACCAATATAGACGTCGACCACGTTTTGTTGGCCTAAGAAGTCGACGCCCCAGACGTTATCGAGCAATTCATCGCGGGTGAAGACCTGTCCGGGATGTTGCATTAAGAATAGAAGCAGATCGTATTCTCGTTGGGTGAGTTGGAGACTGCGTTCACCGCGGGTCACCTGACGCGTTTTGGTAATGAGGGTGAGATCACTAATCCGGTAGGTCTGGTCCAGCCCACTCTGATGGGCGGTCCGCCGTTGGATGACCCGGATACGGGCGAGCAGTTCCTCAATTTCGAAGGGCTTCGTGATGTAGTCATCGGCCCCGTTGTCGAGGCCGGTGACCTTGTCGCCCAGATAGTCGCGGGCGGTCATCATGATGACGGGCAGGTCGTCGTGCTTACGAATTCGCCGGAGAACCTCCATGCCATCCATCTTAGGCAACATCCAGTCTAAGAGAACCAATAGGAGGTCATCTTGATTGGCCTGATAGGTTTCCCAGGCCGTCTCACCATCGGCAGCGGTGAGAACGTTGAAATCTTCAAAGGTTAATTCCTTGGCAACGTAGCTAGCCAGACCAGTCTCATCTTCGACTAGTAATATGGTGTTTTTCATCGTTAATTATGGCTCCTTATCTATGCGTGACGGGGTTTATAGGCATCATACCATATCGCTTCTCTTCAAAACTAAGAAATTCACAGACGAAGTTTATTTTAGTTTCAAGATGGTTAAGGGTGGGGAATGGTATAACTAGACTATCGAAAGCGAAGAGCTAAAACAGATAAACGTTGAGGAGCGATTAAAATGATGAAAATTAAAAAAATGATGAGCAAATTGGTCTTAGGGGCCATGACGGTGACCACCTTATTAGCAACGTCCGCAGGGGCCTCCGCGGCAACGACGGCCACGGTGACGGCCACACCCGTCAACCCGGCGGTGACCGCAACAGTTAAGCTAAAGGCCCAGCCGGTTGGCGAACTTCAACCAACGAAGATTCACTTGAAGCGGGTCACGACCAAACAAATTTCTAGTGAAGTTCAAACCAACATTGACGCCAGCGCATTAAGCCTGGATCAGAAGCACCAGACGAGCCAACTCACCAGTCAACTGAAGTAATCTGCTTCAGGACAACCAACCAGAATAGAAGCTAACTGACCAGCAGCGGCGGGACCGTTGCTGATTTTTTAGTTGGCCGACTTTTTAATGAGCTATTGCCGATCGTTGGTCTATACTGGATGAGTAGTGTTACCAGAAATAGCCAAGCCTTGGCGAAAGGAGTTTGTTATGAAAGTAGGAATCGACCGTTTGAACGACCCCTTCTTAAATAAAGGGACGGCATTTACCACTGCCGAACGTGAGCAATTTAAATTGACGGGGCTTTTACCCCCGCGAATGCAGACGCTGACACAACAGATTCATCGGATGTATGACCAGGTAGAACGTCAGAGTGACGACCTGGCTAAACGCCAATTTCTCATGAATTTGTTTAACACCAATCGCGTTTTGTTTTTTGCCCTCTTTGCGGACCACGTTGAGGAGTTCATGCCCATCGTCTATGATCCCACGATTGCGGAGTCTATCGAACACTATAGTGACCTGTATCTGAATCCACAGAACGCGGCCTTCCTGTCGATTGACGATGATCCGAAGACCTTCCAGTCGACCCTGGAACGAGCCGCCGACGGTCGAGAGATTAAGTTGGTCGTGGTTACCGACGCCGAAGGAATCCTAGGCATCGGTGATTGGGGCACCAACGGGGTTGATATCGCCATTGGTAAATTGATGGTTTATACGGCCGCAGCGGGAATCGATCCACGCCAGGTGCTTCCCGTCATGTTAGATGCCGGGACCAACAATGCCGCCCTCCTGAAGGATGCCCATTACTTGGGCAATCAACACGCTCGGGTTGAGGGCGATCGGTATGCAAAGTTTGTAGATGACTTTGTGACGGCGGCCACAACGGCCTTTCCCGACTTGTATTTACACTGGGAAGACTTTGGTCGGGGCCACGCGGCTAAGATTCTCCAACGGTATCAGGGCCGTTTGGCAACGTTTAATGATGATATTCAAGGAACGGGGATTATTTCTTTGGCGGCCATCCTCGGGGCGCTGAACATATCTGGTCAAAAGCTGACCGAACAGACCTATCTGACCTTTGGTGCAGGGAGCGCTGGGGCCGGTATTGCTCATCAGATCTTTGCGGCAATGGTGACCGCCGGACTATCGCCGGATGAGGCGCGGCAACACTTTTACATGGTTGATAAGCAGGGGTTATTGTTCGATGACATGCCCGACCTGACGCCGGAACAGCGGCCATTTGCCCGGAGACGTGCCGAGTTTGCTAACGCAGCAGCCTTAACGTCATTGGCGGCAGTCGTGGCAACGATTCATCCGACCATTATGGTGGGAACCTCCACGCAACCCGGCACCTTTACGGAGGCCATCGTTCGGGACATGGCGGCGCATACCCCCCGGCCCATTATTTTACCGTTGTCGAATCCAACCAAGCTGGCGGAAGCGACGGCGGAGGACCTCTTGAAATGGACGGACGGTCGGGCATTGGTGGCAACCGGGGTGCCATCCGCACCGATCAAGGTGAATGGGGTGACCTACCAGATTGGTCAAGCTAACAATGCGTTGGTGTACCCAGGATTAGGTCTGGGCGTGCTGGCCGTGGCCGCCAATCGGCTAGATGAACCCATGATTTCCGCGGCCGCCCATTCCTTAGGTGGTTTAGTGGATGTTCATCAGGCGGGTGCGGCGGTGCTGCCTCCCGTTGACCAGTTGAGTCACTTCAGTCGGACGGTGGCAACTGCCGTGGCTCAGAGTGCCCTGGATCGCGGGCTGGCGACCAAAGCCGTTAGTGATGCCAAGGCGGCCGTGCGCGCTGCGCAGTGGCAACCGGTTTACGATGATTAAGATCAAAAAAGCCTCTGCTGACCAATGGTCGGCGGAGGCTTTTGTCATGATGGGCTTAGTTAAGGTCGACAGCCGTCTTAATTGGCGTGTCGCCGTTAACAATTGAGATAACCTTAGGTAACTTTGCGGCGGGGTCAAGAACGGCCACGACCGTGGCCGCAACATCGGCACGGGTAATTTCCTTGGATGAACTCTCGGATGGATCGAGGGTAATCTTGCCGGTGGCGTCGGCGTCGGTTAGAATGCCTGGCCGAACAATCGTGTAGTCCAAGTTGGTTCGGTGTTGTAACCATTGGTCGGCATAGTATTTAGCGACATAGTAAGGCCGAATACCAGATTTTTGCCAGAATGACCGATCGTCGGTGCCAATGGCACTCACCAGAACGAATCGCTTAATCCCAACCTTTTCGGCGGCAATCATGGTCTTGATGGCCCCGTCGAGGTCGATATTTAAGGTCATGTCATCACCAGTGTTGCCACCAGATCCGGCAGTGAAGATGATGCGGTCGATACCAGCCATGTCGGCCGCTAGTTCCTCGACAGAGCCCATGAGATCGACGGTGCGGGCTTCACCACCGAGTGACTTCATGGTGGCTGCTTGAGCGTCGTTACGAACACTCCCATAGACCGTTTCACCCGTTGCTGCCAAGTCCTTAACGATGAATTGACCCACACGACCGTGGGCGCCGATAACTAATGTCGTCATTAAAAATCCTCCTATTCATAACTCAATTTACTATCTCTTACCATAATCTTTTTAATAAGAAAAATCAGTGATCACGACTTGACGGTGACTGTCCGGATGAGCGTGAAAACCTGATTAAACTCCTGAGACGATCAGTTAAAAAAGCGGTTTCTTAAAACTGGCTTTTCGGGTGATAAGCTTTATAATGAAGATAAATCTTCCCTACGGTTAGTTCTTTAAGCGCTCGTTCCTTTGGGGGGAGTGGGAGTTAGTGGCTAAGCAGTGCGATTAGTCAGAATGACATGAAGATAACTACTCGGGGAGAACTTCAAGAGAAAAGGGGTCGTTAAATAATGGCAACGATTTTAGTTCTAGGTGGCGGTTACGCAGGGATGCGAGCTATCAAGTTCCTTCAACGCGAAGTTCCCAGCGAGGACCGGCTAATTTTAGTCGATAAGTCCGGGACCCATGCGGAAAAAACGAATTTACACGAAGTGGCGGCAGGGACGATTGCGCCCGGTCGGATTACCTACGAGATTAATGACGTGATCGGTCGTCGGGTTGAATTCATCCAAGACGCGGTGACTAATGTGGATGTGGACCAAAAGCAAGTCACGTTAGCTAACCATGACCCATTGACCTATGATTACCTGATTGTGGCGTTGGGTTTCCAATCCGAAACCTTTGGCTTAAAGGGTGCGACTGAAAATGCCCTACCAATGGATGACTTGGAAACCTCCGAAGCCGTGTACCGGCATATCGAAGACAAGATCAAGGGGTATGCGGACTCCAAGGATGATCGGGATCTGACGATTGCCGTGTGTGGTGCGGGCTTCACTGGGATCGAACTCCTGGGCGAATTGACCCAATCGATGCCGAAGCTTCAAGCCAAGTATAATACGCCCGCAATCAAGCTGGTTTGTTTGGAACGGGCAACCACCATTTTGCCAATGTTTCATGACAAGACCTTGGCGGACTACACGATGCGGTTCATGGCCAAGCACGATGTTGAAATGAAGTTAGGGTCCAACATTGCTGAAATCAAGCCGGGTGCCGTGGTCTACACCGACAGTGATGACGCTGAACACGAAGTAGCGGCGAACACCATCGTTTGGACGGTTGGGGTCAGCGGATCCCAAGTTATGGCGGATTCTGGGTTTGATCAACGCCGTAACCGGGTGGTTGTGAAGGATGATTTATCCCTGGAAGGCCACCCAGAGGTCTATATCATTGGGGATGTCTCCGCGGTGATGGATCCCGACAGCGGTCGGCCATACCCAACGACGGCCCAAATTGCTTTAGCCAGTGGAACCACCGCGGCTAAGAACATTGGCCTGGCCATTCGGGGTCGAGACACGAAGCCATTTGTTTACAAGGCTTTGGGAACCGTGGCATCGTTGAGTGATCGTGATGGGGTTGGGGAAGTCTTTAGCACCAACCGTCCGGTCCGGGGGTACATGGCCTCGGCCTTGAAGAAGGTTATTACCGACCGATCCTTACTTGAAAGTGCCAAGGTTAGCACGTTGTTAGCCAAAGGACGCTTCGACTTGTATCACTAAAATCGTTGCGACAATGGCCCGATCCACCTCACGGCCGGCGTCGTTTCTGGTGAACAGGGGAATCACAATAACTAAACCTTTGAAAACCAGCGAATAAAATAGGTGAAATCCATGAAAACGCGGGAGCGACAAGTGATCCCGTGTTTTTTTTATGGTAGAATAACTGATAAAAGGGATGAGCGCAGATGTTAAAGAAGGATCTCTCGACACCGTTGGGCCCTGTCACGGTCATGACAGATGGCCGAGCCATCACGGGCTTGTGGTTTACCGATCAACAGCACTATGGGAGTACCTTGCCACGCCTGACGTTGGTCGGGGACAGTCCACTGTTTAAGGAAACGCAAACCTGGTTGAATCAGTATTTCGCAGGCGACCAACCGGCAATGACCCTACCCGTGCGGCCGGAAGGGACCACCTTTCGCCAAACAGTCTGGCAGGTGTTACAGAGTATCCCATACGGACAGGTTAGGACCTATGGCGAAGTTGCCCAAGTGGTTAGTGATCAGGTTGGTCACGACGTCGGTGCTCGGTCGATTGGTGGGGCAGTTGGCAACAATCCCATTAGCTTGTTGATTCCGTGTCACCGGGTTGTGGCCGGCACCGGCGATTTAACTGGCTATGCTGGCGGGCTGGACCGAAAGCGATCGTTGCTGGAACTGGAGGGGCAGCTCAAATCTGGTCAGGTACGGGTTGAACGAGTAACGGACTAGACCCTTTTGAAAAAATTTTCATTTTCTGTCCTATTGTGCACAAAAGTATCGTACAATAGGACAGAGGTTATGCTATAATCAATGAAGTTGAAATACATAGTCCCATGATTGTTGATAGGCATAATAAGTATGAGTTAGTTGAAATTATTTGCCCTGGGGGGTTCCTTCTCACCAGAAGACGCGTATAATTTTAGCTAGCTTAGGCGATTTGTTAGGATTACTGACTTCCGGGGGGGACGTCAGCCAACGACAAATATTAATTTTTAATGGTGTGTGAATGATTGGAGGTATCACGATGGCTGCATCAGAAACTAAGGAGCGAATTGCGGAGGCCTTGGCTTCGTTGTTGAACCACAATACATTTGATAAGATCACGGTTCGGGAGATTGCGGATGAGGCGGAAGTCCACCGCAAAACGTTCTATTACTATTTCGCGGACAAGTACGAGCTGTTAGCGTTTGTGTATGAGCACTTCATCGTTGAAGCGCCCCGACATGAACAGCCGTTAACGCTGACCTTAGAGAATTGGCGGCCGGCAGTAATTCAGGTGCTTGAACGAATTGCCGATCACTCAAAAATATTCTTGAATGCTTACCCCTATGATGATGGGGTATGGCGTCGGACTATGAATGAATTTGTGGCTTCACGACTGTCAATCTTGTTGCATGCAATGCCGGAATACCGGTATTTAAAAGAAGATGTGATTGACACCTCAGCGGAGTTTATTGCTGCGGGTTCTCTGGGTATCATTAACAAGTGGGCGGACGGTAGTTTCACGGCCAGCCCACGAACGGTCTTAGACCAAATCACAACCGCTAACCGGTTGATGAATGGGATCCTTGATCGTTGGAAACTTAGTTAATTAAGAAATCTATCTGTGGTCATCGACGTTATTTGTCGGTGATTTTTTTGTGTCTAAACGAGCAAGACCAATTGGGACAAGGATCGCCAGCAACTTTCCCGGGAGTCGATCGGAAAGTATAAAATTCACAAACTTATTGAACTTTTTATCACAATCAAATTGCTGGCATTCCAGTTTTAGGACGGGTATAGTTGCGCTTGTAAGGGGTTACATTGTGAAATGGCAATGGCCCTAAAAGGAGGAAAATAGAAATGGCTTATCAAACAACCAATCCCTATACCAATGAAGTTGTCAAGACTTATGAAAATGCCACGCCTGAATATGTTGAAGCAAGTTTAGCAAAGGCGCAAAAACTCTATAAAGACTGGCGTAACGATCCAGTATCAACCCGGATTCCAGTCCTCCACAAGCTTGCACAAATTTTCCGTGATGAAACCGACAGTCTGGCAAAGGTTCTGACCACCGAAATGGGGAAGCTGTATGTCGAAGCCCAAGGCGAAGTCGTCCTGTGTGCCATGATTGCGGATTACTATGCTGACCATGCCGAAGAATTTCTGAAACCACGTCACATTGATTCCATTGCCGGCGATGCGCAACTCGAAAATCACCCACTGGGTGTGTTGATGGCCGTTGAACCTTGGAACTTCCCATACTACCAAATGATGCGGATCTTCGCGCCAAACTTTGCCGTTGGTGACCCAATCGTCTTCAAGCATGCGGCAATTACCCCAGGTTCTGCTGTGGCCTTTGAAGATGCCGTTAAGCGGGCCGGTGCGCCGGATGGTGCTTTGACCAATCTATTCTTATCTTACGACCAAGTGTCTGAAGTTGTGGCCGACAAGCGGGTTCAAGGAGTTGCCTTGACCGGTTCCGAACGCGGCGGTACCGCCGTTGCCGAAGTTGCCGGTAAATACTTGAAGAAGAGCACCATGGAACTTGGTGGGGTCGATGCCTTCATCGTCGCCCATGATGCCAACATGGCCGATGTGAATGCCATTGCCCCACGGGCCCGGCTGTACAATGCCGGCCAAGTCTGCACGTCATCGAAGCGGTTCATCGTGACGGCCAATCATTATGATGAATTCTTGGCTTCCCTGAAGGATGCCTTTGCCTCGGTTAAGCTGGGTGACCCAATGGATCCAAGCACGACGTTAGCCCCAATGAATTCCAAGAAGGCTAAGGACAAGTTGCAAGCTCAAGTTGATGAAGCGATTGCTGGCGGTGCCACGGCTTACTTTGTTCATGACGCCGTTGATAGCGATGGTCAATTCTTCCTGCCAACGATTCTGACCAATATCACCAAGGACAACCCGGCTTACGGGAAAGAAATGTTTGGCCCCGTTGCCCAAGTTTACAAGGTTGCTGACGATGACGAAGCCATTGAATTGGCTAACGATGCCGATTATGGCTTAGGTGGGATTGTCTTTGCCGGTAGCGCAGAATACGGTGCCGAATTGGCTTCCCGGATTGAAACGGGCATGGTTTACGTGAATACCTTCTTCAGTTCCTTACCTGAACTAGAATTTGGTGGGGTGAAGAAGTCTGGCTTTGGTCGTGAACTCGGTCAAAACGGGATTAGTAGCTTCGTGAACCAAGAATTGGTGGTAAAGCGTGACCATCCAAACGATGATGAAACGGGTGGCCTAATCCTGCCCCACAAATTTTCCTAAATCGTTAAAGAGTTAACCACAGAGAGTTCGGACAACCGTCCGGACTCTTTTTTGGTTTGAAGATTTTGGGGTTTAAATAAATTATTGTGGTTCACAAAGAAGGTGTGATATTCTGAACAAGAAGCAAAAGAAGAAAGGATGATTATAAAATGAGTGATCGTTTAAAGGGAAAAGTTGCCATCATTACCGGCGGGGTTGCCGGAATCGGTTTGGGGGTTGCTGAATGCTACGTGCGTGAAGGGGCCAAGGTGGTTTTGACCGCCAACCATAACGTGGATGGCGGCCATGCCGCCGTTGCCAAGTTCGGTGATGACGTCAGCCTGTTCGTTCAACAAGACGTTGCCAACGAAGACGATTGGAAGAAAGTTATTGATGCCACGATTGCCAAGTTTGGCAAGCTCGACATCTTGGTTAACAATGCCGGGATCGGTGGCGTTAACGGTGCCCTTGAAGATCTATCGTTAGAAGACTGGCAAAAGGTTATCGACATTAACCTGACCGCTAACTTCTTGGGTGAAAAGGCCGCGATCAACGCGATGAAGAAGACGAATGATGCTAAGGGTTCCATTGTCAACGTTTCCTCCGTTGCCGGCTTGGTTGGGTTGCCTATGGCCCCAGCTTACTCTGCCAGCAAGGGTGGGAGTCGCATGCTGACGCACGCCACGGCCTTGAGTCTGGCTTCACGTGGGATTGATATTCGGGTTAACTCCGTTCATCCAGGGTGGATTGACACGGCCATCATTCCCGAAGCGGCTCGCGAACAAATCGTGAAGACCATTCCAGTTGGCCACATGGGCGAACCTCATGATATCGGTGAAATCTGTGTCTACTTAGGTAGCGACGAATCCAAGTTCGCTAACGGGGCAGAATTCACGGTTGACGGTGGTCAACGCGCCTAGTAAGAGTGTCAGACAGGGCGGTTAGCCGGCGAATATTAACATCACTAGGAATTAATCCCGGGTTTGGATTAGTTTCCTAGTGGGGTTAAACGGAGCTGATTGCACGTTTCGACAGCGTTAAATCAAAAAGCTAAAGAGATTAAAATAGGCGGTGTGATCCCAAACAAGGGGAGCGCACCGCCTTTAATTAGCTCTTAAAAAAGTCAATCTGAGGCCATTGCCGCAAACAATACCGCCTCCCGATAACCCCCATGGGTATCCGGTATCTGCTGATGCAATCGACCTTCCATCTGAATATGCCGGTGACCAGATCGCCAGACTAACCGACAGCAAAATAAAAAGCCCGACCAAGCCGGCCGGGCCACTCATCATGTTTAGGTGAGATGCAACGTATTTAAGATTAGGTAGACGTTTAAGATAATTAGGATGATCGCAATAATCCAACCGAGGATTCGGGTCCAAGTCTTGTTAACGAACTCGCCCATGAGGTCCTTGCTACTGGTGAAGATCACCAGCGGAATCATCGCAAATGGTAACGCGATACTCAGGAAGACTTGCGAGAGGGTTAACAGGTTTTCAATCTTAGCTTCGTTACCATGGTAGATAACGGCGAAGATGATGACCGGGGTCACGGAAAGCAGACGTGTCAACAGCCGTTGTGCCCACAGGGGCATCTTCAGGTTGATGAAACCTTCCATGATGATTTGGCCAGCCAAGGTTCCCGTAATTGTTGAACTTTGACCGGATGCCAGCAGGGCAAGGGCAAAGAGCATACTGAGAATTGGACTGGCGATGGCGCCAACAATTTGGCTGTTACTTAAGGCGTTGAACAGGTCCACGAAGCGACCGAGGTCACTGTTCGTCCCAAAGAAGAGGGCGGCCCCTAAGATTAACAGCAAACTGTTAACGACGAAGGCTAGAGTTAATTGAATGTTTGAGTCGATCGTTGTGAAGCGAATCGCTTGAGAAACACTCTTGCGGTCCTTGCGGTCAAAGTTCCGTGTTTGAGAAATTGATGAACCCAGGTATAAGTCATGGGGCATAACCGTTGCCCCGACAATCCCAAGGGACAGGTAGAGCATCCCATGATTGGTCACCACGTGGCTTGAAGGCAAGTACCCCTTAAGGACTTCACCCATGTGTGGTTGCGCCAAGATAACTTCGTATAGGAAGACGAAGAGGATGACTGCGACCAACGTGGCCACGATAGCTTCAATTTTACGGAAGCCTAACTTCATGAGGACTAACAGAACCAGCACGTCGGCCGCCGTGATGAGAATCCCAACAATGAGTGGGAAACCGAATAATAGCTTCAACGCAATCCCGGAACCAATGATTTCGGCGATATCGGTGGCCATAATGGCGAGTTCGGTAATAATCCAGAGGACGATCCCGGTCTTCTTACCGGTTCGTTCCCGTGTCAATTGAGCCAGGTCCTTACCAGTCACAATCCCTAAGCGGGCGGACATGGCTTGTAGCAACATGGCAATCAGGCTTGAAATCAAGACGATGGTCAGCAGCGCGTACTTGTATTGAGCACCACCGGCGATAGACGTAATCCAATTACCAGGGTCCATATACCCGACGGCGATCAGGGCACCTGGCCCCGTGTATGCCATCAATGTTCGCCAGAAGCCGGCGCCTTGGGGAACTTCAACCGTTCCGTTGACTTCATTCAGGCTCTTTTGGTCGTTTCCGGTGGATTCTAACATATGGTGTTTGGACTTGTCGTTGGTTTCATGATTCTTCATAAAATCCCTCTTTTCTATTGGCTTAGAAATTCAGGTAGTCAGGTGACTTTCTGTCTTTCTGGTTCCAATCCCGTTAAACTAAAATGTTGCGAATAAGTGCAAAATTGAGAATGATTAACGGGATTAGAGACTACGATTCCAACCGTAAGTATAGGCCTCTGAGCCCCGATGTCAACCATCGGAGCCAATTGTTTCGGGCAGCCAAAACTATTTTTATATCTGCTTTTATTTCTAAATTAATCACCGGAAAGTGTCCCTGGATAAAGGCACTTTTAAGTGTTTCCGGTTTCATGGTTGATATAGGACTGTGTGTGAAAAAGTCAGCAAGGTAATCCGTTTTACTAGACGTTAGTGGCTGGTTATTTAAAAATAAGTTATCGTTAATATTTCAACGATAGAAAAAATTATTTTAAACCGGGTCGTCTCCTCGCCAATAATCGGTTAACGTCTTGGTTGGAATGCAAATCAGCCGCTCGGTTTGGCCTGTTACGGAACTGACCACAGAAGACCTAGTTTTCAAAACTAGGTAACTGAGTTATAATAACCTTTAAAGCGAAAGAACTCAGTAGAAATCGAGGTAATTCCTGTGCCAAGAGAAAAAATCGCAATTCTGGTGGACTCCTGCTCCGACGTTCCTGCCGAAGTGGTTGAAGCTGCCGATATGGCGTTAATGCCAATGAACGTTATTTTTAGGGATCGGGTCTATGAGGATCGGATTACCATTACACCAACGGAATTCTATGAACGCCAGGCCAAGGAATCGGCCACAACGGCCAGCCCAACGGGAAAAAGGATTGTCGATGCCTTAGATCAAATTGAACAATCGGGGTATACCCACGTGATTGCCATCTGCATTTCCGCCAAGCTGTCGGGAACCTATCAAGAGGCCCGACTTTTGGCGGAGGATTCGCCGTTAACGGTGCACGTGATTGACACGTGTAGTGTGGGAATTGGCAGTGGCTTTGCCGCCATTTATGCCGCACAGCTTAGGGCCGAGGGCAAGTCCTTCGACGATATTATCAAGGAGGTTGAACGGGTAACCGCGCAGACCAAAGTGTTCTTCTACGTCCCCTCATTGAAGTACTTGCAGGCTGGAGGACGGATTGGCAAGGTCGCGGGCATGGCGGGAACGCTACTGAACGTTAAGCCAATTATTTCTTGTGATCCTGAAGGGGTGTACTATCCGATTGCCAAGGTTCGGGGGGAAAAGCGGACACTAGCGAAGCTCTTACAATTGGTGGATGAGGCCATTGGGTCCGCCAAGCGGGTCAACGTGGCCGTTTGTGATGGTGTGAATCCAGACCTGCGGGCCGATGTCCTCAAACGACTGCAGGAGGCTCATCCGGGCGTCTTGCAGTGGTACTCCGGGGATGTTTCGCCTGCCTTGGGTGTGCATACCGGTCCTGGTTTGATTGGGGTCGGTGTCCAGGTCTTGGACTAGCTTCTTAGGGCAAAAAAAAGCCACGATGGCAAGGCTATCGCGGCTTGAGGGGGGATACGAGCAGGAATAGAAACTTTGGGGGAGTGCTAATGGCTGCTCGTAAATAGTAGAGTAATAAGAACTTGGTGTAGATGCGCTAGCAACACTCGTTGTTACTAACTTGACTGTAGTGTAACGCCTGTCTTCATGAGGTGCAATCGATTGGTTTCACAAATTTAATAATAACGAATTCGGTTGATTGACGACTCTTCGTGGCCCCTTGTATGGGTTATGAATGGACCAATCAATCGATTTTTTTATAACGGGAAAGTGTTCACAAACCGATACTAAAGCGCCGGCCTGCTTGATTCATAGCCAATTGAAATTGTGAAAAATACTAGCCAACTTAAAATTTAATCGGCAGTCCCCTGGAATCCACGTATAATGGAAGCTAATCAACAGAATTGATGGTCACCGGCGACACTTTTTTAAATCTGAGAGATCGAGTCCAACGAATGATTAGGGGGATTCATGATCACTTTATAAATCAGTTAAAGCGAGCAATGATCGCAAATTCAGTCAATTAACACTTAAAAAATGAGAATTTCACCTGTTTATCGTTTATACTAGACGCAATTGGAAAAGCGCCGTTAATCACCAGTTTAGGCCCGTTACGGGTTGACGTAAATGGGGTGAGGGTGGCCTAAATAATATGAATAAGCAATGGTTAATGGTCACACATACTTTAACCAGAAAAGGGGGCGACCAACTTGGGACTCGTAACATTTTTTAGTAATGTGATTTGGCATCCGCTGGATTTGTTAGTCAGCTTAACCAATCAACTCGGCGCAGGCACGTACTGGGTCCTGTTTTTCCTAGTTTTCTTGGAGTCTGGAATGTTGATTTTTTCCTTTATACCTGGGCAATCCTTACTATTTATGGGGGGATCGATTGCGGCCAGTCCGCACTCTGTTCTGAATATCTGGGGCCTGATTCTAATGTTTACCGTGGCAGCAACAGCAGGGTCTGCGGTGAAGTATTGGACCTCAGTGCGATGGCAGAGTGTGCAAGACCGGTTGATCCGGCGTCTGCCCGATCAGAAGGTCGCGGAGGCCAATGCTGTCTTCAAAAAAAATCAGAAAGAAACGCTGATATTCGGTCGTTTTATCCCGTTTGTTGGGTTATTTCTACCTGTTTTGGCGGGCTCTACCGATATGGGATGGCGCCAGTTTCGCCTAGAGAATCTGTTGGGGAGCCTGGTCTGGGTTGTGAGTTGTTGTGCTGTGGGGTTCTTTTTTGGCAATTCCCCATTTATTCGGGCTAACTTCACCTGGTTGTTCCTGGCCATTCTGGTGTTACCGGTGGCGGCGCGACAGATTTGGACCGTTATTCGAAAAAAAGGGTAAAGAAAGGCCCTGAGCAACATGCGGATTGCTCAGGACCATTATTAGGAATCTGTTAATAAATCACTTGTTTTGGGGGGGAGTGCATCTATAGACAGTGATTCCTATCATCTATCACAGTGCTTTAAGGTCAGAACGTATCACGAACTAACTGAGGATAATAATAGTCAGAACCTCGCTAGCCTGCAAGCGAAATGTGACGGAATCGAAGAAGTGGCTAAAGAATATTCGTGGGCACTGTGGCGAGCTGGTTTAAGTCAAAAACCTATGATGACGGGTTTTATTGGCATGCAAACTGATCGCGTCAGTTTTGGAGTAACCATTTGAGTGAACGAATGAATAAGTTAACCACTTGAATAAATTGGATATAATATTTACTATATTTGAAATTTTTCTCGTTATTTTGCGGTTGTCGATCGTGATTATGATAGGTTGTCGCGTGAATTCGAAAAGCTTGAGAAAGCGAACGACTTGGAAATAGTTAGGGCGTAACGGGCCCTAAATTATAGTGCGTTTTGCACTTGTTTTAACCACTTTCTGTGAAGTGTGAGGAATTACCGTTTGTGGCCAGGCTTTTTGAGAGCAAGTCATTTATCTTTTGCTAACTTTCTAGTATGCTAACTTTAGAATCGTTTTTCGTGTAGGAGGGTAAACATGAAAGTCATCATTGTTGGTAGTACACACGCTGGCACAAATGCCGCGCTTCAAATCTTGCGTGATCATCCAGACACAGATGTAACTATTTATGAACGTCATACGAACGTCTCATTTCTTTCTTGTGGAATCTCTTTGTTCTTAGACGGCCAAGTTAAGCATCTAGAAGATATGTTCTATTCTTCACCAAAACAGCTGGAAGAGGCTGGCGCCAAAGTTAAGACTCGGCGGAATGTCATCAAGATTGATTCCGAAGCCAAGACGGTTGACGTTGTGGACATGGACTCTGGTGACTTGACGACGGACACCTACGACAAACTAATCATGGCCACTGGGTCTACGGTGACTGTTCCACCAATCTTTGGGATTGATGAAGAAAAGGTTATGTTGTGTAAGAATTATGAACAAGCGGTGGCGATCGATGCCGCAGCCAAGGACAACAAGCGGATTGCGATTATCGGTGCTGGTTATATTGGGACCGAGCTGGCAGAAAGCTATGCCCGGACTGGCCATGATGTTCAATTGTTCCAATCTCGAGATATCATTTTGAATCATTATGTGGATAAGGGATTATCCGACCACATTGTTGGCTTACTAGAAGACAAGGGTGTTGCCGTTAACCTTAACCGGCGGGTAACGGCCTTTACTGGTAATGACAATGGGGAATTGGTTATCGAGACGACTAATGGCGAGTTCACGGCGGACCTTGCCGTGGTCTGCACGGGCTTTGTGCCTAACACCGAGTTGCTGCGGGGGCAAGTTGACATGGACCGGCACGGGGCCATTATCATTAATGACTATGTGCAAACGTCAAACCCAGACATCTTCGCCTGTGGTGATGCCAGTGTCGTAAACTTTAACCCAACCGGCAAGCCAGCCTACACGCCATTGGCGACTAACGCCGTTCGGCAAGGGATGCTAGCCGGGATTAACGTCTTCGGTAACATTCAACAATACATGGGGACTCAAGCAACGTCCGCCATGAAGATCTTTGGCCACACGTTAGCTTCAACCGGATTGACCATCGACCATGCCTTGAGTGCTGGGATGGATGCCGACATGGTTACCTTTGAGGGAACCTGGCGGCCAGCTTATATGCCAAGCACGGATGACCTGACGATCAACCTGGTTTATAACCGGCAGAACCGTCGCATCTTAGGGGCACAATTCTTCAGTAAACATGAAGTGGCCCAATCGGCCAACGCCATCTCGATTGCGATTCAAAACCGTAATACGATCGATGACCTGGCCTTCGTGGATATGTTGTTTAACCCGAACTTCGATGACCCATTCAACTACTTGAACCTTGTGGCTCAACAAGCGGTCGAGAAGGAAACCAAGCGTGGGAATAATCATCCCCGCTTAACGGCTGGAGTTGACCCAGATCCAGAATTAACCGACTAAACATAACTGATTTTTTCCAGGGCATCGGAGCTAATCCGATGCCCTTTTTAACGGAAGCAAGCTAAATGCTGGTCAAAGCATACCCCTTGGGGTATACTAGGCAACATTAAATCAGAGAGAACGGGGTATTGATGATGCAAGCCATTACAACAAAGGATTTTGAACACATTGGTGACGACACGGCGGTAACGGTTGTGGACTTTTGGGCCGACTGGTGTGGTCCATGTAAGATGCAGACGCCAGTCCTCGAGTCTTTAGATGAAGAATATGGGGACAAGGTCAAGTTTGCCTCGCTCGATGTCGATAAGAATCAAGAATTGGCTCAGAGCTTGGGTATCATGAGCATTCCTTCCATGGTGATCTTTAAGAACGGGATGCCAACGGAAAAGGTCGTTGGTTTCCATCCCAAGGCAGCCCTCAAGAAGTACCTGGATGGCAAGCTAACTGAAGTGGCCGGCTAATGGTACAGACAACGTCGACGCAACTCAAGAATCGTCTTCGACGCGCAGATGGCCAACTTCAAGGGATTTTAAAGATGGTTGAGGATGGTCGCGAATGCAGTGACATTCTGACACAACTCGCCGCGGTTCGTTCCGGCGTTGAACGGATGATGGGAGTCGTCGTTGCAGAGAATGTGAAACAGTGTGTAACCGAGGACCAGTTGTCAGCCGAACAGCAGGCAAAGCTACAGGCCGCCCTGGATCTGGTGGTCAAGACCCACTAAATTTAACGGGAAGTCGCCGTTTTGGCGGCTTTTTTGGTATAATGAAGAGATTATTTTCTGGAGGCGAGACGTATGACAACGTGGTTTTCGATCGCCGGCTGGGCCTTCATTGGTGGCGTTCTGCGCTACTGGTTGGGCCTGCAATTGCCGACGAGTCCCAACTTTCCCTGGGCGACGATCATCGTTAATCTCCTCGGTAGTGGGTTCTTGGCCTGGTTATCCCATGCGAAAAAGCTGACTGCCGGCTGGCCGAGTGCATTAACGGTGGGCCTTGGCGTGGGCGGCGTCGGGGCATTCACAACCTTCTCGACCTTTAGTGTCGACAGTCTAAAGATGCTGATGACCCAGCAATGGGGGCTGGCCGCGATGTATATGGGCCTGACCGTTGTGGGCGGTTTTATCATGAGTGGGTTGGGCGTTTGGGTTGCTCGGCGCTGGTTCACGTTTCCGGTGGTTGAACGATGATGGCGGTCGGCGTTGGCCTAGGGGCGGCAGTTGGGGCCCTGGGTCGGTATACCATAACGCGATACTTACAGCCACATGTTTCGAATGGCTGGCCGTTGGCGACCCTCTTGATTAATTGGTTCGGCAGCCTGCTGTTGGGCGGCTTAACCGCCGTTGGCTGGGGGCATTGGCTAGTCGTTACTGTCGGAACCGGGGTGTTGGGTGGTTTTACCACGTATTCCACGTTTAGCCATGAAATGGTTATGCTGGCCGATCAACGGCGGTATGGTGCACTTATAAGTTATTTGATATTAAGCGTTGGCGGTGGCTTAGCCTTGGCGGCCTTGGGCTTCTGGGGAATGTTGCCTCGCTGATTGAAGGGAGATCCAGTCGTGGCAAAGCAAACGAAGTCCCGGTGGAACTGGGATCTATTAGTACCATTACTCATCTTTACGTTGGGAACGATCTTGCCGACGGTGATTCTGCCGGCAATTCCCTTACAACTAGGATTGGTGGCCGTCCAATACGGTCTGTTCATTATTGCCATGTTACTAGGCTGGTGGCTGCATCGACGAGTCTCATCAACACAGGGGCAACTGATTGGCTGGTTGGTCGTCATTTTGGGGTTGTTGGTCGCCATGTGGGTCGCCGCGCGAGTCATTCCGGCGGTTGGCCTGATCTTCTTGAATCGGGAAGTGGGGACCTTCGTCTGGCTCGGCTTTGCCATTCTGGTGTCGCTATTCACTTGGTGGCATCGTCGTCAGCAGCCATTGTCCTGGTTCCCGGCGATCTTAGGCAGTCTTTGGATTACCACATTTCTGGCGGTGTTGGCTCGCGTGCCCGCGACGGCCGGACTCATGGTCACCTCGACGGGGAATGTTCTGATTGCCTTTGGGACCATTTTAGGTGACGTCAGTATTCTGATTATCGGGTGGCGAATTTGGCAAGATCGGCAAGCTAACCATGATGATCAGTCTAAATAATTTTAGAGATGTCAAAGGCACTTCATCGTGAAGTGCCTTTTTTGAATGACCAATTTTAGTTGCCGGCCGGGCCCAATGGGTAGAGAGCGTCCGTTTGAAAGGCGCTGGCGGGCAGATCGAGGGCCCGTCGGAGATTGCGGCTGACCTGATTAATCGTGGTGGGTGAGGCCACCTGATAGTCGATACCGTTGATGGTTGCCGGTTGACCTTGTAGGGTTTGCGATTCAATGTGTCGGCTCGTGTGGCCATCCTTTGCTCGCAGCCACATGAGGTCGTCGAAGGTGAGATTAGTCTCAAGGTTGTGGTCGAGCGAATCCAGGACGGTTTGGTAGCGGGCCAGTGAACCGATGCTGGCCTCCTTCAAAACGAGGGCCTTGATGATTTGTCGTTGGCGGGCCTGTCGACCGTAGTCGCCAAGGGGATCGGCGTCACGCATGCGTGAATAGGCCAGGGCACTCGCGCCGTTTAAGTGGATCTTGACGCCCTTGGTGACATTAGCCTGTTGATAGTGAAAGGTTAGTGGCGGCGTGACGGTCACGCCGTTGACGGCGTCGATCATTTTCTCCAGGCCGCCCATGTTCAGTAAGACGTAGTAATTGATGGGAATGTTCAAGAGATGTTCTACGGTTTTGATCGTTGTGTTCGCACCGTATAACGGGTAGGCGGCGTTGATCTTTTCTTGGTCCTGTTGGCTTCCCCAGATGGTGACCAGGGTGTCGCGGGGGATGCTGGTTAATTTGGCTGTCTGCTTTTGTGGATTAATGGTGGCCACAATCATGGTGTCGGTCCGACCGACGGTATGACGGCCCAGGGCGCCGGTGTCGGTTCCCAATAACAGAATGGCGAACGGCTTGCCACTGGTTAAGGCGGTGTCATTGGGCTTGCCCACCGCCTTGTAGGTCGCCGAGAAACTCTGTTGGGCGGTGTGCCAGGCATGCCAACCATAAAGTCCCAGGCCCAACACGATGCCCAAGGCGACGATCCCCCAACGCCGCCAGTGGTGCTTCTTAGGTAATAGGTGTTCGTAGTGTTTAGCTTCTCGATGCATGATTATTCCTCCCCAGTATCTCTAATGCCATGACCTAGTATAGAGACTCGGTAAAAGTGCGTCGGGGATGATGGCTTGGTTTTAACGTTTTCTTTGTAGACTGTCAGTGATTCCTAAAGATTTCCAGAAAGGCATTGACGATCTGCTTGCCTTGAGGTGTATGGTAGAGAGGGTCTCATGACTATATTAAAGAAGGAGCTGGCGAATTATGGCAAAAGTCGAAAGTTTTACTTTGGATCACACGGCGGTAAAGGCACCTTACGTTCGATTAATCACTCGTGAAACGGGTGCCAAGGGTGACGTTATCTCTAATTTTGATTTACGGTTGGTACAACCCAACGAAAATGCTATTCCTACCGCGGGGTTACATACGATTGAGCACCTGTTGGCAGGGTATCTGCGGGATGAAATGTCCGGCGTGATTGACTGTTCGCCATTTGGCTGTCGAACCGGCTTCCATCTGATCACCTGGGGTGAACAATCTACGGAAGAAGTTGCCAAGGCCCTGAAGGCATCGCTTCACAAGATTGCCTTCGACACCGAATGGAAAGACGTTCAAGGCACTGACAAGTACAGTTGTGGCAATTACCGCGACCATAGCTTGTTCTCCGCCAAGGAATGGTGCAAGGCCATTCTCGACCAAGGCATTTCGAAGGATCCCTTCAAACGCGACCTTATTTAACCATTAAAATAGATTCGTAACGACTGATACAGCGGGTGCCCCTTATGGGGTTACCCGCTGTATTGTTTATTTCACAAGTATGGGATACAATGTATAGATACTTAATCATTTTAAGCAAAATTAAATAAGAAGTGATACATATGTTTCGAAAATTTACAGGTTGGCTAGTGGTTGTTGGTGTGGTCTTGGGGATGCTCCCCGATGTCTCGGCGCATGCGTTAACCACCTATCATCAAAAGGCATGGGGACTTAGCATTGGACGGACCCGCACGCTGAACGATTATCACGTCCACTTTGTGAAGAGCCCTAAGCGGTATAACCATGCGACGCGGTTGCATGGCAATAATACGATTAGAAGTGTTCAGGGCGCCCACGTCAATTTTGCCACGAAGATTTTATTCCCATACCCGGGGTACCATAATCAGGCGTGGGGTAATCCGCAAAGTACGACCACGAATGGTCGATACTTGTATGTGCTTTACACGCCAACGGCTTGGCACAATCGTGGGCGGATTGTCCGCTATGACCTGAAAAAGCTGGATCAATTAGGAGCTAGTCCTCGTGAGATTCAGACGGCCTATACGGAATCGGGAACTATCCAGAAGGCTGTCCGCAAGGCGGTTAAGGTTGGTCCGGCGTTCACCACTGGTCACGGACAGTCACTTGCCTATAATTGGCATGATCACCAGCTTTATATGTGGTGTGACCGGGAAAAGTCTGCGGCGGTTCCAACTAGCATATATGGCTATATCCAACAGATTAGCTCAAGCAAGTTGGTGCCGCATTATCGGACCCGCTTCCGGTTACGGAGCAACAAGGGTGACGTCAATGGTGGTCACGTCTTGGCCTTCGATAAGTATGGCAATGCCTACTTCTGGTCACGACCAGGTGGCCAATCCGTCCGTATCTATAAGGGTCGGATCTCACGGCATCACATGCATTTCCGTTTAACCCATCAAATCTTGCGGCGTGGGCCAGGAACCCATGTCCAAAGTATGGGGTACAATCCGCATAATGGCCGGCTTTATCTGGTGGCCGATGATTCGATTGCCAGTCTGCCTGCTAAGAAGCTCAATGGTAATGGTCGTTTGACTAAGAACGATGTTAAATGGACCCAGTTCTCGCCGCGGCGGGAATTTGAGGGCCTGGCCTTTTTGCCTAATGGTCACGCACTATTATTGAGTAACCATAACCCAGAGGTCTTGATTAGCGATCGGACCAGTTGGTAAGTTGACAACGCGATAAAAGCTTTGTCCGCCCTCCTCTCGATTTAAACGTCTTATACTGGCGCAAAAGATTGAGGGGTGATGGATTATGAAGAGAATTGGAAGAGAATTGGTTTAATCGGTATCGTAATCCTAGGTCTGGGGGCTGGCTTGTTTGGTGGTCCAACGGCTCAGGCGATGACGACAGTTGATCAATCGAGCGCGGCATTGGTAAATCCGGGGACCTTACGGACTTTGGACGATGCCCAAGTGCATTTCACTCCGGTACCCAGGACGTATGCTACGGCGGCCAACTTAAATGGCATCAATAAAATTGTCAGTGATCGGGGGAACCCGGTCACCTTCGCTACGACCTATTTGTTGCCAATTCCTGGTTATGACCATCAAGCTTGGGGTGACCCACAGAGTGAAATGGTGGTTGGCCGGTATCTCTACGTGATTTATTGCCCGACTGCCTGGCATAATCGTGGTCGGATCGTTCGTTTTGATATGGCCAAATTGGAAAATTTACAGGCCACACCGGTTGATATTCAACGGGTCTACAGCGCGGCGGCTGACAGCTCCGCTCATGAACGGGCCATTCGAACAGCCATCAAGGTGGGGCCGGCGTTTGTCACGGGGCATGGCCAATCGCTGGCCTTCGATTGGCGAACGCATAGCCTTTACATGTGGTGTGATCGGGAATCGGCTCCACGGGTTCCCGTGAACCAATTCGGTTATCTTCAACAGATTAGTCCAAAGAGTTTGCGACCAGTTCATAGGATTCGATTCCGCCTTAGGGCAGGTGAATTCGCGGTGCCTGGTGGCCATGTCTTAGCCTTCGATCGTAGCGGCCGAGCCTACTTTTGGACCCGACCAAACAATCACGAGGTCCGGCTGTACCAAGGCCGAGTGGGTCGGCGGCATGTGATCTTTCGTCTGACGAAGCAAGTTCTGGCACACGGGCCAGGCACGCGGGTTCAAAGCCTGGCGTTCAATCCGCATAACGGTCGGCTATATTTGGTTGCCGACGACTCGATTGCCAGCCTTCCGGTGGCCAAGTTAGCTGGGGATGGTCACCTGACGAGCGCCGATGTTCACTGGACGCATTTTGCCTCCAAACGTGAGTTTGAAGGACTGAGCTTTGCTGCCAACGGGCGGGCGTACCTAATGAGCAATCACCAACCAGAAGTGTTGACGAGTGATTCGCTCAGCTGGTAATTCATTTATTTATAATTAGTTTGAGGGTGTGACGATGGTCACACCCTTTTTTATATAGGGTGGCAGCCATAATAAAACTTATGAGACGTTTAAGGCCCGTCCGCTTTCGAAGCTCGTATAATGAAATTATAATATGGCTTGAACTGGGACTTGGACTGGGTCGCCTACGGTGGCCAGACGCCGCCCCATGAGGCAGACCTGAGGCCTGAAAGGCGGTCCTCAGGGCAACTTTGACCCTCACCAAAACCGTGAGTCCCAAAGATTGGCCAGTCCTCTAAACCGGGGAACCCACCCGGTTAAGACGACATCCACGGGGCTCTGTCTGGCCACCTTCGGCTGAGAACTTTCGAGTCATTTGTTCTTGGCTGTGGGATGAGATTTGGTCGCCTACGGTGGCCAAACGCCGCCCCATGAGGCAGACCTGAGGCCTGAAGAGCGGTCCTCAGGGCACCTTTGACCCTCACCAGAACCGTGAGTCCCAAAGGTTGGCCAGTCCTCTAAACCGGGGAACCCACCCAGCTAAGAGGACATCCACGGGGCTCTGTCTGGCCACCTTCGGCTGAGAACTTTCGAGTCATTTGTTCTTGATCCTGGGATGAGATTGGGTCACTTACGATGGCTGGATTTTTTGGTTGGAAGTATCTGGCGGTTTTAAAGGGATTTATCAACTGAAACATTCAATGGCCAGATGCTGATTATTTAACTTGAAATAACGGTCTGATTTCGGAAAGATATAAGGTTTCATGGAGACCAATGTCTCCTCTGGTCAGGAGCGTGCCAAGTGATTGGAAACGTAGGGAGCTGTTTTTGATTTTGGTTTTCCATGGGATCTTAGCCAAAGGTGGTTAGGGGCGGAGTCCTGTGACAGTGGTGTTGGTCGGGGCCTTGCCGACCTACAGCACGGGCCGTCCTTCGAGCCACACGGTCTTGGTATGGCTTGAAGGCGAGCTTTCAGACCGCCTCTCAGGCTGGAAGCGGGCCCCATAGGACGGAGCCCCTAACCGCCGACGGCGGTCCAATATCAAGAAAAAAGTCAGAGACCGCCTTCGACGGTCAACATAAAAGAGACTAACTAGAGAAAAAGAGTAGGGGTGGTTTGATGGGATTACAACGAGGATTGAAGGGACTGTGGCGTCTCAATCAACGGACGAGTCAGTGGCGGGCAGTATGGGCCATTAAGGAAGCTTTGCGGGTCGCTTATCCATTTATCTTGGTCATGACGATCATTGATTTTGTCGGGCAAAGTTTTTTGGCCGGAAGCGGGTTCTTTTTCCAGATTTATCATGTTGGGACTTGGCTGCCGGGCCTGGAAACCTGGCGGGAACTGTTTCAGGCGGTTAGCACGGTGGTGAATGGGGTCGTCGCCGTAATGATTGCCTTCATCACGGGTCATTATTTAGCGCGGACGTATCGGAGTGATGCGATCGCCGTCGGGGTGATGAGTGCCCTGGCCTTTTTGACACTGAATGTGAATTATCAGGCGCTCGGTCAAACCGACCGTGGGGGTGACCAATTAACCCAATTCGTCGAGGGCAACCTAGGCCCACAGGGGATTTTCCTGGCCATCGTTGTCGGGCTAACCGTTGGTTGGGCCGGTAGTCGACTGATGCAGGCCTTGCGTAAGCTTCAATTGCGGCACCCTAAGTGGCAGCTGTCGTGGACCGGTCGCGTGGCCTGGCCACTGGCGTTGGTCTTATTGATCACGACGGGTCTGGGCTACGGTTTAAGCTGGGTTTCGGCCGGTGGACTGAACGGCCTGGTTTATCAGGGATTGAGTGCCTTGGTCACCAATCCCGGTCACCGTGGCCTGATGATCCTGGGGGTCACCGCCTTGAATAACATTCTATGGTGGCTTGGCCTGATTGGGCCAGTCTCTCTAGCTGGCAATAGTTCGGTGACTAGCCTGCAAAATCTGGCCTATGCCGTCCAACACGGTTCTGGATGGGGTGCACCCAATCCAATTACCTTACATACTTTGGGCGACGCCTACGCTAACTTTGGGGGTGCCGGGATGACGCTGGCCCTGATCATTGCGATTTGGATCGGTTCACGTCAAACCAGTTACCGCCGCGTGGCTAATCAGACATTTTTGCCTAATCTGGTCAATTTAAACGAACCGACACTCTTGGGATTACCACTCTTATTCAACCCTATTTTACTAATTCCATTCGTCTTAGCACCGGCCGTGAACATTGTCGTAGCCTGGTTTGCCTTAACCTGGAAATTAGTGCCACCGATCGTATATCCCGTGCCCCGCACGACGCCGGGCCCCTTGATTGCTTATCTGGGGACCGGTGGGGATTGGCGGGCCCTGGTTCTAAGCGTGATTTGCTTGATATTATCCGTCTTAATTTATTTGCCATTCGTGCGGTTACTGAATGACCAAGGGGGTGACCGCGATGCGGCGTAATTGGTGGCGTTGGCTATTACTCATGGTGATGATTGCCGTGATCTTCGTGCCCAGTGTGGCCTGGATGCATCGGCGGGTTGCCAAATACAAGACGGTCTATCGAACTCCGTTGAATCCAACTATTTTAATTCCCGGGTCTAGTGCCAGTCAAAATCGGTTTGACGAGTTAATTACGGAGCTACGCAAGGAAACCAAAGTGGTGCACAGTGTCTTGAAGGTTAAGGTTGCCGAGAACGGGCAGCTTTCCTATACCGGTTCCATTCGCAAAGGGGACAATCAGCCCTTTATTGTGATCGCCTTTGATAATAATCATGATGGGTACAGCAATATTAATAAGCAGGCTGCCTGGTTGAACATTGCCTTTAAGGACCTGGTGAAGACGTATCATTTTAATCATTTCTCCGCGTTGGGTCACTCGAATGGTGGACTCATTTGGACCCTGTTCCTGGAGAAATACTTTGCGCAAACGTCGCGGGTCGATATCGACCGATTAATGACGATTGCGACCCCGTATAACATGGAGTCCGCCAGCACCACTAAGCGAACGGATATGTTAAATGAGCTGGTTAAGTATCGTGAAAAGTTGCCGGCAAAACTGACGGTATACTCCGTGGCCGGAACGGAAAATTATTCCAGTGATGGTACGGTGCCTGCCAACAGTGTTAACCAAGGAAAATATGTCTTTCAAAACCACGTTGCCCACTATACCCAAATCACGGTTACCGGCGATCAGACGACGCATTCGGACTTGCCGCAAAACAAACAGATTGTGCTCTTAATTCGGCAGTATCTGTTACAGGAAAGTATTCCGGCTAAGGATCGGGCGAAGCAGACCGTCAATCGCCGCGCGTTGAATGGCGATCCAGATTTGCCGTAAGCATTTGGTATAATGATTTTGAGGAGGTGACCGTCATGAATTTTCGTCAATTAGACTATTTTTTAGCGGTTGCGAACGCGGGCCAAATTACGGCGGCTGCCCAACAGTTACACATGGCACAACCGCCGTTGAGTCATCAGCTGAAACAATTGGAGGATGAACTGGGCGTTCAACTCCTGCGTCGCTCACCAAAGGGCGTGACGTTAACGCCGGCAGGAAAATTGCTCCGTGACTATGCCCAACAGTTGGTGGACTTACGAGAACGGGCGAACAGTCAGGTTCGGTCGTTGGGGCAGGGCTTAGCAGGTGTCCTGTCGGTGGGGGTGGCGTCTTCTTCGCTGGGCGCCACCCCCAACAGCAAGCTACAAACCCTAACTCGTCATTATCCTAAGGTACAAATTCGATTATTTGAGGACAATACCTATGGCCTGATTGACCGATTGGATAAACACCTGATCGACATCGCCATCGTGCGGACACCATTTACCGCGCCAGGATTAACGGCCAAGGCCTTGACGACGGAGTCCATGGCGGCGGTGGTTCCGAAGAAGTATGACCATTTTTCCGGGGCAACCATTCGGGTTGAGGATCTGGCAGATGTTCCCCTAATCATCTATCGGCGCTTTACCCAACTCTTCCAAACGACCTTCGACCAGAAGGGCATCGACCCGTTCATTGCCTGTACCTGTGACGATGCACGGACGGCGGTCCAGTGGGCCGAGGACCACATGGGGGTGGCGATTGTGCCCCAGTCGGTGGCCGAGGCCGGTAGTGGGTTAGCCACCAATATTCGGCCGATTCGCTATCAACCCTGGCGAACGACCCTGCAGTTGGTTTGGCCAGCTGCCGTAACGCCGAGTCCGTTGATGCAGCGGTTCATCGATAGTTATTGACCAATTTTAAATATATGCTGAATACAAATTAAAGCCGCCATCCATATTTTTTAGATATGGATGGCGGCTTTGTTATGCGATCGATTCCAAGCCCGTTAAACGGGGATTGTGAGGCGGCTCTGGCGTAAGTGACGCCAGGAAAGTGACAAAGGGCCTTTCGTTCATCTATGAACATATAGGCTGTTGCAAAATGATCATCCCTGTTATAACAGCACCTTAGATTGTGATTAACGTTCAATCAGATGGTGCGACAACGTTTGACTAGCTTGCACGGTGATCGGTAAAGACTCATAATTACCCGTAGAATGAATTGAGAGGAAGTTGCCTTATGATGCAAACAGCTTTACTCATGCTGGGAGTTGGGATCTTCGCTGGGATTGCGGGATCGATCCTGGGAATTGGTGGGGGTATGATCATCACGCCAATTCTAACTCTGGGGATGGGATTAAATATTAAATACGCGATTGGTGCCAGTATCATTGCGGTTATCGCAACGAGTTCCGGCGCCACGATCGCCTACCTACGCGACAATGTTTTAAATCTACGCGTCGCCATGTTCTTGGAAATTGCCACCACGATTGGGGCCATTGTTGGGGCGCTCTTAACGGGTATCCTGGATCCAAAGTATCTCTATTTATTGTTCGGCTGCCTGCTGGTCTTCTCGGGCTGGAACATGGTTCGGAAGCTTCGGCGGGGTCAAGAGGTCCTACAACGAGTGGAACCGGATAAGATTGCGGCCAAGCTGAAATTAAACGGAAGTTATTATGACAAGGCCGAAATGAAGGACATTGACTACCAAGTCGAGAATATTCCGGCCGGCTTCTCCGTGATGTTTGGTGCCGGCGTGGCCAGTGGTCTCTTGGGTATCGGTTCGGGGGCCTTCAAGGTGATGGCCATGGATACCTTCATGAAGATGCCTCTGAAGCCATCGAGCTCGACCTCGAACCTGATGATGGGGGTTACGGCCGCGGCCAGTGCGACGGTCTACTTCTTTAACGGAGCCATTTTGCCTGGTATTGCAGTTCCCATGGCCTTGGGAATCCTAGGCGGTGCCGTGGTTGGGTCCCGGATCATGCAGGTCTTACCGGCTAAATGGATTCGAATTGTCTTCATTCCGGTGATTCTGTATATTGGTCTCCAGATGTTATTCAAAGGTTTGGGGGTGCACTTCTAATGGCAGATAAGCAAACGGCAACTTCAAAGGAAATGCTACAGGTAGAATCGGTTATCGGTCGGATTCTCCAAGTAGGGGTGATCTTCTCTGCGATTGTGATGGCCATTGGGTTGGGACTCTTTCTGATTACGGGCAAGTCCGGCTATCCCGGCACGATGGTTCCCCGGCAAATGGGGTTAATCCTGCAGGGAACGTGGCAGTTAAAACCCTATGCCATTATGATGCTGGGCGTCTACTGCCTGATCTTGACCCCCGTCTTACGGGTCGTTGTTTCCATCTACGCCTTCTATAAGGAACGGGATCACCTGTACGTAGCGATTACGACACTGGTTTTGTTCATCCTCATGGTGGCCCTGTTCATTGGGGTTCATGGGTAACTTTCAAAGATCATTAATTGGTCCAAAGACTGGTCTATTCAGTCTCTGGGCCTTTTTGCGTTCTATGAGATTATCATGAGAAAATATGCTAAACTAACTGTAATTAGGTTGACGGAATAAGTCCGCCTACGGCGGCCGAACGCCGCCCCATGAGGCAGACCTGAAGCCTGAAAGGCGGTCTTCAGGGCAACTTTGGCTCTCACAAGAGACGTGAGTCCCAAAGATTGGCCAGTCATCTAAACCGGGAGAACCCCCCAGCTAAGATGACAACCACGGGGCTCTGTTCGGCCGCCTCCGGCTCGAGATTTTCGACGACATTTTCGTTAGCGGGTATTCAACAAAAATAATGGTTAATTTAATTAACAGGAATACTCCTGTTCGGTGGTTACTTTGGAGATACCTGGCGACGGAAACCGTGGCAGTTAGTGGGTTCTTGACTGGTCTTTTCCTGGGATCTTAGCCAAAGGTGGTTAGGGGCGGAGTCCTGTGATAGTGGTGTTAGTCGGTGGGCTGCCGACTTACACCACGGGCCGACCTGCGAGCCGCACGGTTTTGGTGGGGCTTGCAGGCGAGCTTGCAGACCGTTTTTCAGGCTGGAAGCGGGCCCCATAGGACGGAGCCCCTAACCGCCGACGGCGGTCCAATAGCCAGGATCAAATCTTGGCGAACAATCATGAAAATTAACCGACATAAAACTTGAGAAAGGCGATGACGTCGTGGGGACACGAAAGACAGAACAATGGCAACGGAATTTGGCAGTACTGTGGCTGGGAACCTTCATTGCGGGGATGGGCTTCAGTGAAATCATGCCGTTCTTGTCGCTGTACGTGGATGACCTAGGGACCTTTACTAAGGGACAGCTGACCATCTACAGTGGGATGACCTATGCCGTGACTTTCCTGGTGATCGCCTTAGTCTCACCACTCTGGGGGAAGCTGGCAGATCGCAAAGGGCGTAAATTAATGCTGTTGCGGTCTTCCATGGGTATGGCGATTGTCATTGGCCTGATGGGGTTTGTGACGAACATTTGGCAATTGATCGGCCTGCGGTTTTTGCAAGGCTTCTTCGCTGGTTATATCCCGAATGCCAGCGCGTTAATTGCCTCCGAAACACCGAAGAATAAGAGCGGCAATGCTTTAGGAATTTTAACCACGGGTTATGTCAGTGGGAACCTGATTGGCCCAGTGCTGGGTGGGATTCTAGCGCAGGTTTTCTCAATTCGCTGGACCTTTATTCTCACGGCTATTTTTCTGGGAATTGTCTTCGTGTTAAGTGCGACGTTAGTTCATGAACACTTCACGCCGGTTAGCGCCGCGAAACAGGCGCAGGCAGGGAGCTGGCTATCACAGCTTAAAAATCCCAAGTTGATTATTATTTTGTTGGTTTCAACGATGATTATTCAAATGGGAAATAACTCGATTACGCCAATTATTAGTCTATATGTTCGACAACTGATGCATGGGAGTGGGCCAATCACCCTGGTCGCCGGGATCATTGCGGCCTTGCCCGGGCTGTCAACGCTATTGGCGGCGCCTAAATTGGGGGAATATGGCGATCGTCACGGGACGCGCCGGGTATTGGTTTTTGGCTACGTCTTTGCGGTACTCATGTACTTTCCTCAGGGCTTCGTTAGCAGCGTTTGGTTGCTGGGAATTTTGCGCTTTATGATTGGCGTTTCCGATGGGGCATTGTTCCCCGCGGTCCAAACCTTGTTGACGAAGAACTCGCCGCAGTCGCTGACGGGAACCGTCTTTAGCTGGAACCAATCATTTCAAGCGTTAGGGAGTATGTTGGGGGCGATGCTAGGTGGTTATATTGCCAATTGGTTCAACTACAGTGGCGTCTTTACTTTTACTGCGTTGTCGTTACTGGTAAACTTAGTCTTACTATGGTGGCTGGTGCCGACGGTCCGTCAATGGCACGTGAAAGCAGCCTAGTAAGGAGGCCAATATGGCGAACGAAAATTTACCCGTTCAAATTCCCACTGATCCCGCGGCATTACAGGCGGTTGATCAGTTTCGACAGTTGATGCTGATGTATAACAGTGCCGTCGAGGTCGTGCAGACCAAGATTAAGTATCTGGATGAGGAATATCAGATTGAGCACGGCCATAGTCTGGTGGATAGTCAGCAGTCGCGAATTAAGTCGCCCGAGAGTATCTTGGAAAAGGCGCAGCGGAAACACCTAGATGTTAATCTGACCACGTTACCGGCAGCCATGCATGACATTGCCGGAATTCGAATCATCGTCCGCTTTGAGGATGATATCGTCACGATGGAGCGCCGGTTGGCGCAACAGCCGGATATAAAAATTATCAAGCGTAAGGATTATGTCAATCATCCGAAGGACAACGGCTATCGGAGTCTGCACTTAATTTTGGCGGTGCCTGTGTATCTTGCCGCAGGGATGCAGCCGGTGACGGTTGAGGTGCAGATCCGCACGATTGCCATGAACTTTTGGGCCTCACTGGAGCATGAATTAAACTATAAAAAGCATATTCAGCATCAGGCCGAACTGCAAAATGAATTACGAGAAAAGGCCAAGTTGGTTAATCAACTCGATCGCGAAATGAACGAGATTAAAAATCAGATTCGGGCAGAAGAAAATTAAAAAAACAAGCCTAAACCGTGGCGGTTTAGGCTTGTTTTTTATGTAGTGCGACCAAAAAAGTGACTCGATCAGCGCCTTTTCGTAAGCGCTGCCATCTAGTCGCTAAAAGAAACGTTTGTGTGAGTTATTGGTTGAATAGAACAGTCTAGCGGGTGCCTATTTATCGCTGGCGACCGGCTGAGCTTGTTGCTTACTCTTGTCCCCAAGTAACTCGAAACCATTGATGGCAATAAAGCCGGCAACGGCAGAAACGATACCAACTGTTACCCAGTTGTAGTTCATCTGTGAAAGTGTCGAGGTAATGAAGCCAAGGACTTCACCGAAGATGAAGGCCCACACAACGACCACGATATTTCTTGCTAACCATTTCATTTGTGTCACCTCACAATCGATACTAGTTTAACACGATTAATAGGTTAGGAGTAGTTTTGATTTGCTGAATTTTCAAATTTTCAGGTGGCAGGGCGTAGCCATTGCGCTTTTGAAGGCGCTACCGTATAATACTAGTTAAATAGTCGAACGTTGGTTGAAGCGATAGCTTTCAAGAATGGCGTCTTCCTTGGGTTGGGAGGGCCAATTTGGAGCGGTCGCTTTTTTTCTGCGTAAGGAGGACACTTGTGGAATTATTAAAGGATTTAACTTTAATCTTGTTGGTGACGACGATTGTTGGCCACTACTGTACCCGGATCGGGATTCCTGCCGTAATTGGTCAGTTATTGGTCGGGGTCATTATGGGACCAGCCATCTTAGGTTGGCTGCATTTAACGCATGAGCTGGATAGCTTTGCGGAGATCGGCGTGATTATTCTGATGTTTATTGCCGGACTTGAGAGTGACTTACAATTATTGAAACGTTACCTGAAACCGAGTGTCCTGGTTGCGGCGCTGGGGGTCCTGGTACCGGTCGCCGGTAGTTACATCGTTGCCCGGGCCTATCAGCTACCCTTTGTCGAAAGTCTCTTCATCAGTGTGATTTTTGCGGCGACCTCCGTTTCAATTTCCGTCGAAGTCTTAAAGGAAATGAACGCCTTAAGCAGTCGTGAGGGAACGACCATCTTGGGTGCCGCGGTGGTTGATGACGTGTTGGCCGTGGTCATTTTGAGCGTGCTGGTCAGCACGACGGGGACGGCCGTTGGTGACACGGGGTCGTCGAACCTCTTGATCACCACGATTGAACAGATCATTTACTTCGCAGCGATTTACTTCGTGGTTCGCTGGGTGGCACCGTACATGGCCAAGATTGGTGAGAAGCTGATGATTCCGATGGGGTCAACTTTGATGGCTATTATCCTGTGTTTTGGGATGGCTTATGTGGCCGAACTGGTTGGCCTGAGCAACGTGGTTGGGGCGTTCTTTGCTGGAATTGCGATTTCGCAAACCTCTGCTAGGGAGACCGTTGACCATCACATCGAGCCGATCGGGTATGCCTTATTCATTCCCGTGTTCTTTGTCAGCATTGGGCTCAATATGAGCTTCAAGGGTCTTGGTCATCAGGTGTGGTTCATCGTTATCTTGACGGTGGTTGCGGTCTTGACTAAGCAATTCGGGGCCGGAATAGGTGCCAAGATGGCGGGCTTCTCCTGGTCGAGCTCAATGGCCGTTGGCGCCGGGATGGTCTCACGAGGAGAAATGGCGTTAATCATTGCACAAATTGGTTTTCAGGCCAAGTTGATGTCCTCAATGCGTTACTCGGCCATTGTGGCGGCAATTATTCTGGCCACGTTGTTGGCCCCATTCCTCTTGCGGTGGACGATGAATCGCGTCGAGAAGGAATCGCAACGCGAAAAGGATGAAATGAAGAGCGCCTAGTAAATGGCGATCGATATCGCAACGTGGACTATCTTCCAGTTAAGCAAATTTAAATAGAGTAAAAGCGACGTGCCGATCTGAAAAAATCAGATTGGCACGTCGCCTTTTGTTGGTTAGGTTATCGTATATTTTTAAATTAGAACCTGTGTAACCGCAGGCGGACAGGGATGGTGGCCGCTGTGTCGGCGGTGTTGGCTGGGGGGTCTTACCAGCCTACACCGCGGGGATTATAGTCGAACTGGAAGCCGATTAATCGGCTGAAAGTGACCCCATAGCGGGTGCCATCCCTGGCCACCGGAAGTGACCAAACAAAGCCAAACCTAGTATTTTCGTTCAGTCTTCACCAAGCTCTTGCGGGGGTGCCGCCATTCGGTAGCCAACCAGAGACCGGCGAAGATCAGGGCACTAACCACGCTGATCAAGGCCCCAGTCTTCAGGCCGGGAGCTTGGTAACTGAACGTCACATGATTCTTACCGGGACGTAGCCGCACGCCCATCATCCCCGGATAATTCTTTTGCAGGGGATAGGTGGTTTCGGCATGCATCATGCTGCGAATCTTGGCGGGCTGACCGTTAACGGTTGCGGTCCATCCTGGTGTATCGGGAATGGACAGGTAGAGCCATGGCCGTTCCTTAGAGCCAATGACGTTACCGCTAAGCCAACTGACGCCACTCTTTTTGGTGAAGTGCAATCGTTGCTGCTTAATCTTGTCCACGAGCTTAAGGTATTGGGCCTCATTCATCGAGACAAACTGATTACTGTAGCCGGCCGCCGGTTCCAATGTGATGTAGCTGACCTTAATGGTGTCGCCCGCTTGATGTTGACCAAGCTTAACCATGTAACGACTGCCGTCGACATTGACAAAAGGTTTGGCAGAATGGCCATTTAAGTGAAGGCTAGAATAGATCATGGTATTGGAAGGGGAGTAGGCATGCAACATTCCGGTGGCGGTTGCCTTGAGGGTAAAGGTTTGAACGTAGCGTGGACCGGGCATCTGGGTATGGCTGGGAATGCCATCAAGGTCTTCGACCGTTGCCCGTCGCGTCTTGACGCCGACGACCTTGGCCGGTGATAGTGTCTGGGCGTTGCCACCAAGGGCACTCAGAATGTGTTGCTGATTGATGATTGGATTGCCGTCCGTCAGTTGGAGGTTGGCGAAGTCGTCGCCGACCGCAAAGCCAAGACCAGCGTACGTGTCGAGCTTGTTAACCGATTCCGGATGCGTTGCATACAGCCGGTATTTTAGGCCCAGTAAGGTATCACTCAAATGGGTGTAGCCTTGGGCACTGATCCGCCGAACGTTAGGACTCAGGTAGCCGAGATCCGCCTGGAACACCCGGGCCTGCTCGACTAACGTGGAACTATAAGAGCTGGTACCGGCATAATTGAAGAGTACCGGATCGTTGTAGTGGGCATAGGCGCCCTGATAAGCCTGACCAATATCCGAATGGAGGAAGTCGACACGCGCTAGATTAGGCGTGGCCTTGGTGGCACCAATCTTGGCTAAGATCGTCGTCTCGCGGTTGAAGTCACTTTCAAACTTCGTCTGCGATCCGGTTTCCATCCCGTGGGTGGCAATCGCAAAGTTGGCCCCAAGTTCGCCGGCAATCACCAGTCCCATGAGGGCAATTCTGATGGGCCGCCATTCACTAATGAACAGTAGCATTGTGTTAAGGAGCAATAGCCCCAAGGACACCCAGAATAGATGAAAGGCGGGTTGGCTGTGCAGGTATAGCTCACTGTTTAAGCTGGGTTGGGCATAGTGCCAAATCCGGGGAATGATCTGAGCAGAAAGGTAGCCAATGGCATATAGACCGGCACCCCACACGAGGGCCAGGACCTTCTGGGGATCGTTCATGGTCTGGGCGGGGTGGGTCTGCCAGGCGCGGTAGGCCGTCACCAGCGCCAAGAACGTGAAGAAATAGACGTTTCGGAACGGGAATCCGGCAGGTTGTTGGAACATGTGCCAGATCGTATTGAACAGCATGATTAATAATCCTAAACCCATGATGGCGAGGACCCACATGGCTCGGCGCTTCTCAATCGCGGCGACCTTTGGTGAGACAAAGAACACGATCAGTAAGAGAAACATCAGGGTGCCCATGAAGAGGCTTGGGGCATGGTAGAGGTGGGTGGCGTAAGTGCCACCACCTAGGCCCAATTGCGCCAAGACCTCAGTCCCAAAGGTGGGCGTTGGTAAGTAGTTGTTAATGAAAAAGTTGCTTTTACCCGTGAGTAGCATGCCCTGTGCCGTCGGAATTAAGATGACCATGCTCATCCCACCAGCCAATATCGAGCCAATTAGGAATTGGCGGACGGCGGGCCAGTGAATCTTGCAGACGGTTTTGAAAGGCGTCTCATTGGGTTGTTGTTCGATAATTAAGTAAATAAAGTAGATGACCGAGAAGATGCAGGTCATATAACCCATGTAATAGTTTGAAAGAATGGTGGCCGTTAGGGTCACTGTATACAGGCCGTAATGGTGACGACTGACAATCCGGTGCATGCCCAAAACCACTAATGGCAACCAGATTAAGGCATCGAGCCACATCAGGTCGTAGAAGTACATGGCCACGAAGCCGCAGATGCTGAAGGCCGTTGAGAACAAGAGGAGTGACCAGCCACTCCGCGTGAAGGCATTACGTAGGAAGATGGCCATGGTTAGGCCGATCGTGCTGATCTTTAAGATGAGGATCCAGGTCACCGCCATTGGCAATTTAGCCGCGGAGAAGAGGAGCACGATCAGGTTAAAGGGACTGATCATGTAGTAGGCCATGAGCGGGATGAGTCCACTCCCGGTGCCTAATGAATATGAAAATAAGTGAAATTGGCCACTCGTCAGGGTCGTCCGCAGATTTTCCAGGATTGGAATGTACTGGGCCCCCATGTCACTGAAGAGTGGACTGTTTTTGCCAAACGGCGTAATTTTTAAGTGGAAAAAGACGGCACACATGATGATTAGCGGGATTAGGAATGCCCCCAAGTACACCCAACGACTCACCCGCGTGGGCCGCTGCTTTGGTTGATGCTGCTTCATAAAACCCCTCCGTTGTTGACGAACAAGATGTCTGACCTTAATAGGATAACATGCAGACGACTTTGATCAAAGTTTACCCCAATAATGGTGAAAACTTGGGGAGAAGCCTTCAATCTTCAAAAAAAGTTAGCGAATCGGTCATTAAATGACTTAAGGTTGCGTTATCGTTAATGATTTAGACTATAATTTTAGTTAACCATTATAAAGGAGGAATGCCCGTTGAGTGCCACAGCCAAAGTATTAGTCGTGGAGGATGAACGCGAATTATCCGCGGACATTGTCGAATTAATCAAGCCAATCAGTGAACCTACAACCGCCTTCGATGGCGAGCAGGGAGAATTTCTAGCGAGCCAGGGCGTCTTTGATGCCATCATTTTAGACTTAATGCTGCCCGGGGAGAGTGGGTTAGACCTGCTGCTTCACATCCGCAACAAGGGGATTAAGACGCCCGTTTTAATCCTGACCGCTAAGGACACCATCGCCGACAAGTTGCGGGGGTTCAACGATGGGGCCGATGACTATGTCACGAAGCCCTTTCACCGTGAGGAATTACTTGCCCGGATGAAGGCCTTATTGAAGCGGACAGGCCATTTGAATAGCGCCGATGTCATCACACTCGGTCAATTGGAGATTAACACCAGCAAGCATTTAGCCAGCTTTGACGGCGAAGCATTGACCCTTAAGGGTCGTGAGTTCGACTTGTTAGCCTATCTCGTCGCCAATCCCGGGACGATTATCACGAAGGAACAGATCTTCAATCGTCTATGGGGATTTGATTCAGAGACTAGTCTATCCGTGGTCGAGGTTTATATGAGTAACCTACGAAAGGAGCTCAAGCACGTCGGTAGTGACCTTTCTCTGCGGACGATCCGCAACGCGGGATACATTGTGGAGGCCCCAAATGAGCAATAAAGTTAATCGGGCCCAGCAGTGGCGCCTGTTTTTCAATAATCTTATCGGGTTCTCGGTGATCTTCATGGTGCTAGGGGTCATCGTGTTTGTGTTGTTCCGGCGGGCCATGCTGACCAGTACCGATCAGGCGCTACGAGTGGAGCGAGACGCCCGCTTGGCGGGACCGCCCCGCCAAGTTAAGCCGATGGTCGGCGGCCACGCCCTTCAGACGAGGGGCAAGTCGATTCATCCATTTATGACCACCACCCTGATTTATAATACTGACGGTAAGGTCATGAATCGAGATCAGTTAGGGTCACGCTATGATACCTTAAAGAATATTGTGTTAGACAAGAGTGAGACGGGCCACCTCCACACGATTCAGGTTGGTGGCAAGTATAACTTCCGGACGCTCTTGGTAAAGGTGCCGAAGAGCAACGCGGACAAGTCGGTGGCCGGTCGGTATCTGTTAATCATGGAGAACATTGATCCGCAAAAGTCGGCAATGAAGAGTTTTAAGCGGGTTATTCTGATTACGATGGGGGTCTTCTGGCTGCTATCGATCTTGATGAGTGTCTGGATGTCACGGCTGACGATGCGCCCAATCTTGAAATCCTGGGGTCGCCAAACGGAATTCGTTGGGAACGCCGCCCATGAGTTACGGACGCCATTAACCATTATTCAAAATAAATTGGAGCTACTGTTAACCAAGCCCAACGATCGGATTATCGATCAGGCCGAGAATATCGCGATTGCCAACAGTGAGAGCCAGCGGCTACAGACGCTGACACGCGACCTATTGGCGTTGGCGCGCTCAGATTCTAATACGGTGCAAACCAACTTTGAGAATACCGATGTGCCAGCCTTTCTGGAACGAACCATCGAGCCATATACGGAGATTGCGGCCAGCCAAGGCAAGACCTTGAAGGTGGAGCAGGTAACATCGTTTAAGGCCACATTGGACCAAGACCTCATCCATCAATTGATGAATATCTTGATTGATAATGCGCTCAAGTACTCACCAACGGGGAGTACGATTACCGTGAGTGCCAACAACCTAGGCCGTAAATGGCAGTTGTCGGTGGCCGATCAGGGTATTGGTATCAACGCAGCCGATCGGGAAAGAATCTTCGATCGCTTCTACCGGGTTGATTCATCGCGTAGTCGGCAAACTGGTGGCAATGGGTTGGGCCTGTCCATTGCCAGTTGGATTGTGACGTTGCATCACGGAACGATTGCGGTCCATGCCAATCAGCCAACGGGGAGTCAGTTTGTGACGACCTTGCCCGTTAATCCGGCGAGCGGCTTGAGCACGTATCACGAGAAGTAATCTAACAGGATGATCATGGATCTGTGACCGTTGTCGCAGGTCCATTTTTTGGTGGTTGGTTAACCAATAAAGCGTTTTCTATAAAAATTTTCAAAGCAACCGTTTGTATGGTAAGATTTGTGTCAATAACGCCGTTTCAGTGCAGAAGGAGCCATTTAAGATGTTAACAATCCGTGATATTGCGGCCAAGGCTGGTGTATCAGTCTCCACGGCCTCACGGGCTTTAAATAATAATCCCCGTATCAGTCAGGCAACTCGAGACCGAATTCAAAAGTTGGCTGCCGCCGAGGGCTATTTGCCCAATTATAATGCAAAAAATTTAACGGCCGGCGAAGCCAATGCGGTCGGGGTTGTCTTTCCGAATGCTGAGTTAAGCCTGCCGGAAAATCCCTTCTTCATTGACCTCTTACGCGGTATTAATACCGAGTTGGTCCAACGCCACTACGTCTTGTCGGTGGCCATCAGCAAGACCGCTGAGGACCTGTTAACGAATGTGAAATCCATGGTGGCTCAGGGGAAAATCAAGCGCTTTGTGTTGTTTTATGCCCATCAGGACGACCCCATTGCGGCCTTTCTGCGGGAGAATCATTTGCGATTTGTCACGATTGGCCAGCCTGTCGATAATCCCCAGGACATGTTTGTTGATAACGACAACCTGGAGGCGGGGATTGGTGGGGCCAGCTACCTGCTGGACCAATTGGCGGTCAAGCATCCCGTTTTTGTTGAATCGGCACACGAGTGGGCCTATGAGCGACAACGTCGTCAGGGGTATGAACGGGTGGCGGCCAATTTTAATGCGGCGCCGTTAACCTGTCGGCTCGGCGACCTGGATCGGGTTCGCCGGTTTATTCGGCAACATTCGGAGATCGATGGGATTATGGCCACCGATGACTTTAATGGGATCGAATTTTACCGGTTATTCCGGGAAGAATATGCGGTCAGTCATTTTCCAATCGTTAGCTTTAACCAATCCTTGCCGGCAGGATTATCCGATGCCGATCTGCATTCGGTTAATTTATTTCCAGAAAAAATGGGGGCAGCCACCGTTAAATTGCTCTTCGCCGATCGGGAGCCGCTGAAGAGCGCCACGCCGGGACAGATTAGCATTCCCTATGAAATTAAATAAATAGTCTTCATTGACGCCCGGTAGCCCTTTGGTACCGGGCGTTTTACGTCGAAAGGGCGGGCCAATCAGGGAGCCTAATTACGCCGACCGCAGAATTAAAAAAGTTTACGCAAACGGTTGCATTAAAATGTAAGCGGTGTCATAATGACTTCAGGTCATCACGTGATTGCAATTATGATTAAATAGGATTGAGGAGGTTTTCGTTATGGCAGAAGAGTCTTCTGCTGCAGCGGCCAAGGCCCATAATCGGTTACCGAAGCTACCTGCTAGCACAATTTGGATGATTAATTTTGGTTTCTTAGGGGTGCAAACCGCGTTCACCCTGCAAAGTTCACAAATGAGTCGGATCTTCCAAACCTTAGGGGCTGACCCGAATAGTTTGGGATGGTTCTTCATCTTGCCACCATTGGCCGGACTCGTGGTTCAACCAATTGTGGGGTATTATTCCGACCGGACCTGGGCACCGAAGCTTGGTGGTCGCCGGTTGCCATACCTCTTACTTGGAACGATTATTGCCGTTATTGTCATGTTTCTCTTGCCAAACTCTGGGAGCTTTGGCTTCGGTTACGCCTCAGTGGCGGCGCTGTTGTTCGGGGCCATTACCGTGGCGTTTCTGGACCTGTCCTCAAATGTTGCCATGCAACCCTTTAAGATGATGGTGGGGGACATGGTCAACGATGACCAAAAGAGTTATGCCTACGGGATTCAAAGCTTCCTGTCTAACACGGGGGCCGTTGTGGCCGCCGTATTGCCATTCCTCTTCGCCTTAATGAGTATTCACAACACCGCCGCTCGAGGCGTGGTGCCCGATACCGTCAAGGTCGCCTTCTATGTTGGGGCCGCCTTACTGATTGTTACCAGTTTATTTACGATTTTCCGCGTTAAAGAATACGATCCCGATACCTATGCGCTCTATCATGGCATTGAAAAGGAAGATAACACGTCCGGTGGAAACTGGTGGACACTGTTGAAGTCTGCGCCTAAGGTCTTCTGGACGGTGACCCTGGTTCAATTCTTCTGCTGGGTGGCCTTTCAATACCTGTGGACTTACTCCGTCGGGGCCATTGGTTTAAACGTTTGGCACACCACCGACCCAGCTTCGCATGCCTACCAAACGGCCGCCAACTGGTACGGGGTCTTAGCCGCCGTGCAATCAATTGCCGCCGTGGTCTGGTCCTACGCGTTAGCTAAGTTGCCTAACCGATTACATAAGCTTGGTTATGCCGGCAGCCTGGGTTTAGGGGCCCTTGGATTCATTTCGGTCTTCTTCATCCACGACAAGAACCTGTTGATTCTGTCCTTTATCCTGGTTGGGATTGCCTGGGCAGCGATGAACACTTACCCATTAACGATGGTTACGAACGCCCTATCCGGGGCCCACATGGGGACTTACCTGGGCTTGTTCAACGGGTCCATCTGCTTGCCACAAATCGTGGCTTCATTGGCCAGCTTCTCGCTGTATCCACTATTGGGTGGGAAGCAAGTCAACATGTTCCTCTTGGCCGGGCTCATCATGGTCATCGGGGCAATCTCGGTGGGGTCGATTAAGGAAACGTATAAGGCCTAACCGGTTAATTTAAAAATCAAATCACTAATGGAACGGAATTAGGACGGGGCGGTGGTTTCAGCGACCACTGCCAATCGTCTAGCAAGCGAAGGAGACTTACGACCATGAAAAGAATTTTTGATGTTCAGCCTTGGAATGTCGTCACCCATACCTTTGACCCGAAGGATAAGCGGCTTCAAGAGTCAATGACCAGCCTCGGTAACGAATATATGGGGATGCGGGGCAACTTTGAGGAAGGTTATAGTGGCGACTCACTGCAAGGCATCTATTTAGGCGGGGTCTGGTATCCCGACAAGACCCGAGTGGGCTGGTGGAAGAACGGCTATCCGAAGTATTTCGGGAAAGTGGTCAACGCCGTTAACTTCATCAAGGAACCCATCGATGTTAATGGGACGCCCCTCGACCTAGCCAAGGATGACATTAGTGACTTTACCCTTGACCTCGATATGAAACGAGGGGTGTTAACCCGGTCCTTTACGTTAGAACGGGGTGCTGTACGGGTCGCATTCAACTTTGAACGGTTCTTGAGCGTTAGCCAACGCCAATTGGCTGTCCAACGAGTCAGCGTGAAGAATCTGGGTGCCGAAGCGGTCGATGTGACCGTTAAGCCTAGCATCGATGCCGACGTGAAGAACGAGGAAGCCAACTACGATGAACGCTTCTGGGACGTGTTAGATACGGAACAAGGCCGAGATCACGGCAGTGTGGTTGCCAAGACAACGCCAAATCCTTTCGGCACGCCGCAATTTACCTCCGGCATGGAGATGCGGGTCGTCACGGACTTGACCAACGTGGCCGTCACGCAGCCTAACGCGAAGGAAGTCATGACGGCCTACACCGGTCATTTGGCGCCAGACGCTAGCGCAACACTGGAAAAACGTGTGATCGTGGTGACCTCCAGGGACTATGCCGACCAGGCCAAATTGACGGATGCCATGCATGACCTGAGTGATCAGGTGGCCAAGGTGAGTTACGCCGATCTGTTGGCGGCCCACACAGCGATTTGGGCCCAACGGTGGGAAAAGTCCGATGTGATTATTGAGGGTGATGATGAGTCGCAACAAGGGATTCGGTTCAACCTCTTCCAGTTATTCTCCACTTATTATGGTGAGGATTCACGACTGAACATTGGGCCTAAAGGGTTTACCGGTGAAAAGTACGGTGGCGCGACCTACTGGGATACCGAGGCCTTCGCCGTTCCCGTTTACCTGGGTATTACGAACCCCGAGGTCACCCGTAACCTGTTGATGTATCGCTACAAGCAATTGGATGGGGCCTACGTCAACGCCCAACAACAAGGTCTGAACGGGGCCCTCTTCCCGATGGTGACGTTCGACGGGATCGAATGTCACAATGAATGGGAAATTACCTTTGAAGAGATTCACCGTAATGGTGACATTGCCTTTGCCATTTACAATTACACCCGCTACACCGGCGATACCAGCTATGTCCTGCATGAAGGGGCCAAGGTGCTGACCGAAATTTCGCGGTTCTGGGCCGACCGGGTTCACTTCAGCAAACGGAACCAGGCCTACATGATTCACGGGGTTACCGGTGCCGATGAGTACGAAAACAACGTGGATAACAACTGGGACACCAACATGCTGGCCCAATGGACATTGAAATACACACTGTCCATTCTAGACCAAGTTGATTCGGCAACGGCCAAGACCTTAGCCGTCTCCGCCGATGAGCGCGCCCAATGGCGTGACATTGTTAAGCGGATGTATCTGCCATATGACAAGGATCTCAACATCTTCGTGCAACACGATGGCTTCCTGGATAAGGACATTGAACCGGTCAGCTCAATTCCAGCAGACCAACGGCCAATCAATCAGCATTGGTCTTGGGACAAGATTCTCCGGTCACCTTACATCAAGCAAGGGGATGTTCTGCAAGGCATCTGGGACTTCATCGATGATTACACACCAGAACAGAAGAAGGCGAACTTCGACTTCTATGAACCATTGACGGTTCATGAATCCAGCCTGTCACCCGCCATTCATGCGGTATTGGCTGCCGATCTGCACTATGAAGATAAGGCCGTGGAACTTTACTCACGGACGGCGCGGTTGGATCTCGACAACTACAACAATGACACGACGGATGGCCTGCATGTCACGGCCATGACCGGTGGTTGGATTGCGGTTGTCCAAGGATTTGCCGGGATGCGGGTTCGCAATGGCCAATTACATTACGCGCCATTCTTACCCAAGACCTGGACGAGCTACACGTTCCGCCAGGTCTTCCGTGGGCGACTGATTGAGGTCAGTGTTCACGCGGATGGTCCGCACTTCAAGCTCATCAGTGGTGCTCCATTGACCATTGATGTTGCCGGTGAGGCTTTAGAACTCAAGTAAAGCAAAAGGCCACCACGAGAAATTTCTCGTGGTGACCTTTTTTGCTGGAAACGGTCTTAGAACATTTGTGACCGTTGTTGTTCATTCTTAAGTTGAACTAGCTTGGAGTCATTCCGCCAGTAGGTTACCCATTCACCGGTGGTGGTCAAGCTTGAAAGGTCCAAGTTATCGGAAGTCGTGATTTCCTTTTCGATCCGGTCACGGAAAGTCGTGATGAGATCGCCAAAGGTCTTGAGGTTTTCTTCCAAGTCGGCGCCGCCTAATTTGATGAGGCGTTCGCGGAATTCTTCCCGAACTTCTTTTTCAATGTTGCGCAACTTGCGTTCGTTGTTGCGGGCCAGCTTAGGCTGGTTATCAATGTCGAATGACATTTCTGGGGTGTAACCAACGAATTGGGCGTTTAACTTGGGGGTGTTGGCTCCTGCATAAGGGGAGTTAGCACTCTGACCGAAAACGTCAAAGACATTGATTGCGGTTAAAACTTCTGCCAATTTAAGCACTCCTTTTAAGTGTGATAAATTCAGTGTAAGCCACAAAAAAACCCACGTCAAACGCAAATGATAACGTTTCCGTGGGATTTGTTTTAGGGCTACCAGCTGGCCTTAGTCACACCAGGGATTTGGCCCGCGTGGGCGAGTTCCCGGAAGTTTAGCCGGGAGAGCCCGAACTTCCGCATGTAGGCGTGTGGCCGACCATCTAGATGGTCACGGCGGTGAATTCGAGTCGGTGAAGCATCCCGTGGTAACAGGGCAAGGGCGGCATAGTCACCGGCAGCCTTTAGTGCAGCTCGTTGATCAGCGTACTTCGCAACAGTGGCCTCAATCTTTCGGGCCTTAGCAATTTTTGATTTCTTAGCCATCTTGACGCTCCTTTTTAAATGATAATGATTACGTTTTACCAATGTATCATAGGGCAATTGGCACGTCAACGACAATGACTCGACCAGCTAAATCGTTTGAAGATGGATCAAAAAACCCATCACCTGATGTGATGGGTCAGCGGATCGAGGGTTAATAGGTTAACTCGTAGCTGATTTGGTAGCAACGTGTTTCGCCAGCCGGCAGGCTAACGTCGCCGAATTCCGGATGGTTAGGCGAATCCGGTAAGCTTTGCGCTTCAAGCGCAATCCCCATGTAGGGTTGGCCAGGGCCCCCGGCGAGCTTCATGGTGGAATTGAAGGAATTCCCCGTGAAGACGACCAAGGCGTTTCGGTCGGACTTAATCGTGATGCTGCGATGAGTCAGGGGGTCACTGAGCTTAGCGATGGCGAGATCGTCGGCCGGCGTGACGTGATAGACATCGTCGAGGCCTTGCTCGGGGATGCCTTGCAGTGCCCGCAACGACTCGCCTAGGTTTTGACCGTTGGCAAAGTCGTAGGCCGTGCCAGCATTGGGCAACATATTCCCGGTCGGCAACTTTTCATCGTCCAGTTCTAGTCGTTCCGTACTATTAACCTGGAGTGTTTGCCCAGCAATCAGGTCATCGTCGCTCAGGTTAAAGTAGAGGTGGGCGGTTGGGTTGAACAGGGTCAAGGCCGTGCTATTTCCAACAAATTCTAAGTGAACGTGATCCTCGTTATCGAGGGAGTAAATCATCTGCGCGGTTAGGTCGCCAGGATAGGAGTCGTCGGTGGACTTGAAGGTGTGGGTGAGAATAATCCGAGGCTCGTTGGGATTGGTTGTATCAATTTGACCGACCCAGTTAACGGTATTAAAGCCGTTGGGTCCCCCATGTAACGTGTTTTGCCCTTCATTTGTGGCAACGTGATAGGTTTGATCACCTAGCGAAAAGGTTCCGCGACTAATTCGTCCGCCGGTTCGACCAATTCCCATGCAAACATAGAACGGATTATCTAGGTAGTGGGCCATCTTGTGGTAAGATAGCACCAAATTCCGGTCGCCCTTGTCGGTTGGGACGGATAGCGTGTGTAGCGTGGCGCCCCAGCTCAGGACAGCTAACTTGACCCCATGGTCGTTTTCGATTGAATATTCAGTGACGGCCTCATCTTCATAGGTATCCCAGTGCTTCGTAGCAGTTTGCATAGCAGCTCCTCGATTCCGAATATTTTAAAGCGTTTTCATTACATTTCATTATATTTTTTCTGATAGGCCAATGTCAAATGGAGAATGTTGTTCTGGTCAGAAAGTTTCTGAGGCAGCGGGTTTGCCGGATAGTTGCGACTTGAAAACCAATTTATTTCGTAACCAGAACTTAACTTGTGCACAACTTAAAAAGCTGGCATAATGGTTTAATTATGAGGGGGAACATCTATGAACCGCAAGCAATATTGGCGGGTAGGATTGTTTGCCGGAAGCTGGTTGATCGGGATGGGTCACCGTCATCGGGGCAGTCGCCCGGTGGCCTTGGGTGAACGTCGTTCCGATTGCCACTATGCGGCTCGACCCACCTTATTAATCCCTGGTTGGGGCGGTCAAGCGGGCACCTACCGGGGATTCATTCGCTGGTCGACACACCAACGGTTGGCCCATCCGGCGTTAGTGGTTCACGTGGACCATTTTGGTCGCCGGCACTGGCGTGGTGAGTGGGACGGTCAGGCGACCAATCCCTTAGTTCAGGTCCTGTTTGACCATGCCTGGACGCGAACCTATGAGCCACAGATTCGTTGGTTGACCGGGGTGCTTAGTGACCTGTCCCAGCTATATGGTGTGACCAGCTTCAATGCGGTTGCCCACTCTTGGGGTGGGAGCGCCCTGATCCACAGTGTCTTTGCGGCTCAGTCAACCGGCCAGCTACCACAGCTTCATCAGTTGTTGCTATTGGGAGCGCCGGTAGATGAATCCCCCAGAGACGCCCCACCAGATGCAGCCTTTCGACGCCTAGCCGCGTTGAAAACCGATCTGGACCATTTGCGCGGTGGACGAGTGTTGAACGTCTACGGGACATTAGGAGGCCGTCTAACGGATGGTGCCGTCCCGGTCAGTCAGATTACGCCGCTGCGGCGAGTGGTTGCACAGAGTCCCTTGGTCTATCGGGAACACGAGGTCGTTGGGATTGGCCACAGTCGGTTACACTCTGCTCGTCAAATGTGGGTACTCATCAGTCAGTGGCTCTGGCTCTCAACGGGTGATTAACGTCAAAAAAGCCTGGAATTTATATTCCAGGCTCTAAATAATTTAGCTGACGTTAAAGTTGATCGGTTAGAATACGGTCTATCACATCCAGGACGCCATCATGGTCGTTATCGGTTGGTGTAATCAACTGAGCGACGTCCTTGACCGATTGGGTACCATTCTTCATGGCCACTCCCAGACCAACGTGAGCGAGCATTTCACGGTCGTTATCGTTGTCGCCAAATGCCGCGATCTCGTTGGGTGTAATCCCCCAGGATTCGGCTAATTGGGCAAGTCCCGTGGCCTTGTTCATGTGAGGGGCGATGATATCGATACTGCCAAAGCCGCTAGCGGTGGCGTGAATCTTACCGGGAAACTGCTGATTCAGGCGGGCGGCAATGTCTTGAATGGCGCCGTTCGGCCACTCACCGTTGACCTTGTAGATGGTGTCGTCGACCTTTAGCAGATCGTCTACGGGGACCAGATTGTTGAAAAAGTATTTTTGGCCGACGGCGTCATGGGGTCGGTCATGCCGGTTGATGTAAGTGCCGTGAGCGCCCGAAAGTCGCAAGACGTTGGGCCGAACGGCATCGTCGGTCAGCAGGGTGGTCACGACATCGTGAACCACCGGCATGGGTAGACTCGTCTCGAAGAGGGTCTTGCCGTGGTCAACGATTAGGCTACCATTTTCGGCAACGAATGTTTGGACCGCGGGGGTTGCTGCAAAGACATCCTTCAGATGGCCTAAGTGATTTCCGCTGGCTACCACAAAGTGAATGTTCTGTGCGGCCAGTTGGTTAAGTTGCTGGGCAAACCGAGTGTTGTTGTATGTTCGCTGTTGCGTTAAGAATGTCCCATCAACGTCGGTTGCAATCATTTTAATTGATGTCATAACGTTCTCCTCCGTGTTTAGAATTTCTTAATCTTAATGATAAAGGCTTTATTTAGGGAATTCAATGCACCCGTTTACAGAAAATATGACAAAAAGGTGTCTGATCACTAGTTTTTTCATTTACAATGCTATAAACTATTAATGAATCGGTAACATAAAGACTGAAAATAAGGGCTATAATAAATGGTTAGCGGCTAAGAATAGTAACAGTTTCGCCGAAGCATAAGTAGAAAGGAAGAAAGATTAAATGACGCAAACGAACGATTTGAACCAATCCTTGGAATGGTTCTCCCAACTACAGAAAATCATGCGGCCGGTAACGACCATTAAAACGGAGGACATTACGATCTCCTTGGAACAATTCAATTTACTGCACGCCATCACGGACCAACGTGAAGATTTTACACCGACCAAGTTTGCTGGCCAAATCGGAGTTTCCAAGTCAATGATCTCCGGGCAAATCTCCCGGTTGTTACGGGCTGGCTTGATTGAAAGCATTGCCTCACAAGTTGACCGTCGTCAACACAACCTGAAGTTAACGCCAGATGGTGTTAAGGTTTATACCCAAGTTCGCGGCCAAGTGGTGGACCGGTTACAAGGCCTTCACGATGACATCGCGAAGTTAATGTAGAAAAGTAAAGTTAATTGACAATTTAAAAAGGGATCCCGTTTACGACCGGAATCTTTCAATCGTGTGACAATTAGATTAAGATGACCCAACGTTTCAAAGTCTTAGTTTATAATGAAACTGATGAAAGATTTAGGAAGTGGAGGGGATTTTTTTGCGTTTGAGAGTAAAGATGGGTTTGATAGCGTTGGTGGCAATGGGGATTGCCGTATTGGGACTAAATACAGTTTCAGTAACACCACACCAAGCCAGCAATTCGGTGGCTTATGCCGCGACGGTCATTAATGCCAAGCATCAAGGGATGGTTGGCAATGCCAAAAAGGTTAACAATGGTGCCTTGCAAAAAATAATTAACAAGTGGGATGGTGCGGTCACGATTCACGTGCCTAAGGGGACCTACCTGTTTGATACCGGGAACATTAAGCTACATTCGAACATCACCTTTAAGTTCGATAAAGGGGCCGTGTTCCGGATTACCGCGGGGCATCGGGTGAACTTCTTCTATCCGAGTCCCGAGGCCGGTTACAACGGTGGGATTAGCAATGTCAAGTGGGAAGGTGCCACGTTCCAAGGGGACCATACCGCAAAGGGCCAAAGTGTCTTCACCCAAAGCATCCATCACGCCAAGGATGTCAGCTTTAACAAGTGTGTCTTCGACAATGCCGAGTCACCAACTGGGCATTACATCGATATCGATGGGAGTCATGATATTACGGTCACGAACTCTGTCTTTACGGGGTTCAACGGGTCGGTCGATTACAAGGAAGCCATTCAGGTGGACTACTCGAACTACAAGGCCATGTCATATAAGCATCCAGGTGATCAATACGATAACTTACCAAGTTATAACGTCCGGGTACATAAGAACCAATTCCTGCCGGTTTCACGTAAGTCCGGCCAGGTCCAATCCTATGCGCCGAATCCAATTGGCCAACACGCCGTCTATGATCACGGCAAGGCGGGGATCATCCACAATGTTTACTTCACCAATAACACCGTGGTTGACCCCAAGCCTTTGATGGCCAAGACGGGTGTCGCAACGATTCACTTCAAGGATGTTTCGAATCTGTGGATTACGGGCAATAAATTTATCAATGAACACGTCTTGGGGTCGGGAAACTATATTTATCTGTTAAATACTGAACCCGATTACCACATGACCAACTTAAACATTCAAAACAACACCTTTACCAATGTGCGGCCGACACAGCAATACATCTTCTTAGATAGCAGTGCCGCTACGGACCCGATGGACCATGTCAATATTACCGGGAACAAGGCCACGACGACTAAGAAAAAGAAGGCGGCCTTCATCAAGGCCAACTTTGCCTTAACCGGCGATACGATTAATATCGCACGGAACTCGGTCAAGACCACCAAGGCGAAGAAGACCAACGTGAAGCCGCAACAGACCATTACGCATACGTCTGTGGCCCAGAAGTTGAAGAAGCGTAAGCAGACCAACAAACATGAGACGTATGTCAGTGGTTTGGCGTCACAACATGCCCAATTCACCAAGAACTATAAGAAGTATGCGGTCTACAATCATATCCGTGGGCATAAAAACTGGAATGTCTTAAACCTTAACTTGAAGAAGTATAAGGGTAAGCGGGTCTACATGGACATGCGGGCGAAGGCCGATACCGGCTTATGGTACCGGATTCGTTTCAGCAAGAAGACTTCTGCTAAGCGTTACTGGATTCGCAAGGGCGCTTTGACCTTCGATAAATTCAAGAGCGAGTCCTTTAACCGGAAATTTAACTTGATGAAGATCTACCCACTCTTTACGCATCCATTCAACGATCCAGCCTTGGCGAAACAAAAGGGCACGACCGCTGATTTGAACAATCAACGGGTAACCATTACCCATCGCGTACGGCGGACGGATTCCAATGGCAAGGTGACGACCTATTACCAATTAACGAATGGTTTATGGACGCGAGCGCTGGCCTTCGACACCAAGTCATAATAGTCATTATATGGAGAAGACATCACCGATGGTCAATGGTGATGCCTTTTTTAGTGGTCGCAGATTAATCGTACAGGGGTTATTTAATTAGCCATTAAAATGCTATTGATCATTAATCAAATGACGCCTATTCTAAAGGCATAGACCTGACCATGACCCAGGGCACTAACCGATGCTGGGTAGTCAACCGCGCTAACTTGACTTGCCTCAAGGACGTGAGCACGCACCTGTGTTAATCTGAAAATACCTGGATGAGGGGATCTTCAAGAAAAATTCAACTTTCAGGCGTAAAACGTTTGCATTCGCCTGTTAGAGTTAATTGTAGGCCCGGCGGATAGGCTTTCTGGTAGCTTAAGAAAGCCTGGAGAACCTGAAGAAATTGTTAAATGGTGGCCTAGACCGAGAGTAATGGGTTTCATCATTTTCCGTTGTGGTGTACAATGAAAAGCATAAATTAGCACTCGTGTTAAAGAGTGCTAACGTCTAGTACCTCATCGAAGGCAGACATTGGAGGGCGATTTTATGATTAAAATGTATTTCCATGCAAAAACGACGGCGGTAACCAAGGCAATGAAATGGTTAGCCAACCATGACGCCATCTTTACGGCCCGCGATATTAAAAAACAACCCTTAACTCGGGATGAAATTTTATACATGTTATCCTTAACTGAATCCGGAACGGACGATTTGATTTCCACCCGTTCCAAGGCTTACAAGTCACTCCCAGCCAACGTGCAAGATATGGGGATGAACGAATTAGTTGATTTACTCCAGACTAATCCGGGCATTCTTAAGAATCCGATCGTGGTTGACCGCAACAAATTAGCCACTGGGTTTGACCTTGAAACCATCCGTGAGTTCGTACCCGCGGCATACCGGAAGCGTGAGTTAGCTAGCTTCTTCAAGATTTTAAATGGCGGGAACAAGAATACCCTCGGCGTATCACCAGCATAATAGAAGACAAAATAACCCCGCAGCCGATTGGCTGCGGGGTTTTGTTTATCCTGGCGAGTTAACTTAAAGTGGCGGGACGGGAGTAACCGACCGTGTGCCACCAGGAAACATTGGTGGCCTCGGTGATGACCCCGTTTAATTGGGCATCGATCATCTGGTTGTTGCCCAGGTAAATCCCACAGTGGGTAATGTTGCTGGCACTGGTGCCGAAGAAAATCAGGTCGCCGGCCTTGGCATTCTTCGCACTGACGTGTTGGTAACTGTTGTATTGCTCCTGAGCGGTGCGGGGTAAGGTCTGGCCGATGGCCTTGTTGAAGACGTATTTTGTGAAGCCTGAGCAGTCAAAGGAGCTAGGGCCATTGCCACCGTAAGCGTAAGGTTTTCCAAGCTCAGACTTGGCGACCTTTAGGAGTGACGCATAGTTACCGTTACCGGTTGTGGCGGTGCTGGTGTGGGCATAGTTTTTCTTTTGCAGGTAACCATGCCAGATCCAGCCGGAAGCGGTCTTACGGCCATTGGTGACGTAATAATAGAGGTATTTCACGCCATTCTTTTTAATGATGTACCGCTTCTTGGTGGCATGCCAAGTCGTGTTGGGGTAGTTCTTGAGATAATGGGTCTTCTTGCCAAAGGTCATGTTAGTGGCCGAGCCACCCAGGTTGTAGGTCCACCCGGTGGCGCTCTTACGAACGTAGGCGGTATCGGTCATGTTGCTCGTGCTAACGATGGTGTTGGTGCTGTTGGCATGGGCGGTGGTGCTGTTAAATACGGGTATTACTGCGGCGGCAAAGGCGACCGCTAGGCTAATCTGTTTGAGCGTTGTCATATCTATCCATCCCTCATATGTAGAATCCGTTTAAGTACAACTCCTAAGATAGTCTACTTAGTTTACAAACGAATTGCGGATAAATATCATTGTGATGACGCTTTCAGCCCGGGACGTAATAATTCAAGGATTGGAACAATAGTTTAAGATAAGACTATGATTTGTAAGCGCATCCATATAATTTCACCCATTCGTGGTGGGCTGTGGTAGACTGTTAATGGCTCAAATGATTGTTTATTTCATACATAATAATGACGAGGTGGGTGTAACAGTTATGAATGGTTTTATTGGTGAGTTCTTTGGCACGATGATTTTGATTATCTTGGGTGCCGGAACTGGCGCTAGTATTAATCTAAATAAGACTTACGCAAAGGGGTCCAACTGGACGTATGTCAGCGTCGCCTGGGGTATGGCCGTGACAATGGGGGTCTATGTTGCCGGCATGTTAGGTTCCGATGGCCACCTGAATCCGGCCGTTACCATTGGCTTTGCGGCTTTTGGCTTCTTCCCATGGGCCAATGTTGTCCCATACTTACTGGGGCAATTCTTAGGCGCCTTCGTTGGGGCGGCGATTGTGATCCTGCAATTCTACCCACACTTCAAGGCGACGCCCGATGAGGCCTCTGGCAATTCCGTTGGGATCTTCGCGACCCGGCCCGCGATTAAGAATCCCACGTTTAACTTTCTCTCTGAAGTGATTGCCACCTGGGCATTCATCTTCATCCTGCTGAATCTGGGCGACTTCACGGATGGCCTGAAGCCATTCATCGTGGGGATGCTCATCATGATTATTGGGATGGGTCTAGGGACAACCACTGGGTTTGCCCTGAACCCAGCCCGGGACTGGGGGCCACGTTTGGCCTACTCAATCCTGCCAGTGCCGCATCGTGGTTCGGCCGAGTGGAACTATGCTTGGGTGCCAATGTGTGGGCCAATCGTTGGGGGCTTGTTAGCCGCCGGACTTCAGGCAGTGATCAAATAAATTAATGACCCATTTTTGGAAACGGTTAGCTGCGGCTGACCGTTTTTTTATTGGCCGAATTAGTTAAATTTATTTATTTATTTTTTTGAGATGAGTTTACCGAATATAAACATTGAAAATGGATTGGTCAGGACAACGATAACGAAAACGGGCCAACTAGCCGACGGCGGTGGCGGTTTTCTTATCAAATTGGTGTACCATAAGTCTTTTCACGTAGAGCATACTGTGAACTATTAATAGGAACTTAGACAAACAAAAGGCATGACGCTATGATAAAACTGTCAGAAGGACTGGCGCATTATTGATTTCATAATACCTAAGAACAACAATCGATTGATGATTTTTTTTTTTTAGAGGAGGAGCTCTATTGAGACGGACAGATGTGACTGGGACATATGGCAAGTTGTATAAACACGGTAAAGCTGCGATTCTAACGGGGATTATCACGACTTCCTTGGCGGTGGGGGTAACCAACGTTTCCGCCAAGGCGGATGAGTTCGATGGCGATTCCGTGGTGACGGAACAGGAAAAAACGGGCACGATAGTTGATGAGCAAGAACAGAGCACGCCAAACCCAGAGACAAGCCTTGCGCCACTCGATGAGACAGCGTCAGTCACGGAAACGATTACTGGTAAGACACCAGAACTCGGGGGGGATGAAGCTGCTTCGCCAGCGCCGGTAGAAAAACCAGCTGAGGAGTCGAGTCTAGACCGGCCGGTACCGACCAGCTTGGTTTCGGGCATTGATGGACAGACTAAACAGGCCGCAGGTACGGAACGGAGGGGTGGCCAGGCAAGAGTCAGGGCCAGGTCCATCCCAGCGGTATCGACGCCGACGCCAAGATCTACGGCGCGAGCGACAACCAGTATTGATGAATGGATGCCCGATAAAAATTTACAACAGTTAGTGTTGTGGCAATTGCGGCGAGGGCTGGACTATGGTCAGGCCACTTATCCTCAGCTTCATGGATTGGACATAAAAACGGTCGATGAGATTACCCCGGAAATGTTGCGAGATAATCTTTACCGTTTGGATGCAGATATTAATCAACAATATGCCGACCGGGACTTTTTCAACATGTCATTGTCGATTAATTCACTTAAGGGATTAGAGTATGCCACCAATTTGGGAGCAATTTCAATCTTTCCAGACCTATACTCGGTCGAAAAGTGGGATGGCATCGTGGGTATTGAGTATGGACAAGTTGAAGATATTAGTGCGCTCAAGGATCTTAAACATTTGACCAGTGTCATCTTTCACTTGAACCAGATTACTGATATCTCTGCGCTTGCTAACAAATCACTAAAGGAAGTTGACCTGACCGAGAACAATATTACTGATCTTTCACCTTTGAAAAGCTCAATTAGGCCAGATACTCAGTTGACTGCGAGTCGTCAGGCTATTTATCTCTCAGGAATCACGCTTGGCAAGGATGATAATTTTGTGTTTGACCAAATTACAATTAAAGATGTAGATGGAACTATTATTCCGCTAGAGGGACGTTTACATGCAACTGGCGGTTACTGGACCAGTGATGGGACGCCAAATAATGTGAGTCCAAATAAAATTATTTGGTCAGGGTTTCCGGAAGCTGACGGTTCTGACAAATATCTGTTTATGGATTGGGATGTCCCTGAGGGATCTGGTCAATCCTTTTCCGGCGAAATTACGCAGGAGTTCACGATCGACCCGAACATCGGTCGCGAGGAAACGGCTACCATTCACTATAACTATGCCGATGGGAAAAAGGCAGCCCCAGACAAAACCGTTACGGGTAAATATGGCCAATCGATTAATTTCCCGGCGTCACCAATTATATCGGGATATACTGCGAGTCAGTTACCCGTTGCCAAGTATGGCGCTACCAAGAATGAATTTACGGTGACGTACACCAAGGCCAAGACGCCCGCGGTGGTGAGGCCTGAACCGATCACAACGGTGACGGTTCACTATCAGACGTTGGCAGGACAGCCATTGGCGGATGACCAAACATTGACGGGACATCCGGGTGAGTCGTACACGACAACGGCGGTGTCGGTGCCAGGGTATACACTGATCGCCACACCGGCAAATGCTACCGGGACCTTTGGTAACGCTGATGCGGTGGTTAACTATTATTATGAGGTGACCCAGCAGCCTTCAACGAATGAACCAGGCAACGGGGCCGGCGACCATGGGGTTGAGCAACCCGAGATGCCTGCCGTGGTCACCCCCGATCCGATACCGGGAAATGGCGGTGCGGGGGCCAATATTGTGGATGAAATGGCCACTGGTGGTAACACTATTCAGTTCGGCCAGCCTGACAAGCGGCCGAATAAACCAACCAAGGGTCAGGGGACCCTTGCTACCACTCAGCAGGTGTTGCCTAAGACGGGCGAGGCTAAGAGTTCTCCGATCCTAGGGCTGGCCATCGTCAGTGGCCTAATTGGACTCATAGGATGGCGGGCGTCCTCAAGGAAAAATTAAATCATTATTTGAAAAGGTCATTGTACTATAGTTCCCCTTAAAGTTAACAGATGAAAGACTACTATTCATCTGTTAACTTTGAGGGGACTTTTATTAGCGAATAGGCTCAATAGTTTTCTGCATACCAAGTGGTTGTGCGAATACCATATCGTATTCATTCCAAGCTATAGGAAAAAATAACTGATAATCATATCGATGTGATTTAAAGAACGATATTTGTTTGTGGCGTTAGTATAAAAGAGTTCAGATTTTGGAAGGGAGTATGATGCCAGATCATGTTCATCTGTGTTGGGACACGGTTGCTTTATTATAAAAGATTGTAGAACTAACTTTCAAAACGCTTCCAACGAATAGAAACAGAATGTAAAATATCGTCTCCATATCAAAGTACGATCCAATTAGCGCACTGTATGTGAACATCCCAATAGCGCCAACTAGTGCAGCAGTAATGGTTATCGTTGTCAATCTATTAAAGAAGCAGCCAATTGAAAAAACGAATATACCAAAAGTGCCAATGGCCCAGACATAATTTGTGCTTGCTGGTAGATCACCTGTTTCAACAGCGCCAGTATTAATTAAATATCCCAAGGCTAGAAATGCGGTAAGTAAAATGCCTAAAACGCCAATGAAGATGAGAAAAGCCTTAATAGTTCTTTTCAAATTAAGTCACCTCTAAAAAATTGTGAATGCTCTTAGAACGATATGAGCTATGAGTTGTTTGTTTTATGCTTACTCGATTTATCTGGCATTTCTGAGGACCGTCCTTTGAATGGCTTCAACTGTTCCTCCACCAAATTACGCTCCCAATCCCAAATTGTGACTGGATTCTTGGTACGAAAATGTTCCGTAGTCGCAGGATAAGAGGTGTGATGAACTTGGTCTCATTTGATAACTTCAATTTTAAAGGAATAGTCATAGAAAGTCTTCTCAGAATAATTCTGAAGGCCTTGAACTCCGAATAACTTACAGCTCATTAGTCATTGATACATGGCCGCATTACCCTTGATGCCATACGGTCTCATGAGTGAAAGGGCTACGCATTTTGAAGCTGTTTTTTTAGATTTGTTGTTTAATCTTAGCCGTTAATATAATGGAGCCCCCAAAATTGGAAAAAATCCAGTTCTGGGGGCTCACTGTCGCTCTAGGTAAATGAGTTTTGTTACTTGTTTGTCTACCGAGAGAGGCGTATAGCCTGGGACACGGTCCGGTGACTATTTTGAGTTGGCAGCTAAAGATGAGAATAGGTTAAATATCTTTAGAACGTCCTGTCTGACTATCAAATCATTCATAGAAATATGGTTAGTTGGACTGACCATCTAAAATGAGTGTGTTATATATCTGAAATTGTGTAACGTCACTTATGGGCCATTGATTTGCCGATTCATGTGAAAGAGTTAAACCGATATACCTTCTATAACCGGCGTAACAACGGCAATTATTCACAAGTGTTCATGACTCATCCAATAATCTTTTAAACATAAAAACGCAAAAATCTTTGCGGGTATGGACTAGATTTTAACCAACTGATTAGCTATAATTGATATTATAAAGGGCTTACATTTTTGAGGCTAACAATCGGGTGGCCGCCACACGACAGACCATTCTGTAACGACCATAACCTGTTTTGGAGGGGTGTTATTTATGTTTAATTCGATGAATACCAGGGAACATTATAAGATGTACAAGAAGGGAAAAACCTGGATTTTTGCTGGCATCGTGACGGCTTCCTTGGCGTTGGGCGTGGTTGGTGGTCAAACGGCCCATGCGGATACGTTGGCACCGGATTCCACGGGAGAACAGGACCAATCAACAGTTTCGGATAAATCGGCGGCACCAGATAAGCAGGTGGTGTTAGATACAACGAAGACCGCTGGCAACGTTGATGACCAGAAGTCCGATGGGGATAATCCAGATGCGACCGAGTCAGCTGGCGATAAGACCGGCGATCCGGCACCGGTTGATAAGCCGGCAGGTGATGCTGACAAAAAAATTGCTGACAATACGACTGATACAGGGGCGGTCGTTAACAATGACGACTCCTCAAAAGTAGTCAACAACCTCAGTCGCAAGGCGCCGGCCGCACCGGCCGCACCGGCTGCACCAACTGCTCGTATGGCAGCGCCAGTGGTTAAGGCCGATGAGTCGATTGATGCTTGGATGCCTAACAAGACGTTGCAAGCAGATATGTTATCGTACTTTCAAGGGGCGTACATTGCTGACAACCCTTCGATTGCGGCATCGGGTAAGACATGGTCAACGGCCGCAGATATTACTCAGGCCGACATGTTGCTTCTGAACTACGTCTTCTTCAAGGATACCTACATTGATGGCAAGAGCTCGTTCTCGCTAAAGGGGTTAGAGTACGCGAAAAACTTAACGCACCTGATTATCTCTGATGAATTGAATTACGCACCGTACATGATTCGCGCGGATGTTACGGACCTCACGCCATTACAGGGTTTGACGAAATTAACCTCGTTGGAAGTCGTGGGCCAACGGTTGACCGACATTACGCCGATCGCTGGACTGAAGAACATTACTAGCCTGTCAATTGCCCAGAATTGTATCGCAGACTTCTCTTCGCTAAATGCCGCCCAATATTCAGACTTGAGACTGGATCAACAACTCATTGAGAACAAAGTTATGTATATCCCTAAGACAAATGAATATGTCTTAGTTAGCCCAGTCAAGGCGCCACAAGGATTAACTTTTACGCTAGATGACATTCCAACAGCAATCGGTGTCCCAATTACCGCGCCATCACACCCTGAGTCCACCGTCCGTATCTTTTGGAACGGCGCTACCGGTTATTCACTGGATGGCGAAAAGATTTCTTTCACAGGGATTAAAGATCAAATTATGCCGGGACAGACGGAAAATCCTTGGACGCAAATGTATCCAAACCTGGTTGCTGAAGATTACACTTACTTCTTGGACGTTCTTTATACCACGACGATTAATGGCAATAAGGTGACGGCTGTTCAAATGGTGACGCCATACATCAAGGCCGATCAAGCAGCCGACGTCACCGTAAATTACGTCGATGACAGTGGCAATCAGGTGGCCGATCCCGATACCTTGACCGGGTTTATCGGTGAAGACTACACGGCGGTGGCCAAGACCATCGATGGCTATGAATTAACCAAGACGCCAGACAATGCTACGGGGGCCTTCTCCGATACGGCCCAAACCGTAACCTTCGTCTACAAGAAGGTTGGTGGCACGGTAACGCCACCGGTTAACCCTAGTCAAACGGTGACGATGACGGTCCACTATGAAACGTCTAATGGGACTAAAGTGGCACCGGACGTGATCTTGACGGGTAAGGCGGGGGACAGTTACACGTCCAGCCCGGCTACGGTTGATGGCTACAAATTGGTCACGACGCCGGCCAACGCCAACGGCACTTTTGGCAACGCAGATGGGTCAATCACCTACGTTTACGCCAAGACCGGCGGCGATGGCGACCTGGTTACCGATGGTAATGGCGGCGACAAGCCAAGTACCAACAAGCCTGGCAAGCCCGCAACCAAGCCAGGTAGCGGCAAGACCCCAACGACTAACAATGGCGGTCAAGCGGCGACGGTAACCAGTAATCTGAGCGCTAAGCCGGGTGCTGTTCACGCGGCCAGCCTGGCCAACACGGTTGATGCCGACAAGACGACCTTGCCACAAACCAATGATGAAACAACGTCACCACTTTGGGGATTGGCTGTTCTGGGGTCACTCCTTGGATTAGTGGGTTTTAAGCGGCGTAAGCACAACAACTAAAAAGTGATTTGATGGGGTCCGATTCCGTTGGGAATCGGACCTTTTTGGCGTTCTGAAATTGGATGTTACCGTAATACATGGTACATATTAACTACTATAAGAATAGTTTAATCTATACTAGCTTTTTAAGAGGTAACCCGATATAATTGGCATTGTAAAAAGACATTAATGACTTCACACCAATTTAGTTATGGATCACTATTGTTGGCCCTGATAGGAACTATTTGAGGAGGATAATTGTGCTGAAGAGAACGGAAACCCACCAACACTTTAAGATGTATAAGCAAGGCAAGCACTGGCTGTTTGCGAGCATCACCACGGGAATTTTAGCAGTAGGATTCGGGGGCGTGACCGCCCAGGCGGATGATCAGCTGACCACCGATCAATCAGTGGTTACCACGAGCGCCGAGGAGACGAAAAACGAGGAATCGACTGTCACCCTGATGCCACCGGCTACCGCAGATGTGGACAACAATGTGGTGGTCGATCAGGACCTGACGCCCCCGGTCACGGCCGATCCTGCGCCTGAACGAGAGGCTGCAAATGAAAGCGTTCACAAAAGTAGTGATACGAAACCGACCCCAACCACCACGGCCGTGGCCACTGAAGAGACGGTCACACCTTTACCAGCACCGACCGACACCGAACTAGGTGCAACGCCGAAGATCAAGGCGGTGAAGCTGGTTCACGCTGAGTTGACCCGCCTGAGTAAGGCCGACCAAACGATTGACGATTGGATGCCCAATCAGCGCCTTCAAGAGGTGGTTCTTGCGGCCTTACGGAAACAGAATCCCGGGCAGTCGTGGGCTAACGCTCAGGCGATTACCCAGGCGGATATGTTGTTACTGACCAGTATCTATGCGGACGGCCGTAACGGCATGGGGACCTATATTGACGGGGAAACCGAGTACTCCTTGGAAGGCCTACAATACGCGACGAACCTGACATCATTAACGTTGACCAATAGTTTTAATTATGCTCCAGGCGCTTACTACGGTGACATTGTCGATGTGAGTCCACTGAAGAATCTACAGAAGCTCACCAAGGTTGACTTGCAACATAATCGGATTGAAGATGCCACGGACCTGGCTAATCTGGAGAATGTGACGACGATGCTGGTCAATTACAACCATATCCGAGATCTATCGCCATTTGGTAAGCGTGACTACAAGGAATACGGCGATAGCTCACAGGTGATCTATCTCGATCCGATTGTGATTAATGATGCCACGCGAGAGGGGCATCTGAAGGTGCAATGTATCCGGCGCGATGGCACCGTGGTGCAACTCGAGTGGTCGGAACGCGTCTTGGTTCCAGTATTCTTCTATAACAGTTTCACCTACATGTTCCATTACAGTGCGGGTGAGGCGGTTTCTGACGGCGAAGGTGGGCTGTACTATAGTCATATTCCCGACCAGAAGCCGGGGCTGACGACCTATCCCAATGTCACGGTGAAGCCCCTTAAGGACTATTATTTCCTGACCGGGAAATATTCATCGGTTAATCCATCCGGGACCCAAGACTTTGCGGTGATCCAACCCTATACCATCGCGGCCGCCGCGGAGAGTGTCACCGTGCACTACCAAGATGAGCAGGGCAAGCAGGTTGCGCCAGATACGGTGTTACCAGCCGGAGCGGTTGGTGAGGATTACAGCACGGAACCCCTGAAGATTTCCGGGTACACGTTGGTTAAGACGCCGGACAACGCCACCGGTCAATACGGGACGGACCCCATCGAGGTCACCTATGTGTACCGTAAGGATGCGGGAACGGTGACCCCGCCGGTCGTGACGCCGACCGAGGAAACGACGGTGACGGTGCATCATCAGCTGGCCGATGGGACGGCGATTGCGGCTAACCAGGTCTTGAAGGGCCAGGTTGGGAGTGCCTATCAGAGTCAGCCCGTTCAGATCGCCGGGTACAAGTTGGTCAAGACGCCTAGCAACGCCAGTGGGGTCTTTGGCGAAGTTGACACCGAGGTGACCTATGTCTACGAAAAGGTGGAGACCGGCGGCGGTGGTGACCTGATTACCGATGGCGGCGGGGACGACAATGACGGGGATTCCGGAACTGGTGGTCAGCCGGGCGGGATTACCACGACGGCGCCTTCCGATGATAATGGATCGACCCCGCTTTCCACGGGTAATGCTGGCGATCAAGGAGTGGCGGCAACCACTCTGCCACAGACCGATGAGGAACAAGTCTCCGGATGGTGGGGCATTGGCGGCCTGATCCTAGTTCTGACGGGAAGCTGGTGGTTACGGCGCCGGCGGACGTCACGTCGGGAGTAAGTATGACTGGCAAGATTGATTGGTAATTGAACGGTAGAACGATCAAGCGACGACTGAGCCCGTGGACCACTCACGGGCTTTTTTGGTGCCAGCAACCAGTGGCTTTTGGATAATTGGTCTAGGTACAATCGTTCATCGTTATTATAGAATTGTTCATGCACAAATTAGCTGGATGAAACTTTGTACAGTCACCGATTTAGGGCCTCAATTCCCTTGTAAAGCGTGGAAAATATGAGACAATGACCTTGAAAAGAGAATCGTACACAGTGTTTAAAGTATGAGTGTTCCATGGCAATGGTGATAAGATTCTCAGAATTATGACGAACACTTATTAAGTGAATCTGATCTAGTAGGGGTTCTGAGGAGGACCCGCACGAGGAGGAAGCTATCATGACAAGAGCAGTTTTAAATGGAACTAAGTGTATTTATGCTACCCTAACCGTTTTGGCAGTGAGCATGGGACTAACTGGTATTGGTGTTTCCGCAAAGGCCGACAGCACACCAGCAAGTCATGTTTCAATTACCGCCGTCAAGACCAGCAACAAGGCAAGCCATGTGACCAATCTCGATGCTAAGCCAGCAACGGATGTTAAGCTAGCTTCAGCACATAAGGCAAACCTGGCACAAGACAATTCGACTCGTTCACAACCAGCCGACTGGTTAACGGCCGGAATCGCTGTGGCAATGGCCGTGTTAGCTCCTGCCGGTTTGATTACCAAGCGTCAACATTAATTGCTATTATTCCAGCACTCCCGATGATTGTCGGGGGTGCTTTTTTTGTTGGTCCGGCTATTTTCACCCCAGATTGGTCAAAGTGGTAAATTAACCCGTCATAAACTAGTTTGTTACTAAAATAATTTTACAAACGTTATTGATTGTTGGGTGAGATAGGGCGAAAATAAAGGTGGAGTTTTAATTGGAAAGGTAGGGACCAATTGATATGGAAACTAAACGGACGCATTACAGGATGTACAAGGCTGGCCGTCGCTGGGTATTTGCCTGTGCCATTGTTTTGGCTTTAGGTGGTGGTGCGGTGACCGCCCACGCCGATGCTAGTGATGCTGGGATCGACAATAATACTGATAGTTCGCTAGTTAAGTCGGGGAGCGACTCGGATGGAACTGGCAGTGGTGCCAGCGATGCTGATAAAGACAATGAATTGACTAAAACCGACGTCAAGTCTACTGGTGACTTGACTAATAAAGACAGCAATACCGGCACGAATTTGACTGGTGGTACCAAGGTTGTCACCAATGTTAAGACGGCCGTTGGTTCAAGAAAAATGTTGGCTTTACAACGGCCTCAAGGCCGGATGGGGGCCGTTGCGGCAACGGATAAAGGCACAACCACGCCATCCAGTAACCCTGTGACGACACCAACGACATCAACGGTAACGCCAACCGCTACCAAGACTTCGGCGACCGTTAAAGCAGCATTGGCTCGATTAGCTGCTGCCGCCAAGAAAACCACGGTTACCACGGCCTTAACGCCATATGCCGAATCTGGTATTCAAGCCGGTGGAAGTGTCTACGATGACTATCCCGACTTGGATAATATCTTAGGGGTCTCTTCCGTCTTCCATATCTTTGCTCGTGAAGCTGAATTGAACGCCCATACGAATGGGAACGTGGCGGTTCAAAACTTGATTGGGAACGTTAACTTCGGGACCAACATCATCGAAGAACTGCTGGACAAGGATATTTCTTACATTCAAAACATAACGAACATCGCCGGAAGTTCCTTCGTTTCCGGTGGGGACACCCGGGAAAACAAGGTCGTCTTTGGGGATGGTATCGACATTGACATCAGTAACCCTAACCGGCCAATGGTCAACGGGGTCTACATCGACCACTTATTAGCACAAGAAGTTTACCAGGACCAAATAGGTCAAACCTACATAGATTTCGATGCCGAATTTGCCCGTCTGAAGAAGGTTAACCAACAGTTGGCCGAAAGCTCAAGCACGGCGTCCTACGACGTTAGTGACTTCCCTGATCAAAACAATCGGGTCATCGATGTTAGTGATTTGAAGCCTAATGCGGACAACAAGATTATCATCAATATCACCGCGGACATGTTGACGGGGAACACCCCATTGACCATCGCCGGGCTGTCGCCAGAAGAATCTGGGACAACGGTGATCATTAACGTCGATACACAAGGTCAATCGGACCTCGATTTGAAGTCACAAATCAAGATTAAGTACAGTGATGGTAGCGATCGGGACAACCAGGAAACCGAGGACTTCGGGGACAACCATCTGTTGTGGAACTTCTACGACAGTACGGCCAGCGACAAACAATATGGTGGAACCATCACCATTGACGCCCCATTCCAAGGGAGTATTCTGGCCCCATCTGCCGAAATTGTCGCCAACCAAAACCTTGACGGAAACATCATTGCCGACAAGGTCATTATCAATGCCGAATCTCACCGGTGGGACCTACAAGATCACACCGATGAAGAGGAAGATGGCAATGAAAATGAGTTTGAAATTGGCGTGCCACTTCCCGGAATTGATGTTCAATTCCCTGAAGAACCCGAAGGCCCAGATACCGAAACACCCGGGACGGAGAATCCTGACACGGAGAAGCCTGGGACCGAAATTCCTGGGGAACCAAACGAAGGCACGGATGAAGGTGACGAGGATCTCTATGAACACGAACGGCCTGATTACGAAGATAACTTCGAAGACGATCTGATCGACTTCGAAAGTGAAAGTCCTAGTGAGGCTCACGCGGATGAAGAGGCCCTATTGAATCGCGTCGATGCGGCGATTGCCCAAGCACGGGCGGACGGCAATTCTGCGCTAGTGGCCCGGTTAGAAGCCATCCGTGGGGACATTCTGGCGGCCTTAGGTCTATCGGACGGGTTACCACAAACGGGTGAAGCTTCAGACAATTGGCTACGAGTTGTTGGCTTGGCCTTGGCCGGTGGCGTCTTAAGCACCTTGGGCATTGCCCGTCGGCGGCGTCATAATTAGCCTCACCTTAGCTTTAACTGAATGAGAATGACAGGTATCGTCAGCCTTCTGGTTGGGGATGCCTGTTTTTTTGTGATCAACATGGTCACACATGATGTTTAAGAAATTTGGGCTATTCGCTGGCTTTAAATGAGCGAATGGTGTAACTTATAAAGTAACATCAAATGAACGGGAGTGGATGATATGAAAATTGTTGTAACTGGAGCGACGGGCCACTTAGGCCAACAGATTGTTGAGGCAATGGCCAAGTTGGTTTCACCTGATCAGATGACCTTAGGGGTGCATACGCCGGCCAAGGCTGCCAAGTTTGCGGCACGGGGAATGGGCGTCGAAGCGTTAGACTATCAGGATCCGACAAGCGTCGCGGCCGTCTTGAACGGCGCCGACGTGGTGGTCTATGTCCCTAGCAAGAGTCATGACAGTTTCAGTCGGGTGACGGAGTTTGAACATATTATTCAGGCGGCCGAAACCGCAAAAATCGGTCATTTAGTGGTCATGGGATTCATTGCCGACCAAGCGACTAATCCGTTCGACCTGTCCGCCTTCTATGGTTACGTGCCCCGGCGCTTGGCGGCTAGTGACCTGTCCTACACGATCCTGAGAAACGCGCTGTATGCGGATCCGTTGGTGCCTTACTTGCCAGAGTTGATTGAACGTCGGAACGTGATTTACCCAATGGGCGATGCGTCCCTAAGCTTTATTAGCCTGGCCGATAGTGCTGCGGCCTTCGCTAAGGTTGCGGTTACCCCGGCCCTGTGGACACAAACGATGTACACGTTAACTCAGGAACGGTCCTACACGATGCCAGCCTTGGCGGCGGTCCTGAGCGAGGCGGCGGGTGCACCAATTGGGTATGCGCCGGTGACGTTGAAACAATTTGGCGAGCTCTATAACGAAGGCAATGAAGGGCACATGCTGTCATCGATGTATGCTGGTGGTGCGCAAGGACTCTTGGCGACGGTCACCGATGACTTCGAAAAAATCATGGGTCGGCCGGCACAGAGCCTGCCAGACTTCTTACGGCAGTCGCTTAAATAGTCGCGGGCCTGAGCTTAACTGGTAAAGGAGGGGCAACTTGCGATATTCACATAAATTGAGTGATGCTGTGCATATCTTGGCATATGTGGCTATTTATCACGATGATGATTTATCGAGTGCGGCCATTGCTGCAAGTATCGAATCCAATCCGGCATTGGTTCGGCGCCTGATGGGGGCACTGCGCCGGGCGGAACTCCTGACAACCCAACAAGGATCGGCGACACCCCAGCTGGCACGCCCGGCAGATCGGATTTCTCTGCTAGACGTTTATCACGCGGTAGAGGCGGACACGCCGTTGCTTCACGTGGATGATAAGACGAATCCGGCCTGCATCGTGGGTGGCAACATTCAAGCAACTTTGCGGGGCGCGTATGCCGAGGTTCAGGATGCCGCCGAACGGCAGATGGCGGCGATTACTCTGGCGAGTCTTATCGTCGATATCCGCCAACGGGAGCAGCAAAGAAATCACGCATAAGCAAATAGGCTTTACCACGAATTTATCCGTGGTAAAGCCTATTTTTAGTTGGTTAAATCTTCATCGAAGAAGGCGTCAACCACGCGTTGCGTGGCATGGCCATCTTCCCAATTGTTGAAGCGTTCGCTGAAACGCTGGTAGGCCGCCGCATAGTCCTTGGTAACCGCGGGTAGGTCATGGAGCGCTGCGAGTACGTCATCATTGGTCTTTAACAGGGGACCAGGTAAGTCCTTTTCCATATTGAGATAGAAGCCCCGTAGGACACTCCCATACTTTTCGTAGTCATACACGAAGTATAGGATCGGCCGCTTGAGGATGGCATAGTCGAAGAAAACACTGGAGTAGTCAGTGATGAGCACATCGGCAATCAGATATAATTCACTGATATCATCGTAACTCGATTCATTGTAAACGAAATCGCCGAAGCCGGTCGTATCCAAATGCTCCGTGATGAAGTAGTGGGTCCGTAAGACTAACACATACTCGTCACCGAGTTCGCGACGTAACCGGTCGATGTCTAGCTTCAGGGTGAACTTGTAGTCTCCCACGCCATAGTAATCATCGTCACGCCAGGTTGGTGCATACAGGATGATCTTTTTATCTAATGGAATGCCCAGCTTGATCTTAATCTGCTTGGCCTGTTCATCCCGGTCGGGCGCGCTCAGGATATCGTTGCGGGGGTAGCCCGACGGTAACATTTGTTTCACGGGATACATGAAGGCATGTTCGAAGACGTCGACCGAAAATTGGTTCGCGGTAACCAGATAGTCCCACTGACGAGATTGTTCGTAGAAGATCTCCTTGTATAGCGGATTGGCACTGGCCACGTTATCCATATCGAACACCAGGTGCTTCAGTGGCGTCCCGTGCCAAGTCGCCAAGAACTTGGTGCCTGGGCGCTTGACGAACCATTTTGGTTGGCGCATGTTGATGACCTGGAACTTGGCGGTTGCCAAATAATACATGTAACGCCAACCAAATCGTTTGACGACAATGGTATTGGGTTGGCCGGCGGGCGTTTCTTCCACGCCAGGATTCATGATCCAGACGTGTTTGAACCGCCCCGGATAATTAGCCTGCAGGTAGTTGTAGATGGCCTTAGGACTATCGGAGAAGTTCCGACCTAGGAAGGATTCGTATAGAATCGTCCGGGGCTTTACGGGCATCTTGGTAAACCACCACCCATAGGCCAAACGGGTGACACCGCGGCCGTGGTGATGAATGACCCGGTTCAATTGCCGGAGGCGCACGATGACGTTAATTGCGGTTTGCGGAACCTGGGCCTGACGGCGCAGCTTGTGTAGGATGCGACGGCTAAAGTGCGGCACGGTCTTGAAGGCAGCCGGTTCGACCATTTGTAAGTAGTCGTGGAGTTGCTCAATTAGGGCGGGGACATCATCGACCTCGGTCGGCGTGCTGGTTGCCAATGCCTGATAAAAGAAGCGATGCAGTCGTTGCAGGGTGTAGGCACTAAAGGCAAGGTGTAAGGAAGGGTCCTTCAGGTCGGCTAAAGCCTCTTGCCAGGCAGCGATTCGTTGTTGCCATCGGTCGGGAACCGTTAATTGGTGAACGGCTGGTTGGTTGATGGGGTCGTTATGTTTAACCCGAATATAGCTGGGTTCGCTGAGTCTTAGGTAGCCGGTGGTCAGGCCCATGGCCTGCGTCATGAAGTGAAAGTCAGGGTATAACTCGCGGTCTTCGGCAAATTGGAGATGATGTTCCTCTACCAAGCGCCGATCGATGACCTTACCGGCAATCTTCAATTGACGGTTAAAGAGATCCCAGCGCTGGTCGCCATCGATATAGAAGTAACGGTGGCTCAACCAGTTGGCCGTTTCGGGGTCGACATCAATCTGAGCCGGAAGCTGATCGAGTAGTTCTGGTGGCAAGTTCAACGACCGATTCTTCGGTTCCCGTTTCTTGGGCCCGCCCCACTTGGGGAGACTGTCATGAACGGTGGTTTGTTCCAGACTATTGGTAAATGATGAATGTGGTTCATATGTAGGGAATTGATTGAGATCGCCCATGATATTGGGCTGTAGCCGATCGATGGCGTCCATGTCGGCCAGCGCATTCGGCAACAGATAGTCGTCGCTATCGACGAAGACTAGCCACTCACCGGTAGCCAGGGTCATGGCCGCATTACGGGCAGCACCCAATGTTTCCGGGGTATGTTCGACCTGCTGAATGGTGTAATCGGCCTGCCACTCCGGTTGGGAAAAATCAATCTGGCCATTTAGTGCAATAATCCATTCGAAATCATGGCTGGTTTGGCGATCTAAGTTCTTCTTTAAGCTGAGTAATTGGGGGAACTCGGCTGGTTTACAAGGGGTAATGAGAGAGTATTTCAAGATGGTCCTCCTAATAGAACAGCTGGTGAGCCATTTGTGGCGACAACAACTGGAGTAGGCCTAAGCGAGTCCACCAATGAGTGGGGTCGGTGTTCAGGTCTTTAATCCGGGTTAACAGCTGGCGATGATGGCTAGCAGAGACGTGCCGACGACCGGCCACACCTAAGAGTGTGTTGAGTTGGTTAGACATGAAGTCGGCGTAGATTGGGGCCCATTGAACGTCCAGCGTTGAGGTGTCCACGGCTTCCAATTCATCTAACCAGGCTAACGGCGTCACCTCCGGCCAGTCGCGAGTTTGGACCGTTGGGACGTGGAGTCGAATCACGTCATTTTCCTTTTGTAGGCCAGATAGAATCTGACTCAGACTAGCCAAAGGCCACTGCGCATCGTATAGGGCAGCGGGAATGAGGATTCCCGTTGGGCGAAGTCGCTGGGCCAATTGTGCCTGACTCTGGAGATTCGACTGTACGCTGTAGCTTTGGAGGCCCCACAGGGCGATCCACCGTTCATCGGCTGTTTTTGGCTGTGTATTAAGGGGTGTCCCTTCTGCCGGGTAGTTGGCAAGGTAGGTCGTTATCTGATCGTCTAAGGGGGTCCTGTCGGCAAAGGTTGCCAGGCTGATGAGGCTGTCTGGATGACGCTTGCTGACCTGTTCCCATTGCAGAAAGGCACCGGGTAACACGTGATCGGTTTCCCGCAATGTCAGATAATAGCTTTCAGTGGTGCTTGGGAGCTCAGATTGATTGATCATTAAAGACCAGGTTGCGGCTGTGCTGGCCTGGTCGACAGACAATGTTTGGTCCGAGGGTAATTGTAAATTAAGTTGTGTTGATGCAAACCCTTGGGAATTAATTTCGCCAATGAGGGTGGTTAATGCCGCCCAATTCAGGTGGGTTTGAGGCACTATGTTGATAAATAACTGCATAAGTTGTCCTTCCCGATAAGCTCGTAAGATTAATAAGCCTATTAATACGTAACCCATTTTACTAACAACAGCTATTATACCTGTTTCCGTAGCCCTTGTCAGATTCATTCTAGCTGGTGTTCAAGAAGCTTAAGCTTTGATAATCATATTAATTTCTGTGGTTAAACGTCGTCACGACTCAACAAGGTAATCTTTTCACCCTCTGCCTGCCGGCGGTCGATGTTGTCTTCACCCCAGACACACAGCTGATGCAGGATGGTGGAAAGGGTCTCGCCATAGTCGGTGAGTGAGTAATCGACCTTGGGGGGGACTTATTTGTAGACATGGCGGGCGATGATGCCCGCGGATTCTAGCTCACGCAACTGTTGCGTGAGCATTTTTTGCGAGATTTGGGGAATGGCCCGGGAAAGTTCACCGGTCCGCATGGTCCGGTGACGCAGATGACAAAGAATGATGGATTTCCACTTGCCACCGATGATTTCCATCGTGGCCTCGACGCCAATATGATAAGTTTTTTCGGGCATAAAAACCGCATCCTATTCAATTATTACCTTTTGGTGGGTATCGCACTTTAAAGTGGGTTCTTGTTTGCAGGTTCCTTGCAAGTATAATCATTACTTATCACGTTAGCAAACAAGGAGGGACATCATGTCTAAGAAAATTTCACCTACATTTACGTTATTGGCTTTGGCTATCAGTGCCTTTGCCATCGGTTCCACGGAGTTCATCAGTGTTGGGTTAATTCCCATGCTGGTCCAGAGTTTCCACATTAGTCTGGCACAATCGGGGTTAACGGTTTCCGTTTATGCCATGGGCATCATGGTGGGGGCGCCATTAATGACGCTCCTTACCGGGCAAATTAACCGGCACACGTTGATGACGATTATTATGTTGTTATTCATTACCGGGAATTTGGTGGCGGCCTTCGCCCCAACCTTTGGCATCTTACTGGCTGGTCGGGTGATTGCGGCCTTAGCCCACGGAATCTTCATGACCGTTGGGTCCGTGATCGCTGCGGACGTGGTGGCCCCATCCAAACGGGCCTCTGCCATTGCCGTTATGTTTACTGGTTTAACCGTTGCCACGGTTACCGGTGTGCCAATGGGGACCATGATTGGTCAACTCGGCGGTTGGCGCTGGTCATTTATCTTTATCAGCGTCATTGGTCTATTGGGCTTAATCGCCGACTACATCTTGGTACCACGGAACCTGCCATTACCAAGCAAGGCCACGGCGCGTGGCATTATTCGGGTGTTAACTAACCCACAACTGTTGCTGGCCTTGTTGGTCACGGCCCTGGGTTATGGTGGAACCTTCGTGGTTTACACTTACCTGTCACCATTACTGGAAAAGAAGATGGGCTGGTCCGCCGGTGCCGTTGTTGTTATCCTGGTCGTTTATGGGTTGATGGTTGCCGTTGGGAACACCATGGGTGGTCGTTGGGCTAACAGCAAGCCGCTGACGGCCTTGCTCAAGATGTTCACGGGTCTCTTCGCAACGTTGGTGGTGCTAACCTTCACGGCTAACAGTCACTGGCTAGGCCTGATGACGGTGCTGGCAATGGGCTTCTTTGCCTTCATGAACGTGCCCGGGTTACAACTCTACATCGTTCAATTGGCCGAAAAGAATACGCCGGACGACATCACCATGGCCTCTGCCCTAAATATCTCGGCCTTTAACGTTGGGATCGCACTGGGTTCCGGGATCGGTGGTCAGGTCACGAGTCAGCTGGGGTTGGGTTGGACGCCAATCTTTGGCGCCGTCATGGTGGCCATTAGTATTGGTCTCACCTTTGGCCTGATTCGTTTGGCCAAGCCGGTCGCAACACGACTGGTTAAGAAGTTTAATCGTAGTTAAAGGTATTACGGTCGGGAGGAGACTCTCGACCATTTTTAATTTCCGAATGTAAGCGCTAACATAAAGAGTGGAATAATCAATTCGGTTCAAAAGAAGTGTTTTGACTGACCAGACCAATCGGCTTCTGTATAATCCGAGAAAGTTAAGGAATGATGCTCAGAGGGGGAGCGAACATGAAACGATTCATATTAATTTTGGGGATTATTGGGGGCTGCCTGTGGAATGGTGTGGTGACGGTCAGTGCTACAGATAATGGCGATCTAAAACAGGCCATTGCCGCTGCACCAGCCGGAATTCCCTTAGACCAATTATTAACGGGGAGTCAGGTTCCGAAGAATTCGGGGCGATTAATTGACTCGAATACGCTGGAACAGACAATTGGTCAGTTAACCCATGAAAATGCGGTTGGGGGTGAACAACAGGTTGGGGCCCTGTGGTCCTTCGATGGCGAATCAAGTGAACAAAAGACCAAGTTGGATTTGAAGAAGGACAAGGCCATTTCGGCCTGGCTGTATTTTGGCAACCGGGGGTCCGAGGCCGCCGATGGTTTAACCTTTGTGCTCCATAATTCACCGGCCAAGATGGCTGCTGGTTCAGGTGGAGGCCAGTCGTTGGGGGCTTGGGGCACCAACCCTGATCCAACGGTGACGGATCCGCTGAAGTTGGCAATGACGGGTATTCAGAATAGCTGGGCCTTAGAGTTCGATACCCATCCCAACCGGTTGGCACGGGCGGCTGTGCCGGACTTTTTCGATGGGGCGGCGGTGGTTAGCGAGGGGATGCACGTGGACAGTGGTTATCCCGGCGATCCGGCCGAATATCAGGTGAATACCCATCCGGAAGTCCAACCGGCGTTGAATTTTTTTAATCTAGCGACGACTAGACCACAACTAACGGGGAACCTGGCCGATGGTCGTTGGCATCATTTGACGCTGAACTGGCTATCGGCCAGCAGTCAGGTGCGGTATGCGCTAAATGACCGTGATCCAGTGACCAAGCAACCCCTCATGACGGGGGCAATCATGGATACCATCGTGATTGATCAAAAGAAATTAGGGATTGAGGCCGGTAAGCCTGCGAGCTTATATTGGGGCTTTACGGGCGCGACTAACCCCGAACGGAGCGAAAATGGCCTGGTTGTGATTGATAAGATCAGTGGGGGACCGGAATTCAATACCAAACGGAGCGTTCTTCGAAATGAGGAGACCAATCGAACTATTCTGCCGGGAACAGTTGTGAATCCAGGAACAAGACTAAAGTATGTCTATGATCTGACCTATTCGGGCGATGCAGTGTTAGATGGTATGAAGTTTGATGTTCCCTTACCACCGGAGATTGAGTGGGACTCGGGAAAGCTTATCCAACAGAATGCTAAAGATATTACTTTTAGTCAGCAAGACCTTAAAGAAGCGCGATTGAAAACCCAGCTGGATAAACCCTTAAAAAACGGAGACAGTAATCGTGTCCTGGTCGTTCTGAGGGGCCGGGTCAAGCAAACGGGGCGTCACGTCAAGATGGCAAACAATCCCGGTAGCTTCTACGGCCCGAATTACCGACAAGTCATCAATACACCGGAGTTCTTCATTAACGGTAAGCTGGATCTGAAATTGGAAAACCTGGGTGCGGATACTTTAAAGGTTAAGCATCATCAGCCGGCCGTGATCAAGGGCAGACTGACGAATGGTGGGGAAGCGTTGACTATTGAGGAGTGGCAACACAGTCAGGTCAATGTTATCTTGAATGGCCACGAACTCCCGAACCCGGCCATCTTGGCACCCAAGCAAGACGGTGAGTTCCAGCTGACGATACCCGCGGACCAACTCAATGTTGGGCGAAATTTGGTCATCTTGCGGGCCAAGGATAACCCGGGGCACCCGTCGAATGACCTATCGGTAGTAGTCGAGAAACGAGCCGGTCAGTTAACCTTCTCGAAGGTGCCCAAGACCACGGCATTTAAATCAGCTAAGCTTACCGGGCAACGCCAGCTCGTTGCCCGCCAAGATGATTGGCAGATTGGGGTGCAAGACGATCGGGGGGCCGGGAGCACCTGGAAACTGACGGTCCAGATGTCCCAGGCGTTTGCCAACGTGGCTCGCGAGCAACTGGCGGGTGAGCTGGTCTACGTCAATGGTAAGAATCAGCAGCGGGCCACGGCTAATCAGTCGATCTTGGTCATGGAGAATGAATCCCAGCACGATTCGGAACAGACCTCGGTGACCAAGGGCTGGACCGATGATACGGGGTTGATGCTCGCCATTCATAGTGGGGCCAAGGCCGGTAACTATGCCGGCCGGCTGACCTGGCAACTGGAGAATGTGCCAAAGTCGTGATTTTAACGAGTTAGGCGAGCATTCACCTATGAAACACCGGCGGTTTAAGGACAATAGATGAAGGGTCTGGGACAAAAGTCTCAGACCCTTCGTGCGCTCCGAACGTATATTGCGGAAACGTGCGACAAAAGGCAGTCAACTCCGCTTAACCCCGATAGACAAACAATCCAAAACCGGGATTATTCGTCTATCGACGTTAATGCTCATTGACTAACCGCCTTCTGTCCCACTCTCGTTTTTATATAAAGCGCCCCCCGCGCAAGCGGTTATGCCGGTTACTGAGCGGGGCAAGTCTTTACGTGTGAAATCGCTTTCAATGTTAAACCTTTTCCGGTAAGATGTAGGTGTATTAAGAAATCTACTTATTCTGAAGGAGTGAATGGCACATGGCATCAAATGGTAAAGTAGCAATGGTTACTGGCGGCGGACAAGGAATTGGGGAAGCCATTTCCAAACGCTTAGCTCATGACGGATTTGCGGTTTCAATTGCTGATTTGAACTTAGACAATGCCAGTAAGGTCGCCGCTGCTATCGAAGCTGATGGTGGCAAAGCGGTTGCTGTGAAGGTCGATGTTTCCGACCGTGACAGCGTGTTTGCTGCGGTTAACACAACTGCAGACAAGCTCGGTGGATTTGACGTGATCGTCAATAACGCCGGCCTTGGCCCTACGACGCCGATCGACACGATTACCCCAGAACAATTCGATTTAGTTTATCACGTTAACGTTGCCGGAACCCTTTGGGGTATCCAAGCAGCCCACGCTAAGTTAAAGGAACTCGGGCACGGCGGGAAGATTATCAATGCGACCTCTCAAGCCGGTGTGGTTGGGAACCCTAACTTAGCCCTTTACAGCGGCACCAAGTTCGCCATTCGGGGGATTACCCAAGTGGCTGCCCGTGACTTAGCCGATGAAGGCATTACGGCGAATGCTTACGCACCAGGAATCGTTAAGACCCCAATGATGTTTGACATTGCCCACAAGGTTGGTCAAAACGCTGGTAAGGATGACGAATGGGGCATGCAAACCTTCGCCAAGGACATCACGCTCGGCCGTCTGTCAGAACCAGAAGACGTTGCCGCTGGTGTGGCCTTCCTGGCTGGCCCAGACTCCAACTACATCACTGGTCAAACACTGGAAGTCGATGGCGGGATGCAATTCCACTAGACCTTTACATTGAATTGATTTGAATGACCGGACGCCGTGATGATGACGGCGTCCTTTTTGGTTGTTCTAAAGGCGATGAGTCGTCAATCAACGGCCGGCGACGTCAATTTAACCGAAAAAAAACAACCCAAGTAGCGGCTCACAGACCGTTATTTGGGTTCCTTTTTTAGCAATTATTTAAGGTTCGGGCCGAAGCACTTTCTCCAGTTCTAAAACCAGGTAGTGGGCCTCATGATCGTCGTCCCAGTCACGATCAGGGAAGAGAATATAGCGATCGATGATGTACCCCAAGACCACGGCGACAATGAAGCGGAAGATTTCCGAGAACGGCCAATCGACAATCAGGCCACGCTTACGGAGGTCCAGGACGGCCGCCTGGAAGGTCGTGATGAGTTCCTGACGGGCGGCCGCGATGAAGTCTTGCCGCAGGGCCTCGTTGTACAGAATTTCACTGAGGAAAACCTTGATGGCATCTTGGTTGGCAGCGGCAAAGGCCATGCGGTCTCTGACTAATAGGGTCAAGAAGGCATGCAGGTCAGGGATGGGCGCTTGCGTCTTTTCAATCAGTTCCGTCGATAACTTGGGAATGATCTGAGTAATAACGGGAGCCAAGGCCGTTCGAAGAATATTCGCCTTGGATTTAAAATGCTTAAACATGGTGCCTTCGGACTGATGAGCCGCCACGGCAATCTGGTGTGTACTGGTATTGGCGTAACCTTGTTCTGCGAAGAGCCGAATGCTGGCGATAAGGACATCCTTTTGCTTTTGGGTCAGTTCCTCATCTGCCTGAATGGTAGCAGGAAACGCCGCCAGAATGCTTTTATTACTCATAGTGTGACCACCTTTGTCTGACAATTTATCTCTATCTTACCAGGGTGAACCAGAAATACTAGCCTAAAAAGCCGGCCGTCTTCAGGGAGACGCACCGGCTCTTGGGGGTGTGAGGAGGACAGATTAACTGTTCCGAGTGGCAGGCATGTGGCGGTAGGCCAGGTAGAATTGGCAAATGGCCAAGACAACGTTGACCCAGTTAACCGTTGTGAACCAACCGGTCAGGCTGGCAACGCTGACGGCACCGTAGAAGGCCCAGAAGCCCCAGACGATCGCAATCACGTTGATCCACCCGAACCATTTCATGAGGTCTTGGTTCCTCGTAGCAAAACAAGTCCAAATTCCGTTAATAATCAGCCATACGGCTAGAATCCAAAATGATGTGGTAAACATGATCAAAATCCCCTTTCTGCTTTGGCGAGCGAGTAATCACTCGCCCTCAAGAACAACTTCAGTTTACCACCAATTTAGACAACGTCAACCCCTTTTTAAAAATATTTTCACACAAAAAAGCCGGACATTTCTGTCCGGCTTAACCGTGTTACACCAGTCTTTATGGTAGGTAATTGCCCGCAGCAAAGTACAGGTCGTACCATTCTTGTTTGGTTAAGGTGATGTCCGCACCGGCGGCACTGTCCTTGATATGGTCGGGATTCATCGTCCCAAGTAAGACCTGGATGTTGGCTGGGTGGCGGAGAATCCAAGCGGTCGCAATCCCGTTCTTGGAGACGCCATATTTGTCGGCTAATTTCTGTAATTCGGCGTTTAGCTTAGGGAATTTCGGATCGTTAATGAACATCCCTTCAAACAGACCGTATTGGAAAGGTGACCAGGCCTGAATGGTGATGTTGTGACGCCGAGCAAATTCCAACATACCGCCATCGGTGATGGCTGGTGAGTCGTCCATGTTAACCCGTAAGCCAGCGGTGACCATTTGGGCATGGGCGGCGCTGAACTGAAGTTGATTGAACATTAACTTCTGATCAACGGCGTCTTGAACCAGTAGGTATTGTTGGACATTGAAGTTAGAAACCCCAAAGTGCCGAACCTTGCCAGATTGTTGGAGGTCGTTAAAGGCATCCGCAACTTCTGCGGGCTCCATCAGGGGATCTGGCCGGTGCAATAGGAAGGCATCGAGGTAATCGAGGCCCGTCCGTTCAAGAATGCCATCCACGGCATCCAATAGGTGTTGCTTCGAGAAGTCATAGCGTTGGCCAAAGACTAAGCCATCGTGACTCCGTTCGGGGTCTAAGACGATGCCACCCTTTGATTGAATGTAAAAATCATCGCGCTTCAGGCCGGAAGCCTTGAAGGCCTCCTTGAAGATCCGTTCGGATTGGCCGTCGCCGTATATGTCAGCAGAATCAATGTAGTTGATGCCAGCCTCGTGAGCTGCTTGTAAGGCCTTCGTAGCATCCGCAACGGATAAGGTACTCATGCGCATAATTCCTAAGGCAACTGCGGAAGCCTGCCAGTCGGTACCGCCTAAGCGTCGTTGTTTCATTAGAAAAAACTCCTTTGCTGTCAAATTTATAACTCCACTTATTAGTTTACACGTTTTTGGTGGGCAAGGTCTAACGGCCGGCTCAGAAAAAAGAGTTGACTTTTTTATGGCAACCGTTATAGTTAATTACACAAGTAACTAACCAATAAACCAAAGAGCGAGGGAATTTAAAATGACAACAAATACTGTAGTTAGCGTCAATGGGTTGGAAAAGACCTATGGCAAGGCAAATGAGCGTCAGTATCGGGCATTAAAAGATATTAACCTGACCGTCGAACAAGGGGAGTTTGTCGGCATCATGGGGGCCTCTGGTTCCGGGAAGACAACGCTGCTGAACATGCTTTCAACCCTAGACGTTCCCACTAGCGGCGACGTTGTGGTTAATGGTCATGACGTGACGCAGATGCGAGGGAACCAGTTGGCAGACTTCCGGGCTCAAGAGGTTGGGTTCATCTTCCAAGACTTCAACTTGTTGGAAAGCCTGACGGCCGAGGAAAATATTGGCCTGCCACTGGCATTACAGGGCACGGCCTCACAGGTCATGGATCAGGCGATTTATGAGGTCGCCGCAACGTTATCAATCAGTGATTTGTTGCAAAAGTACCCCTCAGAACTATCTGGTGGGCAAAAGCAACGGGTCGCTGCGGCCCGGGCCATCGTTCATCATCCAGCCATTCTCATGGGGGATGAACCAACTGGGGCCTTGGATTCCACGAGTGCCCGGGAACTGTTGGATCTGTTAACGACGATTAACCGTGAACAGGCGATGTCTGTCCTGTTGGTTACGCATGATCCGTTCTCGGCGAGCTTCTGTCAACGGATCTTGTTCATCAAGGATGGGGAGATTGGGTCGGAGTTACGGCGAGGCGATCAGGACCGGCGAGAATTCTATCAAGAAATCTTGAATGAACTTGGCACGTTTAACGAGTAGGGGGAACGGCATAAATGTTAGGTAAATTAGCACTGGCCGGGATTAAAAACCGGCGGCGAGACTACTTGGTCCTGCTCGCGGGGTTGACCATGTCTGCAGCCATCTTCTATATGTTTGCCAATCTGGCAACCAACCAGGCCTTTATCAAGGCCAATGCGGCCATTCGTTCAGCCAATATTATCTTTGGCTTCGGGGCCGTTCTGTTGATTATTATCACGGTCGTTTACTTGATGTATGCGAATAGCTTTTTGCTGAGCATGCGGCAACACGATTACGGTTTATTCATGATGTTAGGGGCAACCCGTAAGCGGGTTGGCCAGTTGGTCTTCTTGGAAACTTTAATCTTGGGGACAGTCGCGACAGCGATTGGGATCGGGCTGGGACTACTGATGAGTAAGTTCCTGGTGGGATTTCTCTTGGATCTGTTGGGTCTACACCTGGCGCATCTGACCTCGTTTTACGTGCCCGCCATCCTGGCGACGGCCGTCTTGTATGTGGGACTCTTCATCCTGGCATCGGTCTTTAATCTATTCCGGTTAACGCGAACGACCGTTTTGAAGCTGTTACACAGTGATTCCGAGGCCAACCAACCTCAGGTTAAACCGGGACGCCAGTTTATTCAGGCAATCTTGGGTATTCTGAGCCTGGCGGTAGGGTACTGGGCCCTGGCCAACATTAAGATGTTGATGATATCAGCGATTCCGGTAGCTCTGGTGACGATTACGATCGGGACCTACCTATTATTCAAAGCGACGATCCTGATGGTCATCCGCCAATTACGCCGGACGGCTTGGTCAAAGAAACACTTGAATGGGTTCCTCTTGGGCCAACTGAACTTCCGGGTCTATAACTACACCAGGATGTTAACGATTGTTTCCTTGTTATTTGCCATGGCCTTGGGGGCCATCACCGTGGGATCGGGCTATCATCGCCAACTCCCACGGGTCGTTGACCACTTTAGCGGCTACTCCGTTGCCTTACACAATGTGTCTGGCAAGGAGGAAAAGTTAATCGATCAGCTACACGTTGCTCATCAGGCGACCTATACGCAGAAGCGACAGGGCAAGGTCGTGGCCTATAACGCGGACGAGTTTGAACGGCAACCGTTCGAACAACAACGTTTTTCAAAGAACGGTCAAAAGTTGATTGGTTACGACACGCAGTCGCTGAAGGCCTTCAAGAAGTCCGGGATTAAGGAAATGGACTTTATGGCATTAGCGTTGACTAGTGCCGGTCCTTACGCCCCCCAGATCCTGTCTGCTAGTCAATTTAAACAGCAAAAGGGGACCAAGATGACGGTCACGGTGATTCGGGTCACCAACTTTACCCGTGACATGGCCGTGCTAAAAAAATTGAATAAGATTGAAACGTCGCGGTTTGCTCAACCATCGTACATGACGGTGGGGAGTTATCAATCCTTTGAGATGATGACCGGCTTTTTCGGGGGCTTCGAATTCATTGGCTACTTCCTGGGGATTGCCTTCTTAGCAATGCTCGCCTCATGCCTCATGTTCAAGATTCTTTCCGGCGCGCCTGGCGACAAACAACGTTACCGGATGTTGTTTAAGATCGGCGTGCGGCAAAGCAAGATGCGCCAGGGGATTGCAAAAGAAATTGGGATTTTATTCCTGATTCCTGGTATCATGGGTGTAATTGATGTTTTGTTCGGGTTGCAAATGTTTAAGCCGCTGATGGCATCACCGATGAGCCCTTATCTGGGAATTGGTAGTACGTTCCTGATTTTTATTGGTTTGTATGTGATCTATTACTTCATCACGCTGGCTCTATATTGGCGAATTGTGTTACCACAAGCCACGAACGACTAACTGAGTTCACAAAGAATGTGGGAAATTGTATGAATTTTAACTTTGATAGTCCGGAACCCATTTATCTGCAGGTGGCGGAGCAGATGGAAGACGCCATCTTTATGGACATTTATCGTGCAGGTGAACAGGTTCCGTCGACGACGGAAATGTCCAAGGAATTTCATATTAATCCGGCCACCGTTTTGAAGGGGATCAATCGGCTAGTTTCTGCTGGTATGATCGAGAAGCGTCGTGGTGTGGGAATGTTTGTGACGACTGAGGCTGCCGATATGATTCGGGAGAAACGGCGGGCAGAATTCTTCGACCGCTACGTTAGTCAATTCACGAACGAGGCCCGAAAGCTCAACCTCTCAGAAGAAGATGTTGTGGCTTTAATTAAACGTGGATACGAGCATGATTCTTAGGAATCATGCTTTTTTCTTTGAAAAAATACGATCCGAGATGGTTGGAAAAAGCTGAATTTTATATGAGTTAGTTTGTTGGATAAGGCGATTCAAGAAAAATGGAGGTCTATCGTAGAGGAAAGTGGCTCGCGAAGTTATAGTTCCGGTAAAATGCTAAGAGTCCATCGTGAGCCAACGAGGTGATAATGTGGCGAAGCCGTTTATACAATACAAAATTAGTCAAAACGTTCATTGGTATTTAAAGAAGGTCAACACCCGATTCCCTTTTCTTAAATATTGGCTACCCACTGATTTAATCATCCAGTTGGTCATTTTGATGTCGGGCAGCGTTGTCCCAGCATTTATTGTTTGGGGGATGACATCAACCTGGAAATTTGACCGATACGCCTATACGGTTATGTTCCTTTGTTTCTTTCTAGGCGTTGTCATGTGGATTGGAGCAGTGGGCAAGGTTTGGATGAAATGAGAAAATGCCAATTTTAGAATTCAATTGCTGGTGTCAATAAAAACGTTAAAGATATGTCTAAAAAGATGCAGGAATCTAACGGGTTCGAGAATGGTAGAAAACAAATCTTGAATTTTTTAAAGGAGTTGAGCTAAATGCATATTCTTTTTCAAATTAATGCGCTGTTAAGATTCTTAGTAGAAATGATAACCCTAATAACAGTAGCTTTTGTAGGTTTTACAAAATATAAGTTACCACTTAATTTACTGATGGGGATTCTAGTGCCGATTGCAATTTATGTGATTTGGTCTATTTATATGGCTCCTTTATCACCAAACAGAGTTGGCCTACTTTTGAGAATAATGATTGAGATTATCATTTTTGGCCTCTGTGATTATATGATACTAACTAAAATATCAGTTCGTGTAGGGATTGTATATGGAGTTGTTGTTGGTCTGAATGCAATAATGGCACACATTGGAGATGGAATATATGGCAGTAGTTTATGAAATGGAAAATGTTTATCAAAAATACAAGGGCGAAAAAATATGCAAATAAAAATATTAGCTTGGATATAAAAGATAATCAAATTGTTGGTTTCTTTGGTGAAAACGGTGCAGGAAAATCAACATTAGTTGATGCAATGGTAGGGTATCGCACCATCGATAAGGGAACCATATTATTTGAAGGGAAGAGTGTACAGGATTCATTGGAGTATATTCATCGTAATGTTTCATATTCAACCCAAGCACCACTAACTCTTGGATTTATGAAAGTTTATGATATCTTAGTAACTACTGCAAGATTACGTGGAAAGGATAAACGCGCCGCAATAGAGCAAGCTGATCTATGGTTAAATCGCCTGGGAATATCTGCAATTAAAACCAGCAGATTGCAAAACGTCTCTGGCGGTCAGCATCGCTTAGTAGGTTTTGCTACGGCCTTGATGGGGGACTTTACAACGCTAATATTAGATGAACCTACAAATGAACTAGACCCAGAGAAGCGAAGATTGCTTTGGTCATCCCTAGTTACTTTAAAAAAGGAACTTGGTATTACGATTATTGTTGTCACACATGATGTGGATGAAAGTGAGGAGTTTATTGACAATGCAATCTTGTTTAGCCACGGTCAGTTAGTTGCACAGGGGACACCAGCATATTTTAGTGAGAAGTCTAACAATTCTCATCGAATGAGTTCGGCAAAATTCAGTTCACGAATCGTGGTTTTGAATCATGGAGAAGTCGACGACATGGGATCGCATCGAGAATTAATGGCACGTCGAGGACTATATCAACAACTCTTCACAGCTCAGGCACAGTACTATCAAGAATGAACGGATGAGTTGAAAGTCAATCTGTTTACTTTGACGGGTAGCCGTGGTTAAATTGAGTTGTGCACAATTTAATAACAACTAGTAAGAAAGAAGGGGTTGTTGTGAAGTTAACCTTGAAGGATGTTGCTTTACATTACTTGAAGGCGACTGTTTCCCCCAATGCCGTGTTGTTACTAACCACGGACGATGGGTCGAACCGGTACTCGACCATTGGTGGGACCTGCGCCATTGGCGATAAATTTCAGTTTGTGGCGTTGACCGCCGGAGACCCGGACTATGATTTGCCCATCGAAAACAATGCCGGCCTAACTATCTGGACGAATGCCGATACGGCACTCTACCTGGGTAACGGTTTAATCCTTGACCGCGTCTTCAATCAACTGGCGTTGCGTGATGATAGTGGTGTACTGGATAGTGCCGTGGGTCTAATCACGTATACCGCCGCAGAAAAGTCTGATCTGGACCTGAAAAAAGAGATGCAGACGTTAGGAACGCGTATCTGCTAACCCAATATTTCCGATGATGTGGTGACTCGCTTCAGAGTTGCCACTTTTTTTAACAAAAAAACACATCAACCCTTAGGAAATGTCCCATACAGTATTGCCAAGCTAAAACGGATACGCGTATACTCAGGGTATGCAAAAGTTGTGGGAGGGGATTTTTTTGAGTAAAAATAGTAAAGTCTTACGACTAATAATCGGACTTGTTAGTTTGATTGCTTTGTTAGTTGTGAGTCAGGTTGCCACGCCTGCCGAGGCGGCCACTAATTATAAGGGGTCAGACTTCACGACGTCGGCTAGTGTCACGAATGGACCCGACTTTAAGCACGCGGATACCATTGATATTCAGTACAATCTGAATTTTGGGGAGACGCCGATTAAAGACGGGGACACGATCACGTTGGATTTCCCAGAAAACTTGAAGGGGAAGAAGCCTGGGGACACCTTTGACGTAACCGATCAGGATGGTACGGTGATTGGTAAGGCCGTTGTTTCTGATACCGGCGTGGTCATCACGATGAATGACAAGCTGGAGGGCAAGACCAACGACAAGTTGACCTTGAATCTGGCCACGAAGTATCGTTACGAAGATACCGGCGAGAAGGACGTTGTTTTCCCATTGGAAAATAACGGCAGTAGCACATCAAAAATCAACATCGTTTCAGACGATGCCAACCTTTCTAAGAAGGGGACACTGCAGGATGATGGCACGGTCAAGTGGACCATCCTGGTCAACCGGAACGAATTGAAGTTAGACAACCTGGATATCTCCGATACGATTGGTGACAACCAAGAAATGATTCACGGCGTCACCGTCAGCAACGGGACCTGGGTTAACACGACCACGTACAAGCGTGAGAAGCCAGAAATCTCCTCTGATGAATACAAGGTTACATACAATGATAATGGGTTTGACCTGTCTTTCAACGATCCGGTCAGCAACCTGATTGTCATTGACTACTACACGAAGGTTACCGATCCTTCGCTGATTCATTCCGGTTACAAGTTTAGAAACAATGCCGTGATGGAATGGGGCGCAGGTAACTCCGGTGATCGGAATTCCGAAGAAGCCAATGGGAAGGTTTCCTCATCGACAGGTAACAGCGGTTCCGGTGGCGGGGACACCAACGAAACCGATGAAGAAGAGGAAGAAGAAAATACTGGGACCATTGACACCGATGGGGGCTCTGAAACGGACAAGGAAGAAAAGGACCGTGAGGGTGCCGAACAAAATGCCAAGAATGAGGCTGACGAGAAAGCCGCCGCTGCCAAAAAGGCCGCTGCAGCTGCCAAGGCCGCAGCCTTGAAGCCTAGGGCCGCTAGTGTCACTAAGCATGCGGGCAACACGAAGTTACCACAAACCATTGACAACAATGGTTGGGTAACGACTGCCTGGGGCTTGAGCATTGGCTTATTGACCCTTGGTGGTGCCGTCATTCGGCGTCATTTCTAAATAGAACGCTTAAGGCTCGGAGCAATCCGAGCCTTTTTTATGACCCAATTATTAGCGGGTGAATGATCAAGAAGTGCATTAAGTCACAAGCATTGGTATACTCGAGGTAAATTGATGGGATGAAGGAGACGATGGGATGCAACGACTTAAACAGTACTGGCGATTCTGGTTCGTGATCGTGCTTGGGACAATTGCCCTGTGGCTTCAGTTTGTTCAGCATCAGGGACGGATTGCCCAGTGGATTGTCACTGGAGTGGGTATTTTGTTAGCTATTTTGATGTTTATCGAAATGGTTCAGACCCTGCGCTCTGGCAAATTTGGGGTGGACCTGTTGGCCATCACGGCGGTTGTGGCAACACTGGCCGTTGGTGAGTACTGGGCCGCCTTGATTGTTCTGCTGATGTTGACCGGGGGAGATGCCCTGGAAGACTTTGCTGCCAGCAAGGCGAATAGTGAGCTCCAGGAATTGTTGAATAATTCACCGCAAACTGCCCATCGTTTGGTCGATGATCAGGTGACGGATGTGCCGGTGGCTGCCGTCAGCGTTGGCGATCAACTGATGGTCCGTCCGGGTGAAGTCATGCCGGTTGATGGAACGTTGATGACCGGCCCAACGACGGTTAACGAGTCCTCACTAACTGGTGAGGCTCGCCCCATCGATAAGGCTGCTGGTCAGACGGTTATGTCCGGTAGTGTCAATGGCGAGGCCTCGGTGGTTTTGCGCGCGGATCAAACCGCCGACAATAGTCAATATCAAAACATCGTTCGTTTGGTGAAGCAAGCCGAAGCCCAGCCGGCTAACTTTGTTCGGATGGCGGACCGGTATGCTGTCCCATTTACCTTGCTGGCCTACGTGATTGCAGGCCTGGCCTGGTTCTTCTCCGGTGATCCCGTTCGGTTAGCAGAAGTATTGGTCGTGGCCTCTCCTTGTCCACTGATCTTGGCGGCGCCGATAGCGCTAATTTCCGGGATGAGTCGGGCCAGTCGTAATGGGATCATTGTGAAGACGGGGACCACGCTGGAAAAATTAGCTCAGGTCAAGACCTTTGCCTTTGATAAAACCGGGACGATTACGCAGGGCCAATTACTGGTCGACCAGGTGGTTCCGGTGACGGCAATCACCGCCGATAAACTGTTACAGCTTGCGGCTAGTACCGAGCAGCATTCCGGCCACGTGTTGGCCCAGTCCATGGTCGCGGCCAACGAGCAGCCACTGTTAACGGCAACGGATGTTCAGGAGACCACGGCCCGGGGGGTGCAAGCCACCATTGACGGCCAATTGGTTAAGGCGGGGAAGGCCGACTTTGTGGCGGAAACGTCGATTGAACGGCCCGACCAGACGGCTGTCTTCGTGTCGATTGCCGGCATTTACCAAGGGTACGTGAGCTTTAGTGACCGTGTTCGGCCGGAGGCGGCCACCACGATGCGGGCGCTTCACGAGTTAGGTGTGTCCAACCTGTTGATGATTTCTGGGGATCGCCTGGCTATCGCTCAGGCTATCGCCAAGGAAGTTGGCATCGATCAGGTGCATGCCGATCGGTTGCCGGCAGAAAAAATCGATGTTTTGACGGAGCTCCCTAAAGAGCAACGGCCGGTCGCCATGGTTGGGGATGGGATCAATGATGCCCCTTCCTTGGCAATGGCCGATGTCGGGATTGCCATGGGCGCCCATGGGGCGACTGCGGCGAGTGAGTCCGCCGATGCTGTGGTGCTGAAGGATGACCTGACGCGAGTGAGTGTCGCCCGTAAGATTGCCCAGGATACCATGCGGGTTGCCAAACAGGCGGTGTTGATTGGGATCTTTATCTGTACTGGGCTGATGATCATTGCCAGCTTCGGAGTCATTCCCGCGATCATTGGTGCGGTCTTCCAAGAAGTGGTGGATACCGTGACGATTCTCTATGCACTACGGGCGCGGAGCGAACGTTAACCTTTTCAATCAATTAAACTAAACGAATTTTTCCGGCCGAAACTTTTCGTGTTCCGGAATGGATGCGGTATCATGGACATGTAAGATTTTTCAATAAATCGTAGGGGAGCCTTAAAGATGACAAAATCAATTAACACCGATTATTTCTTTGATGAAGCGGCATATAACACCCATGACGGGGGCTATGTGCCACTGGCAGAACCGAAAACGCCACAACAACCGTTGCGGATTCCGCCCTTATTGAAGCCAGACAAGGAAACGGCAACGGATACTTATTACACGGTCGAAGCCCAGGCTGGGGAAACGCAACTTCTCCCAGGTAAGAAGACGAAGACCTGGGGCTACAATGGGTCGTTACTGGGCCAAACGGTGGTCTTTCCTAAGGGGAAGACGATGCATATTGATTTAAAAAATAGTTTGCCAGAGTTGACCACGTTCCACTGGCATGGTCTGAACGTTCCCGGGCCCTATACCGATGGTGGTTGTCACGCCCCAGTTTACCCCGGGAAGACCCGGCACATTGATTTCAAGGTTGACCAACCGGCCGCAACCTTGTGGCTCCACGCCCATCCGTGTCCATCGACGGCCGAACAGGTTTGGCATGGCCTAGCTGGGTTGGCATTGGTTACCGACGAAGAGGAAGCCAAGTTACCATTCCCACGGAACTATGGGGTCGACGACATTCCGTTGGTTTTGCAAGACCGGCGGTTCCATGAAGATAATCAATGGGATTACGAAGCAGACTACGATCCAGACGGTGTGCAAGGCCCAACGCCAATGATTAATGGCACGATCAATCCATACTTTGACGTCTCGACCCAACGGATTCGTTTGCGGATTCTCGATGGGGCGAACCGGCGTGAATGGCGGTTGCACTTCAGTGACGATCTCCCATTTACCCAAATCGCCTCGGATGGGGGCATCTTGCCTAGTCCCGTGAAGTTTACCCACCTGATGTTGACCTGTGCCGAACGGGCCGAGATCATCGTTGACTTTGGCGATGTCACCCCTGGACAAACGGTCACCTTGTATAGTGATGACGTGCCAATCGTCCGTTTCCGGGTTCACGACTTTGCCGCGGACGATGTGACGTTGCCTAGCCACCTGGTCGACATTCCCGATCCAAGTGTGACGCCCGATATGCCCGTCCGGAAGGTCGTCATGTCCGGGATGGACGAAGCAGTTATGATGGATGGCAAGAAGTTTGAAATGCAACGGATTGATGCCAGACAAAAGGTTGGTAACGTTGAGCTTTGGGATGTTACCAACACGAATGATATGGAAGGTGGCATGGTCCACCCATTCCACATGCATGGGACACAATTCCTAGTGATCTCACGGAATGGGCATGCGCCATACGCCAATGAACATGGGTTCAAGGATACCGTTGGGGTTAATCCGGGTGAAACGGTTAGACTGAAGGTTTGGTTCGACAAGCCCGGCGTCTTCATGTATCACTGCCATATCATCGAACACGAAGATGGTGGGATGATGGCGCAAATCGAGGCCTTTGACCCCGACCATCCACAAACATACAAGCTGATGGACATGGATACCTTGATGAAGGCGGTCGCGGAAGAACGGGGCATCGACGTCAAGGACCTCCATCTGGCTGGGATGAGTTCATATGAGAAGATGGGGATGAAGATGTAAGCATCCAACGAACCATGGGGTTCCTTGCGACTTCGTTCTAGTTAAGTGAAAATGAGTCACAAAAAAGCTGTTTGGAAGTAAAATTCCAAACAGCTTTTATTGACCATGCTTCTTGCCTCGCAGCACGTGGTCAACGTGGGCCAACGTTTCATTCACGATATCTAAGATATGGGGATCGTCCAACTCGTAAAAGTTTTGCTTGCCAACCCGTTGGGCGGTAACCAATTGTTCCTTCTTCAGCAAGGCCAATTGGTGGGACACCACCGATTGTTCGACGTTAAGCAACTCGCTGAGTTGACTGACATTGAGTTCCTGTTGTTCCAGCAAATAGAGAATTTGGAGGCGGGTGGTGTTACTGAGGAGTTTAAAGATATCTTGTGAGGCCATCAAGGATGGCTGAGCAATCAGATGTAGCTCTTTTTCAGAATCTGCCATAAAAAAGCTTGCTCCTTTCATATGTACATGTTAACATATGTTAAAGATAACATACATAGGGAGATGGGATGATGTACAAGACGATTTTGACCGGAGTCACGGCATATATCTCTACCGGACTTGATTACCTAGTTATTCTAATGGTAATTTTCGGCCGCGTAAAGCACCAAGATCGCTGGTTGGTCTTGATTGGAGACTTTTTAGGGACCATCGTTCTGGTCGGCAGTTCACTGGCCCTGGCATTCTTCCTAGGATTCGTGCCGGCACCCTGGTTGTTAGGCTTGTTGGGACTCATTCCCATTTTCTTAGGAATTAAGCTCTGGGTGCAAGGGGATGACGATGACGAGGCAGCCATTGCGTCGAAGGTGACGGACCCCAAGAGTCTGATTGGCAGTGTGGCCCTCATCACAATGGCCACGTGTGGGGCCGACAACGTGGGGATTTACGTTCCCCTGTTTACGACGGTCGCCACTAACGAAATTCCGTTAATTCTGGTGACCTTCGCGGTGATGGTCGTGATTTTCTGGGAACTCGGTTATCGACTCGCCTGTTTACCTAAGGTCGCGGCGGTGTTGGACCGGCAGGGACGGTATATTACGGTGGCCGTGTATATTCTATTGGGGCTCTATATCCTTTGGGATAACGGCACCGTCCAACATCTATTAACAATCAAATAAAGAGAGTGGGACGAAAGGCGGTTAGCCGGCGAGCATTAAGGCTGTTAACCAAATAATCCCGGTCTTGGATTGTTTGGTTAACAGTTTTAAGCGGAACCGGGTGCCTTTTTTCGCACGTTTCGGCCATATAAATGGGTACACAAAAACAGAGTCTGGGGTTTTGTCCCAGACTCTGTTTAGTTGGCGATTAGAAGAACCACTTACTGGCCAGCGTCACGCCAGTTAACAAGACTATTGAGGAGAGGGTTGCGGCTAGGAAGGCATTACCGCCGCGCTGAAAGATGACCCGGAAGTTGACACTCATTCCCAAGGCGGCCATGGCCATGCCAAGGAAGAGATAGGCCAACTTAACCAGTCCAGCAATCGTGGTGGCCCCTAGTGGTAACCAGGTTCCAAGAATACTGGTTAGGAGGAAGCCCGCCATGAACCAGGGGATGGGGAGCTTGGTGTGCTCATTGGTCGTTGAGGCAGAGGCCGTTTGTTTCTGATACCACCAGCCAATGATTAAGGCGGCTGGGGCTAATAGAAGAACCCGGGAAAGCTTGGTGATGATGGCGGTATCCAGGCTTACCGGGCCACCGGCACTGCCGGCGGCAACGGCGTGGGCAATTTCATGTAACGACCCACCGGTCATGACACCAAACTGAACCGCGGAGAGATGAAGGAGGGGCTTGAGGCCGATCTCAATCAAGGTGAAGACGGTCCCCAGAATAGCGACGATGGCGACGGCCAGGACCTCATTTTCTCGTTGGCGTTCTGCCTGTTCAGGGGCCACTTTAATTTGTGGCGAAACACCCATCACGGCGGCGGCCCCACAGATGCTGGTCCCGGTTGCCGTCAAGATGGCCAGCTCGCGGTCAACGCCTAGCTTGCGGCTAAGGTTATAGGTGAGTAGGACCATCCCAGTCACCACAACTGCTGCCAACGTGATGGTTTTGACGCCGGCTTGGGCGAGTTGAATCAGATTAAGCTTGAATCCCAGCAGAATGATGCCTAAACGTAGGAATTTATTGCTGATAACGCCAATACCGGCCCGGTTAGTCGCAATGGCGCGTGGGGCAACTTGGAGGGCCATGCCGAGTAAAAGGGCGATGACCAATGCGCCGACCAGGTTGAGGTAAGGGAGCTGAGCCAAGGTGCTACCAGCAACGGCGCATACCAGTGTGAGTGCGGCGGCACCCCAGAAGCTACGGGTGATTAAGATGGTTCGACTATTCATGATGAGTCTCCTTCACTAATAATTGATGGTTTAAGTTTACTGGAATGTGGTTATAAGATAAAATTGGGATATTTAATAACGTTATAAATATGACTTATGAAGGAGATCCGATTATGCTTGATGCTCGTTATCAGACGTTCCTGGTGTTATCACAGACCCTATCCTATACCCAGACGGCCCACAGGCTTTACATCACTCAGCCGGCCGTGACCCAGCAGATTAAAAGCTTGGAAGCTGAGCTTGATGTACAATTGGTCAGCTATCAACGCCCTCATTTGACCGTTACCTCGGCGGGAACCGAACTGGCGGCATTTGTGCAGCGGGTTCAAGTTGAGGCCGATAAATTGGTGACGGGGCTACGGACGCCGCAGGGGCGGCAGTCCTTAACCTTTAGCACCACATTGTCTCTAAGTGAGTTTCTGGCGCCGCGGTTGATTCAAACTATTCAGGCGGCGACGGCCCTCAGGCAGATTAACTGTCAGGTGACGAATACGCGGACGGCGCTAACCGCCATCGATCAAGGAACCAGTGACTTTGCCCTCATCGAGGGTAACTTTGATAAGCAACGTTACGATTACCGGGTTGTGCGCCAGGAACCCTTTGTTGGGGTGGTGGCGAGCACAAGTGACCTCGTCGGACAAACGATGGTCTCTTGGCGAGACTTGATTGACCAGCCATTATTGATTCGTGAACTGGGTTCAGGAAGTCGCGACATTTTGATTAGTCTGGCTCAGGCGGCCAACGTGGATCTGGCGGACTTTAAACAGGTCATCACCGTGAACAACCCCGCGGCAATTCGCCAATTGTTACTGCGAAATGTTGGGGTGAGCTTTGTTTATCGGTCGGTTGTCGCCGATGAATTGGCCGATGGGCGGTTGCATGAATTGCCGTTGGCGGCCGGAACGGTGATTCATGATCTGGCGTTGGTCTATGCTAAGGACAGTTTCTTTGCTAGCGATTATCAACGCTGGGCCCAGAAGTTGTAAGCGATGTTGCCCATTAATAGATAAGCATATGATTAGACATTCTAGCCTGAATATTGGTACACTCATAATATTGTTCAAAAAAATTTATGAGAAGGGGTGAGCCATCGTGACGAAAAAAACGAAACGGGCCATTTTTATCTTAATATTCAGTGAATTTCTAGTCTGCTTGGGAATTAGTTTAGTTATACCGGTAATGCCATTTATCAAGAATCAACTTCATTTAACCGCAACGGATATGGGGATCATGAACTCGCTGTTCGCTTTTGCTCAGTTCGTGGCGTCACCCCTGGTGGGCCGGCTCTCCGATAAAATTGGTCGGAAGCCAGTCCTGACCACCGGACTGGTTCTATACATGGTGTCAGAGGTACTTTTCGCCCTGACCAACCAGTTATGGGTTTTCAACATTTCACGGCTAATTGGTGGTCTTTCCGCCGCAATGGTGGTGCCGACTGCCATGGCCTTGGCGTCAGATATTACGACGAAGCATCAGCGGGCACGGGTCATTGGCTGGCTCTCGGCCGCCTTTAGTGGGGGCCTAATCTTAGGACCCGGCATCGGGGGCATTTTGGCCGGAATTAGTTACAAGACCCCATTCTGGGTGGCCGGTGCCTTGGGCCTGCTCAGTGCCATTGTCTTGGCAAGCCTCTTACCAAGCGATGCCGAGACGCGGGACACGGTGACGGAAACAACCGAGTCCACCACACCGACGGCCCATCCAATGAGTCGGGCATTCTGGACGGTTCCCATTATTATTCTCTTTACGATGATTTTAGTTTCGTCGTTTGGTCTTCAAGGATTCGAAAGCATTTATAGTATCTATGTTAATGAGGTTTTCCATTTTAGTTTGAGCAACATTGCGATGGTCTTAACACTGAATGGTTTAATTTCATTATTCCTTCAGGTTGCCCTGTTTGATACGTTTGTGAACCGGTTCGGTGAACGGCGGGTCATTCGCGCATGCTTCTTCTTGGGCGCCGTTGCAGTCATCTGGATAACTCAGGCTCATTCCAAATTGGAAGTTATGATTGCGACACTGATCATCTTCTCAGCGTTTGACCTCTTGCAGCCGGCGATTACCACGCTGTTGACCAAGGCGAGTGAATCCAACCAAGGGCTCATCAACGGGCTCAACATGTCGTTGACGAGTGTTGGTAACATTGTTGGACCCATCATGTCGGGGATGCTTCTTGATATGAATACCCACTACCCATACCTGGTAGTGGCCGTCTTCTTGGTTATCTCTTACCTGATGGCGTTCATGTTAAAACAACCAGACCAGGCTAAACCACAGCGAGTGGAATAATCCGGTTTTTAATCTTATATTGGGTCGCCGAAGGCGGCCAGACGCCACCCCATGTGGCAGACCTGAAGCCGGAGAGGCGGTCTTCAGGGCAACTTTGAACCGCACTAAAATCGTGTGGTTCAAAGATTGGCCAAGGGCCTAAGCTAGGAATATCACCCAGCTAAGGCCCTTTACACGGGGTTCTGTCTGGCCGCCTTCGGCTTGGAATCGACCGTTGCATTCACACAACCGGTGTTTGATTGGTTGAGGTTAGGCGATTAGCCAGCATTTGGCAATACGATAAGTATTACTGAGAAAAGATGATGGCCATGTTGTTAGCCAATGACCGAGTGGTAGGCGTGCTTGACTCTTTAGTCGTGGTTCTTACTAGATTCGGGTCGCTCTTTTAGAAATGGTTAGTTAAGTTATCATCATAACGTTCCGGCATGGCTGGTGACGGACGGTTGTTTCACAATGCTGGATTGGAGCCAAAGGCGGTTAGGAGCGGAGTCCTGTGAAAGTGGTGTTAGGACGGTGGGCTTACCGGCCTTACAGCACGGGCCGACCTTCGAGCTGTCCGTTTCTTGGACGGCTTGAAGGCGAGCTGGGAGACCGGTCTGTGGCTCCCGGCGGGCCCCATAGGACGCAGCTCCTAACCGCCGTCGGCGGTCATTAATGAGGAATAAAAGCAACTTAACAAAAAGACGTCCGGACAATTCCGAACGTCTTTTTGCTCCCCCAAGGCTCCAATGGCCATGGACTATTCTGCTGGTCGTGTGTCGCTCATCCGGAGCCCCAAGCGGCGGACGAGTGCAGAACGATTGTTAGTTGAAAGTGGGTGTTGCAACGGCCGATTCCCCCAATCGACCGAAGACCACGATGATTGTTTAGTGAAACGCTGACTAAGATTACGGCTCCTAATCAGCGGGCAACGGCCAGGATGACCTCACTCCCCCAAGCGAGATGGCCTAACTTGATGTTGCAAGTTCATTGTACCGAGTAAATGGTAAATGGGTAATCCAGTAATATAGTAATTGGATTACTAAATTTAACCATCTTCAAGATGGATGTGGTACGCTGTGGGTACAAGGAATCAGAAATTGGTCTATTTGGGGTTGAGCGAAATGTATTCGCTTACATAGACATCGAATTGGGAGGGATAACAGATGCCACGTCCATATCACGAGCGATTAGACTTTACTTTGGCGCTACCACTACGGGTGATTGCGCACGGGACGTGTGGACCAAAATTGGTTTTACCACATTGGCACCAGGCTGTCGAGTTGGCCTATCCGTATCGCGGCCATCCTGGCACGGTACACATTGGGCACTCAACTTTTGAGATGCAGGAACGCCATGTCTATGTGGTCAATTCGGAAGTGGTCCACAGCTACGAGACATTCTTGGATGAGGATAATCAGATTGTCACCCTGTTATTGCCAGCCGCTTGGCTACGGAACGTTGTGGCCGATAAGCAACTGCCAATCTGGGGGCCATTAGATCTTGACTTGAGTTTACCGGCTTATCAGGAACTTGGTCAGTATGTCGATACCTTGGCGACAAATGCCGTGACGGATCCTGATGACCGGGCCGATTACCTGGCCAGCCTGGGAGCAGAGTACCAGCTGGTTGGTCAGTTATTGAAGCATCTGACGGTGAATGGCCAGGTGACGACCGACCAATTACCATTGCCGGAACCGCTGCGTCAGGCGGTTGGCGAGTTGCAACAAAATTACGGGTCGGCCGTATCTATTGCCGATTTAGCGGCAAGCTTAAACTATTCCAGTGTCTACTTTTCCCGATACTTCAAGGACTACATGGGCATTTCACCCAAGGCTTATCTGGGGCAGATTCGGCTGGAACGAGCGGCAGAGCTCTTGATGACGTCGGATGAGTCGGTCCAAAACATTGCGATGAAGACGGGCTTTCGGACGGAGAAAAACTTCTTCGTGACCTTTAAGCAACGCTTCCAAATGACCCCGAAGACTTACCGTGAAAGATATGCGGCGCAACGGGCTTGGAGCTAGCGCGATCATTGCTTAACCCTGTTATTTATGGTAAACTATGCCAACATGTCATAACGAATATGAGTTGAAACCAACGTCGCCGTTAGTCAGACACGTTGGTTTTTTACGCAAAAAAACAGGAGGTATCGTTCATGTTAACCGTCAACAATGTCAGTATGCAGTTCTCCGATCGGAAACTCTACGACGACGTTAATTTAAAGTTCACCCCGGGTAATTGTTACGGGGTCATCGGCGCCAATGGGGCCGGTAAGTCAACCTTCCTCAAGATTATTGAGGGTAAGCTCAAGCCAACGACGGGGACGGTATCCATGGGTCCTAACGAGCGGATGTCCAGCCTGAACCAAGATCACTTTGCCTTTGAAGATGAAATCGTCATGGACACCGTGATTCGTGGACATCAGAAGCTTTACGACATCATGACCGAAAAGAATGCGCTGTATCTGAAGCCAGATTTTAGCGATGCCGATGGGATCCGTGCCGCTGAACTTGAAAGTGAATTCGGCGAAATGGGCGGTTGGGAAGCCGAATCCGAAGCCAGCCAAATGCTACAGGCCCTGGGGATCGACGAGTCTTTACACAACGTCTTGATGAGTGAATTAACGGAACCCCAAAAGGTTAAAGTCCTTTTAGGCCAAGCGTTGTTTGGTCATCCCGATGTTCTGCTTTTGGACGAACCAACCAACGGGCTTGATGTGCAATCGATCAGCTGGCTAGAAAATTTCTTAGCCGACTATGAAAATACCGTTATTGTGGTTTCCCATGACCGGCATTTCTTGAACCAGGTCTGCACGAACATGTGTGACGTGGACTTCGGTAAGATTACGCTGTTTGTTGGGAACTACGACTTCTGGATGGAATCTAGCGAGTTGGCTGCTCAATTGAAGGCCAACGCTAACGCTAAGAAGGCCGATCAGATCAAGCAGTTACAAGAATTCGTGGCAAGATTCAGTGCTAACGCCTCCAAGTCTAAGCAGGCCACTTCGCGGAAGAAACAACTGGAGAAGATCACGTTGGATGACATCAAGCCATCCTCACGGAAGTATCCTTACATTAACTTCACGCCGGAACGAGAATTGGGGAATGACCTGGTTCGGTTGGAACACGTGTCGAAGACCATTGATGGGTCAACCATTTTGAATGACGTGAGCTTCACGCTTCGTCCTGGTGAGAAGACGGCGTTCATCAGTCGTAACGATGTGACGACGACCACTTTGATGCAAATCATTGCGGGCGAGATGGAACCCGACAGTGGCACGGTCACTTGGGGTCAAACCACCAGCTCCACTTATTTGCCACGTAACGTGAACGACTACTTTGCTCACAATGAATTGAGCGTTCTCGACTGGTTACGTCAGTTCGCTTCTAAAGAGGAGAGTGACAATACCTTCTTACGAGGGTTCCTTGGGAAGATGCTGTTCTCCGGTGACGACGTGAACCGTGAAGTCGACGTCATGTCCGGGGGCGAAAAGGTCCGGGCAATGTTATCTAAGATGATGTTGAGTAAGGCTAACGTTTTGGTTCTAGATGATCCAACCAATCACTTGGATTTGGAATCTATCACGGCCCTGAACGACGCGTTGGTTTCTTTCAAGGGAAGCATCTTGTTTACCTCCCATGACCACGAGTTCATTCAAACGATTGCGAACCGGATTATTGAAGTGACGCCTAATGGAATTGTCGATCGGGCCGACACGACCTATGATGAATTCCTAGGTCATGACCAGGTTCAGGATCAGGTTGCCGCTTTATATGACGCCAAATAATTAATTAGTTGATGAAGCACTGTGCTCGTCGCTCGCTGACAGCTGGTGCTTTTTTTGTGGGTTAGAACCCCATTAAGGCAAAATCGGTTAATAAACGCAGGTTGTCAAAGATGAAATAATCAACTATGATAATTGATGAATATTTTAAACGTTCATAACGGCGTGTTTCTGGTCGTTTAAGGACCGTCCATACTAGGTGATGGCGACGTTGGCTGACCCGTTAGGTGTTGGTTAGTCGCGATCAATTCATAAGAAATCAGGAAAACTCGAGATGTTCGCTGATCGCGGCATCTCAATACATAAGGTGGTAAAAAGAATATGGCAGAAAAATTTTGTCCCAATTGTGGGGCCTCAGTCCCAGTCGGTGCAGCCTTTTGCCGGAACTGTGGGCATCAATTCAAGACGCAGGTCGACGCTCAGGCCACTGGCGCGACAGATAACGCTGACAGCACGGAACCGGTGACGACGCCGGCGCCAACGCCACAGACCCCGGAATCACCCCAGCATAAATGGTTAGTGATCATCGGCGCCGTGATTGGTTTGGCGGTTGTGATCGTGATTACCATGTCAGTTGTCTTCCAGAAACAACAGGAAGCGAAGCAGCGGGCCGAAGAAGCCTCTGTGTCTCGTAAGAGTAGCAGTAAGGCTGCCAGTGAATCGCGTGTTCAGAGCCGGGAGAAGTCGTTGGCCACCGATGCAGTCGATCCCGTGACGGATGTGGTGCAGAACCAATTTGATCTCGATGCGAAGTGTACGGATGTCACGATTGAAAGTAAGAGCGGCAATCAGTACATGGGTTACGCCAAAATTTCGGATGATTATGATGATGAAACCAGTGTGGATGTGACCGTTACCGACGTTAAGTACGACAAGTCGGTTTCCGTTTACATTGATGGTGATGACCATACGAAGTTGACGGATACCTTTACCAGCAACGATGATGATGACGATTATTAAATTGATGATTAGGATGGGCCTAGTGCTCATCCTTTTTTGGTTTAGTCCACGTTAAGCAAGGGCGATTATACTGGAATCAACCTTAATCAAGGTGACCCTAGTGAAAGGCGGTGGAAAACCGTGCAACCTGTTCGTGGACCAAAACGTTGGTTGGGACTGCTGGTTGTCGGCATTATTTTATTTGCCGGTGGTGGCGGAACGGGCTATATGTTGGGGCAGCAACAAGCCAAGGCCCAACAAACGTCGCAATTGAAGAATGCTCCCAAGGGAATGACGGGTAAACGCCCTAGCAAGCCGGGCAATGCCCCAAGCAACGATAGCAGTAGCAATTAAGTCGCGGCCTAAAAGCCAGAAAAAAACGCTAGACGGTGAAAACCGTCCGGCGTTTTTTCGCTACTTAATGGCTGTTAACTGTAGATTGTTTTGTGGATAGAGGGTCATCCGTTGGGCGCGGTAACTCCAATCACCGTGGGCGAACTTCGACCGATCAACATCGAAAACAACGCGGTTGGACTTTCGGTTAACCTCAACGAATTCACTGCGTTTACCGGCATCGGCATAGCCAAAGCCAATCAGGGTGTTACCCTTACCGACGGCGTAGCTACTGCCGACAATATTCGTGAAGTTTCGTTTGCCGAGCGACTGCCCGAAGCTCCAGGTCTTAGTAACCGTGCGGTTTAGTTGGTCAATGTTTACGATAGTTCCGGCAGACCATTGTCTGGACTGCTTCGTCTGACCACGAGTCACGGGGACGTTGTTGTCGTAAAATTCTAGGGCCAACCGATGCCCCTGATGGGTGGCCGTTTGAATGAGTCTTACGGCATGTTGGCCGCCGTTATATTGATAATGCTTTGTCGTTGGCTTAAGCAGGTAGTGGCGATACGATTTCGGTAATTTCGCTGGTGCGGCGAGGATCCATTTGATCTTGGTTGTTCGGTAATTAATGGCGAAGATCATATCTTGATTTCGTCCCGAAACGATGAGCTCGTCACGCTTAGCGTCGTAGTACATGGAATTTTGATGGAACCAATCGATCTTGCCATCCGGGCGGGTTGTGCCGGTGTAATCCTCATAAGCTGACTTGGGTAAAATACGCTTGAGATCGATGACTTTGACAATTTTCCCGGTCTGAAAATTCAATTCAATCATGGTGTCCTCAACGAATTTCTTACTACCATCGTCCACCGTTAGGAGTAAATGATGATTAGGGAGCTCGATAGCATCGTGATGGATGACGGTATTGGTGGCCAGTTTGTGGGGATCTTGTTTGGTTGGAAACAGACCGCTAAAGTTAACCTGACGATACACACGGCCATAATAATCGGTTTCGCGTAAGGCATTGTATTTGTGTGAGTTAGGCGAGATTTTGGTCAGGACCAACAAATGATCGTTGCTGAGGCGCTTGAACACATGGGAAATCTTGGCGGTGCTATACCAACGAATCCGGCCCCGGGCATCGAGGCCATAGGTGATGCCCTGACTGCTAACGGCAAAGGTGAGTCGGGCATGCCCCTGACCCAGTGCCATTTGTTGCGGATGACTGGTCTTGAGCTGATTGTGGCCGATAGCCTTTGGTGCGGCGGCCGTGGTTAGATCGTATGTAGAGGTTGACTGATGTCCATTTTTTTGAGTAAAGGTCAAGCGGACGTGGTTGGTACGCCCGGCGTATAACCCAAGTACCCCAACGCTATGAGCCCGGCGATAGCCTTTGATTTGGTGGGTGATGGTCGATGCCGTCGTGTCGCCGGGAACCGTCACCGTTACGCGGGTCGCCTGGTTGGTCTTAACTAGAATGAGCCCGGAGAGGGGACTGGTGCGATAGGGGTTGATCATGGTTTTGGCGTGGTCGATTCCTGGTGTCAGCCGCCGCAGATTCGACCGGTATTGTTTGGTGAGTTGATTGGTGGTGGCAGTATGCTTGGTGGAGACGCCCGCTCGTAGGTTCACCTTAATCTGATTGGTCGAGAGCACATCGGTTCGTTGATATCGTTGATGGACCAACATTAGGCGGCGAATGTTATGGCGCTCGTGATAGGCACCCAACCCGCCAATTAGCAAAACGACGAGAAGAACCGTCAAGCCAATTTTCCATTTTCGTTGTTTCAAAATAAAGAACACTCCCTTGAATAATTCATGCTGCAATGAGTTTACTATGGTTGATCTTATCAAGAAAATTATTACTTGACAACCGTCGATTTGGGAACGGTTACACAAAATTTAGCCTAATTTAATTGGTAAAAGGGGTTGTCAATTTCAGTGTACTAGGTATAATAGTACACACAGAACACAGGCAAACACCTGGGAGGGATGAAGCATGCAAGTCAGCCATGCGTCGGGATTGGCCTATTATGAGCAATTGGTACTACGCGTTAAACAACAGATTGTGCAGGGAATTTTACGACCGGGCGACAAGCTGCCGTCGGTCAGAGAAATGGCTCGTCAGGAACAGCTGAATCCCAACACGGTCAGTAAAGCCTACAAGCAATTGGAATCCCAGCACGTGATTACCACCGTTCACGGACGGGGGACCTACGTGGCAGATGCCACGACCACACCGGGTGATAATGCCCAGGTTGTGGCCACTAAGAAGCAATTATTAACACTACTCACGGAAATCCGGTACCTTGGCGTGCCAATGGATGATGTGGTGAGTTGGATTAAAACGGCCTATGAGGGGGTAGAAAAGTGACATTACAAGTGAAGCAGTTGGCAAAGGAAATTGATGGACGGACGATCATCGATCAGATCAGCTTTGATTGGGCACCGGGCGAAATCATTGGTTTGGTTGGCCGGAACGGTGCCGGAAAGACCACCTTATTTCGGACGATGATGAATCATTACGTGGCGGATACCGGAACGGTGACCGTGGATGGGGTTGATTTACATAAGGTCCCAGCACAGCAACGCCAGGTCTTCTTCATCGATACGCAATATAACTTCCTGGATAATTACCGTCTGCGTCAGCTGCCAGACATGTACGAGCTGGTTTACCCTAACTTTGACCGTGAACGCTATGCAGCATTACTCGTGAAGTTTGAGCTTAAGGAAGCCGACCAGTATCGTCGGTTGTCCAAAGGGATGCGGGCTCTGGTTAACCTGATCTTGGCGTTAACGTCGAATGCGACCTACATTATTTTGGATGAACCCTTTGATGGATTGGACGTTATCGTTCGGGAAAACATTGCCACGATGGTGATTGACGAGATTGCTGAGGAGAAAAAGGGATTCCTGATTTCCTCACATGATCTGAATGAGCTGGACGGTCTGAGCGATCGGGTACTGCTTTTGAAGGAAAACCGATTATCGCAAGATTACAACCTGGAAGAGGTTCGGGAACATGCCAAGAAGCTTCAGCTGGTCCTGAAGGATCGCGAAATTCCAGCGGTTTTGAAGGAACACAGTCATCTGATTCGGGTTTCTGGGCGGGTGCTTGTGGTCGTGATTACCGATTATACCGATGAGATTGATCGGCAATTACGGGCATTAGAGCCAGTCTTGTTAGAAGAATTGCCATTAACCTTGGAAGACCTCTTCCGGGCTAACCTAGCCCATGACACCGGCTACCAAATGATGAAGTAGGGGGACGCGAAAACATGAATAACTTAGTTAAATTAATCTGGCGTCGTCAGCGAAACACCCTGTGGTTTGCCTTTGGCTTCACGTTGTTGGCAATCGGCATAATGACGGGGATGACCGTTAGCAATTTAAGGTCCACTGATGTCCTTGAGCTAGTGGGGGATTCGATTCAACGTTGGGAAATGTATAGTGGTGATTACTTCAATGCCTATTCGAATATTCTAATCTTTATTTACTGGTTGGTTGGGTTGTTACTGATGAATCGCGATTTGAAGGATAACTTCAACCAGTTCCTATTCACCAGTGGCTATTCGCGCCGCCGGGTATATTGGACCAAATACTTCTTGGCGCAGGGCTTCTTGCTAGTCACAACCGTGGCTGGGATTGCCGTTCAGTATGGCGTTGCCGCTGTGATGTTACCTAGTGGCATTGGGTTTCATTTGGCCTGGGCCGGGGTGTTAACCTCCTGGTTGGGGGGCCTGTTGATATCCTGGCTATTCTTCGCCATTACCTGGTTTGCGGCGCTAATCGTTGGTCAGACGGCGTCCTTGTTGGTCACGGCGGCTGGGTTTACCCTGTCTTCGTTCGGCACTTTGCCAATTTATCTTAAATTGGTCAACAATAAGTTTTGGCATTTATCTGAAGGGCAAACCCTAGTCTTGGGATTTGTCTTGATGTTCCTGGCCACGGCTATTCTGATTGTCTGGGGATCCTGGTTGTTCCAACGCCTGTCACTCGAACATAATGGCGAATATCTGTTGTTCCCCAAGCTACGGGTTCCGGTCTACATCGTCTTTGTGGCCTACCTGACCGGGTTAGCGGCGGTCAACGGGTTGCCAATCACCATCGCTATTACCTTTATCTTCACAGTGGTATTCGGCTATGCTTGGCTATGGCGGCCAAAATTGGGTGAAAAATGGCATCAGTATCAACAACGGCATTCGGCTAGAGAGTAGGATTGAAACGCATCACATGAAACGGTGATGACGGCTTGGGGAAGCCGCTTGTTGCCAAAGGGGAGCGTCACGATCGTTGGGGAATGAGCGTGATGACAATAAAGAAGGTCCGGCCGATTGGCCGGACCTTCTTTATTTAGTGTCGTAAGATTTTGACCAGCGGTCGTCCCTTAGCGAGTTCATCCACAAGTTTGTCGAGATAGCGGGTGCGTTGCATCAGGGGGTCGGCGATCGTTTCGACCCGAACACCACAAATTGTGCCGGTGATGAGGGTCACATTGGGATTGATTGTCGGGGCCTGGTCGAAGAATTCCGCCAAGGTCACGGGTTCCGCTAATTGGCGATTCAGCTCGGTGGGGTTATAACCGGTCAGCCACATGATGATCGCGTCTAGATCGTCAGTTGAACGTTGCTTCTTGGTAATCTTCTGCTGGTAGAGGCCATATATCTTGCTGAATGGCATCTGGAAAAGCTTGGGATTGGCCATGGCGGCTCCTTTCGTTAAGACAGTTCTAGCAGGACAAGGTTAATTTAGGTCCAGTTTAGCAATTTAATCATAAACAAACAAACCGCAATTTATATGATTTTTTTTAAAAGCTATTTTGTCGGCAGGTTAACCGATTAACGTCGGCTGCTCCCACGTTACGTGGGATTGACGGCAGATCTTGAAGTCCGTATAATACCGAATAAGTTCAAAGACACCCTTTCAAATTGGTCCCGTGAGGCTAATAAAGGTTCGATAGCAAGTCCATCCCGTGGGATGGATCTAGCGGCCTGCATCCAAACGGGATGGGGCCGCTTTTTTTGCGGGTCCAGGGGGTTAAATACTAGTTAATTAAAGGAGTTTTTCGATTATGGCTCAGATTTATATTGCAAGTCCGTTCTTCAGTGATGAACAGGTCGATCGTGTCCAACGCGTTGAGGCCGCCTTGACAGCCAATCCAACGGTCGTTGATTTTTACTCGCCCCGCTTGAATCAGGAAACGGCTAACGATCAGTTCACCAAGCCATGGGCAAAGGAAATTTACGAACGGGATATGACTCAGATTGCGGCTGCCAGTCTGATTGTGACGGTGCTCGACTTTGAAGCCGCCAATGTTGATTCCGGGACGGCGTATGAACTTGGCGTGGCCACGATGAGTCACAAACCGATCATCGCCGTACAGGAAAAGACGGAACGCGTCAATCTGATGATTTCCGAGAGTGTTCACTGGTACACCCAAGACGTCAAGACACTTGAAACGTATGACTTTAACGACTTACCTGCCAACGAGTTTAATGGTGAAGTTCTGTAAATAAATCGCATTGAGAGAAGGATGAGGGCATGGCTCAGAGTGTCAAAGCGACTGGTCAACCGGCGGAGAAGGAATTTGGCAAGGTCGAATCGATTCCGTTATCGCAGCGCCGGATGTCAAATTGGGATATGTTTGCCACTTGGATTGGCGCAAATGCCAACAACGGGACTTGGTACATTGGTGGGGTGATTGCGGCTTGTGGCTTGGTGACGGCCTCAACAACCCTGGTGATTGTGGGGATTATTTCCTACGCGTTATTAGCGGTGGCCAGTTACATGGGTTATCGGACGGGACTACCGGCCATGGCGTTGACCCGAGCCTCGTTTGGTCTCCGTGGGAGCTTCATTCCTTCGGTGATTAACTTGGTTCAGTTCATCGGGTGGGCCGCGGTTAACACGTTTATTGCCGCGACCTCTATCAGCTATATTTTTGGCGAATTGTTCGGTTGGCCACTGTATGGCAAGCCGGGCGGCACCTTTGGCCTGATTGTCGGTATCCTCATTATGAGTGTCTTGCACTTGTTGAGTATCTCTGTCGGTGAACGATCGGTCCGGTTGATTGAGCGGGTCGGCATTATTCTGGTGGTTATCTTTGTTCTATGGGAATCCATTGTGGTCTTTCGGACCGTTTCCTTCCACCAGATTTGGCAGTGGCAACCGCCGCAGAACTTGCGGATGTCTTCGGGCGTGGCTGCGGATACCCTGGCCGCCTTTAATCTGGCTTGGGTAACGGCAGCATCCGACTTTAGTCGCTTTACGGCGAAGAAGTCAGCGGCCACAACGGCCTCGTTTGCGGGGGCTAACTTCGGGTTGTTCTGGTTTGCCTTCATTGGCTTGTTCGCAACGATTGGCACGGCCGTGACGCTGAATCATTTTGACCCTAATAATTCCGATCCCAGCACGATTGCCGCCAAGCTGGGCCTGGGCATCATTGCTTTACTGGTCATTGTGTTGACCAGTACCACGGCGAATGCCGTTAACCTTATGTCGGCAGGTTCGGCGTTGACTAACATGACCCATCGTCTATCCTTAAATGTGAGTCTTTGGATTGTGACCATCGCGGCCACGGCGGTGACTTTTATTCCAGTCTATCTGGCTAGCTTCCTAGACGTTTTCGAAACCTTCTTGGATGGCATTGGGATGTTTCTGGGACCCGAGATTGCCATCTTCCTGGTGGATTACTTCTGGCTGCATCGACGCCAGTATAAATTGAGTGAGTTTACCAAGGTTCGGGGGGACTACTGGTACACGCGGGGGATCAATTGGGTCGCCGTGACCAGTTGGCTTCTCGGTGTTGTGGCCTACTGGGGGTTGAAACAGATTTCGATGATCGCCAACACGACGGGTGCCACCTTTATTGCCATGGCCTTGACCGCCGTTATTTATGGATTGGCGATGCGCTGGTTGGTACCCACAGCCGGGACTCGCGCCGTTAAAGAGTAAACAAGTTAAAAGAGCCGCCGTTGTTTTCGGATTCAGATTGAATCTGTGAAATAACGGCGACTCTTTTTAATTAATGCGTTAACCAATGGCTCATGGATGGCCAGCTCTCTTGATTGATAATCAGTCGCGGGGTCGCGTTGAGATCGGTTTCGTTGGTGACGATACCGGAGTCTAATGTCGCGACCCAGGATAAGGCTTGCTCGCTCAGAAACTGGTTGATGGCGGTCGTGCCACCACCATACGGGAAGGCGAATGAATTCGCCTGGACCCCGGTGTGGTACAGCAGTTCCTGGACAGACTGGTGATAGTCCTGTTTAAACCTTGGCAGCGCATGTGGTTGCATGAAGACCGGTTGAAGCTGGGCATTTAGATGATGCAGGTCATGCGTGTGGAGTCCCAGCGTCATCTGGGGATCACGTGACCGAGCAGCGTTAATTTGGGACCAACTAGCCATCTGGCTACCTTCGCGGTACATGCCCGTGTTACCAGTAATCACAAATGCCGTAAAGGGCAGGTGATACTTACGCATGATGGGCACGGCATGGTCGATGACAGTCCGGTCAATATCATCAAAGGTTAAGACGACATACTTCCCCTTAATGGGCGTCTTCTGCCTGACCATCTTGGTCATGGTGTCAGCGGAGATGACCTTAACGTGGTGCTTAACGAGATAGGCCATTTGCGCTTCGAATTGATTTGCCGGGACATTAAACTCGTGTAATTGTGAGTTGTTCGATAGGTGCTTGGCCGTCTGAGTCGACCAAGAATTTTCTAGAATCCGATGGTAACAAAAGACCATGATACCATTCTTAAGTTGCTTAAATTTAGTTGGCAGGGCGTAGCTTTCCTTGGCCTGTTGTTGCTGAACGGCTTGTCGCTGAAAGGTCCAGCCCAGCCCGAAGACCAGGGCTACGATTAGACCGATTAGCAGCCATCGGCGTGAACGAGAGGTCATAGTCGATGCTCCTTTGTGAGTTGAATCCAGCGCCAGCCACAATAGCTGGGAACTAAGATGAGTAATAGGCCAATCAGGACCAACAGGTGATCGTTGGCGTGAAGCCTTAGGTTGAGTAGCAGATACAAGCTAACGAGGGTGTCACTGTACCAGCCTAGACTAAAGGAGACGTTGGCGAGCAAAACGGCGACCACAAAGGTCCAGAGGCCAACCAGAATGATTCCCCGACCAAGCCGACTCCGCTGGCTGGTTTGATGCCGGACAATTGGTTTAAATGATTTCTTCTGCATGTTAGATCCCCCGATCCGGACTACGCCAGGTTCCGCGACGTTGTGGGTCAATGATGTAAGACCCAATAGCCGAGAGACAGCTGATCAGATTGACCATCCAGTAGTACAGCACATAGACTGGGACCAGCAAGAGTTCGGACCCGGCCAGTTGTGCAGTCGTTTGTGAAGACCAGAACCCAATGACAAATTGGATGCCACTGAGGGTTAAGAGAACGATCAACAGGTTCCCATCCAGTGCCAGGCCATGCAGGAACAACAGCTTGATGGTGTAGGCCAAGATGCTGAAGGCCGTCATGACGGCCCACAAATTGCTGACGACGGTTTCCAATAACAGGAAACGTTGTCCCAGTGGATTTTGATAAAAGCCGCGCCAATTAGTGACAAGAACCTCTAACCCACCACGGGACCAGCGTTGTCGTTGCTTAATCAAGCCGATTAGTCGCTCGGGCACGAGGATCCAGCAGATGGCTCTGGGATCATACGCCACCCGCCATCCGTGCCGATAGAGGCGCCAAGTGATATCAATATCCTCGGTCATGACGGCCGGATTCCACCCACCAACTTCCGTGAGTGCGGTCCGCCGAAAGGCAACAATGACGCCAGAAACCGTGGTGATATTTCCAGTTAGGTAGGCTTGAGCCTGTTTAATCAGGTCGATCACGCCCACATATTCTAAAAGTTGGAGCCGGCCCAACAGGTTAGACCGGTTACGGACAACCGGTTTGCCGGTGACCGCGCCATAACGCGGATTACTGACCAAGGTCGACATTAAGTGGGTGACCGCATCGGGCGCTAATAGTGAGTCGGCATCGATGGCGATTAGGTAGGCACCGGTAGCAACGGCTAAGCCCTGATTCAGAGCGTTGGCCTTGCCCTGGTTGACTGGTAACCCCACGACCTTGATGGTTAAAGACGATTGCCACTCGACTTGTAGGTCGTACATGAGGGCCAACGTCCGGTCATCACTGCAGTCGTCGATTAAGATGATTTCGTATCGCTGGTAATCTAGGCCAGCTAAAGATTGGACGGCCTCACGTAAAGTGTCGGTTTCGTTGTGGGCGGGTACCAAAATCGAGACGAAGGGTTCCTGATGCGCTGATAGCATTGGCCGGGGATGGTGCCGCCGGAGCATTGCCGAGAAAAGGCAGCCAGAAATCCAAATAATCGAAACGAAGATGGGATAGCCGACCACAAAGGCCGTACTCAGATTAGTAAACCATATCATTAAATTTTCTCCCCCAAAAATTGTTGTAAACCAGGTTAACTAACTAGACTTCTAGAATAGCATGATTCTGTAAGCTAGATGGTGCCGGGATTCAAATGTGGTGAAAACCTAACCTTTAATAAAACTATTTATATCAAGCGCTATTTTGTCAGGCGTGGGGGCGGTGCTTCTCAGGTGGGCGTGGTAGAATAACAGGTGAAGGTTAGATTAGGAGGGTGATCGGAATGATGCAAGAAATGCCAATCTTACCATTGGTGGACCGATTAACGGCGGGCCAAAGTGTGACGCTGTCGACGGACCAAGGTCAAGATGTTCGAGTTTCTCCAGAAGTGAGTGATGGTCAACTGACAGGTAATTACATTAGTAGCCTCCTGCCGGGAATCCGCTATGACGATCCCCGAATTATTCTAAAAGAAACTCTGGCCGAGTTTGATGCTCAAGGCGTCACCGTAACCAGTATTGATTAACGACGGATAGCGACGAGAAATCTCCGGGCCCCTAAGTCTATGGCGCGAGCCAGGCTTAGGGGCCTTTGCTATCCAATCAAGGAGAGGATTCTATTGAAAATAGACTTTGCAATGTTGACGAGTAAGGAACTACTGCGAGTCCAATTGCTGACGTTCATTGATGATCAGCAGGGGGAGTTTAACCTGACCGACTTTGCAACGGAGGCCGATGTTAGTTATTCACGGGCCTATCATGTTTTGTTGAATTTAAGAACAGATTTGTTGGTGCTTGATAGTCAAACCGTTTTGACCAAGGACCATATGCAGACGACGGTGAACTTGGATGATTATCGCCATTGGCTCTACGTACAGAGTGTCCCTTACCAAGTCGTGATGGCGACCCTGGAGGAGTCCTATTCACAAACGGCGGAATTTTGCCAGGAACACGAGATTAGCCTATCGACGTTCAATCGGCGGTTGCGGCCCATGAAGGCCCAATTGGCCCAATACAACTTACAACTGACGGTGAGTCCCTTGCGAATTAAGGGGGATGAATCCCTGATTCAATTGATCTACTTTACCTTCTTCACGACTACGTTGACCCCGGCGTCCGAGCTGCCAACCTTGCCCAAGGACTTGGCCAAGTTGAAAACGACGATTGCCGATACCTACACGGCTGCTAAGTTTTATCAAGACTCGGCGAGCCTGCAACAACGTCGCTCGCTCTTGATCGGAATTGCTTTGGTTCGGTTGCTACATGGGCATCGTTTCCCACCACTCCGGTTACCTTTAGGCCATTTGACGGACCTAAGAGAATTGGCCGGTGTTTTCCAAACCGAGTTGGGCGACACGCCACAGGAGGCCTTGGCGGAGTTGGCCACGTTAGACTATTTGTTAACGAGCTCGCCATACTTTGTGCGGGCCCTTCAGCCACAAGCCATGCAACGACTGTATCAGGGCCTGAAGCAACGCCGAGGGGATTATCAAATGGCGCCAGAGCTGGCGGCGTTAAGTGATTATGCGACCGGTCGTGACTGGTTCGCTAATTGGCTATTCTCGTTATGCCAATTCATGTTACTCTACCGCGTCGATCCGTTGCTTCGTCCGGAAATCACGGCGCTTTACCAGCCAACTGCGGAGTCAAAGGCTGCCGCCTTAGCGATTGCGACCAACATTGCCCGCCTCTATCCACAGCAGGTTGGGCAGAATGACCTGCGCTTGGTTCAACGCTATCTGAGCAAGTACACGAACGGCCTGACGTTAACGGCCGCCAAGGTCGAGATCCTGGTGACCTATGAAATGATTGGCGTGACCACCGACATTTTTAATCGGCTATTGAGTGGTGTGGTTCACCTGAGCCTGTTGACGGCGCAAACCATTGTTGATCCGACCCATCGCGATAACTACTTGGTTATTTATGGGACCGATCCACTCGCAGTCGACTTTGCGAAGCGGCAAGGCATCGAAACCTTCCATTGGATTAAGGAGCTTAGTTATGGGTCGAATCTCGATCGTCTGATTCGAACTTTGCGGCACCATGAACTATCCCTGTTCGCCCTCGACTTTCATAATCGTTCTCAAGGCCCGTTTGGCCAGTCGTAGGCGGAATTTACCAGCGGAGTTTGCTGGTAAGTGCTACAATGAAAACGGATACAATTCTGCTAACGAGGGGAGCGACCGGTTTTGATTGAGACGGGCCAGTTACAGCAGTTAACCAATATTTATAGCTTGGTGACGCAGTGCTACAATCAGCCACTGGGTGAGTTGGATCTGAATTTACCGCAGTGCCAAATGTTAGGCTATGTGGCAGCGGATCGCCTGACGGTTGCTCAGGTTGCCCAGAAGCTAGGATTTTCAGCCACGCGGACATCGAATATGGTGGTTGATTTGTGCAAACGGGGTTACCTGAGACAACAAGTGGCGGAGCAGGACCGTCGTCGACGATATTTAGAAGTGACGGCGTTAGGGGCCAATAAATTGGCATTAATTACGGAGAAATTGCCAGATATTTTGACGAGTACATTGAGTCAATTGAGACTCGCATCCGTTTGAATTTTGAGCAAAAAAGCTAACCGGCGGGTTAGCTTTTTTAATTTGATGATTTTTAGTATGAATTCTTTAATGACGGCCGAGTGGCATGGCCCGCCAGTTGAGGCCATTTCGCGATTAAAATAATTATGGGGTTGGACTGGTTAAATGTTAGGGGACATTAAAAAACGCTTTACAATTGCCGGCCCATCGGTATAATGGTGGGATACCTTAGAGAAAAGAGGAATGGAAATTATGACAGACAACGTTTCAACGAAGCCGCGTGACCTGATGGGCTCCGCAAACGGACCGTCATTGGAAGAGATCAATGGGACGGTTACGATTCCGAAGGAAAAGGGTTTCTGGAAGAACCTGATGGCCTTTTCTGGGCCAGGGGCATTGGTTGCCGTGGGTTATATGGATCCGGGTAACTGGGTAACGTCAATCGGTGGTGGGGCTAAATACGGCTACCTATTGATGTCTGTGATCTTGATTTCGAGTTTAATCGCGATGTTACTTCAATACATGGCGGCTAAACTGGGCATTGTGACGCAGATGGACTTGGCTCAGGCTACCCGAGCACATACGACCAAGCGAATTGGGGCGGTTCTATGGGTCGTCACCGAATTGGCGATTATGGCGACGGATATCGCCGAAGTCATTGGGGGCGCCATTGCCTTGCAATTACTGTTCGGTGTGCCACTGATCATCGGTGTGTCCCTGACTGTTTTTGATGTCTTACTTCTATTATTGTTAACGAAATTGGGCTTCCGAAAAATTGAAGCCATTGTTATTTGTTTGATTGCAGTGATCTTGGTGGTCTTTGCCTATGAGGTTATTATTGCGCAGCCTGATATGGGGGCCGCAGTAGCGAACTTTGTGCCACGGACCGAAATTATGCATTCCGGCCAATTGACGATGGCCTTGGGGATTGTTGGGGCGACGGTTATGCCACATAACCTGTACCTCCATTCATCGATCTCACAAACCCGAAAGTTCAATCGGGAAGATCCCAGTGAAATGGCACGGGCCGTTAAGTTCACCACGTGGGACTCTAACATCCAGTTATTTGGGGCATTCGTGATTAACTGTCTACTTTTACTCTTGGGAGCGGCCATGTTCTTTGGCAAAGGCGCCGATCAATTGGGAACCTTTGGGAACTTGTACGCGGCCCTGCAAGATAACAAATTGGCCGGTGCGGTTGCTTCGCCACTATTATCAACGCTGTTTGCAGTTGCCCTCTTGGCGTCGGGTCAAAACTCGACCATCACGGGAACGCTGACGGGACAGATTACCATGGAAGGGTTTATTAACCTGAAAGTGCCGTTGTGGGTCCGTCGGTTATTGACGCGGTTGATTGCGGTTGCCCCCGTGATCATCGTGACCATTTGGTTCGGTGGGGATGAGACCGCCTTGGATAACTTGTTGGTGAATTCGCAAGTCTTCCTATCCATTGCCCTGCCTTTCTCCATGATTCCACTGACGGTGTTCACATCGTCTAAGAAAATTATGGGTGAACGTTGGGTCAATAAGCCCTGGGTAACGATTTCGGCTTGGACGTGTACGGTGGTCTTGACGATTCTGAACTGTCAGATTGTCTGGGAAAGTATTCGCGGCCTGTTTTAGCGCGGTGTATTGACTTTTGTCGAGACTCCCGGTATCATCAATTGCATAAGCGAAGAATCAGTTGAGTAGTGAAGGCGGCTCTGGTGAAGAGACCTAACGGTGCTGGAAGTTAGGCCATCCGTCTTGATGAATTACGCTGTGGAGCGGCCGTTAATTCGGCGGGTCATTCCGTTAAAGATGACGAGCGGTTGTCGATCGACAACAACTTGGGTGGTAACGCGGATTTTAATTCGTCCCTGATGGCATTGGCCATTAGGGACTTTTTTTATTGTTGAGCACAATCTAGGAGGAACGTATATGTCAATTATTGATGAGTTAAAGTGGCGTGGCGCCGTGAATCAGCAGACCGATGAAGACGGCCTGGGTAAGTTAGTTAATGAAAAGGCCGTTGGCTTGTATGCAGGGATTGACCCAACAGGGGATTCCATGCATATTGGTCACTTGATTCCATTCATGATCCTGAAACGGTTCCAGTTGGCTGGTCACCGTCCTTACATTGTTATCGGTGGGGCAACGGGGTCAATTGGTGATCCTTCCGGTAAGAAGGCCGAACGTGTTCTACAGACGATGGACCAAGTCCGGCATAACCAGGACTGCCTGACTCATCAGATGGAACATCTCTTTGGGCAAGACGGGTCGTTCAAGATTGTGAACAACTACGACTGGTTATCTAAGATTTCTCTATTAGACTTCTTGCGAGATTACGGGAAGCTGTTTAACGTGAATAACATGTTAAACAAGGAAGTCGTTGCGTCACGGCTGGAAGTTGGGATTTCATACACGGAATTCACGTACCAAATTCTGCAATCCATTGACTTCCTCCACCTGTTTGAGGCGGAAGATGTTCAACTGCAAATTGGTGGGGCTGACCAGTGGGGGAATATCACCGCCGGGATCGATTTGATCCACAAGCAACATGGTGCGGATGCACGGGCGTACGGGTTAACCATTCCGTTATTATTAAAGGCCGATGGGACTAAGTTTGGTAAATCCGAGGGCGGTAACATCTGGTTAGACCCAGAAAAGACCTCACCATACGAGTTCTACCAGTTCTGGATCAACACGGATGATCGGGATGTCGTCAAGTTCCTGAAGTACTTCACATTCTTAGATGAGGATGAAATCAAGCATCTTGAAGCTACGGTGGCTGACCATCCTGAGAAGCGTGAGGCGCAGATTCGCTTGGCAGAAGAAGTGACCGAGTTTGTTCACGGTAAGGATACCGTTGTTGAGGCCCAACACATCACGAAGGCTTTGTTTTCCGGGGATGTGGCTGATTTAACGGCTAGTGAAATTGAACAAGGTTTCAAGAAGATGCCATCAGTTACCGTTAATGCTGACCAGAAGAACATTGTAGAATGGTTGGTTGACGACACTAAGATTGAATCATCTCGGCGTCAAGCGCGTGAAGACCTGACCAATGGGGCGATTCGGATCAATGGTGAAAAAGTTACAGCAACGGACGTGGATATCGATCCAACGAGTGCGTTCGATGGAAAATTCGTGATTGTTCGTCGGGGAAAGAAGCGGTACTTCCTGGTTCGTGTTACTAATTAGGTTAGTTTTGTTGGCGTGAATGACTGATTAAGTCGTTCACGCCTTTTTGTTGCTCAAAAAAGGCGAACGCTGTAATCATAAAAAACAGGAAACACACGGCCGTCAGGTAACTATAATTACTGCTTTCAACTATAAGGTATGGCTTTGAAAAAAGATTCGAATACTTTCATATTTTAGTTGACGGGTGGGAGCTGAGTTGTTATAGTTATATACGTTGTCACGACGAGTCACCAACTAGACCAATTGATTAATTGAAATTAGTTATTGACAAGGATGACAACGAAATGATATTCTAATAAAGCTGTCGCTTAGCGATGGAAAATCAGTCAGGAACGTTGTTAAATCAAACTTCTGGTTGACGTTATATCACTCGTATGGTATGATAATTAAGTTAGCTGTGAGAGCAGATAACTGGTAGACCTTTGAAAACTGAACATTGTTTCGACAAACCAAATATGTGTAGGGCGGTTTGATATTTATATCAAACCCA
>NZ_RHOA01000010.1 GCF_003946545.1 Levilactobacillus tangyuanensis
TGGGTTTGATATAAATATCAAACCGCCCTACACATATTTGGTTTGTCGAAACAATGTTCAGTTTTCAAAGGTCTACCTTGTCACAACGTTACTCCCTGTGACAACTCAATAAGAATAACATACCTTATCATTAGCCGTCAAGAGAAAAATTAACGTTTATTTGTTAAGCAACACTCTGTGTCGCCGTGACAACGTTTATAAATATACCAAGATTTGGATGATTGGTCAAGCCATTTTTGTATAAAATTGACAAAAGTGCAAATAAATTAGTAAAAGGGCGCCCACCATGCGGTGAGCACCCTTTTTTTATGGTTATTTTGCCTGAGTTTCGGCCAAAATGGTCCGTAAATCATCTTCGGAAAAATGATAATGATTGCCGCAGAAATGACAAACGGCATCCGCACCATGGTCCTCATCAATCATTTCTTGCAAGGCCTGTGGCTGCACTGAGGATAATGCCTTAGCAAACCGGTCTTTGGAACAATCGCACTTAAAGCCGACGGGGAGTTTCTGAAGAATCTTAACCTCTTCATCCTTAAAGAGAAGCTTCAAGATGTCCTCTGGCTTCTGTCCCGCCAATAACAGCTCTGATACCATTGGCATCGCCTCAATGCGCTTTTCTAACCGACTAATCGCCTCATCGGAGGCCCCAGGCATGACCTGAATCATGAACCCACCAGCTACCTTGACACTATTGTCCGGCTCTACAAAGACTGAGACCCCTACGGCACTCGGAATCTGTTCTGACTTAGCCAGATAGTAAGTGAAGTCTTCTCCCAGTTCTCCTGATACTAACGGCACTTGTCCCGTATAGGGTTGTCCGAATCCTTGGTCCTTAGTCACTGTCAGCATACCAGCGGTACCGACAGCCTTTTTAACATCAATTTTATGTTTATTATTCAATGGTAAATTGATATGCGGATACTGGAGGTACCCCTTAACCGTTCCATCCGCATTCCCGTCGGCAACAATCGCGCCAACCGGGCCGTGACCATTGACCTTAACCGTTAAGGTCTCCTTCCCTTTTAACAGAGAGGTTGACAGCAACATGGTGCCAATCAAGGTCCGTCCAAGGGCAGCCGTCGCGGCACTCCAGGTGTCGTGTTTCCGTTGTGCTTCAGCAACCGTCTCAGTGGCATCTACCACATAGGCTCGAAACATTCCGTTATCAATCAAACTTTTTACTAAATAATCTGCCATGCTCTTTATAACGTCCTTTCGTTCATACAGTCATGCCCTACCATACCAGAAACCTTTGCATTTGCAAACAAAAAAGGAATCGGAGTTATCCGGTCCCTTTTCCTCACAACCTATTCAGAATCGCTTTGGTTTGACTGGTCATCAACAGAACTTGCTGGTGATTCAGCTTCACTCGAGTCAGCGGCAGCTGATGAAGCCAGCTTAGCTTCGGTAGAAGCCTGGCGTTCTGCTTCACGCCGTTCCAACTCACGCTTGGATTCTTCAAACGTTGCTGCTTTTTCGCTTGGGAATTCGTTTGCGCTGTCCTTATCGGGCATCTTACCCGTATTGAACAGACTAAGAATTTGCTTTTCATCCAACGTTTCATACTTCAGCAAGGCTTCGGCAATTAACTTGTGTTCTTCCTTGTGTTCGTTCAAAATCTTCCGAGCAGTCTCGTGGGCTTCTCCGATGATTCGACGAACTTCACTGTCGATCAGGTTAGATGTGTTTTCAGAGTATGCAGGCTGGTTGTAGTATCCGGCGCCAGCAAATGGTTGCCCACTGCCGCTTTCGAGTGCTACAGTCCCTAACTTGTCACTCATCCCATACTGGGTGACCATGGAACGGGCAATTTGTGTTGCCTGTTCAAAGTCATTAGAGGCACCGGAGGATTCAGAATCAAAGATTAATTCTTCAGCCGTCCGACCACCCATTAACCCGGCAATCTGTTCCATAGCATCCTTCTTGGACATCAGCATTTGATCTTCACGTGGCAACATGATGGCGTAACCGCCAGCACGACCCCGCGGAACAATCGTCACCTTGTGGACAACCCGGGCGTCGTTTAAGACTAACCCAACAATCGTATGCCCAGCTTCGTGATAAGCGACCGTCTTGCGTTCCTGCGGACTGACCACACGGTCCTTCTTCGCAGGTCCCGCAATGACCCGGTCTTCAGCCTCATCCAAATCAGATGCGTCAATTTGAGTCTTGTTACGACGAGCTGCCAGCAAGGCGGCTTCGTTCAACAGGTTTTCCAAATCGGCCCCAACGAAACCAGGGGTTTGCTTTGAAATTTCCTTCAAATCAACATCATTAGCTAACGGCTTGTTCTTCGCGTGAACCTTAAGGATTGCCTCACGGCCCTTAACGTCAGGACGACCAACTAAGATCTTCCGGTCAAACCGGCCTGGACGTAGTAAGGCTGGGTCCAAGACATCAGAACGGTTAGTGGCGGCCATAACAATGACCCCTTCACTCCCCGTAAAGCCATCCATTTCAACCAGCAATTGGTTCAAGGTTTGTTCACGTTCATCGTGGCCACCGCCCATGCCGGCACCACGTTGACGACCAACCGCATCAATTTCATCAATAAAGATGATTGAAGGTGCGGCCTTCTTGGCCTGTTCAAACAGATCCCGGACACGGCTAGCCCCAACCCCGACAAACATTTCCACAAAGTCAGAACCAGAAATTGAGAAGAATGGTACGGCAGCTTCACCAGCAACAGCTTTGGCCAGCAAAGTTTTACCAGTACCAGGCGGGCCCTCGAGTAACACCCCGGATGGGATCCGGGCCCCTAACGCAACGAACTTTCTAGGATTCTTCAAGAACTCAACCACTTCAACCAGTTCTTGCTTTTCCTCTTCTTCACCCGCGACATCGGAAAAACGAACTTTATTTTCCTTACTATCGGCAGGCTTAGCCTTGCTCTTCCCAAAGTTCATGACTCGACCATTGCCGCCACCTTGGCCGGCTTGGCCCATCATCATGTAGAAGAAGAAGAAAAAGATCAAGAGTGGTGCCACGTAAACCAAGAGGTTAATCCAGAAACCACTGGACTCCTCGGCCTTCGTGTTCACCTTTACATTGTGATTCTTGGCGGTCTTGTCAATCTCAGAAACCGTCGAGTTATTAGTTAAAACTTGGGTACTAAATCCAGTCACTGCGGTACTCTGTGAGCCACCGAGGCTGAAACCGGTGTTGGTCGAACGCTTTTGGGCGTCACGGTATTCACCGGTGATCTTGTAAACTCCACCAGACGGTTGAATGGAGAAGTTCTTGATCTTATTGGCATTCAAGTCCTTCACGAACTGACTCGATTGGATTTCTTGGGATTGTGAATTGCTGCTATTTCCATTGAACATGTAAATAACACCAACGATCAACAAGAACATCACAATGTAAAACAGGCTGTTACGGAACAGTCCATTTCGTCGATTATTCATGTCTTGCCTCCTTACTCACAGTTCCCAGTTTTAACATAGGAACGAAAATTTGGGCTTTGGCCCTTTTACTAAATAAGATGTTATCACAATTGACTATCGTTGACTAATTATTTATCTGAATAGACGGAAGGCTTCAAAACACCGACGTAAGGCAGGTTCCGATATTTTTCTTCGTAGTCCAAGCCGTACCCAACCACGAACTCACTTGGAACATTAAACCCAACGTAATCGGCCTTAGCCTCAACCACACGGCCACTGGGTTTGTCCATCAATGTGCAGACCTTAATCGAGTTAGCCTGACGGTCCTTTAGAAGGTCCTCAAGGTACTTTAAGGTCCGACCAGTGTCGATAATGTCTTCAACTAACAAAATGTCGCGACCAGCAACGTCCGTGTCGAGATCCTTCAGGAGCCGAATGGTTCCAGAGGATGCCGTACCACCGTTGTAACTGGAAACATCGATAAAGTCGATTTCTGCATAAATATCCATATCCCGAATAACATCTGTCATAAACAAGATGGCACCCTTCAAGACACAGATGATTAATGGGGTCTTACCCTTATAATCCTCCGTGAGCTGAGTTCCTAATCGTTTACAAGCTGCGGCGATATCTTCCTCACTGTACAGAACCTTTTCAATATCGTTATTCATGCTGTTCCCCTTTCATCTCATCACGCTTCAAAATTAGATGGTACGCTGTTGCATGCGTTTGCCGTGGCCAGACCGACCATTTGACTCCCGGTACCGCCAGAACCTCCTGCTTAGCTGTCACCAGCACCGATATTTGTGCCCGTTGATCACGTGGAATCTTCGCGTTGATCAGCGCTCGCCGAACGGACTGGTGATGACCATTCCGTAACCGTAGCACATCTGTCGGTGTCCAAGGACGAACCTGCAAGGGTAACTGGTCAGGCGTCAAAGTCACCGTCTGCGCCACCTCCTCCTTCTGAGAGGCTGAGGCCACAAACAGCCCTAGCTGCCAACCGCGACCAATCGCATGGTAATGGTTTAAGTCTACCATAAATCGAAATTGTTCCACGGATTTTTCTCCGCTTTTTTTCGGTTGCCAAACTTTGAAGACCTGGTACCGTTTCTCCACGACCCAGCCAAGTCCCAACTTCACGGTCCCGGTGGGGTGTTGCCGGCTCTTTAACAATCGGAAGACCTGTTCCAATTTTGGCTTTTCGGTGGCCAGTGTCGGCTCAGCCTGTTTCAATACCTTCATTAAGATAATCGACTGATTGACCTCTGACTGTGATAATAGTTTCTCAACAGAACCGGTTATCGGGTCAGCCGCCGTGAGAATATTGCTCATAGCCGCCGTGATTTGTGGCTGGGCCAAATCCAAGGTCGTTCTCAGTTGGTCAGCGTAGTCTAAAATGTGGCGATCTACCTGCGGATTCTCTTCCCGTAGCTGAGGCAAGATAACCTGACGCACCCGGTTGCGGCTGGCCACCAATTCCCGATTTGTAGCATCCTCATACCAGGGAATCCGTTCTGCAACGGCGAAGTCGTGAAGCTCCTGCTTGGTCATCGTGAGCAATGGCCGAATCACCTGCCCCATTCCCAATGGACGGCTGGCTGGCATCCCAGTTAACTGATCCAACTGACCGCCGCGAATCAACTTTAACAGAATGGTTTCGACCTGTTCATCTGCCTGGTGGGCCGTGGCGACCCAGTCTGCCGATTGCTGCTCAAGCTGTTCCTTGAAGAACCGGTAGCGAAAGTCTCGCGCTGCGAGTTCAATCCCGTTTGCGGGATGATCGCCTATCGGCCAACGCTTGATCACCAAGGGCACCTGGTGTACGTGACACCAGTCCGTCAGAAAGCCTTGCTCAACCTCACTCTGATCTCGTAGTTCATGATTGACATGAACGACCGTTAATTGCGGTCGTTCGCTCACCGGCAATTGGAGAAATAGCGTCAAGAGGGCCATCGAGTCGACGCCTGTTGAAACGGCAACCAATCCTTTTTGGGTGGGATCATTCCAACCATGAGCCGCACAGATTTCCCGAAACCGTTCAATTAATGACATCACATCGCCCTCCCGCTGAATTATCCCTGACAAAAAAGGGCCGCACGAATGCGGTCCTCATCTCTTTAAAGGCGTGATTAACTACGCCGGCCACCACGACCGCCACGCTTGCCTTCAGTATTACGCTTAATAGTTGCCAGGCGATCTTCACTTTGTTTCATGAAGCCTGACATCAAATCGTCAAAGCTTTCTTCATGTTTAGCAGCGTGATGCCCTGAAAAACGGCCATTTGCTGAACTATGGTGTTGTGCCCGGGGCCCGTTGTTGTCGAACCGTCGACCATGTTCCTGACTTGAACCACCATGATTAGCATTACTCTTACCATGAAAATCATGATGTTCGCTATGACTAGGCCGATCATGATGTGGCCGGTCGGCTGCTGGATGGTCACTAGCCTTACGAATTGAAAGACCAATCTTACCATCATCACCAACAGTCAGGACCTTAACCGTCACTTCGTCCCCTACCGTCAAAACGTCATGAATATCCTTAACATATCCATCAGAAATTTCACTAATGTGAACCAACCCGGTCTTGTGGTCACCTAAATCAACAAATGCACCAAAGTTCGTAATCCCGGAGACCTTTCCGGTAACTTTAGCTCCAACCTCGATTGCCATAAACAAGAAGTTCCTCCTTAAAATAAGTGATTTCAGTATAACACAGTTTTAACCAAACCCCTACGCCAAAACAAAAAATATCATGCGACGTTTCATTGAAATCAGGGGCACGAAAGCTGATTAAACTAACCTTCACGCCGCCCATTCCCGAACCAGTCCGTCTGATTCAGGGGCTCAACTAATGAGAAAGCCATCACCGACCAACCTGGCTCTCACTAAAAAATCAGAAAACCGCCAGCCAAGAATCCACTGACGGTTTTCTAAGACCTTACTTGGCAGTTACATCGCCAGCATGGTCGCCTGGGAGACTATAGATCGTCTCACTGGACTTCGAATAATAATACTTGGACCGAATTAATTGCCCAACGTAGTCATCATTGTTAAGTTGCTTAACCTGAAGCTTTAACTTCTGGCTCTCGGCCTTCGTGCGCTTCAAGTGCTGTTCACTCGTGGCAACCTGGCTATTCACGTGGCGGAGACTAGCATTCGTCCGAATGAGCTGAACCCCTAGGATCGCTGCAAAAATCACGAAAATGGCGATGATCCGCGTTGCCCGTCGCTTGCGACGCTTACCCAAAACCGGAGTATGCTTCACCGCATCCCGTTGGTGGCTAAGCCGACGGGTGTATTCATTCTCTAAGCGTTCAACTTTACTAGCTTTGGCTTTCACATCGGCCATCCCCACTCACTCCTCGACTTTTCACCAGATAATTTAACTTGAGTATAGCAAGTTTCAATATGGTCGTCTAGCTAGTTAAGCATATTGTAAAAGATTCGTCACATTCAAAGCGTTATTCTTGCCGGAAGTCTTGTGCATATTCTTCTTTGACGATGGTGTACATCCGTTCAGCATCATCCTTCTTAGTTGTCTCCAACAGCTCATTAACTTGTACCGTTAATGTTTTGTTACCGAACTTAATAACCAATTCATCATTAGTCACCACGTCACTCGAAGACTTGGCAACCTTACCATTGATCATGATCCGGCCCTTGTCAGCAATTTCCTTGGCAACTGACCGCCGTTTGATAATCCGTGAAACCTTCAAATATTTATCTAATCGCATAATTTATTTTCCTCCAATTTGGCCTAGTCGCTGCCAAAATCTTAATAATCGTTTAGCAAAGGGCAAGGTTAACCATTCCCGAACGGTCAATAGACGCCACCATAACGCCACCGCCAAGAACACCAACGCCCCAACTGGAATGAGAACCAGCAGTCCCGCACCGTCTAGGAGTCGACCACTGGTCAGCCGCGGCCACACCGTTTCGCTAATCCCAACCAACCCGCGCAGACTGATCACCATCAACCCGGTGCAACCAATCAGTTTAGCCAAGAAGCCAGTCGTCCAGACGCCTGACCGTAATTCCACCGCGGAACCGTACCAGATAACCACTAGGGTCACCAAGAGACCGGCTACCGTGAGCCAACTGGCGCCAATCCCGCCAAAACGTTCAACCATCCAGTGATTGCCCACCATTTTCACAGCTAGCCCCACTAATAGGGCCACCACCGTTAGACGATAGCCATCCTGGCTCTGAAGCACACTGTTATAGGTCTGAATCAAGGTGGCTAAAACGATGCTCAACATGTAAATAGCCAGCATCGTGGCGCCTTGGGCATCCCCGAACAACAGGCGATCGACCCAGGGCATCAACGAGATTAAACCGGCCGCGGCCGCGGTAGCAATAATCAAGGCGATCCGCATCATGGTTGCCGTTAGCCGTTTAAAAGCCAACGGCCGTTGCTGTCGTTGGGCCTCCGTTAGTGCTGGCAACAAGGACGTCGCAAACGCCACCGCCACCACTAGTCCTAGCTGGACCAGTGGCTGGGCGCGATCATAGATCCCCTTCAGGCTCTTGGCCGCCAAATCAGATGCCCCGCCAGCCACTAAGCCATTCTTAACCGTAAACGAATCGACCAACTGGAAAAGCACCATCATCGCCGTTAACAGGCACAGGGTTCCCCCCTCGATCAGCAGGCGCCGACCCAAATGAGCTATCGGCGTTCCAGTAGTTGCCACCGGTTTTCGCCAGCGTGGCAGGACTAAGCAGGCCGCGATGGCCGCAAAGGTCCCGCTGCTGAGGGTCCAGACCCCCATCCGGTAATCCGACCAACCATGATGGGTCGCCCAAGCAGCTGCCACTAAGATAATGGCCACCCGGACCAGCTGCTCCACCACCTGAGAACGGGCCGTGGGTAACATGTCGAACTGCCCCTGGTGGAGTCCTCGATTGACCGAGAGCTCCGGCATGAGTAGAAACATCCACGCCACCATTCGAATCAGTGGCGTCAGTTGCCGATCACCCATTCCCGCCGCAATGAAGGGCGCGCCCAGCATTAGGCCAAGGAACACCCCACCGGCTAGCAACCAGACCCAACGATAGACTTGTCGAGCAATCTGCTGTTGGCTGGGCAGGTCAGGCACACTGGCAATTAATTTTGAAATAAACACGGGTAACCCACTCAGCGCAAAGGTCATGCCAATCCCATAGATTGGATAGACCTGTTGGTACACGTAAAAACCCGTGTTGCCCACCATATTCTGAAAGGGCACCCGATAGACCGCACTGAGTAACTTGGCAATAAATGCCGCGATCGACAGGACCAGGGCCCCGCGTAAGGTTGTATTCAAATGACGGTTGCCCATGGTCGACCTCCTTTATTCAGCCGAGGACTCAGACTTCTGGTTTTCTTTAGGCTTCGTTGTCACTTCGACAACGTCGCGTAAGGCCGCGAGAAATTGGTGTAACTGAGGTAACCAATCGGCCGTTTCCATCCGTGGTTGAATAACCAACTTGATATGCAGTCGATCGTCATTAATCCCCACAGTTGCCTTAAGCTTCGTGGCGGCCAAGGCCTTGAAGACATCTTCGCCACCGAGAATATTAGTCCCACGCTTCGAAATCGTGACAAAAATATCCCCATCCACGCGACGAATCTTATCAACCAGCGCCTGATCGGCAGCCAACTTCAACTGACCTATCGTCAGTAATTGGGCCACCGCCGCTGGGTAATCCCCAAACCGGTCAATCAGATCGGCCTGAATTTCACTCACTTCATCGTCACTTTCCAGTTGACGAATTCGCTTATACATTTCAATCTTTTGTTGCTCATCAGTAATGTAATCACCGGGCAGATAAGCTTCCACGCCCAGTTCGACCGTGGTATCCGTCTTGGGCTGAACATGTCGACCGCGCTTCTTGGCCACGGCATCACTTAACATTTGCGTATAGAGATCATACCCCACCGAGTTAATGAATCCATGTTGTTGCTTACCCAATAAGTTACCGGCCCCACGAATGGACAGGTCACGCATGGCAATCTTGAAACCAGAACCCAGTTCAGTGAAGTCTTTGATGGCCTCGAGCCGCTTTTCACTGACCTCGGTCAACACCTTATTAGGTTTGTAGGTAAAGTAGGCGTAGGCAACCCGGTTGCTCCGACCGATTCGGCCCCGCAGTTGATACAGCTGTGACAGACCCATTCGGTCCGCATTCTCCACAAACAGCGTGTTGGCGTTCGCAATATCAATCCCGGTTTCGATGATCGTCGTGGTGACTAACACATCGTAATCGCCCCGCAGAAAGTCCACGAGGACCCCTTCTAACTGAGCTTCCGTCATTTTACCATGAATATAACCCACGTGGGCTTCGGGAACCAAGGCCTGGATCTGGCCAACGGTCTTCTCAATATCCTCCACGCGATTGTGCAGGTAGAAAACCTGTCCGCCCCGTTGCATTTCACGTCGAATACCATCCTGAATGGCCCCGGCGTTTTGTTCCATCACATAGGTTTGAATCGGGAATCGGTTGGCCGGTGGCGTCTCAATCACTGAGAGATCCCGCACACCAAGCATCGACATGTGCAGTGTCCGTGGGATTGGCGTTGCGGTTAAGGTCAGCACGTCAACATTCGCCTTCAGCTGCTTCAATCGTTCCTTATGTTTCACACCAAACCGTTGTTCCTCGTCGACCAAAACCAGTCCTAGATTCTTAAACTTAACGTCCTGTGACAGCAGTCGGTGAGTCCCGACAACAATATCGAGTTGGCCACTTTCCAAATCTTTAATGGACTGGTGAATCTGTTTCGTGGTCCGGAACCGCGAAAACATTTCGACATTGATCGGATAACCCTCAAACCGATTGACCATCGTATCATAGTGTTGCTGGGCCAAAATGGTTGTTGGCACCAGAAAGGCCACCTGTTTGCCCGCCTCGACGGCCTTAAAGGCGGCCCGCAAGGCAACTTCAGTCTTACCGTACCCAACATCCCCAACTAACAGACGATCCATCGGCCGGGCCTTTTCCATGTCGTGTTTAACTTCCTCAATGGTCCGGAGCTGGTCTGGCGTTTCCGCATAAGGAAAGTCATCTTCGAAGTCATGTTGCAGGCTGTCATCCATCGGAAAGGCGAAGCCCTTCTCGGCCGCCCGCTTGGCATACAGATCGACCAATTCATCGGCAATGTCTTCAATCTTCGCCGCAACTTTACTCTTCGTCTTGGCCCATTCGGAGCCACCCAAACGATTAATCTTAGGCTTCTTGTCCTCGGAGGACACATACTTTTGAATCAGATTTAACTGGGTTACCGGGATAAACAACTGCGCGTTGTCCTGATAATCAATGGTCATGTAATCCTGATGGACCCCATCGACCGTCAACGTCTGCATCCCAATGAATTTCCCAATCCCGTGGTTCACATGAACCACATAATCGCCGGGCTTCAGATCCGTATAGCTCTTCAGGCGCTCCGCATTAGCCATGTTCTGACGACGCGGCCGCTTCTTCGTGACCTTCTGGAACATTTCGGCTTCGGTAATCACGACTAGATTGGCCTCTGGCAATTCAAAGCCGGTTCGCAATCTTTCGGGTACCAGTTGTGTGAGACCGGCCTGTAAGTTGGTCGACTTGGTTAAGACCGCCTGAATTTCAAAATCATCCAGCGTCTGTTCGATTTTTGCCAACCGTTCCTCGTCCTGAACCAAGACAACGACCGTTTGCTTTTGCTTATGCCACCGATCGATCTCCGTCTTCATGACCGGAAGTTGACCAAAGAATTGTTGCATGGCTCGCGTCGTCAGGTTGGTCACGGCTTGGAACCGCAAGCTCCCCATGCCCTTTTGGAACAGGGCCAGCATAATCTGGGCATGGTCATCGCCGCGAACGATCGGCCGTAACTCACCGCCAAAGACCTGTTGGGAAAAGATCTGGTGGTGGGTCAACTTGTCGGTGGCCCAGTTAGCCTCGTCCTCCAACAATTGACGTTCGGCGTCTTGCAGCCGTGAATAGTCACCAAATAGCGCCAATCCATTATCTGGTAAATAGTCGAGCAACTGATGATGTTCAGGAAATAAGTAATCCGCAAATTCCATCAATTGTGGGTCCACCGACCCCTTTTTCAGGCCATCGATCAACGGCTGTACCTGATTGGTTAAGGTCGTTTGAGCCTCGGCATCCTTTAGATTGTTCAACTGCTGCTTCAGGGCAGCGGCTAAACTCTCGGCCCCAGCCGTTCGTTCCGACTGGGTTAAGATAAAGTCCGTGGCCGGTAGAATTTCAATTTTTTCTGTATTTTCAATGCTCCGTTGCGTGGCCGGATCAAAGTACCGCAGTGAGTCCACCTCGGTATCAAAGAAATCGAGTCGCACGGGATATTCCGCTGCTAATGGGTAGATATCGACTATCGACCCGCGCACGGCAAAGTCGCCAGGCCCCGCTACCAACTTCTGATGCGCATAGCCCATTGAGAACAACCGCTGTTGCAGATCGGTCAGGTCAAATTCATCCCCAACGTTCACTTCGAACCGGGCTGCCGCAAAGTTAGCGGGCGCTGGCAAGAAACGGCGTAATCCGGATAACGACGTGACCACTACAACCGGACGGTCACTCTGTAGGGCGCGCAAGGCATCGATCCGTTCTGACCGATATTCTGGTGAGCTGGTTGCAACCTCTGCCGCCAAAAGCTCCTCAACGGGAAACTCAAAAAGCTCGTCATCACCCAGCAGGTTCGCTAGATCATCGACGAGTTGGCCGGCATGATAGAGTGTATCCGTCACGTAGACAATCGATCGTTGTTCTTCGTGGAGCAGACTAGCAATAAATAAGGTTTCGGCCGACCCATTGAGGCCCGTGACCAGCTGGCGCTGTCCGGGGGCTAAGGATTGGCGAATCGTCCCATACTGGCTAGTCTGGGTCATAAATCCTTCTAAATTCACACGATAACTTCCTATTCTTAGTTGTACTGGTTCATCAGTTGGGGGAATTCAGTGCCGGCGATCCAGTCATCTAGTGCTGACACCGCATGATCCGTGGCTTGGCCGAACAAAGGAGCCTGTTCGGTCGTAAACTTACCCAGAACATAGTCCACCACCGTCGTTTGTTGCGGATGGGCAATCCCGACCTTCAACCGCTTAAAGTGTTCGCTGGAGACGTGAGCAATGATGCTCTTGATCCCATTGTGCCCACCAGCAGATCCATGGTCTCGCAGGCGAATGCGGCCAACGGCTAAGTCCATATCATCTTGAACCACCATGATGTCATCCAGGTCAATCTTAAAGTAATTCATCAAGGGATGAACCGCTCGGCCGGATTCATTCATAAAGGTCGTTGGCTTAACCACCAAAACCTTTTCACCATTGACGACGCCGGTCCCATAACGAGCATCTAGCTTACGCGTGGTCAGATCGATACCATGCTCCTTAGCAAAGGCATCCACCACCATGAAGCCGGTGTTGTGTCGCGTATTCGTGTACTGTGGACCAATATTTCCTAAACCAACAATCATTTTCATCTTTAATGTACCCTCTTATATTTAAGCTTGCCGAACGAGAAACAAAAGAGCCGGACGGGACCGTTCCATTCCCGTTCAGCCGGTTCAGCTCAATTCATTTTAATTAACCTCACTGAGTATAGCATAGTCCGCCCGCAACTTCACGAATGCCGCACCACCAGTGTCTTTCCGTCACCTTACCGGAACTTTCCCACCGGTTTTCAACGAGCATCATGGCCCCCGATCTGGTTACATGGTATACTGGTTTTGGGTATTTATCGTGACCCTCGATGTCATAATTTATTAGGAGATGAAGAATTTGACTACTAAGAATCATCAAAAAGTTGTTTTAGTCGGTGACGGATCTGTCGGTTCAGCCTTCGCCTACTCCATGGTGAACCAAGGTTTAGCCGAAGAATTCGTAATTGTGGATGTTGTTAAGGAACGTACTGAAGGGGACGCCTTAGACCTTGAAGACGCCCAAGTCTTTACCGCTCCTAAAAAGATCTACTCTGGTGACTACTCTGACTGCAGCGATGCAGACGTCGTTGTCATCACTGCTGGTGCCCCTCAAAAGCCCGGCGAAACACGTTTGGACCTGGTCAACAAGAACTTAAAGATCTTGTCTTCCATTGTTAAGCCAGTCGTTGACTCCGGCTTCGATGGCATCTTCGTTGTTGCTGCTAACCCAGTTGACATCTTAACCTACGCTACTTGGAAGTTCTCTGGCTTCCCTAAGGAAAAGGTTATCGGTTCAGGGACTTCCTTGGACACCTCCCGTCTGCGCGTTGCTTTAGCTAACAAGCTGAACGTCGACCCACGTAGCGTGGAAGCTTATATCATGGGTGAACACGGTGACTCTGAATTCGCTGCTTACGATGAAGCAACGATTGGTTCTAAGCCATTGAAGACCATTGCTAAGGAACACGGCTTAACTGACGATGACCTGGCTAAGATCGAAGATGACACTCGGAACAAAGCTTACGAAATCATCAACCGTAAGGGCGCAACCTTCTATGGTGTTGCAACCTGCTTGATGCGGATTACTAAGGCGATCTTACGGGATGAAAATGCCGTATTGCCTGTTGGTGCTGCCTTGAACGGCGAATATGGTTTGGACGATATCTTCATTGGTACGCCTGCCATCATCAACGCAAGTGGTTTAGCCGGTGTCGTTGAAGTCCCATTATCCGACAAGGAAATGGCCGCAATGACTAAGTCCGCTGAAACTCTGAAAAAAGTCACGAAGGATGGCTTAGCTGCCCTTTAATTTGACGTCGATCGTCACCCCTCATCGGGTGGCGATTTTTTTATTCCTTCGAATTTTGACTAAATTCGTAACGTAAGCGTTAACATCTCAGTAATCACATTGTCATTTAAGGTTCTGTGAAGTATGCTAGAGTTATGCTGATAGATGATAGTTAACCATAACTACTTTTTCTCCATTGGCTTAATTCTGGGAGGCCTCATACATGAAAAAGAAACGAGCCCTCGTGATTGGTCTAGTAACCGCCTGTGTAGCGGTTGGGGCCATTTACGTTGGACAAGCAGTCCATTATTCCTCGTCCAAGGTTTTCTTTAAGGACACGGAAATCGCCGGCGTTAACGTCGGGGGTAATACGGCAACTCAAGCAGCAACGAAGTTACAAGCTGCCCTGAAGAACCAAGAACTAACTTTAAAGGACGGTCAAAAGACCGTCACGTCATTCAAGACGCGTTCCATTAACCTCAAGGTCACCTCGAAGGCCGCCTTGAGTCACCTCATTGCTAATCAAAACATTTGGAGCTGGCCAGTACACATGACCACTGCTACCGCGGATTCAATTGCCCTGAACGCAGATGAATCCAATCAAAAGAGCGTTCAATCCATGGCTAACCAGATTGCTAGCAAGGCTAACAAGACTCGGACGGCAGCCAAGGATGCTAGCTTCAAGTATGCGAACGGCCAATTCGCCATTCAAAAGGAACAGGCCGGTAACCAACTCGATGCCGCTAAGCTCGCCAAATCAATTTCACTAGCCATCGAAAAAGGCGAAACCACGGTCAACGTCGATACCGATTACCTGAAGCCTCAGGTAACCACCACATCGGCCACCTTCAAAAATGCCAAGACCAAGGCGGTCGAGGCTACCAAGGCAACCTATACCTATGAACTTAGCAATCATAAGGTCACCATCCCGGCCGACACCATTGCTTCTTGGTTAACCTTTAAGAAGGGGAAGTTCACAACCGATGACACACTGGTTAAAGCCTACCTCACGAAGTTGAGTAAGAAATACGGGACGGTCAACAAGACCCGGACCTTCAAGTCCACCAAGCGTGGTACTGTCAAGGTTAAGGCTGGTCTCTATGGCTGGAGCATCAAGGTCAAGAGCGAAGCCCCAATCCTGAGTAAGCTCGTTGTTGCGGCTAAGGGGATGGACCGTACCCCTAAGATCCAAGGCTCCGGTTACCACAAGAACGGTACCGATATTGGCAACTCCTATGTCGAAGTCGACAAGGTCAACCAACATATGTGGGTCTACAAGAACGGTAAGGTCGTCGTCTCAACTGATGTTGTGACCGGATTGCCTACCACGGCCCACCATACCCCCGTTGGTGTTTGGGTCATCTGGAGCAAGCAACGGAATACCACCCTGCGTGGTGAAAACGATAATGGATCCAACTACGCCTCTAAGGTGAAGTACTGGATGCCAATCGATGATACCGGCGTTGGGATTCACGACTCGCCATGGCAACCACAATATGGTGGCACCTGGTACGTCAAGCATGGATCTCACGGCTGTGTGAACACCCCACCTTCTGAAGTTGGCAAGGTTTTCGCTAACGTCAGCGTTGGGACGCCCGTCATCGTCTTCTAATTAGATTTTAAATAAGTCAAGGCCACCATCAACCGATGGGGCCCTGGCTTTTTTGTTGATCATGATTCATCTATTCTCGTCACCGATGAACGTCCTTCATCCAATGTTGACGGTCTTTCGCGTTCCTTGAGTCTCTCGATTCGTTTCCTGATAATCGGACTGCTCAGCCACATATTTTTCACGGTTAGGCCTAAAAACCAGTTCAGGTTTCTGGCAATCTATGTTATTATTAGGAAAGAATATTAGAAGTTTCTAATCTTTTAGGAGGTCATCTGCTATGCTGCTTAAATCCCTAGTGAAACCGAAAGAACGTTTGGTTACGGTTCGCGAGGACGTTACCTTGGAACAGGCTTTAAAAGTCTTGGAAGACTCCGGTTACCGGTGTGTCCCAATCTTAGATGAAACGGGACAGATTTTCCGCGGTAACATTTACAAGATGCACATCTACCGTCACAAATCTCGCGGCGGCGACATGCAGTTGCCCGTAACGTCATTACTAAAGAACGCGACCAAGTTTATTTCCGTTAACTCGGCCTTCTTTAATGTTTTCTTCTCCATCAAAGACTTGCCATACATCGCGGTTCTGGATGACAACAACGCCTTCTATGGCATCCTCACCCACACGCGCCTAATGGATATGCTGTCCCAATCATGGAATGTGAATATTGGGAGCTACGTGCTCACCATTGTTTCCGGTGGTGACCGTGGTGACCTGGCTGGTATGGCCAAGATCATCACCAAGTACACCAACATTGCCAGCGTCATTAGTCTCGATGGCCAGGAAGGCGAACTGGTCCACCGGATCATGTTCACTCTGCCTGCCGAAGTCGATGAGGAAAAGCTCGATCGGATCGTTAAGGCCCTAGAACGTAAAGAATTCCAGGTCACCGAAATCGAAGACTTACGTCACGAAAACTAACTGATAATAGACAAAAGGGTCGCAACCTAATCGTTGCGACCCTTTTCTTCTACAAACTATGTATGACACTATTTTCCTTTTTTCTTCCGGGCCTTATCTACCAAGCCAATACTTGTTGCCAAGGCCGCGTCAACCGCTGCCATGGTCTTCGGATCCAAATGAGTCACCTGATCTTTTAACCGTTGCTTATCTATTGTACGGACTTGCTCAAGCAAAATGACGGAATCCCGTTCAATCCCGGTCCGATCAGCCGAAATGCCGACATGCGTCGGCATTTTGGGCTTTTCGATCCGGGCGGTAATTGCCGCCACGATAACGGTCGGACTATAATGGTTTCCCACGTTGTTCTGGATAATTAACACGGGGCGCATGCCCCCTTGTTCCGAACCAACGACTGGTGATAGGTCGGCGAAAAAGACGTCACCGCGTTTAACCTCAACACGGGCCATGGGCCGCCATCCCCTATCTACGTTTATTTTTTATTGCTGTTTTCTACGAAATTGTGTTAACCGGCGTTCGGCCTCTTCTTCACATGGCGTGAACATACGGGTCAAATCCTGATTAATCAGTGCCATTGCTCGGTAACCAACAATTAAAGCTAACTTGTGTGATGCTGCGGAATGCAGTGGCATTAAGGCCTGACGTCGCCGGGTCTTTGCCATGTGTAAGCGCACATTGGGTTGTTCCAATTGTCGCGAATGAGCCATGAATGCCCCTCCTCAAGAAATCTCCATTTCGTCTCATTCATCTTACCACGAAACGAGGATGCAGGACAGAATAACCCTCGAAATTAATGGGTATAGCGGCGGGGTACCCGGGCCGTGAACCCACAGGCAATTTCATAGTTGATCGTGCCACAGTACTCGGCCATCTCTTGAAGGGTAATCTCTGCGCCCCCATTACGACCAACTAAGGTCACCTTGGTTCCCCGTGGATACTGATGTGGCAACCGAATCATGAATTGATCCATGCAGATCCGGCCAATAATTTCACAAGGTTGACCATCAACCAGTACATGAAAGCCTTGCAAACGGCGTTCGTAGCCATCGGCGTAACCCAATGAAACGGTTCCCACCCATTCGGCTTTGGTCGTCGTGTACGTGGCCCCATAACTCACGGATTCCCCAGCAGCCAATTGTTTACAATGGGCCAATTCACTAACCAAACTCATGGCGGGTTGTAACTCAAAGGGTGGCTTCAAGGTATTCCCTGAGGGATTCAAGCCATAACCAGCGGCACCATACCGCACGATATTAATGTTGTGGTCGGCATGCCAGAGACTTGTCGCCGAATTTGTGACGTGAACATACCGGGGTTTATCAGGCACTGCCGCCATGAAGGCATCCCAGCGTTCAACCTGCTTATGAAAATAATCGGCACTGGCTTCGTCGGCAGTGGAAAAGTGGGTAAACATCCCCTCAAAGGTGAAGACCGTGTCGTGCTCGGCCAAGAACGCAACCGCATGTTGTAAAGCTGCGGGCGTTTGAAAACCGATCCGCCCCATCCCAGTGTCCAAGCCAAGATGAACCCGTAACGGTTCCTTAGGTTGAGACAACTTCAAGTAGTGATCGGCTTCAGCCAACCAATCCTCAGCGGCCACCGTGGTCGAGACCTTTTCTCGCGCCATGAGTGGTGCGTATTCGGGTTCAACAACCCCTAGTACCAGGATTGGTTCATCAAAACCAGCAGCTCGCAGCTCCAGGGCCTCGTCGAGAATGGCGACACAAAACCCCTTAGCACCAGCCTCTTTAGCTGCCGCAGCGACTTGCACGGCTCCATGACCATACCCATTGGCCTTAACAACCATGAAGAGTTCGCAATCCTTTGGCAGACGCTGAACTTCTTCCCGAATATTATGCCGAATAGCCTCCCGGTCGATGACCAACTTAGATGGACGATGTTCACCAATAATCATACTTATTGCCCTCTTTCCAAAATAACCTGACTCATGACAACCGTTGCCGTATGGGAAATTGACACATGTGCTATCCCCTCAAAAGGTTGTCTCAACACGACGGGCCGGCCAGCCGAATTATCGCGAATTTCAATATCCTGAAACCCCACTCTCCGGCCGATCCCGGTGCCCATGGCCTTGCCGTAGGATTCCTTGGCCGACCAGCGACCGGCGATAAATTCCACGGCCCGTGGTCCGGTGAACTGGCGGTAATCGGCCAGTTCATCTGGCGTCAGAACCCGCTCTAAAAAGGCCGGCTGGCGATCAACAATTGCCGCTACCCGCGCTAAGTCAGTTATATCAATCCCAGTACCAACGATCATGGTATTCACCTCACGATAATGTCTACGGTATATTTTAGCACACGCCACACTGATTAATCCCCACAACATCATTAGTTAAGAATAATCATAAACTAATATTAAGCTCCTAGCCAGCAAGTTCACAAAAAAACGAGCACCCCCTAGTGGGTTGCCCGTTTTCTACCAATCAATCTCTTTTTAAATTAGTCTTTTTTCCGGATAGTGAAGCCGCGGCTTCCACCATCGGAACGCCGACCACCGTTACCGTTGCTGTGATGGCTGCCATTGCCGTTACGATTGCCCCCGTGATTACGGGAGTCATGGTTACGGGAATCGCTGCCGCCACGACGGTCTTGGCGATGACGGAAGTTACCGCCACCACGATGATTATTGCCACCGCCGTTGCCGCCGCGATGGTAACCACCACCGTTGCGTTTGCCGCCACGACGAGGTAATGGACGCTCAGGTGTGATCTTAACTGGAACCTGACTGCTGTCATCCTTAGTTACATCATTTAATAATGCTGCAACCAAGTCTTCGGCGTCATATTCGGCCAGTAAGCTTTCAGCAACCTTAGAGAACTTTTCAGTATCGGTCTTGTTGATCAGATCGACAACTGCGTCCTTGGCTGCACCAAGTTGGCTGACCAAAGCTTCTTCATCCGAAGGTGGCTTCAGAGGTAACATACGCACCTTAGTTAACTTTTCGATTTCACGCAAGTAATCCATTTCGTTAGGCGTCACGAAGGTCATGGACACACCATGCTTCCCGGCACGGCCAGTCCGGCCAACCCGGTGAACGTAACTATCTGGATCTTGAGGAATATCGTAGTTGTAAACGTGGGTCACGTCATCAATGTCAATCCCACGAGCTGCAACGTCCGTTGCAACCAGGATATCCAATTGACCGTGCCGGAACTGGTTCATGATTTGAGTCCGACGCTTTTGCGTCAGGTCACCATGAATACCAGCAGCGTTGTAGCCACGTGCTTGTAAACCACTTGAGATTTCATCAACCCGGCGCTTCGTCCGCGTAAACACAATCGTCAAATCTGGCGATTGAACGTCGAAGAACCGTGTCATAATGTCAAATTTTTCAAAGTCACGAGAACGGACGTAGAATTGATCAATTAAGTCAGTGGTCAATTCCTTCGCCTTAATCTTCACGTGCTTAGGGTCCTTCATAAACTGAACCCCGACACGTTTGATTTCTGGTGGCATAGTTGCTGAGAATAACATCGTTTGACGTTCTTCTGGCAATTGCTTGATGATATCTTCAATGTCATCCAAGAAGCCCATGTTTAACATTTCGTCGGCTTCATCCAAGACCAACATTTGCACGTGGTCAAGCTTCAGCGTGTGACGACGGATGTGGTCGAGTAAACGACCTGGCGTCCCAACAACGACTTGGGGATGATTCTTCAGCGCTTTAATTTGACGCCGAATATCTGCCCCACCGTAAACAACTTGCACGTTAGCCCGTTCGTTACGGCCTAACTTGTAAATTTCTTCTTGGGTTTGGATAGCTAATTCCCGTGTTGGTGAAACCACGAGGGCTTGGACATTTTGATTGCTCTTATCAATCTTTTCAAGGATTGGTAAGGCGAAGGCCGCCGTCTTCCCAGTACCCGTTTGGGCCTGACCAATAACATCTTGGCCATCCAACACCATTGGGATGGTTTCGGCTTGAATTGGGGTCGCTTCTTCGTAACCTGCTGTAGTGACAGCTTTCAGTAGGTCATCGGAGAGACCTAGTTCATTAAACTTCAAAAATATTTTCCTCCTAATATGGGACCATCACACTAGTGCCTCGTAGTCCTTGGAAAAAATCCGTTTCCCATGGTGCGAACCGCGATTGGCTAGTGCGGGTTAATTCGATTCTAAATACAACTAAGCCATCATACAACGCTGAAACAAAATAAGCAACTCCCAAGACTTATGGAAGTTGCTTCGTTTTCATTTAATTTTCAGAAGAATCCTTTAATGCCGCTAAAACTTGTTCCAAGTGGATTCCGTGCGACCCTTTTAATAAAATTTGATCGTCATTGGTTAAAACCGCTTCCAGGTCCTGACTCAATTGTTCCAGCTCTGTTGTGGCATAATGGGCAACCGCTAAGTTCGGATCATCCTTCGCTAACGCCCGTTGCAGGGCCTCCATATGCGGGCCAACTAAGAAAACCTTAGCCATCTTAGTCGGGTCGATGGCCGTAGACAAACTCGCATGCATGGCATCGGCTTGCTTGCCTAATTCCAGCATGTCCCCAAGGACCACGTACCGCTTTCCCTTAACCGGCGTTTGTGAGAAGGCCAACAGGACCTCTTTAGCAGCCGTTGGATTGGAATTATACACGTCACTCAGGATGGACTCGCCTTGTTTGCCCGGTAACCATTCGGCGCGATTCTCGGTCAAATCAACATTGGCCAGGGCCTTCTGGGCATTCTCAGGTCGAATCCGGTAAACAGAAGCTACCGCCAGCGCAGCCAGCGCATTGTTGACATTATACGTCCCTAACATTGGAATCGTAAACGTGGTGTCTGGCCATTGGTTAGCCTTGAAACTCGTTGACGTTGCCTCGCCCTGAATATCCTTCGAGAACAAGTCGTTCGTCCCTTGTTGACCAAAGGTGACTTGACGCTGTGGTAGATCGGCGGCTCGTTCACGTAGCAACGGTTCGTCACCATTGTAAACGAAGATCCCATCGTCATTCAGACCGTGAGTAATTTCCAACTTGGCATCCGCAATCTTATCCCGCGTTCCGAAGAATTCGATATGCGCCTCGCCAATCATGGTCACGATGGCCACGTCTGGCTTCACTAAGTTACTCAAGAAATCGAGTTGGCCCGGCCGGTCCATCCCCATCTCAACCACCAACATTTCAGTGTTGGGTTCCATCGATAGGACGGTCATTGGCACACCGATTTCATTATTAAAATTGGCGTTGGTCTTAGTCACGTTAAACTGAGTAGCTAACACGGCAGCCACCATGTCCTTAGTCGTCGTCTTACCATTGCTACCGGTAATCGCAACGACCCGTGGATAAATCTTTAACAGATAGTATTGTGCCAACGCTTGAAGGGCCTTCAGAGAATCTGCCACTTGAATGACGGGAAAGTCAGCGGGGGCGGTTGCTAAATCCTTGGCCCACAACGTGGCCACAGCCCCGTGATCAATCGCCGATTGGACGAACTTGTGGCCATCCTGCTCACCATTGAGCGGAATAAACAAGCCTCCCGGTTGGAGGTGACGACTGTCGAACGCCACGCTAGTCACGCTGACATCTCGCCATTGGTCAAAATCGTTGATTGCTCCGACTGCTCGAGCAATTTCTGCAAGTTGCATTTTCATTTTATATGCTCCTAATTTTGAGGCCCAGCCGTCTATCGCAAACTGGGTCATCTGTTTTTCTAAGTGTCTAGTCGCACACCTAGTTAAGCACGGCTTAAAATTTCTGTCTTACATTATACCATGGATCCCCAGGCCGAACCTAAAACAGTCTAGCCGCCATTTGGCGTGACAGCCTTTGGAGCCCGTGGCAATAGGCATTGGGCCGTCATTTTCAGGTCACTTTTCGTTAAAACCACATATTGACAATAAAAAAAGAACCCGGCATCTGCCAGGCTCCCACTATTCTTAAATTAAATCGGCCACATCGCTAAAAACCTCGTTGTCATGGATGCTGAGAGCCCACTCCCGTGAGGTTAAATCGTAGCGCAAGCTGGCAACCTCTCGCGAGTCTGCATAGACTTCCTCTTGAGAATACCAAGTCGCTTGCCGCTCAGGATGATCAACGGCTCGAACGGGAATGACGTAGACTCGCCGGCGCTCAACCAGTTGGTCAAAGGCCACAATCATGCCATCCATTAGCCCCTGCGTCAACTGCAGCAGAATCTCATGAGGAATGTCACTAATAGCCAACGGCCGGGCAAAGACCCAACGATTATTATGCATCGCCCGTAGGTGCCGCTTTAGGCTAACCTCCAACACATGATTGAAATCACCCAACTCGCGATAGTAGGTCTTGTAGAACCCATCACGTAAGGTTAGGAAGGCATATTGATTCTGTAACTTGGCATAAAACGGGGTTCTAATATGCGTTTCCATGTGGGCCAGGTAGAGTAACTCGGCAATCTCAGATGGCAACAGAAAATCCAAGTCATCCGAATGCGTATAATCAACCCACTTGACTGGCCGTTCATGCTTAGCTAATAGGTAGCGTCGAATCTGTGCTTGCCCATTGACCGTTTGGAACCGGGTATGCGGGTTAATCTCAACATCACTCCCTGATTCTTCGTTCAGCAAAAGGAGCTGATTCGGGATTGCTGGAATCCCATTCAAAAAATCAGCGGGTGATATCCCTAACGAATAAATCATATTCGTGACGGGTTCTAGACTTAAATAAACAAAATTTCCGCGCATACTCGTACACTCTTTCCCCGATACTCAGTCAAGTTTAATTGTACTCCTAAACACCCCCGAAACGAACACTCGTTTTACATTTTTTCTAGCCGAGCGATACGGTCCGCAATGGGTGGATGGGTCGCAAACAAGTCCGAAAACTTTTGCTTTTTCTTGAAAGGATCGCTGATATAGAGAGCAGAACTGTTAGGGTCTGCTTCTTTCATGGGCGCACTGTCATCAATCTTTCTGAGCGCCATAATGAGGCCTTGTGGATTCCGGGTCAATTCAACACTGGAGGCGTCCGCGAGATATTCACGATTCCTGGATAACGCCATCTGAGCAATGCTAGCAGCTAGCGGTGCCAAGAGAATCAGGACCAGTGAGATCACCATCCCTATCGCCCCGGCATTCCCTTCCCGGTCGTCCCGGCGACGACTGCCACCCCAGAAAAACCAGTTATGGGAGAAGCTGACTAACAAGCCAATTGCCGCAGACAAAGCCAAAGCAATCGTCTGTAAGCGGATATCATAATTCCGAACGTGAGACATCTCATGACCGATTACGCCTTCGAGTTCTTCCCGGTTTAGCCGTTGCAAGAGCCCGGTGGTGACGGCCACGGCCGCGTGCTGGGGATCATTTCCCGTTGCAAATGCATTGGGGCTGGCGTCATCAATGATAAAGACTCTTGGCATAGGAACTTGGGCAACCAATGCCATATCTTCCACCAGATGCCACAACTGAGGGGCGGCACTGACGTCCTTAATTTCTCTAGCGTGGTTCATGCTCATCACAACATTGGTCGATTGACTAATCATGATGGCCATATAGACTGCCGTGACAATAGCCGCGATGACGATTCCTGATTGCCAACTTGCCCAGAACAAATCGCCAAGGGCCGCTCCAATTGCCAGGACCAGTAAGCCAAAGCCCACCATGACATATCCTGTTCGCCGTTTATTCATGGCAATTTGATCATACAACATGCTATCGCCTACTTATCTTGACCAAAGTCGTCAAAGTTAACCTTGGGCGCTGTTTTTTCTTCTTCTGGAACTTGAAGATATTCGCTGGCCTTAAAGTGGTGAATATTGGCCACCACATTGCTTGGGAACGAATGAATCTTCATGGTTAAGTTGGCCACTGATGTGTTATAGAGTTGCCGTGAATAGGCAATCTTATTTTCAGTGTTTGTCAGCTCTTCCATCAATTGGGTAAATTGCGTATTTGCCTTTAGGTCAGGATAATTTTCTGACAAAGCAAATAGTGACCGCAACGTGGTGGAAAGTTGATTAGAAACTTCCATCGTCTGTTGATGATCGTCGGCAGGAACCGCCGTTAATTGATTCCGTAACTCAACAACCTTCTTCAACGTTGCCTGTTCATAATTCGCATAGCCCTTGGTCGTTGACACCAAGTTAGGAATTAAATCGTTCCGCCGCTTCAGCTGAACATCGATCTGACTCCATGATTCTTCCACGTGTGTCCGGGTCCGAATGAGACCGTTGTAAGCACTGATGTACCAAGCGACTATCAAAACCACGATGATGATTAAAATTATTGCTACCAAACTGCTCACTCCTTCTCCAATGTCTGTTAAACTCATGATAACAAATGGCCAATTCAGACTCCAGCAAGTTCGCCTGACTTTACCATTAATTAGGAGGTTTCACCATGCAACACGTTTTGTTCGTTTGTCTAGGGAACATTTGTCGCTCCCCAATGGCCGAAGCAATCTTTAACGATCTGGTTGCTAAGCAAGGCCTCACTGACCAATTCACGGCTATTTCGGTAGCCACTAGTCCCGAGGAAGAGGGCAATCATCCCCATCCCGGTGCCCTGAAAACCATGCGGGAACACGGATTAGATGCCAGTCAACACCGATCACGGCCAATTACCGCGGCGGACTTTGACTGGGCCGACATCATTATTACGATGGATCACGCCAATGTGGCTAACTTGAAGCGCATGGCGCCAACGGCAGCCGATGCCGCTAAGGTTCAACTCTGCCTGGATATTCTTCCTGGACGTCAGGGCGAGGCCATCGATGACCCTTGGTATACCCACAAATTCGAGCTGACCTACCAAGAACTGGCGCAATCCCTGCCAGCTTGGCTAGAGAAGCTTCGGTAAAATACCTTATTAAAATACGCTGATCAGTGACTGTTAAAGTGGACTGATCAGCGTATTTTCTTTAAACCTCTGGGACATCATCTAGACTCCAGGTGATTTTACCGGTGTAGTTTCCCTGTTGAGCGCCGGCATTCAGTTGCAGCATTAGGCCTCTAAGCCCCTGCCAATCGGCCGCGACATTAGTCGAGTCGTTACTTCCCGTATTTTTTTCATGTTCCGCCACAATCTGGGCGTCATCTGACAAGGTGAGCGTCTTCCCCCAGGTGGTCACGTAGGCCATGGCTCCCGCTAAATGGCGCTGGTCTTTATCGGTTGTCAGAGACGTGGCCGTGGCCTGCAACGCCCATTTATTCCCAACGGGCCGTGTATCCGTGATGGTTAGTTCTGCCTTGGAGGCAGTGGGAATAAGTGCCGATGTGCCGCTCAGCCGTCCGACGAAGTCAACTGCCGGCGATGCCGATGTGAACTCAACGGTTCCCCGTGATGGGTCTTTTGAATAATGCGCCGGTACGGATACGGCTACCTCATTTGACTGATTATTGGCGGTATCAACGGCCGTGATGGCAAGCTGATTGTCTCCCTCTCGTAACGTATTGGCCGGCACCCGATAATTGAAGTGCCCGGCATCATCCAGTAAGGTCACCCCTTGGTCTGGCTGACTGTCACCATTGAGGCGGCTTTCTAGATGGATATCTTTAGCCGTGAATTGGGTGTGCGACAGATCCAATTGGCCTTTGATCAGGGCCTGCTTGCTGCCATCCACTGCTGTATCTTTCGACTTTTCCAACGTTAAACTCATATTATTCGTTCCATGGACCTTAAACGAGGGTAGTGTCGCCTGAGCAACGGCTTCCGTCCCCGTGAACACACTGGTTTGTTCCGGCTCCGTCCCACTCTCATCCTTAACCTTACCCGTCAGAACAATCTTGGCACTAGGATTATCGTCAGACAGGTTCTGTTGTAATTGATGAGTAATCGTCGACGCCTTTAAATCTAGTCCGCTTAGTTCCTGAGTTGACCCATTGGCATATGTCAGCGTCGCTGTGGCAAATCGGATCTTTCCTGGCAAATTCAAAAGGGCCTTAATATCATGCCAATCGGTCGTTCCGTTAGCGTATTTTAGGTTGTATTGCAGGCTAACTGGATCACCATGTTCTAGTACGTCGCCGGCCTTAACCAGGTGATCGTTGTCCTTGAGCTCTACCGAGGCATCGGCATCGACCAAGTTGGGGACAGTGTCGAAGACGACCAAGTTGTTCTCCCAGGCGCTCCCCGTTGACCCTGTAAATCCCCAGAGGGCATCCTTATTATGGTCCGGATCAATAATTTTCCGGTTAATCCGAACATCCCGTGTAACTGACTCCCTGGCTAAAGAGTGGTCATCAAAAGAATAGGACATCGTGGCTAGGTCAGAGTTTTCAGAATCTGGATGATAACGAATCGTGAGATGATGCCACCGGGCATCCGACAAGAAATTAAAATCATTACCTTGGATTAACCCATTATGAATTAACCCAGCATACAGTGATGACCCCATGCCCCAGATTCGATTGTAGATGTGATAACTATCGGGTTGCGCCGGATAGTTGGAAGCGATATGTGGTCGTTGAATACGACCTGGATTTTCATCAAGATCAAAAGAATTGCCGGTGCCGGCCTGATCCCGGTCATTTGAGTTATTAATAAAGGTATCAAATTCTAAGGCCCAGCTATTTTGAATGGCTGATTTGGCTAAGTTCTGCTGAATCGTATCAAACAACCACTGACTCGGCTTATTATCGACACCCCAGACCCCCAAAGTTTCACCAAATGGACTTGACTTGCCAAAATCAGGTGCGGCTTTGCTTCCTCGCTTATCATTCTGTAGAACAAAGGCCATGCCATCTCCCGCATGATTCAACTCTTCCTGAGCGTTCCCCAGGTTGCCAAAATATAGCCACATCGAAACCGTCTGGTCATGCCGCAGATTAAACCGCATATTGTCTCGGGACCAAATCCCCCCTATCTGAGAGCGACCATCGGTAATTTTGACGACCTGGGTCCCCAATGTTTGGGGATTGGTACTGTCGATCACCTCGGCACGATTGCGGTCCGATTGACTAACCTCAAAGAAGTCTTGTAGGTGAATCCCTTGAGGCGCCGACCTCAATGCCGCATTCAAATCATCATTATAAAATGATGCCTTGACCGGGATAGTTGCCGTCCAAAATAGACATACAGCGGCCACCATGCTAACAATTCCTAGTCCTATTGTCTTCATCATGTGTGATGTCCATCCCCTTCTTGATGCCAACCAAGGGGGTAATCCATTATGAGTCAAAATTATATTACAAGTTATTTAATAATAACACCCCTGATTGTTTTGCTTAAGTATAGCATTGCCAATCCGGTTATGGGACCACAAACGTTGATATAACAATATTTGTGATTAATATTATTATGATAACGAACTCATTACGACGAAAAGAGAGCTGTGAGATATTTTCATCTCACAGCTCTCTTTTGTTATTTATTCCGCATCGCTTGAACCATTGTCATCACGGCGACGATTCTTTAATAACAGGTAAATAATAATCAATAACAGAAGAATAATCACCGCGCCACCCGCCACGAACCACCATAAATAGTTGGTTTTCTTTGGCGTATTGAACTTGTTTTGCATTTGACCGACTTCCTTGGTCGTCAGTTCAAAGTCCTTGGTAAAGTGCCAGTGGTAGCCCCCCTGAGCGTAAGCATCCAACGTCAAGGTATACGTGCCCGCCTTCAGCTGCTTGTCGCCCCAAGGAATCGCATAGTTAAAGTGACTGTTTGGTGCCATAGCTAAGGACGATTTCTCGTTATTCAAGATCACCTTGCTGTCACCCTGCTTGGTCACTTTGGCCTTCACTTTTAACTTACTCATGATACCAGGCCGTGGGTTCTGCAACTTGGCTTCAACCTGATTGAACTGATTAAATTGGCCGTTCTTCACCGAAAGCAACTTCATGTCTGGTGCAACATTGACATCACTTTCCCGTAACCGCACCCCAATCACATAGGCGAAGGCGTTCTTAATGCTAACGCCGCCCTTCTTGCCAGCCTCATCCGAAGTCAATTGCTTCACATAGATGCCGCCGAGAATCATGCCTTCAATCTTTTGTGGCGGCATCTTGTAGGTCACATAAACTTTCTTCTTACTCTTACCAGGAATTGTGACCTTCTGCGTTTTATCGCCAAAGATGTCTTTGATTCCCACCTTCAGGGTACTATCGCGTTCGGGCTTTTGCTTACTGTAATCGATCACCCCATTGCTATTAGTAATGGCCTGATTGACTCCAACTTGATAACTCTTTTTTTCCTTACTCGTGTTACTAATGACGATGGCCAACTTCTGCTTTTGGTTCGGTTTGACCCGCAAAGCAAAGTAAGTGACCTTTTTATCATCCTGATTATCGGGAAGAATTGAACTCACCGTATAACCCACGCCCTCTGCATGAGCAACCTGTTGAGCAAATCCAACTCCCAAAATCAACGTCCCTAACGTTAGAACAATCCGCCACCATTTTTTCATAATAAATTGGCCCCCTCGCTTATCAATATATTTATCGCTGCCTTGCGAAAAAATGCGATGACTGGTGCCATCGCATCCTTCAAATCGCATCTTTTCAGGGTGCTTCAGTCAACTGCCAAGTTAACTCACCCGCATAACTCTGTTTACGGGTAACCTGTGCGCTATTAAAGAACAAGCGCATCGGTGAAGCTGAATTGTCGTTCAATCGCAATAACCACGTGCCAATTCCAGCATCGCGCCCGGCTTCGCCAACGAGTGTCGACTCACCCATCTTAACTGGCTGTTTACCATCCAGGGTCGTGACAGGTGGATTACTAACCGTATTGGCAATTGCCGGCGTAAATTTCGTTGACCCAATCGCTAGTGAACTCTGTGACAGCGTTTCACCATTCGATTGGCCCTTCGGATACCCAGCCAATAAGGTTAGTTTCCATCCCGCACCATTGTAACGGCGGTCGCTGACTTGAATAAAGGCTTTGGTATTTGTCGCGGTGGCGCTTAACGTTTGACCTGTCGTTGCCCCCTGCTTGAAGGTAAGGTTCGAGACATAATCCAAGGTTAGGACACCAGTTGACCCGGTTCCATGGTTATCCTCGTCCCCTGGTTCCGGTTGAAAACCACCACCAGGATTATCTGGATCCACCGGTTTCACCGGTCCCGTCGTGTCACCGGGAGTCAAAGACGTTGTTGCCGTGGTCCTTTGTGAGTCACGCGTTGTCGTTGCAAATGCGGTTATCTGCGTCGGCCCCGTCAGTATCCCAAGAATACAGGCTAACGAAGCCACCATTCCTAATATTTTTATAGTCACTGCGCAGCCCTCCTTTGCTTAGAGCAACGGAATTGGGAAGCGCTTAAGCCTGGTCGCCAGTGTCAGTACCACCAGGAGCATTGCTTAACGTCCAAGTCAACGTACTTGCGTAGTTACCAGCCTTGTTCCCACCGGCAACGGTAAACTGTGGTTTCGTGTATTTAGCGGCCCATTGCCCAACCCCGGCATCCTTAGCTGCGCTGAAAACTAACATATCTTCAGAACCTTGGCTGGCAAACTTAATGTCGCCACTAGCGGTTGGATGACCACTAGCACTGTCTTCGCCAGTAACGGTGCCAACTACTGGTGTCAGGAAGGCCATTTCACTCGCCTTCATAACCGAACCGTTATCCGTATCTTTGAATGCACTAGAGTTCACATGGACAGTCCAACCAGTACCACTACCTTTATCGTTAACAACTAAACTGTCTTCAGTAAATGCAGCGTCACCTAAAACCTGAGTAGTCCCATTGAGTTTGTCGGAAAAAGATGCACCAGGCGCCTTTTCCAAGCTAATACTCCCGACACCACCAGTACCACCGTCACCAGGCTTTAACTCAACCGTTGCCTGTGTTGTCGTCGTGCCTGGTGCTGGCGTTTCGCCCTCAGCCGCATGAGCGGTGACGCCGCTGAAACCAATACCTGCTGCCAGTGCTAAAGTCGCCATTAATTGCAAAGTCTTTTTAGTCATAATATTCTCTCCTCAACTTTTAGTTGTGTGCTTTCCGTCTACGCGTCAGTACTACAATCCAAATTAATAACAATAAGATGATACCGGTCATGGTTCCAATTCCGAACCATGTCTCAGAAGTTTGAGGTAAGCGTCCCGTCAACCCGGAATGATGCTGGGTTGACTGACCATTCACGGTATCGCCATCGCCGCCAGAAGTCGCTGTAGTCGTTGGCTTCTGATGGTTATTCGAGCCGTTAGAATCGCCACCGGGTGAAACTAAATCCCCATCGCCACCACCAACCAAGTTCCCATCGGAACCGGAGTTGGCGGTAGGCTTCAGAGTGACAGAGTAATGACCCTGCTGGACATCCCCAGCTGATTGACTCGCGGCATGAGCAGTCGTGGGAGCCCCCCAACCGACGATGAGCAGGCCCAGTATCAGCAACATTCTCTTTCCTAATTGCATCGCTGTCCCATCCTTACGTCTTAACTTGCTCAAACATCTATCTATTGCCAGGACCGAATCCGGCCGGAAATTGGTCCTGATTTGGAACTCATCTGATGAACGTCATCTGATTACAAACACAGAATATCATGGATTTGTTGCCTTGTCCACAATTAACCATGTGTGGTGATTCAGGATATTATGGAATCGCTTCCGTTTTTGATAAATCGATTGATATATCAAGTGAGCCGCATTCGAAATGCACTGGTACATAAGCAGTTGAAGCGTTTTATCGGTTTGATTCTCGTTTCCACATTTTATCATTATTTTCTCATCTATCCATAAATATTAAACGTTTTATACTGTACCATAAAAGCACTTATATTCACGCAATTGTAGATGAAATCACAACCATTTTTGACCCCAAAAAAGGCGATCGCTGTTAGATAGCGATCACCTACTAGATGACTTTAGCTTACTTGTTATTGAAACCACTGTGGAACCCTTTTTGTACGGAAGTCGGGGCATCCTTGTACGCCATCTGCTTCACATACGTTCCGCGAATCATGAGTCGGTTGGCCCCGGTCGCATCACAGGTAATTAGTGTCACCAGCTTCCGCTTGGTCTGCGCCACCACCTGGACATCGGTGGCCTTGATAAACTTACGGACACTAACCTTGTAGACATAAACTTTCTTGGCATTCGTCAGGTAGATGTTCTGCCCCACCCGTGTCTTCCAATAGAGTGGACTGAACAGAATGGTCTGCGAGGTCATATGGTGCCCGGCCAACGGATAGTTGCCTTCGCCCATCTTCTGATCGGGGCGCATAGTTCCCGCCGTCAGAGCCAACACCTCGTTGCTGACACCTTTGGCAATTGGCAAGTGAATCTTCGATTGTGGCATTAGAAGTTCACCAACCACATGAATATTGGCCGTATTCCAGCGAGCGTTCGCCACCGTTGAGAAGTCGAGCGACTTCACCTTACTGAAATCATAGGAGGCTTTCTTCTTCTCACTCTTCTTCACCGACTTCTGAGTAATCTGCGGTTGATAGGAAGAAATCAGCCAATTTTTAATCTGCTCGTTGAAGATTAAGGCCAATGAAACGATTAATAGTAATACAAATATTGTGGACCAGAACCAGCGCATTCGACGCGGTTTTGGGGTCTTTTTATCTGCCATTTGAGTTTACTCCAATCCCCAATTAATTCGATCTCTACGATACCGCATTTTACCCCAAAACACGGGAAAAACAAAGCTATCCGCAATTTTGAGCAAACAAAAACCGGCGACAGATAACTGCCACCGGCGACGAATCATAATTTTTATAATTAGTCGTTTGCCAAACCGTATTTCTTGTTGAAACGGTCCACGGCACCATCGGCCTGAGTAAACTTTTGCTTACCAGTGTAGAATGGGTGTGAATCTGAAGAAATTTCGACACGGATCAATGGGTAGGTGTTGCCATCTTCCCATTCAACCGTTTCGTCAGAAGTTGCAGTTGAACCAGACAAGAACTTGTAACCAGTACTTGAGTCTTGGAACACAACTTCACGGTAATCTGGATGGATTCCTTGCTTCATAATGTATTTCGCTCCTTTGCCCTGAACCATTGACTGGGTCAGAGATTGATTTAATCGTCAACCGTTGAATTATACCATGAATCTATCTGCGCGGCAATGGCTAATCTTGACCATTCTCCACGAGACTGTCCTCAACGATTTCAACGTCGGCATTTAGGTCCGTTAGTTTTTTAACAATTCGGTCGTAACCCCGCATGATATTCTCCGCACGATTAATTTCCGTGGTTCCGTCAGCCATCAAGGCCGCAATTACTAGTGAGGCCCCCGCCCGAATCTCGCCGGCCTGAACCTCGTTGCCGACCAGATCGGTACTTGGGTCAACCACGATGGTGCCTTCTTCGGAACGGATGTTAGCCCCCATCTTCCGCAGCTCGGCAATATGCTTAATCCGCTTGGGATAAATGGTATCAATCACCACACTACTCCCGGCCGCTCTGAATAAGAGTGGTGTCAGGGGTTGTTGCAAGTCAGTGGCGAAGCCAGGGAATGGCATCGCCTTAATCTGAATTGGCTTGAGATCATCCACGTGTGGCACATAGATGCTATCCTCGTTAATCTCTAACGGCACACCCATTTCCATCATCTTGGCCGTGAAGGCCTCCAGATGTTCAGGGATCACGTTCTTAACCGTCACACCATCCCCAACCGCAGCGGCCATTGACAGATAGGTACCCGCTTCAATCCGGTCTGGAATAATCGTATGGGTGTTCATGGCCCGTAACGTTGAGACCCCTTCGATCCGAATGACATCGGTTCCGGCACCACGCACGTGGGCCCCCATGTTATTCAAAAAGGTGGCAATATCGATAATTTCGGGTTCCTTGGCGGCATTTTCAATCACCGTCGTGCCAACGGCCTTGACCGCCGCCAGAATCGAGTTAATCGTTGCCCCAACAGAAACCATATCTAAGAAAATTCGGGCCCCATGGAGGCCATCTGGACCAGTCGTGATCCGAACCGTGTTATCATGTTCTTCAACCGACGCCCCCAACGCTTGGAACGCCTTGATATGCTGGTCGATTGGTCGCGGACCAATATTATCACCACCAGGGAAACTTAGCGTTGCCCGTTGGAAACGACCTAATAATGACCCCATGAAGTAGTACGAGGCTCGTAAACTCTTGATTGCTTTACTTGGTAATGGGGCTTCCACGATTTCCGTGGGATCGATCGTCAAAACACCGTCTTCAAACGTTGAATGCACGTTCATCGAGCGGAGGATTAACATTAAGTTATGCACGTCTAAGATATCCGGTACCATATCGAACCGAACCGGTGTGTCAGCCAAAATTGCTGCTGGAATTAGGGCTACTGTGCTATTTTTAGCGCCGCCGATCGTCACTTCTCCAGCTAGACGATGGCCGCCATGAATAATCATTTTCTTCATTGTGATGGGTTCCTCACTTATTTATCTTCCATTTATAATTCCATACAGTCAGATACCATGATAAATAATGCCGAGCAAAAAGACAACAGTTTCCCGGGATTCTGTGCAAAATGTAATATTTGCTAGTTACAAGACCACGTGACGTAAGTCATCCAAGTCCTTTGCCAGAATCGTATCGATAATTATTTTTGTTAGTTCTTTCGGGGTCTCGGGCATCCCGTCCTTAACCCATTTCTTCATAATACTCTGTAACCCGGCGCCAATATAGGTGCCTTGATAATCGTCAATCATTGGTGGTTGGGGACCGACCTGCATCATCAGCGCTTGCATCCGCGCCAACAATTTGGTCTTACCTTCCACAAAGACTAGGTGACTAAGCTTCTCATCCTGGTAGAAGGCGCTCAACAGGTGTTCTAAGGCCTGGGTAGGGGTTCGCCCATCAAGTGGCTCTAGCGAGTCAAAAAAGGCCTTCTCAATCGTCTCAACGCACTGGTAGATGTCGGTATAGTAACGGTAAAAGGTCGTTCGGTTCACATCTGCCTGCGCACAGACCTCCGTGACCGAAATCATATTAATTGGTTTCGTCTCCAACAAAGACAGCACCGTCGTTTGAATGACTTGCTGGGTATACTGTGCCCGGCGGTTATTCTTGACTCCAGCCATCATGCTTCACTCCCATAAGTTCAACAAAAAGAATAAATCTGTTGAACTAACAACATTTACAATTAAATTGATGGTTGCTAGTCCCTGTAAAAATTTTTATGATATAAGACACGGTGTTGCATTAATGCCAGTTTACCAGAAAAATTGTACAGGCGATAGTCGTAATCACAAAAAGGAAGGATTCTTTCAAATGCTGGAACTAAAACACATTAAGAAATATTACTACGTGGGTGATTCCGTCACCAAGGCGCTGGACGATGTGTCCGTGGCCTTCCGTTCACAAGAATTCGTCGCCATCCTCGGTCCCAGTGGATCCGGTAAGACCACCATGCTCAATGGTATTGGTGGCCTCGACATTTACGACTCCGGCGACTTAGCCATCGAAGGCAAATCGACCAAGGACTTTACCGCCGCGGACTGGGATGCCTATCGGAACAATTCCGTTGGCTTCATTTTCCAAAGCTACAACATCATCAGTCATCTGAGTATCCTCGACAACGTCGAAATGGGGATGACCCTGAGCGGTGTCTCCAACCAAGAAAAAAAGGAAAAGGCGTTAAAGGCCCTCGACCGGGTTGGCTTGACCGAGCACATTGGCAAGCGCCCCAATCAGCTCTCAGGTGGTCAACTCCAACGAGTTGCCATCGCGCGGGCCATCGCCAACGATCCAGAAATCTTACTCTGTGACGAGCCCACCGGTGCCCTAGATACCGAAACCAGCGAGCAAATCATGCAGCTGATCAAGGAACTGGCGGCCGAACGACTGGTCATCATGGTGACCCATAACCCCGACTTGGCTAAGGAATATGCCGATCGGATTATTGAATTCGCGGACGGCAAGATTCAACACGACTCCAATCCGTATGATGGTCATGCCGATGCGGAACAGTTCAAGCTTAAGAAGACGCGGATGACCTTTTGGACGGCCTTGAAGCTTTCCTTTAATAACATCCGGACCAAGAAGGGCCGAACGGCGCTGACTGCATTTGCCTCAAGCATCGGGATCATCGGGATCGCCATCGTCCTCGCCCTATCAAATGGTTTCCAAAAACAAATCAATAAAACCCAGGCTAATACGTTGGCCCAGTTCCCCGTCACCATTTCGCAAACGGCCACCAGTACCAGCGGCACCAATGCCAATGACAAGGTCAAGGCAACCAAGTCCAACAAGGTGATGGCGAAGGTGTCCGAACAGGATAAGGCCACGCACGCCAATAAGCTTACCAAAGATTACTTAAACTACGTTAAACGGCTCGATCCACAACTCAGTAAAAATATTACCTACACTTACTCAACCGGGATGAACCTACTCCGCCAGGTAAACGGCAAGACCAAGTCAGTCTCGTTCTCTAACGCCGATAACAGCGGCTCTAACAGCGCCAGTGCCATGCAGTCGGCCATGTCCGCCTCGACCGGTGTCGGTGGCTCGGTCTACCCTAGCGCCAATGACGGCGGCATCGGCTTCCTGAAGAAGCACTACAAACTGGTCTCCGGCAGTTATCCCAAGAATGCGAACGATGTCATTCTGATCGTGGACCGCGACAACTCTACAAACATCAATGCCCTTAAGAATCTGGGCTATTCGGTTAAGGCCGATCAAAAGTTCTCCTATAATCAAATTGTTGGGACAACGATCAAAGTTGTGAACAACAATGATTACTACCAGAGCCTGCCAACCGGTAACTACGTGCCCAACAAGGCGACGTCAAGCCTTTATAACAACCGGAACAATACCAGCCTAAAGATTGCCGGGATCGTCAAGGTTAAGGCCAAGTCCTCAGAAAATGTTCTGGCCTCAGGGATTGCTTACAGCGACCAGTTGACCCAAAACATTATCAAGAAAAATCAGAATTCCAGCATCGTCAAGGCTCAGAAAAAGGCTAATGCTAACGTGATGACCGGCCAAAGCGTCGACAAGCCGACTAAGAAGTCCTTAGTGAGTTATCTTGGTGGGTCAACCACCCCATCGAGCATTCTCATCTATCCCAACACCTTTAACAACAAGGATAAGGTGCTGAGTTACCTGGATAAATACAACCACGGTAAGAAGAAGGCCGACCAGGTCATCTACACCGACATGGCCGGAACCGTTTCTAGTCTAACCGGTGGCTTGATGAACGCGATCACCTATGTTCTCATTGCCTTTGCCGGCATTTCGCTGGTTACCAGTATGATTATGATTGCCATCATTACCTACACCTCGGTACTCGAACGGACCAAGGAGATTGGCATCTTAAAGGCGCTCGGTGCTCGGAAGAAGGATATTACCCGAGTATTCGATGCAGAAACCTTCATCCTCGGGGTCGCCTCAGGAGCGCTCGGGGTCGTGATTGCTTGGCTCCTCACCTTCCCCGTCAACATCGTATTGAAGAACATCACGAACCTCAGCAACGTCGCCCACTTGAATCCGATTCATGGGGTGATCTTGATTATTATTAGTACCATTTTGACCGTTCTCGGCGGGCATATTCCGGCCCGCATGGCGGCCAAGAAGGATGCCGCAACGGCGCTGCGTTCCGAATAGTTAATCACATAAAAACGGCTTGCGATCGATTGACCGCAAGCCGTTTTTTCGAATTAAATTAGTCGTTAACTTCCTTGCTGGCCGCAGCGATGAAGGCTTTGAACAGGCCTTCAGGACGATTAGGCCGAGACAAGAATTCTGGATGGTATTGCGCAGCGACGAAGAACTTCTTATCAGGCAATTCAATCACTTCAACCAAATGGTCGTCAGGTGACGTCCCAGAGAAGACCAGGCCCTTAGCGGTCATTTCTGCCCGGTATTCGTTATTGAATTCATAACGGTGACGGTGACGTTCCTCAATCTGAGTCTGGTTGTTGTAGGCTGCCGCGGCAACGCTACCAGCCTTCAACTTGCAAGGGTAAAGACCCAACCGTTGGGTCCCACCCATCTCATGAACATCGGCTTGGTCGGCCATCAGGTCAATAATCTTGTGGCTAGTGTTTGCATTCATTTCCGTTGAGTTGGCATCCTTATACCCCAGCACATCCCGGGCATATTCGATGCTGGCCACTTGCATCCCCAGGCAAATCCCCAGGTATGGAATGTCTTGTTCCCGCACGTACTTGATAGCCGTAATCATGCCTTCAATCCCACGGTCCCCGAAACCACCAGGAACAACGACGCCGTCCATCCCCTTCAGGATATCGGCAACGTTATCGTCGGTAATCGTTTCAGCATCAATCATGTGAAGGTCAATGTTGGCATCAACGGGGTAACCCGCGTGTTGCAAGGCCTCAGCCACGGAAATGTAGGCATCATGTAGGCCCACATACTTCCCAACCAAGGCAATCTTGATCGTCTGCGTCAGGTTTTGCATGTGATCAACCATCTTCGACCAGTCGGCCATATCAGATTGTGGTGCTTCCACCTTGAAGTGGTCCAGAACAATTTGGTCCAGGCCCTGCTTTTGTAATAATAATGGAATAGAGTAAATGGTCGGAACATCCATGGATTCAATGACAGCGGATGGCTTAACGTCACAGAACAACGCAATCTTCTGCCGCATGTCATCCGTAATATGGTTCTCCGTCCGCACAACCAAAATATTTGGTTGAATCCCAATGCTCCGAAGCTCACGCACGGAGTGTTGGGTTGGCTTGGTCTTCATTTCATGAGCCGCATGCAAGGTTGGGACCAACGTTGTGTGGATGTAAACCACGTTCTCGTCGCCAACTTCTGACTTCATTTGCCGAATGGCTTCAAGGAAGGGTTGTGATTCAATATCCCCAACGGTCCCCCCAATTTCGGTGATCACAAAGTCGGCACCTAAGGTCTTACCGGCCCGCATGATCTTTTCCTTAATCATCCCCGTAATGTGAGGAATCACTTGTACCGTGGCACCCAAGTAGTCCCCACGACGTTCCTTTTCCAAGACTTCCGAATAAATCTTACCAGTCGTGACATTAGAATATTTGTTCAAGTTGTTATCGATGAACCGTTCGTAATGACCTAAGTCCAAATCAGTTTCGGTCCCGTCGTCAGTGACGAAGACTTCCCCGTGTTGATAAGGATTCATGGTGCCGGGATCCACGTTGATGTATGGATCGAATTTCTGAATCGTGACGTTTAACCCCCGGTTCTTCAATAGCCGGCCCAATGAAGCAGCCACAATTCCTTTACCTAATGATGAAACCACGCCGCCAGTCACAAAAATATATTTGGTCATGTGCAAACTCCTCGTAAGATTATTTAGGGTGATCCGGTGCGTCCGTAAAACTATAAAAAAAGCTCCCTATTCGTTGGAATAGGGAGCTCACCGTTCAGTTGTCCTCGACTACAAAGTAGCAAGGAGCCCAAAAAATATGATACCTGCTTTTGGGTAAGAGGTCAAGTAAACAAAGAAACTATTTTTCTTCGCTGTCCTCTTCTTCATCATCATCGTCACTGTCATCATCGTCGTCGGCGGAGAAGTCGAGACTGTCATCCTCGTCGTCATCGGGAGCATCCATCTGTGAAAGCTGGTCTTCGATTCCGTCAGGGATATCTTCGGTATCGTCTTCTTCGTCATCGTCGTCAATGCCGAGACCCGTCTGTAACTTACCCAAATCTGGGCCGTTAGAACCAGTCGTGTCGTCATCGTCATCATCGTCGTCGGCGTAAGTGCTGCTGTCGTCATCTTCTGGATCATCGTCGTCATAATCGATCACGTCATCGTCATCGGTCGTGTCGGCGAGAAAGGCATTAACCTTCTTGCGCTTCTTGCGCTTAGGTTGGTCCTCATCCTCTTCGGTGTGAACCGTTGCCTCATCGATGGATTCGAACGGATACCAAGTTCGCAGTCCCCAAAGGTTATCACCCAGAGAAATGAAACTACCATCGACGTTTAAATCCGTATAAAATTGGGACAGCCGTTCACGAATTTCTTCGTCGCTATCGCCTAAATAGGTTTGGACGGCATTTGCCAGATCGGCAAACCCCATCACATCGCCATGCTGTGACAAAATGGCGTGAGCGACTTCAATCATTGATAATTCCTTTTTGTTCTGGCCCTCAAAGACTTTTAATTCCAAACTGGTGCACGTCCTTTCCGCAGTCTACTAAAATATGATACTCGCTTATGCTGTAAATTGCAATCTAATCTTATAGTTTCCGACCAATTCTTCCCCAGCATACAGGAGGTAATCAATCTTAACGTTCCCACGGAATGGCCGTTCCTCAAATTTTGTCTCAAGGAGTGGCGTCACCGTTTCGATGGGCATCGTCCCATATGGCGTATTATAACGGGCCGTGACCCGTTTGCCACTGACAAAATGCAACCGTAGTTCGGCTTCGGCCGCACGAGTCAAATGAACCTCGCCCTCCGGCGTAAACTTCATAGTGACTGGTGTCTTATCGCCGGTCTCTTCATCGGGTTCGAGGTATCTGAGGTACAAATTGGTCCCCATCTGGACCAATTGTCCATCAACGTCCAAGCGGTAATCCGAAACATCGTCATGCTGCTTGATATGCGTTTCCAAGTGAATCGCAACGGGCACCCCCGTAGATAGCTGATCCATTTGCACCCTTCCTTTCCAAAAATGTCTGTTCTAATTATAGTTCATTTGTGGGTGAAAACCTACCATTTAACTATCGTGACTGCAATTGATCTCATCCCCAGCTGCGGCAACCCTCAGTTTTCGTTAAGAGTGGTCCAGACCATGACGGCACCAGGCTTTTCTAGTATAATGGTGGGGTGAAGACCTATCGTGAAGGGGGATGACCATTGTTGGATCAATTAAACCAAATAGCGCCTGATATCCAGACGCTGACCACACCGATTCCGGCGGACCAAGCCAACGCTGCATTCGGCTATACCAATGCCCTACTGGATTCGGTGGCGGAACTTGGTCAACCAATCCTACATTTCTGGACCATGACCCCCACGCTGATCATGGGACTAAAAGACAAGCATCTCCCGCACCTAGCGGCGGCAGTCAGGGCGGTTCAAGCCCATGGTTACGACGTTGTTCTCAGAAATTCGGGTGGGCTCGCCGTCATTGCTGACAGCGGTGTCCTCAACGTCTCACTCTTTGCGCCACTAAGTGAGCCCATCAGTGTCAGCGCCGCCTACCAGCAAATGACGACCTTGGTCGCGGCAGCCTGGCCCGAACTTAGCATCGATCACTACGAAATCAGTCGGTCATATTGTCCGGGCGACTATGATCTCAGTGTCGGCGGCCGTAAAATCGCCGGCATTGCGCAACGCCGCAGTACCAATGCGCTAGTCACCATGTTGTACCTGAGCGTCAGCGGTAATCAATCGCAGCGGGGTCTCATCGTGCGGGACTTTTACCAGGCTGGTTTGGGTGATGAACCCAATCAGTGGAGCTTCCCGGACGTGGACCCCGATACCATGACCACGACTGCCGACTTACTCGACCAGCCACTAACCCTGACAACCGCTCAGGATCGGTTCCGAACAGCCCTTGTGCAGGCTGGGACCCGAGTCGGTCGTGGAAAGATAACGGCCATGTTGAGCACACCGGCCTTTCAGACGCGACTCGACCGGGCAACAGATCAAATGCGGCGTCGCCAACCAAAAATAAATTAACTTTAGCAAGGAGGAATTAGTGTGTCCTATGCCCAAGCACGGTTACCCCGCGAGAAAGTCTTTCGGGATCCCGTTCATAACTATATTTATGTTCAACATCAAATTATTCTTGATCTGATTAATACCCGGGAATTTCAACGACTACGCCGAATCAAGCAGCTGGGGACAGCCTCACTAATCTTTCATGGCGCGGAACACTCCCGTTTCACCCACTCCTTAGGGGTCTACGAGATCACCCGCCAAATTTGTGACAATTTTCAACGAAACTATCCGACCAAGGAACCTGGCGATGGGGGTTGGGACGACAGTGAACGGCTGACCGCCCTATGTGCGGCACTGCTACACGACATCGGCCATGGCCCCTACTCTCACACCTTTGAACACATCTTCCACACCAATCATGAGGCCATTACCGTTGAGATTATTACCTCGCCCACAACCGAGGTGAATCAGGTCCTTCGCCGGGTAAGCCCAACCTTCCCCAGTGAAGTGGCCAGTGTTATTCAGAAGACCTATCCTAATCCACAAGTCGTCCAGATGATCTCCAGCCAAATTGATGCCGACCGCATGGACTATCTCTTGCGCGATGCCTACTTCACCGGAACCGAATACGGCACCTTCGACATCACGCGGATTCTTCGCGTGATGCGACCATACAAGGACGGGATTTGCTTCGCGATGAATGGGATGCATGCCGTGGAAGACTACATTGTGAGTCGCTTCCAAATGTATCAACAGGTCTACTTTCATCCGGTCTCTCGTTCAATGGAGGTTATCTTGGACCACCTCTTGGGACGGGCCAACGAGCTCTACCAATCCGGTCAGAGCAATGAGAGTTTCATCCCCCATCTGCTGTTGCCCTTCTTTAACAATGAATTTGACCTCGAAGATTATCTCTACCTGGATGATGGCGTGTTAACCACCTACTTTACGCACTGGCGGCAATCGCCCGATGATATTTTAGCCGACTTGGCTCATCGTTTCTTAGACCGCAAGCCGCTCAAGAGTGCCGTCTACAATGACGCCACCAAGTCGTTGCTTCCTCACCTGCGGGAAGCCGTTCGGTCCGTTGGCTTTGACACCGACTACTACACAGCCACTGACGACAGCTACGACCTGCCATACGATGACGCTTACGATCCGAAGATGACCTATCCTTTGACGCAAATTGAATTGCAGGAGCCCGATGGCAGCCTGCGGGAGCTTTCCACCGTTTCTGATCTGGTGAACGCGATTCGCGGGAAGTTCACCGGCGATCAACGTTTCTTCTTCCCAAAGGAAATGCTGAATCCGGGAGATGATGCCCCGGAACTCTTCCAACCCATTTACAACGATTTCACAACTTATCTGCAAAATGACCAACTGATTCAACCACAGGGACGTGATTAGATGACAATCAAACTCATTGCCATTGACATCGATGGCACCTTATTGAATAATGACCATCGCATCACCCCAGGAACTAAGGCCACCATCCAGGCTGCCTTAGCCGCCAACATCAAGGTGGTCCTGTGTTCCGGAAGACCATTGACTGGTGTGACGCCATTTCTTCACGAATTAGGGATTAGCGGACCCGACCAATACGCGATAACCTTCAACGGTTCCATGGCCCAAACGGTTACCGGCAATGTCTTGGTTCAACACGCTCTGTCCTATACGGATTACATTGACCTCGAGGCCTGGGCCCGTAAACAAGCGGTCCATTTTCAGGTGGAAACCCCCGAACGGCTCTACACCGCCAACCCGGATATTAGCTGGGAAACGGTCGTTGAAAGTCATTTGGTGCACCTGCCCATTGCCATCCGAACGCTTGATGAAATGCCGACGGACCTCATCATGCCAACGGCCATGTTCATCGATGAAAAAGCCGTAATCGACCGTGTCATCACCGCGATCCCCCAAGACTTTCACGACCGTTTCTATGTGGTTCGAACGTCGCCGAAATTCATCGAAGTCATGAATAAAAACGCTAGCAAGGGTAAGACACTCCACGAGTTGGCAACCCGCCTACAAGTAAATGCCGATGAAATCATGGCGATTGGCGACCAGGGCAACGACCTCCCGATGATCCAGTATGCGGGGGTCGGCATCGCCATGGGTAACGCCAGCGATCCCGTCAAGGAAATAGCCGACCACATTACCCTGCCCAACACCGAAGATGGTGTTGCCGCAGCAATCAACCGATACGCACTTAACTACTCAGAAGAATAAAGGAGACTCCTCTACATGACGATTAAAGTAATCGCAATCGATATTGATGGCACCTTAGTTAACGATCAAAAGCAAGTCACGCAAACCACCATCGACACCATTCAGGCCGCCCGCGACCGTGGCATCAAAGTGGTTCTCTGCAGTGGCCGACCACTCTCTGGCGTCAAGCCCTACCTCGACAAATTGGGCATCGATGGGGATGACGAATACGCGATTACCTTTAACGGATCCGTTGCCCAAACCATCAGTGGCAAGGTCATGACTAACCACTCCCTGTCATACGATGACTTCATTGACCTCGAAGCCCTATCCCGGAAGCTTCAAGTGCATTTCCAAATTGAGACACCCGATCATATCTACACCCCCAATAAAAATATCAGTGCCTACACCATTGCCGAAAGCTACATGGTTCGCATGTTGATTCGTTACCGGAACGCCGCCGAAACCAGCCGCGACCTGACCATCTCTAAGGCCATGTTTGTTGACGAGCCTAAGATTATCAGCCGGATCAAGCCGCTGATTCCAGCCGAATTCCATGACCGCTTCTACGTCATTCAGAGTGAACCCTTCTTCATCGAAATCATGAACAAGAATGCCAGCAAGGGCAATGCCCTCAGTGAACTGGTTGCCGATCTCGGTTTCAAGTCCGACGAAGTCATGACTCTTGGTGACCAAGGGAATGACCTGACCATGATCCAATACGCCGGCCTTGGCGTTGCCATGGGTAATGCCATTCCTGAAGTCAAGGAAGCCGCAAGCGCCGTGACCTTGACGAACAACGAAGACGGTGTCGCCGCTGCGATCAAGAAATACGCACTGGCTTAAATTCAAGACCAGGTTCAAGAGAAGGCCGCTCGCCGGCGGCCGGGGATGGCAGTCCGCCGTGGGGTCGCTCCAGCCAAAGTGCGGGCTGCCACTCGACTTGAAGCCGCGAATAAACCTCGCGTCTCCAAGCTCGACCCATGCTGTAAACTGGTAAATCATCAGTTAACACCATCGTCACAGCTACCCGCCATCCCCAACCGCCTCCGGCTACATGGAAGCATCAATTAAACTTAGGCCAAATTGGTCCACCGTTTTTTTATCGGTGGGCCTTTTTGTTGTTCTCGTGAACGAGATTCCCGACAACCTCATTGATTTCTGACAGGTCATAGTTCAAATGGACTTGTCATCGCACGCCACATCACATGGTCAGTTCTCACCCATCACCGTGGCAACAGCAACAAAAAACCGCCGATCAATCATGATCGACGGCCCTTTAACATTTAGTCTGTTTTTATAAGACGGTAAAGATGATTCCCAGGACCATGTAACAGGCACCGGAAACCAGGCCATAGCGGGCCGGAGCGTTAACCGTGATCGGGGCGTTCTTCACGCTTGCGACGTGACGGACCCCAACCTTTTCGCCTGGTAATGGCGCCGGGTCTTCACCTTTGCGTCGGCGATGCCGCCAGCCCGTAAAGAGATGCCCCTTCAATAAGACACAGATAGCCCCAAAGACTAACAATGCCAACCCGAACATAAACAGGAGATTGCCAATCACCATTAACGGCTGGTTCAGGATCTTCATGACCAATGCGACCAACAGGCCGCCCGCAACCGTTCCCGTTGCCCAACGTTGCCACTTATTCATTCAACCGCTCCTCACTTTAACAAAAAAGCCCAAGCCAACGCCCAGCGCCGCTCAAGCCTTTAAGATCTTACTGTTCTTGACTCCGAAAACGATTCTTAAACAAAGGACTCACTGGACGGTTTTCGTTAATCCGCTTGATGGCTTGGCCAATCAGTGGACCGACAGAAATCTGTTCAATCTTATCGATTTGTTTTTCTGGCGTTAACTGAATAGAGTCGGTAATCACTAACTTTTTAATTGGTGAATCTTGAATCCGGTCGATAGCAGGACCAGACAGGACAGGGTGAGTACAACTGGCGTAAACCTCCGTTGCTCCCGCATCCATCAAAGCCTTCGATCCCAGGGTAATCGTTCCGGCCGTATCAATCATGTCATCAATCATGATACAACGCTTGCCCTTAACGTCACCGATGATGTTCATCACCTTGGCCACGTTAGCCTTGGGCCGCCGCTTGTCAATGATGGCAATTGGGGCCTTTAAGAATTCGGCTAATGCTCGTGCCCGCGTCACCCCACCATGGTCGGGTGAAACAACAACGGCATCCTTAGCCAAACCATTACGTAAGAAGTAGTCCGCCAACAATGGCGCACCCATCAAATGGTCGACAGGAACATCGAAGAACCCTTGAATCTGGGCAGCATGGAGGTCCAGTGCCAAGACCCGAGTCACCCCGGCCGTCTGTAACATATTTGCTACAAGCTTGGCCGTGATTGGTTCCCGAGAACGTGCCTTACGGTCTTGTCGAGCGTAGCCGTAGTAAGGAATGACCACGTTAATGGTCGCAGCACTTGCCCGCCGCAACGCATCGATCATGATTAACAATTCCATCAAGTTGTCGTTTACTGGCGCCGAGGTCGATTGAATCACGTAGACGTGACAACCCCGAATGCTTTGTTCAATGTTAATCCGAATTTCACCGTCACTAAAACGGTCCACCGAAGTTTTACCCAATTCAACCCCAACTTCGTCGGCAATCTTTTGAGCCAACGGTTTGTTAGAGTTCAACGCAAAGATCTTCAATTTAGGGTCAAAATATTGCGTAGCCATAATTTCCTCCAATAGCAACTAAGCTGCCAGAATTTACTATAACAATTTTATGCTATCGAGTCGTGAAACACAAGACCTACAACCTAGTCTTCGCCCCGATATGGTAGTTTTTGGTAATAATTAGGCTTATTCGTTTGCCGTTGACGGGCAATGGCCATGTCGTATTGGTTAACCTGATCCGTAATCGTTGAACCGGCAGCGATGAAGCTGTGGTCAGCAACGTCCAATGGTGCCACCAGATTTGAGTTAGATCCGATGAAGGCATCATCGCCAACCACCGTCTCATGCTTGTGTTTGCCGTCGTAATTAACGAAGACCACGCCACAACCAACGTTGATGTTCTTACCCAACGTGGCATTCCCAACGTAGGTCAAGTGACCGACCTTGGTGCCCTCGCCAATCGTGGCCTTCTTAACCTCCACAAAGTTCCCCAGGTGGACGCCGGCCCCAATGTGGGACTCTGGCCGTAAGTGACTGTCAGGACCAATGTTGCTCCCGCTAGCCATATCAGAATCTTCCAGCAACGAAGACGTTACCGTGACGTGGTCGGCCAACTGGGCATTCCGCAATTCAGAATGAGCACCAATGTAGCAATCCTCACCGATTACCGTGTCACCCTTCAGCAAGACGCCGGGTTCAATAATGGTGTCGGCACCAATCTTAACGCCGGCATCAATATAGGTCGTCGCGGGATCGATTAACGTCACCCCATCACGCATGTGAGCCTCGTTAATCCGCTTCCGCATAATCTTCGTTGCTGCTGACAAGGCCACGCGATCATTAACCCCCATGGATTCATTGAAGTCATCCATTTGGTAGGCCGCCACGATGTCACCCTTGTGCTTCAAAATTTCAATGACATCGGTCAGGTAGTATTCCCCTTGAGCGTTATCGTTGGAGGTTTCGTGCAGGGCAGCAAACAACTTTTGATTATCGAAGACGTAGACACCCGTATTAATTTCGTGGAATTCCTGTTCTTCTGAACTGGCATCCTTTTGTTCCACAATCTTTTCGACGATGCCGATGTTATTGCGGACAATCCGGCCATAGCCAGTTGGGTCTGGGGCAACGGAAGTCAAAATGGTTGCGGCCGCGTGCTTAGCTTCATGATAGGCAAACAGATCGTCGAAGGTTTCCGCCCGGAAGAGTGGCGTATCGCCACTAACGATTAAGGTCGTTCCTTCTTCATTCTTCAGCATCGGTTCCGTCTGAAGAACCGCATGGCCGGTCCCTAATTGCTTGGCCTGTAAGGCGTATTGTGTCCGGTCACCTAAGGTTGCCTTGACATCTTCAGCGCCATAACCGACAACCGTCACAATTTGGTCCATCTTGGTTTGTTCAACCTGGGTCAACACGTGGTCAACCATGGCCTTACCACACACTTGATGTAAGACCTTGTACAACTTCGACTTCATCCGGGTGCCCTTACCGGCAGCCAGGATAATGGTATTTCTCGTACTCATTCGAAAAATCTCCTAGTTTTTAATTATTGTCAGTATTAAAAATCTGCGTCAGGTAATTCCCTGGTGTCACACGAATCTTCTCGTCTTGGGTGTGAATCTGCAAGAGCGAGGTGTACTTGCTAACGGTCCGTTGGCCTTCGAAGTCGCCTTCGGCAAAGACCGCCACACCAGCTAATTGAGAATCGAATTCATCGACCAATGAACGAAGGCCCCCAACGGTGCCCCCGCCCTTCATGTAATCATCGACAATCAGGACTTTGGAACCCGGCTTAACGCTTCGCTTGGATAGGGCCATGCGTTCGATTCGTTTGCTGGAACCGGACACATAATTCACGCTGACCGTGGAGCCTTCCGTAATCTGTGAATCATGACGAACGATGACGAACGGAACGTTGAGGTAGCTAGCCACACTCTGCGCCAAAGGAATGCCCTTGGTGGCCACCGTCACCACGACGTCAACCGACTGATTCAGATACTGAGTTGCCAGAATTCGACCAATTTGCCGTAATGCCGATGGCCGACCCAAGATATCCGACATGTAGACGTAGCCACCCGGCAGGTACCGGTCAGCATCGGATAACTCCGTAATCATCTCATCAACAAAGTGTTGAGCATCTTCCCGTAAGATATAAGGGATGAACCGGGCACCACCAGCGGCACCGGGAACGGTCTCTAACAATCCTGTTCCGCGGGCCTGGAAGGTTCGCTTCAGGATTGTTAAATCTTCACTGATTGAGGACTTGGCAGACTCATAACGAGTTGCAAAAAAGGTCAATGAAACTAATTGGTGCGGTCTTTCCAATAAATAACGGGTCATGTCGACCAATCGGTCACTTCTTCTGACTTTCAACATCTTCACCTCAAACGTTTTCTTTAGAGTTAATTGTAAGGTCAATTTTAGCATAAATGTTCGGGTTTATCGTTATATTTTCGTGAGAAAAAGGAAAAATGGCGGAAATTTAAGAAATGAAAGCGAAAGAAAAAAAGTTGACCATCGCCAGCGCCTCGTAATTTCCAATTATTTTCAAATACGCCTATTCGGCCGTTTGTAATTTTTGCCAACCCAACGCCGCGAAGTAAAACAGCGCCTCGATGGCGGCAATAAAGAACGACACGGGATAGTTCGTGACATAGCTCAAAACCAGACCAAGCCAAACCCCAATCAAGGCCAAGCCAACCGCTAGGATCATCATGCCACCCACCGTATGGGCAAAGTACTTCGCCGTTGCCGCCGGCAGCGTCAGAAGAATAAAGATCAACAGTGACCCGACAATCTGGGCCGCCACACTCACGCTCAATGCCAGCAGGACCAGGAAAATAATCGACAGGCTGTTGGTCCACAGCCCCTTGACCCGGGCCCCGGTGTGGTCAAACGAATCGAATTTCAAAAACCGATAAATCACAAAGATCACGATGAGCACCAGCAGGGACAACCACAGCATCTGTCGCACATCGGCCGCGCTAATCCCAATGACGCTCCCAAACAAGATACTGGTGGCGTAACTGGCATTCTTATTGGCCAACGATAGGAATAAAATCCCTAGGCCAATGAAGAGCGCCGAGATAGCACTCGTAGCGGCCTCACGTCGTTCACTACGGGCACTCAATTGGCCCACAATGACGGAACTCACAACCGTGAACAACAGCATCCCATTCAGGGGGGCCCAACCGGCAAAAATCCCGAAGGCCGCCCCCGAAAAGCCAATTTCGGAAAGGGTATGCGTTAGAAACGACATGTTACGAGCGATCACAAAGACCCCCATGATGCCACAAATAATGGCGATGATGGTGCCGGCCGCGAAGGCGTTGCGCATAAATTCATAACTAAACATTTTCGCCCTCCCAAACCTTGTTCTGTGTCAGGCCAGCAATGGGACCCTGTTCAGCACCACGAGGCGTTAACATCAAGTATTCCGTACTGTACTTCCGTGCCATGGGAATATCATGCGTGACGAAGAGGACGGTCAGATCGAGTCGTTGATTCAACTCCTGGACCAGGTCGAGCAGGTCCGTCTTAGTCACCGGGTCCAGACTCGCCGTCGATTCATCCAGGATTAACAGATTCGGGGCCTCAACCAAGGCTTGCGCCAAGTAGGCCTTCTGCCGTTCCCCACCGGATGCCTGGCCAATCGGCCGTTTAGCAATGTCCGCCAAGCCGGTTTCCTTTAAGATCTCCCGGACCGCTTGATGCTCAGTCCGTGATAACCAGGGCCACTTCCAACCGGTCAGGTTTAACCCGACAAAATCCTCGATGGTCAAGGGATAGTCGGCATCGATGTTGCGAAACTGGGGAACATACCCTATCTTGACGTGATTGGCGTCCGGCAGATAGGTCACCCGTCCATGGGTGGGCCGCAACTGATGCAGGATCGTTCGCATCAGCGTCGTTTTCCCTACCCCATTTTTCCCGACGATACTGAGAAAGTCGCCATGATTAATGGTGAGATTAAGGTCCTTAAAGACCGGGTGGTTCGGAAAGGTCACGCCGAGATTATCTAATTTTAAAATTGGTGCTGTCGTCATGATTGACTTCCCTCCTGAATCCGTTGAACCTGGCGATACTGCTTCAACATCCACGTCCGATAGCTCTCCTTGGTCGGCATGGTCTCGGTGACCTTCACCACCGGAATGCCGGACTGCTTAGCTAACTTGACCATGGCTGTCACATTTTTACTAGAGTTTTGGGTGTTTTCCACAAAGAACGCAATCTGATGATGACGAATCTGGTGTTGTAACTGGGTAATGTCGGCGGGCGTCGGATCACTATCTTCTTCGATCGCCTGGGCAAAGTGGCCGTCACTGACGCGGTAGCCCATGGCCGTCAACGCCAGGTCAAAGACCGGCTCGCTCACGGCCACGCGTTGCCCATGAGACCCTTTAGCCAGTTGACGGGCTAGTTTAGGGAGGATGGCCAACTGCTGCTCATATGCCGCTCCACGCCGCTTATATTGGCTAGCATGGTCCGGATCAATCCGACTGAACTTCTTGACCAATTGCTGAGTGACCTTAGTCATCACCGCAGGGTCCGTCCAAAGATGGGGATTATCCCCCGTCGTCTTGCCCATTAGTTTCCCGATAGAAACCGTCTTCGTCCCGGAATCGGTGTTGGCCGCCACTAATTTATCCATCCAACTATCGTAACCCAAGCCATTCTCGATCACGACGTTGGCCTTGGCCACCTGCTTCGCCGTCCGAATATCCGGCTCGTAGCTTTCGGCATCGATGCTCGGACTATTAATCACCGTTGTGACCTGGCCCCGATCGCCCAAAATAGCTTTCGCTGCCTCACCATAAAAACCCAGCGTCGCGACCACCTGGAGTTTACCAGATTGGCGTGGCTGGGTTTGCTGCTGACAACCGGTCAAAATCAAGACGACGGCGAGCAAGGACATGATTAAGGTCAGGGTGCGCCATTGAATTCGCTTGCCCACTTTGTTCATCCCATTCTTTACCCAAATTTATGTAAACAGTAATAATTACCGTTTAGTAATTCTACCAGAGATTGAAAACTTGTCAACAGGGTGTCGTTAACTATTTGACGTAGGCCGTCAGGAAGTCGGCAACCATCTGGTCATAGCGTTCGGGGTCTTGGGCCCGGGTCTCGATATGGGCGGCAACCGGGTCCCGGTACTTAAACTTTGGACCCGCGGCGGCGCGATACAGTTTATCTAAATTATCAATGGGAACCGTTTGGTCGTTGACGCCTTGAATCAGGAAGATTGGCAAATGCGACTTACGCAATTGGCCAGCAATGTCGCCATCCGCCAATCGATAGTCGCTTAACCGTGAGTATTGGTCGGCAATCGACAGGGCCGGTTGAGCGGGCACGTGAAAATCATGGTGGAGCCGGTACCGCGCTTCGCCTAAGACGGAAGCATAGCCAGAGTCCGCAATCACGGCCTTCACATTTTCAGGGAGGTCTTCACCCATGGTAGCCATCACGGTTGCCGCCCCCATGGAGATCCCCAACATGACAATCTGACAATCATCGCCCTTGGCCGCAACGACCTGGTCAATCCAGCCTAAATAATCCAGCCGGTCCGTCCAGCCATAGCCAATCGTACTCCCGGCACTGTCGCCATGAGCCCGAGCGTCCGGCATCAGCACGTCATAGCCCCAACTGTGGAAGACCCGGGCCCAGGGAATCATTTGTTCCCGCGCGTGACCAAGGCCATGGGCCAAAATAACCACTTTCGTTGTTTCTTCTTCGGCAGCAAGCCAACTTGCCCTGAGCAGTAACCCATCGCGACTGGTTTGGGTCCATTCCACCGGCTGATGGCGCAGATACCAGGCATTATCAGAAGCTGAATTTTCCCCAATTGCCCGTTGTTTGGACTGTTCCCGACTCCGTGCATACGACTTCGTAGCGGCCACGTATAGCCCTGCCGCCGCTCCTAGGACACTGACAACGCCGACAGCGGAGAGCGCTGCAACGCCACCAACGACCTTTTGCCAAGTTTTCATCTTTACGACCCCTTTCGTTTTTTCCTACACCCCCACTGTACCCAAAAAAGGTAAGCGTTGCCACCATTTCCATTTAAATTATCTCGGGTTCCTCATATTGGACCGCCGTCGGCGGTTAGGGGCTCCGTCCTATGGGGAACGGTCAAAGCCAAAGGGCGGTCTTTGACCTCGCCTGAAAGCCTACCGGCTTCCAGGTCGTCCCGTGCTGTAAAGCCAGCAAGCCACCTGGCTTAACACCACTTTCACAGGACTCCGCCCCTAACCACCTCTGGCTAAGATCTGCGTAGACCAAAGATAAACAAATGAGATCCTACTAGCTCATCATCTTTCACAAACGATTAGAGCACGACAACTTAATATGCCGGTCAAGCACCAGTAAGATGGGTCAAAAATTAGGCGATGCTCACTTGCATCACCATTAGCTTTTCAGGGTAAGCGTCATTCATAAATCGTTTTGCGCAGACAACATGATATCGAGGCAGCTTACATCCAGACAGTCGCTAGACGCAAAAAATTCGGTCGATCCAACAATCCTGCCCGATTGGTGACAGGCTTGCCTGTGTCGATTGTCAGTTCAACAATGACCACCGTTTCAATCAGGCCTTGGTTGCATTTGATCATCCGTCTCGAGCCAGAGGTGGGGGGCAATGGAATCCTGTGACGGTGGTGTTGCTCCGACTGCAGTTTGTCGGACTTACACCACGGGCCGTCTTCGAGACCCACATTTTTTGTGGGACTTGAAGGCGAGTTCCGAGACCGCCCTTTGGCTCGGAACGGGCCCCACAGGATGGAATTGCCCCCCGCCGTCGGCGGGCCAGTATCGAAAAGAAACTCAGAAAACAAAAAAAGAGTCGCCAACATGTGGCGACTCTAATGAGTTAATCAGTCATAATTTGACGAACATGGTCTTGCAAAACAGGGACGACATCCTCGATAAACCAGGGATGTTGATGCTGCCAACCATAGTTCAATGGCGATGGATGGACTAACGGAAAGTATTCCGGAAGATAGTCCTGATAGTGTTCAACCGTAGCCGTTAAGGTTGGTTCATGCTTATCCAGGTACGCCTTTTGCGCATACTGGCCAATTAACAGCGTCAATTTAATCTTCGGCATCAACGCTAATAAGGGGGCATGCCACTTCTCGGCGAAGCCCTTTCGTGGCGGCAAATCGCCACCATGTAGATGTTTGCCAGGATAATAGAAGTCCAACGGCAGAACGGCAATCTTACCAGAATGATAAAACTCATCCTTGGTAACGCCCATCCACTCGCGGAGTCGGTTGCCACTGGCATCGTCCCAGAAGGTCATCGCGGCCTGTGCTTGACGACTAGGCGCCTGACTCACCAAAAGGATTTCTGCCTGGGGATCAATGTGATACAAAGGCTGAAGCCCCTGAGCAGTCAATGCCGCGTTCTGCGGATCAGCCTGGATCGCCTCAAAAATCTCAGCCGTTGTCTGCACACGATCGCCTCCCCTTTTTCAACCTATGGTAACGGCCGAACCAAATAAACTTCCCGACAGAAGCCCTTCATCCCGTTGAAGACGCGTTGCGCGCGAGACTGTTTGCTACACAGACCAAAGACCGTGGGCCCCGTTCCACTCATCTGAGCGGCATCGGCGCCAAACTTCATCATCTGTTGCTTGAGCTGCGTAATCTCCGGATGTCGAGTCGCCGTTAGCGGTTCCAGTGCATTGCCCATGGCCGCACACATGCTTTCAATATCCTGATTCCGAATGGCCCGTAGGAGAGCGTCAATGTCCGGATGATCCAGCTCGTCGTAACGGATCTGCTGTAAGATGCTTGGCGTCGACACACTAACCTTGGGCTTTGCCAAGACAACCCAAGCCGCCGGCAACTTGGAGAGCGGCGTAATCCGCTCCCCACGGCCACGAACATGGGCGGTCCGACCATAAACACAATATGGGACGTCCGAGTCGATCTGCAATCCCAACTCGGCCAATTCCTGCCAGCTCAGATCTAACGACCAGAGCTGATTCAGGCCCCGCAGTACCGCGGCGGCATCAGAAGAGCCACCGCCTAATCCAGCGGCAACGGGAATATTCTTTTTTATTCGAATATTCACGCCCTCATTGATATGAAACTTGGTTTGCAATAAGTGAGCGGCCTGAAATGCTAGATTCCGCTGATCATTCGGCAAAAAACCGCTATCCGAAGCCACACGAATTCGCTTGTGGGTCGATAACGTTTGAATGTCGACGTAGTCCGCCAGGTCGACGGACGTCATGACCATGTTCCACTCCTCTGCCCCATCCTGGTGGTGGTATGGGCTATCAAGCCCGAGGTTTATCTTGGCTGGCGCCTTTTCAATCAGTTGCATAAGCTCACCTTAATTCCAGATAGGCCACCGACCTACCGTTCTCGTGAATTTGATTAAGCCTATTATACTATGGTTTAAGCCAAAATAAAAAGGCCTCATCGGCCCAATTATTTATTCATCGAAGTCAACTTCGATGTTCTTCGTTAAAATATCGGTATAACTGTAGGAAACTCGTTCAAACGAATTTTCATTCTGGTCGAGATCAACCACAAAGACTGCTGGATAGGTTTCCCGGAGGATTCCATGCCGTTCTGTCGTTTTCTTGCGGCCCGCTTGGGCAATGACCATCAATTTTTCACCAATCCGGTCGTCCAATTTGTTCTTAATGTTCGCTAAACTTGTTGGCATGCATTTCACCTCTGTGAAACAATAATAACATGGTTTCACAAAAATTGCAAATTATACCACAACTCGATTTAATCCGCAAGAATCCTACGATGGAAAGGGTTACATAAGTCCCTCATTGTGAAAAGCGTTCGTCAATTCGATGAAATTAATCAGTGTCAACCGCTCAGGACGTAACTGCTGAGAAATTCCGACCTCTTTCAAAACGGATTCAATCCGTTCGCGAACCTCTGGCTGCTTACCGAAGATCCCTTGTAAATTGTTCCACAACGTTTTCCGCCGATGAGCGAAGCAACCCTTAACAAACTTAAACAGAGCCTGATCTTCGTACGGCTTAATGGGTAGTGGGTCTCGGGGTGTCAACCGCACAATCGCGGAGTCCACATTCGGTTGTGGAATAAAGGCGGTACGCGGAACCTCAAAGGCTACGGCCACATTGGCCCGATATTGCATGACCACGGACAGTGACCCATAGGCCTTTTGTCCTGGCGTTGCCACTAGTCGGTCGGCAACCTCGCTTTGCATCATGACCACGATACTAGCGAAATCCACCCCACTCTGCAACACGCCCATCAGGATGGGCGTCGTGATGTAGTACGGCAGATTAGCCACCAACTTGACTGGGTGGCCTGGCTCAAATTCGTCCTTGATCACTTCCGGTAGGTTAGCCTTCAAGATATCTTGATTGATGATTTTAACATTATCATAATCCATCAGCGTCTCGTCCAAAACTGGCAAGAGATTCTCATCGATTTCGAAAGCAACAACCTTACGGGCCTGTTTAGCAATCTGCTCGGTCAAAGCACCAATCCCAGGGCCAATTTCAATCACATCGTCATGGTCCGTCACATCCCCAGCCGCCACAATATTCCGTAAAATATTGAGATCTGACAGGAAGTTCTGGCCTAAACTCTTCTTGGCAACCAAGTGGTAACGGCTCAAAATAGCCTTGGTGCGGGCCGGTGACCCAATTTCAGGAACGCTATTATTCATGCAAATCCTCCTTTGACCGAATCGTCTTGACCGCCTCAGCGAAGGCCGCCGGTTGAATACTGAACATCCGCAACCGCTTCTCCAGTTGCTTACCATTCACATAACCAATCTGAAGCAATTCCCCTAACTGTTCACGACGGGCCTTGGCACCGGCGCCACCAATTAAGCCTGCTGCCATCAGATCTTCGTGGGTGATCAGGGTTGGTGCGGCGTCCGTTTCGGTATACACATGGTCGAGGGCCGCCCGAATGGCTGCCGGACTTGCGTGTTCCACACCCAACGAGCCACCGGCCTTATCCGGGCGCCCTTCTGCTTTTGGCAAGAAGGCGTGCTTGGCATTGGGAACGGCCTCCGCCACAATCTTTCGAATCTTCTCCCCAGAAAAGTCGGGGTCGGTAAAGATAATGACCCCCCGCTGGTCAGCGAGTTTTTGAATCAAGGCCAAGGTATCTTCATCGATTGCGGAGCCCCGCGTTTCGATGGTGTCGGCCACGACGGCCTGATTAATCTGTTTCGTATCGTCCTTGCCCTCAACGACGAGGACCTCTTTAATCTTCTTCATTTATGCGATAAAACTCCTCTGCGTTTTTGAACGTTGCGACCGCAATAGCTTCCGGTGTGGTTTCCCGCTCCTTAGCAATGGCTTCCACCGTGTAACGGGTAAAGGCGGGCTCATTCTGCTCACCACGATGCGGTTCCGGCGTCAGGTACGGCGCATCGGTCTCCACCATCATGACGTCTAAGGGCGTTGCCCGAACGGCGTCGTGAACCTCATGGGCATTCTTAAAGCTGGCGACTCCCGAATACGAGATGTGCATCCCTAAATCCAGGAACTTCTTCAGCCATTCCGGGTCACCGTTAAAGCTGTGCATGACGCCACCGATATCCTGGATACCGGCTTCCTTGATGATCCGGTAGGAATCCTCGAAAGCATCGCGATTGTGAACCACGATTGGCTTCCCAACTTCCTTGGCAATCGCGATTTGACGCGCAAAGATTTTTCGTTGGGTATCTTGAGGAGAGGTGTCCCAATGATAGTCCAGCCCAATCTCACCGAGGGCCACCACCCGGCTGTCCGCCAGCTGTTCTTCCAACAAGGTTTCTTTCTCGGGCGTATAGTCCTTCGAATCCTCTGGATGCCAACCAACGGCCGCGTACATTTGTGGGTACTCGTGCGCCAACTTAATGGCATCGGCATTCAGTTGGGTATTAGAGCCCACATTAGTGAACCGGGTCACACCGAGTTCGGCTGCCCGCTTCACAAAGTGGGGAACATCCGTGATGAACTCTTCACTATTCAAATGAGTATGTGAATCAAAGATTTTCATCAAAATTCTCCTATTAGCAGAAAACGTGGGTCAACCGTACGAAACGGACCACCCACGTTAACTTAAATTTATTCGACTGTTGATCCGTTAACTAACGCGTCAGGAACAATGACTAACTTGTGTCCCGAAGAGAGTAACATCCCTTCACTGACTTCCCCACGCATCTTCCGTGGCTTCAGGTTAGCAACGATCATAACCTTCTTATTTACCAGTTCATCCGGATTAGGATAAACTTCGGCAACGCCGGAAAGAATTTGCCGGTCGCCCAGGTCACCAACATTTAGTTGGAACTTCAGGAGCTTGTCGGCACCCTTGACGTGGTCAACGGCTGTGATTTGAGCGACTCGGAGTTCAATCTTTTCGAATTTGCTGAAATCAATCTCAGGCTTCGTGTCATCGTCTTCGGCAGCGGCAGCTTGTTGCGCGGCAGCCTTGGCGGCCATCGCAGCACGGCCCTTCGTCTTGTCAGACTTAGTCATCTGACCTTGAATGAAGTCGACTTCTTCTTGGACGTCAATTCGTGGGAAGATTGGCGTTCCACTAGCAACCACTTGTTTGCCGGCAGGTAAGTCGGCCATCTTCAAGTCGATCAGAGAAATCGTGGCTGGGTCCATCCCCAATTGCGTAAAGATTTCCTTTGGCGCATGGGTCATGACTGGGCTAATTAAGGTTGCGATTACCCGTAAGCTGGCAGCCAAATGAGCCATAACGGCAGCCAGTTCGTCAGCCTTGGTGTCATCCTTAGCTAACTTCCAAGGTTCCGTTTCATCAATGTACTTGTTGGTCCGAGAGACTAACTTCCAGATTTCAGAAAGGGCGTCGGCGAAGTGCATCTGGTCCATCAGGTCACGGTAGTTGGCAACCACATCGGTTGCCGTCTTTTCGAGGTCGGCATCGAAGGCCGTTACACCGGCCTTGAAGGTTGGTAACTTGCCGTCTTCGTACTTGTTGATCATGGCCACGGTCCGGTTTAACAGGTTCCCAAAGTCGTTAGCCAGATCATAGTTCAAGCGATCAACGAAGTCCTCAGGCGTGAAGCTCCCATCATTTCCGAATGGCATTGCCCGTAAGAGGTAGTAACGAACGGCATCCAAGCCATAACGTTCAACCAAGGTTTCAGGGTAAATGACGTTCCCCTTAGACTTGGACATCTTGCCATCCTTCATCAACAACCAACCATGAGCAAACAATTCCTTAGGTGGTTGAACACCGAGGGCATGTAAGACGATTGGCCAGTAGATCGAATGGAACCGGACGATTTCCTTACCCACCATTTGAACATCGGCAGGCCAGAACTTGTTGAATAAGCCTTCATCATCGCTGGTGTAACCCAGTGCCGTGATATAGTTCAACAGTGCATCAATCCACACGTAAACCACGTGCTTAGGGTTACTCTTGACGGGAACCCCCCAATTAAACGTGGTCCGGGAAACGGCTAAGTCTTCCAGGCCAGGCTTGATGAAGTTGTTAATCATTTCATTCATCCGCGTGTTGGGTTGGATGAAGTTAGGGTTTTCATGGTAGAAGTCTAACAGCCAGTCGGCATACTTGCTCATCTTGAAGAAGTAAGATTCTTCCTTGACCAAGGTCACTTCATGACCAGAAGGGGCCTTCCCACCGATCACCTTACCGTTGTCATCATGGTAAACTTCGGCCAGTTGGGTTTCGGTAAAATATTCTTCATCATCTTCGGAATACCAGCCTTCGTAATCGCCCAGGTAAATGTCACCCTGTTCGATTAACCGTTCAAAGATCTTTTGAACGGCCACCACGTGTTCTTCATCCGTGGTCCGAATAAACTTGTCATTGGAAATCTCAAGGGTCTTCCAAAGTTCCTTGATTCCCTTAGCCATTTTATCAACGTAAGCTTGTGGCTCTAAACCATTTGCTTTTGCTTTATCTTCAATTTTTAGGCCATGTTCGTCGGTTCCTGTTAGGAAGAAGACGTCGTAACCATTGCTCCGCTTGTAACGGGCAACGGCATCGGAGGCAATTGTCGTGTATGAATTACCAATATGTAACTTCCCTGATGGGTAGTAAATTGGTGTGGTGATATAAAAAGTCGGTTTATCTGCCATATAAATTAAGCCTTCCTCTCACCCAAAATTATCACGTTAATTTTGGGTTAAATTCTAATGTAAATTCTCATTAAGTATAGCATAATCCCTAGTCTAGCCATAGCACCCGACTAGGGATTTCTGTCTGAATTGTTAAAATAAATCCAGCTGTTGTGGCGCCAAGTTTTGCCAATGGAGGCCCAGAATTTTTTGGAGCCGTTGCGCATTTGGTGCGGCATCGCGACCGGCATTGTTATTGAAAATAACAACGACCTGCTTCGCCTCCTGGTCGAGTGCCTTCACCTGCTTGGCCAAAGCCTGTAACTCATCTTCCGAATACCGATACAGCGTGCGGGTCTTTCGCCAATCGGTCCCATGGTTCAGCCAGCCCTCGACGTTACGACCGTGAAGCCGCAACATGGCCAAGCCTGGCGTGGTCACCGTTGTTACCATCGGAATCCCGTCATTCAAGTTATGGGGTTCATCGGTGGTGACGTTGGTCATCTTGAGCGAGGTCAGGTAGGCCATAACATCTGCGGTCATCCCCGGATCGTCAAACCAACTCGGACTGCGGAACTCTACCGCAACGGGCAGGTCTTCCATTTGAACACGGACCTCACGGAGATACTGAATATTAGCGGTCGTCCGATTAAAGTAAGGGGGAAATTGGAACAAGACCGTTTGCAGCTGCTGATGGTCAACCAGCGGCTGAATCGCTACCTTAAACTCATCGAACGCCGTCACCCGTTCGGCCTGGGTCGTCGGTTCGGCGCCCCGGTCGTGTTGCGTCATGATTTGATTAGCCTTCAAGATATATTGAAAGCCATCGGGAACTGCCGCCTGCCATTTGGCAATGGTACTCTGACGGGGAATACCATAGAACGGCGTGTCGAGCTCCACTATTGGAAAATTCCCGGCGTATTCACTCAGGGTAACGGGGCGGTCCTCCGGGGCAATCAGTGCGGGATGTTCTGTCCAAGTGGTTAACCCAATTGTAATCATCCACACACCCCCTTTTCCTTACTTAAATCTTTCAAACCGATGAATCAATTCTGCCTCAGAAGTGGTCAGATGACCCTTCAACTGGGCAATCAGCCGCTTACCCACGAGCCGGTCGTTGGCCCGAATCCCCGTCACACAGAGATCAATCAGGGCAAACATCACCGTCACCATGACGGCCTGTTGGCGACTAAAGGCCACGTTAAACAGCATCACCACTTGGCTACTAAACGCCAACTGGAGAATGCCGTAGATCACCAATGTATCCGGGACCAGTTGGAGAATGTTCAACCAGCGTAACCGGCAAACAACTCCCCGTAATTGTTGAATAATCTCTTGATGACTCATGGTTTAGTCCTCATACCCGAAGTTCATCAAAGAAGGTCGTGGCATCTGCCTTGACCATTCGATAGTCAAACCCCAAGTCCAATTCTTCCTGATTGACCACGACGACCGGCGCCTGGTCATTGCGGTAGTCCAGCAGCCCAGCAAATGGGTAAACTCGCATGGACGTCCCAACAATCACGACCAGATCGGCCTGAGCCATGGCACCCACGGCCCGTTGCACATTGAGTTGATTTAAGCCTTCTTCATAAAGCACCACGTCCGGTCGTAACCAGCCACCATCGGCATCATGATACGGCGACTTCAGGTAGTCGTGCCAATTAACCTTAGCACCACACACCTGGCAATAGACTTGATAAAGATTGCCATGAAATTCCACTAGATGTTGACAGTCAGCAACGTTATAAAGGTTGTCGATGTTTTGGGTCACGACCGTTGCCCGGTTAGCCTGCGTCAATGCGGCCTGCTTTTCATGAATCACATTGGGCTTGGCATCCGGGTAATACAGGTTTGATTTGACATAATCGTAAAAGACCTGTGGTTCCTGGACGAGGCAAGTATGACTGAGATAATATTCAGCGTTCCGGTGACCCTTATACAGCCCATTCTTCGACCGATAATCGGGAATTCCCGACGGTGTCGACACACCCGCACCCGTCAAGAATACGATGTGCTGCGCTTGATCAAAGGTTGCTTGTAACTCTGCATCCATTGCCATCATCCTTTCAAATCATTCTGACTAACGGAGAATATAGGGCATCTTCAATTGCTTGAAGAGGTCTTCGACCGTCATTGCGTAAATTTTCGTGTAGTAATCTGGTGTATCATCCTTTGGTGCTGGTGAAGGAAGCACAAAGGCATTTTGATTATCCGAGCGGTTGAAACCAACGTAGGCCCGGCGCTGGGTAGTCTTGTCGTGCATATCTGAATGGTACAATTCGAAGATCTGCTTAACGGATAAGCCCAGTTGACGCTTTGACAAGACACTGGACAACGTAGTGAACTCGGTGTTGTGCAGTGCTGGCAAATGCCAGGCCTCTAGTTGAGCATCAAAGGCCTTGAACAACTTGACCACGTTGCGCCGTAGCGTAAACGGTGAGTCAACGGGCTTTTCGGTAATAACGCCGTACAACTTCTGAGCGGCCGCAAAGCTAACCGGATAGTCCTGCTTGAACTTGGCCATCACGGCTTCATCGTCGGGGCCGAAGAAGACCAATGCATCCAACAGGGTCAGCGTCCGTAAGGTCATCTCGTCATCAACGGGGTCGGGTTCCGGCTTGATCGTGGCCTGAACACCCGCGAGGTAAAGGTCCTTGATGGCTGGCGTAATCAAGCCGTGCTTTTCCTGTTCCTTGACCACTACGATATGACTCACGATGTCATAGAGCTCCGTGCCCATAATCATGAGTTGTTCATCCAATTGTGGTTGACCCGTGGTTAAGGAGAAGAAGACTTGTGGGAACCCGGACAAGATCATTAGTAAATGCAAGAGCTCATGGGAAGCCGTGTAGTTAGGCGCCGTTAAGTCGGCTACCTGGATGGCAATATCCTTGCCGACCTGCATCTGTTGGGCCTGGTCATGACGAACGTAGCCCGCTTGAAGTTCCCCGATAAATTGAACTTCAACTTTTCCTGGATAAAGTGCGTTGACCTGATTCAACAGGTCCTGAACAGCATCATTTAATTTAATATCTTCGGCTTTCATGTCGGTTAAGGTCCCCTATTTCTTTAAATTTTCAGCACGGACGGCCGCAAGGGCTGCCTGTGCCTGTTCAATGGTCGGTTGTGTTTGATCGGCCAGCCGCTCAGCGACTGCCGCCACTTCTGTTCCCTTAGCGCCAACCGACAGCGCGAGGGATTTTAATTGTAAATGCATGTGACCCTTCTGAATCCCATCCGTGACCAGCGCTCGAAGCGCCGCCACGTTTTGGGCCAACCCAACGGCCGCCGTGATTCCCATCAACTGGCGAACACTAGTCACCTTGGCAATCAGCTGGTTCACGGTGACCAGCGGTAGGACGCGAGTGGCCCCGCCCACCACGCCAAGCGTTAGTGGAATCGTCAATTCACCATGGAGATTCTGGTCGTCATCTAACCACCAGCGACTCACGCCCTGGTAGCGGCCACGACGACTGGCATAGGCATGCACGCCACTCTCGACAGCCCGCCAATCGTTTCCCATTGCCAGAACGACGGCATCGATACCGTTCATGATGCCCTTGTTATGGGTCACCGCCCGGTAGGGGTCAATCTGAGCATAGTCGCTGGCCGCACAAATTCGCTGAGCCACCGTCAGCCCCGGAATCGTCTTGGTTTTCATCTGGTCGGCTGGGACTACACAGCTTGCGGTCACTAAACTTCGGGTCGCAAAGTTACTGAGGATACTCATGAGAATATCCACATCCAACTGCGAGCGAATGTAAGTCGCCACGGCCTCCGCCATGGTATTCACCAGATTGGCACCCATGGCCTCGCTGACGTCCACGAACAGATCGAGCGAAACCCAATCCGGCCGCATCAAGCGAACGCGAATAGACCGCGCCCCACCACCACGTCGTTTAATCGATGGATGGGCGGCATCGGCTACCGCTAGTAGCGTTGCTTCGTGGTCTTGCAACCATTGCCGAAGGGCCGGTTGGTCACTCACGTGTTGAAAGACAATCTGCCCCATCAACTCGTGATTGGCCACTACCGTCGTAATGCCCTGTGGACTGCTGAGCAGGCGACCACCATTACTGGCTGCCGCAATGACGGAGGGTTCCTCCGTCACCATGGGCACGGCCACCGCCTGGCCATCCACTTGAAGGTTAACTGCGACGCCCTCCGGTAAACCATAGGTCGTCAGATAATTTTCAATGAGATCTTCGTCAGTCGTTTGCCGGTGCGTGGCTAAAGTGGCCAGCTGATCCGCCGTTAAATGACTGGCCTTGGCCAGCTGATCCCGCCGGGCACCATATGGTTGCCGATAAAATGGCGTCTGATCCATGTTAATCCTCCTAGCGTTGACTCAGGTATTCGGAAATGATGCCCTCTCTGACACCACTTTCGGAAAAGACCACGCGGTCCGAATCTAACATTTGTAAGAGCGTCACGAGGGGCAACATCCCTCCGATAATAATATCCGCCCGTTCGGCCTCAAGTCCAGAGATTCGCTTACGTTCCGCGAGTGGTACCCGCAATAAACGCTCGAAGGTCCGCAGAACTTGGTCCGTGGTTAACCGATAGCCGTGAATGTTTTCGACATGCAGAATCTTTTGTTGTTGTCGATTCATCCGGGCTAACGTCCGGTTCGCCCCGCCCAGCAGGACCAGTGGCAGATGCTTAGCATCGTTCAACCACCAAATATCCTGGAGCCGTTCTCGCAAAAAGACTTGAGCGGAAAACAAATCGACGGCCGTTACCCGATCGTCCAGATGAAATTGCTCAGACAGGTTGACGGCACCAAACGGCACGCTAATCAAATTAGCATCCTTACCATTCTTCACATGAACTAATTCACAACTAGCCCCACCCGTATCGAGCAACAGGCAATCCTTAATCTTTAAACGATTGACGGCACCCAGGTAGTCATAGTAAGCCTCCTGATCGCCAGACAAGACTTCCAATTGAATATCGGTGGCCGAAGCCACCCGTTCCAGGAATTCATCGCGGTTACGGGCCTGACGAACGGCCGCGGTCGCGATACCACGAACCACTAGGTTAGGCAGGTGTTCATAGTAGGGGCGAAAGGATTTCAGGGCCGAAATCGTTCGGTCCATCGCCTTAGGCTGAAGAATCTTCTCTGGACCCATCCCCTCGGATAACCGACTGTCGGCCTTGATCCGATTGACTTCTCTAAAAGTCCCATCGGCATCCAGCTCGTTAACGGCCATCCGAACGGAGTTTGAGCCCAAATCAACAATGGCTAAATTTTGCATGGCCTGACCTCCGTTCAGTCTAACCGAAGTAGTCGATCCCAATGGCGTGGCGAACTTCGCGCAGCGTCTGAGCGGCCACTTGGTTAGCGTGTTCGCTACCTTGCTTCAGAATATCGTAGACGCCCGCTTCGTCGGCAGCAAAGTGTTCCCGCCGTTCGCGAATTGGGGCCAGTTTGTCCTGGAGAACCTCATTCAGGTACCGCTTGATCTTAACATCCCCGAGGCCACCGTGTTGGTATTGTGCCTTCAGATCAGCCACGTGTTCCTTGTCATCGGCAAAGATATCCAGATAAGTGAAGACCGTGTTGCCCTCAATGTGACCGGGATCTTCGATATGGATATGTTCAGGATCGGTGTACATGGACATCACTTTCTTCTGAACATCGTCGGCACTATCTCCGAGGTAGATGGCATTATCCAAGGACTTACTCATCTTGGCATTACCATCGAGGCCTGGAATCCGGCCTTGGCCCTTAGGTGGGAAGTAGCCTTCGGGTTCAACCAGGATATCTTGCTGGTAGATGCTGTTAAAGCTGCGGACAATTTCCCGGGTCTGTTCCAGCATTGGTTCTTGGTCTTCCCCAACGGGAACGGTATCAGCCTTAAAGGCCGTGATGTCGGCGGCTTGGCTCACTGGGTAAATGAAGAAACCAGCTGGGACACTTTCACCAAACGCCTTTTGCTTAATTTCAGTCTTAACGGTTGGGTTCCGGTTCAGTCGAGAAACAGAAACCAGGTTCAGGTAAGCCATCGTCAGTTCATTCAAGGCAGGAATCTGCGACTGGACCAGGATCGTTGACTTGGCTGGATCGATCCCAACGGCTAAGTAGTCTAAGGCCACTTGTAACAGGCTGTGGCGAATCTTCTCGGGATCGCGGGCATTGTCGGTCAAGGCCTGCATGTCGGCAATCATGATGAAGGTCTCGTAGTCGCCCGTGTTCTGTAAGGCAACCCGGTTCTTCAATGACCCAACGTAGTGTCCAATGTGAAGCTTACCGGTGGGACGATCCCCCGTTAAAATTACGTGTTTCTTACTCATCAATTCGTCATCCTTTCTAAAAGAGCGCCCTATTAGCCAATGCCAATAGGACGCTCTTGCGCGGTACCACCTAGTTTGCGGCCATTTTGACCACCACTCTTGTCGGTAACGGTGACCCCGCGATAAGTTTATTATCGAAGTTAAAAATTTCTTGATCCATTTCAACCGTCAAGCCGTTTCAGCACGGGCAGCTTGTCTCTGAGATTGGTCTACTTCTTCAAGTAACTATTCCTATATTTTAGTGGTTTTATCGTGGAATGTAAACCAAGCACGACTATAAATAACTTTATCAATGACGTGGCCGATAACCGTACCAGACCGACTGAATATCGACCGATGGCGTCGCCCATTTTCCGGGGCAAATCGTTTCCGATAAAACTGGCACCGATTTGCCAAATATCGGGGCCTTTGATTGACACTGTGGGGGAAAATGACTAAACTTGTTAGGCAATTTAGACTATCCAAAGGAGGCGGTCTCTTGACCACCAGCGAAGAATCACAGGAACAACAGCGGGTTGATCACGTCGCCCGGCAAATTGGTAAACGAATCGATAAAACAACTGCCGACTACGATGCCGCCCACCAAGAACTGCGAAACGTGTTGAAGAATTATAGTGAAAACACCTCGGTTAACTGGTTCGAAGTCGATGACCGGATTGAAACGAGTGCCGAGTTGCAACAACAACGGGCCTTGGTCTCCCGACTAACCGAAAATCAAAATATCATTGAAGACCAACTAGACACCTTTAAAGAACTCCAAAAATCGCCTTACTTCGGCCGGATCGATATTCAAGATCCACAGGAGGCCCATCCCGAGTCCCTATACATTGGCACCGCCTCCTTCGTCGATGACGATCAGAACTTCCTGGTCTATGACTGGCGCGCCCCAATCTCTAGTATTTACTACAATGGCGTGCTGGGTAAGGTAGCCTACAGCACCCCCGTCGGTGACCAACAGACCGAGCTACTAAAGAAACGCCAATTTTTGATTCAAAACGGCCAGATTGAAAGCATGTTCGACACCAACGAAACCGTTGGCGACGAGATGCTGCAACACGCTCTGGGTGAACAGAACGACGAGACAATGCAAAACATCGTGGCCACCATTCAACGAGAGCAAAACGACATCATCCGTGACACCCGTAGCGATCTCCTCGTCGTCCAGGGGGTCGCCGGTTCCGGAAAGACCTCCGCGATTCTTCAACGGATTGCCTTCCTGTTGTATCACAGTCGCCGCGACCTTGAGGCCGACCAAATCGTGCTTTTCTCTCCTAACCGCCTATTCAGCCACTACATCAGTGACGTGTTGCCTAGCCTTGGTGAACGTAATATGCGGCAGGTCACGCTGGCCGAATTTCTAACGCAACGGTTCCAGGGGCTCAACGTGCAAACGCAGTTCGAACGTTATGAGGCCGATCAACAAACGCCGGTGAACCTGCCCGTCCGGAAATTCCAAGAGAGTGCCACCATGATGACGGCGATTGCCGACTATTGTCAGCACATTGCTCCCACCGATCTGAAGTTCACCGACATTCGGTTCCAAAGCCGGGTCTTCTTCGATAAGGAAACCATCCGCGACATCTACGCTCGCTTCCCGGCGGCCACGGCGCCGGCGGACCGACTCTTACGGACCAAGAATGCCCTCGAAAAACGCTTGAAACATCGAATCGCCGATGAGGCCAAGGCCGACTGGGTTCGCGATGAAATCGATCAGCTCAGCGACGAGGATTATCACAACCTGTTAGGCGAAAAACATTTGGGCAAGTTTGAACAGCTCGATGACGAGATTGACTTCATTGCTCGCGAAATTGTTCGCCGCCGTTTTCGGCCGGTCGATGACGCCATTTACAATGGCTACTTTCTCGACACTTACAGTCAGTACACGGCCTTCATGGCGCAATGCCCACTACCCGACGATGTGTCCGCTGACGCCTGGCAACAGGTCGTTGCCAACTACCAACACGATATTGAATTCCACCGGCTAGCCCTCACCGATGCGGCACCGTTGCTGTATCTTCGCGACCTGCTTGCCGGTGGTGGGGCCAATCATCGCATGCAACATCTGTTTGTCGATGAAATGCAGGACTATTCCATGGCGCAACTGATTTATCTCCAACATGCCTTTCCACGGGCCAAGCTGACCCTACTCGGAGATAGCGAACAGGCCTTGTTCAAAGCCGTCGAATCACCAGCGGCCATTCTAAAGAAACTGGACTCAGCCTTAAACGTCAAACGGTCCCGACTAATTACCCTGCGCCGTTCCTACCGCTCGACACTTCCCATCACCACCTTTGCCAAGGCGCTCTTGCCGGATGGTGACCAGATTGAGGCATTCAACCGTCCCGGGGACTTGCCTAAGGTGGTCATTCGTTACGACGAGCCGGCGGCCTTCAAGGCCTTGGCTCATGAAGTTCAACTTGAATTGGCCACCAATGGAACCGTCGCGATTCTAACGAAGAGCAACGCGGAAGCCAAACGGGTGTACCAAGAACTGCATCCCCAAGTTGACCTGACCCGGCTCACCGATACCGATCGTTCCCTGCCTAAGGGCGTTGTCGTCTTGCCAATTTACCTGGCCAAGGGCTTGGAATTTGACAGTGTCATTGCCTACAACGTCTCCGCCGACAACTATCCGGATGATCAACTGACCGGGACGCTGTACACGATTGCTTCACGGGCGATGCACCACCTGACACTCCTATGCATCGGTCCAGCTTCGCCACTGATCGCCTCCGACAAGATTCCGCAGGCCGATCTCCAGATTGAACATGAATTTCAGAACTAACTTTTGGCAGCGATCCGCAAGGGTCGCTGCTTTTTTAGATCTAAAAAGGCCAATCACTTTGATTGGCCTCGTTCGACTCTATTTCAATGATGCGGGCGTCTTCATCACTGGGAACGTCGCTTTACGAACGTAGTTATGATAGCCCTTGTAGAAATGCAACTGCTGTTTGGTTAATTTGACCTTGTAGCTTAATCGCTGACCATCGAACTGAACGGTACTGCCCTTAGGCGAATACTGCACCCCTGACAAGCGATAAACATGCTTGCCCAACGACTGGTAACGGATCTTCTTCAAACCATATCCCGGCAAGCGGTAATACCGCTGCTTCTCACTGTCCAGCCCGAATAGATTCCCCGTACTCTTAGACTTGCCGTAAGTGATGTAGGCTTTGTTGTCGCCCTTGCCGTTATAAAACCAAGTGTGGCGTAGCGCCTTGGGCGTCCCCTGATGCCAAGCCGCTGCCTGAGCGGAGTTCACGTCGGCCGCGCCAATCGTGGCGACGGCAAGCGTTAACCCGACCCAAAACAATCCTTTTTTCATTTTCGTTTCCTCCCTAATCTCTGATACTCTCCCAGAGTACCCGTGGTTGGCCCGGATGGCAAGCAAAATAAAAAGTCCTCGCGAAATGACGCTCCGGATCGAGCATAGGCCGATCCGGGGGAATCACTTTCAAAGGACTTTTCCGGTTATAAAGCCTGTTCCGGTTGCCCCTGGGGGGCCCGTTTCAAGGCTTGTTTTAATAGTAATGGTGCTAAGATGGTGGCCAAAATAATGACCAGAATCATGACGGAGTAATCACTGCCGTTCAGCAGGCCCGCTTGGTGCCCAATTTGAGCAGTGATGAGGCCCATTTCTCCTCGGGCAATCATCCCGGTACCGATGACCTTACTGCTCGACATCGAAAAGCCACTCAACCTGGCCCCTAATCCGCAGCCTAATAGCTTCGTGACACAGGCCAACAGGGTCAAGACGACAATCAGCATCAGGTTACTCCCGAAGTGGTCAAACGTCATATTCAGGCCAACGCTAACGAAGAAGACGGGAATAAAGACGGCATTTCCCAGTGGCTCCACATGGTCGACCAGGACCTCACGATACGGCGTATGGGCCACGGCGATCCCGGCAAAGAAGGCCCCAATTGCCCCGCTCAGGCCGACGATATCGGCGAGCCAGGCCATCCCGAGGCAAATCACCATCGACATGATGGTAACACTGGAAGCCATCACCAGCCGTTCGCTCAGGTGCATCAGGTAAGGTGCCACCCACTTGACTAACAAATAGGTTCCGCCAAAGAAGGCCACCTGCTCCAAGAGCACGAGGGCCAACGCCGGTTGCTTCCCAGCCGTCTGGATCCCCTGACTTGCTAAAAGACTGATCATCAGGGACAGCAAGACCACGCCAATGATGTCATCCGCCACGGCGGCCCCTAAGATGGTGGCCCCTTCACGCGTCGTCAACGCGTGATATTCTTTCAGGACGGCCACCGAAATGGACACCGAAGTGGCTGAAAAGACCACGCCAATGAAGAGGGCCTCCAGTAACGAGAAGCCCCACAACCAGGAAACCAGCCCCATGAAGACCACCGGAAAAATCACGCCGGAGGTGGCCACCACAATGGCTGGGCGTAGATACTTCATCAGTAACTGCAGATTACTCTCCAGCCCTCCGAGAAACATTAAGACAACCACGCCGATGTCGGCAAATAAACTGACCAGACTATTTAACTGAACCCAGTTCAATAAAGCTGGGCCAATCAGAATACCGATCAGCAATTCCCCAATCACGGCTGGAACACCGAGCCGGTTCGATAGACTACCGGCCAGCGTGGTTAACACTAGGATTAAACATAAAGTCCCAAGAAATGCCATGTGTGGACCCCTCCTTCTTAGAATTTGATGATAAAACCCATCATACGCCAAAAAAGAGACGGGGAAAAGGGGCCCACAAGTTTTGACTGCTTCCCATCAACTGAAAAACCAGTCAAATTAGGCAACTGGCGGTAGGAATAGCGAGTATTTGATAAACTGATGCGGTTGTTCCGGTGCCAAAAAACTGAACCGAACCGGCTGTGATCGTTGCTCATAGCTGGTCTTTGGCACCGTAAACGACAGCCAGGCGTCCTTGATGCCCTCGGTCGCCATTTCCCGGTCCGTAAAGATCTTTCCCGATGGATGCCGCATTGAGCTAGCAGGATTGCTAATCATGTAGGGCACATTTAACCAGGTGTTCTCCACCAGGTTATAATTCCCAGCCTTAAATCCATAATGCGCGGCTTGCTTCTGCTCAATCAATAGATGCACGCTCACCGCCACCATATCGGCATGGACCTGCTGTTTGACCCGTTGGACCTTAAACCGCGCGGTGCGGCCCGCCACCCATCGTCCCTTCTGAAAGAACCGTTCCTCCACCGGATGTTGGGGGATCTGCGAATTGACCTGATGATACCGCCAGGCACCACCAACCATGACCATTAATAGCCCGCATAAGATAATTAATTTATGCCTCATACGCCCGCCCCGCTTCAACTCGAATCACCTTGTCCGCAATTGCCGTCACAAAGTCACGGTCATGCGACGCCACCACAATAGTGCTGCCCGCCCGTTGGAGCCGGCGAAGTTCTTCAATCAGGTTCTCAATACTTTGGGTGTCTAACGCGTTGGTGGGCTCATCCAAAACAATCAGGTCATTTTGCCCCAGAATTGCTTGGCCGATGCCTAGTTTTTGCTTCATCCCTAACGAAAAATGCCGCACCTTGGTCGTCTTCGTTGTCGGTAAATCAAATTGCTTCAAGACTTGCCGGATAGCCGAATCCCCCACACCCGGCATCAGGTCCGCAATCAATTGTAGATTCTCATAGGCCGAAAATTCCGGTAACACCGCCGGCATTTCAATCAAGATACCTGCTCGGATGGGATAGCGTTGTCCCAACTGCAAGGGCTCTTGGTTAACGGTCACGATGCCCTTTGTCCGAATAAGGCCGAGCAACGCCTTTAGAATCAACGTCTTTCCTGACCCGTTGATCCCGGTCAAAACGGTGATCGTCCCCTGCTCGATTGAAAACGAGACCTCGTGTAAGAGTTGCTGTCGTCGGATCGTCTTGCTGACCCCCTGCAATTGAATCAAGGCCATTAATTTCTCCCCCTAAAAAGCTTAATTAACATCTTGCCAATGAACAATTTCCCACAGGGCACCGATGAGTCCCACCACCAGAACGATCATTGCCAAACTATTGAACCACATCGTCGCCCACGCCAGCGGTCGAGTGAATTTTAGCCAAGGCCACGGTTGACCACTGAGAAATAACAGGAATCCCAGTCCCAATAACCAACTCATCATAATCGCCAAGGTCTTTTGCTGCCAAAGGCCATAGATGATCAGACCAATGCCGCTAAAAAACAGCTGGTTTAAACCGAGCTGACCGGCCCCCCGCAACACGTAAACCGCTAACGGCCAGCCGCCGCGAAGCCAGAAACCCGTCACGGACATCGCTGTCCAGACGATCCACAATCCCCCTTGTCCCAGGGCACTTTGAATCAGAATCTGTCGCCACCAAGTGGACCGCGTCCCGGTCACACCAAAGTCTGTCACGCGTGACCGTAACCCAATCAAGCCGAGAATCAAGGCCACGGGTAAATAAATAAAACTAAAGTCTTCCAAACTAAATAGTCGCTGATAGATGTCGATCGCCGGGGTAGTCGGTTCTTGCAAGAACCTTAACCACCGCCAGGGCATCAAGCCAGCGATGATGACCGTGAGTCCAATTCGCCACGGATGATGCCACCACATTCTCACCTGTTGGCGTAAACATCTAACCGTTAACATGACGATGCCACCCCACAATGCCTAACAGGCCGACGAGTCCCATCATCGCAACGGTTATCATCAGGACCACTTGCCAGGTAACATCTGCGGCCGAAGCTTCTTTAAGAAACTGGGCCGGCGACAGACTACTGTCCTGGCCTGTGACCGGTTGGACTAACAACAGCCCGACCTGCAAGACCATCCCCACACTAACCGCCACAAACCGATAGTCCGTGAAGAATCCCACCGTTGTGACCAACAGCGCAAATAAGCTCCCCCACAAGAAGGCTACGATTATGGCCAATAAGGCATGCCCCAGTGGGTGGGCATAATAGAATCCAATGGCAACGGTATTGAAGCTGTACAGGCCTAAATTACTATGTAACAGGTTGTCCGGCCGTAAACTGGGTAGCATCAGCAAATAGCCGGTTAAGTTCAACAGTAATGGGCCAGCAACCGCTAATCCTCCCAACGCGGCGGACCAACCCAGGTAACCGACCAGGATTTGTCGTTGTGGTAATCGCGTTCTCAATTGCATCAAGAAACCCGTTTGCCGATCTCGTTGTAACAGGGTCGCCGCTGGCAAGGCAGCGAACAAGGGCAAGATAAAGAAGTAGCCCTGACTGACCTCACCAAACGGATCAATCCCTAACCATAGTGTGAATGGCGAGTTGAAAAAGGGATCCAGGCCACCGCCAACGCGGCCATACAGGCCTTGGAAAAGCTGAATCAAAACCAATATCACTGGCCCCACAAACGTCAGTCCCACGTATCGCTTATTTAACCGTCGCCAAACCATCCCCATATCATTTCTCCCCCACTCTTAACTATTCTCGTCACTATACGGGAATGCCGACCAATTGCCAAGCTCTGCCAGCATCCTCAAGCGCCTATTATTAAAGGATTCATCATCAAATTTAGCCTGATAATCAATTAGCAAAGCCGACCGTTCCACCATCGTCAACCGACCATGCTCCCTCAATATTTATTTAATTGTCACGGATGACAACCAAAAAGCCACAACGGCGATCCGATAAGTATCGTCATTGTGGCTCATTATTTTTAATTAAAATAGGTCAGGTCAGAGGCCAACGTCGGGTAAGCCATAATCGATTGACCGATGTCGGCGGGGCCCATGTGGTTTTGAATGACAAAGTCGAGGTAATTAATCAATTGTTCCGCCTCACTACTAATCACGGCCGCACCAACGATATGGTTGGTTGATTTATTAATGATCACCTTAATCCGGGCATGCGGGTCCTGAATGCGTTGGTAGCTATACCAATGGGTGAGATCCAGGTCATTCACCCGGAAATCATCAGGATGTTGTGCCGCGCTTGCCGTCGTGACGCCAACCTGGGCCAACTGGGTCTTCCCATAAACCACCGATGGAATAACGGGATAGTCAATGGCTGGGGAGTCACAAGTGGTAATCGTGTCACTGAGGTAGCGGCCTTCAAAGCCCGCCACCGGCGTCAATTTCGGTTGTGGCCGATCGACAACGTCACCCAGGGCAAAGATGTGGTTGTTGGTCGTCCGCAGATTTCCATCAACCGTTACCCCATGTCGAGTTGTCACGACGTTCACCCGGTCAAGATGAAGGCCGGCAACAACGGGGGTCCGGCCGGCCGTGGCAAAGACCATGCCAGTCGTCCAAGTGTCACCCGCGGTGGTCGTTACCGAGTATTGATCATCTGCTGGGCTCACGGCATTTATTTCGGTGTCCAGTTGCACGTCGACCCCTTCGGCCCGCAGCCTGTCCATCAGATCCTTGACGAGATCGCCATCAAATGCTCGCAATGGCCGATCACTGTGATGAATCAGATGAACGCGACTGCCGGCGGCATTGGCAATGGCCGCCAATTCAACGCCAACGTAGCCGGCCCCCATCAAGGTGATGTCTTCGGGAAGTTGGTCTAAATCAAGAAATTCATTGCTGGTTCGTAACCATTCCTGCCCCTTAATTTCAGGGAGCAACGGTTCCTGCCCGGTGGCAATAATCCAGTTGGCAGCATTCAAGCGATCCTCGCCAACCGTCAGCGACCCATCACCATTGAAGCTCGCATCCCCATGAAAGGTTGCGATACCGGCCGCATCCAGACCGCCCTTAGTGCCACCTGGAATTGTCTTGGTATAAGCTCGCTTGGCGGCCATTAGCGCCTGCCAATCAATCTGGGGAACACTGGTGAGCCCATGATTCAGCAAGGCTTCACTGTGGCCTTGTGTTTCAACCGCTGCCATAAGAATCTTCTTCGGATCACAGCCCCGATTGGGACAGGTGCCTCCCCAGAGATCCTTCTCGACAACCGCCACTCGTAAGCCATGAGCATGTAAACCGTACGCCGCAGCCAACCCGCCTGGTCCGCCACCAATCACGACAACATCAAACTCTTTCATCAGCTCAACCTTCCCTTCTTCACGCTACCTTTAATTCTAGCACGAAACTGAAGGGGACCTGTCAAATTACCCTCGCCCCGCCGCTGACATCAAGACAGCCGTGGTCCCCCTTTCAAAAAATTCGTGATAAACTAAACAGTAACAATTGTTTGAGGGGGACCACGATGACTTTCTATACCTATGGTTATCTAACCACGCATCATAACACCTGGCAATATGCCCGCATTGGACTGCTAATCGCCCTATTAGTCGTCTTTATCGGTCTATTTGTCCACTACTTACGAAATCGGTGGAACGTCAAATACAAGGATCTTAGTATTATCACGGGCGTCTTATTGTTATTGGTCTTAGGATTGCAAATTAACAGTCTCGTTTCACTTCAATCGGCAACGAAACAATCCGGCGAGATTTCGGCAACCGTCCAACAGGCGGCTAAACACCTAAAGGTAGCCCCCAGTAGCCTGAGCATCAATTCGACGAGTGTGGGTGATAACCTGTTGATCAAATCAAGCAAAGGTTACTATCGCTTAGACTACAACACCGATGGCTCGGCATTTGTCCTCGAAAAAGTAACCCTTGAAAGTCCTAAAGTTAAGTTGGTAAAGGAGTAACCTATGTTTATCTATTCAGATGTTTTTATAAAATTAGTCGTTGGTTTTATTTTTATGACGATTCTGATTAATTTATCGGGCAAGGGAAATCTAGCCCCCACCTCGGCCATTGACCAAGTCCAAAACTACGTCCTAGGGGGAATTGTTGGTGGCGTCATTTACAATTCGGCCGTAACCCTCCTCCAGTTTGTCATCGTGCTCTTGATTTGGTCACTGCTGATTCTGGTCACGCGGTATCTCAAGATTCACGTGCACGCCGTGGGAAAGTTCATTGATGGTGGCCCCATTACCATTATTCGTAACGGTAAGCTACTCGTTCATAACTGCCTGAAGGCCAACCTGTCGGCCAAGGAAATTGACTTCAAATTGAGAACCGCCGGCGTTTATCAAATCAATGAGGTCAAACGAGCCATCGTTGAACAAAATGGGAGTTTAACCGTGTTACGACAAGGGGATGGTAATATTCGCTATCCGATTATCGTCGATGGTCAGATTGACTTAGACATTCTCGAACTCATGAACCATGACGAGAAGTGGCTACTCGACCAACTGAAGTCACGTGGCATTACCAATGTCAGGGATGTCTATATGGCCAAATACGAAAATCACCAATTCGAAATTACGCGTTATGACGAAGCCTAAACTAAAGACCCGTTGGAAGAAGTTTCCAACGGGTCTTTTTTAACGATGCTTTCTTCCTAGGAACCAACTCAAAGCCGCGGCACCCAGTAAGGTAATGCCTAGTACGATACCACCATGTTTAGCCTCGTTCGTCTGTGGCAAGGCGGTCGACCCAGTTTGATCGGCCGGCAAAGCAACATTGCTAGACGGTAACGATGCCGTCGGCGCCTCGCTGAGATGGTCGCCACTATCCGCAGGCGATGTCAGCCCTGGCGTCGGCGTCACAATTGGCGGCGTTGGATCAGGCAATACCTGATCACCATCCCCATCAGTGTCCTCCTCCGTAATCTTTTCGTACCAAAAGGTCACCGTCTGTGATTCCTGAAGAAACTGGCCTTGACTATTCTGTGGTTGCGCTTTCAATTTATACCCTGGAAAGACTTTGGCATCCGCTTGATACTTAGCTCCCAGTTGGCCTAAGAGCGTTCGATCTGGCGCTAATTGCCGGCCGTCTTGGTCTAAATAGCGGACTGTTACCGATGAAGCCTGATCCTTGGCATAGATATAGATAACTTCTTGTTCGTTACTTTTAAAAACCCCGTTTTGATGACCCTTGATTTCTTTTAAATGATATCCGTTTATCGAGAACTGCTGCGACTGATAGGGCTGTCCCACTTGCCCAGTCAGCATCATCTCATCGAGCAATGATGTGCCAAACTCATCTTGGTAACGCACCGTCACCTTGGCTTTGACACTGGGAACCTCTTCACCACCCGAACTACCTTCACTACCAGCATTGCTCTCGCTTCCTGAACTGCCTTCACTGCCACTGCTGCCATCCGAATCCCCGTCATTGCCGTCACTCCCCGATGAGTCCTTGTGATAGATATATTTAATGACCTGCTCATCGGCACCAAATGTTCCATCAGGTTCGCCCTCGACATGGTCAAACGTATAGTTCTCAAATGACTTCTGTTCGGAGTGATAGGTATCCCCCACTAACCCCGTGAGTTCTTGCGCCGTCATCAATTCCTGGCCGTCCTGGTCCACGTGCTGAACCGTGACCTTAGCAGCTTCATTAGCCAATTTGTACGGCTGAACCATGTAGCCCATTTGGGTGTTGCCATCCGGCGTGCCAAGCGCGAGAATCATGGCATACTTATCCTCTTTACCCGCGCCCAGCATAATACCGCCGAATAACGCGTCCCCCGCCTGTAACGTTTCTTGGGCCTTCAAATCCTCAAAGCGTGCGCCGCCATCGATTGGTGCGGCCTCTCCGCCCGCCATAAATTGTCGATAGATAATGGCCCCACTGTCTTCAAACGCCATCATCATTCCAAGTTGCTTCATGGGTGCCACCCGCATTGGTGTCCCATCAGGCATCTTGGCACCGGAAATCCAATCATAGCTCTTTGTATTAGCATTGATATTAATCGGATCGAGTAAAATCCGTTGACCAGTTATGGCTAATTCAGGAATATCTTTCAACGACGCAAGACTTGAGAAATCCATGATTTCGTTTCCCACTAACGCCAGTCGTTTTAGATTCTTGAGGCCGGCCAGTGGGGACACATCCTTGATGCGCTGTCCACCCAGCTCCAGCACCGTTAGTTTCGTTAAGCCAGCTAGCGGCGAAACATCCGTAATATCCCCAAACATCCATTTGTTTTGACTTTGGTACAAATTGGCTGTTTCAAGATTGATGGCGTACTCCAGCCCCTGCAATGAATAGGAACGCTTCCCATCAATGCGAAATTCATCCGATCGATCGGGAGACTTCAGTTCTGTCAGCAGTGCCATGTCTTCTTGAGAAATATCATCGACCGTATTCCACATTTTCCCGGTGTCTTCGGCATTCAAGGACTTAAGTACCGTCTTCTGTAGTAGCTTATTAGGCATCCAAGAATCAATGCTTGACCGCGTCTGATGCCGTTCTTCCACTGGTATCGTCAAGTTTTTAGCAAATCCGGTCGTTGGCACGACGCCATTACCAATCATTGTCATGGTCGCTGTTAACCAAAGTGTTTTTCTTAAAGTATTTTTCATGCCGTTCACTCCCCAATATGTGAATCCTTATATCTAGTTCGTTGCTAGACATCCTCTATCTCGGTTACGATAGGCTTCCCCCGAACGCTCACTAGCCAAATCGCACGTCACTCTATGAGCCACAACTAAGTACACGACAGCCCCAACCATCGCTTTTGTTCGATGCCCCCTTTATCTGTTTAATCTATGAGAATATCTCGTGTTCACCTGACTGGCAGTCCCCAATGATCGCGAATCATTCTCAATAAAAGAACCAACGCTTCGACACGTTGGCCCCTAGTTGCCCAATCGCTTATTTCGATTCCGGCATAAATGATAATTCTATATCTGTTAAACGTTGGATCGATCTAGTCATTTAACCCGTCTAACTTGATTCCTCAACTTCATTTTTTCCTTTTTAGTCACGACGCTTACGGAATAACCGCCATGCGCCAAGCGTCACACTTGCTAGCAACGCCCCGATCCAAGCCAGCTTGGACCGTTCTTCATTCGTTTGTGGTAATGCATCGGCATCATCTGAATGATGATGGTCTTCATCGACCCCATAGATAGTCGATCCATGAGAATGACCAGCATTTGACGTCACGCCGGCATCAGTTCCCGTTGACTGACCACCAGTCGTTCCTGTAGTAGTGCCAGTTGTCCCCTGATCAGTAACCGTTTCGCTACCGTTTTCTGTTCCGTTGCTGCCAAGATTTTCTGACCCTTGATCGGCCTCAGAGCCCTGATTACTTTCGGAGCCTGAGTTACCTTCAGAACCTTGAGTCCCTTCGGAGCCGGTATCATTTTCTGACCCTTCGGAACCGGTAGTGCCTTCTGAGCCTTGAGAACCTTCGCTGCCTTCTGATCCTTCAGAACCCTCGGAACCTTCACTGCCTTCCGATCCTTCACTACCTTCGGAACCTTCACTACCTTCGGAACCTTCACTGCCTTCCGATCCTTCGGAACCTTCTGATCCTTCTGAGCCCTCGCTGCCTTCTGATCCTTCTGAACCTTCGCTACCTTCTGATCCTTCTGAACCTTCGCTACCTTCTGATCCTTCAGAGCCTTCGCTGCCTTCTGATCCTTCAGAGCCTTCGCTGCCTTCTGATCCTTCAGAGCCTTCGCTGCCTTCTGATCCTTCGGAGCCTTCTGATCCTTCGGAACCCTCACTGCCTTCTGATCCTTCGGAACCCTCGGAGCCTTCACTGCCTTCTGATCCTTCGGAGCCCTCAGAACCTTCAGAACCTTCAGAACCCTCGCTGCCTTCAGAACCTTCAGAACCCTCGCTGCCTTCGGAACCTTCAGAACCTTCGCTGCCTTCTGATCCTTCGGAGCCCTCAGAACCTTCGCTGCCCTCAGAACCTTCGCTACCTTCAGAGCCCTCGGAGCCTTCTGAACCTTCGCTGCCTTCGGAACCCTCGGAACCTTCGCTACCTTCGGAGCCCTCGGAGCCTTCGCTACCTTCAGAACCTTCAGAGCCTTCGGAACCCTCGGAGCCTTCGCTGCCTTCTGATCCTTCAGAGCCTTCGGAACCTTCGCTGCCTTCTGAGCCTTCAGAACCTTCAGAACCTTCAGAACCTTCAGAACCTTCGCTGCCTTCTGAGCCTTCAGAGCCTTCGCTGCCTTCGGAACCCTCGGAACCTTCGCTGCCTTCTGAGCCTTCTGAGCCTTCAGAACCCTCGGAACCTTCGCTTCCTTCTGAGCCTTCGGAACCTTCAGAACCTTCGCTGCCTTCGGAGCCCTCGGAGCCTTCGCTACCTTCAGAACCTTCGGAACCCTCAGAGCCTTCGCTACCTTCTGAGCCTTCGGAACCGTCCGACCCATCGGTGCCCTCAGAACCTTCATTACCTTCAGAACCTTCGGAACCCTCGGAACCTTCGCTACCTTCTGATCCTTCGGAACCTTCACTGCCTCCTGATCCTTCAGAACCTTCAGAGCCTTCCGAACCTTCGGAGCCTTCGCTACCTTCAGAACCATTATTATTGTTTTCCGATCCGTCCGACCCATCGGTGCCCTCAGAGCCTTCATTACCTTCAGATTCATTGGCGTCGCTATTATTTTCTGAACCGTTATTCTCATTATTGTCAGAACCAGCATTGCCTTCAGACTCGTTTGAATCCTGTCCATCCTCTGAACCTACTGATCCTTCAGATGACTCATTATTGTCAGAATTATTTTCTGAACCGGCACCTTCTTCGCTGCCTTGGTCACTGCCGTTCGCTTCATTGTCACCAGATTCATCTGGCGCTTCAGAGTCCTGTCCATCGGTGTTTGCATCGCTTTCGTCGGTGTCAGTATCACCATTGTCGCCGGGTGATGTTTCACCCTCCGATTGATCACCGCCATTGGTCTCAGAGTCATTGGCTTCTGATGAATTTCCTTCGGATCCAGAGGAATCTTCCGAGCCCATATTCTCATCGGTTCCCGTGCTTTCATCCGTTTCATCCCCGGTGTCTGGTGTGTCGACATTTTCTTGTCCAGTCGTCCCTTCGGAAGCACTATTCATATCTGAACCGCTACTTCCTTCATCAACATTCTGGTCATCCGGATTGACTGCAGGGGTTTCAGGAACCACTTCGTTCCCCGTTTGTGTTTCTGATCCGGTATTAACATCAGTAGCTGGCGCCTCCACTGGATTGCCTTCATTAGCCGATACTGATTGATCTGAGCCAGTCGTGTCAGTGGCCATAGTGCTTTCATTCCCGCTAACTGATGGATTAGTGGATGCCGATGCATCAGCCGCTGACATTTCTGTCGCAGAACTCGTTTCATCCGTCGTTGCTGCCTGAGCAACTTGGGTAACGGAGTCATAGACTGGCGCACCCAACGCTACTTTTGGCTGTTCCATCATCATTCCCGTTCCCATCAACGCAACAGTTGCAGTGAGCCAAAGCCCTTTTTTTACGTGTTGTGTCATCTCTTTTCCTCCTGAGTTTTTGACTTGTTCTCTTGCCGATAAACAACATGTTATCAGGTTAACATTCTGTTGGAAATTAAAACCCATTTCGGCAATCAAAAAAGGAATCACCATCTTTAAATGGTGATTCCTCAAATTGGTCTAGTCAATTTCAACAGCCCGTGAATGCCGGCTATGATAGACTTTTATAAAGTTATTTGTACTGGTCCAGTAAACCTTATTTGGCCAGCCCTTTTCCATGTAAGGATCGGCGACTAAAAACTTACCGTTCTTGTAACCAACTAGCGCTAAGACGTGATATGGACGTTGTCCTTGCATGCGCCATGCACCGGCAAAGATAACCGCATTACCGCGCTTCACTGCCCTGATTAAAGTTGACTTGCTTGCTCCCGTGATATTCTTGGCCTTACTATCATAGGTCTTAGCATAGGCCGTTAACGGTGCCGGATAAATTGTCCGCGTTTCACCTGGGCGACTTTCCGTGTAAGGATTACCCGTGAAGCCCTTAGCTGGCGACTTAGACTTTGGCATTTTATCGATGATTGTTTTCAAACTGGTCTTGGTCGCGATTCCCTTAACCGAAAGTGCCATCTTCAAGCTAGCAGCTTCACAAGCATTGGGGGCATGCAGGGGATATAGTTGACTCGTATAGGTATATGGCAAGACGTATTTTGCCGTGGTTTTAAGACCCTTGGCATTAATCCAGCCATAATTGTGGCCCCGTCGACTAATTTGGAAGTAGGTTGTCTGACCCTTTTTAGCCACTTGATCCACTTGAACCAGCTTACCTTTTAAACTACCAGTCTTCCCCTTTGCCGTTGCAGACTTGGTATAAGGCTGATTCCATAAGCGCCACCCCTTGCTTCTAACGACACGAGAATTATAACTGCGCCCTGATTTAACGCTATAGCTATTGGCGGATGCCGTTGTAACGGTCCCCACAACGCCTAGCCCAACCAACAAGCCAACAACCAATCGAATCCCTTTCTTCATAATCCCACTCCTTATTGAATTGTAACCGCATAATGTTTGTAATTATAACTGCGAGTAAACTTGTTCGCGCTCACCCAATACTTCCCCTGATTTGGGTCCGCAACGTGATACGCGCCCTTTTTATAACCATCAAGCAACATCACGTGGCTGTTATTAATTCCGGTTCCCCAGAAATAGCGGCCATACTGGGCCTTTGCAAAGTGCAACGTCACGTAAACCACGACCGGGTGATTCATTCGCAACTCGGAACGTAGCTTGCTGACCTTGGCGCCACTGATATTTTTAACCGAGTGGTAGCGATTGCCCCACTTAGCCAATGGTTTAGGAAATATAGATTGAAAGACACCTGGGGTCACTTTATACGGACTCCCAGCAAATCCGGTATTCGGGTTGTTCGTCTTGCTCCGAGGCAACTTCTTCATGAAGGCCACCAATCCAGTTGATTTCAGGACGCCCTTATAATGGAGTCCCTCCAGCAAGCTGGCCGACTCGCACCCCATCCAAGCCTTGACCTTATTTTGACTAATGTAAGGCGCATTCAGATTTACCTTGGATGGTATTTTGAGATCATTCTTAAGCACCCAACCAGTCGTCTTTGACTTGGCATTCGTTGACGTGACGTAAACATACCGCTGATTCTTACCATTGGCTTGGCGAACCAATGCTGAACGGTTAACAATCCACGCCGTGTTACGATACTGACTCAGCTGATGTGTCGTCACCAATTGTACACCGGAGCCAGCCTCTTTAAAGGCCACCAACGTTCCCTTAACGTTGCCAGTAACCCTGCCGTACGACGTCACCTTTTGCTGAGAAACAAGTTGTGCGCTGCTGGCAGCGTGCCCAACCGTCCCAACAGTAAAGAAGGTCAGTAGGCCGAAAATCCCCAATAAAACTTTTTTCATTTTTTCAACACTCCAATTAATACTGGAATAACTGCGCCATCATACCCGACCCATCGGCGGCAAAGCTAAAACCGACTTCGCTGTAATGGGCCCAGGTATTCAACTCGGTGTCCCGATGTAGCTTGTCACAGGTCATGAGTTCATTGACGGCCGTCTTAGCCGTACCCTTATAAGTAATATTCCCCTGGCTATTATAAACTAGAGTGGCACCAAGGCCACCCATCGTATAACCAGCCGGCAAATAGTAGGCTGGCAATTCAGCCATGGTTTCGCCATAACCGCTCAGCTTGGCATTATATGATTGGCCATTTGGTCGAATATGATCATCACGAATCCAGAGCTCGTGAGCCCGAACATTGACCTTCTTCAAGAGACTTTTACGATGTTTAAAGGCGTTCAGCCCTTGCTGCTTTCGGTAGGCGTTAAACTGCTTCATGTAGCTAGCGGCCACCTTCTCATTCAAAGTGGATTCCTTGATATACTTGACCGTTATCGAAGCGGGCAACTTCTGATACCGGTAGGTCTTCCTAATCTTGAAGGGAACATAACCCTTAATCTTTGCGACGTAACCCGTCTGCGAACGACCAAAGATGCCCGTTCCTTGTGGACCAAAGGTTGATCCGTAGGCCAAGACGCTGCTACCCGTGGACGTTAACGTCCGATTACCCTTAATCTTTTTCCCAGTCGTCGATCGATAATGAACCACCATCTTCTTAGGTGTTGATTGATTAGCAGCCTGCGCAGTGATTGGCAGAAATACCGCCAACAAAGGAAGCCAGACTAACCACAATTTTCGACCCATAATCATTCTTACAAATCCTTTCTACCTAATTATTTGGTTCGCTCATTAGATTCATAACGGTATACAGTTTTCCCTTTTGATTGACGGTAGCCAGGCCGTAGTAAACATATGTCCCAGAAGTGATGACGTCCCAATGGGCACCATTATTACCATCATGCTGAAAGTCATAGGCAATCATCTTAGCCGTTGCCGTATCGGATTGCGCCCAATCGCGGTTGTCCATTACCTCACCGTGAGAGGCATTCTCCAGTCCGACGGCTTTGAACAAAGCCGTTTGGTAGGCCACACCATCTGCATCATAATGCGTAAAGTTAGTCGGAATTTGTTTGATCCGTTGATCAGAAACTTGGGTCTGAATCGTTTCATTCTTTTGGAGTGGATCAACCCCCTTGGCTACCCGGGCTTCATTAACAATCTTGATAAACGCCTGATTAATCTTAGTTGCCGATGGCGTTGGGTTCAGGTCATTTTCTTCTAGATAACTATCCTTGTCGGAGACGTTCTTATTGTAAATGATTTGCTTTGCCCGGCCCTTTGTCAAATGGCCACGCCAAACCCAACCAGAATGTTTGCCATTCGCGCTCTTCACATGATAGTAAATCCGATATTCACCATTTTTCTTGATCCGCAATTTTTCATGACCCATTGTTTTCCAGGTCGTGTTGGGATAGGCCTTCAATGCCTTGTAACGACGACCAAGGTGCTTACTGTATAAATACCCCTTGGTGCCATGATAACTATGTTTCTTCATCGAACGACGCCAGACCAGGCGCACACTGTGGCTCCGTTTGGCGCTGTATGTACTAGCATGGGCGGTAGCCGGTACTAGGCTCACCATTCCGAAAGCGAGTACCATGCTGCCTGCTATGATTCCGTGTTGTAATTTTTTCATCATTGACCTGCTTTCCAAATTTAACATCGCCGGGTTGATCACATATAAATTGTTTCATAGCTTTTTGAATTCAGTCACTAAGTGATTAACTAGTTGGCATAAGTATACCGCTTGTTATCTGCCCCTGCCATCGTTAAGCGGTTTTTCTCATTAAGTGGACCCGAAAGTTTCGCCAATTCTAATAATTGGGTGCACGGTTATCGAAGAGAAGCCGATAACAAAAGGGGAGTTCATCAGAAATAGCCTTGATGATCCCCCCTCTTTAACGATGATCACTAAGCCGCTTATTGGATTTGAACCAACGACCTCTTCCTTACCATGGAAACGCTCTACCTCCTGAGCTAAAGCGGCATACCTCTATTATCGCCCATCTGAAACTTGAAGGCAATAAAAAAAGGAACCCATCATGGGTTCCTAACGTCGCGTGGCAACGTCCTATCCTCGCAGGGGGCGATCCCCCAACTACTATCGGCGTGCTGAAGCTTAACTTCTGTGTT
>NZ_RHOA01000011.1 GCF_003946545.1 Levilactobacillus tangyuanensis
TGCTAACTATCATAAGGGAGAGGCTTTCCCTTTTCAATTGCTTATTTTTCTATTTACACATAATTATTTAAACACTCTAGATTACTGAATGAGGGGGATTTTAAGATGAATTACATTGGTTCAACGTTACCCGATTTTAAAGTAAATGCTTTTCAAAATGGCGAGGTCCAGTCGCTGACAGCGGCCGACCTGAAGGGGCATTGGTCTGTCCTATTCTTCTATCCGGCCGACTTCTCCTTTGTTTGTCCGACTGAGTTGGGCGACCTAGCGGAACACTATGCGGCGTTTAAAGATCAAGATGCTGAAATCTATAGTGTCTCTGAGGATACTGAATTTGTTCACCAGGCGTGGCATGAACAGAGCCCGGAGGTGGGGCAGGTTGACTATCCAATGATCGCCGACCCGGCCGGTGACCTCGCTCGGCACTATGGTGTCCTGGATGAGGACGCTGGGCAAGCCTACCGGGGGGTGTTCATCCTGGATCCGACCGGTGCCGTGCGATCGTACACCATTAATGACATGGGGATCGGGCGTAACGCCAGCGAGATTTTACGAACCCTGACGGCGGCCCAGTTCGTTGCCGAACATGGTGATCGTGTCTGCCCGGCTAACTGGCATCCGGGTGAGGCGACCTTGCAACCAGGGACCAAATTAGTCGGGAAAATTTAGACTAATAAAAAAAGGATCGCAACGATAAGGTTGCGGTCCTTTTCATTTTAGATACCTGGTGCGATGGCGGCATATTCTTGGTGATACCAGGCACTCCAAGTATTGCCCTTGAGACTACCATCGGTATTATAGGCCAGGTCGACGGTCTTCAAAATTTCGAGGAACATCTCACGTTTGTATGCCAACACACCAGTGGCCAGTTCGGCGGGACTGAATGAGTGGTTGACGTAGAGATAGTGGTTGATATCGTTCATGGCGTAGTCCACTTTGTATTGGGACAAGATTTCCAGGTCATTGGACCGGAAGTGACGAATGTAGAACTTAGCAAAGTCAATCAGGGCTTGTTGTTGAGCATCTGCATCCAAATCAGTGATTTTTACATCTGCATTTGGCAAGATTGGTGACCTCCTCATAAAATCAGTGGGTTGTTGCGAGTGTTGGTCGTACCCTAACTTTATTATGGCACTTTTTATAGGTGGGTAAAGCGTTGGTGACTGTTTTTTCATGGATTTCGTGGCAAAATGGTGTTATTGGGTCATGACGACTTTAAAAAGGACTGGTGGGAATAACATGCGGGTACTCGTAATTGGGGCAAATGGTGAAGTGGGTCATTTAGTGGTCCAGCAATTATTGTTGGCAGGGGATGAGCCTGTCGCCGGGATTCGTCCGGATGAACCGGATGAGGATTGGCGGGATCAGGAGCTGAGTGTCGAACGACTGGATCTCTTGGATAAGCCAGAGCAATTGGCTAAAGGCATGTTGGGCACGGATGCCGTCATTTTTGTGGCCGGGTCGGGCGGCCGTACCAAGGATGACATGACCTTACTCGTCGACCTAGATGGTGCCGTTAAGTCGATGCAAGCGGCGGAGATTGCCGGTGTGCGACGGTTCATCATGTTAAGCATGTTGTTTGCCGAAGATCGTAATCGCTGGGCCGATCCGTTAAAGCCGTTGTACGTTGCGAAATTTTACGCGGATGACTGGCTGGTTCACCGTACCCATTTGATCTACACGATTATCCAGCCCGGAGCGCTTTCGTTTCACGCTGGAACCGGACGGGTGAAGAGCGATCCATTGGCAGTCGGCAGTATTCCCCGGGCGGATGTGGCCACATTTATGGTGGCGGCGCTTCATGCGCCACGGGCGCAATACAAGACGATTCCCCTATTGAGTGGGGATCGCTCGATAGCGGAAGTCATCCAAGCTTTATAAGCTAGATGGTCGTTCGTTTAATCAGTTTTTTGGTAAAATGAAATTAACCGAACAGCTTCTGCTAAGGAGGTAACCGTGATGACTGAGAATATTGTCTTGGCCCCGCCGGCAGCCCTTGAGCTAGCGAAACATCTAGATGAATGGTCAAAATGGCGGCAGACCAAGGATCCGTTGACCGCGGATCGGGATTGGCAACGATTTATTGCGAAGAGTCGCGACAAGGCCGAGTGGGAAGCGGGCCTAGCGGTCGAAATTGACCGATGGGAGGCGCTCCACGCCATTCAATTAACCCTAGAGGACTCTTTATTAGGGATTCGTTAAACGAGCATATAAATGATAATAAGACGCTAAAAGACGATCACAATCGCTGGGGTTCTGATCGTCTTTTTTGGTAGGATGGGGTCACCCCCATGGGCGTTACTGACTGACTGGGCGTCTAGAATATTTAATCGTCCCGAATAACAGTCCCACCCAGCAGGCGATGGCGAGGTAGAGGATGTCGGTTAGCAGTCCGGGACGATGGAGGTGCCAAGCCATTGCAACGCCTACGGTACTGATAACGGCGAATAACAAGAGCCAGAGCCGGCTCTTCGGCCAACGGGTGGCCGGATCTTCCTGGGTGAGCGAGCTGGCAAATTGATTCAGTTGGTTGAGTGTCCAGAAGTTTAATAGGGCAATGGGCAGTAGCAGGCCCTTAGCCGACGTGAATTGGTCATCAAACAGGAGGGCAACCATTAAAATAATATTCATGATCGTTAGATTACGGATGGTTGGATGCAGGGCATGCAGAACCTCAGGTTTCCTTAAGGTGTCGGTCATACCGTTGTCTTCTTTCAATAGGACATCTAGCGATAGGGTGTACAGGTCGCTGAGCTTAATGAGACTATCGATATCGGGATAGCTATGCCCGGTTTCCCAGCTGGAAATGGTTTGGCGTGAGACGTGTAAGGACGTCGCCACCTGACTCTGAGTTAGATTTTTTTGTTGCCGTGTTTGTTGTAAACGTTCCCCGAATTTCATGATGGTTCCCCCTTTAGAACTGTCTTCACCATACCAAATATCGCTAAAATTGCCTAGCTGAGTTTCTAAGCATGACCGTTATATCAAGGATTTCGACCTATTAAAAATAAAAATGAGCAAACAAAAAGACGCCATGGTGGCGTCTTTAATTTAAAATTTCGTTTATTGTTCTTCGTACCAAGTGTAGTGGAAGTTCCCATCGCGGTCGTTCCGTTCGTACGTGTGAGCACCGAAGTAGTCCCGTTGTGCTTGTAACAAGTTAGCAGGTAAGACTTCAGCCCGGAAGCTATCGTAGTAAGTGATAGCGGCGGATAAACTAGGAACGGGGATGCCGGCTTGAACAGCCATGGCAACCACGTCACGGATGGATTGTTGGTACTTGCCAGCGATATCCTTGAAGTAGCTATCGAACAGCAAGTTAGACAACTTAGGATCCTTGTTGAAGGCTTCGGTGATGTTTTGGAGGAATTGGGCCCGGATGATGCAGCCGCCCCGCCAGATTTGTGCTAATTCACCGAACTTCAAGTCCCAGTCGTTAGCTTCGGAAGCAAACCGGAGTTGTTCGAAGCCTTGAGCATAGCTCATCAGCTTACCAAAGAAGAGGGCTTGGCGAACTTCTTCGACGAACTTGTCCTTGTCAGGGATGTCAACGTTGCCTTGCTTTTCAGCAGCTGGCAATTCCTTAGAAGCCTTAACCCGTTCGTCCTTCAACATGGAGATGTAACGAGCGTAAACGGCTTCGGTAATCACTGATTGAGGAACTTGAACGTCCAGGGCATCTTCGGAACTCCACTTACCAGTCCCTTTGTTGTTCCCACGGTCCTTGATGGCGTCGACGATTGGTAAGTTCTTGTCGTCGCCCAAGTCATCCTTACGAGTCAAGATGTCGGCAGTGATTTCAACTAAGTAGCTGTCCAATTCACCCTTGTTCCAGTCTTTGAAGATGTCAGCCATCTCGTCGACTGAAATACCGGCAACGTTACGCATGATGTTGTAGCTTTCATCGATCAGCTCTTCATCACCGTATTCGATCCCATTGTGGACCATCTTGACGTAATGACCAGCACCGTTAGGGCCGATGTAAGTTACACAAGGCTTGCCATCTTGAGGCGCCTTGGCGGCAATCTTGGTTAAGATTGGTTCGACTAAGTCATAGGCTTCCTTTTGGCCGCCGGGCATCAGTGAAGGTCCTTGTAAGGCACCTAATTCACCACCGGAAACACCCATACCAATGAAGTTGATCCCAGATTTGTCGAGTTCGGCGTTACGAGCCATCGTGTCGTGGAAGTTCGTGTTCCCACCATCGATGAGGACGTCACCCTTGTCCAAGAGTGGTAATAATTCATGAATAACGGCATCGGTTGGCTTACCAGCCTTAACCATCATGAGAATCCGCCGAGGGGTTTCCAAAGACTTCACGAAGTCCTCAACGTTGTAGCTTGGGACCAGTTTCTTTTCACTGTGGTCTTTCATAACTTGTTCGGTCTTGCTTGCGGAACGGTTGTAGATACCAACCGTGTAGCCGCGGCTTTCAATGTTCAGGGCTAAGTTCTTGCCCATGACCGCCATACCAACAACACCAATATTTGCTTTTTGATCTGCCATTAGTAACCTTCCTTTACGTTTGAAATTAAGAACGGTTTGTCCAACAGTTAGTGTAGCATTGAACAATTTAAAAGGAAAATGTTTTGTCTGATTTTTACTGAAAAATCAGGAAAGTTTTCACTAATTATTAGAACAATGATAGCGAGGAGGAATTGATCGGCCTAAAGCTTGGCATGCTTGATATTGTTGGCCACTTTGCCCAATAATTCGCTCAGCAAGGCCTTCTCGCCGGCCGATAGGCCTGATGTACCGGCAGCAATGATCTGTTGCTCATAACGCTCGAGAGCGGGATACATGGCCTGGCCCTTTTGGGTTGCCATGAGGGGCCGGCGTTTCTTGTCCTGGTCATCGACGGTGCGGGTCACATACTCGCTGGTGATCAGCTTGCGAACGGTTCGCAGGCAGGTCGAGGGGTCGACGTGGAGTTGGGCAGCGAGCTCCGTCTGGGTAATGCCGGGATTTTCGACGACCCGCATGAGATAAATAAACTGGTTGTGTTGAAGCTGGTCCGGTTGAAAGCGTTGATTACCGATAACCGCGGTGGCACGGGCGATCAGGCCAATACTTCGAAATGAATTGGACATATTTTTCCTCCAGTAGTTGCATTTGCAATTAAAAAGTGAGATACTCGTTACCAATATTATAACACAGGAAGAAGCGGTACTATGATTAACTGGCGGATTAACTCCTTCGATGAACTGACGACTCTTGATTTGTATAAGATTGCATATGAACGTATCCGAACTTTTGTTATTGCCCAGGATCGGCCCTACCAGGAGATTGATGAGACGGACTTGATTGCTCGTCATATTCTCGGCTATCAGGACGGCGAGCTCGTGGCCTATGCCCGTGTCTTTACCGATGAGGGCGGCGTCACGTTCGGCCGGGTGTTGACGATTCCTGAACGTCGAGGCCAGGGATTGGGCCGCCAACTGGTGCAACAAATCGAGGGCGAAATTGCTCGCCACTTTGGCAAATGCCCCATCTTTATTGAGGCCCAGATCGATAAGCAACATTTCTATGAAAAATTTGGCTACGTTGCCGAAGGTCCGGTGTTTGACTTCAATGGGTCACCCCATATTCGGATGACTAAGCCGGCCTTAGTTCAGGCCTAGGTCAACGAATAAAGGACGCCGCAATCATTGCGGCGTCCTTTATTTGTAAAAACCAAGTTATGCCTTAGTCTTTATCTAATCAATGTTAATCTCTCTAGTTGTCGACCAATGCCAGGGCGACTAGTTGTTTAAACGGTAGACCCATTGACGATGGTCGCGTTGGATAAGTTCCTCGGCGGCTGCAGGGCCCATTGAATGTGGCGTGTAGTTAGGGAATTGTGGTTCTTGTAAGTCCCAAACGCGACGAATTTGGTCAACAAACTTCCAAGCGTAGGAAACTTCTGGCCAGCTGGAGAAGTTGGTCCCGTCACCCTTCATGACGTCGTGTAACAGACGTTCGTAAGGTTCTGGCGTTTCCTTAGACTTTTCAGCGTCAACCAAGTAGTCCAACTTGATGGGTTCCGTTTGGAACGTGGCATCGTTGGTCTTGGCGTTTAATTGCAGGGAGAACCCAGCGTGTGGCTCAACGAAGATCGTCAAGACGTTGGCTGCCAGTGGGGCGTTAGGTGCTTGTGGGAAGGCAAAGATATCAACCAATGGCTTCTTGAAGACGACGTCCACGCGGGTAAACTTGTCGGCTAACATCTTCCCAGTCCGGATATAGAATGGGGTGCCTGACCAACGGTAGTTATCGAACAAGAGCTTGCCGGCAACGAACGTTTCAGTGGTTGAGTCATGAGGAACGTTGTCTTCGTGACGGTAGTCGGCTTGATCGTTGATGGAGCCGTATTGGCCCCGGACGAAGTTGGTTGCGGCATCGGCAACGTTGTAGACCCGTAAGCTCCGTAAGGCCTTCACCTTTTCAGCTCGAATATCGGTATCCGTGAAGGCAACAGGTTGTTCCATGGCTAACAGGGAAACGATTTGCATGATGTGGTTTTGAACCATGTCCCGCAAAGCCCCACTGTTATCGTAGTAGGAAGCTCGTTCTTCAACCCCTAACTTTTCGGAAAGGGTGACCTGGATGTTATCGATGTAACGGTTGTTCCAAAGGGATTCAACCAAGGTATTACCGAAACGCAGGGCTTCGATGTTCTGAATCATTTCCTTACCCAAGTAGTGGTCGATCCGGAAGATTTGTTCTTCGTCAAAGGACTTGCTGAGGGCATCGTTTAATTGTTTTGCGGAGTCGAAGTCGCGACCGAAAGGCTTTTCGATGACCAACCGGTTGAAGGCATCTTTGTTATCAGACATTAAGCCTTGGGACCGTAAGTCTTGGGCGATTGTGCCGAAGAATTGTGGGGCCATGGACAGGTAGAAGATCCGGTTGCCTTGCAACTTGTACTTCTTGTCCAACTTGTCGGCCAATTCCTTTAGAACAGAATAGTGCGCCGTGTCCGTAACGTCATGTGCTTGGTAGTAGAAATGAGAGATGAAGTCGCTGGCTTCTTTAGAGTCGGCGCGTTCGCCACTGTCAGCCAAGGATTTCTTGATGGCAGCACGGAACTTTTCGTCATCCAACGTTTGCCGGGAAGTCCCGATAACGGCGAAATGAGACCGTAAGTTACCTTTGCGATATAAGTTAAACAGACTTGGGTAGAGCTTCCGGTAAGCTAAGTCACCAGTGCCTCCAAAGAACATGAATAATGCGGTACGTTCAGTTGCCACGAGTTCGTCACTCCTTAAGTGTGAGTTTGATTAGGTTATTTAACATGATTGAACCTGTCCGGTTAGATGCGCCGGAAAACAGGTGTGGGTCGACGACTGTCTAGACCACTTCGAAAGCTTATTATACGCTACTTTCAAATGAAACGCGACAATTTTAAAGCAAGAATTTCAAAATAGGACAACCGGTTGCATTGGCATAAAATCAACGTTTTCATTGAAATGCGGTTTTCATGAAAGCAAAATAGTTTTTGCTCCAGCCGTATGGAAACGACTTTCTCACCGTTACTGGTCATTCGACGAATCTGAAGTAAGTCTAGCAAATACCGAGGGAAAAGACACGTGATAGGCGTTGGACAATTATAACAACCAACTTGGACGAAAACGCCAATCGCGACGGACTTTGACGGTGCGTTACGCAAATAATTCACGACCGAACTAAGTAGACGCTAAGTTAATTTTAAGCCTTATTAAAAAAGACTAAAAACCGCATGAAACCGGGTTCAATTAAGGTTGAAAGCTGTTATACTATGAGGCGGTTAGAAAATACAGTGCCGGCACGTAACTGTCGGCCGATTAAGGGGTCAGGATATAATGAAGAAGTTTATGATTGCTTTGACCGGGTTGGTAACGTTGGCCACGGTAGGTGCAGTGGTACCAGCAACGGCTGTAACATCAGCAACAACTGCTCACGCGGCAACTCACGTGGGACCAAGTTTGAGCGTTAATGCTATTCGCACGTCAACCACGAAGGTTTCGGGGACCGCAACGAAGAGCTCTAAGATTACGGTTAAGGCCACGAAGAATGCTAAGAAGAACTTGGCTAGTGGTACCGCTTCAAAGAAGACGGGGAAGTTTTCCGTTAAGTTATCCAAGAAGTTGAAGAAGAATGCTAACGTCTACGTTTATGCAACAAACCCTAAGACGAAGACGTCCTTCTACCGGATCATCCGGGTTGAAGGTGCTGCTACTAAGGCTGCAACGACGACTAAGAAGACTACAACCAAGAAGACCACAACAAAAAAGGCCACCACTAAGAAGACGACGGCTAAGAAGAGCACTGCTAACTTCACCGTTAAGACGCCTACTGGGACTTGGAAGTCTAACACGGCTAACAAGTACTCCCAAAAGTGGGTCTTCAGCCAAAAGACTGGTTTGAACGAATACCTTTACAAGAACGGTAAGAAGGTTAAGACCTTAGTTTCTTACGCTAAGTACAGTGTTAGTGCTAAGACCCCAACGTTCTGGAAGATTACTTACACCCCTAAGGGTTCTAAGACGAAGAAGACCGTTTACTTACGCTTCACTTCTGCTAAGAAGTTCAAGATCGTTAACAGCAAGAACAAGGTCGTTGCCGTTAAGGCCGGCGTTGCCCCAGCTGCTAAGTGGACTTTCACGAAGTAAGCTCGTTTATAATGACTCATTTAGCGACATCCTCGTTGGGGATGTCGCTTTTTTTTATGACAAAAGGGTCCCCACCCAAGCTAGTGAGGACCCTCTATGATGATACCGGTTAGTTAGTGGCCAATTGTTGAGTGACCGGGTTAGATTGCTTGGCAACCCGAGGCCGGTAACGAATGAGCCGCATCGCGTTGAAGATGACGACTAGAATGGAAGCTTCGTGGACAAACATCCCACTGGCCATGTAGATGTAGCCGTAGACCAGGCCGATTAACAGGAAGGCCACGGTTAGGATGGCAATCGTGATGTTTTCCTTCGTGTTGGCGGCGGTCTTCTTGGCTAAGCCAACCGCATGGTTCAAGGCAGTGAAGCTGGATTGCATCAGGACGACGTCGGCCGTTTCGATGGCAACGTCGGTCCCACCACCCATGGCGATGCCGATGTTAGCGGTGGCCAAGGAAGGGCTATCGTTAATCCCGTCACCGACGAAGGCCACGTGATGACCCATGTCTTGGAACTTCTTGACGAAGGTGACCTTATCGGATGGCAAGAGGTCGGCGTGGACCTCGTCGATGCCCAGTGATTCGGCGACGGCTTGAGCGGTGGTTTGGTTGTCACCGGTTAACATGACCAGGTGCTTGATGCCTTGGCGTTTCAGAGCGGCCAAAGCGGCAGGAACCTCATCGCGAACCGTGTCGGCCACGCCTAAGATAAAGGCTAACTTCCCTTGGTAACCGACTAAGACTGTGGATTGACCCTTGTCTTGCATGTCGTGGAGGTCACTGAGTTGGTCAGCGGATAATGTGATGTCGTGGTCCTTGAGCAAAGCGGCATTACCAACGAACAGGTCGTGGTCGTGCCATTGGCCAATCATCCCACGACCCTTGACCGTTTCGGTTGCGATGGTCTTAGCATCGGCGGCAACGTGATTGATTAAATGAGCCGTAATGGCTTGGGCCAACGGGTGATCGGAGGTTTGTTCGACCTGGGCCACACCGGCGAGTAGGGACCGATCATCGGTATAGCTGTGAACGCTGGCAACGGTCATTTTGCCAGTCGTCAGGGTCCCCGTCTTATCGAAGACTAAGGTGTCAACCTTGGCCAGGCTGTCGACCACGTCGCCACCCTTGATGAGGATGCCGTTCTTAGCACCGTTACCAATTCCGGCAACGTTAGAAACGGGTGCACCGATAACCAGAGCGCCGGGGCAACCAAGCACCAGAACCGTGATGGCCAGCTTGAGGTCACGTGAGAAGACGAAGACCAGAATGGCAATGATTAAGACCGCTGGCGTGTAGTATTGGGCAAATTTGTCGATGAATTTTTCGGCCGGGGACTTGGTATCTTGGGCTTCTTCGACCAATTCAATAATCTTAGAGAAAGTTGTTTCGTCTCCGACCTGGGTGGCCTTAACTTGAATCATGCCGCTTTCAACCATGGCGCCGGAGTACACGCCGTCGCCGTTTCCCTTGTTAATGGGGCGGGATTCACCGGTAATGGAGGCTTCATTAACATAACCAGATCCATCGATGACTTGTCCATCGACGGGAACCTGGCCACCGGCCTTGACTAAGACGATGTTGCCTTCTTCGAGGTCATCCACGTCAACGTCTTCTGTTGTTCCATCGTCGGTCACCAGTTGGGCAGTCGTTGGGGCCATTTCGGTTAGGGATTGAATGGCGCCCCGCGTCTTGGCGAGTGTCTTTTGTTCTAGGTAGGAACCGAAGAGAAAGAGGAAGGTCACGATCGCAGATTCCTCGAATTCACCGATGGCAAAGGCCCCGATGACGGCGATACCAACCAGAAGCTCAATGCTGAAGACCTTAGCCTTCAGTGCACTGATGGCCCGTAAGACAATGGGAGCCGCGGCAATGATTGAGGCAATAATCCAAGCCGTGTCGGTAACGTAAGGAATTTTAGTGAACCAGGTGTTCAGGAAGCCGAAGATGATCAGGCCGGCTGACCAGAAGGTAATGGGATTAGTGTGGGCATAAATATAACGTTGAATAGCCATAAATAAACGATCCTTTCTGTGAAGTCGAATTTTTCAAGATTTGTTGTTCTTGTTGATGTTTCCATTATGCCGTGGATTCAATCGGATTAACTTGATGTAAATCAAGTCCGGATAAAAAAGTCGATTTTTTTGAAAAATGTCGTCGAATCACGATAAAAGCGATCGAAAAATTGCTTAATCGAATAATTGGTATACCAGAATTAATCGTTTACTAAACTTACAATCTAATGGGGTAAAGTGATGAAAAATATCAGGAAATTGACCATTATTTTAATTAATTTCATGGATAAAACGTTTTAAAACGGTCATGTGACGGCGATGCTCATCGATCACGACTGGTGGGGATGATTCACGTTGGTGGAATGGTTGCCCCGAATGAAAGACTAGCGGGTGCGTTGATTTGACAGGCTAATCTAAAATTGGTACGCTTCTATCTGGTGCCGAAGCAGGTGGCACGTTCTCGGACTTAATGAGGTGATTAGTGTTGGATAGATTAGCATTCCCAAATCCCCAGCAGATTCGTCAGGAATGGCTTGACCTGAACGGACAGTGGGATTGTTTGTTGGTTGAAAATGAAAACGATTACATAGTGCCGCCGGCGGCCGATCAATTTGACCGGCAGATCCAGGTGCCTAGCAGTCCAACCTTCCCGGTTTCCGGGTTGGACCTCACAACCTATTACCCGGTCATCTGGTATCGCCGTGAATTTGCGGCCGACTTACGGGACCAACAACGGGCCCTCTTAAACTTTGAAGCGGTCGATTACGAATGCGACATCTGGCTTAACGGCCAACATATCGGGCATCATCGCGGGGGGCATACGCCATTTACCCTCGACGTGACGAACTGGCTGGCGGCCACCAATGAGCTAATCGTGAAGGTCGTTGACCATAATCGGACGACCCAGCCACTGGGTAAGCAAAGCTGGAAGGATCAAAACTTCCTTTGTTGGTACACGCGGACCATTGGCATTTGGCAGAATGTTTGGCTGGAATTTACCGGGGAGCATTACGTGACGAGGGTCACCGCCTTGCCAGAAATTCACCGAGCATCCCTGAATCTGGATCTTGAGTTGGATACCCCGGCACCGGTTGAGGTCCGGGCCACCGCTCGCTATGCCGGACAGCTGGTGACAACGGCCACCGTTTCCGCTAAGAATGGGCGAGCAAAATTCTCCCTGGATGTCAGCGATAACCAGGCTAACTTCCGGCTACATTATTGGACACCCGCGACGCCGGATCTCTATGATCTATCGTTAGAGGTCCTGGACCGTGGCCAAGTGACGGACCATATTGACAGTTATTTCGGCATGCGGGGAATCGAGACGCGGGGCCAGGATATCTTGGTTAACGATCAGCGGGTCTACCAAAAGTTAATCTTGAATCAAGGCTACGACCGACATAACGGCCTCAGTTCAACGGTTACTGGGGATGCTGCGGATATCGATAAGATTAAAGAAATGGGCTTTAACGGTCATCGACTCCATCAGCACATTGGCAGTCATCGACTTCTGTATCTGTGTGACGCTAAAGGGTTATATACCTGGGCAGAAATGCCGAGTCCCTTTGAGTTTAGTGCCACCATGATGACGAACTTTCAAGCGGAGTTACCAGCCTTCATTGCCAAGCATATCAATCATCCGGCGGTGATCACCTATGTCTTGATGAATGAATCGTGGGGGGTCAATGAGATTGCCCATCAGCCGGCCGAACAGGCCTTTGTTGATGGACTCGTCGACCTGACCAAGGCCTACGATCCAACCCGTTTGGTCATTGGTAACGACGGTTGGGAACAGGTGAAGACCGATGTTGCGACCGTTCACGATTATGATAATGACCCTGATCGACTGACGGCCAGCTATCCTGACCTGACCACCACCTATCAGGGGAGCCCGTCACAAACCAGTGGCCGGCGAACTTTCTGTGACGGCTATCAAGAACAGTCGGTTCCATTTATCCTCAGTGAATACGGTGGGATTGCCTATGAAGAGGATGCTCAGTCCGATTCCTGGGGGTATGGCGACCGGATTCAATCAAAGGAGGCCGTTGTGGCCAAGATTGAGGCCTTGACCCAGGCGGTTATGGCCATTCCAAACTGCGCGGGCTTCTGTTATACGCAGCTTTCGGACGTGGAACAGGAGGTTAACGGCTTGCTGGATCACGATCATCGCTACAAGATTGACCCGGAGCGGATTCACGCGATCTTTACAGCCGAACATCAGACAGGTTTTGTTTTTGATTAGTGGGGGAATAAAACGATGAAGGAAAATGAGTTAACGATACCAAATGACGATGACCCAAGCCAAGTGGTCGCGCCTAGTGAATATGCCGCGTATTTCCTCTATGGCTTTGGCCAATGCTTTAGCTTCGGGGTGGTCGGTAGTTTTATCCTGATTTTCTACACGGATATTGTGGGAATTTCGTCCGTGATTGCCAGTGCCATCTTCATGATTGCCCGGCTGTGGGATGCGGTGTTTGACCCGGTTGTTTCGGGGTGGATCGATAAACACAAGACAACCACGGGAAAATTTAGGAAATACATGCGGATTGCGCCCATCTTCGTGGCGGTCTCAACGGTGACCTGTTTCATTAGTCCGGACATCAGCATGGGTGGAAAAATCATGTATGCCGGCGTGACCTATATTCTCTGGGGCACGTTGTATGCCTTCTCCGACATTCCATTCTGGTCATTGTCGACCGTTATTTCTAAAAACGGTCAGGCACGGACTAACCTGTTGACGACGGCCAATCTAGGCGTCTTCGGCGGGATCGGCATGGTCGGGTTGATTCTGCCAATGATGCTGACCTACTTCAAACAACACGGTTCACCGGCCTCTAGCTACATGATCAGTGTGGCGATTCTGATGGTCGTTGGGTTTGTTCTGATGGAAATCGGGTATAAGTTCACCAAGGAACGGGTGGTGAGTCCCAAGGCCGAAAAGCTAACCACCAAGGATATTGTGGATTCGGTCAAGGCCAACAAGTACATGCTCCGGATTCTGCTGCTATTTTTCCTCAAGATTTTCATGGAAATGGTCAACAGTGTCATCATCTACTTCTTTACCTATAACCTCTTAAATGCCAACCTGATGAGTGTCTTCGGCTTGATTGGGACGTTCAGTGCCCTCGGGTTCTTCCTGATTCCGTTACTGACGAAACGATTCAAGAAGCTCCATATCCTGCGGGTGCTCCTGATTACCGATGTGATTGTGCGAGTGATCTTCTTTGCCACTGGCTATCGGCACGTGGTCCCGGTCTTTATCTTCCTGGCGATCACGCAAACCCTTTACTCGGCAACGGGGCCAATTATTTCCGCCATGTTAGCCGAAACGGTGGAATACAGTGAGGTGAAGACTGGTAAGCGGTGTGAAGCCATTGTCTTTGGTGGGCAAACCTTTGCTAGCAAGGTGGCCATCGCCGCGGCCGGTGCTTTAACCGGGTTGCTACTGTCTGGCGTTGGCTATCAGGCCAACACCACCCAATCCAGCACCACGCTCATGGGGCTCTTCGTGATTATTTCAATTTTGCCAGCGTTGGGTTCCTTGTTACGGCTCTGGGTACTTGCCAAGTATGACTACACGGAAGACGAGTTCCATGACTGCATGAAGATCATTGAAGAACGGCGGCTGAAGGCAGAAGCCGACGAATCGTCTCAGGCTTAACTTAAAATTGCACGTCAAAAGGCCCCGGTAACTCCTCACAGAGAGTTGCCGGGACCTTTTGGTTTAGTTGCGGTTAATCTTCATCGTCATCATCGTCTTCTTCATCGAGACCGTCGCGGGCATCCTTACCTAGGAGGGCCTGAAGTTCACGGATGATATGATTATTCGTACCACGCAGATCGGTTAGGAAGCTGGCCAGGGCCGGCCGTTCTTCCTTCTCGGCGAGCTTGATAGCCCGGTCGATGAAGAGGTTGTGCGTGTCGGCATCGTGGACCAAGCCGTCGATTTGGTCTTCGGCGGCGAAGTACTTCTTGTCGCCACCCTCCTGCAACATGTTGTAGTCGTGGAATTCCTTGGTCGTGGTTGAAACGATTTCGCCTTCGTCCAGCAGCAGTTCACCCAACGCGTCGAATTGACGCCGGTAGGTTGCGATGTAGTCGTTCAGTAGGGACCGAACGCTCACGGCCAGGGGCCCCTTAACGGACCAGCGAACTTGGTGGAACTTCACAATTGAGATGTGGAGGTTGGCCAAGATGTGGTTGGTCATGGCCCCGGCGGTTGGAACGTGGTGGTCGTGTTCGGTCTGTGCCTGTTCGGCAGCGTAGCGGTCGGCAATTGTCATGGTATCAGTCATTGGATGAACTTCCTTTCGATTTTAGGGGATTAGAGGGCTTTTACTTTTGAACTTTGAACGGCATAGCCCAGGTCGGTGACCGTGGCTTCCAAGTCATCGGCGGAAATAGCACTGTCGTCGAATTCGGCCTTAACCTTGCTGGCGTTGAAGAGTACCTTGACGTTCTTCACGCCATCTTTCTTGCTAAGGGCACCTTCGATTTTGGTCATGCAAGATGGGCAGGTCAGATCGTCTAATTTCATGGTTACTTTACTCATATTGAAAACCTCCTTAGGTTTCGCTGGTCTTGATTACATAAGTTAGTATACGGGCGACCGTTGAAAAAGAACTTGACTCAGATCAAGTTGCCCAATCTTTTTCGATATTTTACCGGAAAATGAGCAAATTGCTCATAAAACGGCGGTTTAATTGGGTTTATCGTGGGTAAGAGTTTCGGAATATTAGTAAATATGCGACAATATATAGCAGAAATAAAAAATAAGTGAGGGACGAACCATGTGGAAGAAGAAAAAAGAAGTGAGTATGGCGGGGGTCGTCACCGCAACGTTACTCTTGAACGCTGCGGCCGCATGTATGTGGCCGTTGACGACCGTCTATATGCATAATCAGCTCCACCAAACCTTGGCGTTAGCCGGGGTGGCGCTGCTGGGAATGTCACTATGCATGATTCTGGGGAATTGGCTGGGTGGCTGGTTGTTCGACCACTGGTCGCCCTTCAAGAGTGGTGTGATTGGAACCCTGTGCTCGCTGATTCCCATGGTCGGTCTGATCTTCTTTCATGGCTGGCCGGTCTTTGGCTTCATGCTCCTATTCATTGGTTTAGGGGATGGGATTGTGATGACGGTTGTGAATTCGTTCGCGGCCAACGTCAAGAGCGTGAACAGTCGGCGGGTCTTCAATTACCTCTATATTGGGATGAACCTTGGGGTAGTCCTGGGGACCTTGATGGTGGGTTATCTGATGGACCATGGGGTGACCCTGGTCTTTACCGTAGCCAGCCTCTGTTACGCAGCTCAGCTGATCATCTTCGTGCTGGACTTCCGGGTACCGATTGAGAAGAAGACCTACAGTCATGATCAGAAGACGGTTAAACCGGTCCAGATTAAGCTCATTTGGCTAATCAGCCTGCTGGTCTTCTGCCTGTACCTGAGTTATTCTCTCTGGGAAAGTGTGATTTCCGTGCACATGACCAACCTGGGGATTTCCTTCGAAAGATACAGTCTGCTTTGGACATTGAATGGGATTCTGATTGTCTTTGGGCAACCGCTGGCCAACCGGATCGGGGCCAATTTCAAGTTGAGCTCGCAGATTTGGACGGGCACCGTCGTCTTTATCCTGTCCTTCTTATTGTTAGTCTTTGCGAAGAGCTACGCGACCTTTGTCTTCACCATGGTTATCCTGACACTGGGTGAGATGACCGGATTCCCCGGGATCCCGGCCTGGATTGATAACCTGGCGGGTGATAACGACAAAGGTAAATATCAAGGAATTTATAACATGGCCATCTCGTTTGGCCGGGCCATCGGACCGTTATATGGGGGGCTACTGATCGAATACGGGAGTTACCAATCCCTGTTCTGGTCGGTGACCGTCATTATGTTGTTGGTCCTAGCGGCCGTGATGTTCCGGAATCATCGCGATCTGCTGAAATTAAAGGAATAGCCCGCGAGGCAAGCTGGCGGCAACCGTTTCGGCCATATGAACCAAAAAAACAGGCGTAGCGACAATCTGTCGTTACGCCTGTTTTGGATCTAATTGGTTGAAAATCCTTGTTGATGCAGACCGGCTAGGATGCCAGCCCGCTGTTGAGGATCACGACTCAGTTCCGCTGCGATGTGATGGGAGAAGGTTTCGTCTCGTTGATGCGACTCACGTTTATGGTAATAGTCCGTGATGAGTTGGTCGTAAGCAACCAGGCGGTCGTCGGTTGGCTTGAGCCGCTGATAGGTATTTTCGAAGTGGATCAGGCTTTGTGGTAACCGGGGCTTCTGGCCGGGTTGGTCGGCCGGATGGCCAATGGCTAGGCCGAGCAATGGGAAGGTGAGCTGGGGCAAGTCAAACAGGTCAATTAATCGTGGCACATCATTTAAAATGCTGCCCATGATGGTGCTCCCTAAGCCCAGGCTCTCACCCGCGGTGACCATGGCTTCCGTCATGATAGTCGCATCAAAGATGCTTGCCAGGAGTTTGTCGGTACTGTGAAGGTTAGTCGTTGCGGTGGGATCGTTTGGCGCCAACTGCTGATTACGGAATTGGTCGGCGACAATCAAGAAGTAATGGCCGGCCCGCTGTAACCAGGGATGACCGGTGACCTCGGCGAGGACGGCGAGCTTTGCCGGATCGGTCACGCTAATGATGCTAGCTTGCTGCGAAAAGGTACTGGTTGGGGCGTGCTGGGCCGCACTGACCAGGGTCGTGACCTCTTCTTCGGTCAACTTGGTCGTCGTAAACTGCCGCACGCTGCGGTGAGTCATCAACGTTTCCAAGGTTGGATTAGTCATGAAGCGCGACCTCCTTTTGCCGGGCGACCAGGGCGTCGTATACCCGGGATTCATCGCGTGGAACCCCGCGGAGTTCGTAGCTGGCCACAAAGGGGGCGTTAAACTTTTTGGCATAACGCTTGGCGGTCAGACAGTACTGTTCATTAAAGTTACGATTGCCACTGCCGACAACCCCGATGAGTTGGTCGGCGTTATCACCATATTCGATGTATTCACCCAAGACGTTGGTCATGAGTTCCTTAACGCCGTTGTCGATGCCGTTACCACCATCGAGATAGGTGGGGACGAAGCAAAAGTAAGGGGTTGTTTCGGCATTGAAGTCACTGACCTCACTAATTTCCGTCGAGACAATGGTTGGCTGAGTCGCGTCCTTCGCATGTTGTTTGGCGGCGTAGGCGGTGAGGTTCGCCACAAAATTACGGGTGTTGCCTTCAATAGAAATAAATAGAATTCGTAAGGGTTGCATGTTGGGTTCCTCCATTTTCTTCGCCAGTTAAGCTCTATCCAGTGTACACGGATCTGGCAAAAATTGCTGGCATGATGATGACTCCAAAACAACAAAATTGCCCCGGAATCTTGTCAAATTTTAGGAGATATGCTATCCTGTGGTTACTTTAAGAAAGAACGAGGTATTCAGCCGATGCGTAACTAATCAATCAACCAATGTTAGTCAGTTTCACCCTTTATGAGGGGTGAAGTGGGCCTGCAAAGGGGATTGATGGGACGCGCGACTGAATTGCCAAGGCAGTCAGTGGGCGCCATTTCCAGTTGGGAAATGTGACCACTTTTTTTGTGCGATCAAGTAGTGGGTAGTTGCCAGCAATCCCGGCTTTTAAAGAGGGAGACGATTTTTTGACACAAATAACTTTAACGAATATCACAAAAACTATTGCTGGTAACCAGCTCTTCACGGCGCCACACTTAACCGCTCAGACGGGCGACGGGATTGGCATCGTTGGGGCCAACGGGGGTGGTAAGACCACCTTGGCACGCTTGATAGCCGGGCAGGACGCCGACTTTACTGGTGAACGTCACGTCGATCAGTCGGTGACACTGGTTCCCCAGATAGCACCCACCGACGGCCGTTCGGGTGGCCAGAGTATGTTGGACCGAATCCGTCGGGCCCTGGCTCAACGCCCGGCCTTACTTATCCTGGACGAACCATCTGCCAACCTCGATGATGATCATCAAAGGTGGTTAATTCAGCAGCTGCTAGCCTATCGCGGCCTGCTACTGGTGATTTCTCATGACCGAGAATTGCTAAATGCCGTTGCGACCGGCATCTGGTCTTTAAGTGAACACGAGTTCCGTCAGTATAATGCCGGATTTGCCGCCTTCGAACAGCAACGAACGGAACACCGGCAGAATCAGTTGCAGGCATACCAACACGAACAACGGGAAAAGCGGGAGGTCCAACAGGCCATTCAGGCACGCCATGAAAAGGCTGCGCGTATTCGTAAAGGGAGTCGGCACATGAGTGCCCAAGAACGGGCCAATTCGAAGTCCTTGCGCGAAGACAATGCCGGGAAGATGGAACGCGGCGCGCGGGCATTAAAGGATCGTGCCAGCCGAGAGATGACCACGGAGAAACCGCATGAGGTGGCCGCGTTGAAGCTGTTGGCGACCGACCTGCCCCCGGTAGTTGGTAAGCAGCTGGTCACGGTGAGCGACCTGCATTTGATGCGAGACCATCACGATCTGTTGCATCACGTTAATTTTCGGATTAAGCCGGGGGAACGAGTCGCCATTAGTGGACCTAATGGAAGTGGAAAATCCACCTTGATTGATCAGATTCTGGCAGGGGTGCCGGGCACCCGCTTGGCTCCCAGTGCGCGGATCGGTTATTTCCATCAAGACATGACGCAATTGCCATTAGACCAGACGGTTTGGGCGACCATTGCGGCCGCTACTACCCTGGATACCAACCGGACACGGCAGATCATGGGCGCCTTTGGCCTGACTGCCATCTTCTATGACCGCTTGGTGGGCGACTTAAGTGGAGGCGAACAGGTCAAGCTCCAGCTGATCACGATTCTGGTAAGTGCCAGTAATCTGTTGATTCTCGATGAACCCACGAATTACCTCGACTTACCGGCGTTACGAGCGTTAGAGGACTTCTTGATTGGCTACCCGGGCACGGTGTTGTTCGTGGCCCATGACCAGGCCTTCCGGGACCGGGTGGCCACCAGAACGTTGGTGGTTCAAGACCACCAGTTGATTGATCCCGAGCGGACGGCGGTGGGGACGCCCTCGTCTGACCTGCCACAATTAAAATTTGAATATGATCAGTTGATGATGGCGCCGAAGCTGGATACGAAGCGACTCCAGGAGCTAAGAGAACAGATTGATCGCTTACAAAGCTAAGCGCGTTGACCGTCGGCAAGGTCACGGATTGTGTTAGTTGTGATTAGTGTTTTCTGCTAAGTGGGCAACTTGTAAGTTGGACTAACCATCTCAGGGGTTAATTGCAACGAATACACCGGTCCATGGTAAATTGAGTCTAGAGAACGGACCGACAGCCGTACTCAACAATCCTACAATTCTACGAGATGAGTCAACGCGGCTCAATGGTCTTCATCCACTATTGGGTCTTAAAGCATCAAAAAACGGTCTGGCAATTTGCCAGACCGTTTTTTTAGTCATCATTCTTTTCTGGATCGGTCATTTCAATCCGCTTCTGTGGGGGATTGACCGTCACCTCTAACCAATTGATAAAGGAATTCTCATAGTCGAGGACCTTTAAATCAAAGTTTTCCAGATGAATCACGTCGTTGACCTTGATGGTAGGGTAGTTATCGATGATAAACCCGGCCATCGTCACCGTTTCGGTGGATTCAAATCCCTTGATGTCCGTGTTGAAGTACCGTTCAAAGTCATAAGTCGTCATCTTACCATTTACTTGGTAGGTGCCGTTAGGCTGTTTGAAGATGTACTGGTCATTGGCATCGTCGATTTCATCGCGAACTGTTCCAAACAGTTCTTCGTAGATATCCTTATCCGTAATGATCCCGGAAGTCCCACCATACTCGTCAACAACAACGACGATTGGCGTCCGTTTCTTAATCATCTGTGACAGGACCTGGGTAATTGGCGTCGTTTCCGGCGTCGTCGAGATATCCCGAATTAACTTGTCGACCCGGATAGAAGAATCCACCTGTTGCTGTCGAATCAAGTCATAGTTGTAGACGTAACCGAGAATCTTATCCTTATCGTTATCGGCAACCACTGGGAGCCGGCTAAACCGTTCCTGTAAGTAGACGTTTAACGCGTCCTTGACGGTGGAGGTGATATCGATGACTTCCAGCTGCGTCCGGTCAATCATGATGTCCTTGGCAACCTTGTCATTCAATTCGAAGGCCCGTTGCATGTAAACCAGGTCATTCTTTTCCAATTCCCCACCTTCCACGGCACTCCGTGAAAGGTTTAGGATTTCAGCTTGAGAGAAGACTTCATCACTTTCGTTTGCAACCTTGAGGCCCATGAGCTTAACGACGCCAGAGGCACTGCTGTTGAGTAACCAAACGAATGGGTAGAAGAGGACGTGGCAGTAATGTAGTGGCGTTACCACTAACATTAAGACCTTCATGGGCATATCAATCGAAATGTTCTTAGGAACAATTTCGGTGAAGACCACTTCCAGGTAGGTCAATAGGAGTACCCCGACAATCACACTAATCGTGTGGGCCGTGGCCCCATTGAGGTGGGCAGGTGCTAATCCGTCTAACAGAATGTCGACGAAGAAGGTTTCCCCAATCCACCCAAGGATGATCCCGGCGAGGGAAACCCCCACTTGGGTCGTTGATAAATATTCGTTTAAATTGGTAACCATTTTCATGGCCCGATTAAGCTTCACTGACGGCTTGTCTAGTTCCGCAATTTTTTCTTCTAAGGCACTAGGCCGCGTCTGGACTAAAGCAAACTCGCAGGCAACAAAGAAAGCTGCAAATAAGAAGGTAATTAAAATAATAATTAGATTCACAACTATCTGACCGCTCACACATCATTCCTCATTTCATAAAGTTTCTATCCCTCTATTATAGCGCGTCTCAGCGCCTTTTCACAGGGGGTGAATTGAAGCAAATTTTACCCTTTATACGTTCGCTTAGCAACCGAACACGAGGAAAAAGTTAATTTCGAAATGGGATATTTAACGTTTTGACCAAAAAGGACTAGACTGAAATTAGTAACATCAAAGGAGATTTTGATTATGGCAGATACACCAAAGGAAAAAGTAGAGACACCAACTGTTGATATTCCAAAAGAAGACGTGGAAAAGGCAGCGAAGTTGGTTCTGGATCCGGGGTATGTGACGAAGAAGGATTTACCAAAGATGGCAGATTTAGCCTGGGCGACCGCTTTATCTGATGCTGTAACAAAGCATTTCTTAAACAACGATGACGACCATGACCCTTACGTTTACTTCGAACAATTTGACTTCGATGGTGGCGATATTGATTCGATTATCTTCAATATGGATATCATCAAGACCCGTGAGGAAGCCTTGGATGACTTGGCTGAAGCATTGGGTGAAAAGATTGTTAACCATGAGGTTGACCAAACGACCTACTAAAGTCGCGGTGATTGGAAAGACTTCGACAGCGATGTCGAGGCCTTTTTTATTGGGTAAATGCCATCGAGAATGTTTGACCATTTGACGAAACAATTTTATTTTTTTCTGACCGATCAACTTCTGTGAAGCTTTAAAATACCGTGATAGCGGCATTTATATGAAGCAATTAGCACTCTATCTACGCGAGTGCTAATTGCTTGCATTGCTGACCAATCCTGACTATTATAGACAATGTAAACAAGGAAGACAGAAAGGGGTTATTGATTATGGCTAATGAAATGATGAACCGCAACTTTGACTTATTCGATCCAATGAACTTCTTAAATGAAGTAGGCAACTTGGGTCATGACATGTTTAATGGTGACAACATGATGAAGACGGATGTCGTCGAGCATGATCAAGACTACGTTGTGACTGCCGAAGTGCCTGGCTTCAAGAAGGATGACCTGCATATCGACTACCGTGACGACACGCTACGGATTTCTGGTAAGAGTCATGTCAATGATGAATCAAAGGACCAGGATGGCCGGATCTTACGGCAAGAACGTCGGAGTCAAGACGTTGCCCGTTCCTTCTACCTGCCCGACATTGATGTGAAGCAGGTTCAGGCAAAGTACGCCGACGGTATTTTGACGTTGACGTTGCCTAAGGAAACGAAGACGGATGATCATCACGAAATCAGTATCGACTAGGGCGACCGCGTTCGTGATTAACCACAACTAAGCAGAAGAGGCCATCAATCCCAGACGGATTGATGGCCTCTTTTTTTAGTATTGTTTGCCTGACTCGTAGACGATCTCGGGGTCATTGCCCGTGCGGTGATTCTGATTAAGCAAGTCAATCATGGTCAGCTCGTCCTGATCGAGTTCAAAATCAAAGACATCGGCGTTGGCGGCTATTCGATCGGGATGGGTCGACTTAGGAATCGGCACCACGCCGTGTTGTAATTCCCAACGCAAGACAATTTGGGCCACGGATTTGGCATGGTGCTTGGCAATTTTGGCCAGCATAGGATTGTCGAGTACGGTCCGGCGGCCCAGTGGGCTCCAGGCTTCGGTCACAATTTTTTGTGATTGGTCATAGTCTACCAGTCCTTGCTGGTTGAGATAGGGGTGGTATTCAACCTGATTCACAACCGGCATTTCCTTGGCCTGGGTCGCTAGGAGTTCCAGGTGGGCCACGGAGTAGTTAGAGACTCCGATGGACTTAACTTGGCCGTTGGCCTTGAGTTGTTCCAGGGCCCGCCAGGTTTCGAAGAAGTGTTCACGAACGGGCCAGTGAATTAACAACAGATCGAGATAGTCCGTTTGCAGCCGCTTCAGCGATCCCTCGACGGCCTTCATGGTCCGATCGTAACCCTGGACAACCTCGGCGACCTTACTGGTTAGGGTAAAGCCTTCACGCGGAATGCCTAGTTGGTGAAAGGCTGGTCCCAAGATATCCTCGTTGCGATAGAGCATGGCGGTGTCGAAGAGCCGGTAACCGGCGTCCCACGCGGCCTGGATGCTGGTGTTCATGGTGGCCTGATCCTTAATCAAATAGGTCCCGAAGCCTATAACTGGGATGGTCTTGCCATCGGCCAAGGGGATGGTGTCACTCATTTTTGTTAATGCCATACGCGTACGGCCTCCTCACATTAATGTTGCGTCATGAATTCATCTTAAGCTAAAATGAAGGCAATGACAACGCTTACTGTGGCCGGTGAAACTGGTCAAACAGGTTAACGCTGGCTTCGATCAGCATCCCGCCGGTCATGATCCACATCGCTAACATGCTATGATTGGTTAACATACAACCCAATAGAATGAGGTACAAAACAAATAGAATGATTGACGTTGATTTGTGATTCATAATGGTTCCTCCCTTGAACAACTAAGTCGATTATACCCACTGTTTGGTCAAAGTGTTAACTGCTAACGATTCGGTTAAATCCGTGGGAATTCTCACAAATCAAACGGGGGTCCAGGTGGGAAGCGAGTACAATAAAGGTAAAGCAAGTGGACGGTAAAGGAGGCTTGGGCAATGGCACAAAGTGAATCTAGTCAGCCCGACTTAACAGTTGGGCTCTCGGCGGCAGAGGTCGCCACGCGTGAGGCGGCGGGACAGAAGAACGATCCGTTGCCGCCACTAACTCGGAGCGTCAAACAAATCTTCCGTGATAATATCGTGACCCTATTTAACCTGATTAACTTGGTTCTGGCTGGCCTGGTCTTCTTCACGGGTAGCTATAAAAATATGTTGTTCCTGGGTGTTGTGGTCATCAATACAGGGATTGGGATTTTTCAGGAAATTCGTTCTAAACGGCAGGTCGACAAGCTGGCGTTGCTCTCGGAGAGTCAGATTAAGATCTTACGAGAGGGTGAGGTCGTTGCCCGCCATCAGGATGCGATTGTTCAAGACGATCTCCTGATGCTGGGTCGTGGCGACCAGTTGCCAGTGGATGGCCGAATTCGGCAAACGACGGGCCTGGAAGTTGATGAATCACAGATTACCGGTGAGGCCACCCCGATTGTGAAAAGCACCGGGGATGAATTGGTTTCTGGTAGCGTTATCCTAGGTGGTAAGGCTGTGGTTCAAGCCATGACGGTGGGCGATGACAGTTACGTGAAGCAATTGGCCCACTCGGCGAAGCAGGAACATCGGACGCCCAGCGTACTATTGACGATTATTAATCGAATTATTAAGGTTCTGACGTTTACCATTGTTCCTTTGGGGGCGGCCCTCTTTATTTCCTCACTCATGCGGGGCCAGGATCAACACCGGGCCATTTTAGGTACCGTCGCCGCCATGGTGGGGATGATCCCCGAAGGCCTGGTCTTACTGACCTCGGTTGCCCTGGCGGTTGGGGCCTATAACCTGGGGCGGCGCAAGGTGCTGGTCCGGGAATTGCCGGCGATTGAGGCCCTGGCGCGGGTCGACGTGCTTTGTTTGGATAAGACCGGGACCATCACCAACGGCCATTTAAAAGTTGATCGGATTGACCCACTGGCCGAAGTACCGGTGGCGGATCTCGAACGGGACCTCGCCCAGTTAGTAGCTGCGACGGGCGATGACAACGAGACGGCGACGGCGGTGCAGTCTGCCTTGGGCTCGCCACAAGTTACTGCGACCGAGATCCAACCGTTCTCCTCTGATCGTAAATGGAGTGGTGCGACCATCGCCGGGGAATCATTCGTGTTGGGTGCACCAGAATTTATCTTTGACCATGTGCCTGACGACGTGCAGCAACGGATTCAGACCTGGGCCCAGCAGGGCTATCGGGTCCTGTTGTTAGCCAAGGTAGCCGCCATGACGGCGCCCCGGCCAACTAATCCCGAAGCCCTAGGGCTACTGTTGATCACGGATGAATTACGGCCACGGGCCAAGTCCACGTTTAGTTTCTTTGCCAAACAGGACGTGGCGCTCAAGGTTATCTCAGGCGATAATCCCGTGACGGTGGCTAGTATCGCCGAACGGGCAGAGATTGCCGGCGCCAAGCAGTTGGTTGACATGAGTCAGGTGGGAACAGAACCGGATTACGATCGGTTAGTCCAAGACTATAACGTTTTTGGACGGGTAACCCCACAGCAAAAGGAGAGTCTAATCAAGGCCTATCAAGCGGCCGGCCACACGGTGGCGATGACGGGTGATGGGGTCAACGACCTGTTGGCTCTACGCCAGTCCGACTGCAGTATCGCAATGGCTTCCGGCAGTGAGGCGACTAAGAGTCTGGCGGACTTTGTCCTGATTGAATCCAACTTTGATGCAATGGTCCACGTCTTAAATGAAGGTCGGCGGGTCATTAATAACATCGAGCGAGTGGCCTCCCTGTATTTGATTAAGACCATGTACTCGGTAGTGTTGACCCTGATCTTTATCTTCATGAGTCGGAGTTATCCATTTGAACCGATTCAACTCACGCCAATTTCCTCACTGATGGTGGGGATTCCAACTTTCTTCTTGGCGCTGCAACCGAACCACGACCGGATTGCCGGGCGCTTCATGCAACAGGTCATGGAGATTGCGGCGCCGGCCGCGGTCTGTGTGGTTGGGTACATTCTCGTGATTCTAGGTATCGGGACCCAATTCCACTTGAGCTTTGCCACGACCTCCACGCTGAGTGTGTTAATGACAGGACTCGTGGGACTGAATGCTCTGGTTCTAGTGGCACGGCCCATGAACCGCTTCAAGGTGACCTTAATTATCTTGATGGCGGCCCTATTCGCCGGGGTTTTCCTGTTCGCGGGGCCGATATTCTCGCTAGTTAGTCTAATTAACTGGCGATTGGCCTTGCTCTACCTGCCCCTCATGGTCAGTGTCTTTCCAGTGTTTATGCTGGTTCAGGACGGGTTGGGCAAGCGAATCTTAAGCAAGATTAGATGGCGCTAGTTAAAAAATGATTTGGTTTCGCTTATCTAGTCATCATGACTAGATAGTATGATATAATGAGTCTACTAACGGAAGGGTAGGGATAGACATGGCAGACTTTAATCAATACACCCGGTGGGAACACCAGATGCATGGGGTACGGTTACCCCGGTGGGATGATCTTCCAAAATTTGATTTATATATGGACCAGGTCACCGCACTGATTAACGATATTCTGGGGCCACTGGGCATTGATACCGTGACGCCGGCAATGATTAACAATTACGTGAAACACAATATTATCATGGCGCCCGTCAAGAAGAAGTATCAGACCATGCAGCTCACGGATATCTTGATGATTAGTCTGTTGAAACCAATGTTCCAGACCGATACCGTCCGTTCTGGCATTGACCAGATTACGGCCGGCGACTATCCTAAGCAAGCCTACGATAACTTCATTGGCCAACTGGAAGACCGTCTTCACCACCTTGGTGAAGACCACGTCCAACCGGCAGCCCAGAATCTAAATGAAAAGTTGGTGCAGGTTGCTATCGATGCCGTCGTCTCTCGACTTCAATCCGAAAAATTACTGCGGCTGATCAAACGGCCATTGCGGAAGGTTACCAAAAAGTAATTGTTGGCCGTCCTCCGACCGCCAGTGACGACGCCCGCTGTAGACTGGCAGAAAACGCCAGTCAACACCATCGACACAGCAAACATCGTCTCTGCCGGCCTCCCGACTACACAGTCGTTACCAATTACCGCCTTACCGTTCGCCAAACTTGGACCGGAACGCGGCGGGAAGGACGGGACAAGCCAAAAGGCGGTCTTGCCCCTCGCTTGAAGCCGTAAGTACTGTGATTCAGGTATTTAAGCTAGATTAGTTTTCAAGAACCTGTGTAACCGGAGGCGGTCAGAGGTGGAATCTCTGACTGCCGCAGGTGGCTGGGTGAGACTGATTTTCAGTCTATAACGGCTTACTATTCTTGGCTTGATAACGTTTTTTGAACTTTCAACGTTTAACTAAATGAACTAAAGAGAGCTCAACCTAGTATTTTGCTAGGCTGAGCTCTTTTTTATTGGGTTTGAGTTTCTAAGGACAGGTCATTCATGAACGTTAAGAGTAGGTTAGCGTAACTTGGATGATCCGTATTGTCCTTGATTTCTTGTTGAATGGTGCCGAGGTTATTGGTGATGACGCCGTTAACCCCCATGAACATCATTTGGTCGAGGCTGGTAATGTCGTCGATGTCCCAAGCGTAGACGCGCTTGTGTTCACGGCCGGCCTGGTCGATGAAATTATCGTTTAAAGTCGTCGACTCCATGGTGTAGGCGTTGGCCTTGGTTCGAGGGAAGGTTAGGTTGTATGGCATGATATAGCTCACAAATAGTTGGGGATACTTGGTCTTTAAGGTATTCATAATCCCGTAGCTCAGCGTGTGAATCTGTTCGTGATGCGTCAAGATTCGTTGGCCAAATTGCCGGTAGAACCGTTCTGGTAAGTCCTTCGTATCGCCCGAACTCGTCTTGATTTCGATGAGCAATTTTTGGTGATGGCGAATGGCCGTGTTGAGGTAGTCATTAAAACTAGGAATCTTTGCCTGGTAGCCATTTTCCGTGAGCGTGACCCTGGTGAGCTGTTTCAAGGTCATCTTGGATACTGTCCGGTTTAGTCCAGCCAAATTCTTGAGATTGGCATCGTGCATGACCACGAATTGGTGGTCCTTGGTTTCCCGGATATCCATTTCAACGTAATCGGGCTTCTCCTTGCTGGTCTTGACCATCGCGGGGATGGTATTCTGCACGCCGTTGCCGTTATCCACGCCGCGATGGGCAATGGTGAGGGGGGTCGACATGGCGAGACCGTTCAGATAGATCAGGTTAAACCCAACCAATGAGGCACTGATGATTGCCAGCCCAGTGATAACGAGCAGTCGGGTCCGTAACTTGGTCCGGGCGGGTTCATGGAAGCTTAGGAGCATGGTGGGGGTTGGTTGATTGGCCGAGTGACTGCTGAGAATAACCATCATGAACAGAATGGTGGCGTAACAGATGATGAACTCGGTAATGACCTCCATTAGGAAGAGATTGACCGTGGCCCCGGCCAGACCAAAGGGGGTCTTGTCAAAGCCAAGCTGGCCAACATACAGGATGGCATAGATCACGGCCACGGCAATGCTGACCATGATAAAGGTGATGACTAATTTAGAAAAATAGGCCCAGAACCGGCCCCGGGTCCGTTGCCAGCCGATGCGAATGGCGTCATGGCTGTGGTAGTGGTCAATAATCATAAGGGGCAGAACACCAATTAGCCGGGTGCCCACATAGGCGGCCACAAGATAGAACAACCCAAGACAGACGGCCCAGATGGGGTTGGCCATGAGGTAACTGGTAATGAAGGCCGGAATCTTAGCCTTGTTGAGGAGTGGCGTGGTAAAGAGTTCACTCCCGAAAGGAATAATCACAATGAAGTAACCAATAAAGAAGAGAAACGTGCTGGGTGAGGCGCCCGCAATACTGCGGAAGGTATCGTATAGGACGCCACGGGTCGACTGCGGCCGGCCCCGCCGGATATTGGTGACGCCTAGGAGCAGGTACGCAAATTGCCAATAGATCAGGGTGATAATGGCCAACAAGATGAGGAGGAGACCAATAATCGCCAGGGGATGATGGATGGCCATCGATCCCAGGTTGGTATAGGACACATAGGGAATGTCTTGCCAACGCATCAGTTGGGCAACCAGCCAGGTGAAAACGGGAACCGCGATATAACTAATGAGTAGGTTGGTGAGAAAGACCAGGGTGACGTAGCTACCCCAGTGTTGGAAAAAGTGCCGGTTGGCATCTTTCCAGAAGGTCCACGCTTGCATACGACTCAACTCCTTTCGATATAACTAGTTAACCTAACTTTAGCATAAAAATGGGCAGATGCTGGGAGAAATCGTTTGGTTACCGTCATTCAATGGGAGAAGGCGACTTAGATCAGATTTGCTGAAAACAGTTTAGTCTGTTAGTGAAACTATTCACACAAAATTTAAGCGATAAATTTATTATCGTTAATGTATGCGCTTACATTCAAGCTGGTAAAAGAACGCGGCGCATAGGCGTTTTGTCGGGAATTAACTATTTGTGATCTTTTTAACATAAAGTACTTGCGCCATGAAAAATCTGTGATATGATAATATTCGTGAAGAAGTTAACAAGGATTTTTTAAATAAATGGAGGCATAACCATGTTGAAAAATGTGAAAGAGACCACTCCTACCACAGATAATAAAAATGATGAAACCGTTGCGGAAATGATGAACCGTTTAACGAGCAAGGCCCACGATGCTTTATGTGCCATGGATGACTTTACCCAAGAACAAGTTGACCATATTGTTCACCAGATGGCTATCGCCGGCTTAGACCACCACATGGAATTAGCCAAGGCGGCCTTTGAAGAAACTGGCCGTGGCGTTATGGAAGACAAGGCCGTCAAGAACATGTTTGCGACCGAAGAAATCTGGCACTCAATCAAGAATAACAAGACCGTTGGGATCATCAAGGATGACCACGAACGGCAGTTGATTACCGTTGCCGAACCACTCGGGATCTTGGCTGGGGTTACCCCAGTAACGAACCCAACGTCAACGACGCTCTTCAAGTCCCTGATCGCCGTTAAGACGCGGAACCCAATCATCTTTGCCTTTCACCCACAGGCGCAGAAGTCTTCCGTCATGGCCGCTAAGGTTGTCCGGGATGCTGCGATTGCTGCCGGTGCTCCTGAAGGGGTTATCCAGTGGATCGACAAGCCTAGCCTTGAAGCCACGACAGCCTTGATGAATGACCCAATGATTGCCAGTGTCCTGGCAACCGGTGGTCCTGGCATGGTCAAGGCCGCTTACTCAACCGGGAAGCCCGCCCTAGGGGTTGGTCCTGGTAACGGGCCAGCCTACATTGAAAAGTCGGCCAACATCAAGCGCGCCGTCTACGACATCGTCTTATCCAAAACCTTTGATAACGGGATGGTCTGTGCTTCCGAAAACAGTGCCGTTATCGATGCCGCCATTTACGATGACGTTAAGCAAGAAATGCAAGACCGTGGTGTTTTCTTCATTAAAAAGAGTGACCACAAGGCCTTGGCCGATGCCATGTTCCGGCCAGAGGGTGGCGTTAAGGGCCCAATCGCTGGGATGGCCGCAACGAAGATCGCTGATTTAGCTGGGATCAAGGTTCCTGCTAACACCAAGGTCTTGGCTGCCGAAATCTCCGGTGTTGGACCAGATGCACCGTTGTCACAAGAAAAGTTGTCTCCAGTCATTTCCGTCTTCAAGGCGAAGAGCAAGGACGATGCCTTCAAGTTATGTGACGAATTGCTCCACTTCGGTGGGCTGGGTCACACGGCCGGCATCCACACCATGAACGATGACTTGGCAACCGAATTTGGGATTAAGATGAAGGCTAGCCGGGTCTTGGTTAACACGCCTTCCGCCATCGGTGGGATTGGGAACCTTTACAACGAAATGGTGCCATCATTGACCTTAGGTACTGGTTCATGGGGTAAGAACTCCGTGTCTCACAACGTTTCTGCCTTTGACCTCTTGAACATCAAAACTATTGCAAAGCGGCGAAATAACATGCAGTGGATTAAGCTTCCTCGAGTTTACTTTGAAAAGACTTCCGTGCGTTACCTGAACGATATGCCTGGCGTTAAGCGGGTCTTCTTGGTGACCGACCCAGCCATGGTTGAATTGGGTTATATCGACACGGTCTTGAATGAATTGAAGCGTCAACCAAACGGGATCGAATACTCCTTATTCAGTGACGTTGAACCAGATCCAACCACGGACACCGTTAACCGTGGGGTGACGCAAATGCGGATGTTCAAGCCCGACACCATCGTTGCCTTAGGTGGGGGTTCAGCGATGGATGCCGCTAAGAACATGTGGCTCTTCTATGAAGACCCAGATGCTAGCTTCTTCGGTGCTAAGCAAAAGTTCTTGGACATTCGGAAGCGGACCTACAAGTTTAACAAGCCGCACAAGGCCCAATTCGTGGCTATTCCAACGACTTCCGGGACTGGTTCCGAAGTCACACCGTTTGCCGTTATTACGGACTCCAAGACTCACGTGAAGTACCCATTAGCCGACTATGCTCTGACGCCTGACGTTGCAATTGTGGATTCACAATTCATCGAAACGGTGCCTAAGAAGACGGTCGCTTACTCTGGGCTAGACGTCTTAACTCACGCCATCGAATCCTACGTTTCCAACATGGCGTCCGATTACACGCGTCCATGGTCTCTGCAAGCCATCAAGTTGGTTATGGATAACCTGACCGCCTCATACAATGGGGATATCACGGCCCGTGAAGAAATGCATAACGCCTCAACCTTAGCCGGGATGGCCTTTGCCAATGCCTTCCTAGGGGTTGACCACTCGATTGCCCACAAACTGGGTGGCGAGTTTGGCTTACCTCATGGTTTAGCCATTGCCATCACGTTGCCACATGTTATCCGCTACAACTTCAAAGAACCAACGAAGCTGTCCATGTGGCCTAAGTACGACTACTTCAGAGCCGACGAAGACTACGCTCAAATCGCCCGCTTCTTGGGTCTTGAAGGTAGCACGAAGGAAGAACTGAAGGAAGCCTTGGTCCACAAGGTGATTGACTTGGCTCATTCTGTTGGCGTCACGTTAAGCCTGAAGGCTAACGGTGTCGACAAGGCCCACTTCGACCGGACAGTTGACGACTTAGCCGAATTGGCCTTCCAAGACCAATGTACGACTGCCAACCCTAAGGAACCTTTGGTTGCTGAATTGAAGCAAATTATGTTAGATGAATACGATGGCAAAAACGTTGAAAAATAAGGTTTAGCCTGAAAAGCCGGTCCGTTGTGACCGACTTTTTTTGTGGTGTTTCTACTATATTATTAATAGAGGGTTATCCATCATGGGATGAATGGATTACCGGCAGGTTAAATTTGCGGATAAGTGGCCCGTTTTTCCGTGAGATATGCTAAAATTGGTTTTGTGATGGCCGGTGATGCGGTTACATTGCTGGCTGGTAGTCTTGTGTCGTTAGGGAGGAATTAGCTTGCTGCAATCGGAGATTGAAAAGCTACATCCGGACTGGCACGTGATCTTCTACGGAGAAAACGTGGACGAAGTTATCAACTGTGCTAGCTGCGGGAAAGAAGTGAAGTATGGGGAAACCTATACGTCACTGGAACAATTCATTGATGACGGTAGTTTTGGACTATCCGTCTGTGCGGATTGCTATGCTAAGGAATACGCGCGGATGAAAGCCAAAGAAGCCAAAGAATAACGTTAAACTTTTACGGCAGGAGCGTAGGCTCCTGCCGGTTTTTTTGGTTCTAACCCGTAGGCTGAGTCGATTTTTCTTAAAATCACCTCGGCTTGTGGGGCAAAAATCCTTGAGTTTTCAATCATTTTCGCAAATTCTTCGATTTATCATCAAATTTTCATCAAACACGAGAAATTTTTCAAGATATTCGGTGCAAAAATCACCGGAATTTCAGCGCCATTTTCGCTAAAAAGGGTAAAAACGGGCTAATTAAAGCGTTTTATGTTACGGGAACGTAACGATTATTACGGATTGTCATACAGTAATATTTTTCTTAACACTGGCGTAACCTTACCCCAATCTGATTGACACACCCATCAGTTATTCTAATAGCCGTTAAGCAAACAAAGGAGGACATTCATTTCTTATGGATATCAAAAAAGCTTTAGTTACGACTCTTGGGACGGTTGCCGTTGTCGGTGCTGGTCTCTTCGCTACTAACGAAACGGCTAACGCCGACGTTAAGGTTACGGTCAAGCAGGGGGATTCTGTTTGGTCATTGGCTGACAAGTACGATTCATCCGTTAGTGCTATTGAAAAGGCGAACAGCTTAAGCAACAGTAGCTTAATCATGGTTGGTCAAAAGTTGAACGTGCCAAACGACACGAAGACGAAGACCACCACGGCTAGCATTGCTAGCCACAAGACTTACACTAGCCAAGCAACCACGAAGCAAACGACTAGCAGCAACACGACTGCTTCTACGGGCGTTTCTGGTTCAGAAGCCACTGCCAAGGCTTGGATTGCTGGCAAGGAATCCGGCGGTTCTTACACTGCCCGGAACGGCCAATACGTTGGGAAGTACCAATTAAGTTCTTCATACTTGAACGGTGACTACTCAGCTGCGAACCAAGAAAAGGTTGCCAACGCATACGTTAGCTCCCGTTACGGTTCATGGACGGCCGCACAAGCCTTCTGGCAAGCCAACGGCTGGTACTAAACTAAACCAAGTTTAGTAAAGTCAATTCACGTTTAAATCAAGTAGTCCCTCCAGATGCAGGTCTGGAGGGGCTTTTTTTAGATCAGAGCGAGAGCCGGGGCGCCTAGACCCTGAGCATTAACGTCACTAAGTGCCAGACCGGGGGACCCGGTCCGGTGCTTAGTGGGGTTAAGCGGAGGGGGCTGCCCCGGCGAACGCGTTTCGGCGGCCGCAGATGCTTGGGATAGAAACTCGGCGACGGCCTAGATACAAGGCCAAGCAATGATAAGTCACAGGAACTGGAGAAATCAGTATCACTCGAAAGGAAAAATCCAGCAGATCTAAATTGAAGATAAACGACGTTTATCCAAAATGGATTGCGCTTTTTCTAAAAGCATATGGCCCCAAGTCAACCGAAATAAAGCCACCCATCAGAGTGTGGTTAAACGGTTGGGCCTTTTAGAAAGGTCACTGGCCGCTCAACATGGTCGACTACTACCAAAATATAAGTCCATTAATATAGTAGAAACGACCAATAACGCCTGCCAAAATTCGCGCCACAGTCGTGAGACAATACCCCGCGCCGCCGTTTTCATGGAGAAGGGTCGGCAACAAACAGGATGATTTCGAGAAAATAATTGGCAAATAGCAGCTCTGGACAGGGGAAATTGCCGTAAATTACGGAAAAATCACCAAATATCCACCAAAATTCAGAAAAAATCGTCCTTTTTTCCCAATAAATTCGGTCAGTTTCTTTAGAAAAACGCTAGTATTCCGCGGTTTTCGTCACACTAGCGCAACGTAAGGCCGAGAAAACCGCTTAATATTGCAAGGTTATTAACCACATTACGCTTTGTCATTTAAGCCGGTTTTTCTTAATGTGGGCGTAACTCGGCAACAATCCCGGTGTAACCTCCGCAGGTTATGATAGGTCTCGTTAAGTAATTGATAGACAGTTTTACTAATCAAAAGGAGGACATTCATTTTTATGAATATCAAAAAAGTTTTAGTTTCTACATTAGGAACCGCAGCAGTGTTAGGTGCCGGGTTATTCGCAAGCACCACTTCCGCAAACGCCGACGTCCGGGTATCGGTTAAGTCGGGAGACACGGTTGCTAAGATCGCAAACCAATACAACTCCAGCATTTCCGCTATTGAAAGTGCCAACAGCATGAAGAACGTTAACTTAATCTACGTTGGCGAATCCTTGGTCGTTCCTAGCTCAGCTAGCTCGACCGCAAGCACGACTACGACGGCAACGCAATCCACGACGCCTAGTCAATCACCTCAAACCACTTCTAACTACAGCTCAAACAACACGAGCGCTAACTACAGTACCCAATCAACTGGGACCACGAGCTCAGCATCTACGACGAGTTCTAACTCATCTTCTGCTAAGGCTTGGATTGCCAACAAGGAGTCCGGTGGCTCATACTCTGCTCGTAACGGCCAATACGTTGGGAAGTACCAATTGAGCGCTTCATACTTGAATGGTGACTACTCAGCTGCTAACCAGGAAAAGGTTGCCAACTCATACGTAAGTTCTCGTTACGGTTCATGGGCTGCTGCCAAGTCTTTCTGGCAAGCTAACGGCTGGTACTAAGCCGAAATAGTTCATTGAAATAAGTAACTAAAGCGGAAACGACGGTCAAGTCCTCGGGACTTACCGTCGTTTTTTTGTGGTCAAAATGGCTTAGTGGCGGTATTTACGCCGGCTGTTCCCAGCCATTTTGCCGGGATTGGAGTCGGCTGTTACAGCTTTGTAACATTTAGACAATCTGGCTGTAACCTCAAAACGTTATGCTGATCTTAACAAATTCGCTAGGAGGGGAAACTTTTGAAGCTTAAGTCATTATTCATGGTGATCGTCACTTTAATAACGCTTGCCCTGCCCAGCGTCACGGCGATCACTGGCCCGGCCACGACAGCCGAGGCCAGCACCACGACCACCTACGTCTGCACGTTATCTAACAAGGAGAAAAAGGCCAAGGCCTGGATTGCGAAACGTGAATCCGGCGGTAACTACCGGGCCCGTAATGGTCGGTACTATGGTAAATACCAACTGACCGTTTCCATGTTAAAGGGTGACTACAGCAAGGCCAACCAAGAAAAGACAGCCGACCGTTACGCTCATACCCGGTATGGGTCATGGACGAAGGCGAAGGTTCACTGGCTTGGCTACCATTGGTTCTAACTTAAAATTTAACTGATCAAAGCACGTTAGTCGACGAGGACTAACGTGCTTTTTTGATCGGCGGGTAGGGTTACAAGGTCTGATCGGTTAATGGATGACGCTTCAAGACCAGATGGAACTTGAGAATAATGAGAAGGTTAAAACCAACGGTCATGGCAATCGTCATGATCCAGGCACCAGGCAGGCTAAGGTTCGTTGAAATTGCCGACCGAAGAAGCTGGATCAGGTAAGTCATGGGTAACCAAGGGTTGAGAAACTTGGCGACGGGACTGATGAGTGGCAGTGGGTAGAGGCCGCCGGAGCTGGCGAGTTGGGCAACCAGCACGATGGATATGAGCCAGGTCCCAAAGCCACCCAGCAGGAGGCGGAGGCAAAAGATGAGTGAGAGGAACAGGAGCGAACCGATGAGGATGGTGGCAAACAGCCCAAGCTGCGACCGTACGGTGAGACCGTTCATTTGGCGGAGAGTGGCGTAGAGCAGAAGACTTTGAATCACGGCAACACCGCCGATGATGGCCGCCTTACTTCCCCACCAGGTAATGGCTAATGTGGGTTGACGATAAGTGCGGCGGCCATCGTACATCGTCCCGAGGGCGATGCCGCCGACGTATAGGCCAATCGCAATGGCAAAGGGGGCCATACCGGTGCCGTTGTTGGGAACGCTGGCGATATCGTGGATGTCGGCAGTCACCGGCCTTGCAATCGCGACAGCGTTTGCGGATTGGGTATGAATGACTTGAAGATGACGACTTCCTTGGGCAAGAGCTTGTTGAGAAGTTTCGGCACCGATGGTCAGGCGATTTAGCCCGGTTTGGATCGCTGTGAGGCCCGTGGTAAGTCCGGCATTATTGGCTGAAGACGTGGCCCGTTGCATTTTTAACGTCCCAGCCGTTAATGCGGCACCGCCCTGAACTAATTGTTGACTACCAGTGGCAGCGGTTTGCATGCCGATGGTCGTTTTATGCAGGGTGTTCAGCAGAACCTGGGTATCCGTTTGGGTGACGGCCCGGTTGATATTGGCCGTGATAGAGGTGGTCATACCCGTCGTGATCTTTGAAACAATGAAGTTAGTGCCTGAGTTAAGGTCATAGTGTAATCGCAAGGTCTTGGGCCGCCGAGTTAGCAGCGTGGCGGCATTCTCAGAGAAGTCTTTTGGGATGGTCAGAACCATGTAGAGTTGACCACGCTTTAGCCGCCGATGGGCCGTTGTTTCACTAAGGGCTTTGAAGTCGAGGCTAGCGGAATGAGTTAACTGGTGCGTGAGTGTTTGACCTAGGGTGAGTCGGTGGCCATTGGTCGTGACCGGTCGATCGCGATTGACCACGGCGACGGGGATATTATCGACGTGGCCGTAGGTGTTCCACATGGAAGAGAGATAGAGATAACAGTAAATTGCTGGGATGATCGCAATCATCAGTAGGACGGCAACGATCATTTTATGTTGGCGGAGGAACCGCCATTCGCTAGCTAGCATGTTAAAAACCACCTTTCGAATGAACAACCTGTTGATTGAACGTCTACAGAATACCGAGTCACATTGATTGGGACAATCAACAACTTGGCGGATTCTGTGGGTCATAAACGGTGAGAATTTTGCGGTGAGGACGGTTAGCGGTGCTTAGTCAGCTGATATAACTAGCGACAGTCCCGGAAGAAGTGTTGATTGTGTTTGGCGAGAAAAAGTTATTAAATGGCCAGTAAATCAACAAACTGTTCAGGGAGGGAAAATAATGGATGCTAATAGGAAACGTCTAAACACCGAGATTAAAATTCAGCGGGCCTTTATTCAGTTAATCAATGAAGAGGGGTTTGAACGCCTGACGGTTCAACAGTTAACCCATCTGGCGGGCATCAATCGGGGGACATTCTACCTGCACTATTTGGATAAATTCGACCTGTTGACCCATTACGAAGAGGGAATGTTGGCCGAGATTGCCGGAATTTTTCAACATTACCCTAAACCCACGGTGGATGACTCGCCGGATCACAATGCCTTTTGGGAGCTCTTCCGGGTCCTGTACCGGGAACGTGACTTGGCGGTCGCTTTATTAAAGAGTGCCGACTCGTCCTTGGGCACACGGGTTAAGGCTCTGATTATTCAGGTCATTGGTCGGCCAGCCAAGACGGCGGTTCCGGCGGCCTATGCGCAAGAGATTGTGGCCCAGGGAATTCTGGACTTCTTTAATTACTGGCTGACCCGGACGCCGGTTGATTCGCCGGAACGAGCCTACCAGATCTTTCGCGCGAGTCGGTCTTTGGCCCCCAATCAATTGTCTTTAAGCGACACCAAAAAGAGTGGTTAGTCTTAAGGGAAACCGGCTGCTATTTGGTGAACGCTTCGACCATATGAGGGGATAACAAAAGAGCCTGGGATGTTGCCCCAGACTCTTTAATTTTGTGCGTAAAACCGCCCAATGATAGGGTAGCACGCACCGGTTAGCCTTAACTTAAGGATGGTCTTAAGCCTTTCTGAAACACTGTGTCGATTCGGTAAAGACCGTGACAGTTTGTCATGAACTTTACTTGAGTTTAACGTAGCGGTAACCCAGACCTCATCGAATTGAGACATTGCGGCGGTAAGCTATGGTCAATTCGAAAGGGAGGAACCATTGATGATTAAGAAAATTATTATCACCACGTTAAGTACCGCTGCCGTTTTACTTGCAGGCATCGGCGCCTCCAGCGTGACTGCTAATGCCAGCACTTATCGCGGGCAAGCACCACGGATCACTCATGATCAACCACAAACTTCAACTTACAGTCAAACCAATTATGGCACGACAAAGCAGACCAACGCCGCTAGTTCAAATACCAGTAGTCAGGCGACTAGCGCGACCATCAGCGTGGCACAGTTTGAGTCGCAAGGGGTCGTGTACCTGAACGGTAACAAGTGGACCTATTACTCCGGTAGTACCACGGCCGACGGAACGTCGATTAGTGCTAGCGGGTTAGACGCCAATGGCTATCGCATCGTTGCCGCTCCGGCCGGCATCCCCTTTGGCACCAAGATCATGACGCCATTAGGCATGGGCGTCGTGCATGACCGGGGAACGGCCATTACCGGTAACCATTACGACGTCGTCATTTAACCACCAGCTTTCCCCAAGGAACATCCCTTCGCTTCAAATAAAAGCCACCCGTTCGACCGGCATGTCCGGCATAACGGGTGGCTTTTTGTGTTCGTGTTAGTAGGCTGGGGGAGCCAACATGGTTAGCATACCTGAGCCAGGATTGGAATGCGAGAATTATTAACCTGTACTAATTCGGCCGATAATCATCGACCGGTCCGATTGCCTAATCGCATTAGGAACTAGCCGGGTTAGTTATTTGCTTATTAGCGCATTTGTAAATCGCGCCGGCGATAGCCAACCCAACCGCTGATGATGAGCACGATGGCCAGGCCGGTCATCCAACTAAAGGTGGTCCAGTTCATGGCGTGTAAGGGAACTCGTAGCATCCAACCGGCGGGAGTGAGTTGCTTTACCCAGCCGGGTAACTTTAGAAGGCTGCCCATGTAGACACTGATGAATCCCAAGGCCAGGTAGGCCCAGCTGAGCGTCTTCAAACGTGGCCAGCAACCAACCAGTAAGGTGCTGATGGCCAGGAAGACCCAGATCTCTGGGAGTTGGGCCGCAACACCGTGCCAAAATTCCGTGGCACTAATCCCGTCTTGGACGTGCGTCAGGCTGGCGTCACCCATGACCACGATCCCGCCCAGACCACCAATGTAGGCTAGGGTGGACGTGAGGTAGGCCATACCCAGGTGACTGAACAGCAGGGTGGTCCGGCTGAGTGGTCGGGCATACAACGCCTCCAACCAACCCCGGGTTTCATCGGTGTGTAGCTTTAAGATGAGCTGCATACCGGGGATGGTGGCCACGGCAGCCATGACGATGGCGAGCAGTGACGTGAAGCTCAGCAAGACCTGATGATTGGCTTCATGGACCATGGTTGACCCAAAGACCTGTTGCATCGTGGGATTGGTCTTGAGAATGTCCCCGATGGTATTGAAGACCGTCCCATAGGCAATCCCAAAGATCATTACTGCCAGTAACCAGGCGATGATCACGTTACGCTCACGGCGCCAGAGCAGAGAGACCGGGCCACGAAGAAAGGCGGACGCCGTTCTTCGTCCGGGTCGGGTTGTGATGGCACCGGCACCGAGGTCCCGGCGATCGTTGAGACGAAAGGCCAGACTCAACAGGATTAGGCCGGTTAACAGGCTGAGCCAAATCGGTGTCCAGTTGGCCGCGTTATAGGGGGCGAGCTTCTCCACCCAGCCCATCGGTGACCACCAGGTGAGCTTGGGGTTTTGCACGTCCGTGATCATCCGCGCCAGATAACTGATGCCAAACAGGGCGTAGGCGAGACCCGTTGCACTCGCGGAATGGTCGGCGAGCTGGGCCGTCAGCAGGCCCAGCAGGCCAAATAACAGGCCGGTGGTTGCGAGGCCAATGCCAATGAGCCAATTGCCCTCGGTGGTGGCCCCAGGCATATTGGCCGCCGTCAATCCTACACTGTACAGGACTCCTAGCAGGCCATTCACGATGACCAGCTCGAGCGTGGCCGCCCCCAGGGGTGCCAAGGTGCCTACGGCGTGTGATCGAATCAGTTCGGTAATACCCAAGTCCTCTTCGCCGCGGGTGGCGTGCACGCTAAGGGCGAGGTTCATGACGACCTGAATCAGTCCCATGAAGAGTAACATTTCATTCGCAAAGATTTCGGCGGTTGTCACTTTTCCCTTGAAGGAGAACGCGCCAAACATGGCAACGATCCCAGGGCTAGCGAGGGTGCCCTTGATGGCCGCAATTTCGGATTGGGTCCCGTAGATGTCTTCGAATTTCCAGGCGACACTGGCCATGAGCGCCGCTAATAAGATGATCCACATCAAAATACGGAAGCGATCCCGCCGCAGGTTGAGGCGGGTTAACTGCCCTAAACGTCCAAAACGAGTCATGGCGCTCACTCCTTTCCGGTGTAGTAGTGCATGAAGAGATCTTCCAGCGTCGGTGGTGTGCTTTGCAGGGCTTCAACCTGGTGTTGGGCCAGCGTCGTCATGACCTGGCTGAGTTCTTTATCTTCAACGGCAAATTGCCACTCGTTAGGGTGTTGACCAGCGGTGACGCCGTGAACGCCGGCAAGTTCGGTAACGTCGAAGGCATCCCCGAGGGTGACCGTGACCATGGTCCGGGTCAGGTGACGCATCTCGGCCAGGCTACCGGTCTCGATGATTTTTCCCTCGCGGATGATGCCGATACGGTCACACATCCGTTCAACTTCAGAGAGAATGTGGCTGGATAGGAGGACGGCCTTGCCGTGTTGCTTGAGATCGAGGACGGCCTCCTGGAAGAGACGCTCGTTCAAGGGATCGAGCCCAGAGGTTGGCTCGTCAAAGATATAGAAGTCGGCGTCTTGGGAGAAGGCGGCGATGAGGGCCACCTTTTGCCGATTTCCCTTGGAATAGGTGCGGGCCTTCTTGGTCGGGTCCAGGCCGAAGCGTCGAATGAGGTCATCGGTCTTGGCTGTGTGGCGAGCGCCGTTTAGTTTGAGCAGGAGATCGATGATTTCCCCACCGGTTAGGTTCGGCCAGAGATAAACGTCGCCCGGCACGTAGGCGAGCCGTTGATGAATCGCGACGCTATCGGACCAGACGTCCTGACCAAATATTTTGGCATGGCCGCCGCTGGCTCGAATCAGGCCTAGCAAGACGCGAATGGTGGTCGACTTACCGGCACCGTTGGGGCCGATGAAGCCGAAGACCTCGCCGGGCTGGACGGTAAAGGTAATGTCTTTCAAGGCCTGGAAATGGCCAAATTTCTTTTGTAAATGAGTGATTTCTAGTACAGGGTTGGTCGTCATTAAAATCCCCTCCTCACAAGTTTAAAATCGCTATCATCGTAAGCCTGGGGATCGGCAAAGTCAACAAAAAGTGAACTTTCTTTACGAAATAGTTCACTAAAATTAAAAACGCGGCTTGATTGCGGTATGCTAAAATAAAGACTGGTAAAGGTGGTGGCAAGAATGGCAACGAATCAGGAACGGAAGCGACGTCAACGCCTAGGCATCATGACGGCCGCGCAGACTTTGTTTGTCCGGGATGGCTTCAAGGCCACCCATATCGCGACGGTTGCGGCCGAGGCGAACGTGTCTCAGGTGACGCTATATAAATACTTTGATAGCAAGCTGGATCTCGGCCGGGCGGTGGTTGTCAAGATGATTGCGGATGGCTACCGGGACTTTCAACGGATGGTCGATGACTCCGAACAGAGTTTTCCGGACCTCATTCGACTGATGATGCGGACGAAGGTCAGCCTGAGTGATCACATGAGTGGGGACTTTTATCAATTTGTCATTGATGAAATGGGCGGCAAGACCGGGAATCATCTGGTCAAGGACGCCTATGAGGCTGGTAAACGTGACTTTTGGGATGATTTCGTTGCCCGGGGCCGCGCGGCCGGAATGATTAACCCGGATATCTCGAATGAGGCGCTCTTGCACTTCCTGTCGATGTACGTGGATTACTTCAGTACTGCCAATATTCCATCCGGCGAGTATCAAACCATTGTGGACCAGTTGATGCACCTGTTTTTCTACGGGTTCATTGGGGCCCCCCACGCGCCTTACCAATCGACTGAGGAGGATGACAAATGACAGCATCAGCAGTATTAGCAAAGGTCCGGGCTTTTTCCCAATCTAAAATGGGGGACGACGAGACCGGTCACGGATTCGATCACATTCAACGGGTGGTCGGCCTAGCCGATCACATCAGTCGGTCTTATCCGGAGGCGGACTACGTGTTAACCATCACGGCCGCTTACCTCCACGATGTGATCGATGAAAAATTGGTGGCGGATACGGTCGCCGCCAGTGACGAGGTTCGGCAGTTCCTGGGGGACCAAGGTTTAACCACCGACCAGATTGACACGGTCTTCCTGATTATGGACAACATGTCCTACCACAAGACGTTGGACGGGACGGCCAAGCCGTTACCCCTCGAAGGGCAGATTGTCCAAGACGCCGATCGCCTCGATGCTATCGGTGCCATTGGTATTTCACGGGCGATTTACTTTGGGGGCCACTTCGGCGAAAAGATTTACGATCCGGCCGTGAAGCCCCGGACGGAAATGACGCATGCTGAATACCGAAATCTGGACAACGAAACCATCATTAATCATTTCTATGAAAAATTATTAACGCTAAAGGATCTGATGAATACCGAGGCGGCTAAGCAGTTGGCCGAGCATCGGCAACAGGTCATGTTAGACTTTCTGGCCGAATATAAGGCCGAATGGAACGCGGACGCTTAGGCGCCGCGTTTTTATTTGGCCATGTAACCGCTTCGATCATAATTGACTGATGCATTTTGGTTACAATGCCGGTATGATTGACTGTAATGACCTTTTTGAAAGTGAGATGTAAATGTGAGTCAAGCAAACACAAATCCTGATAAGGTGCCCGGGAAAAATCTGGTGGCAATCATTGCGGTTGCCTTAATGGCCTTCATGGGAATTTTGGTAGAAACTTCTATGAACGTGACGTTCCCAACGCTCATGAAGACGATGCACGTCTCACTGAGTACGGTGCAGTGGATTACCACTGGGTACCTGTTGACGGTGGCCCTATTGATGATTACCTCGGCCTTTTTGAAACAACGCTTCACCAATCGCCAGCTCTTCGTTGCCGGTGCTTTGGTATTTATGTTAGGTGACCTAATTTGTGCGCTCGCACCTAACTTTTGGATTCTCTTGTTCGGTCGGTTGATCCAGGCTGGCTGTGCCGGACTTGCCATTCCACTGATGTTCAACGTGGTCATGGAGAGCGTTCCGCGTTCGCGGCTCGGTTTTTATATGGGGATGGCGGGATTAATCCTGATGATTGCCCCGGCTAGCGGGCCAACCTTCGGGGGCATCATGGTGTCGTTAGCCGACTGGCGAATGATCTTTTGGTCAACGCTACCGGTTGAGGCCATCATCCTGTTCTTCGGGGTCCTGACGATTCAGCAGTTCGATCCCGTTCAAAAGATTCGCTTCGACTGGTTGCAGTTTGGCCTGCTTGCGGTAGCCTTTATTAGTTTCACACTAGGGGTTAACAGTCTTAGCACGGCTGGCCTTCTGAGCTGGCAATTTCTTGGTGGCGTCATCCTGGCCTTGCTCACGATCTGGCTGTACATCAGAGTGTCGAAGCGCAGTGATCGGCCGTTACTTCGCCTGGAAATCTTTAAGAACCCGGTCTTCACGTTTAGCTTTTTTGCCTACGTGGTCCTGCAATTCTGTAATATTGGGATTAACTTTGCGTTGCCAAATTACGCGCAGATTGTCGTTGGGGCAACGTCACTGATCGGGGGCATGATGCTCCTGCCAGGAAGCCTAATTACGGCGGTTCTGCAACCCTGGTTTGGCCATTTGCTGGACGCCCATGGGGCCCGGCTACCCATCCTGTTTGGGAGTAGTCTCTTCTCGCTCGCAGCCGCGGGATTCATGATACTGGGACAACACTTAACGGTCTTAGTGATTGCGATTCTCTATATGCTGTTCAGTGTCGGTCGGTCGATGGCCTTCAGTAATACGCTGACTAATGGGTTGAAGGAAGTTGACCTGAGCCAACGGGCCGATGCCAACGCCATCTACAATACCGGTCAACAGTTTGCGGGTTCCTTGGGGACCACCGTCTTGGCCGCCTTGATGTCTGCCGTCAAGATTCATGGCATGAGCTATGCCCACGAGACCGCGGTGGGAAGTCAGTTAGCCTTCGGGTTAATCTTTGTGCTCAGTGCCCTGAACTTTGTCTTCTACCTTATAGCCTTTAAGCATCAAAAAAACGATAAATAGAAAAAACCGTTTCGATTATCTGAAAAATCAGACAGTCGAAACGGTTTTATTTTCGAATAAATATTTTGATTGAATTGATGATTAAATTAGTGACTCATGTAACCGGAGGGAGCCAGGGTTTCAGGCTGGAAGCGACCCCACAGCAGGTGGTTTCCCTGGCACCCGTAGGTTATCATTTTTTAGTGATATTTGATCTGCAAAGCGAGTCGTACCAGCAGGTTGGTGACCAGCGAGACCAGCAGCGAATAGCTGAGAATGACGGCCAACAGAATGATGCCGGCCGTGATCACGGTCAGAAAGCCACTGGCCAGATTGAAGAGTGACAGCAGAACGGTAATGACCACGTTAATCACGATGAAGCCGATCAGGCCAATCCGAGAATTGGCGAAGTCGGCGGTGCTGAGATCGAAGCCACCAATACTGATATTTAAGGATAAGAGGAGCATGATGCCCCAACGAATCCAGGGATGATTATCGTTGCCGAGCGCCCGGAAGAAGCCATTCCAGTCCAGGTTAAAGGGGTTGGCGATGAGCGTCAGCATGCCGTTAAAAAGGCTCGGAATTAGTCCGGCCGTCAGGGCCAACAGCAACAGGGCACAACCAAATATCGGCGCGATGCCAATGAAGAGGTTACCGATGACCTGGTACCAGTTGCGTTGATTCCACGTATGATTCACGTAGCCGAGGGCCAGGTCGGGCTGGCCATCCGCACCGACTCGGTCGGGATGGGGCCGGCGTAGCAGGCTAATCCGGTCGATGCGATGGCCGAAGAGAATCGCCGTGATCAGGTGGCTGAGTTCATGGCAAAAGATGCCGATGAAGCCCAAGTAGAACTCACTGTTGACCCCGAAGCCATTGGCCAGGATCTTCTTGGTATCCCGGTTTAAATACGTTAATAACGTCACAAAAACGAAGGGAATGACCAGTAAGTCTAACCCGACGATCCCTAAGTTTTTAAAAATCAGACTGAGGTCTGTGTTCATCCAGCTACTCCAACAGGTCGGCAAACGTGCCGTGAACCAACGTGGCCAGGTCCGTGGCATCGACCTCTACCGACCGGCCAATCTGACCGGAAGAAACCAGGATTTGGCCCTGTTCTTGAGCCGTTTTATCGAGATAGATCGGGAACTGATTCTTTTCCCAAATACCGACGGGCGTGTTAGCACCATGTTCGTATCCGGTGGTCTTGACCAGGTCCTTTAGGGGAACCATATTAACCTTTTTGTTGCCCGAAACCTTGGCCAGTTTTTTCTCATCTAAATGCTCATCGATGGGCAATACGCCGACAACGGGACCGGTGGTATTACCACTGAGGACCAGGGTCTTGTAAATGTGATGTTCATCGACCGCTTCGTGGTCGACCTCCATTTGAGCCACGTCGCCTTCGGTATGGGTGGCGAATTCGAATTGCTTGTAGGCGATCTTGTTCTTATCTAGAATTTGTTCGACAAGGGTCTTGTGGAGACGCTTGCCCTTTTTCTTTTTTGCCATGAGACTCACCTTTCAAAGTAAAGTTATTGGATTAACAGCGATCCAACAGCCCGTAATTGATTCGCCGGCTAAATTGGATCGGTCTTAAAAAATAAATGGAACGGTTGTTTGTTCAGAAAAGCAGACACCACTCGGAAAACCTGTTATACTCTATCACAGTGCAAGTCTAGTTGAAGAGTTATGAGGAGATATCATGGCAGATTTAGTCTATCGAAAAGTGATGCGGGACTTAAAACAACGGATCCATCAGAATGAATTCCCCAATAAACGTCTCCCCGATGAGCGGAGCCTGAGTGAAGCTTACGACGTCAGTCGGAGCTCCGTTAAGCGCGCCCTCAATGTTTTGGCTAACCAAGGCATTATTTTTAAAAAACGGGGATCGGGGACCTTCATTAACCCATTATATATGAAAAACCAAACAATTTTTCAATATGAGGGGTCTAATTTAGGAATTACTGACAGTATGAAGTCTGCCGGCAATACGCCTGGGATTCGGTTACTGAAGTTTGATGTGGTTCCTGCCAGTAAGGAAATCCAGCAGGATCTCTTTCTAAGCGAAGGCGACTTCGTCTACGAGATCAAGCGATTACGGTTGATTGACGACAAGCCGTTCATGATCGAAACGGGGTATATTCCCATTAAGATTGCCCCAAATCTCTCACAAAAGATTGTGACCGATTCCATCTTCAATTATTTAGAAACGCAGGGGAAGGTCGTCACCAAGTCCTTCATGTCGATTCAAGCACAGCCATCAACCGCCGAAGACCAGGAACTCCTGGACCTGAAGCCAGTTGAACCGGTTGGCATCATGGAAGGCGTCTTCTTCCTGGATGACGGCACGCCGTTTGAGGTTTCTAACATGCGACTCCACTATCAATATTTGAACTATAACACCTTTGTCTCACTTGATGAAGAATAGGCAACAAGCAGTGATTACCGAGCGGTAGTCACTTTTTTATTGGTCTAAAATTGGTATGGCAATGACGATAGTCACTAATGGACCATTTAAAATATTGGTCTAGTTTATCTTGTTATGAATAAAGAAAAATTAAAGAAAAACAACGCTGTTTAGTCGCAATTGTCCGTTAAGTTTGGCATAATGCTAGGTGTAGATGACGTATGGTCACTCAATTTAAAAATTGATACGATCCAATTTTCAAAAAGGTTGACTTTTTGTGAAAACACGTTATGATAGGGACAGTAAAAAACAACTCGGTAGTCATTACGAGATAAATTTTACAAATTTTCTATCAACTAGATTATGCAGTTATGATTTCAAAGAAGGAGTGTTAATTACATGGCAGCAAATGCAAACTTCGACTCCAAGGAATACTTGGAAGGCGTTGACAAGTTCTTTCGCGCCGCTAACTACCTGTCTGTAGGTCAGTTATACTTGCGTGACAACCCGCTGTTAAAGCGTGACCTGACTTCAGACGATGTTAAGGTTAAGCCTATTGGTCACTGGGGAACGATCGTTTCTCAAAACTTTATCTATGCTCATTTAAACCGGGCCATCTTAAAGTATGATTTGAACATGTTCTATATCGAAGGTTCAGGTCACGGTGGTCAAGTGATGGTTTCTAACTCATATCTTGATGGTAGCTACAGTGAAATTTATCCTAACATCTCTCAAGATGAAGAAGGTATGAAGCGCTTATTCAAGCAATTCTCCTTCCCAGGTGGCGTTGCATCCCATGCCGCACCTGAAACGCCAGGTTCTATCCACGAAGGTGGGGAACTTGGTTACAGTCTTTCCCACGGTACTGGTGCTATCTTAGATAACCCAGACGTTATCGCCGCTGTTGAAATCGGTGATGGGGAAGCTGAAACCGGCCCATTGGCCGCATCATGGTTCTCAGACAAGTTTATCAACCCAATCACTGATGGTGCCGTATTACCTATCATCAACATGAACGGGTTCAAGATTTCTAACCCTACTATCCTTTCACGGATGAGCGACGAAGAACTGACTAAGTACTTCGAAGGTATGGGTTGGGAACCTCACTTCGTTGAAACCGAAGGCCTTACGCACATGGAAGCTCACGCTAACATGGCAAAGGTTATGGACGAAACTGTTGAAAAGATCAAGGCTATTCAAAAGAATGCCCGCGACAACAACGATGACTCCTTACCAGTATGGCCAATGATTATCGTTCGTTCACCTAAGGGCTGGACTGGTCCTAAGAACGACTTGGACGGTAACCCAATCGAAGGGTCATTCCGTGCTCACCAAATTCCAATTCCAGTAGACGCAAACGACATGGAACATGTTGACTTGTTAGTTGACTGGTTGAAGTCTTACAAGCCAGAAGAACTCTTCACTGAAGATGGCAAGGTTAAGCCAGAAATCCGTGAATTTGCCCCTAAGGGTAACCAACGGATGGCTATGAACCCTGTTACTAACGGTGGGATCAAGCCAGAACCATTGAAGCTCCCTGACTACAAGAAGTACGCTTTGGACAACACCGAACATGGTAAGACCATCGCGCAAGACATGCTTGTTTGGTCAGATTACCTGGCTGACACGATGAAGTTGAACCCTGAAACTTTCCGTGCCTTTGGTCCTGACGAATCCAAGTCTAACCGTCTTTACAGCATGTTAGACTATGGTAAGCGTCAATGGATGGAAGACATCCACGAACCTTACGACGAAGACATGTCCACCAATGGTCGTGTCATCGATTCACAACTTTCAGAACACCAAGCTGAAGGCTGGTTAGAAGGTTACGTCTTGACTGGTCGTCATGGTTTCTTTGCTACCTACGAATCATTCGGTCGGGTAGTGGACTCCATGCTTACGCAACACTTCAAGTGGTTACGTAAGGCCGCTGAACAAGAATGGCGTCATGATTACCCATCCTTGAACTTTGTTGATACGTCAACTGTATTCCAACAAGACCACAACGGTTACACCCACCAAGACCCAGGTATGTTAACTCACTTGGCAGAAAAGAAGCCTGAATTCGTTCGCGAATACTTGCCTGCTGATGCCAACACCTTGTTAGCTGTTGGGGACGTTGCTTTCCGGAGTCGTGAGAAGATTAACCTGATCATCACTTCCAAGCACCCACGTCCACAATGGTTCTCCATTGATGAAGCCACTAACCTGGTTAACAATGGTCTGGGCTACATCGACTGGGCATCGACTGACCAAGGTCAAGAACCTGACATCGTCTTTGCTGCTGCCGGTACTGAACCTACTTGGGAATCATTAGCTGCAATTTCATTATTGCATGACGAATTCCCAGAAATGAAGATCCGCTTCATCAACGTTGTTGACTTGTTGAAGTTACGTTCTCCTAAGATTGACCCTCGTGGGATTTCTGATGAAGAATTCGATCGTCTGTTCACGACCGACAAGCCAGTTATCTTTGCCTTCCATGGCTTTGAAGACTTGGTTAAGGATCTCTTCTTCGACCGTCACAACCACAACTTGCACGTGCATGGTTACCGTGAAAACGGTGATATCACGACGCCATTCGACATGCGTGTCTTGAACCAATTGGACCGCTTCGACTTGGCTAAGGAAGCTGTTAGTGACATCGACGCCTACGCCGTTAAGGGTGCCTACTTCATTCAACGGATGAACGACATGGTTGCTAAGCACAATGCCTACATTCGCGAAGTTGGGACTGACTTGCCAGAAGTTGATGCATGGCAATGGAAGCCACTTAAGTAGTCTTCGGATTACCTTGGCTTAAAAACTAGTCATTAAACAAACCACCACTGACTGACCTTCGGGTCGGCGAGTGGTGGTTTTTCGTTTAACGAAATAGAAATTAAATAGCCCGACCAAACGTTGTCATCGGCAGTGTTTGGTCGGGCTATTAATTTTGGTTCTCGGTATACTGAAATTAGTTGCGGGGGGCAGTCAGTGAGACTGCGACTATTTCAACATCGTAACTGGCATTGGGCGCGGCAATCGTGACCCGCTCCTTGGGCCGATGTCCCAGTAGGGCCTTGCCTAGTGGCGACACGCGGGTAATCTTGCCCGCCTCTAGATCGGCCTCGGCGGTCCCCACGAGTTGATAGGTGGCGGTGTCCTCGTCGTCTAGAAAGCGGACCGTCACCCATTTGCCAAGCTCGACGGTCGTGTCGGCCTTGGGGTTCACGACCTTGGCGTATTGTAGCTGTTTATTGAAGAACCGCAGCTGGCTTTCCAGATGGCGCAGATCGCGCTTGGCCGCTGAATATTCAGCATTTTCCGAGAGGTCGCCATGGGCTCTGGCCTCGGCTAGAATCGCAATTTTTTCCGGTCGGTCGGCCTCAAGCGCCGCAATTTTGGTTTCCAAATCGTGATAACCTGCCGCGGTGATGGGATTGAAGTCCCGTGAATCTGCCATAGTTTCACCTCATTTACACATGATTATTAACTTCATTTTACACAGTCGTCAGTTGAAAGCAAGGAGGGATGACCATGCACATGACGTTTGATTATTGGCGTCGGCAGGTCGGCGTTGGCCTACTCTGGGTGGTGGCGTTGGCCCTGCTAGGCCATTTGGATTATAGTCGGTGGACCCTGGTGAACGGGTTCACGATGGCGGATGGTTACTTTGTCATCAGTTGGTTAGCGTTTCCGTTCGCCAAGTGGGCCGTTCTAGTGGATGGCCGACAGGTACAGGCACCGACCATTCGGCGGCGACGTAAGACCACCGTGAGTGGCCTGAATGAACAGATGCTACGGCCGAAGCGGATTCAGGCGGCCGCCAAGGCGCCACTACAATGGTATTGGCTGGGGCTGATCGATGCCGGTCTCGTCTTTTTCGGCCCGCTGGTTGTCGGCGGCTATCTGACCTATTCGTTACGGCACAATTGAATTGTGCTGTTTTTTAATGCATTAACGTGCAAATACGGACGTTTTTGCCACTTAACGAGTGATAAGAGGATTTCATGGTAAAGTAAGGACAGTTGAAAGGGGTCAGTTTTACGGCAACTGATTTCGCCACTCAATGAGTCATTATATCGGATGATTCTTGGGTTGGCGGCCCACGTTTTTTAATGAATAGTTGGCCTGACAGTGTGTCAGTGTTCGTCGTTTCTTAGGCTTGAATCGTTCATAGCCAATCGGCTGAAGAGTAAGTAATGGTTGTTGGAAGACCTAAGGGATAATGACTAGTTTGGGGCTTGGGGGAGTGCTAATTAGCCAGCGATAGTAATTAAATAGTCAACATGAGAAAGGACCATTTGCGGATGGCTCTTTTTTATTGCAAACGAAAGGAATTCAGGTTACATTAGTGGGTGAATAGATTTGACGCTGAATTAACCAAAGGGGTGTGATGTTGGTGCTGGCCGTTTATTTATGCGAAGACAATGTTGAACAGCTTACCCATTATCGTGACGTGGTGGAACGGTACATCATGATTAACGATTACGATATGCAGGTGCGGTTGGCCACACCAAGCCCACGGGAACTACTGAATGATTTGGAAAAGGCCTCGCCGGAGTACGCGCTATTTTTTCTGGATATCGAATTTCCAGGCGAACAAACGACGGGACTGGAAACGGCGATTAAGATTCGGCAACACTTGGGATTTGCGGAAATTGTGTTCGTGACGACCCACTCGGAAATGGCATTACTGACTTTTGAGCGTAAGGTGGAGCCCATGGACTTTGTCGTGAAAGACCTAGGTCGGGCTCAGATTGATCAGAAGCTACGGGAAAATGTGGATTATGGTTATCAACGCTATACCAATTACTTAGGAAATACGGAAAATCTTTTTAGTTATACGATCGGTGGTCGTAAGTTCAGTCTGCCGATGGGGGATGTGTACTTTGTGGCCACGGCCGAGTCTCCCCACAAGGTCACGGTTCACGCGGCCAATCAACTGGTCGAGTTCCCGGGGTTTTTAAAGGATATTGCGGATCAGTATCCCGAGCTCTATCGCACGGATAAGAGCTTCCTGGTTAATCTCGATAATGTTAGTGGCATCGATTCGGTGAACCGGCGGCTGGTCTTTCCTAATGGGGATGAGACGGACGTGGCAACCCGACGATTTCATGAGGTCAAAACATTGGTACAGAAGCATCTGAAGGGTTAGGTGATCGGTGTGCATTTCTTAGATTACCGGTTCTGGATAAACTTGGTTCTGGCGGTCACCATGCAGTGGTTTATCACGCTGTGGGTGGGGGTTATCCGCCCACAAAACTGGAAGCTGCCCTTGAAATGGATTGGGTGGGGCTTGATTCCGGCTATTTTAGGTCGGCCCTGGACCCTTATCTTGCCACCGCTTAGTGCGCTGGTTTATTTGATTCGGCATCGACCGAAGTTAACGCTCATCTTCGTTAACGCGACCATCGTGATTTACCTGGTGGTGGTGATGGTTAATGATGTGGTCCGTCAAGTGATTGTTGAACTGATTGGCGTGGCAGGTAGTGAGCAACCCTTGGTGATTGCGGGCCGGTTAATTTTCCAATTGTTAATCTATTCGCTAATTTCATTGGCGGTGTCAGGGATGCGGGTTCAACCGGGGAATCTGGAACGGTTGTCCTTTAGCCGCAAGGAACAGTGGACCGTCATGGCGCTGTTAACCAGCCTGGCGATCCTGGCGCAGGCATCGTCGATGATTATTCACCGATTAAAGATTAACCATGCCATGCTGACCTTTGCTCTAAGCATTGAATTAGTTATGGTCCTACTGATCAGTGCCAGCCTGTTTTTCTTCCTCCAGAGTTTCTTTGATCGGCAACATGTTCGGGCCAAGTTTCAAGAAAATTTACTACAGACGCGCTACGATCGGCGAATCTCCAATCAGGTTCAGGCTATTCGGGAATTTAAGCAGACCTATCAGAAGCAGATGTTGAAGCTGGGTGACTATCTGGACGCCGAGGACTATGACGGCTTGGCGGCCTATTACGAAACGTTAAATTCGCGGTGGCAGGCGACCAGTCTACGGGCCGGTATTGAGGTGGATGGCTTACACCAGTTGAGTGATCCGGCGCTGAAGAGTCTGCTTTTCCAAAAGATGCTAGCGGCCCAGAACCATGGGATTGCCTTTCAACTAGAGATTCCCGACAAGGTCGCGGCGTTGCCGATGGAAAGTGTCCACCTGTTGCGAGTGGTCGGGGTACTGTTAGACAATGCGATTGAGGCCTGTACGGGTCAGTCCCAACCAGAAATCTATTGTGCCATTCTCGACTATCCCGGTGTCATTGAATTTGCGGTGGCCAATCCGGTGTCGACCGATACCCCTGGTAAGATGAGTCACTTCATGGAGGCGGGGTATACCACCAAGGGCGGCGGGCACGGTCTGGGCTTGAGTTCCGTCCAGGAGATTATTAATCAAACCGATAATGCCTCGCTGCAGGTGGTTTATAAGCGGGGGATGCTTTACTTTACAGTGATGTTAACCAAACCAGGCAGGTGATAACGTGATTACGGTTAGTCCCATCAGCTTTTATATTTCGGACTTCTTCCTAGTCTTTTGGCTGGTCTATTTTCAGTATTATTGGTTTCCTCAGGTCCGACCGCAGAAACATTTTTTGCTCTATTGTGCCCTGCTAGCGGGAATTTTCACCGCTATCGATGTCGTGAATCCCTTTACGAAGAGTGCGGTCCTTGGGGCCTTCTCAATCATTGTCCTGCTGTGCATTGAGCTGGGATGGTTGGGCGGTCATCACCGGTGGCAGTATATCCCGTCCTTCATTGACGTGACGATTTTGGCCTACCTGCTGACGGAATTCATCGATATGGTGATTCTGGCGGGGATGATTCATTTGGTGGGGCCAGTCTTTGCGGCCAGTCTCACGGGAACGATGATTGAAATGGCGTTGGATACGATGGTCTTTAGCCTGTTGGCGGTGGGTATTTGGCTAACGCGAGCCCCCATGGAAAACCTGATCCAAGATATCATGGGGAGCTCCATGGAATTCCTATTTCTAGGCTTTATGTCCATCCTGGGTGTGGTTTATATTCTGTTTGAGTACTCGCTACAGAGCCTGGCAAATTCGGAACAGTACCTGTTCTTCCTGGCGGGGATCGCGGGCATTCTATTAATTGGTTTAACGCTCAGTACATATATGCTAATGCAAACGCACTTACAACAGGAGCATGCCCAGCTACAGGGGCAACAACAGGCCTTTAGGGAGCAATATACCAAGGAACTCGACCGTCAGGTACAGGCCATTCGAAAGTTTAGTCACGACTATCAGAACATGCTATTGGGACTAGGGGGGTACCTGGAGGATAAAGACTACGAGGGTTTTCGACAACTCTACATCGACATCCGGTCGGGTTGGACGACGAGTAATGCTGCGGAATTAACGCTGGAAGACTTGACGAACATTCCCGGAACCCGGTTAAAGTTTCAGCTTTATCACAATTACCTGTTGGCCCGGGAACAGGGAGTCCAGCTGTTCATCCAGGTGCCTGAGCCCCTCACGGCTACGGTAGCGGCCTTGAAACAGATTAGTCAGGTAGTTGACCGGGTTTTGCCGGAAATGGTTCCAGCGCTTAGTAAGATGGATCCTGCGGTGGTCACGGTAAGCTTAAACGAGTCCGCTAAGCAGATTCAGCTACAATTGACGTTCTCGGTTCCCAAGGATGCCAAAATCGATGGTCATCATCGGGTGGTGACGGACGTCGGCGTCATGAGTTTTGCCAGTGTTCGAGCCAGCCTGCCCCAGTCGGCAACCAGCTCGTTACAGCTAAAGCTGCATTGGGGGCAATTGTTGATTGCGCTCCCAAAGGGTGTTGGATAGGCCGGATCATTCACAAAGTCGACTGTCTAGACTGTTGACGTAAAACTGACAGTATAGGTGGTGAAAGATTCTGAAACCGCTTGCAAATCGGTGGGCGTCTGATATACTAATATTTGTAATACCAATCAATCCTTCTTGGGAGCCGGAGAATTAAAGCAATTTTACGGGTTCTAGACTTTGTGAAAAATGTCTATTTAGACGATAGATGTTTTGTCCACGTTGCGAAAAGTCTTTGCCGAGGCTTTTCACAATTCTACATTCCTGATCCGATCTAATTGGGAATATAGTTGATTTGAGTAAACAGCGTTTTCTTGATTACAGTCTATAATGTTGGATAATCTCAAAGAAGCTATTAAGAGCCGGTGCTGACAAGCAGCGGTTTTTTTTGATCAGAGTGGTCCCAAGGGCGGTAAGCTGGCGAGCATTAACGTCACTAAGGAAAAAATCCCGGGCTTGGATTATTTCCTTAGTGGGGTTAAGCGGAACCGGCTGCCCTTGGGACCACGTTTCGGCAATGATGACCAGGGGGCTAGCAAAGAGATCCAGTGCCCACGCGGGCACGCAATAATTAAAAGTCTTTAAGCCAGACAAGGTATTTAAGCGGGTCCTCTGGGAAAGATGATCGTTCGCCGTTCCCTAACGCATTTCCCCCCGACAAGCCACTACCCAATAAAAGCCAAGCCAATTTAAAAACGAGCTGAGAATGAAGACTCCCAACTCGTTTTTTATTGGCCTAAATTAATGATTCCCCAGATTAACAGAATGCCCAACAAGATCACGAGAACGATTAACGCCCATCTCTGTTGCCACCGCATCGAATCCCCCCTAAGCCATGTAATCGGGGTCAGTATACCAAGAAAAAATAGTTAACGGTTGCAATCGTCCAGAACGTTTGAAAACAGACGATTAAGCTTGGTCCATGTGAAAATGGTTAAAATCGCTGGGGATGGGTGCCGTGACTGTGGTGCGTTTATCACCGAGAGTGAAGGGCTGTGGAAAGGCGAGTTGCCAGCAATGCAGGCGTAGTTGGCAAGGATCGCCAGGGCCATACAGGGGGTCGCCGACTAAGGAATGACCGCTGTGAGCAAGATGCACACGAAGCTGATGGGTTCGGCCGGTTTCTAGCCAGAGTCGGACCAATGTGGCACCGGGCTGATGATCAACCGCGGTGTAATGGGTAACGGCCGGTTGGGCGTGATCGCCATCGATCTGCCGCTTGCGCTTGTCGGCCAGATCCCGACCGATGGAGCCGGTGAACGTTCCCGTGCCGCTAAGATTTCCGTGAACCCAGGCTAAATAAGTTCGTTGAACCCGTTTTTCAGCGATGTTACGTACCATGATGGGCACCACCGCTGGCGTCTTCGTCATCATCAAGGCGCCAGTGGTTTCCTGGTCCAGCCGACTGAGAATATAGGGCCCGGGTTCGTTGGGCCCGAGATAGGCCGCCACATGATTCAAGGTGGTTCCGCGTTCGCCGGGCTGGTTGGGATGGGTCTTACTCCCACGCGTCTTATTGACGATGAGCAGGTCGGCGGTCTCGTAGACCACACTGACCGTCGCGGCACTGTCGGGGTCGACGTCGGGGAAGGGTTCCTTGAAGTCCTCGGGCTTAAAGGTCAGAAGAAGGGTATCGCCACCGGCGACCAGTTCGTTCATCGATCGATAGTCGCCGTTGACCAGCACCCGTTGATTAATCCGCAGGTCATGAACCAGGTGACTGGGGAGTAACCAGTCGGTGAGCAGTTGACGGAGCGGACGTGGCGTAAAATTCTCCGGGAGCACCCGGGTATAGGACCAAGATTGTGGCATAGTCGTCACCTTTCATAAAAAAATAGCCTTCCACTGCGAGGCAGTCGGAAAGCCATTTTAAAGATCATTATTTTTTGACTTCGGTTGGCTTGACGATTAAGACGTCGCAGATTGCGGAACGGCTAACGTAGTTGGTTACAGAGCCAATCATCAGGCGTTCAACGGCGGTCAAACCAGTTGAGCCGATCACGATTAATTCGGTGTCGTGATCAGCTGGGAATTCCCGAGCAATGACGGGCTTGGGGTTACCAAACCGAACGTGAATGCTGACATCAGGAACACCGGCATCCAGGGCTTGTTGCTTCAAGGCATCCAAACGGTCTTGAACATCTTGAGAAAGTTTGTAAATGACGTCACCACTAACGGCACCACCATACGTGTCGCTAAATTGGTTAACTTCGAGTACATTTAAAATATCCAAATGAGTTTTATTGCGCTTAGCAACTTCGATTGCTTTTTCTAGAACTGGTTGCGTTGCTTTGGAACCATCAACGGGGACCAGAATGTTTTTGTATTGTTGTAACATCTCAAATGCCACCCTTCACGAAGCAAGTTAAATTCTACCTCTACTATATCATTTATTGCTTTATGTGTAAGTAATTAATTCCGCAAGAAACTCATGAAAGGACCTGAAAAGCCTACCCGTTTAAGCATTGACCTAACTGGATGAGTCCGCAATGTTGATGAATAAACGTGAGCTTTCGTTGAATAAACCGGGAATCGGCAAGGGGTGAACCGTTATTGGGCGAAGCAATCTGGTAAGGCAGATGGTTTGAACGGGCAAATGGATGGGTTGGCAGACTAGTAAAAGATTAATTTAAAGTGGATAGGTCATTCTTGGATAAGATTCGGACAGATTGATTGTGCTAGGTCATTTGTCGATAGTGACTTCAGAACGGCGACTGTTCTGGCATGGTGATCATTGTTGCCAGAGCCGTAGGAGGTCAGGTACAGAGACCTGTGACGGTGGTGTTAGAAGGGTGGGCTGACCGTTCTTACACCACGGGCCGAGCTTGGAGACTCGGGTTGTGAGGCGCCAAGTCGCCACCGCGGACCGCTCTTTGGCCGGGGTGGTTGCCCCACAGGCGGCGTACCTGACCGCCGAAGGCGGTCCAACACCAACCCAACACCAACCCAACACAAAAACAGCCGACCATGATTGGTCGGCTGCGGTAAAGCAGGCCTTACTTCATGCTGGATGAAGTTAAGGACAGGCTGCTCCAGAAATCAACATTGGAGCTCTTGAGGCTGTAACCCTTGACCCGGGTGTTAACCGGTGCCCAGGTGTAGCTGAATGAGTCAGGAGCAACGTACGCTTCTTCGTTCATGTACGCTTGCCATTCCTTGAAAATCTTAGCCCGGTAGCTATCGTTCCAGGCCTTGTTACTGTTCATGTCGTTGATCAGTTGCGTGTTCTTGGCAGTCGCAAAGTGACCCAGGTTTTGGACGGAAGTTTCGGTGTACATCGTTGGCGTTGGTTCGGATGAAACAGCCCAGGCCGCGTTGTAGATGTCGATCTTGTTTTGCTTAGGCGCTTGCAACGTGGTGTAGAAGCTGTTCATTTCCATCGTCTTACCCGTAGCAAACTTCACGTTCAAGCCGATCTTGTGCCATTGTTGCAGGTAGTCTTGGTAGGTTGCCGCTTGAGCCGAGGTCCCGGTCATGGCACCGAAGTAGATGGTTAATGGCTTACCATTTGGTTGAGCACGCCACTTGCCCTTCTTCTTGTATCCGGCGTCATCCAAGAGCTTGTTTGCCTTCTTGATGTTCAGTGGGAAGCCCTTAGCGGAAGAATCCCAGTAGTTGTCAAAGATTGGTGGAATCAAGGTGTTGGCCCGCCAGGACATGCCGTAAGAGAATTTCTTGGTAACGGCATCGGTGTTCACGGCGTACATCATGGCCTTCCGGAGACTCTTGTTGGCCATCTTGCTGTTCGGGTCAATGACATTCTTGCCGGTCTTGGTATCGAATTGGCCGACGTTGAAGCCAAAGTAGCCGTACCCCAATTCGGGTTGGCCAACGATCTTGTAATTCTTCAAGTTCTTAAGTTCCTTGTAGTCGGTTCCGTGCATGACACCGGCTGGCGAGGTGAAATCATACTTGCCGGATTGGATCGCCTTGTCGATGTTGTTGCTGGAAACGACGGTGATGACAATATTCTTAATTTGCGCCTTCTTGCCGTAGTAGTAAGGGTTCTTGGACCAGGAAGTGGATTCGCCGGGAACGATCTTGTCCAGCTTGTAAGGACCCGTGAAGAGTGGATTCTTCCGGACTTGTGGCGAGGCTGCCAGCTTCCCGATTGGGACATTCTTGATGTAGTCGTAAGGTTCCACCGTTTCGGCAATAAAGTTGTTCCCAACGAACTTCATGGCGGGTGTCATCTTCGTACAGTGAATGACGACGCTGCGGCCGGTTTCCCCGTCTGGATAGGTAATGCCGGAGATCGTCTTGGCGGTGCCGGCGTGGTAAGCGGCCATCCCTTTGATGTTAGCCATATCGGCCGTGTAGTTTTGAGAAGTTGAATCCTTATTTCCGATGACTTCGTAGGTGTATTCGATATCCTTAGCGGTGATCGGTGAGCCGTTGGACCACTTGGCACCCTTACGTAAGGTGATTGTCACCGTGTTGTTTTTACGATCGAGGCGTTGGTTAGCTAGCCCACCATCGATAATCTTGTTATTCTTATCAGCGATAAATAGATCGTTGATATTACCGGGAGCCGCTGCACCGGGTGCGAAGACGTCATTGTCTTCGTTGTTTTGCATCAGGTTGGGATCACCAATCCCCGCGAAGGGTGCGTCCGCCGGTTCGGCCACGTGTAGTGTCCCATTGCGGGTAGCGGCTTTGTCGGTCGCCTTGGTGTTGGTATAGTGGTCCGGCAGCTTCAATGAAGCCCCTTTTTCGCCGCTACTGTTGGAGCTGGAACTCTTGCTCGAACAGCCGGCCAGGCCAATGACGGCAAGCACCGCAACGGCCGATAAGACTAATTTCTTCTTATTCATACAAATTTCCCCCTTGAAAAAATGTCCTCATAATTTCCCAGCAAGCATCCCTTCATCCCCGCCAGGGTAAGTGCAGTGTGTGATTGTTAAGGTGGCACCATCTCCTCAAATGTGGTTTGGCTGATTAGCTGGTCAGGCCTTGCCGTTGCGAGGCATCGGCCGCGCGCCGGAGGACTTGACCGATATAGCTAATGGATAAACACAGAACGATGATTTCCAAGGCCGCGGGCAACCAGGTCCACCAGTATTGCGTGATGTTATTGGGGTCGTTGGCGTTGGCGATTAGGGTCCCCAATGATGGGGTTTGACTCGGTAGTCCAAATCCCAGGAAGGACAGCCCCGTTTCAACCCCGATGTTTTCGGCGAAGGACAGGGTGGTGTCGACGATGATCAGTGAAGAGATGTTGGGCATGATTTGGCTGAAGATAATCTTCCACTGATTGGTCCCCGACGTAATCGAGGCGGCCACGTAGTCCTTATCGGCTTCTGCCAGGGTCCGCGAGCGAATCAATCGTGACGTGCCTTCCCAATAGAACAGGGAGAAGATCAGCGTCAACGTAATGGCGTTGTAGTGCGGGATGATGGTGACCAACACGATGATAATCATGAGCATGGGTAACATCATCATGAAGTCGTAGACCCGTTGCATGCCCCAGTCCACATAACCGTTAAAGTACCCGGAGATGAGGCCCCAGGCAATCCCGAAGGTGGAAGAGATGACGGTCAGGCCCAACGCGATCCCGATGGAGTTTCGTGAACCCACGATGAGTTGTTGGGCAATTGAACGCCCAGCCGAGTCGGCGCCCAACCAGTCCTGGGCCGAGAAGGGTGGGTTGAAGTAATTCATGATGTTGGTTTCCATCATCCTCGGCGTATCGATGAAGAGCGACGCCAGCATAACGAACAGGATGAACCCCACGATGATGACGAGGGCCACGATGGCCGGCCGGTCGGCCTTGAATTCGCTCCAGATGATGCGGGCGGTCGAGGGGGTTGCCTCCGACTGGGCTTCCTGGTTCAGTCGGGTTAAATCGGCTGCGGAAATGCTGGATTGTTGATCGATTTTATTTGGCATGCGGTTCACCCCCTATTGAATCCGAATTCGTGGATCAACCAGACTGAGAATAATATCCGATAGCAGCGTTCCCAATAGGTTTAGGATGCCGTAAATTAAGACCAGTGCCGTGATCACGGTGTAGTCCCGGAAGCTAATGGAATTAATGAACAGTAGCCCCATCCCGGGATAGGAGAAGATGGTTTCGGTGAAGATTGACCCGTTCAGCAGGCCGGTAATTGAATAGCCGGCAAAGGCCGCGATGGGCAACAGGGAGTTGCGGAAGATGTGGTGCCGGTAGATGTCCTTGGTGGGCACCCCTTTAGACCGCGCCGTTCGCACGTAATCTGAGTGCTTGGCATCGATGACTTCCGACCGCAGGTATTGCACGATATTCACGGTACTGAACAGGGCACCCATGATTCCCGGCAAGAGGATGTGGTAGAAACGCGACCCAATGGTGTCGAGCCAGCCACTCGCGGTAATCGAGATGGACCCGGTGGTTGGGAACCAGCCCAGTACATAGCCGAAGATCCAGATGCCGACAACCAGGATGACAAAGAACGGAATGCAGTAGGTCACGTAGGTGTAGAAGCGAATGATGGTGTCGGGTAACTTGCCTTCGTGGCGGCCGGCAAACACGCCCATTGGTAGGGCAATCGCATAGGTCAGCAGCATGGTGAACAGCGCCAACCAGAGCGTGTTGGTTGCCCGTCCGGCAATCAGCCGGGTCACGGGTTCTTGGTATTGATAACTGTTCCCCAGGTTCCCATGGAACAGGTGAACCACCCAGTTCCAATATTGTGAGTACCAGGGACCATCGAGGCCGTTCATCTTCATCAGATGGGCAATTTGGGCGGGGTTTGCCTTGGGATTAATTGACCCGGTGAACGGGTCGCCGGGCATCGCCTTGGCTAACAGAAAGACTAGGATACTCAGGATAATGACTTCTGGAATCATGATGAGCATCCGCCGTAAGATGGTTTTCCACATTAGGCCTGCACCTCCTCTTCGGCGTGGGCCAATGACTTGGCAAAGTCGGCCGGTAACGCCACGAAATGAGTGGGACTGACCGCCACGAGTGGGAAGGGTGCGCCATCGGCATCGTAGTAGCGGGTTTGTTGGTCTTGATAGGCCCGTTCCACCGCTTGTCGAGTGGCTCGGTGTGCCACCCGTTGATTGACGTTGGTTTCGGGAATCGCTGCCAGTAACCGCTTGGTGTAAAGGTGTAGGGGATGGTGATAAATGTCCTCACGGGTTCCCAATTCCACCAATCGGCCCTTGTGCATGATGGCAATGTTGTTGCACATGTGGCGGACGACGCCCAGGTCATGAGAAATGAACAGGTAGGAGATGCCAAATTCCTGTTGAATCTGTTTCATAAAGTTTAGAACCTGTGCTTGAACGGATAGGTCCAGGGCAGACACGGGTTCATCGGCGATGATCAACTTGGGATTTGTGGCGACCGCCCGAGCGACCCCGATGCGTTGTCGTTGGCCGCCTGAGAATTGGTGCGGATATTTATACAAAGCATCTGCATCTAGTCCGACAATATCAAGCAGCTGTAGGACTCGAAGCTTCTCGTCGTCCTTACTCAGGTGGTCAAAATTACGCAGGGGTTCGGCGATGATATCCTCGATACGCTTCCGGGGATTCAGGCTCGACAGGGAGTCTTGAAAGATCATTTGGACATCCTGGTTGTAATGGAGCCGTCGGCGAGTGGCCGGCCGCGTGATGTCTTGGCCCTGATAAATAATCTGGCCGCTGGTGACCTTCTCCAGGCCCACCACGGATTTACCGGTGGTCGATTTGCCGGAGCCGGATTCGCCGACGAGACCGTAGGTTTCACCGGCCTCGATGTTGAAGCTAATCCCGTCGACCGCCTTAACCGAGTCGGTGACCCGGTTCCAGAAGCCGCTACGAATGGGGTAGTGGACCTTGAGATCGTGAATTTCAATCAGACTCATACGTGGTCACTTCCCTTCTCATCCGGAAAGGTAAAGTTACGATAACAGGTGCAGCGAACCTCGTGACCGGGTGCGACCTCATGCATCGTCGGGGTCGCTTCGTGCTCGCTGGCTGGCACCCACGGAATCCGTGAGGCAAAACGATCGCCAGTGGTTGGCAAACGACGTAATGACGGAACGTTTCCTTGGATAACGTAGAGATCATCGGATTCGTTGTTACGTTGCGGCATCGACCGCAATAGGGAGCGGGTGTACGGATGCTTCGGCGTGTTGAAGATTTGTTCCGCCGATCCCGACTCCACGATTTGGCCGGCATACATTACCGCCACGCGATCGGCCGTCTCGGCGACAACCCCCAGGTCGTGGGTAATGAGGATAATGCCGGCGTGATTTTCGGCCTGAATCGACCGCAACACATCGAGAATCTGGGCCTGAATCGTCACGTCCAAGGCCGTCGTGGGTTCGTCGGCAATGATGAGGTCGGGCTTGCAGGCAATGGCTATTGCGATGATGACCCGTTGCCGCATCCCACCAGATAATTCATGGGGATATTGGCGCGCGGTTAACGGTGGATTCACGATGCCCACTTGATCGAGTAACTCCATGACCCGGTCATGTTTGGCGGCGGTCGATAAGGTTGTGTGGTAGTCCAAGACTTCCTGGATCTGGTCTTCCACTCGCTTGAGTGGATTCAATGCCGACAGAGGATCTTGGAAGATCATGCCAATCTTGGCGCCGCGGAATTGGTTATAGCCGTCCTCGTCAAGTTGTAAGAGATTGGTTCCTTCGAAGTCAACGACGCCGCTAATCCGCGTTTCTTCTGGGTCGTGCAGGCCCATGATGGTCGTGGCTAAGGTGCTCTTACCGCAACCGGATTCGCCGACCAGCGCGAGAATTTCATCGTGGTGGACCGTTAAGTTAATGTGTGAAATGGCGTCGTAGTACTGGCCGTTAATCTTGAAGGCCGTGCTGACGTCCTTGATGGTTAGAAAATTCTCCTCGGTTGCCACGTTAATCCCCCCCTAGACCAGATAATGCCTGACCACTGACCTTTCCCCCTGGTCGTCAATGGCCCCCGTAGTCGTTGGGGACCATCATTAGTCATGGACAATACGGCTGGCCCATCTAAACTTTGACAGGGCAATCATCTCAGAATTAGTTCTAGAGGGATTAAAATTGAGCCCGAAAATGGCGTGTTGGGTTGCTTGCTTGCCTAACAATTGGTTAAATCATTGAATCAACTGGCGACTCAAGCCGTCAAAATGACGGACGAACGGCGGGGGTCAGCGACTCGGGCTATTATTAAATATCCAGAATGTGGTATGATACGGTTAATAACTCCAGAATGATTAAAAGGTGATGGCTGAACAATGCGATTAGACTTTTCCGTTGCGGTTCATAGCTTGCTCTACCTGGACGAGAACCGTCCGCGGAAGATCGCTAGCCGTGAATTAGCAGCGTCATTACAATTGAATGCGGTGATGATCCGTAACATCTTGTCCGTCCTTCACAAACAGGGCTATATTGAGGGGTCCGTGGGTAAAAACGGTGGCTACCAACTCGTTCGCGAGTTGGCCGACATTAACGTCGGGGAGCTCTATGACCTCACGATCCCACCAACTATTAGTTATGCCCGCTTTATTACGGGCGACTCTAAGGGAACGAAGGCCAGCGAACAGACCGATATTTCGGCCAATATTTCCCAAACGTTGACCGATCTCTTCACGTTGGCCGATGAAGATTACCGCAAGTTTTACCATCAATTTACGATGACTGATTTGAAGCAAGACCTCCAACATCATGGTTACTTCCGTCAGTTGACGAACCCCGAAGACGCTGAGAATTCGTAAGCAGATTCCTGCCATTTCGGTGGGGGACCGGCTATAATAATAGTTGTAGATGAAATGGTAGCCACGGCCGCCATTAAGCAACACCATTGACCACCAGACATGACCTCTGGTGGTCTTTTTGTTTGGTTTGGGCGCTGAATTGTAATCGATTTCAAAGCATGCTATGATTTTAGTCAATGGGAGCCTGCTGGTTACAGACTGCCTGATTGGTTAATTTGAAAGGGGATTTTTGGTTATGTATTGGTATGCCATGGAATCACACGATATTCGGCGTAATCTTGCGACCGAACAGTATCTGATGAATAATAAGACTTTCGATGAACCCCTGGTTCTGTTTTACTATGAGGGTCCCTGCATTATTGTCGGGCGTAATCAAAATACGCTGGAAGAAATTAATCAAAAGTACGTCGAAGAAAATGGCATCACGGTCACGCGCCGGCTCTCCGGTGGTGGCGCGGTCTACCAAGACTTGGGTAACCTGTGTTTTAGTTTCGTGGTCGACAGCGACAGCGAATCCTTCGGTGACTTCAAGTCCTTCGTTCAACCCGTTGTCGATGCGTTGCACGACATGGGTGCCAAGACCGCAGAAGTTTCCGGTCGGAATGACATCTTAGTTGATGGCAAGAAATTCTCCGGTAACGCGATGTACTCGCATGGTGGGAAGACCTTCTCTCATGGGACCCTGATGCTCGACGTGGACCAAGACGTGATTGCTCACGCTTTGAACGTGCCCGAAGACAAGATGAAGTCCAAGGGGATTAAGTCCGTGCGGTCACGGGTCACAAATCTGAAGCCATACTTAGCGCCAGAATATCAAAACCTAACGGTGCCAGAATTCCGGGACACGTTGCTGAAGGAACTCTTCCATGTTGATAGCCTGGCGGCCATTGCCGACAAGAAGGTTAGCATTGATGACGATGACCAAGCGGCCATCGACAAGATCTACACTGACTACTACAGCAACTGGGATTGGGTTTACGGTAATTCACCAGAATTCACGGTCAAGAAGCGGCAACACTTTACCGCTGGGACCATCGATGCCCGCCTGTTAGTTGAAGCAGGGAAGATCAAGAATATCAAGTTCTTCGGGGACTTCTTTGGCCCTGGGGATGCCACGGAATTGGCCGATAAGTTGGCTGGTGTGCGGTACGATAAGGAAAGTGTTGGGGCCGTCTTGAATAGCGTTGACACGCAACAATACTTCAATGGTATTGATACCGCCGATGTTTTGAATCTGCTGGTCGATTAGATTCCCGTTAGTTTTAGTGGATTAGCTGATTTTACGGGTGGAATACGTTAGAATAGAAGAAATTGACTAAAACGTGGTCGGTTGGCCACGTTTTTTATTTATGAAATTATTGAGGAGTTTATTTTAAATGAGAGATCGTAACGTGATTGCTTGGGCCGTTGTTTCCTTGGTGGGCTTTTTAGTCATTAACTTTTTGATGACGCAGTCCTTTGTCCAAGGAAGTGCCGCTCAATCGGGTGAATTGATGAAGTCCAGCCTGATTGCCATTGGCCTGTATGCCGTGACAATTGTGTTGGCCGCGATGGACTGGAAGCCCTCATTTTACTTGATGGGGTTGGTCATCGCCCTGTACACGTTGGGCCTAATTGGGGTCATCGTGAACATGTGGAACAGTCACACGACTATTGAAATCCGGTTGTTGATGTCGGCCCTGAGCCTGGCGCTCATGGCCGGTAACGGCTACTGGTTGGTTCTGGCCCTGCGGTTGCGGAAACGCGAACGGGACAAACGGGACCGTCAGCGATTTAGCAAATAAGCGAGGTGTCAGTAATGAAACGAGAAATTCAAACATTTATGGACGCGGTGGCCGATGACGACCTGCAACACTTTAGTGCCGAAGCCACTGAGAAAGACTTTTACGCCGATGCCGATAAGGTGATGGCACCATTGGCTAAATTTATCCGTGAGCAGATTGCGGCGGATCAGTTGGCCCAGGCCGAGTTAACGCTGAGTGATGCGGAGGTTTCCGTGCGCTTAGAGACTAGCGTGATTAATTTACCCTTGAAGGATAGCAAGATCATTGGCAAAATCATGGAAACCGATGCCGAGGCGGATGTTAACGTCTATGCCGTGATTGAAACGGAAGACATCAACACGTCTGGTTTGCGGATCGATGCATTGGCACCAGCCGATACCTACGTTGACCAGGCCAAGACGGCCGATGACAGTCTGCATGACTGGCTCGGACTACAGATCGAAAAGCTTCAGGCGGCAGCCACCAACAAGGATGCGACCGACGTTAAAAAGTCTAAGGATTAAACAAGGCTTGCGGCAGGGATGATTCTATGGTATGATTCTCTGTATGCGATGAGTCGAGAAATCACGCATTCTTTGCTTGCAAAGGGTGTCCGCGCAAGCGGCTAGGTGAATTTGTCAGCAGGGCACATATGTCACCGTATTGTGACGTGCTTGATTTTGAGGGAATGTGGATTCCGAGATAAATCCATTCGTTTCGACGAATGCTGTGGAAAAAACGTCTAATCAGTCTTTGACTGGTTGGGCTTTTTTTGTTGCTATCAAAACTGTAAACGATCACTTAAAAATCATGGAGGCCAATCATGGAAGACTATCCAGTTGTCGCGGACCAAACGCTGAGCTTTGACGACATTGAAGCGGAACACGTGTATCGTAACTGTCATTTTACCCCGGCGAATGAAACGATTCGCTTGATGGATGTGACGCTCGATCACTGCGAATTCGACCAGACAAACTTCAATCAGGGGGAATTCGCCCGAGTCACGGTCACTCACTGTCAGCTGGTCAACACCAGTTGGCTAGAGAGCCGCTGGTATGACTGTGCGTTGCGAAATCTACAGTTGTCCGGGGCGGACTTCACCGGGAGCTTCTGGCAACGGACGACGATGACCGCCTCGAAGCTGGCCTATGCGAATTTTAGTGAATCACAACTCAATAGCGTTAGCCTAGAGGATTGCGATCTGCTGGAGAGTGCCTTTCAGGCCGTCCGGAGCAAGGGTGGCGTTGACTTTGCGGGTTCCCGGTTGACCGGCGCGAGCTTTATTGAAACCCGGTTGAAGGGGTTTGACTGGCATGCGGCGGACTTCGAGGCGGTCAGCCTGAGCGCCGATCTGGCCAAAGGGTTAACGATTAACCAGTTCCAGGCCGCCCAGCTGATTGGGCTACTGGGTATTGAAATTTCAGAGTAAGACTAGGTAGCCGGACTGTCTCGAAGGGGACAGTCCGGTTTTTCTGTGAGGCGTTTTTTCGGTGTGAAGTGTTATGCTGAAGGTAAATAAGTGTTACTGAAAGAATGGTTCATAGGAGATGATCGTGTGTCCAGTAAAAGATTATTACCGTAAATTGCAAGAACAAGTTAGCCAGTCGTTGAGGACAATCCCAGAACAGGCCGTTATCAAATAGAAGTTGTGGCG
>NZ_RHOA01000012.1 GCF_003946545.1 Levilactobacillus tangyuanensis
GTTGTGGTGACACCATTAAAGACCTTTATGGGTTTTTCTGTCCACTAATATGTTCAACTTAAATTTTACAATCTACCATATAATAAAAGGACACATTACTATTGTACCTGCACCAATCCACCAGAATCAGCAGAAAGCGAGAATGAGTGATTTGTCCCAAGAACAGTTTACTCGAGATTTAGTACAAATCGAATTTAAATCAGCATAGAAAAAAAGAGTCCAATTCGTAAATGAATTGAAATCCCACACTTCTCCCTCAACACCAGTGGACAAGTGCCGATTTTTTCCTTACTGTATTTCAGCATGGCCTTTGACAGCCTCCATAACTTCGCAGGTTACAATGAACTGACGGCCGAATAACTTAACTGATCCATCTGGAAAACGAGCGGGGGTGCTTCTGAGAGCTTGGCGGACGTAATCCGGGGCTTTCTCCCATCATCTAGCGGTATCAGTGGCAGTCATGATTTCTGGATTGTTCAAGTCACTATGATCTGACATTTTAATTACCTGAAATTTGAGATTAGATTAAAGATACTGACCAGTAGGGATAGACCACTAATCGTAATAGCAACATAAAGTAGGATGGTAATCTTCTTTAAGCGCATAATAAGCCCTCCTATGCTATAATTTAGTATACACCAAGTAAGGGCCCGGAGACCCTTACCGTGTTACTTGTGATGAGGAAGAGAATTAAGCAGTGCTACAATGCCTTGGATGATGTTGATAGTCAGTAGGATGGTTGTCAACTCAGTATTTTTGTCTGCTTGCTTCTTTTTCCTTTTTTTACTCATCACCTCGCCTCTTTTCTATACCACTACAACACGCCCTGTGGTATACATTGCTGAGCGTATAGCAGGATTAATTCAAAATAAGAGCATGAAAAACCACCTCTCAAAAGAGAAGTGGTTTTTAATCGTGTACATAAGCCCTGCCCTAAAATCTCCCTCAAATCGAGAGTAAACAGTAATGAACAATAGAAATGGAATTTTTAAAATGCCAGAATAGCAGCGTTTAAAGCACCTTGTATGAATCGAAAAAACCAAAAAGATCTAATTGATTAGCGAAAAATAGGGAAAATAAAGGGATTCAACCACGATGTAAGCTCGTTGTTGAATCCCTTTTTCGGTGAATTAGTCTTCCGACGTCTGGTGGTCGGTGAGTCGGTGGTGAAGCGTGATGATCAGCGACAGTGAGTTCAGGATAATTGCCGTCGACAGCAAAATCGTCGTGAGCTTTTTGGTCATCGCAAAACCTCCTTAGGATATCTACCGTTAGTAGACCTTTAGTCGTGAGTTGAGCAACTTTTATTATTGAACAGTTACTTTGGCTAAATGCATGCACAAAAAAATCCCGCCAACAGGCGAGACTTTTTAAACCAGTAAGAATTAATCTTAACGGTTGTAGTATTCAACGATAAGAGAGTCGTCGAGTTCTGCATCTAATTCTTCACGTTGAGGGAAGCGGGTAAGGGAACCTTCCAGCTTGTCAGCGTCGAATTGGACGTATTGTGGACGGCCAACAACGGCTTCCACAGCACCCTTGATAACAGTCATGTCCTTGGACTTTTCACGTACTGAGATAACTTGGCCAACTTCTACTTCGTATGAAGGGATGTCGACACGCTTGCCATCAACAGTGATGTGACCATGGTTAACCAATTGACGAGCTTGACGACGAGTCGTTGCCAAACCTAAACGGTAAACCATGTTGTCAAGACGACGTTCGAGTAAGATCATGAAGTTAGTCCCATGGGTACCTTCCTTGATCTTGCCGGCGCGCTTGAACAAGTTGAAGAATTGACGTTCAGTCATGCCGTAAGTGAAACGGAGCTTTTGCTTTTCACGCAATTGCGTACCGTATTCAGATAACTTTTGACGACGACCTTGACCATGATCACCAGGTGCGTAAGGACGACGGTTTAATTCTTTACCAGTGCCGGAAAGGGATACCCCTAAACGACGGGAAATACGCCAGCTTGGGCCAGTGTAACGAGACATAGATAGTTCCTCCAATAAAATAAGTTATTTGGAGTAAAATAAGCTGTTTATAAGTTTAGTATTCGTGCAGATTGCTTTGCAGGTTTCACCGTATGCAGCCGCAGGTTACTTCCTGAACCAATGTAACGGCAACAATCTGTTGACGAGCTTACCACTTATCGCTGCATTATTTTACACAAACGCCATTATACCCAGATTTGTTAAGCTTTGTCAATGTGTGTCAGTAAAATGGCCGCGAATTTCTCCAGGATCGCCTGGTCGGCAGTGGTAAAACGCTCCTTGATAGGGGAATCAATGTCCATGACCCCTAATTTGGTTCCGTCCCTTAGGGTTAAAGGCACCACAATTTCGGCATTGCTGGCGGAGTCACAGGCGATGTGACCGGGGAATTGATGGACGTCTGGGACCAATTGCGTCGTTTGGGTTGCCAGTGCGGTGCCACAGACACCACTGTTGTTTTCGATATGGACACAGGCAACGTTGCCCTGGAAGGGCCCAAGAATCAGGTCGTCGGTGTCCGGTTGGTAAAGATAAAAGCCGGACCAGTTAATATCGGATAGCGTCTGCATCAGGAGTGCGGAGGCGTTGGCCAGGTTAGCCACTAAATTAGTTTCCCCATGAAGCAGGGCATCGAGCTGATCGTTAATAATGGGATTAATTGGTTCACTCATGTAAAGGCCTCCAAGTTTTTTGTCATTCTGAATCAATCATAGCGAAAAACGTTCAGTGAATCCCGAAAACCTAGTGAAGCGTAGGCGCCACTTATGCTATAATCGAAATTAGATTAAATTGTAAAATGAACGACGCTTTTTTGCAACTTGTTAGCGTTTTAAAAGCGGATGAAGGATGGGGTCAAAATGATTGGTGTGCTAATTGGAATCGTTATTCTGGCGATTATCGTCTACCTGGGCGTACTCGCTTACCAGCAACGGGTACGGAAACAGGTGGCTGCCCTCACCACTAAAAAGGAATCCATGATGACCATCCCCTTGGCGGATGAAATTAAATTAGTGGGAGAGATGAGTCTAACCGGCCATTCTCTTGAAAAATACGAAGACTTACAGGCGGATTACACGGATATCAAAGAGCATCGTTTTGAACGAATTGACCAACAATTGAGTCAGTTAACAGACGATTCTCGCGGGGTCAACCTACCGCAATTGCGGCAATCCCTGAATAAGGTGACGCAATTGGTTAATGAGACCGATGAGCTCATTCAATCTGTCCAGGCTGACTTGGCCAACCTTCAAGAGGTGGACAAGCAGCACCGTCAGGCGGTTCACGAATTGGAGCAGAAGTATCAAGGCCTGCGCAAGACCTTGCTTGCCAAAAACTTTGCCTTTGGTCCTAGCATTGATAAGCTTGAGGAACGACTTAGCCAACTGGAAGATGATTTTGATACCTTTACCCAGCTGACCAAGGAGGGCGACCATGAGCGGGCGGCGGACGTCCTAGAACAGCTCAAGGAAGATACCAGCGTACTGGATGATCTGATTGCTGACATTCCACCATTGTATAAGGACTTGACCGTCACTTATCCCGACCAAGTCAAGGAATTGAAGAGTGGGTATCAACAACTGAGTGACCAACATTATCACTTTGGCGAAATGAACTTGCCCGACCTGATTCAGAAGATTGAGGATCGAATCAATGAGAACCTGACAACCTTAAAGGATTTACGCCCTGAGGATGCTCAGGTCGTTAATGACCGAATTGCCAATCAAATTGATCAGGTCTATGACTTGATGCAAACGGAGCTCGATTCGAAGTCTCCGGTTGACGCCAATTTGGATGGGGTTGCCAAGTTTATCGCGCACGCCCAAAACCAGAGTCACACCTTACTTAATGAACTCGATCGACTAGGCCAGAATTACACGCTGGACCATCAAGAGTTAGAAACGGCTCGGGAACTCAACGAGCAGATTCGAACCATTGATGGCATCTATCAGGCAGACGTTCAGGCCATTGCCGACAAACAGGCTACATATTCCCAAATCTTGGAACACCAAGAACATCAAAACAAGGACCTCTCTCAGATTGAGGAACAACAGGGGCAAATCTTGAAGAGCGTTGCCGGCTTGGTTGATGAAGAACGGCAAGCACGAGAAACCTTGCAACAGTTCGACTTCAACCTGCATAGCCTGCGACGGCAAGTTGAAAATCTGAATTTGCCCGGGATTCCTCAAACCTACCTGGATTACTTCTTCGTGGTTCGCGATGAGGTTGCACAACTCGCAACCGATATGGACCAACCCCAGATCGATATGGAACGGATCACCAAGCAATTGCTGATTATCCAAACCGATTTGGATACCTTAAAGGAGAAGACGGAAGATCTCATCGATAGTTCACAGTTGGCCGAGCAATTGTTGCAATACGCCAATCGCTATCAGGTCAGCCATGAAGACGTGGCGACTGCCAGCAAGAAGGCTTCGCAACTGTTTGAAAAGGATTATCAATACGCCCAGGCGTTGGAAACCATCGCCACGGTTTTGGACGAGGTTGAACCCGGTTCTTACAAGCGACTAGAGGATGCCTACTACAATCGTAAGGGAACCCAGAAGCCTGAAAAGAAGACAGAAGAATAAGCCCGAGTAACGAGGTGGTGCCCAATCGTGGCCGCCTCGTTTTTTTATTTAAGAGAAACTGGCTCATTGGTGGAATGAGGGGCGGGGCTTGTGGTTGAGAACATTTGTGTTTATAATGAGAAAGAATTTCTATCGGAGTCGAACCAATAGAATAGATAAGAGGGTTCTGTATGATTTATTTTGATAACAGTGCAACGACTAAGCCGGCGCCGGCTGTCGTTGATACGTATGCTAAGGTCAGTGCTAACTACTGGGGAAACCCATCGAGCCTGCACAACTTTGGGGAGCAAGCCTTCAATTTACTGGAGCAATCTCGCCAGCAAATTGCCGACTTAGTGGGCGCCTCACTGAGTGAAATCTTGTTCACTAGTGGCGGTACCGAAGGTGATAACTGGGCCATTAAGGGCACAGCCATGATGAAACGGGAATTCGGGAACCACTTGATTACGACCGAGGTCGAACATCCAGCCGTTCACAATTCCATGGAACAGCTGAAGCAATTGGGCTTCGAGGTTACCTATCTACCTGTAGACGAGAACGGCCGGGTCTCCGCAGCCGACCTGCGCGCCGCTATTCGTCCAAGTACGATTCTGGTTTCCACGATGGCCGTTAATAATGAAATCGGGGCCGTTCAACCCCTAGCCGAAATCGCGGATGTCTTACGTGATTTTCCTAAGATTCACTGGCACATCGATGCCGTCCAAGGGATTGGTAAAGGTCTGTTTAAGCAGATCTTCAACGATCGCGTGGACTTCGTGACCTTCTCTGGCCATAAGTTCCATGCGCCACGGGGCATTGGCTTCATGTACAAACGTCAGGGTCGGATGATTTCACCCTTGATGGCCGGGGGCGGTCAAGAACGGGATTTACGTTCCGGGACTGAGAACTTACCAGCGATCGCGGCAATGGCCAAGGCTATGCGGTTATTGTTGGAAGACGAGGACGCCAAGGTTAAACAACAGCGGGCCATTCGATTGGCCATCTTGCATCACGTCGAAAAGTTCCCGAACGTGACGGTGTTCTCTAAGGATCTACCAGTCTTTGCCCCACACATTCTGTGTTTCGCGATTGCCGGTGTCCGCGGGGAAACGATTGTTCACGCTTTCGAGCAACATGATATTTACATTTCGACCACGAGCGCCTGCTCATCCAAGAAACACGTCGAATCCAGCACCCTGCAAGCCATGCAGATTGATGATGGGATTGCCACGAGTGCTATTCGGATTTCACTGGATGAACACAATACGATGGCCGAAGCTGAGAAATTTAACCAAGTCTTTGATGAACTGTACACGGAGTTCGCCAAGCTAAGCTAAACGACGAAAGGGGTCGCGGAATGGAATACAGCGAAATCATGGTACGCTATGGCGAGTTGTCGACGAAGGGTAAAAACAAGAAAGACTTCATCAAACAACTCGGTCATAACGTCCGCAAAGCCTTACAACAGTTTGAAGAACTTGAGATTAAGGCACAACACGACCGGTTACACGTTACCTTGAACGGGGCAGATTCTGCCGCCGTCATGGACCGGTTAGGCGACGTTTTTGGGATTGAAAACTTTTCACCTTCCGTTAAGGTTGAAAAGGATATAGATGCCGTTAAAGCGACGGCTCTAGCCATGGTCAAAGAGATCTTTGAACCTGGCATGACCTTCAAGATTAACACGCGTCGCCAGGACAAGGAATTTGAATATGACACGAACCAGTTGAACGATCTGCTGGGTGGCTATATTCTAGAGAATGTCCCTGGCATTCAGGTCAAGATGAAGAAGCCTGACCTGACCTTGCGGGTGGAAGTTCGCATGAACGGGGTCTTCTTATCCGGTCGCACGATTCAAGGGGCCGGTGGCCTACCAGTCGGAACCGGTGGCAAGGCGGTCATGATGCTTTCGGGTGGGATTGACTCGCCCGTTGCGTCATACTATGCTATGCGACGCGGTGTTAAGCTGGATATGGTGCACTTCTTCAGTCCGCCATACACGTCGGAACAAGCCCTGGCCAAGGCCAAGGAATTAACCGCCCGTATGGCCGGCTACTCCGGTGGCATTCAGTTCATTCAGGTGCCATTCACCAAGATTCAAGAGACCATTAAGGAACAGGTGCCAGAAGGTTACCTGATGACCATCCAACGGCGGTTAATGCTACGCTTAACGGCGGCTATCGCCGAGATGCGGCATGCCAAGGGGATCTTCAACGGTGAATCCTTGGGCCAAGTGGCCTCACAAACGCTGGAAAGCATGATGGCGATTAACGATGTCACCACCATGCCAATCCTGCGGCCACTGTTATCGATGGACAAAACGGAAATCATCAAGGTTGCCGAAGACATCGACACCTATGACCTGTCTATTCTGCCATACGAAGACTGCTGTACCATCTTCACGCCGCCAGCACCAAAGACGCGGCCTGACCTGGAAAAGTCTCGCAAGTATGAAAAGTACATCGACGTTGAGGGCTTGATGAAGGAAGCATTGGAAGGGATTACCATTACGGACATCCGGCCCAACGACAAGTTCTTGAATCAAAACGAAGACGTCTTTGCAGAGTTACTTTAATTTAACTTTCTGAAGGGATCCGGCTAAATGTCGGGTCCTTTTTTTATAATTCGACAGGGCGAAGGAGTTTTTTAGCTTTTTCAGTGAAAACGCTTGTCAGGCCAGGGGGCAATGCGCGATAATTAAGCTAATGATCGGTGGAAGCCGGTTAATCAATTTGAAGGGGTTGATCTGCGTGGAAGTATCATGGCGCGGCGACAAAATGGCTCTCTCTGGGACCGTCCCAGAAGTAGGAGACCAATTACCAAAGTTTAAACTGTTTGATCAGAGCAATGCCAAGGTCAAGACGGCTAATTTGATTGGCAAGGTTGCTTTGATTAGTGTTGTTCCAGACTTGGCAACACCAGTTTGCACTCTGCAAACTCGCAAGTTTATCCAGCAGGCGGATCATTACCCAGACGCTAAGTTCCTGACGGTTTCGAACAACACCATTGCGGAACAAACCGGTTGGTGTGCGGCCCAAGGCGTGGAAAATGTGGACCTGTTATCCGATGAAGAACTTTCCTTCGGTTATGAAATGGGCTTGTACGTGCCAAATGCCGGGAATCTGGCACGGTCAATCTGGATTATTGATGATACTGGTAAGGTAACTTATCGGGAGATTGTTAGCGAACAAACCGATGAACCGAACTACCTGGCAGCCATCGAGGCCCTAGAAAAGTTAGTTTCACGAGTTGACGCTGACTAGATAATTGAGTACACTATTAAAAAGTAGCGTTGATCAAGTCAGTAGCGCTAATGGGATTGCTCAGAGAGCCGGGAATGCTGGGAACCGGTCAAGCCATTAGCGTGAATGTAGCTTGGGAGCTGAAGGACCGAAGTTGAGTAAGTCCTGTCCGGAGCACACTCCGTTAACAAAGAAGTTAAGTGGGGCATGAACGCCCAATTTAGGTGGTACCGCGAAGAGACTTCGTCCTAATAAATTTAGGATGAAGTCTCTTTTTGTGCGTTTTGCCACAGACTTCGACGTCAAGAAAGGAATTGAAAATATGGCAGATAAAGAAGTTGACATGGCCACCAAGTATGACCCGACCGCGATTGAAGCGGGTCGGTATCAGACTTGGCTGGACGAAGATGTATTCAAACCAAGTGGGGATCAGAAGGCAACCCCATACTCAATCGTGATTCCGCCGCCAAATGTTACCGGTAAGTTGCACTTAGGCCATGCCTGGGATACGACGCTGCAAGACATGATTATTCGTCAGAAGCGGATGCAAGGGTTCGATACGCTCTGGTTGCCAGGGATGGACCACGCCGGGATTGCCACGCAAGCCAAGGTTGAAGCCAAGCTGCGTGAACAAGGTATTTCTCGCTATGACTTAGGCCGCGAGGAATTCATCAAGAAGGTCTGGGAATGGAAGGACGAATATGCCGCGACCATTCACCAACAATGGTCCAAGCTGGGCCTTTCCCTTGACTACTCACGGGAACGGTTCACTTTGGATGACGGGTTGTCAGACGCCGTGAAGAAGGTCTTCGTGACCCTTTACAAGAAGGGCCTGATCTACCGGGGCGAATACATTATCAACTGGGATCCACAGGCCCGGACCGCACTTTCTGATATCGAAGTTATTCACAAGGATGACAAAGGGGCCTTCTATCATGTGAAGTATCCATTTGCCGACCCAGACTTTACCTTCAATGGTCAACACTACATTGAAATCGCCACGACTCGTCCAGAAACGATGATGGGGGACACGGCCGTCGCCGTTAACCCTGGTGACGAACGGTACAAGGACCTGGTGGGCAAGGAAGTTGTTTTGCCATTGGCCGACCGGAACATTCCAATCATTGCCGACCAATACGTTGACCCTGAATTTGGGACCGGGATGGTTAAGATTACCCCAGCCCATGATCCTAATGACTTCTTAGTGGGTAATCGGCATGACTTGCCACGGATTAACACCATGAACGAAGATGCCTCGATGAACGACAAGGCCGGCAAATATGCCGGTATGGACCGTTTCGATGCTCGTAAGGCCATGGTTGCTGACCTGGATGCCCAAGGATTGATGCTGAAGATTGACCCAATTGTCCACTCTGTTGGTCACTCAGAACGTACCGGAGTTCAAGTTGAAGCCCGGCTCTCGACGCAATGGTTTGTGAAGATGAAGCCATTGGCCGAAGAGGCTGTCAAGAACCAGTCCGGTGACAACGCCGTTGACTTCGTTCCCGAACGGTTCGAGCATACCTTTACGCAATGGATGGATAACGTTCATGACTGGGTTATTTCACGTCAACTCTGGTGGGGTCATCGGATTCCAGCCTGGTACAACAAGCAAACGGGTGAGGTTTACGTGGATACGGAAGCCCCTAAGGACCCAGAAAACTGGGAACAAGACCCCGATGTCTTGGACACCTGGTTCTCAAGTGCCCTGTGGCCATTCTCCACAATGGGTTGGCCCGATGAAAATAGCGCCGATTACAAGCGTTACTTCCCAACGGACACATTGGTAACGGGTTATGACATTATCTTCTTCTGGGTTTCTCGGATGATCTTCCAAAGCCTCGAATTTACTGGTAAGCGGCCATTCAAACATGTGCTCTTGCATGGCTTGATTCGTGACGAAGAGGGTCGCAAGATGAGTAAGTCCTTGGGTAATGGGATTGACCCAATGGACGTGATCGACAAGTACGGTGCCGATGCCCTCCGGTGGTTCCTGTCCACCGGTTCAACGGCCGGTCAAGACGTCCGTTTCAGCTACAAGAAGATGGATTCCGCTTGGAACTTCATCAACAAGATCTGGAATGCCAGCCGGTTTGTTATCATGAACCTGGGTGAAAACACCAAGCCAGTGGTTCCTGCCGAAAGTGACTGGGACTTAACGGACCGTTGGATCTTGAGTCGCTTGAATGACACGGTTAAGCACGTGACGGAAATGTTCGATAAGTTTGAGTTCGGTGAAGCTGGCCGGGCCCTCTACAACTTCATCTGGAACGACTTCTGTGATTGGTATATTGAAATGAGTAAGGAAGTCTTGACCGGTGATGACGCCGATGCCAAGGCAACCAAGCAAGACTTGTTGGCCTACGTCTTAGACCAAACGTTACGCTTATTACAACCAATCATGCCATTCGTCACTGAAGCCATTTGGCAGGCTATGCCACACGACGGTCAGTCATTGGTAACGGCGGCTTATCCAGTTGCCCACACCGAGTTTGACAATCCAACGGCCGAAAGCGAAATGACGAGCCTAATTGATTTGATCAAGGCGGTTCGGAACATTCGTGCCGAAGCCAATGCGCCAATGTCAACGCCAATTGACTTGCAGATCAAGACGAGCGATGCTCACTTGCAAAGCGTCTTCGAGAACAACCGGGACTACATTGACCGGTTCGTTCACCCGAAGGACTTCGCCATTGGTGCCGACCTCGTTGCGCCTAAGCTGGCAATGACCAGTGTGATTACGGATGCAGAAGTTTCCGTACCATTGGCCGAATTGGTGGACTTGAACGATGAGGCCAAGCGCTTGGATAAGGAAGTTGCCAAGTACACGGCCGAAGTCGATCGGGCAACGAAGAAGCTCGGCAACGAACGCTTCGTGGCCAACGCACCGGAAGATGTTGTGGCGGCAGAACGCGACAAGCAAGCAGATAACGAGAAGAAGTTAGCTGCGACAAAGCAACGATTAGCAGAAATTAAAGCGCAACTTTAGGGTTGGGTGAGGCGTCACGACCATGATCGATGGTTGTGACGCCTTTTTTTATCGCCGGGGGGGTGAAGTCTGCTACACTGGATAACAGAAGTTTGACGGGAGGTTTTAAAGTGGTAAAAACATATGCTGAGGCCCTGCAGTTTATTCACGGCCGGGATCGATTCAAAAAGAAACCAACGCTGGTTCGAATGCGACAATTTATGGCGCGACTGGGCGATCCACAGAAAAGTTTGACGATGGTGCATGTTGCGGGGACGAATGGTAAGGGGTCAACGGTGGCCTTTCTTCGGGATCTGTTCATGGCTAGCGGCGATACGGTGGGAACTTTTACTTCACCGTTTATCACGCGGTTCAATGAGCGGATTAGTCGTGACGGTGAACCAATTAGCGATGATGAGTTAGTCGACCTGGTCAATCGGGTGGCGCCCGTGGTGGCCCAGCTGGACGAAGAGCTGGCAGAGGAAGGTCCCACCGAGTTTGAAATCGATACGGCACTGATGTTTTGTTATTTCGCGACGCATCCAGTCGATGTGGTGGTGGTCGAAGTGGGGCTGGGTGGCCTTTACGATTCGACGAATATTATTACGCCGTTAGTTGCCGTCATTACCACGATTGGCCTGGATCATATGAAAATCCTTGGGGATACCATTCCGAAGATTGCCACGCAAAAGGCCGGGATTATTAAGCAAAATGTGCCGGTGGTGTGTGGTCGGTTACCCGAAGATGCCCTAGCGGTGATGGATCAAACGGCTCGGGATAAGGGAACTCAGGTGGTTGCCCTAGGTCGTGATTATGCGGTGACAAATGAACCCGAAGCGCAGTGGGGCGAACGCTTTGCCTACGACTTCGACACGGAACACTGGCAGCGATTGCAGGTGGGGCTGCTAGGCCAATATCAAATTGATAATGCGGCCACCGCTCTGACGGCCTTCACATTGGCTCAGCGTGCTCGTGGACTGACAGTGACGCCCGCTGACGTTCGCCGTGGCTTGAAGGCGACCCAGTGGCCAGGTCGTTTTGAACGGGTCAATGCTCAGCCACTGATTGCGATTGATGGTGCCCACAACGAGCCAGCGATGGTGGAGATGGCAGAATTATTGCGGCGGCACTTTGCCCAGCATGATGTGTATATTGTTCTGGCCATTCTGGCGGATAAGCAGTATCAACAGATGGTAGCCACGCTACTTGAGGTGCCTAATGTGCATCTGATCTTGACGCAATTTCAGGGGCCAGGGCAGCGCGCGGCGGCTACGCCCGCCGAGTTGGAGGGGGCAGCTGATCAGTCTGACCGCGTTACCATGGCGTCCGATTGGCCAACGGCCCTGAAAACGGCGTTGGGAACGATGTCGGCCGAGGACCTACTCTTGTTAACAGGCTCACTCTACTTTATCTCTGAGGTTCGGCATTACTTTAAGGATGACGAAAAGTAATGGTGGTTAATACCGGAGTTAGACCTTAAGGGGATGACAACGGTGAATAAAGGACGATTGACTAAGGACAATGAACGGCGGCTTGTTAGGCGAGTATTGCGACAATTGGGATTGCTCACGGTGAGTGAATTAGACCGCTTCTTTCGCTTCTTTACGAGTTGTGATCAGCTCCGGTATGCCAGTCACCGCCAACAACGGGCTTACATTGCGGGCAACCCACGACGGCGAGGATTGTTGGCGGCAATTGACTTAGGGCGGTGGGTCCAGTCGGCGCCGAGACAGTTTGTCGGGGAAGTCTTGAATTCAAGCCAGCTAGGCCAGCGGCTGATTGATGACCTGCGCTACCTGGGTCAAGAACGGGTAGAAGTCCTACTGCTGGATAATCAACACCGAATTATTTTGCGGCAACTGGTCTTCCAGGGAACGCTAAATCAATGTCCCGTCCATCCCCGCGAAATTTTTCAATTGGCGGTGCTGCATGAGGCCGCGGGACTGATCCTCGCTCATAATCATCCGAGTGGGGCGGTGGACCCGTCGCCAGAGGATCTGGCCTTCGTCCGTCGAGTTGCCGAGTGTGGGAAATTGATGGGGATCCCCTTGCTGGATGGCTTTGTAGTCGGCACGACGACCTATTTTAGTTGGCGTGAACAAGGGGTGCTTCCATTACAACAGTGACGAAATAAGTCATAACCTTTAAAAACTGATTAAAATCACTTAATGCTATTTCTTTCTGATTAAAAGTTCGGTATTCTTGACATTGTCGACGTGTTCTCACACAGATGAGTATGTTATAATACGTCTATCGATCAATAATAAGTCAAAAATCCATTAAAAATTATGTTGACAATGAAGGGATGAAACACTGTGTTCGGATTAGGAACGAAAAATATAGGAATCGATCTTGGTACCGCCAATACAATTGTTTATGTTGACGGTAAGGGTATCGTTCTTCGCGAACCTTCCGTTGTCGCCAAGAACACGAAGTCTGGGGAAATTGTGTCCGTTGGTGAAGACGCTCGGGCAATGATTGGCCGGACGCCAGCCAGTATCGTCGCTATTCGCCCCATGAAAGACGGGGTTATTGCGGATTACGATACGACGGTTGCCATGATGAAGTACTTCATCGAAAAGACTGTCGGTAAGTCCAGCGGTAAGCCATATGTCATGGTCTGTGTTCCAAGTGGCGTTACGGAAGTTGAAAAGCGGGCCGTTATCGATGCTACACGAGTAGCCGGTGCACGGGACGCTTACGTTATTGAAGAACCATTTGCAGCGGCTATCGGGGCCGGGTTACCAGTAATGGACCCAACCGGTAGTATGGTTGTCGACATGGGTGGTGGGACCACCGATGTGGCAACGATTTCCCTTGGTGGGATCGTTTCCAGTCGTTCAATCCGGGTAGCCGGGGACAAGCTGGATGATGCTATTGCCACCTACGTTCGTTCAAACTTCAATCTGTTGATTGGGGAACGGACCGCTGAAAAGCTGAAAATGGACATTGGTTCCGCTTCAGTTGAAGAAGCCGACAAGATCGAGGGCGCAACCATTCGTGGACGTGACCTGATCACCGGGTTACCTAAGGCGGTAGAAGTTTCTGCCGTTGACGTAGCCAAGGCTATTCAAGAACCCGTACAAGATGTTATCTCCGCTATTAAGGAAACCCTTGAAGAAACTTCGCCAGAAATTGCTGCCGATGTTATCGACCATGGGATTGTCTTAACTGGTGGTGGTGCATTGCTTAAAAACCTCGCTGAAGTTATTGCCGATGCGACCAAGGTTCCCGTTTCCATCGCAAGCGACCCATTAGATTGTGTTGCTGCCGGAACTGGTGAGTCTTTGAAGAGTATCGACGTCATGAAGAAAAAATAAGGACTAGCGGGAAGGCAGCTTCCCGCTTCTTTATTGTGACAACATTGGTGAAGACCAATGTTAATTAAGATGGAGGTCAAACATGCAGAAATTTTCTTTCAATCGGCGACTGGTAATTATTATCGTCTGCTTGATTGTTAGTTTTGCCTTGATGACGGTGTCCGTGGCTATTCGTAATAAGAAGTCGACACCCCCATTGATTCAACAATTCGGTAATGACATTGTCGGCCTGACTGATCGTGTCGTGGCCGTACCAGCGAACGGCCTGAGTGGGTCTGTTGGTGCGGTTTCCGAACTGTTGAATACGTATCAAGAGAACCAGCAATTAAAGCAACAGGTGAGTGAATTAGCCCAAACCAAGGTTCGTGATCAAACCTTGGCAAAGGAAAACAAACAATTAAAACAAGAGATTAAATTAAATGATTCCTTGACGGACTACACGGCTATTTCTTCCGCCGTCATCACGCGGACGCCATCTTCATGGCAAAACCAAGTGATTATCAACAAGGGGTCATCTGCCGGGGTCGTTAAGAACATGCCAGTCATGTCCGGTTCTGGTTTGGTTGGCCGGGTTGCTGAAGTGAACAAGACGAATTCAAAGGTTGAGCTCATTACCGACAACAATGATTCTGCGAACCGGTTTGCCGTCCAAATTACCACCAAGTCTGGCAAGACGGTCAACGGGGTCCTGAGTGGCTATAACAACACCACTGGTCAGATTACCATGAATAACATCACGACGAAGGCTAAGATCAGCAAGGGTGACAAGGTTGTTACCAGCGGTCTTGGTGGCGTGACGCCTAAGGGACTTTACGTTGGTAAGGTTGCCAAGGCTAGTGGGGATGACTATGGGCTGTCAACGAAGCTGAATATTAATCCAGCCACCGATTTGAGTGACCTGAACATTGTGACGGTCGCTGTAACGAAGCAGTAGGGAGGAACGGCACGTGTATCGATTATCAAAGTTACGCTTTGGCTTTCCGATTATCCTGTTCTTAATGCTGCTGCTTGATGGGTCGATCAGTCAAAACTTTAGTGCGCACATGTTCCATTACCCAACGGCCATGGTGAGTCATCTGGTGGTTTTGTGGTTGGTTTGTGGTGTGCTATTCGAGGCTGATGCCAATGATTTTGAAATGCCGATTGGTCGCTGGGCAATTGTTGCCGGCATCGTGTTTGATCTGTACTACACCGGGATCTTTGGGATTTATATCTTCATCTTTCCGTTGCTCGTCTATCTGACACGCTTGCTAGTAAGCTATATCCGACCGAACTTTTTGAGCGGGTTGTTGATTTACTTTATCGACATTACCGTTCTTGAGGCCCTGGGATATTTGGCTGGCCGGGCAATTCATCTGTCGTCAATGTCGGGAACGGATTTCATGGTGAACACGTTGGGGCCAACTCTGGCCTTTAACTTAGCGATGTTTGTCGTCTTATTCTTCCCCATTCGATGGGTGTATAATTGGTTAAAATAGGCGAAGGGAACGAAGACTATGCAAGCTGCCGTATTACGGGGAACGCAAAACGGTTATGATTTAGTACTAAAACAGTCTGCCAGCTTTGAACAAGTCATGGTGGATCTTAAAGAACTGTTGGAGAACTTGAAGGCCGATCCTCAGGCACTCGAGGCGACTAAGGTTTCGCTGGATGTGTTGACGGAAGACCGGATCTTAACCGCGGATGAACGGACGCAGATTGAACAACTGGTGGGAAATTACCCCCGGTTTGAAATCCATAAGATTGCTGCTAATGTGATGACGGTTGCGGACGCGATTCAGTTGCGTGAACGTGAGAATGTTCACTTGCTGAGTAAGGTCATTCGCAACGGTCAAGAAGTTTCCATGCAAGGGGACGTCTTGTTTCTAGGAACGATCCACGAAGGTGGTAAGCTCCGAACCACAGGGAATATTTTCTCTATGGGTAATGTGGCAGGGATTTTGCAGGCAGGTTACCCTGACGACGAATCCAAACTGATTATGGGAAATCTTCAAACGGCGCAACAAATTAGAATTGCTGAACAGTTTGACATTATTGAACCGGACCAGTTGACGGATTCAGGCCAAACGATTGCCTACGTCAACGACTTACACGTCCTGTCGTATGGTCATCTGGACAATTTAAAGAAGATTAATCCGAAGTTATATAACCGGATTGGAGGAATTTGAGATGGGAAAAGCGATTGTAATCACCTCCGGTAAGGGTGGCGTGGGTAAGACGACCACCAGCGCTAACATTGGGACGGCGCTTGCCTTAATGGGTAAACGGGTCTGCATGATGGACTTGGATATTGGTTTGCGGAACCTGGACGTTGTTCTAGGCTTGGATAACCGGATCATCTACGATATTGTGGATGTTGCCGAGGGCCGGGCCAAGTTGGTCCAGGCGTTGGTTAAGGACAAGCGGTTTGACGACAAGCTTTACTTGTTGCCTGCCGCCCAGAACACGGATAAGACGGCACTTCAGCCCGAAGACGTGAAGGAAATTGTTGATGAACTCAAGCCAGACTACGATTACGTGTTAATCGACTGTCCAGCCGGGATTGAACAAGGTTTCATGAACGCCGTTGCCGGTGCCGACGCGGCCATTGTGGTCACCACGCCGGAAATTTCCGCCGTACGCGATGCCGACCGCGTTGTTGGTCTCTTGGAACAACACCCATTGAAGGAAGCGCCACGCCTGTTGATCAACCGGATTCGTCGGAATATGATGCAGGATGGCTCAACGATGGACATCGATGAGATTACCCGTCACTTGGGTATTGAATTGTTGGGGATTATCTTCGATGATGATGCCGTCATTACGACGTCTAATCAAGGGGAACCGATCGTCTTGAAGACGGACAATCCCGCATCTCAAGGATACCGTAATGTTGCCCGTCGGCTCGAGGGCGAGACCGTTCCATTGATGAAGTTAGAGGAACAAGAAACCGGTGGCTTTTGGCATACCATTAGTAGCTGGTTCCATCGCGGTTAAAAATTAAGCTTGACGCTGCGAGAAAAAACTCGTAGTATATTGGCAACGAATAAAAAGACATTGAACGGAAGAGTAGATTCAGGTTAGACCAACAGAAAGCCCCGGTGATGGAAAAGGGCGGTCGATCAGAATCGAACCACATCTGTGAGTCGGTCGTCTGAAAAGAGTAAGACGATTCGGGTTAGCCCGTTACAGCTGGAGTTGTTAACAACTCACTGAGGTCGTCTTAGCGATAGAACGACAAACAGAGGTGGAACCACGATTTAATCGTCCTCTTAGTCCCGAAGTTTTCGGTGACTAAGGGGATTTTTTTATTGAGGCAGGTTAGCAACTCACTGAGTCAACGTGGCGTGAGCCTCGTTGAAAACATGAGGTGGAACAGCGTCTGAACGCCCTCTTGAGATTATTTCTCGAGAGGGCGTTTTTGTTGTTAAAGGAGGAGAATTGCTATGCACTATGTTGAACAGATATTACCATCATTAATTTCCGGGACGGGGATGACCCTATCCATCTTCTTCTGGACGATTATCATTGCCATTCCGCTAGGGATTCTGGTGGGGTTAGGAATGACGACCCGGTTCAAGCCGCTGACTTGGATCATCAACATCTATGTCTGGTTGATGCGAGGAACGCCATTATTACTCCAATTAATCTTTGTCTTCTACGGCCTGCCAATCATCGGTGTGGTCTTTCAACGTTACGATGCCGCGCTCTTCGCCTTTATCTTGAACTACACGGCCTATTTTGCGGAAATCTTCCGTGGGGGGCTTCAGGCCATTCCCAATGGCCAGTACGAAAGTGCTCGGGTGCTCCGATTGACCAATTGGCAAACCCTTCGTAAGATTGTGATTCCTCAGGTGGTCAAGATTGTCCTGCCTTCAATCGGTAATGAAGTCATCAACCTCGTTAAAGACTCCTCGTTGGTTTATGTTATCGGGTTAGGCGATCTGCTGCGGGCCGGGAATGTGGCCATGGCCAGAGATGTGACGTTATTGCCAATGCTATTAGTGGGGGTCATTTACCTCTTGCTGACGGCGGTTTGCACGCTAATTCTTAAACGACTTGAGAAACACTACAGTTACTGGCGTTAGGGAAAGGATGGGTCACTCATGTTAGAACTAAAGGGCATTACTAAAAAATTCGATGGTAAAACAATCTTAGACCAAATTGATTTAACGGTGCCAGATGGTCAAATTCTGACGATCGTGGGACCATCTGGGGCTGGTAAAACGACCTTGCTTCGCTGTATCAGTGGCCTGGCAAGCGTCGACAGTGGATCGTTTCTACTCGATGGCGTGGCATTTGATCCAGCCACTAATCGGGATAACGATGCCGTAATCGGGGTGGTCTTCCAGGATTTCCAATTATTTCCAAACCTCACCGTCCTCCAGAACGTGACGTTAGCGCCAACGATGGTCTTAAAGAAGTCCGGCAGTGAGGCGGAACAAGAGGCAAGAAAATTGTTGAAACAGTTGAACCTGGAGGGCAAGGCCGACTTGTTCCCCTATGAATTGTCCGGGGGACAGAAACAACGGGTTGCCATCGTGCGGGCCTTAGCCATGCATCCCAAGTTACTCTGTTATGATGAACCAACCTCCGCCTTGGACCCCGACTTACGTCGCGAGGTCGAACAAATTATTCTCGACCTGAAACAGGAGGGGATGACCCAAATCGTCGTGACCCATGACATGCCATTTGCGGAGTCGATTGCCGACCAAATGTTGCGGGTCGAACCGAAAGCTTAGGAGGGACCAATTGGATGAAAATTAAACGTTTACGATTTTTAGTCATCCTAGGCCTGGTGGTTGGGCTGAGCGGCCTCCTAGCGGGGTGTGCGAAGACTAGTGTGACCCAACGGGCCGACACGGATGATACTTGGTCGAGTATTCAAAAGAAACATCGCGTGGTGATTGGGTTGGACGATAGTTTCGTGCCCATGGGCTTCCGCCAAAAGAGTGGGAAACTGGTTGGATATGACATCGATCTGGCCAAGGCCGTCTTCAAACTATATGGTGTGAAGGCCGATTTTCAAAGCATCGATTGGAATATGAACGTGACCGAGCTACACAACGGGACGATCGATTTAATTTGGAATGGCTTTTCCATCACGCCCCAACGTCAGAAGCAGGTGGCCTTCTCGGACACGTATTTGAACAACGACCAGGTGCTGGTTTCATTGAAGAAGAATCATATCACCTCATATGACGACATGCAGGGGAAAGTATTGGGGGCCCAAACCGGCTCGTCCGGTGCGAATGACATCGACACCTATCCCAAGCTGCTGAAGAACCGGATCAAGAATCACGATGCGGTCACCTATGATTCCTTCACCAATGCCTTCATTGACCTGAATGTTGGTCGGATTCAGGGGCTGTTAATCGACAGCACCTATGCCAATTACTACATCAAGCATCAGGCTCATCCCGGAGACTATCAGGTAACCGTTGGGGCCTTTCCTAAGGAACGTTTCGCGGTGGGGATGCGCAAGGGAGATGTGACCATGCGGCGCAAGATTAATGCCGGGTTGAAACGACTGGCCGCTAATGGTGATCTCAAGAAAATTAATGAAAAGTGGTTCGGCAGCAATGTCGATACACCGTTACTTAAGAATCGCTAAGCCGATATAATCCCGGGACCGCCGTTGTGACTGACGATGGTCCCGGGATTATTTCGTGGTCTTCGCTTGTATTTGCTCAGGGGTTCCCTTAAAATTAAAAGTCGATTGAACTTTTTTTACTAGAGGAGGCATTGGTTCGTGCGTGAACGTAAACCAGAGGGCGTAACCCTCGATGTATCATCCACCCAACAGTTTAAAACCATTGGAATTAAGGTGGACTTTGTGGCGCCACTAACTGTCGATGCCATTACTGCTCGGGCCCTATTGGCCCAAGTGTTGGAGACCAGTACGGAAGCCTATCCTACCCAAACTGCCCTGTCGCGAGAACTATCACGACTCTATGGCGCCAGTTTCGGGATTAGTGTCCTGAAGCTGGGGACGAAACACGTCATTCGCTTGACGTGCGCCGTTGTGAATGAAAAATACTTACAAAACTTTACCGATCAGCAACCGTTATTTGAACAGGCGATGGCCTTGTTAAAGGCAGTTATCTTTAAGCCATTGATGCCAGCTGGTCAGTTTGATGAAACCACGTTTAACCAACAACGGCAGAATCTATTTGCCGCCGTAAAGTCCTTGGACGATGACAAGCAATATTTGGCCAATCGACGTTTACAGGAATTGGTTTTCAAGGATGAACCGGCGCAGGCCATGAGTGCGTTAGGGAACATGACCACGCTGAGCCAATTGACTCGGGCGGACATTGCCGAGACCTACCGGGCCATGTTAGCGAACGATTCGGTTCACGTGGCGGTGATTGGCGACGTGACCGAAGAGCGCGTGGCAACCGCTTTGGCCGACTGGCCGCTGACCGATCGGACGAGCGATGAAAGCTCCCCTTACTTTGACTGGACGGCCCAGGATCGGGTAACCAACGCAGAGGATGTCGCCCCCGTCGTTCAGGCCAAGTTAAATTTGGCTTACCGTTTGCCAATCTATCGCAATGATGCCGATTTTTTGGCAACGACCGTCTTTAACGCGGCCTTTGGCGGGACACCACTGTCATTACTGTTCACCAACGTTCGGGAAAAGGCCAGCCTGGCGTATTACGCTAGCAGCAGCTATAATCCTTATTCGGGAACGCTGGGCGTGCAGACCGGGATTCAATTCAAGAATCGTGATCAGGTCCTGGCCATCGTTGCCAAGCAATTAGAGGCGTTGCAGTCTGGCGAAATGAGTCAGTCGTTGTTGGACGAGGTGAAGGCTAGCCTGCTGAATGCTCGGTTGGCGGCCTTGGATAGCCCACAGCGTCGGTTAACGGGACTGCTTAACCAGCAGTTGACGCGGCAACGCTTGCCACTAAAGGAATGGGAAGCCCAGTTGGCCGCCATTACGGTGGCGGATGTTCAACGGGTTGCCCAACAGGTACAATTGCAGGCCACGTACTGCTTACACGGGGGTGATCAGGTTGCTGAATAAAAAAGATTATCCAAAATTAGAAGAAAGCCGCAGCGTTACGACGTTGGCCAATGGCCTGAAGGTGATTTTGATTCCGAAGGCCGGCTTTCATAAGACCTATGCGTTGATGACAACGGACTATGGATCGATTGATAATACCTTTGTCCCACGCGACGGTCAGCCGGCCGTGCGGTATCCGGATGGGATTGCCCACTTCCTGGAACATAAGATGTTTGAGAAGGCCGACCACGATGCCTTTGACCTCTTTGGGGAATATGGTGCTAGCTCGAATGCCTTTACCAGTTTTACGCAGACCAGCTATTTATTTGCCACAACCAATCATTTACACGAAAACCTGGATATCCTATTAGACTTTGTTCAAGACCCCTATTTTACTGAAGCGACGGTTAATAAGGAAAAGGGAATCATCGGCCAAGAAATTCAGATGTACGATGATGATCCCGGTTGGCAGAGTTACTTCGGGATGATTGGGAACCTGTATCCTAAGGAACCCATGCATATTGACATCGCCGGGACCGTTGATTCGATCGCGAAGATTACCGCGGACGACCTGTATGCGGCCTATAACACCTTCTACCATCCTAGCAATATGAGCCTGATGGTCGTGGGGCAATTTGACCCCGATGAAATGTTGGGCTGGATTGAGTCCAATCAAAATGCCAAAACTTTCCCACCGGTCGTTCCGATTGAACGGGAACGGGGACCGGTTGCCACGCCAGATGAAGTGGTGGCTGAGACCACGCGGCACCTGTCAGTTAGTCGTCCCAAGATTAACATTGGTATTCGGGGCTTTGATGACGTTCCTACGGGGGCGGACGGCCTGAAATACAGTCTGGCCTTGTCGCTGGTGTTTGACCTGCTATTCAACGATACGAGTGATAATTATCTACGGTTGTATGATGCAAATATCATTGACGACAGCTTTGGCTATGATTTTCAGGTTCAACGAGACTCACACTTCGCCCAGGTGGCTGGCGATACCGATCAGCCCGATCAATTCGTGGCGGCATTGGCCGCAATCCTGGACCATGCGGAAGACCAATTAGTCGCCGCTCAGGACCAGTTTGACTTGGTTAAACGGGAGGCCATCGGTCGGTTAATTGGGGCCATTAATTCAGAGGAAGCCATTGCTAATCAATACGATGGTCCACTGTTTGGTGGGGCAACCATCTTTGATGAGTTAGCGGTGTTACAACAGATTGAGTTCCGTGACTTACAGGCCGCTGCTCAGGTATTCTGGCCTCAGAGTCGCCGAACGGTTTATACCATTCTGCCGGAATGAGGTTGAGGTTAAGAAACCGTTAAATCCAAAATTATCGGGGTTGTTGCTAAAAATGAAGCGGCGCCTATGCTATACTGCATTGTAGAGAAATCTTGAACAGGTGGAGAATTTAAACATGAGTGATAATAGTAAAATTACATTGGGAAAAACACTGCGCGATGCCCGTATTGCTAAGGGATTCACCCTTGACGATTTGCAGCAATCGACGAAGATTCAGAAGCGCTACTTGATTGCCATCGAAGACCAAAACTTCGATGAGTTACCAGGCGATTTTTATGTGCGGGCCTTTATTAAACAATATGCCGACATGGTTGACCTCGATGGGGCCGAATTACTGAAGCAGTTCGACAGCACATTGCCAAGTACGCAGACCCAGGAGTACGTGGACAAGGTTAACGAAAACAATCCAGAGACGCGGTCACAACAACGCAAGGTTGACGACCGTTACGTGAAACTACGTCGGACAATCCCGATTATTGGGATCGTGGTCGTGGTCTTAGTTGTATTGATTGGAATCTGGGTAGCCGCTTCACGGAGCGGTCATTCCACGACGAAGAACAACGTTGACAGCAGCTCAGTGAGCGTTTCTGGTAGTAGCACTAAGAAGAGCAGTAGCAGTAAGTCGAGTTCCAAGTCGACGTCTTCTAAGAAGGCCAGCGCCGCTAGCTTCAAACAGTTGAGTACGACATCAACTGGGTCTACTTGGGAAATGAAGCATGCGTCTTCCAAGCCAAAGATTTCCTTGTCTGCCACTGGCAGTGCTTGGACATCCGTGTCCATTGCTGGCTCAACGGTTTGGCAAGGAACGTTATCGGCTTCAACTTCGCATACCCTGACGGTGCCTAGCTCGGCAACCAGCGTGACCTTTAACTTTGGGAATGCCCCTGCAATGTCCGTTAAGGTCGATGGCAAGAAGTTTAAGTTTAACTCGGCTACTAGCACGAGTGCCGCTTCGTCGACGACGTCTAGCTCGACGACTACGGGTGCAACGACCACGACGACAAGTTCGAGCACGAACACGTCATCTCAGGTTCAAGCAGTGACCTTGGAATTCAAGTAATTTAAAGGCGGGTCGGGCCGTGACGGCCGACTCGTTTTTTATTGAGTGAAAATCCTAAAGGAGGATCTTTTCGTGAATTTACCCAATCGTTTAACCATCATACGTATTATTTTAATCCCCGTTTTCCTGCTACTTCTGGTTGTCCCTTTGAACTGGGGGGAAGTGGTCTGGTTAGGGACAACGATTCCCGTCACGCAAATCATTGGTGCCGTGGTGTTTGCCGTGGCCTCGATAACCGATTTTCTAGACGGGCAAATTGCTCGGCGACAGCATTTGGTGACCAACTTCGGTAAGTTTGCCGACCCGTTGGCGGATAAAATGATTGTTATGACGGCTTTTATTGTTTTGGTCGCCATGAAGGCCGTTCCCGCTTGGGGCGTTGCCATCATTGTTTGTCGTGAGTTGGCTGTCACTGGGCTGCGTTTGATCGTCGTTGAGACCGGTGGCCGAGTTCTGGCGGCCGCTTGGCCCGGCAAGATTAAGACGGCCACACAGATGGTCGGCATTATTTTATTATTGTTAAATAATATTGGCTTTGGCACCATTAATATTCCAATGGCGCTGATCTTCTTCTATGTTTGCTTGTTCTTCACGATCTATTCGGGAATCGATTACTTTGTACAAAATCGACAGGTCTTTGCCGATTCTTCGGCCGAATAGGGCCAAATAACCGCCGGTAGCTTACGGCGGTTATTTATTTGAAAAAATCGCGAAAAATAATGATGAATTGACGGAAGTAACTAGGTCATCTGAGGAGGGGTTAGACATGCGTGCAGAAGTCATTGCAGTCGGAACGGAAATGCTACTGGGACAAGTGGTCGACACTAATTCGGCCTTGATTTCTCGCCATTTAGCGGCGATGGGAATCGAGGTCTACCATCACGAATTGGTGGGCGACAACGCTGAGCGACTGGCAATGGTGATTCAACAGGCCAGTGAACGGAGTGAACTCATTGTGATAAGTGGGGGCCTCGGCCCAACGCCGGATGACCTGACTAAACAAACCGTCGCTCGGGTGTTGGGGCTGACGCTAGCGACTGATGAAGAGGCGCTTCAGCAAATCACGCATCATTTCGCCGTCACCGGACAACCCATGACCGCCAATAACCGCTTGCAGGCCTTATATTTGGCTGGCGGAGACGTCCTGACGAATAAAAACGGGCTGGCTGTTGGAAGCTTTTATCGGGCCAAACACGGGGCCGATGTGCTCTTGCTGCCGGGACCACCATCGGAGTTAACACCGATGCTTGAAGAGGTCGCGGTTCCATTGCTACGGCAGACCTACAAGCAAGACGAATTCTTGGATTCCAAGGTGCTGCGTTTCTTTGGCATCAGTGAGAGCCAGCTTGTGACGGATCTAGCCAAGCTCATCGATGGCCAAACCAATCCCACAATTGCCCCTTACGCAAAGCCTAACGAAGTCACCTTAAGGGTGACCGCGAGTGCTGATGATGCAGGAGAGGCTCGCCGATTGGTTGCGACTACCATTGACCAAATTAAGGCCCAGGTCGGCGAGTATCTTTACGGCTTTGGGGATGAGGGGAGTTTGGCCCAAGTCGTGGTCAAATTACTCATTGACCGGCATTTATCCATTACGGGTGCCGAGAGCCTGACGGCGGGATTGTTTCAAAGCACCTTAGGGGATGTTCCCGGTGTCTCGGCGGTCTTTCCCGGTGGCTTTGTCACGTATGCCAATACAGCGAAGGAACAGTTGTTAGGGATACCGGTCGGCGTGGTCGATCAGTACGGCGTGGTTAGTGCTGAGACGGCTAGGGAAATGGCGGAACGCTCTCGACAAAAGTTGGATACCGACTTTTCATTGAGCTTTACCGGCGTTGCCGGACCCGATGCCTTGGAGGATCACCCCGCTGGAACGGTTTGGCTAGGCTTAGCGCAACGTGGAAAGCAGCCTCAGGCACGCTTATTACAGCTGACAGGCTCTCGGACCCAAATTCGGGAGCGGAGTGTGCTCTCGGGCTTAGATTGGCTGAGAAGAACATTATTGGCCGTAAAATAAAGGCGAACTTTTGTTCTCTTTTTGCTTGCTTTTTGCTCGGCAAGCCGGTATAGTATTACTTGAAATGACGCAACCAAAGGAGGATTTGGATGGCTGACGAACGACAAGCTGCCTTGGATAAGGCACTTAAGCGAATTGAAAAAGACTTTGGTAAGGGTTCAATTATGCGGTTAGGCGATAACGCCAATATGCAAGTTGAAACTGTACCTTCTGGCTCGTTGGCTCTCGACGTAGCTTTAGGTGTCGGGGGTTACCCTCGAGGCCGGATTGTAGAAATCTATGGACCTGAATCATCAGGTAAGACGACGGTGGCTTTACACGCCGTTGCCGAAGTCCAGAAACGTGGGGGTACCGCTGCTTACATCGATGCCGAAAACGCTTTGGACCCAGCCTATGCCACTTCGTTGGGTGTAGACATTGACAGTCTCTTGCTGTCACAACCAGATACTGGGGAACAAGGTCTGCAGATTACAGACGCCTTGATCTCCAGTGGGGCGGTTGATATTGTGGTCGTTGACTCTGTTGCCGCGTTGGTTCCCCGTGCCGAAATTGAAGGCGAAATGGGTGATGCTCACGTTGGGCTACAAGCTCGACTGATGTCACAAGCCTTACGGAAGCTTTCTGGGACCATTAACAAGACCAAGACCATTGCCCTATTCATTAACCAAATCCGTGAAAAAGTCGGTGTGATGTTTGGGAACCCAGAAACCACTCCTGGTGGTCGGGCCCTCAAGTTCTATGCAACGGTTCGCCTGGAAGTTCGGCGTGCTGAACAAATCAAAGACGGTACCGATGTCATTGGTAACCGGACTCGGATCAAGGTTGTTAAGAACAAGGTAGCGCCGCCATTCAAGCGGGCCGAAGTTGATATCATGTACGGTAAGGGTATTTCTCAAACCGGTGAATTGATTGATATGGCCGTTGAAAAGGATATCGTGGATAAGAGCGGTTCCTGGTACTCTTACGGTGAAGACCGAATTGGTCAAGGTCGTGAGAATGCTAAACAGTATCTGACGGATCATCCTGACATGATGGCTGAAGTGAACAAACGTGTTCGGACAGCTTACGGTGTTGGTGATGCTGCCGATGATAGTCAGGCAAAGGGCGAGACCCCGGCTGCTGATAAGGCAGACAAGGCGAAGGCCAAGAAGACCACTGGTAAGGTCACAAAACCAGCTGATGGTCAGATGGAATTAACCCCTGATAAACCAAACAAGTAATTCAAATGTGAGCATCTTCGTCCGAGAGACGAGGATGTTTTTTTGGTTACGGTTTGACCGAATGGTTTCTGGTGAGTTTAGTTGACAGCGTTGGTGGCAACCATTAGAATTAGATTTGTGTCAATCATTATATAAACATCTAAAAAAGTCTGATTTTAAATTAGTCATTTTTGATGATGCGGAGGTGGAATCATGACTGTTCCAAATGTAATCCTCGCAATCATCGCTATCGTTGTTGGTGTCGTGGGCGGGTATTATTATCGAAAATCTGTTCATGAACGTCAGTTAGATGCTGCCAAGTACACGGCAAAAGGTGTACTGGCGGAAGCAAAGAAACAAGCTGAGACTGCAACTAAGGAATCCTTATTGGAGGCCAAGGAAGACAGTCACAAGTACCGTGCAGAGGTCGAAACAGAGCTGAAAGAACGTCGTGCCGAAGTTCAGAAGCAAGAAGACCGCTTGATTCAACGGGAGGAAACGTTAGACCGGAAGGACAATTCACTGGAAAAACGGGAAAGCTCATTGAATCGTCGGGACAAGAAGCTTAATGCTGAAGAGCAGAATTTAGCGAAGAAACAACAACAAGCAGACTCACTGATTGAAAAACGTCAGTCGGCGGTAGAAGCCGTCGCTGCATTATCCCAGGACGATGCACGGGACCTGATTATTTCAGAGGCCAAGACGGCTCTGGCAGGCGAACGCGCAAAGATGATCAAAGAAAGCGAAGAAACAGCTCGCAAGACGGCCCAGGCGAATGCCAAGGACCTGATTGTGTCTGCTATTCAACGGAGTGCTGCTGATATGGTGACGGAGACCACGATTTCTGTGGTGACGCTGCCTAACGACGACATGAAGGGCCGCATCATTGGCCGTGAAGGTCGGAACATTCGGACGTTAGAAACCTTGACCGGGATTGACCTGATCATTGATGATACGCCGGAAGCAGTTGTGCTGAGTGGCTTCGACCCATTACGGCGAGAAGTTGCTAAGATCGCGTTAGAGAAATTGATTCAAGACGGTCGGATTCATCCGGCGCGGATTGAAGAGATGGTGGCCAAGGCCAAGAAAGAACTGGACGAACGTGTCCGGGAGCTTGGCGAGCAAGCAACCTTCGATCTGGGGATTCATTCGATGCACCCAGAACTGGTTAAGCTCGTTGGTCGCTTGAATTTCAGAATTTCTCATGGGCAGAATGCTTTAGCCCATTCAATCGAAGTTGCCAAAATCACTGGGGTGTTGGCAGCTGAATTAGGTGAGGATGTTACGGTAGCAAAGCGTGCGGGATTGTTACATGATATTGGCCGAGCTGCTGAGCATGAAGATGACAACTCATACATCACAACTGGGACAGAATTAGCGAAGAAATATCGTGAAAGCTCAGTTGTCGTGAATGCCATCGCGGCTCAAGCAGATCAAACGGCACCACAGTCTGTGATTGCGGAACTGGTTGGGACTGCTGATTTAATTTCAGCGACCCGTCCAGGTGCACGTTCTGACTCCTTGGAAAGCTACATTCACCGTTTGGATAAATTGGAAACGATTGCCAACGCCTTTGACGGGGTTGACCACAGTTTCGCCATTCAAGCGGGGCGTGAAGTTCGAGTCATCGTGCGGCCAGAAAAGATTTCCGACACGGATGCTGTTGTCTTGGCACGAGACATCAAGAAACAAATTGAAGATGACTTGGATTATCCAGGCCACGTCAAGGTTTCCGTCATTCGTGAAGTTCGGTCAGTTGAATATGCAAAGTAAGTCAGAGAAGCTAGGCCATTTGGTTCTAGCTTTTTTACGTCGTCAAAGGATAAAGCATGGTAAAATAGAAAGTATTTAATAGACCAGTGGGCGACAGTTCGGAACCCAGCGCGGTTCTAAGATAGGGGAACGATAATGCGAATTCTTTTTGTTGGTGATGTTGTGGGAAATATTGGGCAGGCCATGATTCATGAGTACCTGCCACAGTTGAAACGAGACCTAAAGCCCCAGGTCACCATTGTGAACGGTGAAAATTCTACGCCGGTTGGTCGTGGGATCAGTCAAAATATTTATAAGCAACTCTTGAAGGATGGGGCCGATGTGGTCACTATGGGTAATCATACGTGGGATAACGCCGAGCTCTATGACTTCATCGGTAGTGCCAAGCGACTGGTCCGGCCGGCTAACTTCCCTGGGAATGCGCCAGGACAGGGCTGGACTAAGGTTAAGGTGAACCAACAAACCTTGGCCGTCGTGAATATGCAGGGACGGGTCTTCATGAATCCAATGGACGATCCCTTTGCCAAGATGAAGACGCTCTTACCCGAACTGGACACCGACTTTGTCTTTGTCGACTTTCATGCGGAAACGACGAGTGAAAAGCGGGCCTTTGCCATGCGCTATGATGGTCAACTCTCGGCAGTCGTTGGGACTCACACCCATGTTCAGACCAGTGACGCCCAGGTGTTGGCCGGCGGCACGGCATTTATGACCGAAGCCGGGATGACCGGTCCCGCCGACAGTGTTCTCGGGATGCAAGCCGATAGCGTCATTGAACGGTTTGAGAATCAACGACCGACACGGTATACCGTGCAAGAAGTCGGACCGGGCCTGTTGTCTGGGGCCGTGATTGACTTGAACGACAAGACGGGACATGCGACCAGCATTCACCCCATCCTGATTAGTCCGCAACACCCCTACCAAAGCTAACGATAACGGAAGGATGAACCATTTTTCATGACGAAAGCTAACGTGACGCCAATGATGGTGCAATATCAAAAAATCAAAGACCAGTATCCCGATGCCTTTTTGTTCTATCGGCTAGGGGACTTTTATGAAATGTTTAATGAGGATGCCGTGAAGGGGTCGCAACTCCTGGAATTGACACTGACCACGCGGAGTCACAGTGCTAAGAACCCCATTCCGATGTGTGGCGTGCCCCACAAGGCGGTTCAGAATTATATTGATATTTTGGTAGACCAAGGCTATAAGGTCGCCATTTGTGAACAAATGGAGGACCCAAAGCTGGCCAAGGGAATGGTCAAACGGGAGGTTATCCAACTGGTAACGCCCGGGACCCAGACCGATACCGGGGCGGCCGGCGCTAAGCGTAATAACTACTTAACGGCGCTGACGATGCCTGGTGAAAATCAATTTGGCCTGGCCTATACGGACCTATCGACTGGTGAATTGAAGGCGGCCGAACTGACCAGTATGGATACTGTGGTCAATGAACTCATGAGCCTGCAAACCAAGGAAGTGGTGGTGGATGAGACCATCGCCGCTGATTTCCAGGATCGGATTCACCAGCTGGGCATGCTGATTTCCCATCAGGATGAGATTCAGGGGAGTTCTGAAGTGAGCTACGTTGAACAGGACCTGGACACACCCACCTTGAAGCAAGTGGTTGGCCTCTTGGTGACCTACGTCACGGTCACTCAAAAGCGGAGTCTGGCCCATTTGCAGCGGGCAGTGGCCTACGAGCCAGCGGCCTTTTTAAAGATGGATCATTCGTCGCAAGTGAACCTAGAGATTACCCAAAATCTACGGACCAAGAAAAAATCAGGGACCCTGTTGTGGCTGCTCGATGAAACCAAGACGGCCATGGGTGGCCGGTTATTGAAACAGTGGCTGGATCGGCCCTTGATTGATCGGGGGACGATTGAGGATCGCCAGGCTAAGGTGGCCGCGTTACTGGAACACTACTTCGAACGCAGCAATTTACAAGAAGAACTCGTGAAGGTCTATGACCTGGAACGATTAGCCGGCCGCGTTGCTTTTGGGAGCGTGAATGGCCGCGACCTGATTCAGTTACAGACGTCCTTGGAACAGGTACCCCAAATCGAGCATACCATTGAAGAGCTGGGCGATCCCATTTTCAAATCTCTTCTGCAGAATCTCGATCCCGTAAGCGATGTCGCCGATGCCATCCGCGAGGCCATCGTGCCAGAACCACCAATATCGGTCGCCGATGGTGGGGTTATTCGCGATGGGTTTAACGCCCAGCTCGATGAATATCGTGACGCGATGCGCCATGGTAAAACTTGGTTGGCCGAGATGGAAGCCCATGAGCGAGAAGTCACCGGTATCAACAATCTAAAGATCGGTTACAACCATGTCTTTGGGTACTACATCGAGGTCACCAAGGTTAATCTCGACAAACTACCGGTGGATCGCTACGAACGAAAACAAACGCTGACGAATGCTGAGCGATTCTCCACGCCGGAATTAAAAGAAAAAGAACAATTAATTCTTGAGGCTGAAGAGAAATCAGTGGCTCTCGAATACCAATTGTTCGTGACCTTACGCGAGCAGGTGAAGACGGCGATTGGTCGTCTGCAAAAGTTAGCAGCGATCATTGCCAGTCTGGATGTCTTCCAAAGCTTTGCCGTGGTTAGCGAGGATTATCATTTCGTTCAACCCAAGTTGGTGGCTGGACATAACTTGAAGATTACCCAGGGACGCCACCCGGTCGTCGAAAAGGTATTGGGTCGCCAGACCTATGTGCCTAACGACGTCACCATGGATCCCGAGACCAATATTCTCCTGATTACGGGTCCCAACATGTCGGGGAAGAGTACCTACATGCGGCAACTTGCTTTGACCGTGATCATGGCCCAGATGGGGTGTTTCGTTCCGGCCGAGGCCGCCGAGATGCCCATCTTTGACCAGATCTTTACACGAATTGGGGCGGCCGATGACTTAATCTCCGGTCAGAGTACCTTCATGGTGGAAATGCAGGAGGCCAACCGTGCCCTGAGTCATGCAACGGCGAACAGTCTCATCTTATTTGATGAGATTGGCCGAGGAACGGCGACCTATGATGGGATGGCACTGGCGCAGGCCATTATCGAATATGTTCATAACCGGGTTCACGCTAAGACCTTGTTCTCAACGCATTATCACGAGTTGACGGCCCTAGCCGATAGCCTAAAGGAATTGAAGAATGTCCACGTTGGCGCGGTTGAACGCGACGGTGATCTGGTCTTCTTGCATCAAATGCAACCGGGTCCGGCGGATAAATCTTACGGGATTCACGTCGCTAAGCTAGCAGGAATGCCAAACAGCTTGTTGAGCCGGGCGGAAGTCATTCTGCAGGCGTTAGAAGATGAGGCGGCCCAGTCGGCTCCAACCTTATCCGTCACGTCGGCAGCGGCTGAACCTGATTCTGCGGCGACTTCTGCGGCCGTCACGGTGTCACAGCCAGAACCTGAAACTGAACCGGATCCAGTGGCCAATGAAACCGCCGTCGATCAGCAATTATCCCTCTTTGGGGATGCGGCTGATCTGACGCCGGCTCAGGCCAAGGTCCTTAAACAAATATCCGGTCTGAATCTCATGGGGATGACCCCCATGGCCGTCATGAATGAAGTCTATAAGTGGCAGCAAAAACTGAGTAAGTAACGTAGAAAGGAGGCCGTGTGCATGGCTAAGATTCATGAATTAGCGTCCGTTTTAGCCGACCAAATCGCGGCCGGGGAAGTCGTCGAGCGTCCCGCGTCCGTGGTTAAGGAACTGGTGGAAAACGCAATCGATGCCAATAGTACCCAGATCGACATTACGGTCGAAGAGGCTGGTCTGAAGCGGATTATGGTGGTCGATGACGGGGATGGTATTGCCGATGAGGATGCCGAAATGGCCTTCAAGCGGCATGCGACCAGTAAGATCACGGATCGACGCGATCTATTTCGAATTAAATCATTGGGATTTCGTGGTGAAGCGCTGCCCAGTATTGCTTCCGTGGCGGACGTCACCATGGCGACGTCGACCGGCGACGTGGGGACGCTGATTCACAACGTTGGCGGTAAGATTGTCACGCACACGGCCGCCGCAGCACGCAAGGGGACCACGATTACCGTGGCCGATTTATTTGGTAACGTGCCGGCCCGTCTGAAATATCTCAAATCACCGGCGACCGAGTTATCGCGGATCACGGATATTGTGAATCGACTGGCTCTTAGTTATCCTAACGTGGCCTTCTCGTTGGTTCACGATGGTCGTGAGCTAACGCGGACCACCGGCCGAGGCGACTTACGCCAGGTGATTGCCGGCATCTATGGCGTCCAAACGGCGCGGAAGATGGTGGCGATTCAGGGCAAGAATCCAGACTTTACCGTCCGCGGCTTCGTGAGTTTACCCGAGCTGACCCGGGCGAGTCGTCAATACATCTCGCTGTTGTTGAATGGCCGTTATATCCATAACTTTCAATTAAGTAAGGCCTTGATCGCCGGCTATGGGTCTAAACTCATGGTTGGCCGTTATCCCATTGCGGTCCTAGATATTCAGATGGACCCCGTTTTGGTGGATGTGAATGTTCATCCCACGAAGCAAGAAGTGCGTATAAGCCAGGAACCAGAGCTAACGCAACTGATTCAGGAGACGGTCTTTAAGCGCCTCGCCCAGGAGAATTTGATTCCGGACGTCGCCGATGAGGCACCCGTTCGGCATCGCGAGAAGGCCACGGCTGATCAATTGACCATGGCCTTGAATGAGGCGTCGACGAAGTATGAAGCGCCACGCACGAGCATGACGACGCCCAGTCCACGGACGCCGGAGCATCGACCCGTTACCACGGGGACTCAGGCCACGACGGCGGAGGCCTCGACCAAGGGTCCCCAACCAATGACGGCGCCTACCACGGCACCGGTTGAGCCCCTGATGATTCGTCAGCGAACGGATCTGAAACTTCCGGCCGTTCAAGACTTTGACCAACGGTATCGCTCTGAACCAGCCTTTGCCCCATTGGGCGCGGCACCGGTCGTTGATGAACCGACAGCCGAGTCCCTGGCGCTCAAACCAAGTCCGGCACAACGTTTCCCGGACTTGCGGTATCTCGGCCAGGTTCATGGCACCTATTTGTTAGCGGAAGCCGATGATGGCCTCTACCTAGTTGACCAACACGCCGCGCAGGAACGCGTTAATTATGAGTATTATCGCCAGGCGATCGGCGAGGTCAGTGACGATGAACAGAAGTTACTCGTGCCGATTGTGTTGGATTACCCGACAACGGATATCTTGGCACTGAACGATCACTTGCCAACACTGGCTAGTGTGGGCATTCATTTGGAATCCTTTGGGCCCAACAGCCTGATCGTTCACGAGCATCCAACCTGGTTTAAGGCCGGGCAGGAGACCGATACCATTAAGGAAATGGTGGACTGGGTGTTAAAGGACGGTAAGATTTCGGTGGCGGCCTTTCGTGAGAAGACGGCGATCATGATGAGTTGTAAGCGGGCCATCAAGGCTAACCATCACTTGGATGATCAACAGGCCAGGGCCCTGCTTAAGAAGTTGGCAACGGCCGAGAATCCGTTCAACTGTCCCCACGGGCGGCCGGTGTTGGTTCACTTCACGGATCAAGACTTGGAGAAACTGTTCAAGCGAATTCAAGATCCGCATCACAGTGGTGATGATTGGCTCGAGTCCTAGGCTTCCAGTTTGCGGTGCCAGTGTGGTACAATTTGTAAAAGCAAACGTATGTTTCATTTAAAGGAGCTAATTTAACCGATGTATGAATACCTTCGCGGTGTCATTACCGCAGTTTATCCCGATCACGTGGTGGTCGATGTTGGTGGCGTGGGCTATTTGGTCAACACAGCCAATCCCTATCGTTATCAGGTCAGTGATGAACCAACCACCATCTACGTTTACCAGGCCGTCAGTGATACCGCACAGACGTTGTACGGTTTCGTTGATTTTGCGGAAAAGCAATTGTTTTTGAAGCTGATCAACGTGAATGGTATCGGGCCGAAAAGTGCCCTGGCGATTTTAGCCAATCCCGATCATCAAGGCCTACTGGTGGCCATTAAGACCAATGACGTGGGCTTCTTGACCAAATTTCCCGGTGTTGGGAAGAAGACGGCCGGGCAGATTGTGCTGGACCTGCAGAACAAGCTGGATGATTTGGCACCGAGTGAACCGGGCGAGTTATTCACGCCCGAAACGGTTACCGATGCCCCTGATAATCCAGAGCTGGCCGATGCCTTGGCCGCTCTGGGTGCCTTGGGCTATCGAGAGACGGCCGTTAAAAAGATTACGCCGCAGCTTCGCAAGTTCACGGGCCAGACGACCAATGACTATCTGAGTGAAGGCTTACGATTATTGACAAAGTAGTGGGAAGGAGACGAGACGATGAACGATGACGACCGGTTAGTATCACCAGAACCAACGGATGACCAAGAGGATTCAGTCGAGAAGTCCTTACGTCCCCAGACGCTGGGCCAATACATTGGTCAGGCACCGATTAAGCATGAGCTGAGCGTGTACATTCAGGCGGCTAAGCAGCGAGAAGAGTCGCTCGACCACGTGCTATTGTATGGACCACCTGGCCTTGGGAAGACGACCTTAGCCATGGTGATTGCCAATGAAATGGGCGTGCAGATTCGAACAACCAGTGGCCCGGCGATTGAGAAGCCGGGCGATCTGGTGGCGTTGTTAAATGAATTACAGCCCGGCGACATTCTCTTTATTGATGAAATTCATCGATTACCGAAGGTCGTTGAAGAAATGCTGTACTCGGCCATGGAAGATTTCTATATCGACATCGTGGTCGGCCAGGGGCCAACGGCGCATCCGGTTCACTTCCCATTGCCACCGTTTACCCTGATCGGGGCGACCACGCGGGCCGGACTACTGTCGGCACCGTTGCGCGATCGTTTCGGAATTGTCGAACGCATGGCGTACTATGAAACGGCGGACTTGCAAGAGATTGTGTCCCGTTCCGCCGACATCTTCCACACGAAGATTGCGACCGAGGGGGCTCACGAGATCGCATTGCGGTCACGGGGAACACCACGGATTGCCAACCGCTTGTTGAAACGGATTCGCGACTTCGCCGAGGTTTCACCCGATCACACTGCCATCGACCTGGCCATTGTGGATCACGCGCTATCCCTGCTACGGGTTGATTCCGCGGGGCTCGATGCCACGGATATCAAGTTGCTGACCACGATGATTGACTACTATAACGGGGGACCGGTTGGTCTCAATACGTTGGCGGCCAACGTCGGTGAGGAAACTGAAACGGTGGCGGCCATGTACGAACCCTACTTGTTGCAACGCGGTTACCTGAAGCGCACCGCTCGTGGGCGAGTCGTAACGGCTGCCGGCTATGCCCATCTTGGGCGCCAGTTACCCGATATTAATCAAGCGTAAAATGCTGACCGAAATTCCCGTGGGACTTTCGGTTTTTATTTTGCGATGAAATTGAATAAGCCGAACGACCGATGATGATCGGGTAGGGATGACAACGTTTTCTTGAAAAGCGGGCGAAAATTCCGAACATCCTGAGAAATTCCAGAAATAATTGGACGGATCCCTTAGATTCTGGTAAAGTTGTCCAGTAGATAACTTATGAAGGAGTGAACCAAAAGTGTTTAATACTTTAATCGTCGCCATGGCCAATCCATTTCAAAATAATTCGTCATTATTCATCTTAATTATTTTCTTGTTCCTGTTGTATTTCTTCATGTTGCGGCCGCAACAAAAGCAACAAAAGAAGCACCAACAAATGGTTAGTCAAGTTAAGAAGGGTGACCACGTGATCACCATCGGTCGTTTGCACGGTGTCGTTGATGAAGTCAACCAAGCCGACAAGACGGTTACGCTTGACTGTGATGGCATCTACCTGGTCTTTGACCTCCGGGCCATCTCAACGGTATCAGCCCCAGCCCCAACTGCTGCGCTCGAACCTGAAACTAAGGACGAAGCCGACAGTGAAGCCAGTGAAACGGCCGACAGCGAAGCTAGCGATAGTGAAGCCGACACCACGGACGATTCCGAAAAGTAAATTGTCGATTAGAACGACCCTTAGGGGCCGTTTTTTTTATGCCATAACGATTGTGAACAAACACGTGTTCGAGTATAATTTATTTACTAAATGGTCATGAGGGAGGGGTCGCGTTGGTTCCAGAACAATTCACACAACGACAGATTATTCATGTCGATATGGATGCCTTTTACGCCTCAATTGAGGAACGCGAGAATCCCGAACTCAAGCGGCGGCAACTGATTATCGCCCAGGACCCACGCAAGACTGGGGGCAGAGGCGTGGTCACGACGGCCAATTACAAGGCGCGGCAGCTGGGGGTTCACTCGGCAATGAATGCCAACGAGGCGCTGAAGCTGGCGCCCAACGCACTCTTCCAGCCGCCCAATTTTCCGTTGTATCGACAGGTGTCGAACCAGATCCATGCCATCTTTCATGAATATACGGACAAGATTGAACCCGTAGCCTTTGACGAGGCCTACCTGGATGTGACGGAGAATAAAAAGCATCTGCATTCGGCCGTGCAGGTGGCTCATGCGATTCAGGCAGAGATTTTCGATCAGACCCATCTCACGTGTTCGACGGGCATTTCGTATAGTAAGTTCTTGGCCAAGGAAGCCTCGGACTTTCGAAAACCGGTGGGGGTCTGTATCATCCTGCCGGAAGACGCTCACGACTTCTTGATGGCTTTGCCGATCGAGCGGTTCCGCGGCGTTGGTAAGAAGACCGTGCCTAAGATGCATGAATTGGGCATCCAGAATGGGGCCGACTTGTTCACACGCAGCCAGTTGGAATTGATTCATGACTTTGGCAAGTTCGGCTACATCCTGTATCAACGGGTTCGCGGGATTGATGAGCGACCGGTTGAGTACCAACGGGAGCGCAAGTCGATTGGTAAGGAACGGACGTATGGACCGCCGTTGACCACTCAGGGCGAGGTGGAAAATCAACTTCAATACTTGGCCAAACTGGTGGCAACCACGGTGCGCAAGAAGCAACGCCACGGCAAGACGTTAGTTCTGAAGTTTCGCGACAGTGAGTTTCGTACCGTGACGAAGCGCATCACGCAGAAGGAATTCTTGGTGAATGATCCCGAGGTTTATTATGATTTGGCCCTCGACCTCTATCACAGTGTGGCGGAGGAAGGGGAGCAGGTTCGTCTACTAGGAATCACCATAACCGGGCTAGCGCCGCAAACATTTGAGAATTTAAAATTGCCGTTATTTGATGATGTTTGCCGGAAATAGCAGACTTCCTTTGATATTAGGCCGTAAAACTTGTATACTAAAACGCGGTATCGACGCGGCTTAGTCGAAAAAATCGGATAGAAAACGGGTGGAGCTCATGGCAATTGAAACCGCCATTTTAGATAAAATCAAAGCAGCACAAACGATTATTATTCATCGCCATCAACGGCCGGATCCCGATTGTATCGGGGCCCAATTAGCCTTACGAGACATCTTACAGGCTAGTTTTCCTGATAAGACGGTTCTCGCGGTTGGTAAGCACTATCCTGGTTTTGACTGGATGGGCCAGGCAGATCAGGACGTGGCGGATGAGACCTACAAGGATGCCTTAGTGATTGTTGTGGACACGGCTAATCAGCCCCGAGTCGATGGCGAGCGGTGGCAGACCGGTAAGTCGGTGGTCAAGATTGACCACCATCCCAACGATGACGCCTTTGGTGACCTTCAGTGGGTGCTGGACCAAGCGTCCAGCACCTCGGAGATCATCTACGATTGGTTTGCGGTGAACGCGGCCGATTTGACGATGCCCGACAATGCCGCGCGGCTATTGTATGCCGGAATTGTTGGCGATACCGGGCGGTTTATGTACCCGGCGACGTCGGCCAACACCCTGGCCGTTGCCGGAAAGTTATTGACCTATGACTTTTCAGCCACAGCTGTGAACCAGGCCGAGGATGAGATTACACCGGCCTTAGCCCGGCTGTCGGCCTATTTGTACCAGAACCTAGAGATTTTACCGAGTGGGGCAGCATTCCTGAAGTTAACCGACGAAATTGTCGAGTCCTTCGGGTTAGCTGCTAAGGATTCGACCTCGGCCATTGTTCCGTTACCAGGTAAGATTACCACCGTTGTGGCGTGGGCGATCTTCGTTGAGGCCAAGGACCATACCTTCCGTATTCGATTACGGTCGAAGGGACCTTCCATCAATGAATTAGCTAAGAACCACGGCGGTGGCGGCCATGCTTTGGCCAGCGGCGCAACAGCGCACGATCAAGCCGAGATTGACCAGGTTATCCACGAGCTCGATGAGTTAGTGGCTAACGATAAAGGAGAAAATGAATGACCGCAGATTTTAAAGCATTTAACTTGCAGCCGTATATTATGACGGCCCTGCAAAAGATTAACTTCACCACACCAACTAAGGTGCAAGAGAAGTTAATTCCGGTAATCGCTTCCGGAAAAGACGTTGTGGGCCAGTCCCAGACGGGTAGTGGTAAGACGCACACGTTCCTGCTACCAATCTTCAACCAACTCACCTCAGAAAACCAGGTTCAGGCCGTCATTACGACGCCTAGCCGTGAATTGGCCTACCAAATTCGGACCGCAGCTGAGCAGTTAGCCGCTGAGGCCCCCTTTGAGATTCGGATTGGGAATTATGTGGGGGGAACGGATAAGCAGCGCCAAGTGGCGAAGCTTCATCATTACCAACCACAACTTGTGATTGGGACCCCCGGTCGTGTTCTGGATTTGATTCAGGACCAGGCCTTGGATGTTCATACGACGCGTCAGTTCGTTGTCGATGAAGCCGACATGACACTGGACTTGGGATTCCTCGACCAGGTTGACAAGATCGCTGGTCGGATGCCTAAGCACCTACAAATGATGGTGTTCTCCGCAACGATTCCACAACGACTGGATCCATTCTTACGGAAGTACATGAATCATCCCGTTATTGAAGAAATTCCAACGGCCACGGTGATCAGTTCCACCATCGATAACTGGCTGATCTCCACCAAGGGTCAGAACCGGAATCAATTGATTTACCAATTGATCACCATGGGCGAACCCTACCTGGTCTTGATTTTTGCCAACACGAAGACGCGGGTCGAACAGATCAATGACTTCTTAAAGGCTCAGGGATTAAAGGTTGCGATGATTCATGGGGGGATCAAACCTCGTGAACGTAAGCGGGTCATGCGTGAAGTTAAGAATCTTCAATATCAATTCGTCGTGGCCACCGATTTGGCTGCCCGGGGCATTGATATCGAAGGGGTCTCCCATGTTATCAACGATGACATTCCAGAAGACCTCGACTTCTTTATTCACCGGGTTGGCCGGACCGGCCGTCAGGGGATGCCAGGAACGGCCATCACCCTGTACTCACCCGATGAAGAAGGCAAGATCAGCGAAATCGAAAAGATGGGGATCAAATTCCAACCTAAGCGAATCAGTGATGGCGAAATTGTCGATTCCTATGACCGTAACCGGCGGACCAAGCGGGTCAAGAGTACCGCTAAGCTGGACCCAACGTTAATAGGGATGGTCAAGAAGAAAAAAAAGAAGATCAAGCCTGGTTACAAGCATCAGATTAAGCAGGCCATTCATGCCAAGAAGGACCAAGAAAAGCGGATTGCGGCCCGTCAAAGCGCTCGTAATGAGCGGAAACGGCGGAAGCGCGAGTCAGACCGTTATCAATAGTCGATGACAGGCGGCCGACGATGTTCGGTTCGTCATTTAAACTGGCAGACATCAGAATTGACAAGGGCCCCTTGGCCACCTATAATTTTGAATGGACAATTAAATATCTTTCGAGGATATACCCCTGATCGGTGATTTTCAGAAACGTTTTGGTTGCTGTGAAAAACGATTCGCTAGTCAGTGGGCGCTCCCTCAGCATCATCGCGACTCAGCGTTATGAGTTTAAGAGGTTAACGATTAAAACATCGTTGCAAGTAAAGTGGTACCGCGCTTCGGCGTCTTTACGGGCAACGGTGTTTTTGACATTTTTTGGAGGTTTTTACGAGATGAAAGAGCTATCAAGTAGCCAAATTCGGCAAATGTATCTCGACTTTTTTAAGTCGAAGGGTCACGCAATTGAACCCAGTTCGTCACTGGTTCCTAAGGACGATCCGTCCTTACTCTGGATTAATTCCGGGGTTGCCACGATGAAGAAGTATTTCTCTGGCCAAGTTGTCCCAGAGAATCCACGGATGACCAGTTCACAAAAGAGTATCCGGACCAACGACATTGAAAATGTGGGGAAGACGGCTCGTCACCACACGTTGTTTGAGATGTTGGGGAACTTTTCTGTTGGGGACTACTTCAAGAAGGAAGCCATCACTTGGGCGTGGGAATTACTGACCTCACCCGACTGGTTTGCCTGGGATCCAGACAAGCTGTACATGACGGTTTACCCTAAGGATACGGACGCCAAGGCCGATTGGGAAGCCGCCGGTGTTGCCCCTGACCACATCATTGCGGTCGAAGATAACTTCTGGGATATTGGTGAAGGCCCTTCAGGCCCTGACTCTGAAATCTTCTATGATCGTGGCCAAGCCTTCAACAATCTGGCTGACGACGATCCTGAAAACTATCCTGGTGGCGAAAACGAACGTTATCTGGAAGTCTGGAACATCGTTTTCTCCCAGTTTAACCACGAACCAGATGGTACCTACAAGCCTTTGCCTCGTAAGAACATTGATACGGGGATGGGGCTCGAACGGGCCGTTTCCATTTTCCAAAATGCTAAGACGAACTTTGAAACCGATCTATTCTTGCCAATTATCGAAAAGACTGCTGAGCTCAGCGATGGTAAGATCTATGGCGATAACAAGGAAGACGACGTGGCATTCAAGGTGATTGCCGACCATGCTCGTGCCATCACCTTCGCCATTGGTGACGGGGCTATGCCAAGCAATGAAGGTCGGGGGTACGTTATCCGGCGCTTGATTCGGCGGGCCATTGTGAATGGCCAGAAGTTGGGCATCCAAGGGGCCTTCTTGGACCAACTGGTTCCGGTCGTTGGCAAGATCATGCAGTCCTACTATCCTGATGTTTTGAAGCAAGCAGACTACATTGCCAAGATCATTCGTTCCGAAGAGGATCGATTTGGTGAAACCCTTGACGGTGGGTTGAACCTGTTGAACAGCGTGATTGCCGACTTGAAGAAGCAGGGTGGCACGCAAATCGATGGTGCCGATGCCTTCAAGCTTTACGATACGTATGGCTTCCCGGTTGAACTGACCGAGGAGTATGCGGACGACCAAGGCATCACGGTCGACCAAGATGGCTTTAAGGCTGAAATGCAAAAGCAAAAAGACCGAGCACGTAACGCCCGGGGCAAGCAAACGGCGATGGGCTTACAACACGATCTGTTGATCAATGTTAAGACGCCTAGTGAATACGTGGGCTACACGCAATTAACGACTGAGAGTGCCATGACGGAGTTAGTGGTTGACGATAAGTTGGCTGATGACGTCACGAGTGGCGTGGCTCAGGCCATGTTTGCCCAAACGCCGTTCTATGCCGAAATGGGTGGCCAAGTGGCCGACAAGGGGAACATCCTGGATGAGGCAGGGAACGTCGTTGCCCATGTCACCGACGTTCAGCATGCCCCTAACGGTCAGAACCTGCATACGCTTGACGTGGTTGTGCCAATGAAGAAGGGCACCACCTACAAGCTAGTGGTTGACCAAAAGTTCCACAGCAAGGTTGAGAAGAACCATACGGCGACCCACCTGTTGGACAAGGCGCTTCGTGAAGTCTTTGGTGAACATACCCAACAGGCTGGGTCCTTAGTTGAAGGGGACTACCTGCGGTTTGACTTCACCCACTTTGGTCAGGTCGATCCAGCTGACTTGGCTAAGGCCGAAGCCATTGTAAACGAGAAGATCTTTGCTGAGCTTCCCGTTACCACGGTCGAAACGGACATTGAATCCGCTAAGAAGATGGGCGCGATTGCCTTGTTTAGCGAGAAATATGGCAAGGTCGTTCGTGTGGTTAGCGCTGGAGATTTTGTCACCGAATTCTGTGGTGGGAACCACGTCAAGAATACCAACGAAATTGGCTTGTTCAAGATTGTTTCCGAGGCAGGCGTTGGTGCCGGTGTCCGGCGGATTGAAGCCGTGACTTCGGCGGCAGCCTACACCTACTTGCATGACCATGACAACATTCTGCAAGCCATTGGTCATGACCTGAAGGTTAACCAGGTGACAGACACTGAGGCGCGGGTACAAGCCTTACAAGCTCAGGTAAAGGCATTACAACAAAAGCAAGCGGAATTAGAAGGCAAGTTAGCTAGCCAAGAAGCCGACTCCGTCTTTGACCAAGTGACGACGGCGGGCAATTACCGCCTCATCAGCGGGACCGTTCAGGTTTCCAAGATGGACCAATTACGGGCATTGGCAGACAAATGGCGTGAACAGGCCTTGTCCGATGTGTTAGTATTGGGTGCCGAAGTTAATGGTAAGGCCAACCTGATTGTCGCGGTCAGCGCTGATAAGCAGAAGCAAGTTAAGGCCGGCGATTTAATCAAGGCCATTTCACCTAAGATCGATGGTGGTGGCGGTGGTCGTCCGAACCTGGCTCAGGCTGGTGGGAAGAACCCAGCAGGCCTGCCAGATGCGATGACAGCAGCAACGGAATGGCTTGAAGCACAAGACTAATCTGGTGTATTACGAATAGATTAAATTGTGGAGTGGCCGTTGTAGTTTCACAAGCGATCAGGTAGAATTGAGACTAAATGAGGAAGTGCGGGGGTGTTTTATAGTGAGTTCATTAGACAAAACGATGTATTTCGACTTTGGCGCTAATCAACCCAAAGATGTTCATGATACACTGGTAACGGTTTATCAAGCACTAGAAGAAAAGGGATATAATCCTATTAATCAGATTGTCGGTTACCTACTATCAGGCGATCCTGCATATATTCCGCGCATCAACGATGCTCGGAACTTGATTCGTAAGCACGAACGCGACGAAATCATTGAAGAATTGGTTCGATTCTATCTGAACCAGAATGGACCGGTGAAGCCTTCATGAAGTTAATGGGATTAGATGTTGGATCGCGGACCGTTGGGATTGCGATCAGTGATGCCTTGGGCTGGACGGCTCAAGGGATTGAAATCATCCGCATTAACGAAGACGAAGAAGTCTTTGGTTTAGACCGGGTTAGCGAACTAGTTGCTAGCCACGATGTTGAAGGATTTGTTGTGGGCCTTCCCAAGAATATGAACAATACTCTGGGGCCTAGGGCGGAAGCTTCACAGCGTTATGGTCAAATGTTAACGGATCGGTTCCACCTACCCGTTGACTTCGAAGACGAACGGTTGACAACGGTTGAGGCCGAGCGTATGTTGGTTGAACAAGCCGACACATCTCGGAAAAAGCGCAAGCGCGTGATTGATAAATTAGCAGCCGGGTTAATCCTGCAGAACTATTTAGATCGGCACGGAAAATTAACCCGAGAAAAGTGAGGTTTCCCATGAACGAAGACCAAGAACAAATTACTTTAGTAGACGAAAACGGCAACGAAGAATTATACGACGTTTTATTCACGTTTGAATCCGATGATTTTGGTAAGTCATACATCTTGATTTACCCATCTGGCAAGAGCGATGATGAAGAGGTTGATATTCAAGCGTATGCCTTACCAGCAGACGATGATCCAGCTAACCCTTCCGGTGGCGATCTCCAACTGATTGAATCCGATGACGAATGGGATATGGTTGAATCCGTATTGAACACTTTCTTAGCTGATGGGACCATTGATCCTAACGCAGGCAAGAAGGACTAATTTACGGCGAGAAAAGACGGAAGGACTTCCGTCTTTTTTTGTACGCTCAAACCGTGGGCGTATGGCCCGTTTAATGTTAAAATAAGGCATTGTGTCTAACAGGGGGAAGAAAAAATGACTGAAAACACCCACCGGTTTAAGGCCGTCATCGCGGGTAAGACGTACACGATTGTTGGCCAGGCCACAGATGAACATATGCGGGCTGTGACCACGGTACTGAATGAACAATATTCGCAACTAAAAAAATTATCACCCAATATGTCTAAGGAAGATGCCGCTATTTTGATGGCTTTTAACGCCGTCTCAGACCAATTAAAGCTGAAGGCAGCTAATGACACGGAATCGACCTCAAACACGCCTACAGAGGAAACTAAGTAGCGTGCTGTTGAATGTAGGGATCATCTTGGTGTTGGCCTGGGGCTTTTGGCGCGGTTATCGTCGGGGATTAGTCTTACAGGCCCTGACCACCGTTGGCTATTTGGCCGTTTGGCTGATCGCCCGGGTCGTGGCTCGGCCACTTGCCACTGGCATTAGCGGCGTGTTCTCAAGTGGTGCTCAGCTGAATCAGTCCGCCGGCACGGTGGCAGCGAACGATGCTGGGGCCTTCTTTTTGAATGGCCTGGTCTTCTCGGCCGTCCTGACAGTCGGGTACTTTATCGTGCGTCACTTTGCCCGGCGAGTGAATCGGATTACCCGTATTCCGGTGCTCCATCAGGTTAACGCCTTATTGGGTGGGACGATAAACCTCGTTATTCGTTACGTGGTCGTCTTTATCATCTTAAATCTATTAATCTTATTACCAATTGACTCTTTTCAACAGAGCTATGATGCGGCCCCAGTTGCCCAGTGGATCGTCAAAAAGACGCCGGTCTTATCGACCGAGATTCACCATTGGTGGCTGAAGTAGGCCGTTAGCGCTGTCAGTCAGCGAGAGGAGAAGCTGATGAATCAGAAAACATTAAAAATTATGGAATATGACCGGATCAAGCAAGCCTTACGGGGCTTCTTGGTTTCGGCGGCTGGGCAGCATGAGCTCAGTGACTTACAGCCAACAACGAATGCCGAACATCTACAGAAGTGGTTAGACGAGACAAAGGATGGGGCGGATATCTACCGTTTAGAGAGCGGGATTCCGCTGCCTAAGCTGGATGACATTCGGCCACATTTACACCGGTTGGCCATGGAGGCTGCCCTGAACGGGTTGGAATTGGCTCAGATTAGTCGGGTTCTTTGGACCACGGCATCGGTGGTCAAGTTCTTTGCCGATCTCGCTGAACGAGAGGTCGCTTTGCGGCGGCTCGATCGCGTTGTTAAGGGACTGGTGACCCTGCCAGAGGTGACACGACGTCTACGGACCTCACTAGAGGGTGACGGACATATCACGGATGAGGCCTCACCGGCATTGAAATTAATCCGTCAGCATATTACGCAGACGGAGGCCGCCATTCGTTCGATGATGGACCAATACACGCGTGGTAAGGATGCCAAGTACTTGAGCGAAACGATTGTCACGATTCGTGACGACCGGTACGTGATTCCCGTGCGGGCCGAATACAAGCAACGCTTTGGTGGGATTGTGCATGACCAAAGTGCCAGTGGCCAGACGTTGTTCATTGAACCCCAAGCGGTGGTGAGCCTGAACAACCGCCTTCGTCAAAACCAAATTGACGAGCGGCATGAGGAACAACGGATTTTGGCCGAGTTGACGGCTTTGCTAGAACCCTATCAAGAAGAAATCCTCCGGAACGCCGAGTTGCTGGGCCATCTGGACTTCATCAACGCTAAGGCCAGATACGCGCATCAGCTCCACGCAACGGAGCCGAAATTGTCTGTGGAAAATCAGGTTAACCTGCGTCAGGCACGGCATCCCCTGATTGACCAGCATAAGGTAGTGGCCAACGACATCGCGATCGGTCGCGACTACAAGGCGATCATCGTTACCGGCCCGAACACCGGTGGGAAGACGATTACCCTGAAGACGTTGGCCCTTGTCCAACTGATGGGACAATCCGGCCTGTTCATTCCGGCCAACGAAAACAGTGTCATCGGCGTCTTCGATGATATCTTTGCGGATATCGGGGATGAACAATCAATTGAGCAGAGTCTGAGTACCTTCTCAGGTCATATGGAAAACATCGTGGCCATCCTGAAGCAGGCGGACGAACGCAGCCTGATCGTCGTCGACGAACTGGGTGCCGGGACCGATCCCCAGGAAGGGGCCGCGTTAGCGATTGCCATCCTGGATGAAATCGGGACGCTGGGCAGTTACGTGATGGCGTCGACCCACTATCCTGAATTAAAGGCCTATGGTTATAATCGCCCGGAAACCATCAACGCCAGCATGGAGTTTGATGGTGAGTCCCTGCAGCCAACGTATCACCTATTGATTGGGATTCCTGGGCGCAGTAATGCCCTGGATATCGCCGCCAGATTAGGGATGCCTAGCCAGGTCATCACGGCCGCTCGCGGCTTGACGGATCAGGATAGCCAGGACCTGAACGCCATGATTAGCGACCTGACAGAGCAGAAGCGTCGGGTGGACCGTGACTATGACGATCTGCAAGGCCGATTAAAAGAAACGACCGCCTTACATGAAGACCTACAGAAACAGTTTGACCAGTATCAGCGCCAAAAGGACCAACTGATGTTGGATGCTAAGCGCGATGCGAACCGGCTGGTTGATGAGTCGCGGAAACGCGCTAATCAAATCATTTCGGACCTGCGCAAGAAACAATTGGCCGCCGGTCAGAGCGTGGTCAAAGAGGACGAGTTAATCGCAGCCCAAGGATCATTGAATGCCCTGCAACAAGACACGAAGCTGAAGAAGAACCGGGTCTTGCGGCGGGAAAAGGCCAAGCTTGATTTCCATAAGGGGGATAACGTCCTCGTGAAGTCTTATGGCCAAGTGGGGGTTCTGATGCAACAATTGGACGACCAACATTGGGAGGTTCAGCTGGGCATCTTGAAGATGAAGATTGCGGTTAACGATTTGGAACGGACGAAGGATCCGGCTAAGTCGAAGAAGCAACCCCGGGCAAGCGTTAAGCGAAGTGGCTCCAGTGGTATGTCACCAACCCTGGACCTGCGTGGTCATCGGTATGAGGAGGCCATGCAAGAGGTCGACCGGTACATTGATTCGGCACTGTTGGCCGGGTATCCTTCCGTGACCATTATTCATGGTAAGGGGACGGGGGCCTTACGAACCGGGGTCACCAACTATTTGAAGAGAAATAAAAGGGTCAAGGACTTTGGTTTTTCGGCGCCCAATGCGGGTGGCGACGGGTCGACAGTTGTTCGCTTTAAGTAGTGCTAATAAATTGTAAGCAATTTAGTTGTGATTTTGCCGATTTCTGGTAGACTATGTTTTGCGGACACTGATAACTTTTGATAGGGAGGCAATATTTTATGGTTACAGAAACGACAGATAAGACGTTTGAAGCCGACACGGCCGATGGCGTGACGTTGACCGACTTTTGGGCAACTTGGTGTGGTCCTTGTCGGATGCAATCACCCGTTGTTGAGCAACTGGCTGATGAAATGGACAACGTGACCTTTAACAAGATGGACGTTGATGCGAACCCTAACACGCCCCAATCATTTGGGATTATGAGTATTCCAACCTTGCTGGTTAAGAAAGACGGTAAGGTTGTGGACTCCATTGTGGGTTATCATTCAAAAGACCAATTAAAGAAGATTCTTGACCAATACCTTGAAGCGTAAGGTTGTGGGTTAATCAAAAAGGACGATCACCATTTGGTGGTCGTCCTTTTTTAGTTAGGTTAGTCGGTTTCAGATTCGGGCGTCTCATGATCGACGATGGTCAGTGGTGTTGGGGCATCAAAGTCCGGAATCACGTTATCGGGGTCCGTGTAAACGGCGAAGGTGACGGTGTTACTTCGCAGCTTGCGCGGCGTTTCAATGGGTTCCGCCTCGGTTAAGACGCCTAACTGTTGTGCCATCATTTCGGCTAGAAATCCCGCCTCTAACGTGAAGTCGGCGGCGGTATCTAAGGCCTTGTGTAGTTTAACCGGTTCGCCGGTGAGCTGCCACTGAGTCATGTCGGCCGATTGCTTAAGTAGTGTCAAATCGCCAAAGCCGGCCTGCTTGAAGAAGACTTGGGCATCTTTAGGGCTGCCCACTGGGAAACGGCGAGCCAAGGCTTTGCCGGCCCAGTAACTGATATCGCCCTTGTCATCGCCTAGTAATTCCGACAAGAGGGCATCGCGCATTAAAAATTGTGGTAGGTAAGGGGCGCCGTCGGGATCACCCATGACGGTCTGATAGAGATTATTCACGATTATAGACTCCTTCATCCGATAGTTTATACGGCCTATTATACCGTACTTTAGGGACAAATTTAGACCATAGGGAAACTTAAATAATTTTTATCACCCCTTGGCCGTTTTGGCCGAGTCGTTGCTTGAATCTCCTCGTCAAAAAGGCGATAATAAAATTTCAGGTAGGCTTGAACATCAGGGCAGATCGGTTCAGTTCCTTGGCTTGATGTTTGGTAAAAACTGTTCGCAAGGTGACTGGCCAAAGTTAGGCCAGTCGCGCTTGTTAGAAGACTGACTAGTTAGCGATATGGAGGCGAAGGCCCAAGATGGAACGAACATTGGTGATAGCGACGAACAATGCCGGCAAGGCCCGCGAGTTTCGGGCGATCTTTGAGCCCAAGGGGTTCACGGTGCAAACGTTGGCCGATTTTCCTAATCTCAAACAGATTGCCGAAACGGGGTCGACCTTTACCGAGAATGCCACGCTAAAGGCGGCAGCGGTTGCTGAGGCGACGCAATTGACGGTCTTGGCCGATGATTCCGGGTTGATGGTTGATGCCTTAGAGGGCGAGCCAGGCATATATTCTGCTCGCTATGCTGGCGATCATGATGACGCGAAGAATAATGCCAAGCTGTTGGCAAAGCTTAAGGGAGTTCCGGCCGACCAACGGGGCGCGGCCTTCCATACCTCATTGGTTTTGCGTCAGCCCAGTGGGCATCAGCTGGTGACCACGGGTGAGGTTCGGGGCCTAATTCTGAGTGCGCCGCGCGGGAATGATGGGTTTGGTTATGACCCGCTGTTCTATGTTCCCAGTGAACATCAGACCTTTGCCGAGATGCCGTTGGCCACGAAGAATCAGCACAGTCACCGGGCCAAGGCCACGGCGGCCATGCTACCGCTCTTCGATGAATGGTGGGAGGCGGCACAATGAGTAAATGGCTGGTAATCAGTGATAACCATGGGGATGTCGAAATCCTATCGAAGATGCAGGCTGCACTCCAACCGGATGTGATCTTTCACTGTGGCGATTCCGAAATGGCCCACGATGACCCTTGGTTCCAAGGCGTCCATGTGGTTCAGGGCAATATGGATTATGATAGTGAATTTCCGCTGGTGGCAACGCCGACCATTGAGGGTCTCAAGGTGCTATTGACGCATGGTCACTACGATGCCGTTCATTGGGATCTAACCAAGTTAAGCTTACATGCGGATGAAGAACGGGCGGACGTGGTCTTCTTTGGCCACACGCATGAGCTGGCGGTCGAGGTGACCGATGGCCACTTGTTCGTGAATCCTGGCAGTATCAGTCAGCCACGGGGTGAGTTCCGCCGTCTCGGTGGGACGTGCGCCCTATTAACGGTTGACGACCGGCAAGTGAAGGTTCAATATTATACTAGAGATGGACAACCGGTGCCCGATCTGGCCTTTGTCTATCAACGATCGCAATTCTAGAAAGGATGACTTGACCCATGATTGACCCTGCTGTTGAGCAGATGTTACGAGAAGATCCAGCAAGCTACGTGATTCCAGCGGAGGTGGTTGCCAATGTGACGGCGACTAATACCTTGGAACATGCCCTGATGGTCCTGTCGAAAGTGGGCTACAGTCGTGTCCCCGTCCTGGATCCCGATGATCGCCTGCAAGGGATGATTTCCTTAGCGGCCATTACGGATCGTTTGCTGCATGTGCCAGGTGCGGCGGTCGATCAACTGAGCCGCTACACCGTGGCAGATGCCATGTTGCCCGTTGATCACTGGGTGGACGACCCGGCTAAGCTGGAAACCATTTTAAATTACATGATCGACGAGCCCTTTGTGCCGTTGGTCAATGAAGATGGGATCTTCCAAGGTATCATTACCCGACGAGAAATCTTGAAACGCGTTAATTATCTGGCGCATAATTTAAATGAGCAATACAATGTGACGCCAAAGAAACAACCTGAATCATAGAGACGTTTTGGGAGCAACCATGACTGGTTGCTCTTTTTTTGCAAAAAAAGTCACCTCATCGGTCGATGGGGTGACCACGATTGCGGTTTATTTATTCGGGACCGTTGCATGACTGGGGAGTGTGATACCAGCCTGGCGAATGGCCTTTAGATAGGCAGTTAGGAAGGTGGCCTGAATGGTAAATTGGCTGCCGCTCTTGGCGACCACCACAACCTGATAGACGAGTTCGCCGGTGGGCAAGGTGACGACCCCGGTCAGGATGGGGTCGCCGATCACGCTGGGGTGATCGGGTAACAACTTGGCGTTGGTATCGGCGATGATGCTTGGGAGTTGTTCCACCGGCGTGGTGGGCGCGATCGGTATATTGACGGTGGCGTGCATGTTGTTACGCGATCGGTTGGAAATGATGGTAATATTCCGATTGGGAATAAAATTAATCGTCCCGTCCGCGCTGGTGACTTGGGTGGTGCGCAACCCCATGTTGGTGACCGTGCCTTCGATCGTCCCGATCTTCACGGAATCACCGATGTCGAGCTGCTGTTCGAACAGGATGGAGATCCCGGTAACCAGATCACTGACAAAACCTTGGGCGCCGAGCCCTAAGGCCAAACTGAAGATTCCGGCACCGGCGATAAGCGTACCCACCGGCACCCCCAGGGTGGACAGCAGGGCGTAAATCCAGAAGAACAGAATGGTATAATGAAACAGGTTCATGCTAAGCATGCTAATGGTTTGCACACGATTACTCGATCCGGATTTGGGAATCAGGTAGCGCTTGAAGCTACGGTTCAGAATGGCCTTACCGACCAGGTTAATCACGAAGAAGAGTAGGGTCAGTGACACCAGGGTCAGGAAGCGACTGGTGATCAAATGCAGAAATTTTTCACCACTGAAGGAATTTACATAATTTTGAAACCACTTAGATGAAGTGGGAGACGTTGCGACTAGGTCCATCAACGGATGAGCCTCCTTTGCTCATTGTATTTAGAGTCTAGTTTAGCAGACTTTGACGGTTGCGGGTGAGTGAGATTGGAATTGCTTTCAAAATTAGGGATTTAATTGCGTGTGACCGGCGAGAATGCTATTCTATTGATAAGTAAATGAGCACAAGGAGGGGTTGTCATGACCGGTGGACAAGTAGCGGGCCTGATTGCAGCAGTTGCATTCTTAATCTTGGTCCTCTTCATTGGCATGTTCTTAGTTAAGATGAATAAAACGTTGGGTGAGGTTAATCGCTCGATGAAGACAATGACGTCCGATGTGGATGTGATCAGTCACCAAGCAGAAGACATCATGGCGAACGCCAATGAGTTACTGGAAGATGTGAATAAGAAGGTTGCCACGATTGATCCAGTCTTCCAGGCCGCCGCTGATTTAGGTGAAAGCGTTTCTGACTTGAATACCGCCACCCGGAACTTAACGGAAAAGGTCGGCGACACGGCTAAGCAAACGGCCAAGACGACGTTAGCCGCCCGGGTTGGCAAGACTGCGTTTGATTTATATCGGAACCATAAAAACAAGGATTAATCACGGAAAGGGAGTCATGAGAATGGCAAAACACAAGTTATTAGCAGGATTAGTACTGGGTGGCGCAGCCGTTGCTGCCTACCATGCACTCGACCTGGAACAGCGGGAAGCCTTGAAAGATGCTTGTCGCGAACGGGTGAATGCCTTGAAGGACCGCGCCGTAGATTACGCTTTTTATGCCGCCGATGCCGCCGATGATTTCAAGGAATCCTTGAATGATCACCTGGCAGCCAAGACGGATGCACCAGCTTGGCAAACTTTAAACGATGACGACACGGCGGATGATGCCGATGATGACATCGTTCTAAAGAGTGCCGAAGTTGCCGACCTGAATGATACCGCCGCCGATGCTGATGAAGCTAGTGACGACTCAGACGATGCCGCCGATGATACCAGCGACTCGGACGCCGAATAAAGTCAAACCAAATAAAAAGCTCGTCGAATTTAATTTCGACGAGCTTTTTTAATAGCTTAAGCATTAACCAACGTAAGTGAGTTCCTTAGAGGTGTGGGTGAAAGGCAGGCTACCATCGGCGGTGACGTGGATACAGTCTTCGATCCGCACGCCAGCAACGCCAGGAATGTAAATCCCGGGTTCAATGGAGAAGCACATGCCGGGTTCGAGGACTAACTTGTTGCCTTCCATGATGGAAGGGAATTCGTGGTCACTCATGCCCATCCCGTGACCCGTACGATGGATGAAGTATTCACCGTACCCGGCCTTGGTAATAATGTCGCGGGCAATCTTGTCAACTTCTTCAGCGGTCATGCCGGGCTTAACGGCAGCCTGAGCGGTTAACTGAGCTTCCAGACAAACGTCGTAGATTTCCTTTTCCTTAGCGGTTGGGGTCCCAAGAGCTACGGTCCGAGAGGCGTCGGAGATGTAACCGTCATAGACCGTCCCTAGGTCGAAGAGAACCAGTTCATTGTTTTGGAATTTGGTGTCGTTAGTGGCACCGTGTGGTTCTGCGGCATGGGCACCGGCTTGAACGAGGCTACCGAAGGACATTTCCATAATGCCTTCCTTCATCAACGCGTACTGTAATTCGGCTACGGCAGACTCTTCAGTCCGGCCAGCCTTAACGGCAGCGAAGCCATGTTCAAAGGCGAAATCGTCCCACTTACCGGCGATTTCCAATTTCTTGATTTCGTCGGCCGACTTGATCAGCCGCATGTGTTCGATGTAGCTGGTAATATCGATATCGAATTGAGGGTTACTAAATTGAGCGGCGAGGGCTTCCATCCGAGCAACTTGTAATTGACCTTTTTCCACAGCAATGTGGGCAGGGTCAACGTGGCGTTGCTTGACTTGGTCCGCAATCATGGCCCATGGATTTTCGTGATCCAGGTAGCCGATGACTGGGAATTGCCAACCAGTAGCCTTAATGACTTCTACTTCGAGGGCCGGGGCGAAAATAAAGGGGTCCTGGTCGGGGAAGACGACGAGGGCGAGAACCCGTTCGATGGGGTCACTGCCGAAGCCGGTTAAGTATTGGATGGTCTTTGGGTTGCTAAGGTAAGTCATGCTAGCGTGCTGTTCTGCTGTCCACTGCTGAATCTGTTCAAGTTTAGTCATTGAATCACCCCTTCAAAATATTGGGTTAATTATACCATATCGCAGAATGTTGCTTGAATAATAGTGAAAATTAAGGTATTCTTCTATGTGAAAGCGTTTTCAATGTTGCGCGAAAGTAAGAGTTTCTGTATACTGGTCAAGTTGCTTGAAAACGGATGAAAACGACTCAAAACAAGAAAGAAAGGGCTATCGCTATGGAAAAACAAACTGTAACAATTTACGATGTTGCGCGCGAAGCAGCGGTATCCATGGCCACGGTTTCCCGAGTGGTTAATGGTAATCCCAACGTTAAGCCAGCGACACGCAAGAAGGTTCTCGAAGTGATTGATCGCCTCGACTACCGGCCAAATGCTGTTGCTCGTGGCCTCGCTAGCAAGAAGACCACCACGGTTGGGGTCATCATTCCCGACGTTACCAACGCCTACTTCTCGTCATTAGCACGAGGAATCGATGATATCGCGATGATGTATAAATATAACATCATCCTGACGAACTCAGATGAAAACGGGGGCAAAGAGGTTCAAGTTCTCAATACCTTAATGGCCAAACAAGTTGATGGCATCATCTTCATGGGTAACCAGGTGACCGATGAACTCCGCGAGGAATTCAAACGGTCCAAGGCACCCGTTGTTTTGGCAGGTTCCGTGGATTCTGAGAAGACCCAACCCAGCGTGAACATTGACTACATTGCTGCAGTTGCGGAAGCCGTTAAGAACCTAATCGATCACGGCAACCAGCGGATTGCCTTTGTCTCCGGGTCAATGGACCAGGCGATTAATCATGATTACCGGCTTAAGGGGTACAAGAAGGCCTTGAAGGATGCTGGTATCAGCTACGACAGTAAGTTGGTCTTTGAGACCGACTACACTTACAAGGCTGGTCAGTCCTTAGAGCCTGCCCTGACAGCAGCGGGGGCCACGGCGGCATTCGTTGGTGACGATGAGTTGGCCGCGGGGGTCATGAATGGCCTCACCGACGCCGGTGTTAAGGTTCCGGATGAATTTGAAGTCATCACGAGTAACGATACCAAGTTAACGGAATTGGTTCGGCCTAAGATGAGCTCCATCACCCAACCACTCTACGACATTGGTGCCGTGGCGATGCGGTTACTGACCAAGTTAATGAATAATGAAACGGTTGAAGAAAATACGGTCATTTTACCTTATGGGTTAATGAAGCGTAGTTCCACCAAGTAGACCGATCTATGAAAAACGTTGTCGTGAAAGCGACGGCGTTTTTTATTGAGGAAAATCAGGTGGCAATGTGAAAAAGCCATGAAAAAGTATAAATTTTCATGTGATTAAGCCGTCCTTAACCTTTCTGCAAAGGGAATATGCTAGAATAGTGGACAAATAATTTTATGAGATGAGGAGGTGCTGAGTTTGGAAACACAGAGTCGAATGGCCCGTTATCATTCAGATGAAGACGAGGAACCATCCCAGCAACCAGCGCCGACAACCGAGTATCAACGCCGTCCGGGACTGGACCGTTGGCTGGCATTGTTGTTCGCCATTTTAACCATCACGCTTGGACTACGGTTCACGGTCTTCAATGCATCCTATACGGCAGGGGTCGTTTCCCGTTCGTCGGTCGGTGAGAAGGTCATCAATCGACTAAATGATGACCTCGAGGAACTGGGGGTGACTGGCAGTCCTGTGAGTGCTAGTATTGCGGAACCCTTCTTGGCACAAGGGATCGAACGATTATATGGTCAGTCGGTGACCACCGTGGATACAACCGATTTGACCACGGCTATCAAGACGCAGGCCGCTCAGACGGGGGTCACGGCGAGCGAGAGCTTTACCAAGCGGATTAGTCAAGATGCCCAGAAGCTGACCAAGGCCACCTTGAATTCCGCGACCATGACAGCGGCCATGGCTCGCGTTCAGCTGATTCGCCGACTGAATCTCTGGCTGATGATTGCTAGTGCCTTGCTCGCTGTGGTGACGCTCATCTATGCGGTAGGCGTTCATCACTTCTTAGGAAGCCTTGGGCCTGGACTTAGTGTGGGCGGGCTGCTAACGGGCCTGGTGAGCACTGGGGCGTTCTTCTTGGCACCGTTTGCGATTGTCTCGACGAGCACGCTCGCAACCCACCTCATGACGCCGGTGGCTCGCAGTGGTCTAAGTGTGCTGATCTTCGTGGGGGTCGCTGAGATCGTCTTGGGCCTGCTGGTGATGCTCGGTCATCGAACTTTTCGTCGTGAGTAATCATTCGTATATAAATAGGAAATAAGCGTAAAACGTTCACCCATTAATCAGTTAGTTAAGGGGTGAACTTTTTTGTATTCATGAATATTTCTTGCATTTATTGATTGACCCATCGGCTTACTGGATATATTATATTAATCAAGGGTTTAATGAGTAAACCGGAATTTAGAGAGATTGGTTGGCTATTTGGTAATGTTTAGAGACAAACTTGGTTGCACAAATGACTATTAGTTGCACTCAGGTGTTAAGGTATTAAAATGCCATGTTGAGGAACATAAACCGTTGATCTGAGATTTATCATGATTTTGAGGACTGGCTAGCCCGCTATTTGAGAGGAGCACATCAACGATGCAAACAAAACGACACTTTAAGATGTACAAGGATGGGAAGCACTGGGTCTTCGCTGCCATCACGGTTGCAACGATTGGCCTGGGCACACTTGCTGGCCAAGATATTTCGGCACACGCTGATACCGCAACGGGTAGTACAACAAGTGGCCAAACAGCGGCTGGAACTTCAGAAAACGATGCTAAACAAGCCACATTAGGTTCTGTGGCGACTAAGAATGAAACAACTGATGAATCCGGTGCCGGTACTGGGAGTGATTCTGGCAACGCTGCTGGAACGGGTACTGGTGCCAACGGGACCGATACGGGCAGTGTGGGTACAGGTACAGGTGAAAATAACGGTAGCTTAAGCGATGGTGCGACCGGATCGAATGGTTCCGATACTGGAAATGGGTCCGGAACGATTAACGACAACGGTTCGACGGGGACTAACGATGGCACCGGTTCCGGCTCTGGCAGCAATGGCAGCACCGGTGATGATTCTACCGGGTCTGATCTGAACAAGACGGACGCTACGGAAACGGCCACCGCTGGCAGTCCCGTTAACACAAACGCGATGACTATCCAAGCTTTGGCTGCCGATGTCCCAACGGACAACAGTGGGTTTACCTATACCGCTCATGACGATGGTACGGCAACCCTGGATGGCCTGAGTAAGGTCTTTGATGGCGATACCATGGTTATTCCTGGGACGGCCGAGATCAGTACGGATGGTGGGGCAACCTATCAAACCTATAAGGTGACTGACATTGCTAGTGGGGCATTTGCTGCCGGAACTGGCAAGATGGATAGTGTCACCAAAGTCGTTATTGGTGATGGGATTCAAACGATTGGTGACAATGCCTTTGCTTACCTGAAGAATTTACAAGTCGTGGACCTAAGCGAAAACCATTCGTTAACTTCGATTGGTGAACAGGCTTTTGTCATGACCGGCTTGACATCGATTGATCTGCCATCGACGGTTACGACCATTGGTGATGGGGCCTTCCAAAGTAGCCAATTGACGAGTATTGTGATGCCAGATTCGTTGACCAGTATCGGCGATAAAGCCTTTATGTACACGCCAATGACTAGCGTGGATTTCAGCTCGGCAACGCATCTGACGACGATTGGCAATGAAGCCTTTACGAGTGCCCACCTGACCACGTTAACGTTACCAGACAGTGTGACGAGCATTGGTAATCAAGCGTTTGAATACAACAATTTGCAATCCGTTAAGCTTTCCAAAAACTTGAATTCAATTGGGTCGTTAGCATTCGCAAGTAATGGCGGCCTGACCGACGTGGACTTTTCTGGTGACACGACGCTCGCTAGTATCGGTGAGGGTGCCTTCATGAATGACGGGTTAACGACCTTAGACATTCCAAGTGCCACGACCATTGAGGCCGGGGCTTTCTCCGGCAACAGTGCCTTAACCACGGTTAACCTGGGTTCCGGTGTTCAAACAATTGGCAATTCTGCCTTTGCCCAATACACCTCCGCTGATGGTTCCGTTATTGGTGGGGATGACACCGGCTTAACGGCGGTGACCCTAGGAAGTAACGTCACTACCATTGGTGATAGCGCCTTTGCCCGGGCTAAGCAATTGACAACTTTGACGATTCCTAGTGATAGTCAATTAACGACTATTGGCAACAACAGCTTTTACGGCACCGGCTTAACGTCCGTTACCTTCCCAGCTACACTAACGTCAATCGGGGATGGCGCGTTCGAGTCTAACTTGAATCTGGCCAATGTGACGTTCACGAGTGGTGCCGCCGATCCCGATCTGACGATCGGCGCTGCGTCCTTCGCCTACGATGGCCACTTGACGACTATGAACCTGCCGGCCAATTTGGTTTCAATCGGTGATAGTGCTTTTGCGGCTGATAATTTAAAGGACGCCGACGGTAACGCTGCCGGTGGTCTGACGACCGTGAGCTTTGGTGATGGTAGTCGGTTAACCACCGTTGGCGACAATGCCTTCATTTATGATACCGCGCTGACCAACATTACGTTGCCGGATACGGTGACCACCATTGGTAAGCAGGCCTTCTTGGCGAACTCGGCCCTGACTAACTTCGTGCTTCCCGCCGGATTGGAAACGCTGGGCAACAATGCGTTTACTTATGACGACAATTTGAAGACGGTCGATACCAGCAAGGCCACGAAGCTGACGTCAATTGGCACCGGGACCTTTGAATATTCCGGTGTGGAGGGTTCGGGCACGACTAATGCCGATGGCGAACCCGTCTTCGTTCTTCCAGTAAATGTCACCAGTATCGGTGATTTCGCCTTTGCTGGAAGTCATCTGGAGAACGTGACGCTTCCTGCCGGATTGACCTCGATCGGTGAAGGGGCCTTCACCTACAACGAACTCGGCGGCAATATCGATCTGCCACAAACCGTGACGAGTGTTGGCGCCAAGGCCTTTTATGGGAATCAAATCGATGGCATCAATGTGCCTACGGGTGCTTCGGTCGGCACGGACGCGTTCAGTTACAACCGGATCACGGCGTTGACGTCGGGTACCGGTGATAGCTCACTGGCGCTGAACCAATATGCAGCTTACTTCGGTAATTCTGCCGACGTGACGATTGACTCCCTATTTGATACCCACGTTGGCGATCTGACTAACAAGGACCTGCTGGTGTCATCATTGACCAACGGCGTGACCTACAACGCCGCCGATGGCACATTTAATATTCCTGCCGGAACAACTGGCTTCAAGTTCGATTGGTCGCTGAACGACGGTCAAGGAAACACGTATGCTGGGGCCTACCAAGTGGTCTTAAACGACCCAGACATCAAGGTTGTCGATGGCCAAGCCTGGTACATGGACAACTGGACGCCAGAACAAAACTTTGTTAGTGCGGAACAACCGGATGGGACGAGCCTCAGTTATAACGACCTAACGGTGGTGGTCAAGAACGCTGCCGGCGATGACGTGAATGCCGACCAAGTCACGCAAACACCTGGGGTTTACAAGGTGACTTACAGCTACAAGGGCAGCACGTCGCAAACGATTACGTTGACGGTTTCCAAGCGGCAAGGGACCTATACCTTATCTGGGAACCAAGAAGTGACGTACACGGGGACCACACCAACGATCAATGCCAGTGACTACCAACTGAAGATGTCTGACGGGTTCGTCTACATCCTAAAGGATGGGGACCTGGAGTTGATTCCAACGAACGACTCGAATGCTAATAGCGTTCTGGATTCCGTTGGGGCCAGCACGCTGAGCACGGTGCCGAACGTTGGCACGTATCAGGTTGTCTTGAAGCCCGAAGCTATCGAGCGGGTTCAAAGCGAAGCGACCGCGGCCGGTCTCTTTGATTGGACCGAGACCAAGGACTCTAATGCGACGTTAAGCATTGTTCCGGCAAACTTCACCATCGCCGTTACCGGCGGTGATCAAACGAAGGTTGCGGGGACAGCTGATCCACAGGTAGCCTTTACGGTGACCGACGACAGTGACGATACGCAGACGCCGATTGCAGACTTCCCACTGGCCATTACGGTTAGCCGAGAACCAGGGGAGACGGTTGGCCAATACACGTACACGTTCTCTGTTACGCCAAGCGATAATTACAACGTGACCTACAAGCCGGCCATCTTAAACATCACAGCGGCAACCCCAACGTTGACTGGTAAGGATGCCACGATGACGGTTGGGGATGCGACGCCAACGGCCAGCACGTTTGGTGCCACGGCAACGGATATTAATGCGCAACCAGTCGCTGCCGACCAAATTACCATGGATCTGCAAGGCGCCGATCTGACGGTACCTGGCACGTATCCCGTTATCTTGAGTTACGGCGGGCAAACGGTCACGGTTAACTTGATTGTTAAGGCTGCTACGACTGGTGGTAACGGCGGATCTGGCGACAATGGTTCTGGAACTGTTGATCCAACTGATCCTACCGACCCCACTGACCCAACCGATCCGGTCAAGCCAGATAAGCCAGGGAACGGGGGCAATGTGATTCATGACAAGGGTGTTCGTGAACCTAGTACGGCAGTGAAGCCAACCCAAAAGGCTAAGCGGCCGGTGGTTGAATACTTGAACAACAGTGGTTCAGCCGCCACCGTTCAATTGGCTCATCATGATGGGACTGCTGCCAAAGCTAATGCTGGGCACAGTGTCAAGGTGAAGGGCCAAACCGATTTGACCGCCGATGCGGACAAGTCTGCCACGACTTTACCACAAACTAACGATGCACAAACGCCTTGGTGGTCAGTCCTAGGATTGACACTGGGAAGCTTTAGTTTGATTGGTTGGCGGAAACGTCGTCACAACTAAAAAATTCGTTAATGATTTCTAATTAAATACTCATAATTGAAAAAGACTCGTGGACGGCTTCGTCGTACACGGGCCTTTTTGACTAGCCCAATTCAGCTCGGTGGATTCAGGGCAACAATAAACGTTGTTATACCAAGATTTATAAAACATTATTATGCTGGAAAAGTTTTTATAAGGTAGATTGTAAAATTTAAGTTGAACATATTAGTGGACAGAAAAACCCATAAAGGTCTTTAATGGTGTCACCACAAC
>NZ_RHOA01000013.1 GCF_003946545.1 Levilactobacillus tangyuanensis
GATGCGGCTTCGGATTCGGATGCGGCTTCGGATTCAGACGCTGCTTCAGATTCACTTGCTGCTTCAGATTCGGATGCTGCTTCAGATTCGGACGCTGCTTCAGATTCGGATGCTGCTTCAGATTCGGATGCGGCTTCGGATTCTGATGCTTCTGATTCAGCTTCAGACTCGGATGCGGCTTCGGATTCGGATGCGGCTTCGGATTCAGACGCTGCTTCAGATTCGGATGCTGCTTCAGATTCGGATGCTGCTTCAGATTCAGACGCTGCTTCAGATTCACTTGCTGCTTCAGATTCACTTGCGGCTTCGGATTCAGATGCTGCTTCGGATTCACTTGCTGCTTCGGATTCTGATGCTTCTGATTCAGCTTCAGACTCAGATGCGGCTTCAGACTCAGATGCTGCTTCAGACTCAGATGCTGCTTCAGATTCTGACGCGGCTTCGGATTCACTTGCGGCTTCAGATTCGGACGCTGCTTCAGATTCTGATGCGGCTTCGGATTCCGACGCTGCTTCGGATTCACTTGCTGCTTCGGATTCTGATGCTTCTGATTCAGCTTCAGACTCAGATGCGGCCTCAGACTCAGATGCTGCTTCGGATTCGGATGCGGCCTCAGACTCAGATGCTGCTTCGGATTCGGATGCGGCCTCAGACTCAGATGCTGCTTCAGATTCTGACGCGGCTTCGGATTCACTTGCGGCTTCAGATTCGGACGCGGCTTCGGATTCACTTGCTTCTTCAGATTCTGATTGAGCTTCGGATTCAGACGTTGCTTCTGATTCTGATTGAGCTTCAGATTCTGATTGAGCCTCAGACTCGGACTGTGCCTCAGATTCCGATTGCGCTTCTGATTCACTGTCCGACTCAGAATCACTTTCTGAGTCAGCCTCACTGTGTGCTTCGGAGGCTAAACTAGCATAATTGTTAGCATCATTGGCAGCGCTGGAAGCTTTATCCTTTGCGGCTGCTGCAGATGAAGCAGCCTCTTTGGCCGTTTCAGCAGCGCTAGATGCCGTTGAGTTATCTCCCGCTGCTGTTGCAGAATCAGCATTCGATTGGGCAGCCTGTGCGGCAGATGCTGCAGCAGACGCTTCAGATGCTGCAGATGCTGCAGTTGAAGCTGCGGCTTGAGCTTGTTCTGCGTATGAAGTCGATGCGGAATACTTGTCGCCACCATATTGGTCAGCAACGTTAGCGTAGGAGTTTGCCAGACTAGCGTATTCGCCAGCGGCAGCTGCCGCCTCAGAGGCTGATAAGGCAGCAGATGAAGCATTGTCAGCACTAATCCCATCAACGGTCAATTCGGCAGGCCCTAAGGTCATGGTCAAATCACCATCGGTAACAACCAGGTAGTAGTACCCTGCTTGACTAGTCTTAACGTCGTTCAGATCCAATTGAGCACTGGTTGCTCCGCTGATAGCCGTACCACCAGTATTGCTATCAGTTGCTGAGTAATACCATTGGTAGGTAACTTCAGAGGTATCGTCGTTAGTTGTCGTCAAACTTGAATCTGGCAACCAAATCACATTGTCCCCAGCATTAACAGATTGATCGACTAACCCATTACCAACCGTAACCGTTCTAGAAGAAGAATAAGTTGATCCATCAGCGTTGGTAATCGTTGCTGTAATGGTAACTTTTCCTTCTGACTGGTCGGAAACAGCACTTACCACACCACCATTATCTACCGTAGCGATACTGGTATCGCTACTTGCCCAGCTGATTTCACCAGTGGCGTTCCCTGGGTTCGTCGTAGTCGTAAACTTCGATGACTGGGTATTCAGAACATAGTCTGGCCCACTGATTTCGATACTTGTTGCTGGAACATCAGAGTCATACACATCAACTTCGGCAATATTGCTACCATGAGTGATATGCGTAACCGTCAAAGCATCTTGGTACTGAGCGACCATTTGGAACATCATCGTCCCAGTAAAGTCGGAAGCCGTTTGAACGGTTACCGTGTTAGAAACGTTGGTCAGCACTGGTAATAAGTTGTATTGGTCGGTCTTCTGTTCACTGTACGTCAGGTAACCGGCGTCTTGAGCGGCGGACAACTTCATCCATGAACCGTTGATTTGGACATACCAAGTTGAAACCGTGTTGTTAGCGTACAAGTTCACCGTATTAATGTAGGAAGTGGCACTCAAGGTGAATGTATTTCCAGAAACAGTGGACGTAACCGCTGACGGTTGAGTTGTAAAACCAGCCTTCAAGGTCATTCCAAGGAATTGACTAGCATCACCAGTAATCGATGCTTGAGAAGTATTGGTCTTGTTAGAGTAATTTGTCGCATTCACAATGGCAATTGCAGCATTACTTGCGGCAGAGGTTGCGGCCGTTGCGTACGCCGTTGCATTTTCCAGCGCTTGGTTAGCATCGGCAGCGAAACCACTAGCGGCATTAAAGTCGCCCGCAGCAACTGCAGATGATGCCAAGGTCATGTAACTAGTAGCATCGGAAGCTGCATCGTCTCCTTGAGCTGCAGCAAGTTGTGCCTGTTGTGCCAAGCTAGCAGCTTGACTGATAAATGATGCACCTAGGCTCGTGTTCGACTTGTATTTAGCAGCCAGTGAGGTTGCTGCAGAGGACGCACTAATTGCGGAAGCGTTAGCGGCCGAAATTGACGTTCTTGCATCTGCGGCAACGGAAGACGCGTATGATGATTGCGCTGTCACAATCGTAGTTGTGGCGGCGTTTGCAGCGCTAGCCGCATAGCTTTGTTGTTCTACCGTCTGCTTCAGGTACGTGTTGGTAGAAACGGCGGCGTTAGAGGCAGCCTTGTAGTCTCCGTCAGCACCATAACTTGCAGCGGTAGAAGCGGCACTACTTGCCAGGGCAGCAAAACTAGAAGCTGCTGCGGCGGCAGAGGTTGCCATACTATTAGCTTCAGTTGCGGCTGAATTAAAATCAGGTGATGAAGACCACGCGTTGTTAGCAGCGGCGGCATTCGAACCTGCAACCGAGGCAACATTGGCGGCACTTGAGGCAGTAGCAGCTGCGATGGCAGCGTAACTAGCACCCAAGTAGTCGGCAGTTTCCTTATCAGATGAGGCTTCTTCTGCTGCGGATAATGCTAAGTCAACGCTACCTAAGGCAGCAGACGCAGCTGAACTAGCCATCACGTTGTAAGAACTAGCCAAAGTTGATTGTTCAGCGGCAACACTAGCAGCTGAACTGGCAACCGCATAATCCTTGGTTGCTTCGGTCAATGCAGCGGCAGTCTTCGAAACGGCAGCAATACTAGCAGCTTCGCTGGCCAATGCGGCGTATGAACTAGCCGCTTCACCACTCTTAGTTGCTAAGGAAGCGTTGTAGCTAGCCGTGTTGTCTGAAGAAACGTCCGCAATCGAGTTCATGTTAGCGATTGCTGAACTTGCAGCAGCAGCGGCGGCTTCGGCTGCCGTTGCATACTCAGCGGCTTCACTAGCTGATTTCGCAGATTGATCCGTGTAAGTCCCCTTGGCGTCAGTAACCACCACGGTAATGACATTCGAACCCGCCTTAAAGCCAGTAGAACTAAATAAAGCCGTTTTCGTTCCAGTAACCACTGCTTGATAGTAGTAAGTCCCAGCAGTCGTTGCGTTTGGGGCAAATGTCGCAGAAGTTTGGCCACTCACAGGTGACCAGGTACGTCCATCAGTTGAAACATACCAAACGTAATTTGCTGTCTTAACCTCATAACTGTTGACAAGCAGGTAATAACCCAAATCACTGATATTGGTTGTAATGGAAATCTGTTCACCAACCTTGTATTGGGTCTTGGCTGCACTAGCCGTAAGACTAGCCCCGCTGGCCGTCGAATCTTGACCAGTCACAGAAGTATTGAACGCCTTGGCCAGCGTTGCGGCATTGGAAGCATCCGCTGCGGCCGAAGAAGCCAAGACGGCTGCGGCTGCGGCCTCACGAGCGTAAGACGTCGCGTCCTGCGCCGTTAAAGCTGCGGCGGCATTGGAGGCAGCGGCACTGGTTTTAGCGGCTGCTGAACTGGCAATCGTAGAGGCACTGGCTGCACTGGAAGCATAGTTTGCCGATTGTGTCCCTTTGTAACCTGCAGCCTGAGAAGCTGCAGTACTTGCCATATTTGCCGAAGATGCTGCTAATGAAGCACTAGAAGCGGCTGAACTAGCCAGGTCCTGAATAGATAAGGTCGAGGCTTCGAGTCCTGCTGACTGGGCAACACTGTTAGCATCCGTAACGGTCGTGCTGGCAATTGCAGCAGCACTGGCAACACTATTCATGCTGACATTGGCGTTGCTTGCTGCGGCGTAATCGCCAGTGATACCTGCAGCACTGGCTGCAGCATAAGCGGCATCAGCTTGGCTGGCCAGATCACTTAAGGCAGCAGCGGCACTAGAGGCAACAGTTGCGGCACTAGTTGCCGTTGAGTATGCCGCCATGGCTGCTGAATTTTGTTTTGCATATTGTGTTGCTGTGTATGCGCTGCTGGCAGCGGCAGAAGCCTCAGCGGCAGCGATTGCTGCTGCACTGGCTGCCGAGTGAACATCCACGCCGGCACTGCTTACGAGGCTTGCCATTCCTTGAGCAGCTGCTAATTGAGCAGCTGAGGCGGCGCTGGACGTAATGTCAGCATAAGAGACCGCTGCGGCGGCATATGAAGCTGCAGCACTGGAAGCAGTGGCATAATTTTTGGTCATTTCTGAAGCATCACTGGTGACGTTCAGAGAATCCAAGTACATGTTCGCCAAACTATTGTAATGTTTAGCAAAATCATAAGCCTGGAGAGTTTCTTGATAAGCACTTGAGGCAGTCTTGTAGGCCGCCTGAGTATCTAACGTATTAACTAAAGATGCATAACTACTTGCTGCACTGGCAGCAACGGCTGCGGATGAAGCTGCGGCCGAAGCCGCATTCGCAGCACTACTATCCCCCGTTGAAGCACTGTTTGTATCGCCTGTGGTCGTGACTAATGAAGCACTTTCGGCCACTGGCATCACAACAGCCTGTCGGGTCATCGCAACTTTAGTCACAGTCTTAGTGACATTAGTTGTCAAGGTGACATCGGCATCTGTGTTAGCAGCTAAGCTAGCAACCTTCTTATTAGTATCATTCGTTGCAGCGCTTGAAGCCGAAATGGCCGTAATTGCTGAACTACTAGATGAAGAACTTGCTGAACTTGAGTCCGATGCATCCGAACTTTCCCCTGCAGCCGAGCTTAATTCAGCTGATGCTGAAGAAATCTTATCTGCCGAAGAAGAAGCGGCGGAGCTGGACTCATCACCTGCTGAACTTGCAGCAGATGATGCTGTTGAACTTGCAGCCGCTGAGCTATCTCGTAGCTTAACGGTTGACGATGAACTCGCCGAAGAGGCAGCAGAAGAAGTATTACCTGCTTTGCTGCTGGACTCATCAGCCTGACTAGCCGTGTCGGCCTTGGCAGTCAAATTGCCGGTTCCTAAAAGCGTAAAAGATGCCAACGCCGCGAAGACCCAGGTCTTCCCTGACTTGAACATCTTGTACCGCAATTTTGGATCACCGTTGAATGCCTTGTTCCGCATGAATTTCACTGTCGTAACGCCCTCCTTTATGAAAGAGATTCCAAATAAATTACAATCACTACCCCAAAAGTCATCAAACATTTTGAAATGATAGCGTTCAAAAGTTGAATGGTCTATACGCTTCCCCCACGATAGGGTCTCCCCTATAAACCAATCCCCTGATGGTGTTCATTCTAGCACAATTTCACTATACGTACTATTTTTAAAGTTAAATTACTAACGATAAACAAATAATTTCATGAATATTGTTCCTTTCTTAAAAATTTCTCAGTTAAATCAGTTGAGATTTTCAGCAGTATTAATCAATGAAAACGATTTATTAAACATCGAAAATTAACGACGACGATCAGTTTATAAACCCTGGTGTGGCGCCGTTTTCAGGCATGATGCCTTTTGACGGTCTCTCATCGCTTTTCTTTCAATGGTCAAGACTATTGATTACTGTCATTTTCACGGTTACTATTTGGTCCTCTAATATTACATTTCCGTTAAAAAATTGGCCATTTTCGCGTTTGTGTGAGCCTGTTTTCGAGGCACATTCGTTCCAAAAATCAAGGGATCAGTTTAGGTTTCTTTAAGGTTCAGTACCATGTTTTACTCACACAATATAGAATGTGTAACATTATTCATCTAGGCCAATTTATTTGATTTCACAATATTTTTCACAAAAGCTATTATATCAAGTTTCCTGACCATTTTGCCGCTTAACTAACACTTGATAAGTGACAGTTAAGGGGGGCGCAAAAAAAGCTCGCTAACTTAAGTTGGTTAGCGAGCTTTCTTTATTAAACGATGACTTCTTCTTGAATCACTCGAGCGAGATCGTTTGGAAGTTGAGCGTAGCAAGTGATCCACTGCTTCTTGAATGGTTGATAGAAACTCAGGCGAGCACAGTGCAATGCCTGCCGGTGAATCCACGGATCCGTTGGTTGACTGTATAACCAGTCCCCCAGCAATGGATGTCCCAGTGCTTCACAATGAACTCGGATCTGGTGTGTCTTTCCGGTATGTAATTTAATAGCCAGCAAACTGGCCATTTCAGACCGGCGACGAACCCAAATTTCCGTTTTGGCTGCCTTGCCATCTGGTCGAACGGTTCTTTTGATAAAGGACCCCTCCGCCCGACCAATGGGTTCATTCACTACCAGATGGTCTGGCTGCATCGACCCTTTGGCAACGGCAATGTACCGTTTATCCAATTGTCCCAGCTTCAGCTGTTTATCCAGAATTGAATGGGCAAAGTGATGCTTCGCAAACAGTACGCAACCACTGGTATCCCGGTCCAACCGAGTCACAATGTGCGTCACATCACTGTCGGCCTGAATGGCCCGTAGATGACCTTTCACCCGATTGGCTAACGTATCATCCGGATAAAGATGAGACGGCACAGAGGCCATTCCAGCCGGCTTATTAACCACTAAAAAGTGGTCGTCTTCATATAAAATATCTAAGGGATTGGTCGACACACTCACATGCTCATTCGTCGGTTCAGGGGGCAGCACGAGCCCCACTCGTTGTCCAGGATTAGCCATTGCAATGACTCGAACTGGCTGACCATCCAAGGTGACAATGCCACCATGGAACTTCACCTGCTTCAGAAAAGTCCTGGTGACGCCGTGCGCCATCAGGACTGTCCTAACGTGAACTGGACTCTGGCCGTCTACCGACCATTCGAAGGCCGTCATGAGCGTTCCCGTCCAATGAAGGACGCCTCGACTCGCTGCCAGAAATGGGTGTGACGATACTCAGCAAATAAAATTCGTTGCGGCGCAATTCGATACGTAATCGCTTTGATTGGCCGTCCCTCGATACTAAGCTGATCACACATCAAAACGTTATCGGCAGAGCTTGCTGGCTCGATCCGAATCCATTCGTCGGCCGGAATAATGAGTGGCGAACCCAGCGTTCGAAAGACAATGTTGTTGATTGATCCGATTTCCGCCATTTGAATCGCATTAAACCGAGGGTCGAGCACCGCCCCACCTACCGACTTGTTGTAGGCCGTTGATCCGGTTGGTGTCGAGATGCACAGGCCATCCCCCCGAAAGCTTTCGAACAATTCATCCTTGATATAGACGTCGGCAACCATGGTCCCGGAAACCTTTTTAATTGTAGATTCATTCAAAGCCAATGCCTCATCCGCATGCGTACCATCCGCATACTCTACCCGAATGGCCAACATGGGATAGCTGATACTTTGCCCATTGTCTTCCACCAGACTAGCCACCAACTCATCCACTTCATAGTCACGCCAATCCGTGTAGAACCCCAGGTGCCCTGTATGGATCCCAACGAAGCGTACCTGATCCAATCGGTCACTATAATGATGAACGGCAGACAAAAGGGTCCCGTCACCACCGACGGTTACCACAATGTCCGGGTCCAAACTATCTATGGTCACGCCACCAGCTGCGAGGCCCTCATGAAGCGCCGTTGCGACAGCCTTTGATTCTGGCCCATTATTACTAAAGATGGAAACCTTCATATCATTCTTCCTTGCTTTGCCCCGTCGAAGACGAGTCATGGTGTTGAGGCGTCATGTACTGTTGCGCCTCTTGAATTTCTTCACGAATTTCCGACATTTCCGTGTCCAGCTTAAAGGCCGCTTCCGCCGCCCGTTGCAGTCGACCACTTAATTCTTCGGGAAAATCGCCTTGATATTTGTAATTTAAAGAGTGTTCAATCGTTGCCCAGAAGTTCATTGCCAAGGTCCGAACCTGAATTTCCGCCAAAATTTTCTTTTCGCCGGAAACTAACTGCACGGGATACTCGATGACAATGTGATAGGAGCGATAACCACTCGGTTTTTCATTGTGAATATAATCGCGTTCTTCGAGAATGGTCAGGTCCGTGCGTCGTCGCAAGAGGTCGACCACATCATAGATATCATCAACAAATTGGCACATGATTCGTAGGCCAGCAATGTCTTGCATATCCTGTTCAAGTCGTTCCTCGGCAACGTGTCGCCGTGACATTTTTTCCTTGATACTAGCAACCGGTTTCACTCGACCAGTCACAAACTCTATCGGTGGCCGTTCATTACGATTCTCAAATTGTTTGCGAATCCCACGGAGCTTAACTTTAAGCTCGCTAACAGCCTGCTGATAGGGTAATAAAAATTGGTCCCAATTTGCTATCATAATCACGTTCCCCCTATCATTTGGCACAGATGTCCTATCCGATTTTACCATACTTTGACCGGAACCGAGAGAAATTACCAGTCACACCTGTGACTCATTTCACACTCTTGGACATGGTCAACAAACTAGCCGACTTACGAGGCGTTTAGCTTTACCTAATCACAAAAATGTTGCATGATTAGGTTGCGTTTTAAACGGACGGTCTTCACCTCAAACAAACGTTCTGATTGCTATTTTTATTTTTTTTGGTAGTGTAGTGTTATTAGTTTTTGTTTTGGCGACCTTGCTGATTGCCAATTAGACAGGTATAGGAGGAAGTAATGTGTTAGAAGTCTACTTGTTCGTCAACCCATTAGGCGCTCGCTGTATGCGTTCCGAGCGTAACATCATGAAGTTGGCTGACCATTTGAATAGCAAGGTATCCTTTCAATTCGTGCCCCTGCTCAATCAACAGATTATTGAGCAGTCACTCACAGCGCGTCCAACCCTAGCGGAAAGAAACGATCGCTTCAATGTGTATTATCGGGCAATTCTGGCCTACAAGGCGGCCCTCTTCCAAGGGAAGCGCAAGGGTCGTTCATTCTTACTCGATATGCAGTCAGCCGTCGTTGACCACCACCGGACTTTCTCTCAAGAATTAGCGCTCGACTTAGCTAAGGATTGTCAGTTAGACCTCGACATGTTCGTGGAAGACTGTGACTCCGATCTGGCCAAACAGGCCTTTCGGACTGACCAGAAGCTAGCTGCCGAAATGAAGGTCGAACAGTCCTCTTCCGCCGTTATTTTCAATTGTAGTGCCTCTCAGTGCGGCTTGTTACTCAACGATGTCACCTACGAATCACTCTGTGATGTCTGCGAAAGCCAAGGCGTTGCGACTAAAGAAATGTTAATGGCAGAACCTAATTACCCACAAAATAAAGAAGCTGCTTCAGCAGGCGGTTCCAGTCGTCCTCACCTGCACGTTCTTTAAGCAGCATTGAATCGTTTTACCCTTGTCCGACCAGCGTTCTGGCCGGGCTTTTTATTTGGCCAGATATGAAAACTAATTGCAATATGTTATGATGAAGCCAATTAATTGATTCTCAATTAAAGGGGTGCTTATTTTATGTCTACCGCTATTGTGACCGACACTGCTGCTTACCTAACCCCAACGCAAATTGCGCAGTATCACATCACCGTGTTACCAATCACAGTGATCTTAGGTGAGCATCAATATCCAGAATCAGAATTAGAAGAACAACCGCAGATGTTTTACGACTATTTGCGGACCAATCCCGACCTCCCAACGACCTCACAGACCTCGTTGGGCGAAGTCAAGGAAGCCTACGATAAGCTGGCAGATCAAGGGGTTGATGAAATCATCTCGATTCACCTTTCTAGCGGCATCACATCATTCATGGATAACCTGCAAATCTTTGCTAAGGACTATTCACGGGCTAAGGTCTACCCTATTGATTCACTGGTTGCTAGCGCGGGCGAAGCCAACCTCTGTCTTCTGGCCGGACAAATGGTCGCTAACGGCGATCACGCGGACACCATCGTTCCCGAACTGGAGAGTCTGCGGACAACGATGCAGGTCTACTTCGCCGTTAATAGCCTGAGTCACCTGGCCCGTACCGGTCGCCTGAGTAATCGGTCGGCGATCATTGGTGATCTCTTCAACATCAAACCAATCTTAACCTTCAATCCGACGGGCGAAATCATCGCCATCGATAAAGAACGGACGATGAAGAAGGCCTTCCGCTTAATGGTAGACCATCTAAAAACCACTTTACAATCCGTTGACTACCCGATTCTAGTTACCGTCATTGCGGCGAATAATCCCGAATTGGCAGACCAATGGGTCGCAAAAATTGCGGCCGACTTTCCTGAGGTTCGCGTTGTCTTCAGCGAGTTGGGCCCGGTCATCAGCGTCCACACTGGCGAAAAAACAATGGGCCTTATCTGGCAACGGGATTGGCGGTCTGTTTAGTTTAAACCTAATAACAAATTAAAAAAACTATCGGCCTAGGCCGATAGCTTTTTTTCGTCTACTTCAACTGTTTGGCCAACTCTTTAAATTCTGCTAACCGTTCATCAAAGGTCGCAAAGGCCGTTTCCAAATAATCTGGCTTCGTCATGTCGACACCGGCCGCCCGCATCACATCTAAAGGTGCTGCCGAGCTACCAGACTTTAAGTAACCCAAATACGCTTCGCGCTTTTCGGGGTCCCCACTCAGGATTCGTTGGGCCAATGTGGTGGCCGCCGCAAAGCCGGTCGCATACTGATAAACATAGTAATTGTAGTAGAAATGAGGAATCCGGGTCCACTCGTCGGCAATTTCAGGATCGGAAATAACGGCATCCCCGTAGTAGCGTTCGTTAAGTTTGCCATAGAAGTCACTCATGAAGTCCGCCGTCAGTGACTGACCATCTGCTGCCTGTTGATGGATAAAGTCTTCAAACTCAGCAAACTGGGTCTGACGATAAACGGTTCCCTTAAATCCATCGAGGTAATGATTTAACACATAGGCCCGAACCTTAGGATCCGTCTGAGTCTTCAACAGATAGTCCGTCAAAAGGTTTTCATTTGTCGTTGAAGCAATCTCGGCCACGAAAATGGAATAATCGCCGTACTGGAACGGCTGGTTAGCGCGCGTGTAGTGGCTGTGCATGCTATGGCCCATCTCGTGAACCAGCGTGAACAGGCTCTCCAAGCTATCCTGCCAATTGAGGAGGATGTAAGGCTTCGTATCATACGCCCCACCCGAGTAAGCACCAGTCCGTTTCCCTTGGTTTTCAACCACATCGATTGCCCGACTGGTGAACATTGCCTGGACCTGATCGATATAATCCGGCCCAAGGACACTGAGCGCCTTCAATGCTTCTTGCTGGGCTTCCTCATAGGTATAGCTCAAACTTGGCTCCCCCGTGATCGGCGTATAAAGGTCATACATATGCAACTCCGGTAAGCCTAGGATATCCCGGCGAAGATGAACATAATCATGAAGCGAGTCCAAATGACTGTTTACCGTCGTGACCAGATTATCGTAGACCTGGGCTGGAATTTGATTCTCGGCCATCGCCGCCTCACGAGCACTGGCGTAATGCCGCGTTTTCGCCGTAAAATTATGCGTTTTAACCTCACTAGCCAGTGTAGAGGCAAAGGTATGCCTGAACTGCTGATAAACGCTGTAAAGGCCCTTAAAAGCCTGTTCACGAACTCGTGGCGTGGTTGACTGTAACAAGACTCCATAGAGGCCCTCAGAGAGGCGAACATCCTTCCCTTCGGCATCTTGAACAACCGGAAATTTCAGATCGGCATCGCTCAAAACACTATAGGTCTTAGCTGAAGCACCAAAGATATCCTGAGCACCTGCCAGCAACTTTTCCTCACTAGTCGACAAGGTATGGTCCCGTTGTTCCGCCAAAACATCAAATAAATGTTGATAATCGGCCAAGCGTGGCTCGCTGTCAATCAGCTTCTGTAGATCTGCCGCGCTGAGCGCCAAGACCTCGGGTTCATACCAAGCCGTTGCGCTGGCAACAGTGGCCACCAAGCTCTCCGCCTGCCCTGCCAGATCTTGATAGGTAGCGTTGCCGGTATCTTGGTCATTCTTCAGTGAGGCATAGACGTAGAGTCGTTCAAGTTGACGGTTCAGGTCTAAAACCGCCGTCGTCACTCGGTAGAGGTCCGCACCACTCCTACTCAGTTGTCCTGATAGGGACTTGATCTGTTCTGCAGCGTCTTTAACTTGCTGCACATCCTTTTTGAAACTGGCATCATCCGGATAAATTGACGTCAAGTCCCAAGTCAGTTGTTCCGGTACTGCCGAACGCTTCGGTAATTGTTTCATTTGCACTCGTCCTCCTTCGATTTCCATAAGGATAGTTTAACACTTTCCCCAAAGATGACCGGACTAGGCGACCCCCGCTGACCAGGTTGGTTGCTTGGCCACCCGCCAACCACCGGAACCTGGGACTAGATAACCGTGATTGACCGCAACCCGTAACAAATCGCGAATAGCGTGCCCGATCACATCTGGGCAAGTGAACCCGGCTCCCGCCATGTGCCCACCGGTTTGATCAAAGACTGCTTGCCCTAATTCTAAAACCCGGTCCGGTGTGATCAGTTCCGTCTCGGAGAAAAGCCTGGAAATCATCAGGATTCGCCAATAGACCTCCCCCTGGCCAAATAATGGCCAGGTTGCTTGGTCACTCATCAGCATCTGAGGAAACGTTGCCAGGTTTTGACCACGAAGGTAAAGTTCCTCTTGTAACGGTCGTAATCGCGCATCCGACCGCCACAATCGTTGCTGTAACTGACGCCTAAATTGCGGCCAATTCGGTCTGGCCGGTGGGGTCATCCGGGGCCGGCCTTGAACAAATTGATCTAAACGCGTTATCCAGGCCGTTGTCCCCCAGCAATGACCCAAAACATCCTGATAAAGATGGTGGACCACTCGCAACTGTTGCCGGCCAACATCCCAGAACAATAGACACAGTCCCCATTGACCGCGAACGGCCGCAAACCGCTGAATCAAGCCTAATGACAGCCCCTGTTGATCATACCGCTTGCCCAACAACCACCCCATCGCCACCCCAAGTCTTGCATAGCCCTGCGTACGTAAAAGGACCTGGGTATCGTTGATTGGACTACACTGAAATTCTAACGCCAGTGGCCTTTGACCATGTGTCACCCAGACATCTGCTCGTTGCTGAATCGCCGGGAGAACCTCTTCAAGTCGAACAGGTCCCCACGCACTGAAGAAACTCGCCAATTGGCGCTTTCCCTGCATGTGCTGGCGACTCTCATGCTCACTCGCAATCTGACACTGACTGTGTGGTAGGTGGGCGAAATACGGTGGAATTCGCTGTCCGTGCCGTAATCTCACCGGTTCCTTGCAGGCGGGACAGGCGTAACGGCCGCCCTTTTGGGCCACTTGAGCGTCAATCAATCGGTGATCAGTCTCCGCAATTAACATGTCATCAGCTCCTTTAAGTTACCTCCGACAGTCTTCACCAAAAAATTTTAATAAAAAAAGCGACCCTCATAAGGGCCGCTCGTCAGATCATTAATTTTCAGGAAAATGGGCAATCACTTGGTAAATAGGACCCTTGGACGAAAACTTCTGCTCGTATTCCGTCTCAACATCCTCAACACCATCGGTGGCCGCATGCAGGTCCAACCAGACCCCTTCAAGAATCATGGGGAAATTACTCAAACTAGTCAGGGAATACTCAAACAAGCCACGGTTATCCGTCTTGAATTGTAACTGTCCCTTGGGCTGCATAATATCCTGGTAATGGGCCAAGAACACTGGCGATGTCAGCCGACGCTTGATGTGCCGTGTCTTGGGCCATGGATCGGAGAAATTAAGGAAAATTCCAGCGACTTCGGCGGGCGCAAAAATGGTGTTAACGGCCACGCCATCGGTGTGAACCAATTGAATGTTGGTTAAGCCACTGGCCACAACCAGCTTCAAAGCCGCCGCAATCACTGACATTTGAATTTCAATTCCAATAAAGTTGTGATCGGGATGCCGCCGGGCCATTTCAACGATGAATTGGCCCTTCCCGGTTCCGATCTCAACATAAAGTGGCTGGTCGCTTGGAAAACGACTCTGCCAGTCCCCACGTAAGGGTTCTGGTTCAACAACCATCCGTTCAGTATGTTCGGCCATGTAGTCCTTGGCCCAAGGTTTATTGCGCACCCGCATTGTTAGTCCTCCTAATGACAAGAACGGGAGTGAGGACATCCCCACTCCCGTCGACGATTAATCCGTCACTGATTCTCGTGTCAATTTTTCTAATAAGATTAAATGTTGATTCATAATTTGAAAACGTTGTTGATGGAAACTATCGGCGATCACCGTCAAACAGTGAATTCGAGCATACCAGTTCACCCGCGCCAACAGATCTGGCGTCAAGCGTTCGCCATAGTCCTGCAACCAACGTTGCCATTCTTCTAGTGGCACATACTCACATAGCAAGGCCCCAAGGTCGTAAGCCGGATCGGCAAAAGTTGCAGCGTCCCAGTCGACTAGGTACAGTCGACGACGATCGGACAACAACCAGTTCTTATGATTCAGATCACCATGACAAACTTCATAATCGGTCTTGGGCAGTTGTGGTTGCTCGTCTTGCAAGGCAGCAAACGCCGACTGAATTAACGGATGCTGCCGTAAGTCAGAAGCTAATGCCGGTTGCAGTCGACCCAACAACTGGGCGGGCGTTGTAAACCGTCCGCCGACTTTTAATAACATATCATGAAGCAGGTGGGAATGATGAACCCGATGGAGCAGTCGCGCGACACGTTGTTCACGCATCTCACTTCGTCGTAACGTCCGACCATTCAACCACTCCTGGGCAGTCATAACGTCTCCCGAAGCCAGCCGTTTCGTCCAGACCAGCCGAGGCGTAATGCCCTCCATTGACAGAGCTGCCAGGAAAGGTGAGGCATTCTGCTTGAGAAAGACTTTTTGCGATGCCTTAGTCCCCATAAAGGCCGTTCCGGTGTTGCCACCTAGCGGATACAGACTCCAGCCATCACTAATATCCAAAGCCATGCTTGCCACCCCTCCTCGATTTGTCAGCTACGATCAATTCTATTGGGAAATGCTGGGCACGTCAACCCCTATTTTTGATTGCCCGTGCAAGTCGTTGGGGTGTGTAAATGCGAGCAAGGTACCAGACCTCAATCAACTCAACGACTAGACTTCCGCCAGCGGTTTCAACCGTTGGATTAGCAATCAAAATGATCACCCACAGCAATGCCGCAGCGACCGCCAGGATTAACGTCACTAACTTAACAAAACTTTTCACTTGTTGTTGCTCAGTCAATGGATAAACGTGGGTAAAAACCACATCGTCATACTGCTGGAAGAATGGCAGGAGTTGAAACCCAATCAGATAAATAAAGAGTGCCGCTAGGAAGATCGGCAACCATTGTCCCCGGACAAAGTATAGGAGCAACATCCCAATCACCGTCAGCCGAACGACCAACCCACTAAACTCGGTTCCTCGTAACATTCCCCGGCTATATAGGTATAGATAGGTTTGCGAATGGGTCGGTTTAACCAGTCGCAGAATGCCATCGAGATAACGACGACGCTTAATCGTTCCCGCAACCATTGGCACCTCTGTGAATAAATTAAAGAACCGATAGATGCCGAGCATCCGATTATCCTCGATCTTGATCTGTTCACGCCAACGAATCTGTTGTTTGGGCCACCGTTCTTCCAACCAGAGCCAACTGAAAACGTCAATGAATAGAATCAAGACGAAGGACAAGAATGGCGTTAACCACAGTCCGGGCACCAACACAACGAGGCTGATTAACCACTTCAGTGACCAGTGATTCATGCGTCGCTGACCGGTTACCTGATAGGCACTGGCAATATCCAACCGCAGCAAGGCATCCTTCAAGACGAGTTGGGCAATCAATAATAGAATAACTTCCATTAACGACCAGCCCAAGGCAACCCGTAAGAATGGGGTCAAGATGAACATCACAATGACTTGCACAATTTCAGCCAGAACCAGGCTGTACTTACGCGCCTGAACGAAGTAGGCATGCATGGCCCGTTCCTTAGGCAACAGAAAGACGCGGTCCGCATCTTCAATCAAAGTGGCATATCGGCCAATTTGAGCGGTGATCGCCAAGATTAGTAACGCCACGAATGGCGCCCACCATTGATCTGCCTTAAGGTGTTTTAAAATGTTGGAATAACCTAGTCCTAAACCGCCTAGGAAAAATAGCAATGCAAAGACAAAGAAGTCATTAAAGACTAACCGCAGGTACTTCGCCATTTCCCGGAGATGACGCTGCAGTCGCTCGTGAAATAACTCGGTCATGAGCGATCGACCTTTGTCATTGAAAGATAGATATCGTTAAGTGATTCCCCCGCTTCCGGTAGCGCGGCCTGTAACTCACTCAACGTGCCTTCGGTCTTCACCTGACCATCGTGTAACAGGACGAACCGGTCACAATACCGTTGGGCGGTATCTAACACGTGGGTCGACATCAAGATACTGGCCCCTTCTTGCTTACGCTTTTCAATCAGCTGCAGCAGGTCGTTAACGGCCAATGGATCGAGCCCCAAGAAAGGCTCATCGATGATAAAAAGCTTGGCCTGCGTTAAGAAGGCACAAACAATCATAACCTTTTGTTTCATCCCTTTAGAGAAGTTGGCTGGGAACCAGTCCAACTTATTATCCAGCCGGAACGTCTTCAATAAGTCATGGGCCGTGACCCACGCTGCTTCGTGGTCGAGATCATAGGCCATCATGGTAAGTTCCAAATGTTCCCGTAAAGTCAGTTCCTGATAAAGCACGGGCGTTTCTGGAATATAGGCAATCTGCTGCTTATACGCCTGACTATCCTGAGTAATGGTAACGCCATTTAAGGTAATCGTCCCCTTGTGGGGCGTCAATAAGCCAATAACATGGTTAATGGTTGTGGACTTGCCGGCACCGTTGAGTCCGATCAGGCCGACTAATTCACCGTCTTGAACATCAAAACTAATATCTTTTAAGACGGGAATTTGTGAGTACCCACCCACAACATGGCTAACTTCTAATGCCATAAACATCCCTTCATTTCATCGAATTTAACCGTCTTATTATACCATAGCTCGACTGGTAATCGAATAATCTGCGGTGAACCCGTGGCGTTTGATGGTGTATAATGAATGAAACTTGAAGGAAAGAAGGAGTTCGTATGGATAAAATGACCCTCGACCCCCACTATGATGATGACTGTATCTTTTGCAAGATTTTGAAGGGAGACATCCCCAGCTACACCGTCTATGAAGACAATGTGGTGAAGGCCTTTCTCGACATCTCGCAAGGAACCCCCGGTCACACGTTAGTCATTCCTAAGACCCATGTTGCCGACATCTTTGCCTACGATACCGACTTGGCCGCAGCCGTTTTCTCGCGGATTCCGAAGATTGCTCGGGCCGTCAAGGCAGCCAATCCCGATATTACCGGGATGAACATCGTCAATAACAATGGTGAAGTGGCCTATCAATCCGTGTTCCACTCACACTTCCACTTAGTCCCTCGGTACACGGACCACGATGACTTTAAGATGATCTTCAAGGATAATTCCGATAATTACTCTCCTGCTGATTACCAGGCCATCCAAGCAAAAATCAAAGCCCAACTGGAGGATTAATTATGCGCTTAAGTCACTTAATCACAGGAACTGCTTTGGCTGCCGGCGTTGGTTTGGCAACCTATTTAACCATCTCGAAACAAGATCCTTTGACCTGGGGACGACACGTGAAGCAACAGGCCAAGCTGACCACGAACAATATCAGTAACGTCAAAGACGCCAAGGATCAATTGGGTCAGAGCGCCCACAATTTGGCAACGGCAATCGAGGACGCCCAACCTGCTCTCGATGAGATTCAGTCGGCAGTCGACAAGTTTTCTTTCAAGATAGCCCCTCGTTTAGAGGCCATCGAGTCTACCCTTGACCGGATGAACAGTCGGTAAGTTTGAACTTTTTGTAAAGCTTCCTCGACCTTTTTAGGTTTGCCTATTTTTGTGTTATGATGTCTGAGTATGGTGTTTACACCAATCTTGATGAATGGATGTGTTGATTAATATGAAGAAATGGTTTATCGCCCTCGCTGGTTTGTTACTTACTGTAACGCTTGCCGGTTGTGGGAACAAAACCGTTGCTACCACTGACGGTGGCAAGATTACCGAAAGTGCTTACTACAGCAGCTTAAAGGGGACCTCCTCTGGTAAGCAAGTTCTGCAACAAATGATCCTGAACAAGGTCTTGGAAAAGCAATACGGTAGCAAGGTAAGTAAGAAAGAAGTTACCAAGCAATTCAACACCTACAAGGCACAATACGGGTCATCATTTAGCAGCGTCTTATCTCAAAGTGGGATGACGCAATCAAGTCTTAAGACGGAAATTCGTTCTAACTTATTGTTGAAGGAAGCCGTTAAGGACAACGTTAAGGTTACTGATGCCCAATTGCAAAAGCAATTTAAGAGCTACCAACCTAAGGTTACTGTTGCCCACATCTTAGTTTCCAAGAAGTCTACGGCCGAAAAGGTTATCAGCGACCTCAAGGGCACTAAGAAGAGCGACCTGACTAGCGAATTCACTAAGGATGCTAAGAAGTACTCCACTGATACTGCTACCAAGAACAAGGGTGGTAAGTTAAGTGCCTTCGATAGCACCGACACTTCCCTCGACTCAACCTTTAAGAAGGCTGCCTTCAAGCTTAAGACTGATGAATACACCGCAACGCCTGTTAAGACGCAATACGGTTACCACGTCATCTTAATGTTGAAGAACCCTGGTAAGGGTACGATCAAGGACCACAAGGCAGAATTAACGAAGCAAGTCATTGATAACGATATGAATGACAGCACGACTCTGCACAACGTGGTTGCTAAGGTCTTGAAGAAGGGCGACGTATCCATCAAGGATAGCGATCTTAAGAACATCTTGTCTGACTACCTGTCAACATCATCAAGTTCTAAGACCTCTGCTTCATCTTCATCTAAGTAATTAACAACGAACACAAAAGGCAGCAACCAAATTAATTGGTTGCTGCCTTTTTATATGGTTAGGATTCTTTTGGTTTAGGTTCGGATGGCCGATAGAACCGCCGGCCGTCCATGGCGAAGACGCGTTCGGAGAACTCCCCTGGTGCGGTATGCTCCACCACCGTGTCAAGCATCATGATTGAAGCATCCAATTCATCCAGTTGATGTAAGACATCGGCCTCGCGTAAAGCCGGCCGAACTGGCGAACCATACTCGAGTAACCCATGGTGACTCAAGATCATGTGCCGTAACAAGAGGACGTCTTCGGCCTGCGGATCTAGCTTGAGTGGCTCGCAAGCCCGAACCAGTTCCCCATCGATGAGCACGATGTGGCCAACCAGATTACCGGCTAGCGTGTAAGTTGTCGACTTGGGGCCAGACAGTTCGATGGTCTTCCCCAGGTCATGTAGGATTGCGCCGGCAAATAACAACGGGGCATTGAGATCGGGATACTGCTTCACCACCGAATGCGCTAGCTTCAGAATTGAAATGGTATGGAAAGCCAGCCCACCTTGAAAGGCATGGTGATTGGTCTTCGCCGCCGGAAAGGTAAAGAACGCCTCCTGATACTCGGCTAAGAGTTTACGGACCAGGCGATTCCACGTCGGTTGGGTGATCTCAAAGACCGTTTGATTAATATAATCCTCCATGTCCGCCCGAGACATCGGGGCCTTTTCGATGTATTGATTCGGATCATCGGGCTCTCCCGCCGTGGTTAACCGCAGGTGAAAAATCTTAATTTGGGGATGCGTTTGATAGTTCTCGCGCTTCCCTTGAAGATGCACCACAATTCCCGCCACATAGTTCTCAATGTCTTCCGGTGACGCATCCCAGTATTTTCCTGAAATTTCTCCCGACCGGTCTTCAAAGACTAAGGCAATGTATTGTTTACCATTCTTAGCCGTGCGGACATCCGCTGCTTTTAGGAGCACAAAGGTATCAACTGCTTCATCAACCGCATAATCCATTAACTGCTTTGTTGCCGCCATCAAGGTCCCTCCTAGTCCATTAAACGAATGATATTTCCCGGCACTTCCTGAATAGCCGCTGCATCCGCTGTTAATAAAATAATTTGTAATTGCTCGCTGAGATCTGCCAACACTTGGATGGCGGCCCGCCGTCGGTTCGCATCAAAGTTCACCAAGCCATCATCGATGATGAGTGGCATCTGAACCCGTTCATTCATGACGACCGCAAAGGCTAGTTTAACCGCTAGATCCAACTGTTCCGCCGTTCCTCGTGACAGCTGGCTGACTTCCCGCCAATCACCCGTCGCCAACCGGACCCGTAGGTCGGTGTCGGTCAACGCAATCTCAGTATATCTATTTGACGTTAGTTTACCATAAAAGCCGCTTGCTCGTTGTAGAATCTGTGGCAATCGATCACCCGAGGCCGCGGCCAGCGTCGCCTTAATCCATTGACTCACCAATTGTTGTACCAGCCACGACTGGGCGTTGGCCTGCATCTGAGTTTCAAGGTTCGCGAGTCTCTGCCGCAAGGTAGCTTGTGTGCCACTGGCCGTCAAATGGTCAATTTGCCCGGCAATCGTTGCCAGTTGACTCGTACTGGCATCCAACGCTTGCTGGTGCTGTTGCTGGGCCGACTGCGCCGCCTGGACGGCCTGCTGAAGACTTGGCTGGTCCGCATACTGTTGAAGCCGCGTCATCGCTTCCTGACCCAACTGATTCGCCAGGGCAGCCTGTTGAGCTCGTTTATTTTGCGCTTCACGACTGGCCTCATAACGCTCGTAGAACGCCTGTGGACTCCGGACATTGCGAGTCTGCAAGAAGACCTGTTGATCCCGTTCCGCCGTTTGTAAGGCCACCTGTGATTGTTTCAATCGATTCATCAGGCTCGTCAACTCATCGTCTCGCGTACTGAGTTGCTGCCGCGTTCGATCAATCGCCGATAATTCGGCCAGAACCGCCGATAATGGTCGCCGACTCAAATCGGGAAATAACGTCCCAACTGCTTGCTGAAAGGCGGCCTGTTGATCGATGCCATTCGTTAACTGATCCGTGACCGTTTCTAATTGTTCCGTCAACTGATCCCATTCATGAATGGCGGCCTGTGCCGCTCCCCACTGTTCAACTGGGAGGTTGTCTAATCCATAGGCCGAACCAATCTCATCCAACTGGCTTGTTAACTGGTCGATACGCTGCCCACCCTCGCGAAGCTGGGCCTGGGTATCTTGAATGTCATCCGTAATGCTTTGTAACTGCCGACTAGCCGGTGTAGCACTATCGACGATGAAAACCCCATAATACCCGATGGCAACTCCCAGCAGAGCCCCGGCGAGCTTGAACGGTGCTGCCGGCAATAACAGCGAGCCGACCAAGATAATCAGACCAGCGGCCAGCCAGCCAACCTGCTTATCGGCCAACGGATTCGTCCGTTGGTGGCTGGTTGGTTGGACCTGACGATACTGTTCATTGAGTTGATTCAGCTCCTGCTGAAGTCGGCGACGCTTCTGTGTTGCCTTCACCAGTTCGGCCTGCCAACTGGTCACGTTTTGCGTAACGCCTGACGGAAAGCTTCGAGGCATCGTGCCATCCGCATTGGCGACCTGCTGCTCAATCACGGCCATCCGTTGTTGTAGCCCTTGCTGTGTTTGTCGTAACTGGTCATGCTCGGTAACGATCTGTCGTTGCTTGGGCAACTGGGCTAGAAGTGGATTCGCCTGAGCCGCCACGCTGACATATTGTTGGAAATTAGCCGGCAGATCGGCCTGTGCTTGAGCCTTTTCCAAGGAACGTTGCAGCGTTGCATTGCCCGTGGTTGCCGCCTTAACCTGACCCGTTAATCGTTCAAGTTCTGTCAGGTCAGCTTGGCTGAATCCGGTCGTTGGCTGAACGGCCATGTGCTGCAGCTGTCGCCATTGTTCGAAGGTTGGCCACAGACTGGCTAAGTGCGCCAACCGTTCGCTGGCCTGACGCTGCTGGGCTAATGCCGCTTGCTGCTGTTGTTGGTCCTGTCGCAAACGCTGTTGATCCTGTAGCAAGGTCCAGTAGGTGTCGTAAGCAGCATTGGCCTTGTTCAACTTGACCGTCAGCTCGGCATGCTCCTGCAGTTGCTGGTTTAACCGTGGATTCCGGCCCAACGGTTTATAGATCAGGTCAGCCGCCTTTTCCTGATTAGCCGCCTGTCGTAGCCAATAATCACTGCCAACCGCACCAACGTGACGGAGTCGTTCGACTAACGCCTGCTTGGAGGCCGCAAAGACCTCACTTAATCGAGGCTCATTCATGCTGTACACCTGAGTAAATAGTTGTTCATCTACCGGCGACAACAAACGCTCTAAGTTTTCCGCAGGCAACGGACTGTCAGTCGTTAGATTGGTCAGCGTGACCTTACCGCCACGCGGACCGTCGACGCGCCGAACTAAATAGTCGACGCCGGCTTGAGTCAAGAGAATCTCGCCACCAAACTGACTGCCATCTAACGGTTCATATCGTCGTTCGGGATGTTTCTTGGTGGGAAAACCAAATAGAATTGACGTGATGAACTGGGTAAGCGTCGACTTTCCTGCCTCATTCGGTCCCATCATAATATTCAGACCCGGCGTGAGATCGAAGGTTCGATCATGGAACTTCCCATAGCCATAAATGGTTAATCGCTTAAGTTGCATGATTGTCCTCCTCTCCCATTAATTTAGTCAGGGCCTGTTCGGCCTGCTGCCGAAGCTCATAGTCCGTACCTGGATGCGAAAACCAATCTGCCAGTGAGGGATCCTGCAAGAGCCGACCGAACGTTTCTCGTTCATTAGCCGGCTCGAAGACCTCGGCCTGTGCCTGCTGCCAATACTGCTGATCGATCTGTGGTGCGCTCAGCTTGACCGGCGCCTGTTGCACCTGAAGCCTGATCAATAGCCGATTGGCGGCCAGTAAGTGCCGCTGCTGCGTTCGCAGATAGAGGGCTAGCCAATCACCGCTGACAATTTGCGTGAGCTCGGTGGCATCGAGCGCCTGCGACAGGGTTACCGTTAACGCCGTCAGGGTCAGTTTCGCGGCTGCATGGGTCTCGATCCATGTCGTTAATGCCAGGCCTAGGCTCTTCAAATCCGTCACCTTATCAAGGGACACCGTCGCCTTTTCCCATAACACGGCACTCGTTGGAAAGAAGCTCGGAACCAAGTTTCCATTTTGACTGGTCACGAGATAAGCCCCTTTGGCCCCCGTCTCATTCACCGAACGTCCTTGGGTGTTCCCAGAATAGAGGATCGGCGGTTGGTCATTCAGTAGCTGTCGATGATGAATATGGCCAAGTGCCCAATAATCATAGCCCTTGGTTAAAAGCTCACTCACCTTGAACGGCGCGTAATGGTCATCCCCCCCGGTTGCAACGGCGCCATGAAGCATGCCGATTTGCCAGTCCACCTGCGAGCGTATGGGAAATGCAGCCGCTAGATCCCGCTTAACCCACCGTTCTGGATAACTAAAACCGCTAATGGCCACCGTTTCACCACTTTTAAGGGTCAATTTCTTCGTGGTCACTTCGGCCCCCAAGGTGGTCACATTATTAGGATAGGCCACCGTCTGGTGTTGATCCGTGGCGAAGTCATGATTCCCGAAACTGATGACCACCGGAATTTCTGCCTGATCAAGACGGTCAAACTGTTGAAATAGGTAAGCCTGGGCGGCCACACTCTGCTCGGCCCGATCGAACAAGTCCCCCGCCAAGAGAACAAAGTCGACGTGCTCCGCAATTGCCCGGTCAAAGACCTTGGTCGCTGCGGTAAAGGTTGCTTGCCGAACCGTGGTTAGAACCGCGTTGGGTAAATTAGTGAGCCCCAGAAAGGGACTATCTAAATGTAAATCGGCTGCGTGAATAAATTTCATGATGGTGCCCCCTTTCTGATTTTAAAACAAAAAAACGTCGGCACCGACCTCCCAAATTGAGTGGTTGCGCCGACGATTTACGATCTCATTACCCTTGGTAAATATCTTCGATAGGTTGAGTAATCATCTTATTCAAATCAGATAATAAATTGTTCACGTCGCGTTCCTTCTCCATCAAGGTCTTGATGACATCGATCTTAGCTACTTGATCGGCCACCTCACGAGCATGCTTCATTTCATCATCCGTTAATTGTTGACCAGCCATCTGCTTTTGCTGGAGGTCCATTTGGATTTGTTGGAATTGCTTGAAGAGCGTGTAAGTTGCCTCGTCCGCCTTCATTGCTTCAAAAGCATCTTGTAACCCTTGAAATTCTGGTGTTTCTTGGAGTGCCTGGGCAACTTCAGTACCCAAGGTCTTCATCTTTTCAGCCATGCTGCTTCCTCCTAACAAATATCGTTCCGTTAAAATTGTCAGTTACTATTGTAACATGCTTTAACCCTTGGCCCTAGGGCATTTGTTTAATTGACCCATGATTTGGCCTTTTCCCACCAGTTCTTAACCTGGTCGGCGGCATTATCGAATTGCTTACCGGCATTATTGATGCTCTGCTGGACCTGGTCCCAAACGTCCGTGCTCCCCGAACTCGAGGTTGTATTTCCGCCATTGGCAATGGTCGAGGCATCCTTAGTATCGAATGAGGTCCCCTTGGTGTTCGGCAAGATCGCCTGCATTTCTGCTTGGTACAACGGCCCTTCACCAGTACCGCTGACGTCTTCCAAGTGATGGCTGGTGCTGGTATTGTCGAATCCTTCCCAGGTTGTCACGACGACGTCCGGCGTGTACCCAACGATCCACTTGTCTCGTGTCGCGTCGTTATCGCCGTCGGCCTCGGTACTCCCGGTCTTGCCGGCAATCGTGTAACCATAGGGTTTAGCACTCGTCCCGGTCCCATAGTTAAAGACGCCCATCATCATACTGGTCATCTGCTTGGCCGTCTTACTCGACATGACCTTCTTGGTCTTGGCCGCCGAATCCTGCGTATCCACAACGACATTCCCAGAGGCATCCACAATCTTTCGGATGTAATGGGCCGAGGACATCGTTCCGTTGTTGGCGTATGCCGTGTACGCTTGCCCTAACTGTTGCGGAGACACCCCAGTCTTCAGGCCACCCAATGCCAATGCCAAGTTTTTATCCGACTTGGTTACGGGCAGACCAAACTTCTTCACGGAGTCATAACCCTTATCAACCCCGATCTTGTTCAGCAGCCAGACAGCTGGTGCATTCTTACTTTGAGCCAGCGCCTGGTACATCGGTACCTTACCGCTATATTGATTACCATAGTTATGTGGCGTGTAGTTGTTGGCGCCATAGGACTTCTTCTTGTCCGTCAACTCGGAATCATAGTAGTAGCCGTTCTCAAGTGCTGGCGTGTAAACGGCCAATGGCTTGATGGTCGATCCCGGTTGCCGGCGCATCTGAGTGGCCCGGTTATAGCCCCGGAAGGCATGCTTACCGCGACCACCAACCACGGCCTCGACGCCCCCGGTATTCGGATCAATCGCGATGCTAGCGGCCTGGACCTTGGTCCCGTCACTGGCATTCGCTGGGAAATAACTTGGGTTCTTGAACAACGTCTGCATCTGTTGTTGATTACTTTGGTCCAGGGTTGTGTAGATCTTATACCCTTTATTCATGATTTCCGATTCGGTTAACCCATACTTGTTAATCGCTTCATTAATGACCGCGTCAAAGAAGTAAGGATATTTATAACTATTCTTGTAGGTGTAATTATCACTGGTCGTCAGCGCAGTTGCCTGATATTGGGTCACCTGGCCACTCGTCAGCTTATTATTCTCACCCATCAACCCCAACACGACATTCCGTCGGCTTCTTGCCGCCTGAGGATGGTCAATTGGGTTGTAGGTGTTAGGCGACGTTAACATCCCCGCTAACACCGCTGATTGAGGAACGGTCAGATTAGCTGCGGTCGTGCCAAAGTATCGCTCAGCGGCATCTTGGACCCCCCAGACCCCGTTACCGAAGTAGGCGTTGTTCAGGTACATCGACAGAATGTCCTGTTTGGTATAAACATTTTCGACTTCAATCGACAGGAAGAGCTCCTTAAACTTACGTGTAAACGTCTGTTCCTGGGTTAGGTAGGCGTTCTTGACCAATTGTTGGGTTAGCGTACTCCCCCCACCACTAATATAGTTCTGGCGCAGAACCTTATTCTTGGCATACAAAAGTAAGGCCCGGCCAATCCCCTTGACCGAGAAACCATGCTCATGATAAAAGTTACGGTCTTCGGTAGAAATAACCGCATCTTGAACATGAGGAGAAATCTTGGTCAATGGCACGTAGGTCCCCTTCTGGGAATATAAGGTCCCAGCTTTATTATTTTTGCGATCATAGATCTTCGTGGGATTCTCAAGTGCCGCCTTCAAGTCCCCAACGTTGGCGGTCTTAGCTTTGAAGGTTAAATAGCCACTCATTAAAAGAATCATGGTCAACACAATGACAATCAGCCAACGGATTAGCTGGTAGCGTTGTCGGAACCGCCGGAAGCGAGCCCGAAAGTCTGACCAGAAGGTCTGCTTAGGTTCTTGGTTATCCATAAAATAGCCTCTTCTATCTCAATTGTAATAGGACTATTTTAGCATAGTCCACTACGCATACCGGTGAATCCGGCAAACTTTATGAACCTTTAAAATTGCTTAACCGGGTGAACGCAACGCTTGTCACCAATTTATCCACTGGCCCCCGGCCAAATAAAAAAGGACTCGGTATTAGCCGAGTCCCTACGCAAACATTTTTAGTGAATAATATCTGGATTCATTTCCGCCGCAATCTCATCGTGTAGCTTCTCTGCGACCTCAGTGTTAGGGCTCATGATAAAAATGGTATCATGTCCGGCCAACGTCCCGGCAACCTCCGGCAAATTCAGGTCATCAAAGATAGCCGCCAAGAGGTTTCCGTTGCTGGGCAACGTTTTTAGAATGTTGACGAATTCAACGCGGGTCAGCCCAGTCACCACCTCATTGATGGTCTCGCGGAGATGTTCCTCTTCGCTTCGGTTGCCAGCCTTGAAAATGGTATAACGCAAGTGACCATGACCGTCCTGAGCCTTGACGATCTGCATCTCACGAATATCTCGGGAGATCGTCGCTTGCGTCGCTTGAATGCCAACCTCATCCAGATGTTCCATAAGTTCTTCCTGCGTACCAATTGGATACTGATTGATTAATTGCTCAATTCGAGCCTGACGAATACTTTTCTTCATTGCAACGACCCTCCCGCATAATATTTCATTCATTCGTACAGAGGACCGGCAACGAAGGCCACTTGCTCTGCATATTTATAAAGCAAGTGTAACAAATATTCGTTTTTAACGCAAAAAGAACCGTTCATTTCCGCACAAACTTTACAAATGCTTTCAGGGATAACCAAATTCAACCAAAAAGGCAGCCGAGAAATCATCTCGACCGCCCCTTAATAACCGGTTTAATTACATTTCATCTGGCGCTTGGACACCTAACAAACGTAAGCTCTCCTTCAAAACCGTGGACACTGCCTTGACTAAAGCCAAACGAGCTGGCAAATCAGCATCCTTGGTTAAAATCTTAGAATGCGCGTAGTACTTATTGAACGTCTTGGCCAACCGGATCGCATATTTAGCCACCACGGAAGGTTCCAATTCGTTGCAAGCCATCTTCACAATCGCTGGGAAGTCGGCCAATGCCTTAATGGTGTCCCATGCCTCTGGGTCGGCAACTTGGTTGCCGGCATTGGCAACCGTAACGTCACCGGCCTTGCGCAAGATACTTTCGGCCCGGGCGTGTGAGTATTGAACATAGGGGCCCGTTTCGCCTTCAAACTTCAATTGATCGGCAAGAACGAAGTCAATGTTATTAGTCCGTTCATTCTTCAAATCGCCAAAGACAATGGCGCCAACCCCAACTTGTTGGGCGACGGCATCCTTGTTCTTCAAGTCCGGATTCTTTTCATTGATTTCTTCACCGGCCAACTTAACGGATTCTTCCAAGACCTTCGCCAGTAAGATAATCCGACCAGAACGCGTGGAAAGCTTCTTACCATCAACGGTAATCAGGCCAAATGGCACGTGTTGTAAGTTGTCCGCCGACTTAACACCCATTTCCTTCAAGACCGCCTTCAACTGCTTGAAGTAATAGGTCTGTTCGGAACCAACCACGTAAAGGTTCTTGGCTGGTGCGTACGTCCGGTCACGATACAAGGCCGTGGCAATATCCCGGGTGATGTACAGTGAGGCCCCATCACTCTTCAAGATAAGTGCTGGATTCAGGTCATACTTGCTCAGGTCAACCACCTGGGCCCCTTGGGATTCAACCAGGAGGTGCTTGTCCTTCAAGATTTGGACAACTTCAGCTAGCTTGTCATTGTAGAACGCTTCACCGTTGTAGGTATCAAACTTAACACCTAATTCTTCATAAACGTCATTGAATTCTTGGAGGGAAGCTTCACGGAACCATTCCCACAAATGATGGGCCTCTTCGTCGCCGTCTTCAAGCTTCTTGAACCATTCACGAGCCGTGTCATCCAACTCAGGCTTGTCGACGTCTTCCTTATGGAAACGAACGTAGTATTCCACCAATTTGTTGATGGGGTCCGCCTTAACATCGGCTTCGTTTCCCCACAGCTTGTAGGCCGTGATCAGTTTACCGAATTGCGTTCCCCAGTCACCTAAGTGATTATCCTTAATAGGATGGTAACCATTCTTGGTTAAGATTTCGGCGATAGAATTACCAATCACCGTTGACCGTAAGTGACCCATGGACATTGGCTTGGCGATGTTAGGTGAAGACATGTCGATAGGCACGTTCCCACCCTCACCGTCTTCATTTTGACCATAACTGGCCCCCGCGGTTAACACCGTTGCCAAGGTAGCTTCACTATAGGCTGACTTGTCAAAGAAGAAGTTCAGGTATGGACCAACCACTTCAACCTTCTCAAAGTCGATCGTATCCAACTTGTCGGCTAAGTCCTGAGCAATCTGTTGTGGTGCACGATGCAAGACCTTGGCCAAGGTAAACGTTGGGAAAGCTAAATCCCCTTTGTCCGACGTCTTAGGCCGTTCCAACTTGCTAGCAATTTCTTCAGCGGTCAGTTGACCGTCCAAGGCCGTTGCCAATGCCGCCGTAACCTTCTGCTTGTAATCCATATGCGTTCCTCCTGTATTCTTCAATGACTTTCTACGGTAAGTTTACACCATCTTGCAAATGGGATAAAAAAAGTCCCTTACAAATTAATTTGTAAGAGACGAGATTACCCGCGGTACCACTCTGATTGACTTAAAAGTCCACTTAAATGATTTATTTGATAGTGTCATCATTGCTCCGTTCCCACCCTTAATCCTATCCGGCTTCCATTATCCCGGACTTGCTGTAAGGCTTGGTGATGGTACTTATTCAACGATGGTTAATGCCTCCGAATAATAAGAAAGACGACCATGAAGGCCGCCCCATTCGAAAGCGGGTGACGGGAATCGGACCCGCGACGCAAGCTTGGGAAGCTTGAATTTTACCACTAAACTACACCCGCACAACACAAAAAAGTATAGCATACCTCTAACAGGTTGTCATTACTTTTTTGCAATTAAATGCAAACAATTTCATGAATACTAATCTTCGTCAGATTTTGCTTCGATAATTTTTGCCGCAGACTTCCGCACTACCGCACGGTTATTCATATCTCCAACTGCCGTTTTATCGGCTGGGTCGAAATCGCGAATCTCAACTAAAACTGAATTATCATACACTTTAGACACTTCACCCGTAAAGTCATGTTCCAACGGGCCAAACTTCTTTGCCGCGATTATGTCGCCAATCTTAATCTCAACTTCAGCCATCATTCGTCGCTCCCTTCATCTGCAAACTTCAATTATAGACATGTTGACCGACCTTAGCAAGTAAACACCTCATGGACGCAATCCAATTGTAAAGATTCTGCAACAATGGGAGAAAACCGAAGTTTCGGTGGCCAATCTGACCCCATTTCTTCTCTGAACGGCAAAACCCGAATTTCCATCTGAGAACCCGTCGATTCGGTTGATTATCACGAACAATACCACCGGATTCCGCCAAGGCACATCCGTATTCTTTCACTCGAAAATACGTTATACTCTAGGCGTTGCGTCATCGATTTTTTAAAGAATTCTAGAGGAGGAATTTTTATTATGAAAGCATGGCATCATTGGGTGCTTGGGGGACTCGCTATGACCGCGGGCATCATTGGTCTGGCTTGGGGCACCACCACCGCCAGCGCTAACTCAATCAATACTTATATTAGCAATCAAGGCTATTCAACACCTAAGATTACCAAAGCCATTTGGTCGGGCTTTCCTAAATACAATTACCGGAATAACAAACCCGAGGGCGTGGTCGTCCATGAAACGGCCAATCCACATTCTACATTGACCAACGAAGTGTCCTACATGAAGAATAATTATCAAAACGCGTTTGTGCATACCTTCGTTGATGCCGGCAGCATCGTTAATATTGCCAACACCAAGTACCTGAGCTGGGGAGCCGGCCCTATCGCTAATAACCGCTACGTTCAATTTGAACAGGTTGAGGTTCATTCTAAAGCGGCCTTTGCCAGCGAGTTAAACAACGCCGCCTACTACACAGCATACATCTTGAAACAATATGGCCTAACGCCTAAACGTTACACGACCGTGCTCTCTCACCATGATGTCTCTAATAATCTGGGCGGAACCAATCACTCCGATCCGGACGCTTACTGGTCAAACAGTGCTAAGACTTACTTCGGCACGACCTATAACATGACCGACTTTGTGGCTCTGGTTAAGACGCAATACGCTAAATTAGGTGGAGCACCAACCACAGACACCACGACCGATGAGAATCAACACACCACCGCACCGGTTGCTCCTAAGCCAAAGACGGTGGCCTATAACAAGGCCACTAATAACGAAACGGCTACCTTGAGCAATAATTATACCAAGTGGTCCGTGTACAACCACGTCAAGGGCACCAAGGGAGCGACCAAGATTGGCTGGGGTCGCCTGAGTGCAGACTATCGTGGTGCGAAGGTTTACGTTGATAACCGCGCCGTAAAGCAAGGTGGCTGGAGTGGCACCTGGTATCGAATTCGTTTCAGCAAGAACGCTAAAACAAAGTACTGGGTCTACAGTGGTGTCTTGAACTTTCCTAAGGTAACGTACACCAACGATTCAGGGACGGCAACATTGGTGACAACTCACGCGCCTCTGTACAACCACGTTTTAAACTCGAATTATCTTTCTAAGACCGTGGCCTACGCCGACAGCTTCCCTGCTGGTACCAAGGTCACCATCAACAAAAAGGGCTACAAGGCTAACGACGGATCGACCTGGTTCCGCATCGCCCTTAGCGGCAAATCCTATTGGATTAAAAATACCAATTTAGCCGGTCAGGCTTAGCCAGTAATAAAAGGGTCCGGAATTCTCCGGGCCCTTTTATTCACCACAACTTGAGAGGATGACAAGCATGGGAAAAATTATCTTTTATGGGGCTACTTCATTGGATGGTTATCTTGCAACGATTGACGACCGGATTGAATGGCTAACGGGTCTGACCGGCCTACCTGAAAATATTGGCGCCGACATTCTGGGATCCATGTCGACCGCTATTCTTGGGCGCACCACCTACGACTATCTTCAAGCGGCCGCGCCAGACATGCCTCTAAACCCATTCAACTCAGAAATGGCCAGTTATGTGTTAACCCACCGACCCTTGCCAGATGGCGCGGGTGTCGCCTTTAGGGAAGATAACGTCATCGACTTGGCCAAGGAACTGCAGACCCAGGGCAACGTCTGGATCGTTGGGGGCAGTGCCATTTTGACTCCACTCCTAGCGGCTGACCTCGTGGATGATCTGTATCTGCAGATCGCCCCCACTCTGTTGGGTCGCGGCAAGCGACTCTTCGGCAACTTAACGAGTGCCCACCAATTCGAACTGCGGGCAACTCACCAGTATGGGCCCTTGGCTGAGTTGGTCTTCAGCCGCCGTTAAATTAGTATTCGTTGTCCCGGGATTATGGTAGTCTAGACTTATCTAGTACATTTGCTAAGGAGCGATAAGTATGTGGTTAGCACTTCACCTCGGGACTTGGATTGTCCTCACCATCTTGGTCATTCTTGGCCTGACTCGCCACGCCGAGAAGCGGGTCAATCAATTTCTAATTTTGTCGCGCCTAGGCTACCTCGTCATGATTATTAGTGGCGTGGTCCTCACCATTCGGACCTTTAGTCATGATCCCCTATTAATTTCCCTCAAGTTTATCTTAGGGATCGCGACAATTGCTCTGATCGAAATTAGTTTCGGTCGTAAACTCGAACGAGACACCCATCATCTCATCTACTGGATCCTGGGGATTGTCGCGCTCATTACGATTGGCTTAGGCCTCACACTAGCCTACTTTTAACGAAAACAAAAAAGACGTTACCCCTTCGGTTTGGGTAACGTCTTTTTGCTTGGTCTAAGATTCCCGGTGCTTCAATGCTAATTCCAACGATCGGTCAACTAGGACTGATTGCGCGTCAATCAATGGCAGTGTCGTTTCCGGCTCGCGTTCCTGGGCCAGCGAAAGCTCCGTACAACCGAGAATTACCACGTCAGCCTTCTGTTCAGTCATCATCCGCTTTAGAATCCGGTGATACAGATTACGGTCAACATGATTATTCTGCTTAATATCATCGTAAATCAATCGCATGGTTTCCGCTTCGATATCCGCAGTTGGTAACACGGGTTCCAATCCGGCATTAGCCACTTCATATTCAATAATTCGGTCAGTAATCGTTCCTTGCGTCCCCGTGATTCCAATACGCTTAGCGTTTGGAAAACGCCGCTTGATTTCTTTAACGGCTTCTCTTGGCATATGCAAGATGGGAATATCTGTGGCCGCTTGGAGATCATCGTAGAAGTAATGCGCCGTATTACATGGTAGCGCAAAGAATTCAGGACCTAAGGCACTCTGTTGCTTAATGTCCTCCAGCAAGTCTGGTAATGGATTGGCCTGACTATGATCCATGATGTACGTCGTCCGGTCGGGAACCGTTGCATGATTGACCAAGATGTAGTTTAAATAGTCCTGATCAGTATGCGCTGGCGTCCGCAAATTCAACTGATGAAGATAACTTTCGGTTGCCATGGTTCCCATGCCACCGATAATCGTAAAGAACTTTTTCATAAGTCTTACCCCTTATTTTCGGCGAAATACTTCTTAAAGTTAACGGTATAGTTGTGTTGCATCCATTGAATCAAGGCCCAACGTTTCAGGTTCATGTCCTGGTCATAACGATAGGTCGTCCCATATCGGCCCTCGGAAATTAACTTGAGCGCACGATCCTTGTCGGCGTTTTCTCGAGTATATTCCTTAAAGACTTTCACTGGCACACCCAACCACAGTGAGTGTTGACTGTCGTCCTTGTTGGCCCGAACCGTTGGCGCATCCTTCAATTCACCCTTAACGTAGTCCTTGACCACCCAATCGGCCAAGTTGTAGCCATTCAGCGTCACGAAGAAACTGCTCCGGCCTTGGCGTAAATTAATTTCAAATAGCTTGAACGATTGGTCACGAGAATCATATTTCATATCGAAATTTGCATAGCCGGTAAATTCAATGGCTTCCAAGAACTTCTGGATTTGATCATAGATCTGGTCGTTGTATTCCGGAATAATTGCCACGTAATTACCAATGGCAGATGGTGCCGGATCTTCCAGCAAAGGATGGCCCAGACACATCATCTTCACGTGATGGTGCTGATCAACGTAGGCGTTCAATACCCGCATGTTGCTGTCATCCCCGGGAACAAAGTCCTGGAGAATTAAGTCGGATTGATAGCCATTATCGTAGATCTTCTTCAAGATATCGCGGAATTCGGCTTCGGACTGAATCCGAAAGGCCTTCTTCCGCCCCTCAAAGTGAACATCTAACCATTCCACACTGTTGGCCGGTTTCAGGGCAACTGGATAATCAAAGGGTTGCTCAACGGGTTCAGCCGCCGTCGCCTGGGCCTTGCTGATCGTCCGCGTTGCCGGATAAGGTAACCCATACTGGTCGCAGACCTTGTAGAAGTTCTCCTTATTGTTCAACTGCTTTAACTTATCGTAATCAATGTATGGGCAGATGAAGACGTCTTCTAATTCTGCCTTGTGTTTACTGATTAACTCAGCATAGCCATCCCCACAACCAATCAAGATCACGGGTTCCGGATGATCCGCGTAACGTTCCTTGAGTTTCCGCATGGTTTCAATCCAAACGGGATCTTCATCGAAGCCCGGAATCAATTCCACGTCAACCACCTTTGTATACCGGGTCGGTGCTAACTGAATGCTAGCAAAGGCCTGGACGGGTTCGTGATACAGGTCATAAAATGACCGTGCCATACCATAAACGTTAAAGTCACTCCCCAATAGAATGGGGGTGAACTGCTTTCCATTGGTTTCCATAACGAATTAAAGTCCCTTCACAACTACTTATTTCTATATATAAAGACGATCAAGGTTGTTATTGGAGTCGTCCGCTAACAACCTTGATCGTTATCGGCGCACCATTATAGGCTGCCGGCTTATGTTTACGCTTGCGTCAGATGCACTTGGTCAATAGTCTTGGCCGTGGTGTTTTCTGGGAAGTAAACTTCGTACCACAAGATAAATGTGTAAATCGTAAAGATCTTTTGCATGCTGGATTTACCGTTGATGTGCTCGTTTAAGATAGCCATCAAGGCTTCCGTGTTAAAGAACTTGTGCGCCACATCAGAATTGAAGGCTTCAATAATCCGTGACTTGTAAGGTTCTTCCTTGATCCAGCTAGCGATTGGAGATGGGAAGCCCAGCTTCTCTTTCTTCGCAATCTTTTCTGGTAATTCAGACGTGGCAGCGGTCCGCAGAGAAATCTTCGTTTCGTCTGGGCGAATCCGCGTCTTGACTGGCATAGTTGCAGCAAACTTTGCAACTTCACGGTCAACCAATGGCGTCCGCAATTCCAAAGAGTTGGCCATACTCATACGGTCAGCCTTGTGCAGAATGTCGTAAGGTAACCAGGTGTTGATGTCAAAGTATTGCATTTGAGTCATCTCATCCAAGCCCTTAACATCATCGAAGAGGTGCTTCGTGTAGGCACCAGCATCCCGGTTAAGCTTAGGATTCTTCAAGATTTGGTCACGATCATGGTGATCAAAGACGTAGTTGACCCGGTAGTAACGTTCGCTCAGTGGTTGGGCCCCACGGACTAAGAACCGCCGACCATGGAATCGTGGCATCTTCTCAGCAATGGACCCTAACATCTTACGGATTGGCTTAGCAACCCACTTCTGGTAACGTTCGAATGGAATAGCTTCCAGATAAGTGTTGTAGCCACCGAAGAACTCATCGGCACCTTCACCAGACAAGGCAACCTTCACAGCCTTCCGCGTTCCCTTGGAAAGATAGAAGAGTTGCATAGCTGATGGGTTGGAGAGTGGTTCGTCCATGTAGTACATGATGGTTGGTAAAATGTCAAAGTAGTCGTCACCGGTCATATAGAGTGGCGTATTCTTTTGGTTGATTTCCTTGGCGAATTCTGAAGACCAGCTTAATTCACTGTACTTGGAATTCTTAAATCCTAAGGAGAAGGACTGAATTGGCTTCAGCTTGGAAGCTTCATTCAAGACATATGAGGAGTCAATCCCACTAGACAAGAAACTCCCAACTTCAACGTCGGCAATCATGTGAGCCTTTACGGATTCGTCAACGATACCGCGAATCTTCTCAGCATCGCCCTCAACCGTTTGGGAATTGTCGATGTGATCGTAATTGAACTTGAAGTAACGATGCGTTTCGGTCTTACCATCCTTGTGCAGGAAGTATTGACCAGGCAGCAACTTGTAAACGTTCTTGAACATCGTGTCACGTGAAGGAATAAATTCAAAACTCAAATGAATGGGCAACAGAGCTTCGTTGAATTCCTTCTTGAACTTTGGATGGTCCAAGAATGCCTTGATTTCTGATGCCCAAAGGAAGCTATCGCCATCATCATAGTAATAGAGTGGCTTGATACCAAAGTGGTCCCGGGCACCAAAGACTTCCTTAGTGACACTGTCATAAATAACGAAGGCGTACATCCCCCGCAAATGACCTAACAAATCTGGACCCCAGGCGTCATACCCGTGAATCAAGACTTCAGAGTCAACTTCCGTTTGGAACTTGTACCCCATCTTTTGCAGTTCTGCTCGAATTTCTTGGTAGTTGTAAATTTCACCGTTGAACGTCAAGACCTTGGTCTGGTCATTGTTGAACATCGGTTGCTTCCCGTGAGCCAAGTCAATGATTGAAAGCCGACGGAACCCCATAACAGCGTTCTCGTCATGGAAGAAAGCCTCATCATCAGGCCCCCGGTGTTTGATCCGATCAGCCATAGCATTAATCGTGGTAGTCGGGACATCCTTTTGGTTTACGTAACCAACGAATCCACACATGTGCGTATCCCCTTTTTCATATCTAAAGTTTAAAAAGTATTTTTAGTCGTTCATTAAAATTAAATGAATTACAACAACCATTATTTTAGCAAATTTATTCTGTGAATGCCATATTATTAAGGATTCTTAAGGGTTCTCACGCTATTTTCCTATTGGGGTGCCAGAGCCGCCAAATCATCAACCGCCAAAACCTTAATTTGACGACGTCCAATCGTCTCGATAACCTCATCCTCAACTAGTTGATGGAGTTTACGACTTAATGACTCTGGCGTCATCCCTAAATAGGCCGCCAAGTCCTGTTTACTCATTGGCAGGTCAACCACGCCAGCCTGATAATGACTGAGAGCCTGTAGATACCCGGCCAGCCGAGGCAACGCATCCGGTATTGCCATCAGGGTTGCCTGACGCTCAGCGGCCTTAAGCCGATCGGCCAGGGCCCCAAGGAGCCGCATGGATAGCGGTGGCATTCGTGAAATCAAAGTGGTTAGGGAATCACGCGAGATCGTACACAACTCCGTGGTCATGGTCGCCTCCGCATACGATCCATGGATTTCATCCGTGAACAAGGCAATCTCGCCAACGAAGTCGCCAGGATTCAGGACCCGTAAGACCTGTTCCTTGCCCTCTGCCGATAAGTGGTATAGGCGAACCTGACCACTATTGACGATATACAGCGTCTGCGAAACTTCGCCCGCATTAAAGACTGATCCGCCCTTATCCGCATGGATGGGCCGGGTCACTTGAGCCACTGATAGCAGTTGATCCTCGGCTAGGCTTTGAAAGATTGGGACCTGAGAAACACATTCTAATTCCCGCTCAATCGAATGCCCATGCTGATGTCCATGTTCCATCTTGACATCTCCTTTGTACTAATAGGTCTATTCTAACAAATAAATCAGGGGAACCGGTAAACAACGTCTCCGCCGCCCAGGAATGTGCTATAGTATGGCTAATAACGACTAGACCCTTCAAGGAGGCTTTTTTATGTCCCGTCATCTCCATCAATCTTGCACATCATTTCTAGCTGGTAAGCATGCCACCATTGACGGTAGCACGCTGATTGCCCGCAACGAAGATAACTTTGTCGCCATCTGGCCAAAGCGCGCTGCGGTTCACGCCGCCGATGAGCCGCGCGACCAGACCTTTATCTCGAAGAACAACCAGTTCACGACCACGTTGCCCGACCACGCCCAGCACTACACCGCCATGCCCGACACGACCCCCGATGAGGGATTCTATGAGGAAAGCGGCATCAATGCCAAAAACGTTGCGATGAGCGCAACCGAAAGTGCCTATACGAACAGCCTGGTCCTAGGCAAAGATCCGCTGGTGGCTAACGGTATTGCCGAAGATGCCATGGTCACGGTCGTCCTACCTTACGTGGATTCTGCCCGAGCCGGTATTAAGCGTCTTGGTGAAATGGTCTCCACCACTGGTGCCGCCGAAACCAATGGGGTTCTCTTCAGCGATGTTGAAGAGGTCTGGTATATGGAAATTGTGAGTGGCCATCACTGGGTTGCCCAGAGAATTCCCGACGATGCCTATGCCGTTGTCGCTAACCAATTGGCAATTGAGGATATTGACTTTGACGACTCGAAAAATTTCATGACGTCCAACCATATTCGCCAATTCGTTCAGCAGAATCACTTGAATCCAGATGGTAATCGCTTCAATTCTCGCCACATTTTTGGCACACATTCCGCAGATGATGCCCACTACAATACCCCACGGGTCTGGTATGGCCAACGTAGTTTCACCCCAAGTGCCTTCATCGAACCAACCAGTATGGACCTACCATTCATTCAACATGCCGAACAGAAGATTACCCTGGCGGGCGTCGAGGCCTTCCTCGGATCGCACTATGAAGAAACCCCCTATGATCCGTTGGGCAACGGAACCGCGGCCGAAAAGCATCGGTTCCGAGCCGTTGGACTGTCCCGAACGCAAAATTCCCATATTTTACAGTTACGGCGAGACGTTGTGCCCCCACTTGCCGGAATCATTTGGCAAGCCCTAGGTAACCCGACCTACAGTCCATACGTGCCGTTCTACGCAACGGCGGGACAATTGGACGACAGTTACACCGCGGCCAACGAAGACTATGATGGGCAAAATCCGTACTGGGCCGCTAAGACGCTCAATGTCTTGAGTGAGCAAAACCATCATCAAAACTACAAGTTGATCCATGACTTTCTCAAGACAACTCAGTCACTTGGCATTCAACGAGTCGCTATTGGCGATGAGTTGAATGCCCCCACGGCCAGTGTCCTGGGCGGCTTCAACCATGAAACGGCGACCCTCTTCAACCAGGCCGTACAAACGCAGATTGGCAAGCTGGTTCAGGCCAATGCAGAACTCTCGGCCCTCACCTTCACGATGGATGCCAACCTGTAAAACGATGTCGTTTTCATGACAAATGAGCTATAATGAACTTAGTAGCTAGCCTCGAAAGGAATGATTAGGATGAACGAAATGGTTCTCTTTAACCCCGGCGACTCAATCGGTAACTTTCACGATTACAACGAAGCCGTCCGCACTGCACAAATCTACCAAGAACGGCATACGGATTCTGGCCACGTCTTGGTCGTTAAAAGTGAAGGCGGTGTCCCTTCATTTGACATTTTCATAGCTGACCAACAGTTGAAAGATCCTAAGGAACCTTCAACGACTCGCCGCTACACCATCTCTAAAGAAATCTAATGGCAAAACAAAAGCTGTCGCCTAGGCGACAGCTTTTTTGATCAGCTATTTGAAACGTTCTAATTCATCCTTGAGATATTTCCCAGTAATACTGCGTTCGTTAGCGGCGAGCTCCGCCGGTGTTCCAGTTCCGATCAACTGGCCACCCAGTCGGCCACCTTGTGGACCCATGTCCACGATGTAGTCCGCGTTAGCAATTAATTCCAGGTCGTGTTCAATGGCAATCACTGTCGCCCCTTGCTGAATCAACTGGTCGAATACCCGCACAAGTTGTTGAATATCCAAGGGATGTAACCCAACCGTTGGTTCGTCAAAGACAAACAAGGTCCCTGTTTGGCGTTTACCAATCCGTGATACTAGCTTCAAACGTTGGGCCTCACCGCCAGACAACGCTGGGGTGCTTTCGCCCAACAACAGGTAACCTAATCCCATATCATGCAGAATCTGCAGCGTCTTTTCGATCCCATCTTCGTTGGCGAAGACGGGTAAGGCCTCGTCAACCGACAGGTTTAAAATATCTGCAATGCTGTACCCCTGCCAGGTCACCGCCAAAGTCTCCCGATTATAGCGCCGACCATGACATTGCGGACAGGTCTCCGTAATGTCAGGCAGATATTGAACGTCTAATGAAATTTGTCCGGTCCCGTTGCATACCGGGCAAGCCCCTTCCGTCACATTGTACGAAAAGCGGCTCGTCGTATAGCCATGCTCTTTGGCAACCGGCGTATCGGTAAATAATTTTCGCAGTCGATTCAAGATATCCGTATAGGTCGCCACGGTTGACCGCACATTCTTACCAACCGGTACCGAGTCCACCGTCACGACGCGACGAATGCCAGATCTGTCCAGTTGCGTCACATGGGTTGGCAATGGTCGATGATCAACCTCGGCCTCAATGGCTGGAATCAAGCTATCCAAGACCAAGGTCGTCTTGCCGGCACCGCTCATTCCGGTAACCGTTGTCAAACGATTCTTAGGGAACTTAGCGTGAACATGATTAATGTTAAATCGTTGGTCCACGGTCACCTCCAGTTGTCCCTTGGCCCATAATTTATCATTCGGTATCAATGGGCGTTCTCGGAGATTAGTTGTCCCATTCAAAAAGGGAGCAATCAACGATTTGTCGCTATTGGCAACCTGTGAAACGGTGCCTTTATCCACAACCGTTCCACCATTTTTACCGGCCCCTGGGCCAATCTCAATGAGATAATCGGCCGCAGAAATGATGCGTGTATCGTGGTCGACAACCACGACAGAGTTTCCCTGGGCAACCAAGCCATGGAAGGCCTTGATCAGTCCGGCAACGTTCGCTGGGTGCAGACCAACTGAGGGCTCGTCTAGAACGTATAACACCCCGGTAGTTGCACTACGCAAAGTCCGTCCTAACTGGATTCGTTGCAGTTCGCCAGTTGACAAGGTGGCGCCCGGGCGACTAAGGGTCAGGTAGTCTAAGCCAAGGTCAACCAAGGGTTGCAGACTCTGTTCGAGCTCATCAATGAGTTCCGATCCCAGGTGGCCCATCTTATCGGGAAGCCAGGCCACAATCGTTTGGGCAAACTGCCTTAGATCGCTAACGGGCATGTCACAAACCTCGGCGATGTTGCGCCCATTAATCAACTGCTTTAACAGGTCTGGCTTTAACCGCGTCCCATGACAAGTTGGACAGGTGTCAAAGGTATAAAACTTATTGAGCTTAGCAATCGTTCGGTCATTCTTGGTGGTCGCCAGACTATCCTCCACGGCAGCAAAGGCGTTCTCATAAACTGCATTATCCATATGAAAAATCTTGCCCTTGCTGCTGGCAATATTCAAGGCAACGGTCTGCTTGGACCCGTGTAGAACCCGCTCTTTGTCTGCCACACTCAAATCCTTGTATGGTACATCTGTTGGAATACCAATGGCATTGGCCACCGTCGGCATGAAGTTTCGTCCCGGCAGATGCCATGACGCTACCGCGCCCTCTTCCAAGGTTAGCGTGTCATCCCCAATAATTCGGTCCGCGGCCAACTGCCGGACTTCGCCTAACCCGCCACAGGTTTCGCAGGCGCCGTCTGAGTTAAAAGCAAAACTCTCGGCACCTGGCGCCATGAAATGAACCCCACAGACTGGACAAACCAGGTTACCCATGTTTTCCGCCACGTCTAGTGTCGGATCAAGTCGGTGACCGTTTGGACAGACCGGCGACCCTAATCGGGAAAAAACCAGTCGTAGAATATTTAGACTTTCCGACATGGTCCCGACCGTTGACCGCACACCAGGTACCTGTGGCCGTTGACGCAAGGCTAACGCCGAGGGCAGATACTCGACTGATTCCACGGCGGCCTTCCCCATCTGATTAATGCGTCGCCGAGTAAATGTTGATAAGGCATTGAGATATCGTCGGGCACCCTCGGCGTAGAGTACCCCCATTGCTAACGAAGACTTCCCCGACCCACTTCGACCTGTAATGGCCACAAACTGATTGAGTGGAATATCGACGTCTAGATCCTTAAGATTATTAACCTTAGCACCTCGAACCTTGATTGTTGTTGGTAATGACCGTTCCACGGTACCACAACCCCTTCCTCGAATGGTGATGGTTCCATTTTCCCACTCTTCCCCACACCATTCAAACCCGAGGACAGCGTCACCCCACCATTTAGCGGCCAACTTACTCGCAGATTAACGAATTATTGTTGAAATTTAATCTACCTGTTTTATACTATTAAGAGTATGCGTAATCGCTTTCTGCCGGTCGAATCAGTTTGCTGGCCTGTGGGAGCGACTCGCGCTAAATGGGATAGACGATATCGACCCCCTCAGGAGGAACGTAACATGAAAAAATGGTTTGCAATTGGACTCACGATTTTAGCCGGTTTTGCCTTGACCGGTTGTACTGCCTCACAGTCTTCCAGCAGCACCAGCTCTGTCTTCGCTAGTGGCATTAAGACGATCGCTGTCGACAAGGTCACCACGCCTGACAAGGCCAACAAATATTACAAGGACCGCTTGGATAGCACGAAGCGTTTCAAAAAGGTTACGGTTACCAAGGGCATCATGACCATTGAATTGAAGAATTATGGTTTTGATGGTAACTTCATGAATGGTGGGACGGCTTACAACATTGCCGAGTACATCGGTGCTGCTTCCAAGATGCCATTGGCTAAGAATGGGGTTGCCGTCATTCAAAACGACACCTACATGACCAAGAAAGGCAAGCAGTCCAAGATGTTGAGTTACGCGGCCTATTACTCACGGGCCAACCTGGACAAGCGGTCCTTCAAGACCTACTTTAAGACGGTCACAAAGGAACCCAAGAAGCTCTTTACCAACGCCGATGGGTATTACTTAAACTCAGCACTTGCCAAGGCCGACGGCAGCAAGATTACCGCCCTCGCTGGCAAGAAGTCTGGTACCGATAAAGAACCAATGAAGACGTTCTTCTCTGAGTTCAACATTCACTAAATTTTGAGTATGACTTTGCCAATAGGGCGACACAACAACCAGTATCGGTGTTGTGTCGCCCTATTATTTTGATCTAAATCTGCCCATGTGCGTAAAACTAGGAACTTATTTTTTTATATTCGCAAATATAAAAATTTAAATGGTCTAAATACTTGTGCCCCTTAACTACCGAGGATTATTATCGGTCTGTACCAAAATAAACTATCTCGGGGAGAGAATGACATGAAATTGAAGCAAATCTTTGCCACCCTTGGTATCGTGGTCACGTTATCAGGAGCTGGTGCCACCGTCACACCCGTCGTCACTGCACAGGCTAAAAGCTACGTCGTCATCGCACCACGTTATGGAAAAAAGTCTCATCACTCACGGCATTGTCGGGGACTCAATGCCGCTAAGTCTACCAAGCGAGTCAGCTGGAAGTGGGCCAAGCACCATAACCGCCCACTCTGCCACTGGTGCTACCGCTAGTTAAGGTGCTGAGACAATAAAACTGGGTTACCGTACGCCTGCCTCGGAAAGTCTATCGGTGCCCGAACCTCTGGTAGCCTGCAGCGCAGCACAAAACACCTGATTGATTCTTCCTATGGTCATAAGGGCATTGGCTGGATCAAGGCCCCCCAGCGGGCCGCCTGTAATAAAATCTATCGCCAGACCAGTTGGTCTCTGTTTGATATTTTTAAGTAACCAGAATCATTTTGAATGTGTTCACACAGTGTGAACGCATTTTCTTTTTTGCTTAAAACCTGAATAGTTGTTGGCAAGTTATCTAAACTCCCGTACAATAAAACAAGCATAGGATTTAGAGTTAACAGTCTGTCTAATTAATTTGTCATTAAATCGGCTTGTTTTCACTATCCCATGAATACATATCCCCTGAGGAGGAAGCTTCATGAAACGTATTACGACTATCACCATTACACTTTTAGCGAGTTTATCCCTTGCTGCCTGTTCATCGAGCAATGACGCTGCTGATGATACATCCACGGATTCAACTTCTGAAGAGACTACCTCTCAAATTGCCTCTAGCAAAAAGAAAAACGATGTTCCGACCGAATACCAATCTGCGTTAAATAAGGCCGAAGATTACGCGGGTTCGATGGACATGTCTGAACAAGGCGTCTATGATCAGTTAACTTCGGATGCTGGTGAACAATTCTCTGAAAAAGCAGCAACTTACGCCATGAAACATCTAACAGATATCGATTGGAAAGCTAATGCCTTGGCCAAGGCGAAATCCTATCAAAAAGACATGGATATGTCACCGGACGCGATTCGCGATCAGCTTAGTTCTAGCGCCGGAGAACAGTTCACCGAGGCCCAAGCCGATTATGCGATTCAACATCTAGACAGCTAGCCTCATGCGGGTCTGCTGAAATTTTTCCACCAAATTCAGTCCTACATCTATGAAGTTCCATGTTGGCGACGCATCATTTGTCAACATGGAATTTTTAATTTACTAACAAAAAAGAGCCACGCTAGACATAAGTCTAACGTGGCTCCTTATCTGAGTTGTTTCAAAATGCCCCGAGCAGGATTCGAACCTGTACTTGGTCTCCCAAACAGCGACCTGAACGCTGCGCGTCTGCCAGTTCCGCCATCGGGGCAACTTAACAACATATAATATATTACACTATCTCTGTATAAATGTGAACCCTTTTATTCAGATTTTTTTGATTGTGGAAATTTAACCGCGGTCCCATAGCCATGAACAACCAAAAACTTGGGAGCCACGTTCATTTGAACCACTTCGGTATTGAAGCGTACCTCAATTAAACCATCGGCACTGGCATCCTTTGCTTGCTGTAACAAACTCTGTTTAACCTCATCGAATAAACCATCAAAGAGTTCAAATTGATCCGGTTTCTCCGACCGCAACATCGTATGTGCCGTAGCCGTTAAAATTCCTTGAATTGCATGGGTCCGATTAAGACCCCCAGTAGTCATGAACATGACGAATCTCTCCTCCACTTGTTTTGCCAAAATTTTGCAAGCCCGTAACCAAGAATGACGCCTAAAGCATTGGTAATTATATCATTAATATCGACCCAGCGGCCCAAGCCAAACAGCCAATTTCCCAGCGCCTGCCCGCCTTCCAAAGCTAAGCCAGTAAGTACCCCGGCCAAGAGCCATATCGGCCAATTCCAACGGGGCCAACGCCAATGCCACAACCATCCCTGGGGAATGGTCATCATGATGTTAAACCAGAAGGACGCATCGATACTGGCCCGCTGAAGTGGCCGAATGACCCAAATACCATTGGCCCACCAATGAGTGGTTATTCCGGCCACCGATCCGGTCGTCACCGTGATGGGTGTCCAGGTCAGTGTGGCCAACAACCACCAGCCGAGCCACCAGCCCAAGGTCGCATACTGCCGTCCCCGCCAGGCGTAACCGCACAGTAGGGCCAGGATGACGCTCACAATAACATAAGGTACCCAGCGCATGCCACCGACTCCCCCTCGAATTCATTGAATTTAGTATACCGACAATTAGTGGGAGTGACAATCACTCCCGGAAAATTTTATGGCAAATAAAAGAGGCTGGAATCTAACATCCCAACCCCTTGTCTTGCCTCAAACTTTTACTAATTGTGACGCTTGGAGGTCCCCCCTACCAAGCCGAGAGTAGCGAGTAACATGCTCAACCCTAAGGCGATCAGGCCCATGGATTGCTTATCGTTTGTTTGTGGCAAGGTTGCCTTCTTAGCGGCAGCACTCTTTAAATCAACCGTTGCATTGTTCTTGGTATCGTTCTTGACAGATACCTTGGCAGCCGCGGCACCATTACTAAGGTTAATTGCTTTGCCACCATGGTTGGCAGCCTTGACGTTAACGCCCTTATCAGCGGCGCCACCTTGGTTACTACCAGTGTCAATCGTTGCCCCATCGCCAGCATTTTCTAACTTGCTGTAGGTAAAGGTAATCGTTTGACCATCGTTGCTGTAAGTTCCCGTTACGGAACCATTGCCATCGACCTTGTAACCATCGATTGGATCAGCCTTGGCGGTAAAGGTATCGCCCAGCGCACCAGTCATAACCTTCTTACCAATGACGTTGCCATCATGGTCAACACTGACAACCGTGACCGTACCAGTCGTTACGCCTGGGGTTGGGTCAACCGGATTAACCGGGTTGACTGGGTCGGTCGTCATCTTGTTGTCAACTTGGAAGGTTACCCAAGCCGAGTAAGCGGAATCTGGTGAGACCAACTTAATCAGGTAGTAACCGTTTGGCGTATCCTTGCTAGCGGTCAGCTTGAAGCCCAACACCCCATCGGCATCCTTAGACACCGTGAACAAGTTGGAAGCATCGGTGTGTGCAGCGGCCCATGTAGCGTGAGCAGCAATATCATCGCCCGGCTTGTCTGCGGAGTAGGCCACCGTCATGTTACCGGTTAAGTTGCCTAATGTGTAGGCCACACTGTTATCGGGTGTGTTTGTGGCAACATCCTTTAAGCCATGAACAACACCGGTCACAGGGTTAAAGCTGTTGTGACCATTTGTCAGAACGATGTCATCACCAGTCAATGATTGTCCTTTGCCGTCAAAATCGATGCCATTACCAGCTGGTACGACACCACTCGTAATTTTGTTGTTGTTATATTGCAAACTATCCAAATTGCTAACGTCTGGTAAGTCACCACTAAAGTTGTTACCGCCAACTCGTAAAGTCGTAAAGTTTTTCCAAGAATGCGTATCTGGAATACTGCCACTCAGTTGGTTAGTCCAGGCACTCAGGTTCCACAGTACGGGCAAGTAACTGTAATCAGGAATTCCACCCGTTAAGTCATTTTCTGCAAAGTTGGCATATTGTAATTTGTCGAAGCCTTCCAGATTAGGCAAGGTCCCAGTCAAATGAATATCGTTAACTTCGATCGTTTGTAAGGCCTTGTTACCGCTTAAGTATTGTTGAACAAATTCATCGGCGGTCATGCCCCAGTCGGACAGCAGACCCGCTTGATTGATATCGTCTAAGAAAAATGACCCAAGTTGTGGCGAATTGGCAAAGCTAATCATACCATCCGGCGTAATGCTTGATTGTTGTAAGCTAACACCGGTAATATTCGTAAAGTATTGCAGGCCTTCCAAGCTCTTAATTGGCGTGGTCGTCATGTCGTCGTACAAGTTTAGAGGAACCTTCGTCCAGTTCCAGATGGTCGTATCGTCAACTTGATAATTTGGGTATACCCGTAAGAAGCTGGCTTCAACCGCTTGCCGTAAGGAAGCATCTGGCATCCATTCGTCAGCGTTCTTCCATGCGATTTCATCGGCAGTGTAGGTCTTAGCTGGAGCGGCGTCACGGAGCGCACCACGGAGCGAACTCTTGGTGGTATCGGTGTTAACATTGCCGTCTGTATTCGTGACCTTGTTAACGTTAGTATTCTTGTCAACGTTTTCTTTATCTGTGTTGGAAGTATCAACACTGTCATTGTTAACAACCTTAGCGCCGGCGTCCCCGGATTTGGAACCATCCGACACACCGCCATCGTTAACAACGCCGTCATTAGAACCGTTGACGTCACCGTTACTATTACTATCCCCATTAACGACATTGTTCTTATTAGTATCGTTGCCGCTAACATCCTTGTTAACAAGTTCAGAACTAGCATCGACGCTACCGTCAGTCGTGGCGGCATTCGCCGTAACATCAACACCAGCTAGACCTAAGCTAACAGCCAAAACCGTAATGCCGGCAAATACCCAGCGCTTGCCTGCCTTGTAACTCTTAAAGTGTGTTTTAGTTTCACCGTTGTAATTCTTAATCATGATTGCTTCCTCCTCTTTAGATAATGAAGCTTCCCTAGTAAGTGTATAGCCTGAACGAATTTCAACATTTTGGTCTGTCGGTCTAATTTTTAGTTTCTAGTTATCTATCATTTATTGATGAATTGTTTTCCTCACACATCATTGAATGTGGACAACTTCTTTACAAGTTCATTGTACTCCCATATATTTAAATATCAAGACGAAATGTACATGGGAGCAACCATTTTTATTGAGTCTGTTTTTTCATATTAACAATTAGTTATAGTTATCCATTAGAATAGACCATTATCATGTTCATCAATTCACATTCACTAGAAAAAAACCTTTTGTTATCAGGCTTTCACGAATAATCTTCACATTACTTTTCTTTCAATCGTTTTTTCTTCAACCGATAAATATCGTCGAAATTTTTTTGATCTTTTTTTAAGCATATAACCATTCTATACAAACTGTCACCCACCAAAAATACGTATAAGTCTCAATAACGGCAACTTAAGTCTCAACAATTATTGGTATAAACAAGGATCGACAAACCGGTCATAGGATGAACTAGCATCTAACCCGTGTAATGATTGAATATCGTGAACACTCAAATTATCAATAATTATTGAACTTACAGATGTAGTTGCTATATAATTATCCTATAGTTACGATTCGTCATAATGAGTGTTTAAATAATTATGTGTAAATAGAAAAATAAGCAATTGAAAAGGGAAAGCCTCTCCCTTATGATAGTTAGCA
>NZ_RHOA01000014.1 GCF_003946545.1 Levilactobacillus tangyuanensis
CCCCACCTCCGGTATAACTATAATTCATAAACCACTTTCAAAAGAGCAGGAACGTTGATATAACAGCGTTCCTGCTCTTTTTTATATCTAAAAAAATATATTCGCATATGGTTTTGCAAAAGTGCGCACCCAAGGTGCACCCATTCAGGAGTGAGAATCACCCATTTGGGTGCACCCATCACTCGGCCTTGACTTTGAAGTCGGACCAGTCGGCCTTCTTCCCCAGGTCAGTGAAGATCTCACGGGTGCGGACGGTCTCTTCCTGCTCCAGTTCCTTGATGATATGGAGATAAGTCTTCGTTGTTGTGGCGATGTCCTGGTGACCAAGTCGGTGGCTGATATAGGCAATCGACATCTTCTGATACAGCAGAATGGACGCGTGAGTGTGCCGGAGCCCGTGGAACCGCAGGTATATGTTGATGTCGGCGTCCTTCATCAGTTCGTGTAACCGGTCGTTGAGGGCCTTAGAAGAGGGGACACGGTTGTAGCGCGACAGAAAAACCAGGCTGTGTGGATTGGTCTTGTCGTTCACTTTCAAGTAGCGTTTTTGCTCATACTGCAGTTTGGTCAAGATGTTCACCAGGTTGCGGTCAATCGAGATGGTCCGGACGGATGCCGGGTTCTTGGTGGGGCCAAAGTCACGCTTCGTCCAGTTCCAGGTCTTCGTGATCTTGATGAAGCCACCCTTGCTGTCGATGTCGTCCCAGGTAAGCCCCGCGATTTCTTGCTGGCGCATGCCGGTGAGTAGGGCAGTCAGAACCATATAGGGAACAACGTCAATGCCTTCCAAGTGGTTCAGCGTGTAGTTGTACAGCTTGGCTGCATCGTCATATGAGAGCCATTTGATCTCACGGGTCCGGCTGCTGTCGTAGACGACGTGAGTGTTTTGCGTGAAATCCCGGCTGATGACCGAATCGTTGACTGCATTGCGGACAGCGGCCCGGATGTGTGTGTTGATTTTGTCAGCTGTCGCCTTAGCGTGGGGCTTCGCGTCCTTGCCGTTTCCGTTCCCGAACCAGTTGAGAAATTCCTGGTAGTCGGCCGTTTTGATCTTACGTAAGAGGGTGTCGCCGAAATACTCATCAATGACGTTGATGGTGTACTGGTACCGGGCAATTGTGGTATCTGACAGACCAGGTTCCCGGAAGATGTGGAACCACTTCTGAAAGTAGTCGCTAAAAGAGATGTTCTTGTCGTCGACGTCGGATCCGTTCTTGTAAGTGTCTTCCATCACCCGGGCGGCCGCTTCGGCTTCCTTCTTAGTGCGAAATCCTTCCTGTGAGCGTGACGTCCGCTTGCCGTGAATGTCTTTGAAGTAGACCTTGGCCTTCCAGCTGTCACCGCGTTTGAATATTTGAGCCATGATAATTCCTCCATTCCGAACGTGCGTTCTTTTTGACGATTAAAGAAAAGCCCTGAACGGGCCCAAGTACATATTTATCTTTTAATGTCACCATCTTTGGGACTATGCTTCACCCCGGAATCGGACCGAGGGGAGTCACCAGACTGAAGCTAGGAGCTTATTACTTAATTAAAAATAAGGACTAATTATCGTCATGACCAACGACTGTTGCTTTTTTTGCAAATATTACCGGGACGGTATTAGAACCACCAGACTGTGTATCATAGTCAGTCATTTTATCTAGAACACCATTGATGGAAACATAGTCGTCCTCAATCGCCTTAGTTTTTCCACGAACTGCTACTTCAAATAGTTGATCTGTGTCGTCATCGATGTAAACAAGTAATGTCGTAACGCCCTTGCTTTCACTAGCTTGTAGGACCTCTCCTTTACTAATAGAGTAGGGCTTTCCGTAATAATCATTAGATTTGATTAATTCTCCGTATCTAATTTGGTTGGCGTTAGTTTCCCCTTTTTCGGCTAATTGATCTTCGCTGTTACTATCGAGAACTTGTACGGATTTGCGTACGGAAGTTGATGCACTACTGCTGGAACTGGAAGAGCTATTCTTTTTTGCAGTGGATGTTGCAGAAGATTCATCAGAGGAAGATGATGAATCCGAATCATCAGAACTGCCAAGGGCACCAATAACTCCAATGGCTAAAATAACAATTACAATCCAAACCCACCAACGCTTATACCATTTTTTCTTTGGTTTCTTGGGCGAACCTTCAATCTTATCTTCGGCGTTTTCGACGTCTTTTGCTTGATCGCTACTCGCTGAAGATGCCTGCTTAGCACCACAGAAAGGGCAAAAATCAACTTTTGACGGTATTTCCTTTCCGCAATTAGTGCAATGCGTTTTCGTATCATTATCCATAAGATAATTCCTCCTAAAAATATGTACAGCTTTTAACGTCGTCGGGTGTGGACGGAAATATTAGTCTCTAACGCATTAAAATCTAATCAATGCGTTTCTTCTAGTTATTGATGCACTTTTTAAATCGTGAAATTACAGCATTTAGTAGATAGTTGGGGATGCCAAATTGCTCCATAAAGGGAGATACATTATTGAACGTGTATCCAGTAGCATCAACATAAATTGGAATCAAAATGTCTAATCCGGTCATATTGGCCGCGCGTTCATACTTTGACTTGTTGGAGAAACTAGAATAGTAGAGTGTTCCTTCATCGCCATTAACGACGTGTCCTAGTTCATGAGCCATTTGGAAGGGGATTTCTTTCTTCTCATGCCAATTCGTATTAACGACAATCGTTTTAGTATCAGGGCGGGATGCAGAAGGGGTATGGCCATCAAAATGGTTGGTTAAAATTACGGTTATTTTATGATCGTACGCGTATTTCATAAGATTAACGATAATTACGTCCATACAGCTAGTCCTTCTTTCCGCCCCTGAGCAAACGCTCCATATACTCTAAGTCTTCATCAGGTATTATTCGACCTTCAAAGGTCATGATTTTCTTTTTATCGTTGATTTGTTCCTTAAGGTCAACGTATTCGGGCTTGTCTGAATCGCTTGTATCACTTAGTTTAATACCTGCGAGTTCAAATAATTCTTCTGGACTAACATGCAAGCCGCTCGCAAGTTTCCGCAGAGTAGCTGGCTTAGGATTTGAGTCAGCTTTATGGTTGATTAGTTTGGATAAGTAGGCAGCAGACACGCCGATTTGAAGCGCACCTTTACGTATTGACCACTTGTTCTTGTCTAAAATATTTTTAATGTAGTCTCCAAGCTGAGAATCGTTTATTTCAGGCATCTGTCGGCTCACTCCTTTACTTTTCATGAACTAATAATAATATATCTGTTGAGAAAAATGTATAAAAAATAGCAATAAGTGTTGCATGTTTCTAAACGAAGGGGTAATATAGATATTGTTAAGAGCGAGGTGAAAACGATGATTACTAAATCAAGACTGAAAGTGAGAAGTTCAAGAGCGCTGAAACATCAAATTGCAATGGCTGGACTAACAACAAAGGAATTGGCGGAATCCGTTGATATAACGGCATCTTATGCATCTACCATTATTAATGGTAAGGCTAATCCGGCGCCCACCACGGCATTAAAGATTGCTGTTAAGTTGTCAGAACGGTTAAATAAAAATATGGGTGTTAATGATATTTTTTTTGATGTAACCGTTAAGAAAAATACAACACTTAATTCCATTGAGATTGAGGAGGTGAGCTGATGAAGAAGCACCATTTGTCTTTTGGGGATTGGTTTCTTGTCTTTACTGAGAGGCACCCAACTGTTACAGATGTTTGGATACCCATTTTAGTAGCCACGGCCACCAGTTTGGTGTGTTTATGGCTATCGAAACAATGAGTGGTAATGCAAAGCTCTTTAGTAAGACAGACTTTTTATCTTCTTGAAGTAACTCAAAGTAATGTAGTCCTTCTTGCGTTAGGTATATGTCGCCTAATTCGTGAACGTCACGTTTAATATATCCGTTATTTTCCAACCAATCAGTGGCGTCGTACACATCCTGGTCCTTTATATGTCTAATAAACCGATACCAAGGATTTTTATAAATTGCCGCGTGTGCGGAATACTCCATTATTTCGTTAGTAGTGGTGACCCTAGTCTTTATAAGGTATTTAAGTGTGATTCTCGCCTTGAAATATGCTTTTGGCTTCATAATTTTCACCTCCCTAAAACGATTATCGCATAGGGAAGGCATTCCGAGGAGGTGAGCTGATGGCCGGAGTATTGGGAATCATCGTTGTGGTGGTGATGCTTGCCGGTTCCTCCAATAACTAAATTGTATCAGTGGTCCTCGTCAAAGGAATTTGAATGGGTTGCCAAGTAAAGGAAGTGATTGAATGAAAAATAAATTTGCAGAGCAGCTAAGTCTGGATCTCGTTGGTTTTATGCGGAAAGATGTCGCTGAAGGAGCACATATTTCTAAGTCACAGCTTACCCGGATGTCCAATGGTGAACGGTCCGGTGACAAGAGTATGAGAGTTGCAATTGCGCACAGGCTGCACAGCATTCTCTTAGCCCTGTCGGGTGCCAGAACGGATTATGGGCTGCTGTCTTTCTTGAAAGACACGACGAAGCACAACGATGTTATCTCAGCGATGTTTCGGCAGCGCAAGGAGGAGAACGATCGGCGAGCAATTGAAGAGGAATTCGATGAGGCAATGAGTACTGAAAAGAAGTTTAGATCTCCACAGCAAGTGCTACTCATCGACAAATACTTTGATGAATATGCCGAAGAAATCATGTCGGAAAATACCGATATTGTGATGAAGGCAGATTATGCAGGCATCAATTTACAGAATGTCTTCAATAAAGCTAACACAAGGTTAGGAGGCTAGAGCCATGGCGACGTTCGATCCACAAGCGGTTGCCAAGAGGGTCATCGAAGACCAAGTGAACCAAATGCTTGGCGAAAATGACAAGCTTCAAATCTCCGTTAACCTTAGTCAGCTGGCGGACATGACCGGGGTCTCCACTAGCAATCTTGAGCAAAACTTCGTTCCACTGGGATACGTGGCAAAGCTCGAACGTCGTGCAGGAGCCCCTGGCAAGCGTGGCAAACGCGTTTGGTTGTTCCCGGAAGTTCGGGACGCCTGGCGCAGGTACTTAGATGAGAGGAGTTAATAATTATGGATTTATTTTACTACTATGTTGGCGAGGTCGTCTCATGGTTCGGCCTGATTGCAGTGTGTGTCAGCTTCGGTTACTGGCTATCTGAATCGGTTCACGCAATGGGCGGCTGGAAGGCCTGGTCAATTGATTTCTTTGGACTTGAGTTAAAGGAGGAACAGAAATGATTCTATGGCACAAAAAAAGAGCCCTGACCTGGCCGTCAGAACTCGAAGATAAATTGCATGTATCACATTTCTTTGACTTCAATTCTACTCTGAAAGGGTGGTGGATTCAATGACTTTAGGCGGATTTGCACCACATTACGATGAGTTAACGGCTGGCGACACTACCCCGCAAGACATCACCGGGTTACGACTGTTCGACGGCGAAGAGTATCTAAAGCTCGACGGTGGGGATATCTACGTGCCCCGCAATGTCAAAGCGATTCGGAACTTCCTGTACGACTACAGCGACCGGGACACCGACAGCCTCCCGGACAATCGATCGGAACTAACTGATTTAGTTGGCGAAGAGTTTGGCGACATGGAGGTGATCACATGGATCAAGTATTAGGCAAGCAAACTGCAAGCGGCCCCGTAATTCTTGTGGCCCAGGTTACTAGCGAAAGTCGTAATCGGTTGGCCGATATTCGCGGCGAACTATTTAATCTTATCGAAGCGATCGACGAACCGGGACACCCAATCACCAACGAAGAACTCGATCATTTGTATCGAATTAACGATCAGCTGGCAGAATGGCAACCCGAAGTGGAGGTTAAGTAATGAATCTTTATCAATTGGAAGACAATCTATACCAAGTCGTTCGATTAGCCGAAAGTGCCGATCCGGAAGATCAACAGGCGTTTGATGACACGATTCTCAGTCTGAAAGATGGCATTGCAGATAAGGCAATCGGCTATGGCAAGGTAATCAAGCAGCTAACGTCTGATGAAAAGCAACTTGCCGAGAAAATGAAGGCCGATGCTGACCGAAAGGCTTCACTCGCTAGCAACATTAGACGATTAAAGGATGCCTTACAGCAAGGACTAGAGGCGGCCGGTTTAGACCACGTTAAAGACGTTGACCTAGCAATTTGGATTCAGAATAACCCGGCCAGTGTCAATTTAACGGACGAGGAGAAAGTACCTGGTGACTTTATCAAAACGACAACTAGTCTCGATAAGAAGGGTATTCTCGCCGCCCTTAAAGACGGTGAAGACGTTCCAGGAGCTGAATTAACGCAAGGCCGATCCATTCGGATTCGATAGGGGGTAAACATTATGGTCGAGACAAAAGAACTCAATTTGATTCAGAAATTGAATGAAGCTTCAAAACATATCGGTCCAATCGGAAAGGACGGAAACAACTCCTTCCAAAATTATCGTTTCCAAAGCGAAACAGCAATTAAGTACGCTGTCGAGTCCGCAATTCGTGAAGCTGGTATTCGAATTATTCCTCAGTATGAAGTCATCAATCAGTACGATAAGGCTTCAAAGCGAGGCGGCGAGAATCATTTCGTCGATGTGATGGGTACCTTTACCATTACGGATGGAGAAAATACGGTTGTTGGAACCATGCCCGGTAGTGGTCAAGATTCTGGTGAGAAGGCAATGGCTAAGGCTTGCACGAGTGCGCAGAAGTACTTCTACAAACAACTATTCAATATTACCGACAAGGATGAAGATCCGGACGCCGATGATAGTAATCCCAATGGCGGGTATACCCAGGGAACTCAAAAACGCCAACATCCTAATCCTACGCCAGCATCTAAGAAACAAAAGGACACGCTGGGGAAACTATTTCAAGCAATCTCAGACAAGGCTAAGACCGATTTAAATGTCGTTGCGACCGCCATTCTCAATAAGGCAGAGGCAACGAGTATGGATCAGCTAACACACGAAAGCGCAAATGAACTGGTTATTTTAGCAACAAACAAGCTAACTAAGTTATCTGAAGAAGGGAATAAAACAGCATGAGAACAATCACAATATCCGGAAACGTAGGTAAGGATCCAGAAGTGCGATCAACACAAAACGGTATGCAGGTTGCTAATTTCAGTGTTGCGGTTCGTCAGAACCGGCAGAGTGAAGATGGCCAGTATGGGACCGACTGGTTCCGATGCACCGTCTGGGGGAACCGTGCGAACGTCATTCAACGTTTCTACCATAAGGGAAGCCATGTTATTGTATCGGGCGACCTAGAAATCACTGAGTACAATGGTCAGACCCAGCTAGGGGTTAATGTTAATGATTTTGACTTGCCTGATCGTCAGAGTGAATCACAACAACATAATACCCAGCAGACCGTACCGGCTAGCGATTCAATCGACGTTACAGACGACGATTTACCGTTCTAGTAAAGCAAGTGGTGGGTGGGAGGAATAGAGAGGTGAACGACTTTTGAATAATTACTTCTCTCATGATAGCAATGCTAGAAATTCAAGTAAGATGCTGCAGGTTCGGATGAAAGTCGGTGCAATCGGGTACGCCATTTACTTTATGCTTCTTGAACGTCTCCGCGATGAAGACGATTACACGAGTGTCAAAGATTATAATGCTATAGCCTTTGACCTTCGTGTTGATGCTTCGCAGATAAAAGCGGTTGTTGAAGATTTCGGGTTATTTGCCTTTACCGATGATGGTAAGTACTTCTACTCCGAAGGATTTAACAAAAGAATGGCGTTAAAGGATGCTAAAAGTAGGCGGCGGTCAGAAGCTGGTAAAAAGGGTGCCAATTCCCGTTGGAATGGCAATTCTAAAGCTAATCCATCTACTGGCGAAGAAGAATCTAAGCCAAAGCCATCTCAGAAAAATAGCAATGCTATGGCAATGCCATCTGATTCGGATGGCAAGGAAAGTAAAGTAAAGGAAAGTAAAGTAAAGGATAAAAAAACAATACGTCCGAACTCGGACAAGCCGAAGTACGGACCTGATGATCAGCCGTATCAAATCGCCCAGCACTTGCTTAAGGCCATTCGGGATAATGACCCTGACTTCTCGCCTAAGGGTGACGAACGCAAGCTACAGACCTGGGCTAATGATATTCGTTTGGCTCACACCCAAGATGGCCACGCATACGACAAGCTTGATGGCATGGTTGACTGGTGCCAGCACGATGATTTCTGGAAGTCGAATATCTTATCAGGAGCCAAGCTCCGTAAACAATTCGACCAAATGAAAATGCAGGCGGCGTCACGCGGACGAGGTGGATCTAAGCCTACAAGGGCCAAGGAGACACTGCCAGACTGGGCGCAGAAGACGCCTGATAAGCTCGCGGATAAGACAAAGGGGCTAAGTCCTGACAAGCAGGCGGAGTTGGATGCACGCATCAAGAAATTTAAAGCGAAGAGAGCGCCTGAGGAGGCACAAGCATGAACGAAATTACACCCTTTGACTTTGAGGGGAAACAAGTACGTACGGTAGTTATGGACAATGAACCGTATTTTGTTGGGAAAGACGTTGCACTGGCAATCGGATATCTAAACACGAGCAAAGCCATTAAAGATCATGTAAAGGCTAAGTATCAGAGGGAGGAACGAATCGTTACCCCCTCTGGAATCCAGCTGATGACGGTTATTTCTGAGCCAGGTGTCTATCAGCTAGCCGGTCAAAGCCACTTGCCAAGTGCTGAGCCTTTTCAAGATTGGATTTACGAGCAAGTGCTCCCATCCATTCGCCGAGAGGGTGCCTATGTGACTCCGAAAACGGCCTATGACTGGATGTCGAATCCGGATAACATGATCAAGTTTCTGGAGAAGTACAAGCGATCCCAAGCTGAGGTTCAACGCCTACACGACGAGAACCAGATTATGGCACCTAAGGCACGGTTTGCAGACGCTGTCGGAGGATCAACCGATACGATTCTAATTCGTGAACTAGCCAAGTTATTGAAACAAAACGGCGTGCTTATTGGTCAGAATCGCCTGTTCGTTTGGCTTCGTGAACACGGATATTTAATCCGTAGTGGGCGCGACCGTAATCGTCCGACACAACGGTCCATGGATTTGGGACTATTTCGGGTAAGAGAACTGGTCATTGAGCACTCAGACGGTCACACGACCATCAAAGGAACCACGCTTGTGACTGGCAAAGGGCAGCGGTACTTCATCAATAAGTTCTTGAGAATCAAGCAGGAGGCGTAGGCAATGCGAGAGATTAAATTCAGAGCGTGGAATTGCGTGAGAAAGTGTTATATCTACAACGTAGAGCACGAATACGACGATGACCTATGCTGCTTCTCTGATGCTTTAGATGATTCGGGATTGATTGCTGAGCAGTACACCGGGGTAAATGATACCAATGGCCGAGAGATCTACGAGGGCGACATCATACGTTTTCAGCTGTTTGCGACCGCCCAGGGAATCGTAGGCGACATCCGATACAACTCACGTTATGGATACTGCGTGTTTTTCTACAACGGCGTAAAGACGATGTGGCGGCAAGAATACTGGACCGATTACAAAGCGCTGCAAGTTGTTGGGAACATCCACGAGGACCCAGAACTGTTGGAGGGGGACAACGATGACTAATCCTAATTTAATTGCGGTACTTGCCGCCGTTGATCGCCTAATTCGAGAACACGGATATTCCCCGTCTGTTCGCGAGATTGGAGAGCTGGCAGGGTACACAAGTAGCTCGATGATTTATGACCGGATTACGGCGCTGTACGAAGCAGACTGCATTACTTATATGCCGATGCAAACGCGAACCATTCGGGTGACCAGCAAGGGTAAACGGGTACTGAAGGAGGCGGAAATACATGCCAATTAATACCGGGGGAATTTCATTTAATGAATCGATGGCCAGCGCTAAAAAAGGCATAAAGGAAATGCTACTGCCAAAGGGCTTACGGGCCCGACCGTTGGATCGTATTCCTCCTATTACAATCGTTGTTAATGGTGATCCAGTACCTGCAGGACGCCCACGTTTTACACGAACTGGTCACGCCTACGACCCAAAAAAGAGTCACGTCTACAAGAGAATGGTGACTCAGGAGGCCAAGCTACAGTACAAAGGGCCGATGCTCGAGCATAAAGCGCTTCGCGTTGAAATCAAGGTTTACCGACCGATTCAGACCAGTATAAGTAAGCTCAAGCATAAGCGTCGAGCTGAAGGACTAGAGCGGCCAATCGTTAAGCCGGACACCTCAAATTACGTCAAGTTGATTGAAGACGCGCTCACAGGCGTTATCTGGGAAGATGATAACCTGATTGTTGATTTAACGGCCAGTAAGTACTACTCGGACGATCCGCGGATTGAAGTCACGGTTACGGAGGCGGGAGTATGAGAGTGGATATGAATGGCCGCTTCTTCATGCTTAAGGGTGATCTTTACAGCATCGTCTTCAACACATTTTCAGGGGAATTCATGCTGGTTAATATTTCGACCCAAAAGGTTGAGGCTACGGGGAAGAGCTTTCGAAGAATGCGTGAGTTGCTAGACTATCTGGGAGCCAAGACCACTGAAATTGCATTTGAGGCGGCAGAGTAATGTCGAAACAACGGAAGCACTCTAAGTGACGTACAGTGAAGCAAAAGAAGCGTCGTATGGCGGAACACGCGCGGGAACACCAAGCTGAGGCTAAGGAAGGTAAACAAAAATGATTAAAAAATCAGGAGAAATCACGTTCAAAATTGTTGATAAGGAGTAGAAGCGTATGTCATTAAACAAGGAAATGGCTGAAATTAGAGCTGCTTACGCCAATTATGGTGATGATCCAGATAAGTGGCCGGAAAATGTTAAAAAAGAAATCCGCGGTCAAGATGAGGAACAGCATACGGCAGAAAATAATATCCTACGCCACCTGATTATCCGTGGATACACCAGCGAATATATTGCACAAGAACGGTCAAAGTCACTGAAATATCTAAAGCAATTACGTGGCAGAATGAAAAGTCGTGACGAATTGGATTACCAAGCCACACCAGATGAATTAACACAGTTGAAATACAACCTCGATCACATGGACAATCCTAGCAACCCAAAAATTACTAGCGCTATGGGACGCGACAAAGATTGGGTGCGCTGCATGCGAGTGAAGCTACGGGAGGCAGACAATGACAGAAATTAGACCAGACTATTACCGCGGTAGTGATGGCAAAGATTTGTTTGACAGATTTGAGGCTGGACTTTTGTCCCCTGAGGAAACTATCGGCTTTTACAAGGCCAATGCCATCAAGTATCTAACTCGCGAAGCGGATAAAAATGGCGAAGAGGACTTAGATAAGGCCTTGACTTACATTGGTCGGCTAAAACAGTTTAAGTATCCGAAGAATGTTGATACAACTACCGATGAGACGCGCGGAAATTATAATTTTGATAATGATCGTTACCGAAAACATCAGGAATTAGTTGCTCAGGCATGGCTGGACGGGTATCAAGTGGAGGCACAGCATGACACACGAACAGATTGAGTATCGCAAATACGTGCTGCAAGGCATGGCAAGCTATGGTGGCGATGTGGCACAGGCGTTAGTGTGGTGTGGCAATCACTTTATCAAGCTGAACGACAGCCAACGCAACGCGATTAACAAGTTATCAGCGAAGGAACGCAACCAGGTTATTCATGAGCTGACAATGGCGGTGTATTGATAGGAATAGCTGAGTTTCAATCCAGATTAAGCGAGCACAGCGTGCCTAAGGAAGTTTACATTGCTTTGGGTATGCTGAGCAATGTGGAAATTACTAACGTGCTACACAAGCTTACACGGCCATTTTAGATAGCAAAAAAGGGCTGACGCAACAGCCCTCACCCAATTCGTTCTTACTCAATGGTCAACAAATTAATTATACCATTGATAGGGGCTGAAAGGGTTGGCTGAATTAGATTTTGACAATATGAACATGGGAAGTCTCTTCCCAGAGGTAGATGTTGGAGCAACTTTGCAAAACGTGACACACTTTTTATCTGTAGTATTGCCTAAGATGGTTCGTATCAGTGGACAATCAATGAGTGATTTAAAATCACCTAGCTATGATGGAATGCCAAAATCTCAGCCATCAGGTAACACGACAGAGTCAAGAATTGTGCGGCGGTTATATGCTGAAGAGGTCGTCAAACGGACAATCCAAGCGATTAAACACTGTGATAAAGATTGCCAGAATATCTTAGATGAACTATATCTACAAAAGCTATCAGATACTATGTGCTTTATGGACTTAGGATTTTCCGAGTCTAGCTATTTCCACGTTTGGAAGCCCAAAGCACTATTACAGTTTGCCGATTGCTACATGCTGGATGATCTCCATATTTTTAAGAAAAAGCAGTTTTGATGCAGTTTGAGTGCAGTTTTTGTGCAGTCGGACTGCAGGCACCAGCCATATTTAAGGGTTATTCTAGTATCATCGAAAGAATTAAGAAAAACACGCATAGCTCAATGGCAGAGCAGGCAGTCATTGCCTGACGCGGGTTCGAACCCCGCTGCGTGCATTGTGGTAGAATGATGAACCGGCCACAAGATTACCTCCCTGAGTAACGTGCATAGCTCAACGGCAGAGCAAAGAAGATACGGGTTCGACTCCCGTTGCACGTATTGTCTTAGGGATCTTTAGCTCAATTGGATAGAGCATCAGATTTCTAATCTGTCGGTTGTGGGTTCGAGTCCCACAAGGTCCATTGGTCAGCAACCACGGTATTGCGCAATCCCCAAATGCGAGTTCTATACGCTAAGCTTAAAAGCGTAAGTCGACGGGTGGTTGAAACGTGGCTGAGAAATTCCCCACTAATGGGGACTGTCCACGTCAGGAGGTTCATTACCGCGTGTGGTTGATTCCACACCAATCACATTGACCCTAAACAAATCTTGCTTAACGTTGGGTCATAAAACTAACCTGAAAAGAGGTGAAAACTTCTCTCAGTTTAGTTTGAAATTAGTCTGAGAAGCCGTCTGTGGTAGAGCGGCTCCTTTTTTGTACACAGTACATCAACTAGGAGGGATCTATGATGGCAACATTCAAATGTGTGAAGGTTATTATTTCCGTCGATTTGATTTTTATGTCAATATTCATTGGAAATATTAATGCCCTCATATTTTCTATTTCAGCCTTTCTTTTCTCACTAACGGTGGAGTAATATGATGATATATTAAATTAACCACCGGGGAGTATATAGAAATATGAATGTAGGATTTTTTAATAAAGAACTGTTGAAATCAGTATCTGCAAGTGCCGGTTGGCTTTTCGGGGTTATTGGTGCATTATTGTCATTTGTTGATTTCAAGGAACAGACGAAAAAGGATGTACTAATTGGTTTTGTATTGCTCACGCTTGTATTTTATATTGTTAAATTAATTTGGGCAAACTTGATAAGAAGCGCTGGTTTTAAGGTTGGGGATTCGAATATATCGGTGAAACACGGAGATATATTTAGCAGTAAATATTATGACAACGGTAAGTTTATTAAAGTGTTTGCTTTCAACGAGTATTTTGATACAAAAGTTGATGATGAGATAATATCGCATGGCTCTCTTAACGGACAATTTATTGATAAAAAAGTAAATAACATCTCAAAATTAGATGTTTCTATTGATGAAGATGGGAGACTAGAACATAGACACAAATTGGATATCAATAGAGATAGGCCAAGAGGTAAAAAAACAAGATACGAACTTGGATCAATTCATAAATTTTCAGAAGATGTTTTCTTGACAGCCTTAACTCATTTTGATGACAAAAACCGAGCGTACTTGTCTATTCAAGATTATGTGAAATTTCTAATTAACTTTTGGGATGAAATTGATGAAATGTATGCTGGAAGAACTGTAGTCATAACTCTATTCGGATCGGGTATAACCAGGCTAGACCATGATAGGTATAGTGCGACAGAGATATTGGATACAATACTCTGGACTTTCAAGCTCCGAAGAATTAAATTTAAGAGGCCTACTAAGTTAATTATCCTTCTAGACAAAAATACAAATCGGGAAATCGACTATTTCCTGTTAAGGAGTAAATTTTATGGCTTACAGAAATAAGGTATATGTTGCATTTGATGGTGACAACGATATGCGGTACTATGATTTGATGCGAGGGTGGAACGTCAAAGATGATTTTGACTTTAATGATGCACACGACTTACACAGTGCAAGGGATTCAAGTACCGAAGAATCAATTAAAAAAAGTTTAATGGACAGATTTAATAATTCTAAGTTGTTCATTCTTTTGATTGGCGAACACACAAGATACTTAACAAAGTTTGTTAAATGGGAAATTGAAGTGGCGATTCGATTGAATTTACCAATTATCGCCGTCAATTTGAACGACAAACGACAAGGTGATGATTTAATGCCTGCAGTTTTGCGAGACGAATTACATATAACTGTTCCCTATAAAGAAAAAATTATTAAGTACGCAATGGATAATTGGCCAGATAGTGATAAAAGACATAGAGGCAATGGGGAAACCGGTGAATATGTTTATAAAGATAAAGTGTATGAAGACTTGGGTTTATAGAAATAATTAACGTCCTACGGGGCGTTTTTATTTTGCCCAAAAATAGGAGGTGGCCGGCATGGCCAGAATGATCAAAACAAAATTTGGCCTAGTCAGCCGCACAGAAGCGCGTTGTTTGGGCGAGTTAGAGCGACAGCTTAAAGATGGACGGTGGCAACGTAAAAAGCCGCAGCGACCACATAAGCCGCGTATTACAGTGTGGAAAAAAAGGTAACAAGCGTGAAAAAATAAAAGAAGACCAGATTTTGGTCTTCTTAAAAATGATAATTTATTTATCGTCTTTATCTAACTTTTCCTTTACGTCATCAACCGTATCTTTAACAGCATCTTTGGCATCTGACAGTTTATCTTTAGCCTTACCTAGAATACCTTGACCCTTACCTTCAGCTTCACGGGCCTTGTCGTTCGTAACCTTGCCTTCAACTTCTTTAGCTTTTCCAATTACCTTATCTTTGGTGCTATCAATCTTGTCATCTAGACTCATAATATAACCTCCCATAATGTATTTGTTACAACAGTATTATTCCACATTTTAATTTGCTTGTCTAATAAGGAGATCCTGCAAGAGATAGTGTAAATGACACTTATAAATTTAAATTTTCAGATTTTGAATCAAGCATCACTCGCAAAAGAGTGGTGCTTTTTCTGTAGACGAAGCAACCGAAAGGAAGATAAATTGTGAAGGCAACGGTGGTGAAAAATAAGTATCAGGTACAGCAATTCAATGATAATCGCCAGCAGCTTTTGGATCACACAAGAGAAATGCTTAATGACATTAGCATGTTCCATTCTCCAGGTGAGGAAGTGTGTGTTGAGATTAGTCCGAGCGATAAATGGTATCGTACAGCCATGGACTTAATTGAGGGAAGATATGGCTTGCGAGAAGTATATTTTGACTTTCAGAAAGAATTTGAAGTATTCCAACAAAAGATGCCTGACTCACAGGATCTAGATAGCGTGATGTTCACGGTTATCTAGGTAAGTTGTCGCTGATAATTAAGGAGGATTCATATGACAAGTAAGGATAAATTCATTGCTCAGCTTGACGATAAGATTAGTCAGATTAGTAATGAGGACGCGGTACGCGCCGAGACGCTGAAGCGTGAAATTTCGGATGGCACGATGGATCAAACGGTTACAAACGCGATTGCAATTGTGACGAATACCTATACGCAAGGATTGAGTGCTGGCCTTAGCGATGACCAAGCCTTCTTTATCGCTTGCAAGACTGCAGGAGTTGAGCTGAACCCACCGTATAGTACCCTCCAGTAGTTGGATGTGATGATTAATGGACTGGACAACAATACGAAAGGATTATGAGGCCTCAGATTCCACGCCAAAAGAACTAGCTGCTAAGTATGGCGTGAAGGTTGCTACGCTCTGAAGCCGCAAGAGCCGAGAGCATTGGCATCGTTCTGGTGACGCACCACCTAAGAATGGAAAACGCAATGGTGTTGCAACGAAACAAAAAAACGTTGCAACACATCGCAACGTTGCAACGGCATTGCACGTCATCGATATTAGTAACTTAACTGAGAAGCAAAAACTTTTCTGTGCCTACTACCTACAGCGTTACAACGCAACTTGGGCTTATCAGAAGGCGTATGGGACTAGGCATGACGTTGCTAAGACCAACGGGAGCCGTCTGCTTACTAATGCTAACGTGAAGGAACTTATCGAGCAGTTAAAACGACAGCAGCAAGCCGATATTTATTTAACTGCCGATGACATTCTAAAAGAGTACGCCAAACAGGCATTTGCTTCACTTGGGGATGTTATGGATTATCGAGTCCATGAAGAGATGGCGACTGACAGTGAGGGGATGCCGCGGCTTGATACGGACGACAATCCAATTACCCGTCACGTTACGGATATCTTTTTGAAGCCGAGTGATGAGATTGATTGGTCCGTGATTCAGGATATTCATACTGGCAAAGATGGCCTAGTAGTTAAACTTCATGACAATCAAAAGGCTATGCGTGAGCTGCTAGACCGGCTGCCTGAACCAATTGACACGGATATTGAGAATGATAGCTTCCTAGGTGCTATTGGTAAGGCTATCAAGCACAAAAAACATGAGGATGGCGGAGATGGTGAGAATTAAGGGAGTGAGCGTATTAAGAAAGCACAGTTTGATTACGCACCATTCTCTGATAAACAGCTTGACGTACTGAGCTGGTGGATTGACCCGAAAGCTTTTGAGGCTGATGATTTTGACGCCGCAATTAAGGAACACCCTGAGTGGTTAAACCGGCGTGACAAGGAAGCAATTATTTGTGATGGGTCGGTCCGTGCTGGTAAGACGATGATTATGTCAATGTCGTATGTCCTGTGGGCCATGACAAACTACCAGAGCCAGCAATTTGGCATTGCCGGTAAAACTATCGGGTCATTGCGTCGGAACGTCATACGGCCGCTTAAACGCATGCTAGAGGCTCGGCATTACACGGTAAAGGACTCACGGTCAGAGAATATTCTGACTATCACTTATGGCGCGACCACTAACACCTTTTTCCTGTTTGGTGGTAAGGACGAAGGAAGCCAAGACCTAGTCCAAGGGATCACGGTCGCTGCCTTCTTTTTCGATGAAGTGGCATTAATGCCACAATCATTTGTTAATCAGGCCACAGCGCGTGCTTCTGTAGACGGCGCCAAGTTCTGGTTCAACTGTAACCCGGCCGGTCCCTATCATTGGTTCAAGCTGGAATGGCTAGATAAATTAAAGGAACATAAAGCCGTGCATATTCACTTCACGATGCAGGATAATCCGTCATTGTCGCAAGACACCATTGACCGGTACGAGCGTATGTACACCGGTGTCTTCTATCAGCGCTTCATTCAAGGACTATGGGTACTCAGCGACGGGATTGTTTATGACAATTTCGATAAACAAAGGATGGTTACCGAGTCGCCTGACCCTAAATCCATAACTAAATATGTGGTGTCGTCAGACTACGGCGCGTTGAACCCTACGGTATTTCTGCTGTGGGGTTTTTCTAATGGCGTTTGGTACTGCCTCAATGAGTATTACTACAACGCCCGTGAGGCTTCGAATAGCCGTCAGAAGAGTGATGACCAGTATGCCGATGACCTCGAGCGGTTTCTTGGGCCAATTAGAGCACCAGTCATTCTTGACCCATCGGCTGTTCACTTTGCCATCAAGCTCAAGCAGCGTGGATTCACGGTAGTTCCAGCTAATAACGATGTATTAGATGGAATCAGAATCACTCAGTCGGCTATGAGCAATGGATTGATTAAATTTGTCCCAGGGTTAACGAACTTATTCAAGGAGCTCGCTAGCTATGTTTGGGATGATAAGGCTGCGGAGCACGGCGAAGATAAAGTTGTTAAGGAACACGACCATGCGTGTGATGCCATGAGGTATTTCTGCATGAAGGTGTTAGCACCAACGACTGAAGAAAGTGGGCTCCAAGCCGTGGCCTATTACTAGGAGGAATTCATTTGAATATGCAAAATTATTTCGCTGTCAATAACCAGGACTTTCTCTTGAGTGGTATGCCGTTGCGTAAGTCCGACCAAGCTGGTGACAGCGAAACAAAATTAAGCGAGAACGTCACTATCGATGATGATGACGTTTTTTTGTATCCACGAGGATTGGACATCAAGGAACACCTCGAGGATGTGTTCAGTATTGTTGCCTATCATGATAGTTTCATTGCCCCGAAGTACAAGATGAAGCGTGAATACTACAAAGGCCGCCATTATGACATCATCCACAAGGATAAGAAGCCGCTCAACAAGCCGGACCATCGGCTAATCATTAACCTGCCAAAGAAGCTTGTTAATACTTTCAATGGTTACTTTAGCGGTGACCCGGTATCGATTAAGCACCAGTCAGATAGTACAGATGATGAGGCACTTAACGAAAGCATTCAGGATTGGTTGAATGACAATGACGCGGCGGACACATTTAGTGAATGGTCCAAGCAGGCGGACATTTTTGGCCGGGGCTATTTGTATGCATATCTCGATGATGGTGAGCTTAGATTCACTGTCTGCTCACCGCGTGACACGATTGTTGTCTATGATGATAGTGTCATGCATCGGCCTGTATTTGGTATTCGGTACTCTACAACAACTGACGGACTAATTCCAACTTTAATAACAAGGGATGCCAATTTCGACTTAAAGAAAAAAGATGGCAAAATCGTTCTGACTAATGCGAGTGATGAAGATTCAACTGCAGTTAGTAAGAATGACATGCACCGTTTTCCAGAACTTCCACTGATTGAACTCGCTGAGGATGAAGAGCGTACGGGCATCTTCGATGATGTCATCAGTTTAATTGACGCCATTGATAGTGTGCAGTCATCTAAGGGAAATGATATTACCTCGTTTGCTGATGCTTATTTAGTTATCACTGGGCAAAAAATTTCCGAGGACCAGATTAAGGACATTCAGGATAATCGGTTGATTAACCTGTGGCAACAAGGTAATAGTTTCGAGAATAATACCGGGTATGGTGAGCAATCAGCAGCGTTTCTAACACCTGCATCAAATGATGACACTCAAGAAAACTTTCTCAATCGTGCGATTGACATGGTTTACCAGATTTCACAGGTTGTTAATTTGAACGATTCCAGCATGGGAATGTCGGCTCAGTCAATTAGTGGTGTTGCATTGTTGCAGCGCTATCAGCCTATGCAGGCGAAGGCACGTACTAAGGCTCTCAAGATGGATAAAGCGCTCCGATTACTATTCACCATCTTGTTTGACTTCTGGGGAAATCCTAAACTTCATGTTAGCGATTTAACTTTTGACCACAAGCAGAGTATTCCGCACAACCTTAGCGAAGAAGCTGATATTGTAACCAAGTTAAATGGTCAAGTCGACGATGCTACCAAGCTGAGTTTCTTCTCTGGTATCGATAATCCACAGAAGGCTGTAGAACGTTTGAAGGACCAGCAAGATGAGGAGACCAAACAAGCTCAATCACAAATGCAAAAATACCTTAATGACCAACAGAAGGGCGGTGTAGCTGATGGCGAATCCGTCGATGATAACGGTTCAGCAGGAGCGTCAAAGAATGGCGCAACTGATAAAAATGGACAGTCAGTCCGATAAGCAGAGCGAACAGTACTACGATGAGTTTCTTAGCTATATTCGTGACCACTTAACGGCATTTTATCAACATTATGCTGATGATAATGGATTGACGCTGGCTCAGACGATGACTCGCGTTTCTAAGTGGGACCTTGAGCAGTGGAAACAGGCACTGGATTCGTTGGGGGATACCAGCGATTGGCCTGAGGAAGCTCAAAACAGGCTCAAAATTCAAACCTATGTAGCCAGTATTAATCGGCAGCAGTTGATTGGTTCCGTCCTAGCCTTGGGAATTATCGGCTTGACGGTCAAGAATCAGCGAACCATTGAAAAGCGTGTTGAATCTGACGGAGTCGACGAGGTAAGTCATCTTAAAAAGGCCCTAAAATTAGCGCCTAAGCAGGTAAAAAAGACAACCAGTGTAATTACACAAGTAAGTAGTCGAAAGCAGTGGAGCGCCAACCTGTGGGTCGATAGCGATAAGCTGGCTGGGGATGTGCAGTATCTGGTTAATCAAAACTTGAAACATGGGCTTTCACTTGATAATCTCCCTCGCTTGTTGGAGAAGCATGTTAATCCCAACCAGTTTAAACCAGGCCAATCTATTGCTGACAGAGTTGAGCAAATGAGCTATGAGACTAAGCGATTGGTTCGGACAGAGTCGGCAAGACTGAAGTATGAGACTGACCTGGCGACCTATCGTATGAAAGGTGTTAAGTGGGTTAAGTGGCTCACGGAGCCCGGGGCTTGCAGCAAGTGCCAAGGGATTGCCGCTGGTGGTCCTTACGCTATTGATGACGTTCCAGAAATTCCAGGTGATAGCCATCCTAATTGTCGGTGTAGCATTGTTCCTTATGTGAAGTCGATGGATAATCAGCAAAAGACTGTTAAGCAGTACGGTTTGACTCAAGATGAGCAAGCGGGAGTATTACGTTGGGTTAGTGGAGATTCATATAAGCTCAATTCAGTACTTCGTGAAGGTAATGAACCAACTGGATTACTGAAGACAACTATGGATGAATTAGATTCAGCGTTGGCAAAGCTACCAAGGTATAACGGATACATTCAACGTTCAGTCGATCTAAGTGGTCAACAGCTGAATGACTTTCTTTGGAAGTTCAACAGTTCTTCGTATAGTTCAAAGCAGTACCTTTCTTTTACCAAAAATGCGGATAAATATAATGGTACAGCCGCTGTTCAACTGTTTATTAAAGAATCAAAAGGTGGACATAATCTCGGTGCTTTTAACGAAGCTGAAGGTGAAGTATTATATGAGCGTGGAGCAGAGTTTAGGGTACTTGACACTTTTGTTGACAAGGATAATAAGTTCATAATTGAACTAGGAGATGATGGGCATGAGTAAAACTGATGATGAGAAAGAAAATATCAAGAAGATGCTAGCTGGTGAGCCGTACACTCATGATGGCATTACGGAATATGGTGGTCTTCCGCCAATGTTTCCTGAATCTAACACCTCTTATTCTGGTGAACGACGTATGCCCGACAGTGAGTATCAAGCATTGATTGATAAGTTCATTGAAGGACAGAAAAAGAATAAGAAATAATATTTTGGAGCCGATTTGTGAACCTACAATTATGGCTCTTTTTTCATGGCCTTTTTCCTGTTTGCGGCCTAAAAAACAACCGAGTATGGCCTCCCACGGCCTTAAATGCGCGAAAGGAGTAAATGACATGAAACGACTTAAAACAACGACTTTGCCAATGAACTTGCAATACTTTGCTGACCCTAACCCTGATCCAGATGATAATTCTACCGCAACAGAGCGCGAAAGCGCGGAAGAACAACCCGGCCATGATGATGTTGAACCTGATGGAAGGGCTGGCTCTGAACAGCCAGACGATGATGACAAAAATGAAGCCATTATTGAAAAGCTAAAAGGCCGTATCGGACAGGAACAAGGGAAGAAGAACGCATTGCAAGAACAACTGGACAAGGCTCAGTCTGAATTGGAGAAGCTCCGCAAGGGTAAGCCTGACAAGAAACCTATCGAACAAACTCCTGAGCAACAGAAGGTTGCTGAGCTTGAAGCTAAGCTAGCTCGCCGCGACACTGTTGATGAAACGCTGAATGTATTTAACGAAAGTGGTGTCAGCGTTCCCAAAGACATTGTTGAGGTTCTTGTTACTGACGATCATGACCAAACTATCGACAATGCCAGTAAGTTGTTGAAATTCGTCACTTTTATCCAGAAGGATACTGAAACTAGTGTCCGTAAAGAGTATCAGGCTGGCAAAATTCCTGGTGATACCAAGCATAAGACGGAATCACTTACGGATCTTGGCGAATCGATTGCTAAATCAAATCAGTCACGTGCTTCTTTGGATAGTTTTAAGTAGAGATACGAATAGGAGGAATTTACAGTGACTAAGAAATATGGAACTAGTCCAGATATTTTAATTGACGACGAAAATGCCACGATGATTGCTGGTATGGTTGATGATCCCACCGCTGTCGTAGATACAGATGGTAATAAGTATTTGTTGGCCGGTACACCTTTGACTGCAAGCAAAGACTTCGAATTGAGTGACGATGGTTCGGTAGTTTTAGTACCAACAACTGATGCAACGGCTGTTCAAGGCATTTTGCGCCAAGATTATAACATTTTGGAAGGTGCGATTCCGGCGTCAATTATCACTTCTGGGACAATTAACCGGCATCGAATGAATTCAGATACTCAAAAGACATACACTGAAGAATTTAAAAATTCTTTAAAGGCAGTTCTGCCTAAATTGTCAGTAATCGACCGGAATTAGGAGGGAACATTAATGCGAACAATTTCAGATATTGAAAATCCAACCGCCATTATTGCATGGTGGAATACGCGGGTAAACGAGCGTGGGCCATATCTATATCAAAGCGTTTTTGATGTGTCATATAGCGCTACGGATCAAATTGAAATGCTTTATGGACAAGAACACCCGGTTGAAATGATGTCAGCTACGACTGATGATGTGGCTTCAATCAAGCGCGATAACATCGGATTTGAAAGTGAAACGCTGCAGGCCATTCCTTTCAAGAACTATAAGGCGATGAACGAAAAGCGCCGTAATGACTTGGTTCGTGCCTTAGCGAATAATGCTAATGCTGCACAAGTCGAAGCTATTACCAATACACAATACAAAGACCCAGCTTCATTGCTTAGTGACGCATTGTATACCCGTGAAATTTTAGCAATGCAGGCCTTAACAACGGGTCGTATCACGGTAAATAGCAACGGTATTCTTTATAAGCGAGACTTCAAGTTACCTGAAGAGCACAAAGTAACAGTTAAGACTCCTTGGGGAACTATGGATTCAACGCCATTGGCTGACCTTCAAGACCAAATTGACCAAATTAATGATGATAACGGAACAGTCATTGCGTATGCCATCATGAACGGGCGCACTTTCCGGAAGATTGGCAAGTCTGGTGAAGTCATTAATAGTTTGGCAATCGCCAAGACTAATAACAACATCGCTATTTCACAATCGTCGGTAAAAGCGCTGTTTACTGATACTTTGGGCGGTGTACAACCCTTAATTTATAACAAGGGAGTGGGCAAGGACCGTTTTATTCCTGATGATGTGGTTGTTCTGATTCCAGATGGTGGTGTTGGTCGGATGTCATGGACAGACACCAATGAAGATTTGGGATTAAGCGGTAGTCAATATCAGTTATCCCGGACTTCCGACGGTATCACGATGTATACCAAGCGAACAGACAATCCAGTCGCCACCATGACTTACGTCTCACAAAAGGTACTGCCTACCTTGGATAAGGCGCGTAACATTGTGGTCATGAACGTTGCGGGAGCTGAAACACCAGCCGGTGATTCTGGTACGACAACGACTACTGACACCCCAGCAAAAAACTAAGTACGCCGTCTGAAAATGGCGGCGACCCAGACGAGAGCTGGACCAACGATCAGATCAAAGCATACCTAGACACTAAAGGGATTGCTTACAAGGCGTCTGATACTAAGGCCCAGCTTTTAGCATATCTAACAGCAGAATAGGGGTGAGCTGATTGACTAATGATGAAATCACTACGCGCATCAAGCTGGCTCCGGACTACAAGTCCATTGATGTCAGCGAAATTGATAATGCTGTTTCTGATGCAACTGAACTGGTCAAAGCTTATCCGCTAAAGGATGAGATTATTGGCTATGCTACTTACCTTTACGCTAGCCACTTGCTCTTTATGCGAGTTCTCAAGCGTAAGGGACGGTTCAAGTCAGTTAAGGCAGAAAACGGCGAGTATACGAAATTTGACGGTGCTAATTCAGATGACGCTTGGGATGAGTTCAAGCGATTACTGAAAGAGCAAGGCTATGGCCGCAATGTCATCCATTTTTACTAGATTGGAGGTTTCTATGTCTGTAACTAAGAAGAATGTAACAGGGCTGGTGTCTAAGGGTACTGTGCTCCTAAACCAGCGAGAGGTTCCATACGCTCAATATAAAGCTAAGGATGGTGACACCATCTATAGTATTTGGCAACGACACCGCAGTCGCACTACTGTTGGCGCTATTAAGACGGCCAACAAGTTGACTACCAATGTTGTCAAATCTGGTAAGTCCATTAAGATTCCGTTGGTGCTCTAATGGAGTCGGGAGCCGATGCGGTAATTAAGAAGCTCAGACTTCAAAGAAACCGATTAAACCAGCTTAATGCCTATCAGGCAAGTGTCGGAGCTATCAAGAGCGTCCCAGAACACACGCCTGAGGAGTTGCAAAAAATTGTTCGATACAACGAGTTCGGGACCAGTAAAATCCCAGCGCGTTCTTTTTTGCGTGCCACGGTGTACAAAAATCGTAAGCATAGCTGGCGGTTTGCAAGTCATGAAGTGGTTAAGCGAGTAGTTGCTGGTCAAATTACCGGCAACAAGGCCTACAAGATTATGGGTCAACAAATGGTGGACGATGTTCATCAGCAAATTGATACGATTGGCCCTCAAAATGCGGCATCAACTATCAAACGGAAGGGACGTAACCAACCGCTGGTTGATACTGGTGGGCTGTATCGGTCAATCGATGGGGAGGTGTTGAGGCGATGAGTGTGATTCAAGACTTATATGAAGCACTCAGCGTTTTCAGCGTTCCAATTGTCGTTCATCCAAGTTTGAACGTGTTGGAAGGCGGCAAGCTGAACGGGCTTAATGAGACTGTTCCCATTGTTGGAGATGACCTGGCAGCCGATGAAAGTACTGAAAAGCTAAGTGACCCAGTAGTACCGCGGTCGTCAAACATTACAGCTAGCTTGTCACAGTCGTTATCTGGTGGTGGTAACACTGTCCCACGTCAATACGCTTGGTATTCAGAGCACACCTATAAAGCTGGCACTCTCGTTGAATGTTTAGGTCACGTTTTCCAGATTGACCAGATTGCTGACTATGACCACGTTGCCGGTATCTTCGTCTATTACTTGAAGGGAGATGACGCGCTTGAGCCCGTTCGATCATAAGACGGTGGATTTTGAGCAGACGTTGACTCCGCTAATCAAGATGATTGGTCAGATTACCGATATCAAAGTGGTTCCAAACGAGCAGATTAAAAAGGCTACCAAGCCTCCCTTCGTGACGTATTACCCGCTGACCTTTGATGATCCGGTGTTTGGAGATGCTACGGCCAATGATGGACAGTTTGAAGCTGTCATTTCGTTGGACGTGTTCGCTGATACGCTGTCTGTAGGCATGCAGAAATGCGGGGACTTGCGGTCATACTTGCTAGATCGATACACACGGCAGCTACTCAAACGAGATGGACACATTGCCATTCGTTCAGCTAGCGTACCGCAGACTAGGTCAATTACTGACCTGCCATTTTCCACCGTTCATCACCACGGATTTGATTTAACAATTCAATATTTCAGAAAGTATCAAAGCCCCATCGACACGATTACTAGTGTCGGGGGCTTTTCTTATACCACAAAGGAGGATGAATAATGGCGACTACATTATTTAGTACGCTGAACCGGATTTCTCCGGCTCATATCTCAAATCAATATATTACCGCTGCTAAAACCGTCTTCGCTGGCGGATTAGTCAAGGGCGACAAGCAAGGTATCAAAGTCTACGAAAACCTTGACGCTGTAGAAGATGATTTCGCAGCTTACTCTCCATTCTGGAAGAAGGCGCGGGCCTACTTCTCAGCCAACAATGAAGCGGCCAGCCTGTTGGCCCTGACCTACGCTCCCGGGGATACGTCTGCTGGTGACCCAACCAGCTCACCAACGACCCCAACGGAAGACGGAGGGACGCCGAAGACGGCTGCAACACCAACGACCGCTGAATTATCAGCGGATGCTATGGGGGCAGTGACTGCGCTTAAGAAATACTACTTTGCCGGACCACAATTCTGGTTCCTGACAGACTTCGATGAAGGTGTTGCCGAAGCAGTATCCAACTTTGTCGAACTGCAAAACACCGGTATCTTCGTGCTCTATGCCAACGATGCCACGAAGCTGCAAGGCTACACAGACAACAAAAAGACGATGAAGTTCACGCTTCCTGCTGTAGATGACTCGTCTGCAGATGTTCAGGACACTTACAACAATGTTCTGGACGCTGCCTTCATTGGTGCTGAATACGGGCGTAACCCTCACTCAGCAGTGAAGTACTCACTGGGTGACTTGCCTTATACCAAGCCACAAGACCGATTTGATTTCACTCCTGATGATTTAGCTGACCTGGATAAGGCCAACATCGTCACGTATGCGTACGTTCTAGATTCACCTCGAATTACTAGCTCCCGCATGTCGGCGGATGGAGTTCACATTGATACCATTCTTGGCTGGGATTGGATTCAAAACACCATCAATACCCGGACAACCAATCTGTTTGTTCAAAACGCCAAGCAAGGCATTCCGTACAGTGACATCGGTTTTCAATCGATCGTCAACGTCATTCGTGGTGCCTTTATTGATGCCGGGGATATGGACATTATCGCACCGTTGTTGGATGTGAACGGTGCCGAAACGGGCAAGCCAGACTACTCGGTTGATTATGTAACGCCGGGTGAATTGCCAAAGAGCTACGAAACGGCTCGCGAAATGCGTGGTGTGAAGACCAAGTACCACCCAATGGGAATGATCGAAGATGTCTATATCGAAAACACAATTGTGATGTAAAGGAGGGAAAACAATGGCCCAAAATTTAGCAAATACGAATCTTGAAAGCGATGAACCTTTGTTTGATGCGGCTGACGTTGCCATTTATTTAGATGACAAGTTGGTTAAGTACTTCAACGGTAACGACATGGCGTCTGTTTCATGGACAACCGATAACGTCACGCTTGAAATTGACGCTCAAGGTGCTGGGACAGCTGTCAAGAACCATGACGGTCGTGGGACGATTACGCTTCACTTGAACCGAGCATCGGACACTTGGCAAGACATCATGAATCAAGGTGTATCGACCGGTTACCACAAGATCGATATTGCCACTCCATATGAACACATTTACTCAGGTCAATCACTGCTTACGAAGAACCCTGACATCAATGTTGGTGGCGCCGCTCAAACGGTCGATGCCGCATTCTCATGTGTCAAGATTTCACTCGAAGGAAATAAGGCCGCTTAGCTGAAAGGAGAAACACATGACCGAAGATATTAACGATGTATTAGCTCAAGGTAACGATGGGGCAGCAGGGGTACCAACCACTGCACCGGTGGCACCATCAAATCCAGAACCAGAAACTAGTGTCGAAGCACAATCCACTACTGAGGTTGCAAAAAAGGAAGACAAGCATCCTGATATTTTGAACGCCGCGCCAACTATCATGCGTAAGAAAACTGAAAATGTGGGGGTTGATGAAAAATTCAATCTTAAATACGTGCTCAAGAATGGTAAGGAATTAAAGATTTCAGTTGTCAAGCCGGACTTAGGGGTCAGCACTCGGCTATCTGATGCACAAATTCGGTTCAACGAAACTGATTCAGGCGAACGTTACATGATGGTCAATAACATGGCAGTTTATGAAATGGTCATGACCGACATTATCCGGATAATCTTAGTTGATGGTGCTCCACTTCATTCAATCTCATTCGACAGCCTTTCCAAGATTGGCGTAACCAAGAGTGAATTGGATGACCTGATGAGTATCATCGAGACGTTTTACCTCGAGGAGTAATACCTTCTTCGACAAACGCCAGATCGAGAAACTTTTCGAGAAATACCCAGAACTGGCCATGGAGTGGTCGGCTTTCATTCATGGTTCGGTGAATGTGACGCGTGATGAAATCAGTCATATGTCGGGTAATGAGCTTAGCATTCTGCAGTACTCGATCGAGAAGCGCTCTAAGATGAGTCGGTACAACCAGGCGGCTTCCATCGCCCTTGCATTCGGAGGAAAGGAGGGAGCCTAATGGCAGATATTGCCGGTGATCGCATTAACTACCGGATTGATGTAGATGGTCTATCACAACTTGACGGTATGAAGGGCACCATAGCGCAGATTGAAAGACTGATGCCACGATTGAACAAATCTGTTCAGAGTGCACAACAGTCGATTAAACGGATGAATGATGCTACTTCAAGTAGTAGAGCTGACACTAGCCTAAATAAGCAAAAGCGTGGTTTTGATGATGTTACTGTCAGTGCAAAGCGAACTGGGCAAGAAGTTGAACGAACCCGAATTAAGACCTCTAAACTTGGCGAAACGATGCGCCGTTCAACAGGTAAACCGTATTTTAAATCACAAACACGTGATTTAAACAAGCTTGGTGGACAGATGCAGTCATTCGGTGCTAAAGCGACTGCTATATCAGCTGGGATTGCAGCTGGTGCTGGTCTCGCATTGAAAACAGCAACAAATTTGCAGAACCGGTATAAGGTCATTAACAATTTGGCCGTCACTGGCGGTGAGAGGTCGGCTGAGGTTCAACGCAATGTGAACCAAATGCAGAAAGATGGTACTAAGTATTCTGACACTTATGGCATATCACAAAAGAAGATTGCGTCTGGGTATGAAACACTCATCCGACGTGGTTACACTTCTAATCAGGCGTTAGGCTCACAAAAAGCTTATTTGCAAGGTGCTATTGCCTCGGGTGACTCTTACACCGATGTCGTTAACAACGCCGCATCTGCGATTGAACAGTTTGGCATGAAGACCAATACGGTTAAAGGCATGGCATTGGCAAGTAAGACGGCCATTAATGAAATGGCTTATAGTGCTGACCTGACCGCCACAAGCTTTGCTGACTTAGGTGAGGCGATGAAGTTTGCCGGTCCCGATGCGCACGCTGCACATCAGTCTCTGCACAATACGGCCGCTGCACTAGGCGATCTTAGTAATTACGGAATTGATGGTAGCCAAGCCGGTACCTCAATGCGGCAAATTTATCAAAGATTGATAAACCCTCCCGCTAAAGGCAAGGCACCTAATGCAATGAAACAAATTGGACTGAATTACAGTGATTTTCGTGATTCAAAAAACGAGTTACTACCAATTCAAGACATTTTTGGCAAGATTGCTAACAAAATGAAGGGCATGAGCCAAACCGACAAAGGTGCGGTTTATGCTGCTTTGTTTGGTACTAATGCTTCGAGTGCCGCTCAAGCCTTAGGTGCTAGCTATAAGCAAGTCGATAAGCTGGATAAAAAGGTCAAGGACTCATCTAAGATGAACGGTGGTAAAGGTTACGTAAGCCAATTATCTCAGAAAAACCTTGATACCTTGGAAGCACAGTGGAAACGGCTTAAAACGATACTTGGAAATACCGGTGTGGACCTCGCAAATACGTGGATGCCATCTTTAACGAAAGTAACCAAAGCTGCTGCAGACCTATTGCAAAAGTTTCAAAAGTTACCTGAACCGGCTAAGAAATTTATTAGCGTTACAGTTGGTTTAGCCGCAATTGTCGGACCTTTAGCGTTGGCAGCTGGTTCATTAATTAAAATGCGTGTTGCTATGGAAGCGATGAGTAAATTAGGCGGTGAAGGTTCCGAAGGCGGATTAGGTATCTTGGATCAAGTCAGTGGTTTTCTAGGACTTGGTCAAGGAAAGAATAATCCAAAAGGTGCACTCACACGCTCCGGCTCAACACATTTCAGCACGAAGTCCAGAGTTCCTGGTAGTAGTATCTTGAATGGTTGGAATTGGAAGGGCATCAAGTCTGATGCATCAACAGTAAAAGAAAGTGCCAAGTCAACGCGGCTTGGTCGTTTTGTGTCGCCTGCGATTGACCTTGGCAAGGCTTCAGTCAAGTCGGTAATCGCCAAGGCCATGTCTACAGCTGGTAAAGGTATTGATTTTGCTAAGCTTGGGTTGAAGGCCGGCGGATCCAAAGCCGCAGGGCTTTTGTCAAAGATTCCGGGGCTTGGTAAAGCTGGCAGCTTAGCTAAAGGCGGTTTGAAGCTTGGTGGAAATGTGCTGTCCAAGGTACCAGTTTTAGATGTTGCGATGGCAGGAACTAACCTTATCGGAATGAACAAAAAGAATGCCGGGAAAAAGGTGGGTTCTGCTGGTGGGATGTTAGCTGGTGGCGCGATTGGTTCTATGTTTGGTCCTATCGGTGGCATGGCTGGGGCAGTAATAGGCCAATCACTTGGAACCAAGTTTGGATCGATAATTCAGAAATCCATGCCTAAGAGTATCAAGAAGTCGTTAGGAAAAATATCTAAAAATATTGGCAAGACGTTTAAGAACTTGCTCAAGCCTTTCAAAGCGACTGTGAAGTCCATTTCCAAAGTTTGGAGCTCAGCGACTAAAGGTATCTCGAAGTCATGGAGTAAGTATGTGATCAAACCGCTGTCTGGTAAGAATAGCCGCGGGGCTATCAAAGACACAATGAAGGTCTTCAAGGCGGTTCTAGTGCCAACCATGAAGATTGCGGGGGCAGCATTCAAGGTATTTGGTGCGGTTGTGAAGACCGCTATCAAGATTGTTGCGCATGTGGTCGAAGGCTTGATTAAAACAATCACTGGTGTTTTTTCACTGATTAGTGACATCATTCACGGACGCTGGAAGAACATCTGGAAAGACGCGGTCCAAATTTTTTCCGGAATTTTTGGAACGCTTGGGAATGTGCTGAAAGATATTCTTAAAACGGTTTGGGATGGCATCGCTGACCTGGGTAGCAAAATTGCAACCTTGGTTAAGCACCCAGTCAAAACAGTTTCAAGCTGGTTTGGCGGGGGTGACACGCCTAAGGGCAAAGGCCATGCCAAAGGCGGCCTCATGTCTTCGCAACATGTCGCACTGGTCGGGGAACAAGGTCCAGAAATGGCCTACCATCCTGGTAAAGGATATATGCGCTGGCTGGGGAAGAACGGGCCCACGTTGGCCCGAGTTAACCCCGGTGAACGTATCCTCAATGCCAAAGACTCGGCTGGTGTTGCTAATGGTGGTGCTGGACGTGGTACAACACTTCCTGGCTATGCTAAAGGTACCGCTAAGCTCGTCAAGAGTAAGAAAAAGGGGACAGAGAGCATCAATTTTGACGCTTTCGGCGGGTCTACTAAGAAGTCTACCAAGTCACTTGGAAAGCTCTCAAAGGGCAACAAGAAGACGTGGCAGACTATTCAGCGGGACACTAACAAGACCACCAAGAAGATTAACAAAGCTACCGGCAAGAGCACGGACCAGCTGCGTAAGAACACCGTTCACGACTTCGATTCCATGCAAAAGGGTACTCTCGTGCAAATGAAACAAATGCACAAGGGTATGAACGCCGTTGCAAAAGACATGGTTGAGGACTTCTACAAGATTTTTGGAAAGCTCGATAATTATGCTCACAAGGCAATGGCCTCGGCTATCAAGCAACTAAATGGTGGGATTCGTGGTATTAACACGGTTCTCAACAAGTTTGGTGGCGGTGGTAGTGTTCTGCCTATGATTCACTATGCTCAAGGTAGTAAGGGCCCCATCAGTAAACACACAATGGCAGTGGTCAACGACGCCAAGGTCGGACCACGTCAAGAAGCCATTGTGAAGGCTAACGGTCGGGCGTTACTGCCGAAAGGTAATGACGTCACTGTTCCACTTGCTCCTGGTGACGAAGTCTTAAACGGGACTGAAACCGCTCAGCTGCAAGATGTTGGCGCATTACCACACTTTGCAAAGGGTACTGGCGGCCTTAAGCGACTCATTACTAGCAGTAACAAGGACCCCAAGTCAGCTTGGAATCGTGATTTCACATCTAATGTCAACGCTGGATTAGGCACAGCACTCGGGAATGGTTTGTTAAGGACCAGTAAGGGTGCTTCTAGCCACGTTGGTCTTCCGTGGAATGGCGAAGTCTGGTCACAGTTTAAGGATGCTATGTCTGGCAGTGGTGGCGGTCCTGTGCTTCATTCGCCTGGTGCTGGATGGTCTAAGACGTCTGGTTTTGGCCATCGTACTGGTGTCAGTGGTGGTTTTTCTAGCCACGACGGAAATGATTTTTCTGGCGCTAAGACAGTACACGCGCTTCAGGACTCTATTGTCACAGAGGCTGGTGCTGGTCGCTGGCTTGGAGGCGATGGTGTTGGTGAAGTCATTGGTACTAAGGGCGGTCGCTTACGGTTGATTTATCAAGAGCTTAACGGTAAGAGTGGACACGGAGCCACCTTGCTTGTTCATGCGGGAGACCATGTTAAGCAGGGACAAGCTATTGCCAAGCTTGGGCCAAGTGGTACTCACGTCCACATTGGCGCAACGACCCAAGGTCTTTGGGATCATGGCGGTTCATCAACAAAAGGCTGGCTTGATGTGACTAAACTTCATGGTAGCTTTGGAAACCCTACTGATAAGAAGAAGTCTAAGAATCCGGCGCTTACCAAGCTTGTTAAGTCTGAACTTGGTAGCCGCTTGAAGTGGGTTTCTGACAAGTTGGGTGAGGATGCTATCGGGAGTATCGGTAGCCTGAGCCTAAGTGGTGGACTTGGTTCACGTGCACGCACCTTAGCCGCAGCTTTGAAGAAGCTATATCCTGCTGCTACAAATGCAGGTATTGCTGCCGTTCTTGGTAACTGGGAATTCGAATCTGGTGGACTGAATCCAGGTGCAATTAATCCCGGCGGTGGTGCTTCAGGGCTTGGTCAATGGTTAGGCGGTCGGAAGACAGCGCTGATTAACTATGCCCGACGTCATCACAAAAACTGGAAGTCTGCTGGAGCTCAGCTTGAGTATGCTTTACACGGTGAAGGTAGCGACAGCGCGCTCTTAAAGAGTGTGCTGCGTGGAAAAGGTTCAGTTGCTTCTCTAGCTGCTAAGTTCTCTAATCAGTGGGAACGTGGTGGATATACTGGAAAGCATGTTGAAGGTGCCCGCAAGATTCAAGCTGCTCTTCATGCTAATGGTGGCTGGGCCAAGAATGGTGCTGTCAATGTGTTTGGTGAAGCTAAGGGTGAGAACGAAGTCGCCGTAAATACTCAGCGACCGAGTGCTGACCCATTGCTGTTGGAGGCTATGAGTGACCGAGCTAACAAGGCGCCTAACAGCGTCTTTGGCCAGCTCAAGGCATTTACCAAAATGCAGCATGAATTTGCCAAGATGAAGGAATCACAGACAACCTTCACGGCAAAAACTAGCGATAGCTCTGCGCCAAAGAAGAGTGAAATGTCACTTCGTCCACAAATCATTTACAGCCCCAAAATTACGATTACTGGTTCAGGTGACCCTAAGGAAACCGCCAAGATTTTCGCAAAGCAGTCGACCAAAGATCAGCGTAATTTTGAGTCGATGATGAATGATTTCTGTGCTCGAATCATGGCAGCAGAATAGAAGGAAGGCTCCCAATCGGGGGCCTTTTTACATATATAAATTTAATCGATTGGAGGGACCTTCATGGCAAGCAAGAAAACACTAGCCACATATAATAGTGCTGTATCCAAGGCCAAAACCAAGTACAACAAGGCGAAATCCACATATACCAAGGATAATAAGGCAGTTGCCACGCTCAACAAGAAGATTAAAAGTGCCAAAACCACCGCTGCCAAAAACAAGCTCAAGGGTAAATTGAAGAAGGCACAGAGAACAGCTAATAAAGCTAAAACCGCCAAGAATAAAGCTTCTACCAAGTACACGCAGGCAAAGAGTGATTTATCGAGCTTTAAGAAGTCACAGGCGGCTGAGAAGCGTAAGGCTACCCTCCAACTTAAAAAAGATATTTTGGCCAAAGTGCAAAAGGACAAGCCAGGTTACTGGAAGGCGGGGAGACCGTTGATCATTCCCAAATATCCAGGGACGATTAATAGCTGGGTCTTTATCGATAATACTAGCGAAAGTGAAACCTCCACGACTGATATCACCACAAACGCAATTTCGCCCGGTCAGTACGTGAATCACTACACTCAGGTTTCACCAGTTCAACATCAAATTGATGGGAAGCTCGGTGGTGCGCTGAGCTCCGGTGATGGCGGATTAGGCGGTCTAAATAAGCAATTCGATAATTTGGAGCACTGGTCACAACGAGGAACAGAAGTTGAAATACATCACGGGCAGCGGCCGACTAATAGTGCGGTTCTGACTTCCGTAGCGGCGAACTTTGATGCACCTCGAGATAACGCTCTGCCGGTATCAGTTTCGGCCGAAGACGTGAAGTGGGCCGAAACCATGGTTAAGAAGACCGGACCGAAGAAGAAAAATACTGGGCCAAAGTCGTCTAAGAAGGGGACCAAAAAGGCGACTAAACCCAAGGCCGAAAGTACTTGACTATCAAAAAAGGTGACACCTACTGGGGGTATCACATGAAGTTTGGAACATCTATCAAAAAGCTAAGAAGCTGGAACGGTTTCCCTGATAGGAAACTTCCGATTGGCAAGAAAATCCGTGTGAAGTAGGTGAGCTGATGTATCGCAATACGATTCAATTTAACAAATACGAATTGCCAGAAAACTTCTCGAAGGTTCTAAGCGGGGTCGAATACAATTTCGAAATCATGTACAACAAGGTCAATGACCGGCTTTACCTGAGTATTTCCGATGAAAATTTTGAGCCGCTAGTCACCAATGAGAAGTTAGTGGCTGGTGAGCGCCTATTTGCTGGTGTTTCTGACACTAATCTACCAAGCGAGGACCTGGTCTTAATTGATGAAACTGGTAAGTCAACATGTGTTAACTTTGCCAACGTCAACAAAGACATTTTCATCACGATTGACGATACTTTTCCGGGTGAGCTTGACCCTGGTAACACTGATGAGGGTATTTTCAACCCCGATGGCGATGATTCAAAGATGGATATGGATGTCGATGAGTCGGACCTCCCGGATGATGACGATGACGACTTCGATGATAGTGACGATGTTGATGAATTCGGAGGCGAATAACGATGTATTTAGTTCACCCATACATGAGAATTTATGTGAAGTGGAAAGGAAATCAGAAGATATATCTATCTTGGGATAAACCTCCACATAATGGCACGATGGAGTTAACCTCACCATTTACTTCGGGTGTTAACCCTGATATGAACCAGTTAACTTTGTACAACCTGACAAAAGATGAGTTTGGCGACTTCCTGCAAGGTCGTACTATTGAGGCCACGTCCGGGTTCTATAATTCAGATTACACGTATAAGAACGGTGGCCTAATCACCAAGGGCACAATCAAGTCATCAACACCTATGGCACAAGATGGTGTTGATAAAACGGTTCAGGTTAATTTCAATCACTTTCCGGATATTAGCGCCGATACAATCAAAGTAAAGAAGACCGTCAAGGTTCGCGTCAAAAATACGCGTAAGAAGGCCAGTGGTAAGAGTGCTACTGAATTAATTCGTACGTATAATGCCAAGAAGACGAAGGAACTTAATAGCTGGCTGAAGAATAACCCTAATGCCACGGTGCATGAGAAGGCCCTTAAGCGTAAAGGAATTGCTGCGCAGCGAAAGAAATACTCTGCTAAGACTCGCAAGAAATACGCACAGACTGCCAAACGTAAGAAGTCGAAGGCCAAATATGCCAAGCAAGTTAAGTACGAAAATCTGTCATTCAAGGCGCACACTAAGACTTCAACGATGATTAAATCGGTTGCTAAGAAGGCTAAAATCCCACTGGGAGCCGTCAAACTCATTTACGACCGCAAGTATCCAAATGGGTACACGGTTAGTGGCAAGCCCATCAACGCAATTAAGAAGCTAGCTGATGGAGCCTCAACGACAGTCGTAATTAAAAACGGCAAGTTGTACATCCGTGAAATAACGACTGGTCAAAAAGATACTGTGACGCTTAATCCTAAGTCAGGACTTTTATCACATCCAACGCCAACTGATGACGATACTTATAATGGACAAAAATTTGAGGTTCAGTGCCTCATGTACAAAGAAATTGATGTTGGCGCGTTAGTAAACGTCGATGATACGGGATTAAAAAACTACGGTAAGTGCGTTGTCCTCAGTGGTCAGCGCGAGTTTACCGCTTCTTCGAGTACCATCACTTTCCAATTCGTGCCCTATGACGCGTACAAGAAAGCCAATGCGTCCAAGCTTAAGAAGGCCAAGTCCGCTGCGGCTAAGGACAGTGCTAAGGCCAAGCTTAAGGCCAAGAACAAACGGGCCAAGGATGGCAAAGGCAAGTCTAAAGTGCGTAAGAGACGGGCTGCTAGAGCCAAAAAATGAGGTGTTACTAGGTGAAATCCGGTGAAAATAAATTACGTGAGCTGATTAGTTTAATGATTCAGCAGAATTCTGAAGACCAGAATGGCCCGTACAAGGCAACCGTCTTAGATACTGCGCCGCTTACTATTCAACCGTTGGACATGACCATCGATGGGAAGAAGAAAGTTCCTATCCGTGGTGTTGGTCAATTGGATATGGGTGGTTCTCGCGGCTTGAAAGTGGGTGATACCGTTCTCGTCATAGTGACTGCTAATGATTACAGTAGCAAGGATGGCAAAGCCCACATTTCAGATGAGAATCGCCAGTACAGTATTGATTCCAGTGTCGTATTGGGGGTGGTCAAATGAGCTTTGATGTTCGTCTGGATGAGAATGGTGATCCTGATATTACCAATGGCAAAGATATCGTGAATGGTGTTGATGAGCTAAAACAATCACTTGAGATGCGCTTGCTATCACAAGTTGGGTGGGCAGTTAACGATGTAGAGTTTGGTGTTGAGTGGTTGGGATTTTTTGGCGATAACGATAATTCGGATATTGCAGCTAGTAAAATCGCTGAATCACTAGAACAGGATGACCGAATCTCGTCTGTGATGAGTGTTACTGTCACTCCTGACTACAACGCACGTAGGGCCACTATTCAAACTGTCTGCAAGCTTGCTGACGACAATCTAATAACTGATAACGGTGGTAATCCCAATTTGGACTTCAGCTCCAGTATCGGCATCTAAGGAGGTGATGCAATGCCGATGACCTTAACGGGATTTGTTCCAAAATCCTATGAAGAATGGCTACTAGCTATTCAAAATGAATTGAAGAAAAATGAGAATCTTGGCCCGGATGTTGATTTATCGACAGGGTCCTACGTAGAAACGTTTGCGGAGTCGTTAGCTCGGCAGCTTGAAGAGTCTGACCTTACCAAACAAGATCTACATGATTGTTTTTCAATCCTTCTAGCTGAGGGTGTGGCGTTGGGCCGCTTGGGAAATAATTTCGGCATTTCCCGGAATACCGCGGCCTATGCGCGGACCTCACTCACGATTACCGGTACACCAGGATATGTGATTGAAGCTGAGACACTATTCAGCAACAACCAGGATCGCAACTACGCCACTGAAGATGAGGTTACCATCGGCGAGGCTGGCACTGTATCAGTAACCGCGTATGGTGAGGAAGTTGGGGAAGATTATAACTGTGATGCCGGTACTATCACGGATCAGGTTACCTACAGCGAGGAAATTGACGATGTTACTAATCCGATTCCGGCGAGTGGCGGAGCAGATATGGAATCAGATTACGACTTCAGACGTCGCGTGCAAATGGCTCAGAACTCTACGATTTCACCAACACCTAATGGGATAGCTCGGGCCTTGTTTGAGCTTCCCGGTGTTAAGAGTTTCCGTCACGTAGTCAATACGGATGTTCCTGTAATCAGCGGGGACGCACCCTATACGACTCATCTATATATTTTGGGCGGTAATCAGCAAGATGTTGCGCAAACTATTTCTGACAATGTAGGGTTAGGAATCGTGCTGACCGGTGATCAAAAATTCGATATACCTTTGGACAATGGCGATGTTAATCACATCGCTTTTTCTGTAGGTTCAACTCAGCAAATCTATATGAGCATCAAGGTCGACCTGGGTGATATCGGTGAAATGACTACTGACGAAGTCATTGAAGATATTCGTGACAGTATTCTAGCTTGGCTCGATGAGTTCAGCATGGGAGATAAGCTGAAATATACTCAGCTCTTCGGTGTGATTTACGACGTCGATTCTGTTAGCAACGTAACTGACCTGACGTGGGGGACAGCGGCTGATAATTTGAAGCGGGCGGATATTCAACTCGATAATTTTGCGGTCGGGCAAAGCAACGATACTGCGATTGGAGTGACGATTAATGACAACTAAGTCTGAGTTTCAGCTTTACCATGAAGATGAAGTTCTGTCTGTCCCTACCAATCGAATCAACACAGCCCCTGGTAGTCCAACTGAACGCATGATGAAGGTATTTGACAAATTCCTGTTTGACGACATCAAGGATGTTGAAGAAATGGAACGCGTGACTTCACTTGATAATATGGCTGGAGGTCAACTCGATGACTACGGGGATGATTGGAAACTACCACGACTTGGCAAGCCCGATGATGTCTATCGCTTTCTACTAAAATTGCGGTCAACGAATCGGACATCTCAAGGGACGTTTAACGAGGTCATCCGCATCATTGCGGCGACTTTCGATGTTGATCCGCATGATTTTCAAGTTAGCAATGATTATAAGATTAACGAGGATGGCACCACTACAGGTAAGCCATTTCAGGTGTCTGTCTGGAATCTTCCGCTAGATGATGTTAAGCACCCTGAAATTGTCCAGACTTTCATTGAAGAGCTTCAAAATGCTTTGTTGATGGGCGTTACGCTGTCAAAAGTAACGTTTGTGACTAGTCTTTTGGCGAATGTTTCAATTGCGACCGCCTTAACGACTATGAATCTAGTTGAGCTGACTAGCGATGTTGACACACACACAACCGAACGGATATTAACCAATAGTACCTATATCAGAGCAACGCAGCAGATTACAACGAATTACGAAATCGAAAGTGAGGAGGTAGATCATGGCTAAATGGAATCAATTAGTTATCACCGATGCTGGATACCAACTTTCTGCTCAGACCTTATCTGGTAAACAAATTCAATACACCCACGCTCAAACGACCAATAAAGATATGTCATCGATGACGTCAGATGAGTTGAAGGCTGTCACGAAGCTAGACAGCGTTGTTCAGGACTTATCGGTCGGAATTGTGAGTGTGCAGGACGACCACACGGTTAATGTCCCAGTTAAGGTCACGAACCAGGATGTCACACAGGACTATCTGCTGTGCGGGCTGGCTATCTATGCTAAGCCGATTAATTCCGATGATGATGGGGAAATCCTATACGGAGTTGCTGTTGCTGATAGTCCTGACCTAATGGTGGCCCAAAACGGTGCCACTGTCGTTGGAACTAGTTTCAGATTGAAAGTTCACGTTGGTGCTGCTGATAACGTCAGTATTAAAATAACGCCCGATGGTTCGGTATCAAATGAGGAACTGGAAGGCGTACTTAAGTCTTACGTACTCGCATCTGATTTGAGTAAGCAACTACCGCAAGACATCGCAGAGACTGGTTCAGACAACACCTTCACGGGCGCCAATACTTTCAAACAGGACCCGGTGGACGCCGCGGGTGATCCGTATGTAACGGGCGCCGGAGCAATTGCAGCGGCCGAGGGACACTTTGCCAAAACGAGTGAATCGGGGGGCGTGTCAGTTGGCGGCGTTGAACTGGGAGTAGACGACGCTGGCAAGCTCAAATACGGCGATGATCTAGTACTGATGGCAAATAAGCCTCAGGCACCAGGGTTCACCGCGTCGATGGATTTCTCAGTTGACAAGCCGCAATGGACGGTCACCCTGCCAAAGATTGATGGTGGGGCCTCAATCGTGTCTACCACTGTGCAGTACCGTAAGAGCGGTGACACCGATTGGACCAGCATTCAATCCGCAGTAACCACGCTGACGGGCCATGTGACCGGGCTCATGGGTAATTCTGAATACGAATTCCGAGCCTCTGTCACCAACTATGCCGGCGATAGCCCCTACTCGGTGATGGTGACTGTAAAGACCATGGATGACCGTATCTTCGGTGCGTCATGGGACATGAGCAGTGATCCTAAGTTAACTCGCACAGATTCCGCGGTCGGATTAGTAGCGGGGATTAACGGCGCCAAAAACGATTTCGACACTGTTGGGCCCTGGGCAAAGATGGATAAAACCATCATCGATGATAAGGGCAACTCCTTCGTTCGGATTCCCAAGTTGTATATCAAGAAGACTCAGACTGATAAGCTGGCTACCTGGCAAGTTTCCTTGAGCAAGATTGACGATTCTTGGTACCTGCCAAAATGCTTCTGGGACTTCACGAACAGCAAAGAATTGGATTACGTGGATGTTGGCCGCTATCAAGGCACGGTCGCGAGTGGTCTGCTGCAGTCTAAGAGTGGAGTGACAGCAACCGCCAGCTTAACGATCGGTTCATTTCGTGCGGATGCAAAGGCCAACGGCGATGGCTATCAGCTGCTTGATATTCACGTTGTTGATGTATGGCAAGTTCTTTTTCTTATCGAGTTTGCCACACTCGATTCTCAGAGTATCATGCACGGAAACCTAGACAATGGTTCAAGTGGTTCAGCCAAGACCAACGGCACCGGTTCTAATCACGCTGGGTCATCTGGATACGCTACAAGCACGGGGCCGATGGATTACCGTGGCATCGAGAATATGTACGGCAATCTGTATCAGTGGACTGACGGGGTTAACTTAACGGGAGCAAATGCTTGGGTATGCGATGATGCGAACAAATACCAATCAGACCTGTTTGCCGCCCCATACCAGGCACTTAGCTACACCACTGCTACAGGCTGGATTTCTAAAATGGGATATGATTCAAACCACCCGTTCGCTCAGTTTGCTACTGTGGCCTCCGGGTCAGCCTCAACCTATTACGCTGACTACCAGTACACTACTACTGGCAACACTGTCGCTGCATACGGCGACTACTGGAACGGCACGGATAGCAACGGCGGGGCGTTCTGCTGGAGCCTGGGCGACTCTTCGACGTACTCGGACGTGAGCCACGGGTCGCGTCTCGTTAAAAAGGCTTTGGGTTAAAGGGGGACCGGGGGACCTTTCCCCCGGGAACTTTATTTTAGGGATTTTCGGTGCGCGACTACTGGAACGGCACGGATAGCAACGGCGGGGCGTTCTACTGGAACCTGAACAACTCTTCGACGAACTCGAACGTGAACCACGGGTCGCGTCTCCTTAAGCTTGTGCATCATAAAATGCATCGAATTTTCCTTGCCACTTGGCAAAAATCAGGCTGCTCAAAGCAGGAGCTAGTAGCGATGTCGAACGTTCTTGAAGCCAATAAGGATAGTTAACCGCATAAACGCGTATTTAATGTGAAAGGAGGAACCAAATGAAACGATATGGAAACCTGTTCGAAAAAATTGTGAGCTCGGATAATTTGGAGCTCGCAATTGATGAATCATCTCGAGGGAAGCGAAGCCGTAAGGGCGTCGCTCGGATTCTTGCTAACAAGGATTTTTACATCATGAAGCTTCACGACATGCTAGTAGACCACGAGTACGTGCCTAACCATGTGGTTCGGCGTGTTATCCGTGACAAGGTAAAAACGCGGACAATTGCTAAGCCCCAGTTCTACCCAGACCAGGTGATCCAGTGGGCTACCATGCTAGTGCTACAGCCAATCTTCTTGAAAGGTATGTACGAGTACAGTGTGGGGTCGATTCCTCATCGTGGCACTTCGATGGGCCAGAAGGCGGTTAAGAAGTGGCTGCAGAACGACCCTAAAAACACGAAATATTGCTTGAAAATGGACGTGCATAAATTTTACCCATCCATCAACACCACAGTTTTAAAGTCCAAGTTCCGCCGAAAAATTAAAGACCAGGATACGCTTTGGTTGCTTGATACACTTGTAAACCAGTTCGATAAAGGTCTACCAATCGGCTTCTACTCTTCTCAGTGGTTCGCTAACTTTTTTCTACAAGATCTGGACCATTACATCAAGGATGATTTGCAAGTACCGTATCTGGTGCGAAACATCGATGACTTGGTTTTACTTGGCCCCAACAAGAAGAAACTTCATAAGGCAGAGCGGGCCATCTCTAGCTACCTAGCTGCTGAGGGCTTAAAGGTTAAGCCAAATTGGCAGGTTTTCAAGGTAAATTCACGTCCGATTGATTTTTTGGGAATGCGCCTTTACCGGGGCCACACGACTTTGCGGCGCCGTAACGCGTTAAAAATCAAGCGAAGAATGGCTAAGATTTCCAAGAAAGCAACGCTAAACCGTTTTGACGCGGCGAGCGTTATAGCTTACTGGGGCTGGCTCAAGCACTCTGATAGCTACGGATTCTACATGAAATACATGAAGCCTGCTTGCACTATCAAGAAGGCTAAGGAGGTAATGTCTAATGGCAGTAAACGATGAATATGCGATGCTGTCGGGCCCTGTTCCGGTGGGGTTCGCAGTGTATCAGATGCCGGGCGTGCGACTCGGTGACCATGAATTTTTCGGATGGAAAATGGTGAAGCAAAAGTCTGAATCTTACACGGATGAGGGCGGTAAAGAGCAACAACGAAGGGTTGACGATGATTCCGTTCCTGCTGTGTACGATGGGACCACGCAACTTCTTCAAGATAATGCGGAAAAGGCCAAAGAAATTGCTAGCCTAAAGGCGGCCAATGAGCTTACTCAACAGGGACTGATGGAGGCTGTTGACTACCTGTCGGCACAACTGGCAAAGACGCCTACCACAGTAACTGACACTTCAACCGGGGAGGCGAAGTAATGGCATTCTCAGCATTGGCGCAGATTTACGCACAAGCGATTGTGGAAGGCACTCGGACACTCGAAGAGGTCCCCGCACCGTTCCGCGCCGACACGCAAACCGCGTTAGACCAGCTACAACAAACTAAATAAGGAGATAATCAACTATGTTAAATTTTAAATTTTCAGCACTCTCAGCAATCTACGCCGCTAACGTCTTGGACGGGGGCCGAACTATTGATGAAGTTCCAACCTACTTGCAGGACGATGTGAAGAATGTCCTTGGCTCCGCAAAAAACTCTACGAGCACCGATGGGGATACCTCTGCGCAGGCTTAATCCTTCTAGTCGGTGCTTTTCTTTTGGGATTTTTTGTGGGAAAGAGGTGAAGTAATTGCATCGTATTAAAGATGGCCCGGTTCAACGGGCCTTTTCACATTGGAATCATTTTTGTTTTGGCTTATTTTCAATGATAGGTGGTTTGTATATTTGGTTTCATCAAGGTTATTTAGATGATCCACGGGTGACACCGCCGCCACCGCCGCCACCAGCCGAACATGCAATCTTTGCCTTTGCTGACGACTGGTGGTTTTCATTGTGGTTAATTATCTGTGGTCTCGCTATTCTGGTTGGCGTCTTTCACAACCGGCGGCTGTTACGTGATGGTGGCCTAGTCGCCCTATCACCAGCAATTGGGGCCTTATCAATGGCTTTTATTGTTCGGGGCTTGTTTGATGTGTGGTTTAACCTAACGTGGGTATTCGCCTTACTCATGCTGTTCTTGCTAGTCGGTACGTTGATTAGGGGGGACACGCATGGATATTAAGTCCTGGGCAGTTGCTTTAGGTGCGCTGGGAACGTTTGCAACCACTATCTGGGCTGTTATTCATGGCTACCATTCTGACACATGGCAAGCTGACCAGGATCGCCAGGGCATGGAGAAGTACATTATGGAGCAAGTCAAAGCTGATAACGAATTGCTTCGTAAAGAACGCGAGAGTGATCAAGCACAATTTGCGAAAGATTTGAACGAATTGAAGGATAAGAAAGATGCCATGGAACAAGAACTTAACCAGCAGATTGCCTTGAAGGTTAGTGAGAATGAAGCCTTACGAAAACGCAACGCCGCTTTAGAACGTGAGAATCAAGCGTACCGGGAACGGTACGGTGAACTTTAGGAGGAAAACGCATGTCTGAATTTACGAAGATTATTAAATTACTCAACGACACCGGTATCTTAGGTGTCTTAATTTTTGCCCTGGTTGGCTGGTTTACCCGGATCAATCCAGCCGTAAAAACTAAGATTGCATCCAATAAATCCGCCAACCAGCGTGAAGTTCTTGGTCTACTGGACAATCTGGCAAGCAATGCGGTTCATCTGCTGTCGGCATCTTATGAAATACCTGGCGATGAAAAGCGAGAGAAGGCCATTGCCGATGTCACTAGTCAACTTAATGGTTTGGGTCATGATGTCGACCCAGCTATTATCTCAGCTGCTATCGAAAAGGCCTATCAATTGATGACCACTCAAAACACTGTGGCCCAAGCGAAACAGGCTCAATTTGATGAGGGTCAGGCGGCCACAGAGCAAGTGTTCGCAGATAAAGAGGTACAATTGGCCGAACAGAAAGCTAAGGCTGATGCTGTAGTCGCTCCCTTAAATGTCCCGGCTACTACTCAAGCCCCAACGGAGGGAGATGCTAAGTAATGCCCCGATTAGATATGGTCGATACGTCAAATAATAACGGAATCATGACTAAAGCTAATTGGCTATCGATGAAAAAATATGGTGTCCGCGCGATGGTCGCAAAGCTATCGGAGGGCACTTTTTTTACGGACCAAACAGCTAAGACAAGTATCCGAAACGCAGTCAAAGCCGGTTTGCACGTCAACGGCTATCACTTTGCGCGGTTCACTACTGTGGCAGGAGCCAAGGCAGAAGCCCAGATGGCGGCTCACTGTGCGTTCAACGCGGGACTCGGTAAAGATGCAGTGATTGTGTTGGACTTTGAAGCTACTAACTCCGGTTGGTCACGAAACGCTGCGATCATTAAAGCATGGGTTGCTGAGGTTAAGCGCATGGGTTATCCCAAGACCGACGTCTACACCATGGGGTCTTGGACCAATTCAATGCCACTCAACAATTCGAGTCGTGGTGGGTGGATTGCCAATTACCCGTCAAACCCTGCTGGGCTAAAGTTTTATGGTAGTTATAATGGTTGGCAGTGGACCAGTACCCATAAATTCCCCGGGTGCTATGGTGGTTTCGATGTGTCCCAAATGTACTCAAACTACTACTATGGCACTACCACTCATGTAGCTAAGCCGGAGAAGGCCATCTACTACCGGTACAATCCCAAGATGATCTATGCCCGGACGCCAATTAATCGCTACAAGGACATTGCCTTCAAACACAAAGTGGACAATTTTCCAACCGGCACCGTATTTACGATTGCCAAAGTGATTAACTACGGCAAAATTACCCGGTTCCAGTTGGCAAACGGCTATTACATCACGTCTAACCAAGCCAACGTTAATCGCTTATATTATTCCGTTGATGGCGGCGTCAAACGAGTGAAGTCTGTTCGCGGTACTCATCGGTACAAGGACAAAGCCCTCAAGCATGTTGTGGACTGGCAACCAGCTGGGACTGAGTTTGATGTTGCTAAGATCGTCAAGCATGGAGACACAACTCGAATCCAATTGGCTAATGGATTATTTATCAGTGGCAACAAAAAGATTAACAAGTTCGTTAAATGAGAGTATAATTCAACCATGCCTGTACGTTACTGATTTAGAAAAGGCGCTCACTCCTAACGGGGTGGGCGCCTTTTTTGGTACGCAAGTTTACAAAAATGCGTAAAAGATGTAAAATAGGAAAAAAGACGTAAAGAAGGTTAATTCAAATGAAAAAAGTCCCATATTTTTCTGCATCTAGCAAGTCCTCACAGCAGTTGGTTCAGACATTGCTTACTAATTCTGAACAGAGACTATTGATTGGCATAGTATCTGCTGGTTATCAAGCTGAAAAGCGATACGTAACGACTAACGCTCCAGATTGGTTGCGAATTGACAGGGCCGCTAAATTGTACCCTGAGTTGAAAAATATGGCAGTTGAATTTTCACTAAGACGTGCTTGCGATCGGCACATTATTCCGTTCTCATATGAGATTGGAACTATCGAAAGCAATAAAAACAAGTACCTAAAATTAATCAATAAAGACAGTCATGTAGTTTTAACTGTAAACCAAACGCCATCAGATAAACGTGCCAGTCGCAATGCTAAGTTTAGAACTAATTTATTTGATCAATGTGAAAATAAATTAGTTCTGTTTGATGATGAAGTTCGCAGCGAAGACTTTATGTATCTAGAATTAAATCATGGATACCAGACAGAGAAACCAGCGTTTACGGTGATAGGTAAACCAGATACTAATGGGTCTTGGGAAGCTAGACTTAATTTGCAAAATAATGTACAGTTAATTTCTGCAGGCGAAAAACAGGATATTAAAACTACTTCAAGAGAAGTAGCATCATTCAGCGCAGATGAGTTCAAACAATACCAGGAATTTAATATTGAAGGATGAGTATTATGCTATCGAGTTTACCAGGAAAGTTTTCAGCAGCTAAACTTAGTTTTTTTCGTGATTTAAAAGGGGAAAGTCTAAAACAGGTGTCTGATGATATTGGATACAGTGTAACTACAATTTCTAAGTGGGAAAAAGGCAGGGCTGTACCTGGATTTGAAGGAATACTAAATTTGTCTAAACATTTCGGCGTAAATCATAATTTTTTTCTATCTAAATCGATTGTACCGGACTTTTCAGGGCCGATTTTTTTTAGAAAGGCTGCGGTCTTACCTAAAAGAAAAATTATCCAGGCTGAATCGAAAGAAAGAGGTTATGCACTAGTAGATAATTTGCTGACAAACTATTTAAATTTGCCACAATATTTGGAACCGAGCTATGCAAATAAATCTAAGGATTTTAATGTTCTATCGTATGAATTTATAGATAAAGTGGCGAATAGTGTACGTTCCCAGTTTGAATTGGGAGACGGTCCTATTGCAAACATGACACTAATAGTTGAAAGAATGGGAATTAGAGTTAAATTTGAAGATTTGGAAAGCGAAAAGATCGATGCTATCAATGGAAATATCTTATCGCGTCCATATATATTGCTTAATTCAAGACGTCTTTCAAGCGTTCGAATAAGATTCAATCTCGCACATGAATTGGGACATGTATTGCTACATTCGCATTATCCGAATAACGTTATTGCCAATAGTTCAAATAGGCGAACAATTGAGAGCGAGGCAAACCATTTTGCAGGTGCATTGCTTATGCCTGATTATGGAATTTCGTTAGATATGATAAGGTCGAATATGAATTTTTTGATCGAGCTAAAGAGCCATTGGAAGGTGGCCATCCAAGCACTTATTTATCGAGGGAACGAGCTGGGACTCATAGCTGACGATCAAGCACTTTTTTTACGGCAAACTATCTACAGAAATAAATGGAGAATAAGGGAACCCTTGGATGATGTAATTCCAATCGAGAACCCGTCGTATATTCAAAGTGCTATTAAATTTTCAAATAATACTTTATCCGAAAGCGTTCTGGAAAGCATCTCTAAGGATACCGGTTTATCATTGGCAGAGGTATATTCGTGGTTGGGGGAAGACTTTTTGGCAGGAAACAAAAGAACTACGGCAAGCGGCTTACGTTTGCTATAATTTTTGTTAACTTTCAATTTCTAGTTTTTAAATGTTCAATTGAGATCGCTCACTCCTAACGGGGTGGGCGCTTTTTGAGTGTTTACGTTTTAACGAAAAACAATTGAAAGGAAGTGAATTGCCCAAGACGACGATTCCTCTCGGCACTAAAGTACCGAGTTTCCTCGTCTGGCAACTCTTATGAAACAGAGGAAATTGCCATCGCACATTTGCAGGATAGGGCCAAAAAGGCGCTTGACCGAAAGATTGAGATGGAATCTCGTCCATCAGAATAGTGCACTATAATAGAAGAAAAGTTGATGACCTAATGGGGTTATCTGGAATCCGGATCAGATGGTATAAATTGGTATAAAGAAATATTTTTAGAAAAAAATCACCCAAAAAACGCCCATCCATAATTGGAATGCCTTTATACCAAGGATAGAAAGCTCTATCCAGTCCCCACCTCCGGTAT
>NZ_RHOA01000015.1 GCF_003946545.1 Levilactobacillus tangyuanensis
ATTGGCGAACACCGATTGAGATCTTTTTGCGTGATCTGCGTTACTAAATTTGTTCAAGTTATTTCTTGCAATCTGCCTATTAGTCACTGCCAGTACTGTCTATGGCGGAATGATCACTGCCTCAAGTAGTACCAGATTTGTCAGCAAGTTCAGCCATATCAGGGTCTCGAAACACAAAATTTCCGGAAAAACTTCTCGCGGTGCAACGATTCAGCTACTGACAGCCAAGAGTAAGCAACTGGCCAAAACCGTTTCGAATCGAAAGGGTCACTTTTCAATTAAGCTTAAACACGCTAAACTCACAAAGCTTAACTTTAAGTTGAAGGCCTCGAAACATGGGTTTCGGTCCAGATGGTTCAAACATTCTAAAACCGCAACCAAGATTTCGCGTAAGAAGGCGCCTCAGAGTGGTTCGAATAAGCCAGTTGAGACTCCAGAACAAGTCAAGCCTGTCATCCCTGCCACTGTAAACCCTTCTCCTCAGCCATCCACCCTTCCCAAATATCCGGCTACGGTGGAGCCAACAAAATCTAAAGAACAATTGATACAAGAAAAACTGAAACAACTAGACGATGCTTCTAACGATGCAGCTCGTATCCATGCGGAGTTCGACTCTAAATTAGCTCCCTTCAACGAAAAATACCTTTTAATAATCAGAGATTTTGAAAGCACAGATAAAGAAATTGATAAGCAACGCATCGATTTGCAGAAGGCCATTATTTCTAAAGACAATGACCAAATAGACAAAACAAATAAGGAACTCACAAAATTAAAATCAGAATACGAGCAGAAACGTAAAGACTACATCGCTATTCAAGCAGAACATGACCGTCTGTATTCACCGATTAGTAAAGCAGAACGCCTCGTTATCGAATTGAAAAATGAGATCCTTGAGCTAGACCCTAGCTATTATCCTGACATGGCATAATAGAATAAATTTCCGGATCAAGCCAAAATTTTTCTGTCGATTTCGGTTACAAATAACGTTGTAAGCACATCTGCTTTACGCAAGTTGTACGCAATGTTATAGTTTTGAATACTGGTAATGGTGTTAATAATTCAGGACATAAAAGGGGATTAAATAAATTATGCAGACTAAGCAAATGCTACTGTTAGCCACAGCCTTCGCCGCCATGCCGACCAAGGGCAAACCGGCCGCTAAGCAATTGAAGCCACTGATGAAGTTTCGCCACCTGCATGTGTCGAAGCACAAGGTCACTGGCAAGACGGTTAAGCACGCCCAAGTCCACATCTATGACCTGAGACATCACACCCTGTTAAGCGCTCAGGCTGACCGTCACGGCCACTTTAGCATCCGCTCCAAGCAAAGTAACCTGGGCAAGCTAAAGTTCCATCTGATTGCCACTAAGCCCGGTTATCAAGCTCGTGTTCTGACGCACCAATTGAAGAAAAACAAAGCTACCGCCTCGGAAAAAACGGCTGTCCTGATTGAAAATAGCCCCGCCCTGCCGGTCAAGGTCACCGCTCGGCCTGCTCATCAGCAGCCCAAGCAACAGGTGCAGGATTTACTGACCCAACTACGTTCCGTGGCCGCCGCCGAGAAACGGGAAATTCTGGCCCAACGATCCTCAAGAAAAACCATCCAGGAGCATCAAGAAATTCTCCGACGGTTACAGAACACCCTGGCACAGTCACAATTAGACCTGACGGCGGCGGAAAAGTCCGGTAATCAGTCGCTCCAACGGTCTTTGAAGGATGAGGTCCTGGCCGCGCGGACCGAGCTGTCTAATCAAATCGATGTGTTCAAGGTAGATACCGATACCCTGCACAGCCTCAACGTGGCGCTAAACTATTTCAAGACGCAGAAAACAGTTCTCAAGGAACGACTGGCCTCACTGGATGCCAATTCCGACACTGACAAGGTGACCGTTGCCCGGGCCTAATCAGTCCCCACTGGCCAACAACCGCTCAAGCACCAACAAATCATGGCCACTAAAAAAGGCGGAGCTCAGCTCCGCCTTTGATTGATAGAGTTAAATTAAGCGATGACCATCGATAACAGGAAAACACTGATTAAACCGATAATCACTGAGATTGCCATCGACCGAGTCCGGTACGCGACCACCACGACGATAACGGCCGCGATCATCTCAGAATATTTGGAAAAGATAAACTGGTAGCTTTCACTATCAATGAAAATATCCTTCACGACCAACGCCGTAAATAATGCCACGGGAACGAACTTCATCCATTCGTTGAACCATTCGGGAATTTCCCGCTTGGTGAACAACATCAGGGGGAAGAAACGCGGGATAAATGCGACGAAAAAGCCGAGGATGATTAGCCAAAAGTGTTGCGTACTATTCCAATTCATATAGCGTCTCCTGTATCCTAATTATCTTCTGTGTTCTCAACAACCGATTTCTTAGCCCCGGGACTGCGAAGTTTCCACAACCAGTGACTGTCTGGTAAATGCTTCTTCAGGGTGGTCTCTAGGAAGAAACCAATCAATGAAGCGATAATGGTCGAAATGACCAACCCCAGGGTACTCTTGGTTAGCATCATGCATAGGGCCGCAAACACCCCGGAAATCAGGCAGATCACAATGGTCAGCCGGTTCTTAATCTGCATGACAATCATATACAAGAACAATGCCGTCAGTGCGAAGTTAACGACCCCTAGGTCAATCTTCAACGCACTCCCGATCAGACTGCCGATAACGTTGCTGACAGCCCAAAAGAGTAAAGAATAGTGCTCCACCATCAAAGCCTCTTTACCCGTCCACTTCTTGTCAGTGGCGAATTTTAAATAGTTAATGGCGTAATTTTCATCATTTAACGAGACCGCAAAGATAAACAAAAAGCGGTTTGATTGGCCCTTTAAGTATGGCGATAAGCTCGAACTCAATAAGGCATAACGTAATTCCAAGAAGAACAGCATCAAAACAATTGAAAGTAATGGGGAATTAATCGTCAACATCGTGGCAATTAGAAATTGTGCCCCACCAGAAAAGATTAGCAATGAAACCAATCCGGTCAGTAAGGTATTGAATCCTGCCGCGTGTAGCAAAATCCCACAAGCCAGCCCAATAGGAATGTAACTTAGATTCAAGGGCATGGCTACCCGCAAGGTCGACCGCCATAAGGGTTCATCGGGGTCCGGCACCTGCTTGGGGTTTGGCCGTCGTTTATTCAATAATGTTTGCCTCCGTCGAAATACTTGAGATATGAAGCAAGTTAATGGATTTACCCGTTATCCACAAAACACAATGATATTTTAACATGTTTCATGCTATTTTCATATAACAACCGTGATATTTAGCAAAGGTAATCGGGCATTCCGGCGGGTTTCATTAAAACTTTGTGAAATTGCAAAGCCCATTTTCATCATTTTCACGCCGATTCAAGGGGCTCCACCGACTTTCCATCCTGAGCCGGATGGCCCCTTTGACTGACACCATAAAAAATGTCGCAAGGCCTGTGGCCCTGCGACATTTTCCATTATTTTATGAATGTGAATTAGTATTTGGATCCTCAACGGCGCCCAACTTTTGGTTGTCATCCAGTTGAGAAACGCCCATCAGATGCTTCTTCTTTAACCAGATCATCGTTGGCCACAACAGGGCTAACGCGACAATCATAAAGAGTAAGAGCATCCAGAACGCCTTACCAACCATCCCTGGCATCCCTGACGTAATCGCATCCCGGAATCCGAGAATGGAGTAAGTCATTGGCAAGAATGGATGAACGGCGTTGTAGAACGAGTTCGTGACTTCCATAGGGAACGTCCCACCGGAACCACCAAGTTGCAACATCAGGAGAACCATGGCCAAGAACCGACCAGGGTTGTCCAACAGCATCGACAGGAACATGACAATGAACATCGACGCCTCCGAGAACATGATGGAGACCAGAATCATTTGCATTGGGTGAACAACACTCAAGCCACCCAACATCATCAATGATGGTTCGATAACGGCCATCGCAAGCGCTACGACAGCTCCGATAGAAACCTTACTGAAGAACCAGCCGGTCGCACTACCATCTGCCTTAGAAACCTTACGGATTGGGAAGGCAAAGTTGAAGACCAAGGCCCCAACATAGAGTGCCACGGACAGAACGTACGGTGCTAAGGCATGGCCATAGTTTGGTACGTAGCTGTAGCTTTCATGCTTCAGGTGAGTTGGTGCAGCGAACATGTCCGCCGTCTTGTCAGACAGTGGTTGGTCGTTGATCTGCTTAGCCCCACTCTTCAAGGACGTGGCCAATTGGCCTTGACCCTTGTTAAGCTTGTTGGCACCACTGATAATCTGGCCGTTCTTATCAACTAATTGTTGTGACCCGTTGGCAGCTTGGTTAACCCCGCTGACCAGAGCCGGTACCTTGCCGTTCAAGGTGGTCAAGCCAGCGCTAAGGGTACTTGCACCCTGATTAAGCTGGTTGCCCGCAGACGTCAATTTAGGCGTGTTTGCTTGCAACTTGTTAACACCAACAGCAGCCTGGTTAATGCCGCTTGTCAATTGACTCATACCTGACGTTAATGATGGGCTCTTCTTGACCAGCTTCTTTGAGCCATCGGACAATTGAGTAACCCCTGCCGTTAAGGCTGGCACTTGCTTGTTCAACTTCGTTAAGCCATCCGTCAACTGGTTAGATCCATCTAAAGCGCTATGAACACCTGCAGTATACGTATCAAGTCCCGTGCTAAGCTTGGTTGCACCCGTAGATAATTTCCCTATCAGGTCTTTCGAACTTCCTAATTGTTGCAGAACCGGCATTTGAGCCTGTAGTTGAGTTAACGCACTAGCCACATCGGAATAGTCCTGTGGTTTTAAATTGGAGTTACTTAAACTTTGTAATACTGGCATCAAATTAACTAACTTAGGAGCAACGGTTTGCAAAGCTACGATGTCGTTAAGTTTGCTTGTAAGGCCGGTTAACGTGGTATTTAATTCCATCACATGGCTAACCAAAGACTCAACCGCAGCATTATAGGCGGAATCGCCCGTATTTGCAGCAGCCGGAGCTGGTGTATCTTTACCAGCCGTTACAGCTCCTGCTTTGGCATCAGCAGTTGTCGCATCCCGAGCAACCTGTTGAGTAGCATTCTTGATCGCGGTATCATCACCGCTCTTGACTGCAGCTTGGAGATCAGCTGTGTCACTCTTGGTTGCGGCCGCAGCATCCTGTGATGCTTTGATTTCTGCACTGTTACTGCCAGTTGTTGAGCCCGAAGTAGCCGTTGAAGAACTACTTCCTGAACTTGAAGGCTTGTTAGCTTCAATATTCTTAATGTCAGTGCTGATGGCAGTCTGGAGAGTTGGTAACCCAGACAGGTCAGCAGGATTAAGCCCGCTCAACGATTTTAATCCATTTTCTAATGTTGCCACATCATTCTGCGTTAGGTTCAGGTCACCGTTGTTGGCTAGAGATTGTAAAAGCCCACGAAGTTCGTCTAGCTTTGTAGGATCGGCTGTTAGTGTTGAAAGAGCACCCAAACTTGGTCCAAGTTTCGTAACCAGCGCATTAATATCGGTAACCCCACCGGCTACTGATTTGGCGCCAGAGTTTAAATCTTTCGAATTTTTATCCAATTCTTTTAGCCCTGACGTCAATTTATTGCTACCAGTACTCAACTTGGTAACGCCACTAGCTAATGGCCCAACCTTCGTCGTTAATTTACCCAGCCCAGAATTCAAGCTGTAAACCCCATTGACATACTTGTAGACACCTGAATTCAGCTTGTTAGCACCAGCCTGCATCGTTGGCATCTTAGCACTCAGTTGGCTAACACCACCGGTAAATTGGTTAACACCGGACGTGTATTGACCGAGGCCAGAAGCCAGGGTGGCCGAGCCATCCGTCAGCTTCTGAATCCCGTTCGACAGTGGTTGAACCTTGGTCTTCATGGTTAACAGGCCATCGTTAAGCTGAGAGACACCAGTGGTGTAGGCGTTCAGACCATCCGTCAAGGTAACGGTCCCGTCCTTTAACTTGGCAGAACCCTTGGCAGCCTTGTCCATCCCCTGACCCACAGCGTAGATTTGCTTAAACGTTGCTTGGGCGTAGGCCTTGGTAACCTTGGCCTTGATCTGGCTATCCAACTTGTCGGAACCAACTTCACTCATAACCTGAGCGATGTAGTTGGCCGACCCGTTCGTCTTGTAGCTAAAGGTCATCTTCTTGGGCGTTTTGTCCAGCGCCGTTGCGGCGTTAGCCGAGAAGTTCTTTGGAATCGTGATGACGGTGTAGTACTTGTGATGCTTCAAGCCATCTGCTGCCTTGCTTGCGGAAACGAACCGCCAGCCCAACTGATGGTTCTTCTTCAGGTTTGACACCGTCTGATCCCCAACATTTAATTTCTGCCCCTTGAAACTTACCGCCTGGTCATTGTTGACCACGGCAACGGGCAGTTTACCGGTTTCCCCATATGGGTCCCAAACCGATTTTAGAAAGAAAATACTATAGAGGAATGGAATAAACATAATGGCAATAACCGAGATTAAAATCAGTCGGTTGTGCCGGATGTAGCTCCATTCGCCTTTAATCATGTCCACTTGTTTCAGCTCCCTTTATCCTCAAAATAACCTTAAATAATTGCAGTCTCTTTTATAATAGAAGTATCTTCGCACATTATTACTTGACTTGTCAAAACAATAACATGCCATCGACTATTAATAGAAATCGCCACCACCCGCACCCCATCAATGTTTCGGGCCGTTTTACGTTAATTTTTAAAATTTTTCGGTTGGTTAAATAAATCCCTCAGGTTACGAAAAAGCTTACCAAACCGGCCCGCAACCCGCCTTGATCTGAATCAACCTTCCCCTAGCTCGGGAAAGGCCGGACCAAACCGTAAAAAAATCCGCTACCTCGTTATTTCGGTAGCGGATGACTACTATATTAATTTAACCCCTTAGAACAAGGCGACGATCGACCGCCATGCCCGAACCAGGAAGTTGGCCTTCTCGACGGGTTCCGTCACCTTGAGGGGAACCTTGGTCGTCTTGGTATTACCCAAGAAGCCTAACTGGTCACCCTTCAGAGAAACATTGGCCGTCCCGACCTGGTCATTCTTGGCAACTGGGGCTTCCAGCGCCTTATCCTTAGCTAACTTCGCGGTTAGCTGCGGCGTGGCCCGAACGTTGCTGGCTACCTGGTCGTTACGAATCCACAAGTCAACATCGCTGGCCAAGGCCGTCTTAGCCGTTGGCTGCTTGGCATCGTGCGTCTTAACCGACTTGGCCCCAGCAATCTGCGTGCCGGCCTTGAAGGAAACGGTCTTGAAGTTATTGTAAACATACGACATCATCTTCTGGGTCTGTTGAAACCGGGAAGGATCGGTCTCGGACTTGTGAGCGGCGTGCAAGACAACCGTCACAATACGCTTCCCGCCATTGTTGGCGGTCCCGGTAAAGTTTGCGCCGGCAGCATCGGACGTCCCCGTCTTCAGCCCGTCAACGTTGAGCTTGGTGTAAGCGGCCGTGAGCCCCTTCAACATCCAGTTCCAGTTTTCCATCTTGGTGGCATCCTTCGTACCCTTTTCGAACCACATCTTGGAAACCTTGGTGGTGTCGAGCACTTCCGGATACTTGTTTAACAAAGCCACGGCCAACGTTGCTTGGTCGGCGGCCGACCATTCGTTCTCGGCCTTGGCGGCAGCCTTGCTGTCCCCTAATTTGCCGACCTGCTTATTGGTCAACCCACAGGCGTTGTAAATCTTAACATTGGTCATGCCTAGGTCCTTGGCCTTGGTCTTCATCTTGGAAACGAAGGCTTGGGGTGAACCGGCAACCGCCGTCCCCAGGGCTTCGATGGCCCCATTGGCGGAATAAATCAAGGAAGCCTGATACAAGGACTTCACCGTGTAGCTATGGCCCGCCCGTAATGGCACGTTCGACAGCTTGGTGTTTTGGGCAACCTTGGCCGTCGCGGCGTCAATCTTAACCTGCTGGTTCCACTTCAGCTTACCGCTGTGAACGGCCTCCAGAACGAGGTAGATCGACAACAGCTTACTCATCGAGGCCACCGGCAAGGTCTTGTCGGCGTCCTTACTGTATAGAATCTGACCGGTCTTGGCGTCGACCGCGATGCCGGCCTTAGCCTTCAAATTAACCGTGGAACTGGTGGTACTCTTCGTCGCCGCCTGAGCGGTTACCGTCGCGGGGGCAACGCTCATCCCACTGGCAGCACCGGTGAACAAGGTCATCGCCGTGACGAGACCAATCACAACTTGCTTTAATCGTTTCATTTAACTTAAAACTCCTCTATATGTAGGTCGCCGAGTCGGCCGACACTTTATTTCGTTGATCCCGCTGTCTTTAATTCTTTGGGGATCTCTAAGGGGTGATCTTGTTTGACTGGTAAATGAATGACGAAACTGGTCAGATCATCATCTGATTCGACATAAATATAGCCACCGTGTAGGGCAACAATACTTTGCGCGATCGCTAGGCCCAGCCCAGTCCCACCGGTTTCCTTGGACCGCGACTCTTCAACCCGGTAGAACCGTTCGAAGATTAACGCCAGGGACTCCTTAGGAATCTTCGGACCGTCATTGGTCACGCGAACCTCCAACTCCTGGTCGTTGACCCGCTTGGCAATCAAATTAATCTCGGTCCCGCCATCCCCGTATTTCAGGGCATTGGCCACCAGATTATTAAAGACCCGTACCAGTTTCTCTGGGTCGGCCTCCATCATCAGGCTGGCCGGGGTGCTTGAGGCCCCGATCGTCATGTCTTTCTTCTGGGCTTCCAACTCAAAGCTGGCCCCCAGTTGCGCCAACATCGCGGCCAAATCAATCTTGGTCAGACTGAGTGGCGTATCCGTCTGCCGCACCTTGGTGTATTCAAACAAATCATCCACCAGGGACTTCATTTGCTTGGACTTCAGGAAGGCCGTATGGGTGTATTTCAACAGGTCGTCTTCGGAATGATACTGCTGGTCTTCAATCAGGCCCAGGTAACCAATGATCGAGGTCAATGGCGTCCGAATATCGTGACTGACGTTTGTAATCAGCTCATCCTTGGACTTCTCAATCGCCCGCTCCTCATCCATCGAATGGATGACGGAATCCACCAGGGCATTGACGGAATCCACCACCCGCTGCACGTCCCCACTGACCCGGAACGGAATCCGGTGATCGAAGTGACCGTTGGCAATGTAGTGAAGTTCTTCAATAATGTGGTGGAGTTGCATCTGCCGGTAACGCCGAATCAGGCGCCACCAAACAACTAAGGCGTCGGCAATTAACATCAAGCCAATGAACAGATTCTCCCAACTCCATAGCTGAAACTTATTGGGCCCCAACATGATGGAGCGCTTGATGATAAAGATCCCGTCTCGCAGGCCTGGGTTGCTTTCGATGGCCTGAATAATCAGGACCAATAGCGCCAGGTTCAGCATGAACAACAGGATCACCGTGACAACCCCCTCTAACCAGAGGGCACTCTTCTCTCGTGTGGTCAGCTTCATGCTCTGACCTCCCAAGCGTCAATCAACCGGGAGTCGCTAAGTTTTTCCATTGAACATCCCATCTTTCCTGACTGCCACCTTAAACCATTAATGTGATTCAATCTTGTAACCCACACCCCAAACGGTTTGAATAACCTTTTCACCGTTCGTGGCTTCTTCAATCTTATCCCGCAAGTGACTCACGTGGACCATGACGGTCTTGGCCGACACGATACTTTCCTGACGCCAGACCCGTTCGAAGATTTCGTCCGCCGAGAACACCCGGTTTGGATGACTGGCCAACAGGTAGAGGATCCCGAATTCTAGGGCCGTCAGTGAGATCGTCTTACCGGCAATCGTCTTGACTTCGTGAGAATCCTTGTTGATCGTCAACGTGCCGATGTCCAAGATATCTGGGGCATCATCGGTCACTTGATCTTGACTCCGCCGCAGCAGCGACTTAACCCGCGCCATGACCTCTAGAGGGTTAAATGGCTTGGTGACATAATCATCCGCACCGGTAATCAACCCTTGAATCTTATCCATGTCGCCGGTCTTGGCCGACAGGATTAAGATTGGAATCTGTGAATCCTTCCGGACTTCCTTCACGACCTCAATCCCACTCATCTCGGGCATCATGATGTCCAAGATCATTAAGGAAATATCGGGCGTGGTGTGTAATTTGGTGAGGGCTTCCTTCCCGTCATAGGCGGTTAAGGGTTCGTACCCTTCGTTTTTAATGTAAATTTCGAGTAATTGTGCAATTTCTTTATCATCATCGACAACTAAAATTTTCATAAGAGCTAGTCTCCTTTACCAACTAGGTCACATCACTAGTGGTTTCCCCTTTGGATTTATCTTCATTCTAGCAAATAAACCCGCCGGAACGTCCTTACGCCACCAACCTTTAATCGGGCGTAAGGCACTTTACCATTCCTTAATTTTACACTAATTAGCGATGACTAGCCAACCGGATGTTTAAACCTGGTTAAGCTTCTGAAATTTTCGGTCACTGACCTTCTTTGGCGGCTGGTCGCTCTGCTCCGGCTGCCAGGGCCGGAACGTGGTGGCCACGATTTTAAGCCCGGCAACCCACCGGTCTTAAAACTCGGGCTTTTCCTAATCCGGCCCAACCCGCCGAATAAGGAAAACGACACCACTGAGCCCTGGCCGCCTCCGCGGCGCTGACACTTACCAGTGAAGGCGGCAGCATACACCACCTCTAATCACCTCACTCGATGGTTCCATCGTCGGCCGCACTTTCCAGTAGGTAACGATTGGCATTTAGCCTTGACGCTTCTACACTGGCGGCAAAACGAGTGAATGAGGAGGCCTTTTTATGAAATCACCACGTACCACGGTCATCATCCTCGCTTGCCTTGTCGTCCTGGCCGCGTTTGTTTCCTTCCCGATTGAACACACCGCGTTCGGTAAATTTGTCGAGGTCGCCATGGTCCTAATCATTGTCATCGTGGCCAACTTCCACAAATTCCAACACTGGCGGCATCAACATTAATGGCTAACGCCAAGTGGTCAGACTTCTGACGCTTGGCTTTTTTTGTCGCAATCAATTGGCCATTACCGTGATAACACTTACTGACGAGAGTAAAAATCACAGACCTGTTGAACCATCCCCCCACTAACCACTAACCGATGCAGGACCAATCGGTAACGACTATTGACCCGTGGATCTCAACCAGAGGGCGCCGGGAGGGGGGCTCAGCCGTGGAACTGCCTTAGTGGAATGGTTTTCTCCGCTTAGGCAGAACTGACCTTTGAGACCGCTCTTTGGCTCAAAGTCATGTTCACCGCGTTCCAGCCCCCAGCACGGCAACCGGCGGTTGCCAAATCCAACCAAGATAAATAAAAAGGTCGATTCCCAGTGGAATCGACCCGTAAAACAGAATTATTTGTAGTTAGGTGCGGCCTTCGTGATTTGCACATCATGTGGATGTGATTCAATCAAACCGGCATTGGAAATCCGGACGAATTGCGCATCGTTGATTAGGTCTTGAATCGTGGCGCTACCGGTGTAACCCATCCCGGAACGCAGGCCACCAACCATTTGGAAGATGATATCGTTAACGCTACCCTTGTATTCAACCCGGGCTTCGATACCTTCTGGAACCAACTTGTTGGCTTCGTTCACGCCGCCTTGGAAGTAACGGTCGGCGGAACCGTGTGACATGGAAGCTAAGCTCCCCATCCCACGGTAAGTCTTGTACTTCTTACCACCGTCTTCGATGACGTCGCCAGGTGCTTCGTCGGTCCCGGAGAACATGGACCCAAACATCACAGCGTTACCACCGGCGGCGATCGCCTTCACGATGTCCCCGGAGTACTTCATCCCACCATCGGCGATGATTGGCTTGCCAAAGTCACGGGCCACGGCGGCAGCATCATAGATGGCCGTCAATTGAGGAACCCCGACACCGGCAACGACCCGCGTCGTGCAGATTGAGCCGGGGCCAATCCCAACTTTAACCACGTCGACACCGGCTTCGAACAGTGCCCGGGTACCTTCACCCGTAGCAACGTTCCCGGCAATCAGCGTGGCTGCTGGGAAGTGGTCGCGAATCTCGGCAACCTTACGCAGCACCCCAGCAGAGTGACCGTGCGCCGTGTCGATGATGATCGCATCGGCACCGGCATCGAGCAACGCTTGGGCCCGATCGAAGGTATCGGAGGTGACCCCAACGGCAGCGGCGACTAACAAGTGGTTGTTAGCATCGACGGCCGCAACGGGGAATTTCTTAGCATCATTTTCGATGGCCTTAACTTCGGCGACCATTTTTGCCTGGTCGGCGGCGCTCATGTTCTTGTGGATGACGCCCAGCCCACCATTGTGAGCCATTGCAGTCGCCATCTTGGTCTCGGTGACCGTATCCATCGAGGCACTTAGAAATGGAACGTTCAACTTGAGGTTCGGGGCTAATTGGACACTTAAATCGACTTCATTCGGCAAAACGTGACTCTCGGCAGGAATTAACAAAACATCATCAAACGTGAATCCTTCTTTAGCAAACTTGGTGTCCCAATTAGACATAGTTGATAGCGCTCCTCTTTTTTAGTCTCAGGCTCGGTTAGGAATCCTGGGAGATATTGTTTCTTAATTTACCAGTCTAGGCCATTGAGGTCAAGGACTCTCATTGAACTATCATCATTGAATTATTTAGCAACCGTTACTGGTTTAGGCCGTGAATCGGTAATCCCACGGCGATATTTTCGGATCAGCCAGCCAGCGAGGCCCAACCAACTCAAGCCCGAAATCCAGGCCGATAGCCGTTGCACGCCCGTCGGCACGTATTTTAACACGATGGTACTCTGCCCTTTAGGAATCGCCACGTGGATGACATCTGTCTGATCGGCGGTCCAACGCCGCCGTTGCCCATTCACCCAAACCTGATAACCTTGGTATCCCAGGTGGGGCAACTTGGTCTGGCGGGCGCGCCGACTGTTGACCCGATAGGTAAAGCTGTCGGGCCCCACCGTTCGGCTCAACTGGCGAATCGTCCGATCCCGTTGACCATTGGCCTTGGTATCCATCACGTCGATCGAATGCGTTTCGATGGCATCCAGCGAGACCAACGAGCGGGTTGGGATGTAATCGGGATTGCGCATCGAGGTCGCCGCCCAATCATACTGGTCGTCACGAATCGATCGGTTGACCGTCGCCGAGCTGTTGATAAAACCCTGGCAACTGAAGAACCCAAACAGGACAATGACCCCCGTCCCCGCCGTCAGCCAGGCCGTGCGGTTGAACCGCAGTCCCTGACCAAATAGGATCACGATGGCCCGCGTACCGGCCAAGGCGACAAACAGGTTGGCAATGCCCAGAAAACGCCAAGGGAATTGAATCATCCCCATCAGCCCCTGAAAGGGTGGCCACGGAAAGAGCTGCGTCGCCATAATGGTAAACAGCCAGCCGAGTCCCAACAGGTAGCGATCCCGCGGGCTAAACCGGCGGAACGCCACCAGGCCGAGCGTCAACAGAAGCAAGGCCACCAAACCGATATTGATATGACCGGAAGCCATCCGATTCATCACCGAATCCTTTAAGAAGGCCCACGGCTGTTGCACACTGTCCTCCAGTGTGAACTGGGCAACATTGAGTTTGCCCACCTGACGAAGCTGTTGCAGGAGTGGCGCTAGACAGGTCAGTGCCAGCAGCACCGTGGTGATAATCGCCAGACATAATGCCTTGAACCGCGGCAGTAAATGTTGGCGTTTGATCAGAGCCATCCCTAAGGTAAACAGAACCAGCGCCGCACACAACAAGAGCGAAACCAGATGGGTCAGTGCGATGAGGGCCATGCCGATTGCCAGCCAATACCACCGGTGCCAGTCCCCATAGGCAATGCTGTACGCCCCATAGAAAACCAAGGGAATGATGGCAAAGGTAATCCCTTCTGCCAAGGCGCCACGAACGAAGAAATCCAGCAAACGGTAGTGGGCAAAGGCGTAGAATACGGCCACCATGATCCCCTGAAACCGGCTATGTAATAGGCGTTGTCCCACGAATGATGCCGAATACAGGGTGGCCATATTGATCATAAATAGATACAGCGCATAGGCTAATGGGCCGCCGAACAGCACTTGCAGTGCTGCCATCGGCCACAACAGATAGGCCGGATAGAATAGGTTAACCGGATACCCCCAGGCGTTGAATGAGCCGGTCGCAATGTGACCCAGCCCTAATTTGCCAAATTTTAAGTACTGCGTGATGCTCTGAACGCGATTCAGATGAAATGCCAGGTCATCCCCGAGGTAAATCCGGCCATTGGCGATCCACGGCAGGAGCCAGACCAGCGTTAATACAATGAAGAACAACAGACGGGCGAGTTCCCAGTGTTGCCGCACCCACTGTCCAAGTGCCGTATTCGATGTCGTTTGCAAGCTGCTTCAACTCCCCTTCTAGCGCGCCCGCCGCTGATAGAGCCGGTAGGTCACGTTGACACTCTCAAATGATTGGGTATGCCGGGCCACTAACCGATAGTTTTTGGTCAGCGACTTCGCAATCACCCGGGTTCCTGGATTCAAATTACCCCCGGTGATCTGCCCCTTATGATAAGGGTCCCCCGTCCAGTTCCGCAGGGTTTTCTTCGCCGGCGTATTCAGGACGACCCATTCGACCTTGCGGTGACGAATCGTGGCCCGCTGCCCCCGCAGAATCTGCGGTGCGTCCTGTTCCGGAATGTTGTAATTTTGAAAATAATAGGTATTGGGTACGGCCCCCGAGGCCGTGTAGAACCCCATGTCGATCGACCCATAATTAAGCAACGTCAACGGTTGCGACGACCGCCGCATGATCCGGCCAAACACGACCTGGGCGGGTTGTTGCGGCACCACCGTGTCCTGCTTGGTTACCGACGCGTTGTTCGGAAACAGGCGAGAGCTCACCACGTTGTTGTTCACGCCGAGCACCAGAAAGGTACTAAGAACCACCGTGGCAACGATGATAAACGGATCGTCGGTTGCCGGTAATTTGGCAAAGGTTAAGCCCCAGCGAGCCATTAGAATTAATGGTAGCACGAAGAAGGCAAAATACACCAGCTGATAATAGGCATAGACGGAACCGGAATCATACCCGTACAGGGCCAACAGGTCGCTGGCCAAGAAAATCACCAGGTACAGTGCCCGGCCGAACGTGGTGTGGAATAGTTTCGGTTGAAAGATAACCAATAGCGTTCCCAGCAGGCCCAGGACGAAGAAGACCACATGATTGAGGAAAAACTGGGCCAACAACACGGCCGACTGAACCAGGTTGGCAAAGACCGATACCGATGAGGTCAAATAGGCCCGGGTATTGAAGAGAAAATACACGTTAATGAAGGCCTTGAGCGATCCCGTGGCGAGAAAATACAGTAACCAGGGAACGGTGGCCAACAGGAAGCCAGCACCGCTCCAAAGCACCATTTGCCAAAGTGTGGCGGTCCGATGTCGATGCAACAGATACACGCCCAGCATCAGGTAAAAGGCTATCCAGGCCCCCAGCAACGTGTACTTCGACAGGAAGACGATGCCCACGAATAGCCCCTGCGCGAAGTACCACCAGTGATTAACGGTGAACCCGTGCCGGTCGAGCAACACCACCAGATAGATTAACGACAGAATCAGCGGCAACACCGCGTATTCCACGGTATCACCATAATCATAGTAGGGATGAAAGATAAACAGCACCGGCGAAACGATGGCAATCAACAGTGCCGGCAACGACCGCATTGCCAGCAGTCGACCCAAACGATAGGTCAACCACATGGCGGCCACTAGAATGATAATTTCTAGAACAAAGATAATGATGAAACTGCGGGCTGCGATTAACGATGCCAGGCCGTGAATGAAGTAAACGTATGGCCCCTTCTGTTCGAAGATGTCCTTATAGGGCACGACACCGTGCATCATCGCCTTGCCAACCGAGAAGAAGGCGTTGTTGTCGGGCGAATAATCAAAGTAAAAGGCCGGTGACGTGTAGGAACAGAACGTCATCATAAAAATTCCGATAATGGTTAATAGATAAAAGTACTGGGCGTCATGACTCTTGAGCCGCCGCATGATCCGTTGTTTCACGAGGATAACTCCCTTTCTCGCCGATAAAAAAGAAAGAGCCTGGGCCAGAAGCCCAGACTCTTCTGTGTTTTAATGACTAGCCGTCGGTCTACTTGGAGATCGTGTACTTGACGGTGTACGTCTTGTAGCCCTTTAGCGAAACGGTGAAGGTGAAGTACTTACCGCCCTTGTTTAGCTTCTTGGCTTGTTTCTTCGTCAACTTAATGGTGAACTTCCCGTTCTTCTTAACGGTGAAGCGCTTAACGACTTGGCCCTTACGGTTCCGCAGGACAATCTTCGTGCCCTTCTTAGCCTTTTGAAACAGGATCTTCCGGGCGTTCTTCTTGTAGTGCTTCCGGCCACGCATCTTCTTGGCACTCGTCACGACTTTCTTCGTAGTTTTAACCGTCTTCTTCGAGCTGCTAGAGGAGACGACGCTGCTGGAACTGGAACTGCTCGTCACAACATGTGAACTATAAACGACGGAGCTGTGCCCACTGGTTGCGGTTGCAGCATTACCAGCGGCGTTGGCCGTTGTTGCCAGCACGCCACCCAATGACAAAACGGCGATTAATCCTAAAACATATCCAAATACTTTTTTCATAAAGTAGATGGCCTCCTATTCTAATTAGACTCAATTAAAAAAGATATGAGTTGTTTATTATTCACTTTCTAGCGTAGTTCTGTCCTGAAAAATCGTCAAGGTGTCATTTTCCTAAAACTGTGTCGTTAGTGAAAGCTTAGTTACATTCATTTTTTCAGTCAAAAACAGGTCACCCGTTAAGATGACCTGTTTTTGATTGCTTTAGTTGTGCCGCCGGCGGCGGTTAGGGCTTCCGTCCTATGGGACCCGTCCGGAGCCAAAGACCGGTCTCCGAATTCGCCTTCAAGCCGACAAACCCCTGTCGGCTCGAAGACGGTCCGTGCTGTAAGGCCGAAGGCCCTGGCCTAACACCACTTTCACAGGACTCCACCCCTACCCGCCTTTGGCTCAGATTGATAGAAAACCAACGCCACTCATACATTCGATTAAAGATGGCCGCCAGTGGCCATAGAGGCGTTGCCAATTCTAGAATGACTGGCAAGACCACTGTTAGTGAACCAAGCCACCTTCATTAATTTAGGGGTCACAACTCAGCATGATGACTTGGAAACAGCAATAACACATGCGACTTTCGAAGCCATAAGAACCAATGGCATTGTACTCGTCGATCTCAGCCGTAGGCGGCCAGACAGAGCCCCGTGGAAGTCGTGTTAGCTGGGGGATTCTCCCAGCTTAGACGACTGGCCAGTCTTGGAAACTCACGGGTTGGGTGAGGTTCCAAGCTGCCCTGAGGACCGGTCTTCGGCCTCAGGTCTGCCTCATGGGGCGGCGTCTGGCTGCCGTAGGCGAGCCAACACCCACCAGGCTAAGCTAGTTGGAGACGCCAAAGGCACACACTACTTATGAAGCCACCAGAACCAATGGCATTGTACTCGTCGATCTCAGCCGGAGGTAGCCAGACAGAGCCCCGTGGAAGTTGTGTTAGCTGGGGGGCATTTGCCCAGCTTAGACGACTGGCCAGCCTTGGAAACTCACGGGTTGGGTGAGGTTCCAAGCTGCCCTGAGGACCGGTCTTCGGCCTCAGGTCTGCCTCATGGGGCGGCGTCTGGCTGCCGCAGGCGGGCCACCAATATCCACAAAACTCAAAGCCTATTTCCGTTGATACAACCAGTAGGTAACGTTAACGCCCTCGAAGATTTGGGTGTGGTTGGCCACCATCCGGTAGTGGCGATTCAGTGACTTGGCAAGACCGCTGGTGCCGGGATTCAGGTTCCCGCTACTGATCTTGCCGGTACCACCGTTCCACTGCTTGATGTTCTTCCCGGCCGGCGTATTCAAGACGACCCACTCCACCTTGTGGTTGCGGATCGTCGCCACTTGCGACCGCAGGATTTGTGGCGCCGCGGATTGGGCAATGTTGTAGTTTTGGAAGTAATACGACGTCGGCACGGCCCCGGAAGCGGTGTAAAAGCCCATGTCGATCGAGCCATAGTTTAACATCGTCAGCGGTTGGCCCGACCGCCGCATCAGGTTACCGAAGACCACTTGCGCCGGTTGTTGCGGCTTGGTCGTGGTCTTCTCCGTAATCGCACTGTTGTTGGGAAATAGCCGTGAATCGGTCACGTTATTATTGACCCCCAGCACGAGTAAGCAGCTGACAATCAACATCCCCAGAATCAGGAATGGGTCGTCATCGTGGGGCAGCGGCACATGCCGAAATAGCATTTGTCCCAAGAGGATGAACGGCACCACGAAGAAGCCGAAATAAATTAATTGATAATACTGATAAACGGCCCCCGCTTGGTACCCGTACAGGGCAAATAGTCCACTGGCCAAACATGAGAACAGATACAATCCCCGCGTTAATTTGTGCTGAAAAATCTTGGGATCGAAGAGGATCAGCAACGTGCCGACCACCCCGAGAACCATGAAGACCGCGTTGCTCAAGTAGAACTGCGTCAACAGACTGGCCGATTGAATCAGATTGGCAAACAACGCCACGGATGAGGTCAGGTAAACCTTGGTGTTGAACAGAATATAGACATTGATGAAGGACGCCAGGGATTTAGTCACCAAGAAATACGCCAGCCAGGGTAGCGTGCTCAACAGGAACCCGGCTGCACTCCAGGCCACCAGCCGGCCCAGTTCCTTCCATTGGCGTTTCCCCAATAAATAGCCACCCAGCAGCAGGTAAAACGCGATCCACGCCCCCAGCAGCGTGTACTTCGACAGGAACACGATGCCAACGATCAGGCCTTGGGCGAAGTACCACCAATGACTCACGGCGAACCGGCGCCGATCCATCAACACGATCAGGTAGACCAGGGATAACAGTAGCGGTAACGTGAAGAACTCCACGGTGTCGCCGTAGTCGTAATACGGATGAAAAACAAAGAGTAGTGGCGACAGCAACGCCAGTAACAGGCTGCCCAATTCCGGCGTCCCTAGGAGCAACGCCAGCTTGTAAACCAGGAACATCGCCGCTACCAGCGTGATAATTTCAAACACAAAGATCAGGGCAAAACTACGATGACTGACCAAATAGGCCAGGCCGTGAATGAAGTAAACGTAGGGTCCCTTCTGCTCAAAAATGTCCTTATAGGGGACGATGCCATGCATCATGGCCTTCCCCACGGTGAAGAAGGCGTTGTTGTCAGGTGATGTGTCGAAATAAAAGGCGGGAGAGGTGTAGGAACAAAATGCCATGATAAACGCCCCAACCACGGTCAGTAGGCCTAACACCTGAGTTGAGCGGCGATGGATCAGTGATTGCATTCGTTTCATAATCGTTACCCCTCTCCATTAATTCGGTGAACAATCAATCTGACGAGATAAGAAAAGGCGTGGTCACCCACGCCCTTCCTTATAGCAAGCCAGCTACTTCTTGATGTCGTAACGGATCGTGTAAGGCTTGTAGCCGTGATCCCGAACGGTAAAGGTAAAGTACTTACCGCCGCGGTCCAACTTCAAGGCTTCCTTACGAGATAACCGTACGTCGAAGCGGCCATTCTTCTTGACCGTGAACCGGTCAACAACAGCACCTCGGCGGTTACGTAGGGTAACCCGTGCGCCCTTCATGCCCTTTTGGAACAAGATGGTCCGGCCATCACGATCGTAGTGTAAGCGACCCCGCATTTCGCGGTCTGCCCGCAGCCGGTAAACGACTGGGCGACGGCGAACGACTCTTCTGCGAGAAGTCCACTTGGTTGAACTTGAAATACTACTGCTCGTCGCACTTGAAGGTGCAGTTGACCCGCCACCGTTGTCGGCGCCGGAAGTCATGGTGGCACTGTCACTGCCACTACCGCTTGCTGCATCAGCACTGTTTCCATCGGCGTTTGCTGTCGTGGCGACCACACCAGCAAATGATAAGGCTGCAACTAACCCTGCAACATACCCAAAGACTTTTCTCATAAAAAATCCTCCCCGAAATGCTGAATTTTTCGTCAGGCCGAAGACCGGTTCGGCTTGATTACTTGAACGCATAATAAGGCTAGGGAGTAATGGGGTCAAGCACTGACACCATTGGGTTTTGCGGCGGTCACAACTAGTTTGCCCCTGAATAAATAGGCGCCATTAATACGTCCAATCCTTGGCTTTCTTGGACTTCTTTCCTGGTAGCTGCCAATTTAGTTAGGTTTAACTTAAGCAGTCTATTAGTCTTTTGGCTGAAATTCTTTTTTGCTTACTACCGTGAGTTTACTAAGTGGCTAGTGTTGTATTCTTTTTGATCTTTGATGGACCGCCGGCGGCGGTTAGGGATTCCGTCCTATGGGACCCGTCCGGAGCCACAGCCCGGTCTCCGAACTCGCCTTCAAGCCGACCATAACCCGGTCAGCTCGAAGGTCGGTCCGTGCTGTAAGGCCTAAGCCCTTGGCCTAACACCACTTTCACAGGACGCCACCCCTAACCACCTTTGGCTAACACTGAATGCTAGAACCAACACCTAAATACCAGAAGATCCATATCGACCTAGCTCTCTATTCAGTCTCATTAAACAACAAAGCGTGATCGACTTCCGCCGTTACTCTTGAACACTCCCAGACCAACTTCATAACAAAGACCGGCATCCTAAACGGGCAACCGGTTACTCTCTAATCCAACCAAATTCGCTGATTTCACGTCCACAAGAACAAAGACAATTGAATTTGACTCGTGACCAACCACGGTTACTGAAGCCAACGTTACGGTTTACCTCAACGACCAATCTTTCAACCAGAAGGCGGCGCTGGGACGGCTCAGCCGTAAAATTATTCTTAGTCGGGCGGCCTTCCCGGCTTAGAATAAGGTCGAGCTTGAAGACTTGTGTCCGCCAAGGGGTCAAGTCGTACCCACGGCGTTCCAGCCTTCCCAGGGCAACTGGCGGTTGCCAGCCTAGACCCAAGTCAAAAAACCAGAAAACAATGATGACCAGCAAAGGCGCTTCATGTCGATTGACTTCATTGTCATCTTAACGGCCGATCACAAACCGTAGGGCGGCCGGGAGGGGGGCTCAGCCGTGGAACTGCCTTAGTGGAGCGGTTTTCTCCGCTTAGGCAGAACTGACCTTTGAGACCGCTCTTTGGCTCAAAGTCATGTTCACCGCGTTCCTGCCCCCAGCCCGGCAACCGAAGGTTGCCAACCCCGACTAAAGTCAAAAAAAGCGCCAACCATCATGATGATAGTTGGCGCCACAATTCAATTTAAATTTAGCTTTGGCCGAAGAAGCCGCCTTCGATCTTGAAGAAACGACGGACCAGGAACATGCCACCGATTGATAGCACGCCCAGTACGATGCTCCACATTGCTGGAAGCACTGGGTTGAAGACAGTCAGGTTTTCTGAGACGTAGAATAATCCCATCCAAACACCGAAGCCTAAGACAACCGCAATCGTCCGGAAGAACAGGTTAAACCGGTGCTTGATGTGGGTGTCCAATAATTTAGGCATCATTGGTAACAAGAACCCAGCAACGATGGCACTAACGGCGATGGCCGTTACCCCAACGGGCTTGCTGGTCTTCATCAAGCTAGGACTAAAGGTGTACATCAACCCAAACATCAAGTTGAAGATCATGAAGAAGGTCAGGGCATTGTACAAGACGTTAGGCCAGTAGCCAATACCACCGATTAACTTCTGTTCAACCTTAGGGCCTTCAACGACGCGCTTGATGTGTTCATCAATGTCGCCGTACATGCTCTTAGCCGTCTTACCTTCCTTTTGCCCCGCCGTCAGTTCGGTAACCATCCGTTTGATGACCCCTGCCTTGTGGTCGGGCGATAAACGTTGTTTTTGTAGTTCACGGTTGAACCGGAACATGTAGTCTGCATTCCGCTTTGACAACCCAATGTTGTCAAAGGCAGCACGTTCTTCAATGTCCACGTGACGGTGAGTCTGGCGGACACCCGCATTCCGTTGGGACTGCTGGGCGCCTGCATTGCGTGGGGTTTCTTTGTTATCGCTCATGTATTCTTGATCCCTTCTAAACGTTGAATCGGAATTCGACGATGTCGCCGTCTTCCATCACGTAGTCTTTCCCTTCGACCCGCAGCTTACCGGCTTCTTTGACGGCAGCTTCGGATTCGAATTCATCTAAGGCGTCAAACGCCATAACTTCTGCTCGAATGAAGCCTCGTTCAAAGTCGGAGTGAATGATCCCTGCGGCTTGAGGTGCCTTGGTGCCGGTCTTAAACGTCCAGGCACGAGTTTCCTTACCACCAGCCGTAAAGAACGTTTGCAGGCCTAAGAGGTGGTATGAGGCCCGAATCAAGCGATTCAAACCAGGTTCTTCAACCCCTTCGGCTTCCAGGAAGTCCTTCTTTTCGTCGTCGTCCAATTGAGCGATTTCTTCTTCGGCTTCGGCAGCCACGGCAATGGCTTCGGCGCCTTCCTTGGCTGCATAGTCTTCGATAGTCTTGAAGTACTTGGAGTCTTCAGGGTCTGCCATGTCATCTTCTGCAATATTGGCCACGTACAGCACTGGCTTGGAGGTTAATAAGAACAGCCCCTTCACGATCTTGGTTTCCTCTTCGTCGAAATCAATCGTGCGCACCGCGCCGCCATTTTCCAAGACGGGTTGAATCTTCTGTAGGACGGCCAATTCAGCCTTAGCTTCCTTGTCGCTCCCCTTGGCAGCCCGTTCAACCTTCGCTAAGCGTTTGTTGACGGCTTCCAAGTCGGATAGACCGAGTTCCAAGTTGATGGTTTCAATATCATCAATTGGGTCGATCTTACCGGAAACGTGGGTGATGTTGTCGTCGTCAAATGCCCGCACAACGTGGACAATGGCGTCGACTTGGCGAATGTTTTCCAAGAACTTGTTCCCAAGTCCTTCACCCTTGCTGGCACCCTTAACGATCCCGGCAATATCGGTAAATTCAAAGGTCGTCGGAACCACCTTTTTGGCTGGAATCAGTTCTTGAATCCGGTCCAAACGCTTATCTGGCACTTCCACCATGCCGACGTTCGGATCGATCGTGGCAAATGGGTAGTTGGCCATTTCGGCCCCGGCCTTCGTAATCGCGTTAAATAACGTGGACTTACCAACGTTTGGCAGTCCAACGATCCCTGCAGTTAATGACATAGCAATTATTCACTCTTTCCATTATCGGCATCGGCCTGGTGGACCAATACCTTCTTTAATTTCTTTTCAAATTCACGCCGTGACAACATCACAATGTGGCCACAGTTCGTACACTTAATCTTAATATCGGCACCCATCCGGGTAATCTCCCACCGGTTAGTCCCACATGGATGAGGCTTCTTCATTTCTACCAAATCTCCGAGATCATACATGACAAGGCCTCCAAATCTGATTAATCCAAGTGAATGTCTAACAAATCTAAGATCCGGTTCAAATCATCGTTGGACAGGTATTCAATTTCAATCCGTCCTTGATGGTCGTCTTTGCTGCTTTCGTTAATCGAAACCTGGGTGCCAAAGCGTTCTTGGAGTTGGTTCTCCGTGGACCGCAAGAATGGTGATTTCTTCTTGCCTGGCTTCTTGGCCAGCTTCTTGGCGGCACCGTTCAGCTTATTAACCTCGGCCTCAAGCGTCCGCACGGTCATCCCGTCCGTAACGGCTTTTTTAGCCAATGCAACTAGCTTACTCTTGTCCTTCAAGGATAACAACGTTCGCGCCTGCCCCATGGACAGCTCGTTGTGTTGCAACATATCCTTAACGGCCTTAGGCAATCCCAACAACCGCAAATAGTTCGCGATGTATGGCCGACTCTTGCCTAAGCGTTCGGAGACCTGAGCCTGCGTCAGGGTGAGCTTGGTCATCAAGGTATCGTAGGCTTCGGCTTCTTCAAGTGGCGTCAGGTCTTCCCGTTGCAGGTTTTCCAGCACGGCAATTTCCATCATTTGTTCTTCGGAAATCGTCCGAACAATGGCGGGAATCGTGTCCTTACCGGCTAACTTAGAGGCCCGGTAACGCCGTTCACCCGCGAGAATTTCGTAGCGCTGCAGGCTCTTATCTGGCTGACGGACGATGATGGGTTGGAAGACCCCGGTCTTCTCGATGGAAGTTGCCAGGTCCTTCAAGCCCTTCTGATCAAACTTTTGCCGTGGTTGATAGGGGTTAGGCCGGATATCAGCCAGCGCCAGGTCAACCACGTTTTCCTCAGCGGTATCCACACCATTTTCAGCAAACAGTGCGTCGATCCCGCGTCCTAAACTTTTCTCTTTCTTACTTGCCATGGGCTGCTAGCACTTCCTTTGCGAGTTCTGCGTACACCTGAGCACCTTTCGACTTTGGCGCGTAGTCCACGATTGGCATCCCATGACTAGGGGCCTCCGCTAACTGCACGTTGCGAGGAATGATGGTTGAATAGACCTTGTTTTGGAAATACTTCTTCACTTCTTCGTTGACCTGCTTGCCCAAATTAGTCCGGGCATCGTACAGCGTCAACAGCACGCCTTCAATCTTCAAATCGCGGTTAAAGTGCTTTTGGACCAACTTAACCGTGTTCAAGAGTTGGGTTAACCCTTCCAACGCGTAGTATTCACTTTGCACCGGAATCAAGATGGAATCCGCTGCCGTGAAGGCGTTGATGGTCAGGAGCCCGAGCGAAGGTGGGCAATCAATTAAAATGTAATCATAGTCGTCACGGACCTCATCCAGGGCGGCCTTTAACCGTGTTTCACGGGCCATCATGGGGGTCAATTCGATCTCCGCACCGGAAAGCTGGATAGTGGCTGGAACGATGTCTAGGTCCGGATGTTCCGTATGAATGATGGCTTCTTTGATCGGCGTTTCATTGACCAGGACATCATAGACTTCCCGTTCAATCGTGGCCTTTTGAATCCCAACGCCACTCGTCGCGTTCCCTTGGGCATCGGTGTCGACCAACAACACGTGTTGACCCGCACTTGCCAAGGCTGCGCCCAAATTGACACCGGTCGTGGTCTTACCCACACCACCTTTTTGGTTGGCTAATGCAATGATAGTGCCCATATGTTTTCCACCTCTAGCTTTCTTTTGGAATATCGATGATGATGCGGTACCCGTCTGGGGTCTCTTCTTCATGAGTTTCCAGCTTCATCCCTGCGTCGGTGACCATCTTCACGGATTTCCGGATGGTATTCACCGCCACACGAGTATCGCCGGTCACACCGTGGCGGGTGACCTTGCGTCGCCGTTTCGCCGGCTTAGCGGGTGCCTTCTTTTCGGCAATCAGGGCCTCGGTCTCCTTGACCGTTAATTGGTCGGCCAGAACCTGTTGTAAGATTTCGGGTTGCGCGTCCTCGGACACGGCCAACATGGCCCGCCCGTGGCGTTCGGAAATTTTACGATTTAAGATGGCCGCCCGAACCGGTTCGGCAAGCTTCAACAACCGAAGTTTGTTGGCAATGAACCCTTGGCTCTTCCCAATGCCTTCGGCCAATTGGGCCTGCGTCATGTGATTCAAGGCCATCAACTGTTGATAAGCATGCGCTTCTTCAACAGCCGACAATTCCTCACGTTGGAGGTTTTCAATCAACGCCATCGAGGCCGTCTCATCATCATTCATGGTTTCGACGATCGCGGGTACCGTGTCCCATTTGAGACTGGATACCGCTCTAAACCGTCGCTCACCGGCAATAATTTCGTAGTGATCGGGCTCGTATTCCCGGAGCACAATCGGTTGAAGTAACCCGTGTTCCGCAATGGTCTGAGCTAATTCACCAATCGCCGTTTCATCAAAGCGTTGTCGCGGTTGGAATCGGTTGGGAATGATTTGCCCAATCGGAATCATCACGACAGTTTGTTTCACGGGATGCGTTGGTTCATTCGCCTTATCCCGGTTATTTCCAAATAATGAAAATGGCAATGATCTTACCCCCATCCCATTAATCTTCTAGCGGCTCCCGGTTGGGTGTGCCGGCCTTACGTGGATACTTCTTCGGCGTGTGCTTAACCTTATCAATCACCACAATGTGCCGTGGATCATCGGATACGGGCAAGTTAAAGGCCTCGTCAGCACTCAGCTGGCCACCCAGCGTGGTAATCCCCGTTTGACTGACCGCAAGTTCATTGGCCGTCTGTGCCGCCTTCAACGCGACAAATTGCCCACCGACCTTAACCAGTGGCAGACACAGTTCACTCAAGACGGACATCCGGGCAACGGCTCTGGCTAAAACCAGATCGTAGGCCTCCCGATGTTCGGAGCGCTTGCCACCAAATTCTTCGGCCCGGGCATGGTGAAAAGCCACACCCGTCAGGTCGAGCTTGGCTGCCAGATCATTCAAAAAGGTAATCCGCTTGTTCAGGGAATCCACGATGGACACCTTGAGCTGGGGAAAGACAATCTTGAGTGGCAGTGACGGGAAGCCGGCACCGGCGCCCACATCACAAATCGTGAGGGGTTCCGTACGGATTCCAGGCACATAAAAGGCAGGGGTCAACGAGTCGTAGAAATGCTTCAGGTAGACCTCGGGCTCCGCGGTAATCGTTGTCAGATTAACGTGTTCATTGGTCGCGACTAAGTAGTGAAAATAGTCCGCAAATTGTTGTTCTTGTGTAGCGGTTAATTCAATGCCCTGCTTAGCTAGCGCGGCACGAAACTCTTCTGGATTCATGCAATATCTCCCAGTTCATTTTGTGAAACAAAATGTTTCACGTTTGAGTATACTTTACCTTAATTACTGGTGAAACGCAACCAAACCACCGGGCCTGATTGAGCGTTTCACACTCGCGTCGCTCTCTATTATACCGAAAATTCGGGTCACATGGAACGCTTTCCCCAGGAAATAAATAGGAGGCGTGATTCCAGTCGTGTAACCGGGAATCACGCCTCACAATCGGCAGGTTTTAAAATGGGGGCTGATTGACCAAACGCCGGGGATTCATCAAGCGGGGACGGTGTTTGGCAAAGCCGGTGTTGCTGATCCGAATCGTATCAATCACGGGTTCTCCCAGCAACAATGGATGATTGGTCACACTGGCCAGGCCGCGTTGAATCGTAATGACGTTATAGCTGATCCCGTCATGGACTTCATGTTCATGGGGATTCTGGCAATCAATGTAGGTGGCCGTCGACCCCACCGAGGTCACGGGGATGCCGTTATCCACCAGATAACTCGCCCCAAAGTGTAAATGACCGGTAAAGATGCCACCAATGTTGTGGCCATGGAGAATGGCCAGCAGCTCGCGATTGTTCTGCAAAAGGGCATAGCGCATCGATTGCAGGGCCGGCGTATCCAGCGGATGGTGCATAAAGATAAAGGCCCGCCGCCGCGGCGCCAAGTGTAGGCTCTTATTCAACCAGTTCAATTGTTCCCGGTCGAGCCATCCGGCCTCCTTATTGGGTTCCCACTTGGAATCCAGGAAATAAAAGTCCATGTTCTGATGGACCTGCTTATAAGCATAATACGGTTGATGCGGTTCCTCTAAGTAGCCCTCGTTAAAGGCTTCCCGGTCGTCTTGATCGCCCAGGATCACCTGAATAGGTGCGCCAATTTGCTTCGCCTGTTGGTCGAGATACCGCCGGAACTGGGCATAGTCTTTGTTGGTTCCCCCGGCTAATAGGTCGCCACTAATCACGATCAGGTCTGGTTCAATCTGCTGGCGACGCACGTCATCGAACAGCCGCTGAAGCTTGTGTTTCGGTTCGATTTGCTGATGATACTGTGGCGCAGCCGATCCCACCGCCAGTTGTGGATCGGATAAATGGACAATTTTAAATTTATTCATACCCCCGTGGCCCCCATCGAATAAAGTTGCAGCCACCGGGAACCCCACCCGGCGACAGCTAAGCTGACTATCACTAAGTTAGGTCTAGCATACCGAACCGATGTAAATTCTTCGTATGAAGTTCGTCAACATCCTGTAAAGTTTCCGCAGATCTTGCACAAAGTCACTGCTTGGGGTGTTGTTCGATGAAACTGGCAACCTCCGGTTGCCGGAAATGGGCTGGAACGCGGTGAACAGGATTTTGAGCCACATACCGGTCTCAAAAGTCCGCTCTGCCTAACCAGAGCAGCCCCCTCCGCCAAGGCAGTCCCACGGCTGAGCCCATTTCCGGCCGCCCTGCGGTCTTAGATGGATCGTTGCTATCTACACCGGTTTACTGCCGGGGCAAATTCCAAGAGCATGAAACGGAGACTCCCCCGGCCTTTTCCAATCAGGTCAAGTTGAGCTCCGTTCCAATGAGACAGAAAAGCACCAGTACCCACACAGCGGCGAGTATTGGTGCTGCGGTTACTTCTTTAAATGTTTAGCAGGCTTAGCAACCCATATCATGGGTAACCACGTGACAATCAATAAGATCAACGTATCAAAGTGTACGGCTGACATACGATCATCCTCTTCCCCTAAGTTTGCCCTCATCATAGCAGGCCTATGTTTCGTTTCTGTATTGAAACACTACCCGTTCTTGTAAAGGTTAACTTAGCCATTTCGGACGCCTACGAATGCCCATTTAACCGCATTTCAACCGACAATCACCCGACTGGCAATTGACGGTCACCGAACAAATCCGACCAAATGAAAACGGCGCCCAACATTAGCTGGGCGCCGTTCGTTATTCAAACTATTTAATCGTCGAAATTAGTCCTTGATAGCCCGAACTTCTTCGATGAACCACTTGTTGAAGGCTTCTGAGTCAATGTCGACGGAAACCTTGGCGTTCGTCTTACCGTCATGGTAAGCGCCACGGATATCGCCGACCGTTTCACCAATGGCAGCGCCATCGGTCACAACGTCGATCCACATGTCCTTCGTGGTAATTGCTTCTGGGTGAAGTAAGTAGAAGATGGTGTTCACGTCATGCATCGCAATCCCGGCGTCACTGTTGTCACCGTCATGGATGATGATGTCATGCAGCATCTTGCCGGCTTCGTTCAAAGTAGGCAAAGTTTCGATACTCTTGTGAGTTAACAGGGCCTTCATGGTGATGTCCAAGCCAACCATAACGATTGGAACACCGGACTTGTACATGATAGCGGCTGCATCTGGGTCGGTGAAGACGTTGAATTCAGCGGCACTGGTCATGTTACCCATGCTCAATGAACCACCCATGGCCACGATTTCTTTGATGTGGCTCTTAACTTCTGGGTATTCGGAGAAGAGTAAGGCAATGTTGGTGTATGAACCGGTTGGAACCAAGGTGATTGGTTCGTCACTAGCCATGATTTCATCATGCAAGGCTTCTACGGCCGTCTTCTTCAATGGCGTAGGCAGGTCAGTTGGGAAGTCATAACCAGGCATCCCGGATTCACCGTGAATCCGTGCAGCATCTTCAAAGTCCTTGAATAATGGTTGTTCAGCACCACCAGCAACGGGGATGCTTTGGTTAAAGAAACGCACAATCTTTAAAGCGTTGATCGTGGTCTTATCAACCGTTACGTTACCGGCAACAGTCGTCACCAGCTTCAAGTCAATCTTTGGGTCATTAATGGCCATCGTTAAGGCCGCTGCATCGTCAATCCCAGGATCTGTATCCATAATAATCTTAGTTGTCATCATTATTTCCTCCCAATGAATTAATTCGGTTTTTATTGTTTAAGCGGCGTAACCGCTTACGTTAAACCCTTAAGTAAAGTTCCCCACTATAGCAGGGAACTGAAGATCAAGTCGAGTAGGAACAAAAATCCTAACAGGTACACTGGCCAGGCAACGTGTTTCCCCTGTCCCAATGCGAGTTTCATCACCGGATAGCAAACGAAACCGAATGCTAGTCCCGTGGAAATGCTGTTGGTGAGTGGAATCAGCACGATGATTAGAAAGGCTGGGAACCACTCCGCAAAGTCGCTCATCTTAATATTGCCAATGGCCTGCATCATGATGGCCCCGGTGATAATAATCACGGGCGCAATCGCACCGGATGGCACGTAGGCCAGCAGTGGCACGAAGACCAATGACAGGGCGAACATGATTGCGGCGGTCAGTGACATTAGGCCGGTTCGACCACCCGTCTCAATTCCGGAAGCACTCTCGGCGGCCGCCACCGTTGGGCTGGTCCCTAAGAAGCTGGAAAGGAACGTGGTCACAGAACTGCCCTCAAAGGTCTTCTTGAACTTCCGTTGGTCGGGCAACAACCCTTGCAACAGGCCCATCGACTCGAACACCAGAATCATGGTCATGGAGAAAGCGGCCAGGATAAATGGCGTGGAGAGCCAACTTGAGAAGTCATTTTGAAAGACAATCTTGTGATATTGACCCAGCCGAGCCAGGTCAACCGTTGGGGTGTCGGCGTCCTTGATGCCAAAGAAGAAGGCTACCAGACTCGTCGCAATGATCCCAATGAAGAAGTTCCCTTTGACCTTGCGAATATACAAGATGAAGCTCAAGACCAATCCGAACAGCGCCAGTAACGTCGCGGGCTTGGTCAAATCACCCAACACAATCAGCGACGACTTCCCGGCAACGATTAACCCGGCTTTCTCCAGGCCAATCTCCACCAGGAACAGGCCAATTCCGGCCGTAATCCCACTCTTTAACGATTCTGGAATCGCCTCCGAGAGAACCGTCGACGCCTTGGTGAAGGCAATCAACATATAAACAAAGCTGGCTACCGCAGCGATCCCTAACGCCTCACGCCAACTCAAGCCCATATTCACGACAACGGTATACGTGAAGAAGGCATTCACACCCATCCCCGGGGTCAAGATGATTGGGGCATTGGCCCAAAAGGCCATGACCAAACAACCAATGATCGACGAGAAGATGGTCGCGAAGACACTCAAATCAGTGGGAATCCCGGCATCCTTTAAGATTAATGGGTTCACAATGATGATGTATGAGATGGCAAAGAAGCCAGTGACCCCTGCGATCAGTTCGTTGCGGACGACATCCTTATGTCGCAGAGCTTCCCCGAGCGTCATTTTCTCCGCCCGTTCCACCTGCGCTTGTTGCTTATCCATAAAAATCCCTATCTTTCAGTACGCCAGCTATGACGCACATAGTTCACGGGCATTGCAACCGCAAGGTCTCATACTTCCGGCTGGGTTTCACTCTCATAGAAAGGTCGACACCCGTACGAACAGCTTACCACAAGCCACTAGAATCTGTCTTGCCTGACTTTGCTAATTTGTTGACCGCTTTTGATTCTCAGATCCAGGAGCCTTCGGCTCCGGTTGGCCAACTTTGCCGCAATGGCGAGACTGGCCCGTACTCCGGCTTCCGGGGCCGGAACGCTGTGGACACGACTTCAAGCTTCGTAAAAACCACGAATCTTGAAGCTCGGTCTTATTCTAAGGTGAGCAGTTCCCTCCCCTAAGAATAATCTCACGGCTGAGCCCCGGGTCCTCCGTACTCTAAATCCCACGTTCTGATTACCGCCGACTAACTGGGAACGCCAACTGCCGGCCGTTCTGGGCCACTCGGCAAACGTGTTCACCAGAGCAACAAATACACCATTACATCGTTGATTCGACTGTCAATGAGGACCATATGGTGCTCATGACCAACGTCTAGAGAACCAGAGTTGCCGGGCTAACGCCATTTCACTGACAGCGAGTCCTGTAAGGCGGAGGGCGGGCCAGATGGCGCTCAGCCGTGAAATTTTCCTTATTCGAGTGACTTCCTCGGATTAGGAAAAGACTGGTCTCAGAGACCGCTCTTCGGCTCTGAGCCATGTCCACGGCGTTCCAGCGCCAATCTGGCCAACCGGAGCCGATGGCTCCGTAAGCCTAAAAATCAAAAGCTAAACCCAGTAAAAACTGGTTTTATTGACACAGATGGCCCAGAAGCAAATGCCTCTGGGCCATCAATTTTATAGAATCACTCGCAATGAGCGACGGTTAGATTACCAAACGAAGAGTCCAACGATCCCGGCAGAAAGCAGGGAAACAAGGATACCAGAAAGTAACATGTAACCAACGTTCTTAGAGATTAATTCGTTGTTTTCACGGTCGACGATCCCCTTGAAACAACCAATGATCATCCCAGTAGTTGAGAAGTTAGCAAAGGAAGTTAAGAAGACAGTCAAGATGGCACGGTAGTGAGGTGAGAACGCGTTCGTGTTGATGGTTGAAGCAATCTTACCCATAACAACGAATTCGTTCGTCACTAACTTAGTCCCCATGTATTGAGCAAAGCCGAATGCATCGTGGACGCTCAGACCCATTAACCATGCGAATGGGAACATTACGATACCCAAGAGGTGTTCCAATGATAACCAAGGGTTAACCAAGCCAAGTAACTTATCGATCAGGGCTGCCAAGGCAACGAAGGCGATAACGTTAGCGGCGATGATTAAGATTAAACGACCGGCACCAAGGATGGAGTCACCCAAGAATGAGAAGAATGGTTCGCGCTTGCCGTCGTCTTCGCCATCTTCAGCAGCAGCGGCGTTTGAGCCACCAACTTTAGCGATGGTATCTTCTTCAGCAGACACTTCAACAGGGTTCAACATGTTGGTAACGATGATGGCGTTCAAGATGTTAATTGGAACGGCCGTCAAAACAAATTGACCTGGAACCATTTGGGTGTATGCACCCAAGATAGAAGCAGTGATACATGACATTGACATCATAGCCAGCGTCAAGTTACGTTCCTTACGCATGCTCTTCAATTGTAATTGAGAAACGGCTAAGGCTTCAGTGTTACCTAAGAACATCATTTCAACAGAGAAGAATGATTCGAACTTAGGTTGACCAGTGATGAATGAAAGGCCACGACCAACCCACTTGATGATCCATGGCAATACCCCGATGTAAGTCAGGATATCGAACATTGGAACAACTAATAAGATTGGCAGCAATGAACTCGTGATGAAGTTCATGGTCTTAGCAGTACCACCGTAGTTAGGCGTTACCCAGTTAGGTAATGCGAAGACGATCCCTTGGTAAGCCACTTGGACCAACCAGTTGAATCCGTCAGCAGCGCCTTGAACGATTTCACGACCGATACCGAAACTAGTGAAGAACCAGGCTAAGACTAAGTTAAGAACCAGAACAATAGCCGTAGACTTCCAGTTGATTTTCTTCTTGTTCTTTGAGAACAAGAAAGCGATTGCGAGGTAAACAATTACCCCTAAAATATTGACTGCGATTAGCATTGGTCAAAATACCTCTTTCCGATATTGTTTTGATGAATGACATCAGTGTCATCCAAAAGTTGACTCGATGTTTCCTGCAGAAATTATGTACTGCATAACTTCTATGGTGAACGAACAGCACCAGTTCTCGACAGGTCGTCAATCCAGCGGCAAGAAAAATGGCGAAAATCTATCAATAATGATTTGTCGCTGATTGCCTGACAACTCTACGTTGCGGTCCCTGGCTTGGTGCCCCTCACCTCCTTTCAAGTGGTTGTTCATTCATCGTTATTGCGTAAGCTCATTTAAAAAACTATGTCCTGCGGCGCGGGCGGCCAAACCGTAATTTTCCAAAACGGTGGCGCCCACGTCGGCTAACGTGCGGCGGATGCCTAAGGCGTGGCCCTGTGGTCGTGACGAGGACGCCACAATCAAGGGTAGATACTCTCTGGTCGGTTGTAAGGTCCCCACCGGGTCGCTGGCCTGCGTGGCGGTGACGATTAGCAAGTCGTTGGCCGCCATATCCTGAAGCACCTGCCCCAGGTATTGGTCGGCTTGAATCAACGAATCGCCAAATCCCTGCACATCGTGTTGCCGGGCCGCAAAGCGGAAATCCGGTAACATCACGTAGGTCAAGCCCGTGTCGGGATGATTCAATCGGTTAAAGAGTACGCGAAATGCCCCGCGATTATCTCCCAACTGGAAACGTCGGGTGCGTCGCTGGGTTTGTAAGTAGCTGAGAAATGGCCCCGCTACCGTGACCGGATAACCAGCCGCCGGCAACGTATCGAGCACGCTCTCCGTCCGGTAAGCACCGGTATAGTCCCACATCTCGCGCAGGCCGGTTGCCGGATGGTTCCCGGTGGCTTGCATGTGAAGCCGGCCGAAGAAACCCGTCGGTTGGTCTGCCGGGGCAATCCCTGGCAATTCATGGCCAATCCGAATGTTTCCTAAGCCTAACTTTAGCTGACCGGTCCAACCAGTGGCAACATGACCGATAGTGTCGGCCCCCACAGATTGAAAGCGATTTGCTTCCGGCGCTTCCCCTAAACCTAACCCGGCAAAATCGACAACGAAGATGCGATGAAAGGCCACTATTTCTCACTCCTTAGGTGAAATTACTGTAAATTCTCCCCCGACGTTTTTTTGTCTAGTAATAATATACCTTTTCCCGCCAAGCCTGTAAATGGCCGATTTGCGAAAAGCGGAAATTCGTAATTTCCGAACATTGGCACTCTTAATTATTTCGATTGGCCCGTCCCAATCCCGGTTGCCGAACGTCCTCAAAAAGTTGATAAAAGGATTTACTAACAACAATTTGTCCTGTTTTCAAAGATCAAAAGAAAGGCTGACCCCGTGGTACTTAGGGGATCTTGGTGTGTTTCAAAATCTAATCGTTACATAGCTAAAACCGGAAAACTCTAGTTGAACCGAACGACCAACTTCCCAAAAACAAAAAACGGGCTTCAAGTTTTTTGGAGAATACTTGAAGTCCGCTAACTCTCGGAAAGGAGGTTGTGACGACTACTTAATTTCCGTTTCGAAATCATTTTAATACTTAATCGCCTCATTACTTTAATTTCCCAGCTGAGCTGTCACAGTCCAACTACAATCATATGCTTTAATTTCTGACTGTCGTTTCAGCTTGTCACGTCGAATCTAAAACTTTAATCCCTTCATCATACCAACAAGACACGCTCCAACGATTCTTATTGAAATCTTCGCATGACCCTTGTTACCATAACATCCGAGCTCTAGCTAACGCCTGGAACTGTTCTCAAGTCTGTCAACATCGCGCTTTGACAAGCGCTAAACTGAATTCCCTTATTCAATTGTCGATGGTGCTTGATTCAAATACTTATAACACTGCCTGGAACTGCTAGAGTTCGTTAGAAGGTTTACCTTAGTTGCATTGAATCTTTCAGTATCTCGGAGTTACTCAGAAACTCTGACTCACGTTACCAAAACGGAAATCATAAATGTTCCTGTTGCTTAAGTTACCTTACCGATGTTACTGTCACAACCTTTGATACCTTTCCATGGCTTTACTATAGCACTCGTTGTAAGCGTTTGCAATCAAAATGCGCAAATTTTCTTCCCTAATTAAATAAAAAAATACTGCCAGTGATCAGCGACCACTAACAGCATTTCCGCAAAGTATGAATCAATTCCAGGCAAATCCATGGGTTCTTGTTTGGAGGAAAGGTTCACAGAATGAGCTCAGTAAATTGATTCCATATTAAGTAATTGGAGCAATGATTCATGCGGAGCTTTTACTCAACGCACACCCTAGTTATACCGCGAATCACGGCCCATTGCACCCTTTTTGACCGCCTAAATTAGCCGGCCTGGTAACGAATGCCGGGCGCTAGGCGTTCCGCTCCGTAAAAAACTTTTAGCCTATTGCCAGGCTGGCTTATCGCCATCGGTATTTGGCTTGTTAACGCCCAAGGATTCATGAATGGCTTGTGTTGGATCGGCCACCAGCTTCGTGACCAAGGCCGCAATCGACTTCCGTGAGACTTCCGTCCCCTTGAAGGGTTCACCCTTCTTAGTCGTTTCGTAGTCAATCTCATCATGATTGGATAACCAGGCTGGCCGGATAATCGTGTAATCCAGGTCGGAGCCTTCAATGGTCTTCGCTGCGGCGGCATATGTTTCAAGGTAGCCACCGTCCAGCATCTGGTGATTCCACTTGCCATAGGCGCCAGGAACCTCATCGTAAATGCCCAACGTTGAAATCCAGATCAGGCGCTTCACGCCAGTCGCGTCCATGGCACTGACGACCGCCTTGGCCTCGTCTTCAATCTTACCCGCCAGGTTCGCATAAACGACATCGATGCCGGCCAAAGCGGCCTTCAAGTCGTCGATGCTACCGGCGTCACCATCGATCACCTTGACCCGGTCACTTGCCTTATCGGCTAACCGATCAGCGTTGCGAAGGAATAACGTCAAATGGTTGTCGGGATTGGCCAACAGTTGGTCGGTTGCTAAACGGGCGATTTGCCCATGGGCACCTAATACTAATACGTTTGTCATTGTACAGAACCCCTTTTCTTTTTTATCTACGGTTATACTGTAACTCTGGCAATTACATTTAGCAAGTAAAGAGGTTTAAACTTTTTCGGCTACCGCAGGTAGCTGAGTCTTTATCTATTGTCCTCCAATACTACTCGGTCGCCTTGCAGCGCTTTCGGCGCTGGAACGCTGTGGACACGACTTCGAGCCTTGAAGCCCGCAAGTCTTGAAGGTCGGTCTTATTCTAAGCCGCACAGCCCGCGACTAAGAATAATCTCACAGCTGAGCGCCCGCGCCTCCAGGCTCCCCGTTTAATTCAATAGCCAGTCTGACCTTGCCCAACGTCTGAGTCCCTTCATTCTGGCAACAAAAAAGGCAACGGCCAATTGGTCGTTACCTTTAAAACAAGTCCGTTATTACTTCTTCTTCGGTCTTAATTTCAGCCAAGCATAGCCGGCAATGCCCAGGAAGATTGCGCCAAATCGCAGCACAACGTCGATCCCCCAGTCGCTGAGTTTGTCCTTGCCGTTCGACCGGCCACCGGCGTCGGTCCCAAAGCTACCGGTATTTTCACTGCTAATATTAGCTCGACGAGCCTCTTGGACCGGATTCTTGTTCGTCATATCAATTTCCTTATAGTCACTTTGGCTCCAGTGGCGGTAGACCGTCGGGAAAAACCAAGCGTAGCTAATGACGAGATAGACCGTCCACCAGGACCACTTTAAGCCCATGGTATGTGGATCGAGATTCATGACCATTAAGATTAAGATGAGTGGAATGAGTCCCTTTAAGTAAATTCGTTTCATGTCGGGTATCTCCTTATGACAAGTTCGGTAAATAAAAAGCATCAGCTTGTCAGCTGGTGCTAGCTCTAACTAGATTAACATAAGCGTGACGCCCTTGATGGGAGTCAGGCTATCGCCGAGGTCACCGAAAATCAATGGCTTCTTGAAGACCGCTTGATCCAATTCGACGAGGTTCGTTTTTTCAATCGTTAGATGATAACGGCCATGCCGGTCCCGACGAAGTTCGTAGTTCACGAAACGTTGTTCGGGGGCGTAATTCGCGAAGTGCGCGGCATAATGGCCGAGCTGATGGGATACAACTAGACGAATCCCGTTTTCATCTTCAAAGATATGCAAAATTGTTCACTCCTATATTAATTAGAACTGCCGCTACCGGGCTAGTCACTTTCAGCCGCGGTAGCTGCGCTAAGTTCTTAAACCACTCAGCGTCGCTAACGCGTTCCTCTTTGTGTTCTGATTGTACCATACTTACTTAAAAAAATTTAGTGGGTGCCAAAACTCCCTTAAAATTCATGATGTTTTGACCAATAACTCTTGTTGTCGGCGGTTAACAATGATTCAATATTAAGTAGACGGTTTTCGTGACCAGACAGTTGGTGGTGGTTGGCTCGCCTGCGGCGGCCAGGTTTCGCGCTGTGGGCACGATTTAGAGCCAAAGAGCGGTCTCTAAACTCGGCCATGCTCTAAGTGGGAAAAATCCCCCACTAAGACCATTGTCACTGCGCTTCACCTAGCCGCCTCCGGCTTCTGATCGACCTCTATAGCCACCAAAAGCCTTTAGCCATCTACGTTAGCGGGCAATTTTGCTAATATTATTTCACAAATCTCCACCTATTATAGAAATAATATTTACGGACGAGTTAATCGTGCCCCACTGATAAGGCACAACTGCTATGATGAGAGCGACCCATTGGCTTGAGATAGTCACCTGATTTTCCGGAATAAGCGGAGAATCTGACTGAGATAAAGAGTTTACGTCCATTAGGGCAAGCTCACCGCCCTATTTTTTTAATCAGTTTTCACTATGATTAAGTCAACGGTATACAGGCAGCTCGCCCCCAGCCCGGGCTCAGCCGTGGCACTGCCTTAGGGGAGTGCCCTTCTCCGCTTAGGCAGAACGGACCTTCAAGACCGCCTTTCGGCTTGAAGTCCTGTTCACAGCGTTCCAGCCCATCAGGGCTGGGGGCGAGCGAGACAGAACCAGCTAACTTAAATAAAACATTTATCAAACTAAAACGGAGGTTCACAATGGCAAATACCAAAAATAGTCAGGCGGCCAAGATCCGCCAACAAATTATGACGTGGCTTCAGGATGATAAAATCACCGAAGTTGCATCTGATGAAAAATTCCCCGGCATTCGTGGACTACGAGCCGTCACCTTACGTCAAATGTTAGGTGACCAGGGCTACACGAGTTCCGTCGTCATGGGGGCGGTATCCGCCGCGCCCTCAATCGATGGCCGCATCAAAAAAGCTTCAGTAACGCCCCGGCAAGTCTACTACTATTTCGACAGCGAAGGACCAGCCCCTAAGCGGCAACACCACCCCGCTGCCGCACCTAAGTCGGCGACCAAGAAATCCGTCGCCAAGAAAGCCCCAATCGCGCCAACCAAGATGGCGGCCAGCTCTACGGCGGCACCCGTTTCAAGTGCCATGACCGCGGCCACCACACCTGCAGCCCCAATCAGTCACGCCACGGCCAAATCGGCCGCCCCTGCCGGCGGCATCGTGGCCACCGACGCCTTTGCACAATTGATGACCACCAACACCGATCTCGCCAACCAGGTGGATGCCCTGTTAACCGACGCCCAGGCACAACGGCCACTGAGCGACCTCGACATCGATTTTCTCAGTAACTTTGCCACGGCGGTGACCCGGCAAAGTGAGTTGCTACAAAACTACGCGACGCAGTCCAAGATCGAACAGTTGCGCAGTTAGTTAGCTGTAATATTCGATAATCCCCTAAATCTTTCAGCCAGAGGGACTAATTTCTCATTTTCCCTTGACTTTTTGCCGACTGACCATTACTCTGTTATAAATTACCTTAATGGGGGACGAGTTACATGGCACTGCACGAAGATAATCGAGTATTCTGTAAAAAAACTGAACTATTTTCAGATTCATTCTATGGCACCGTTACGAAACTCTACGAACACTCAGTTATCGTTAAAGTCGAACCCGATCAATTATCCAAGAAAGAAACGGATAAGATCGATTCATTCGGGGACTTAGTTGTTATCCGGATGAGTGAACTCCAACTGGTCGACGCGGATGGAAATGCCATCGATGAACCCGAAGAGGATGAAGAAGAAGTCGAAGCAGCTGAATAACGACATGAAAACGGAGAAGCCCGGTCATTGACCAGCTTCTCCGTTTTTTATTGCTTATTCATTAGTGGGGCCATCGATGATATCCGCCAGTTGGCGCATCAGGTCGGGAACGACCCCGCTCAAGATGTCGCTGACGTGTTCTTCAACCCGCCGGCCCCGCGCCGTGATTTGAAAGACGTGGTAACGCCGGTCCGTTGGTAAGGTTTCGTCTTGGATGAACCCACCATTGAGCAACCGACTGATTTGAATAGATACCATGGATTGGCCGACGTTTAGGCGCCGAGACAATTCACTGGTACTGATTTTTTCTGATGCCAGTTCATGAAGAATTCGATATTGTTCAAACGTGATCGCATCCCCAGTGCTCGGGCGTTTGATAAATGGCCGAAGTAACGAGTTCAGTTGGTGAATTCGTTCGACATCTACGGCTAATTTGTTGGCTTCCATCATGACGCTCTTCCTCCTCGTGACCACCGGCAACCCTGGATTGATCGCCGGTGTGTCTTTAACATAGTCATCGTGCATATTAGCAAGTAAGGCGGCAAACAAATTGTTGTCTAACTTGCCCTACCTAAATATCATATCATAGATAACCGACTATATTATAAACAAATCACATCTCAGCCAAACTTTTTATTATTTCGCTTATATAGCGGGCTTATGAGCCATTATTTCGACTGTTACACGCAGTTTATAAACGACTATCGTTCGTCATTTAGATGTAAGGAATCGTTATTTCCCCGGTCAATCTCACGGACGATCCGCTTGATGTCAGCCCCCTTAATTTCCTTGCCAAAGCCGGCCTTATGAAGGACCTCTTTCGCAAATGTTTCCTTCGACAATTGATACAACTCCGACACAGCATTCAGCCAATCATTGGAAGCCTCAACTGAATTGGTCCGAGCGCGAACAGCCTGTTCAGCCTGCTCCAAACGCAGCACGGACTGGGCATCCGTTAAGCTCTTTCGTAGCCTGGGCTCTGAATCCCAAATGACCATTTCCATATGGTTGGCCAGGTCAATTCGGACTTTTGATTTCCCATTTGATTTAGCGACCTCGTTGATGTGACGAACGAATTGGCCCCCAATCCAACTGGTATGACTACGACTCTTCGGCATTTCCGTTGCAATGAACATCAACGGCCCAATCACAAAAGGCACTCGTCCCGTTAAGTGAAGATACCGGTAGAACATCGTCATATCAAACCACGAAATGCCATTATATTCGGCTAACCGGTTCAACAACATCCTTGGCCGAACCTTAGTCCGATAGAATCCCTCGGTCCGTGACCAAACAATCGTATCTAACGAACTACGCTTGGGACCCCGAATATTCTTGATAAAAATCACTTCGGTCCAGTCGACATCTAACAGCTTACCGGGAACGACCCGCCTAACGTCTTCCAATCGGATTTTGGTAAAGTCTACACAACCCGTTGACTCAACGTGCTCTCGATACTTGGCGGACAACCCTCTGGTGCTCAACCATGCCTTCATAAGTTATGCAGGATTCGGGACTATCTAGACACTTCTTAACGTAACGTGCCTTCCAGTTGCCCGGCTATAGATTCTCACAAAACACGAATAATAGCAAGAAATATACACTTATTTTTTAAAATATGCATTGCTGTTTATCCTCTACAATTTGCCTATTAACAAGTTTCTAGGCAACATTATCGAATTAATCGATAGCGAACAATAATATATTTTATACTGATTTAATTCGATTTTTCTCATAAAATTCGGTCAATTCTCACGGGAATTCCATGCAACGGTGACCAAATCTTGCTATACTCAGCAGTACTAGAGAGAAGGGGTAAAATGCAACCGATGCGGCACACTTTGGGTGATTTACTAACCAACGCTCGCTTGGTCTTGGCCAACGAGGCACCAATCGAAACCGTCCTCAAGAATACGGGCATTCCATCTTGGTACCTGGCCGAATTGGAAAAGGATCACATCGCCCGGCCCAATCCGGACTTTTTGACGTTGATCCTGCAATGCTACGAGCTCACCTATGCCCAAGCCGTTAAGCTGCGGCAAACCGACCACATCACGTCCGCCCTCTCCGAAATGGCCTATTACAAGCATCAACGACTGGTAACCTACCAGCAACAGCAGGAAATGCAATGGCCCGACAGCGCCGAGTTTGCTAAGCAGCATTCGCGGGTGGAGATGCCCACTCCCGACGCCGTCAACAGCTATGCCGACATCATGCGTTGCGTCCGGGTTCAGATTGAATGGCATCCCGTGGCGATTGCCTGCATCTTCTACCGGGTCTCACCCATGGAATACTGGCAAATGGAGGCCGAACAACTCTATGTGACGCCAAGCGTGATTCACATGCTCTGTCACCGACTAGAAGTTCCCGACCTGGACGAGTTGTTGGCCGCACCCGACCTCTTCGGTACGATCTGTGATCATCTGGGATTAAAAAAAGAAAGCCTCCCGACCACCTTGCGGATGCCGGGAGAATAAGTGCTAACTAACCTTGGTCGCTGATTTGAGCAAGGTTTTTGTTTCTTGTGAGAAACAAATCATGTTATGATACGAATCAGAACACATCGACCAAGTTTGGATGTGCCAAGTGCCCAATATTGACGAAATAAAATCAATTGTAATGACTGTCAAGAATCGCCGGGCTCATTGGTTGCTTAGCTCGCGGGCTAAGAATTATCAAACACTTTCTAAATTAGGTCTTACCGATCAGATCGTATTTGACCTAATCTTGAAAAAATTATCCTTGGGCAACTACATTTCCGGCCCGCTGATGGACAATCATATTCCACCAGTAGCTGGAAACGTTTGGATATTTGGCTTAATTCTGATGAGCACTGAATGTTATCTAAAGTTTCAAGAACGTCCAAGTGGCATTATTATTTGGATTTCAATTCACGAAGCCAAATACCGACTTATTTACCCGTATGAAAGTTTTCCATTCCGTCAATAAAATTGGAGGTGTCATTTTTTGGAAACATCACATGTGATGTTCAATCCCGAGACTAACCGTCGTGAAATCTTCACTGAAGTCACCCAAACAGAAAAGGTCAGCGTAAAGAATCTGAGCGGCTTGACCGTCCAACACCATTACTGGCGTGACTCGACTGGTGAGCTCTGGGTCGACTTCGATCATCCATTAGAGAACGTCCAGGCAGACTTTGCCGCCTATCGTAAACAGCTAGGACTGATGAGCCCACAAGAGATCCGCGAACTACGAAGCAATCTCGGCCTGCCCGTTCGCGAATTCTCCGAAAAATTAGGCCTAGGATCCTCCACCGTTTCACAGATTGAGAACAATCAACGCGTCCAAACCGGCTATCAAGATAATCTATTCAAATGGGCGAAAGGGATCCAGTTTGATGCTGCCGTAAGCCCCGAAAATCCGAAGTCATAACGTCTCAACATTTATCATTAGCTTCCCTATTCCCCCACCTTAAATACGGTCCCGAACGAATCTGTCCGGGGCTTTTTTGTTATCGGTTCTGTTATCGATGCGGTCATCAATTAACCTCTAAATAGTGTTACACTGATCAGTAGATAGACAATAGATGAGGCGATCAAATGACTAGCAAACTTCGCCGGCTCATTCTTACCGGCCTTTCACTCGTACTAATTGGCGGGGTCTTGTCCCCGACCGTCGTCCAGGCGGCAACCACTGATTCAACGACTGATTCTGATCCCAGTAACACCGATGCCGCCGTTACTTTCGGCGCGATACAAATGCCCTACGTCTTAATTACGGATAGCCATGGAACCACAACCAAGGTCCCCTGGTATCGCGACTTTAAGTCTCAGATAAATTCTCGCGACACAATTCTGGCAGATGATTTTGCCGATAACCTGAGCAAATCGGAGCCAGATCATTTCGACGCCTCAGAGACCGCTGGCCGAATGGCTGTTCTAGCAAAGTCTGGTATCACAGTGAAGCCTGACGAAAAATATGCTGACTATCTGCTGTCAACGGGCATGTATGGCAATGCTAAAAATTCTGCTGACATAACCGCCGTCTACGAAGCCACAACCTATGCTTATGCTTGGTTATTGGCATCGGCTGCCAAGGTCCAACTACATCAGACTAATTATACAAGCGTCCACGCCGATTTCACTCGAAACGTCTTAGGAAGACTTGAGGGAGTAAAAGGTATGATCGGTAGTGATAACTTTGACATATTTAATAATGTTTTTTTGAATGAAAGCATCTTTACCTCCCAGATGTCACTTTTATTACGCAACACCGCTGAATTCCACTTAGATAGTCTTACAGTTGATCAACTGGCTCAGTTGGACCCCACGGCTTCCGAAAACGCCGAGGCTAAGTTACTACAAACACCGATGACTGATCTCATCACGACACAAGCCGACGGGACTTTACTAGCCGATGGGCTATTAAATAAATCTGACACGCCACACGCCTTTGTCCTTAAATCCGCAGCGTCCTATCCGACGGCCACCAGTAAGCCCGTCACCGTCCACTACATCGATGAACAAGGCAACTCCCTGAAGCCGGACAAGACCTTAACCGGTTCACTTGGTGACAGCTACAAGACGGCGCCCCTCAGCATCGCTGGCTACCAGCTCGTAAAGACGACCGGTGACGAATCTGGCAAATTCACCAGTTCCGATCAATCCGTCACCTACACCTACCGCAAGGCTGCGGCCGATGTTGTCGTTAAGAACAGCGTGGTCTACGCGACCAAGAAGATTGGTCTCTATGGGTCCCCAACTTTCAGTAAGAAGGCTCTCAAAGCTACTTACGCTAAGAAGTCACGGATGAACCGCCCCATGTTCGAGGTCATTGGCACTGTCACCTCTAAGAACGGCGTAAAGCGCTACAAGGTTAAGGACCTCAATGGTAAAGGATCCACCGGCTACATCACCGCCAACAGCGACTATGTCGCACCACTCTACTACGTCAAGAAACAAAGTAGGATTACCGTGATTAATCCTAGTGGTCTGAATTCTTATTCGACGAGTAGTCTGTCCGGCAAGTCGACCCACTACAAGCAAGGTAAAGTCCTCAAAGTAAAGAAGATCGTCAGCCATAACCTCACCACGCGCTTCCAACTCAGAAACGGTAAGTACGTCTCCGCCAACAAGAAACTGGTCATCACTGGCAAGTACACGATGCCTAAGCGCGTTCAAGCCAAGATGGCGATCAACCGTTACGGCACGGGCAACTTGACGAAGAAGAACCAACGCTTCGCCAAGAAGACCACCTTCACCGTTAAGGGCTGGGCCTACTCCAATGCTCACAATTTCCACAAGGGTGACACCCTACGCTACAAGGTTGCTGGTGGCTATATCACTGGTAATTCCCGCTTTGTCAAAGCCCTCAAATAATCTCAATTTTCCAATAAATCCTCAGGTCAAGACGTCAATGTCTTGACCTGTTATTTTTAACACGCTTTCATGTTCAGCGGGAGTGTCAAATTTTTTGTGTAAATGGAAGTCCTCTCCCATTAGCTAGCTTCTAATACATGGATTCTAACGTATCT
>NZ_RHOA01000016.1 GCF_003946545.1 Levilactobacillus tangyuanensis
AGATACGTTAGAATCCATGTATTAGAAGCTAGCTAATGGGAGAGGACTTCCATTTACACAAAAAATTTGACACTCCCATTTTTTAGGATGAGGGAGGGCTAGTGGTCTAGCTGCTTTCTCATCTTTTTTTAATCTTTCGGCGGCCTGACCCTTGACATCCGTTTGCGGCAAGTGTTTAATAGTCTTTAGAAACTTAGTAATAGCTTAGACGAAAGACACGATATTGGTGAGTCTGTTCACAGGAAGAGTTGGCCTAGCTTGGAAGCCGACTTAGCAGTCATCGATATTACCACTTTCCTAGCTGTCGAGAGGAAATTCTTGGCCGGTTCGTTCCGTTATCAACGAGTTGAGTTCACGGGCGTAGTCTCGTGATAAATATCGGGTGGAACCACGTTATTGACGTCCCCAGTGTCTAGATGACACTGGGGACTTTTTTCGTTGGCAGCCCAAAAATTCAGTGAGGGAGATCTTGTATTATGGCAGATATTTCAATTAAGTTCCCTGATGGCAAAGTTAAGGCTTTTCCAGCAGACACGACGGCAGAAGACGTCGCTAAATCCATTTCAATTAGTTTGGCTAAGAAGGCCGTTGCGGCAAAGTTAGACGGCAAATTAGTCGACTACCTAGCACCACTGGCTGGCGATGGTAGCATCGAAATCGTCACTAAGGACAGCGACGATGGCTTGGCTGTTCTGCGGAACACGGTTGCCGCATTGTTACGGATTGCGCTGAAGAAGGAATTCCCAGCTATTCGCTTAGGGGAAGTTAGTGCTGACGCCGACGGTTTCTTCGTTGACACCGACAAGGACGACCAACAAGTTAGTGTCGACGAACTCGATGCCCTGGCCGTTGTTGTTGAAAAGTTGGTTAGCGACAAGTTAGCCATCGACCGGATCTCATTGAGCAAGGCCGACGCCTTAGCCGCTGTTAAGGACGACCCATTCAGCACCGAATTAGTTAATGCTGTCGATGGTGATGCCGTACCATTCTTGAAGATTGGTGACTACCAAGTCTTAAGCGATGGCGCCCAATTGGTTAATACCGGCGATGTTAAGAAGTTCAAGTTGCTCTCCGTTGCCGGTGCTTACTGGCAAGGAAAGTCCTCTAACCCAATGCTTCAACGGATTTATGGGACGGCCTTCTACAAGCAAGCCGACTTGGATGCCGACTTGGCTAAGCGGCAAGAAGCTCGTGAACGTGACCACCGGGTCATCGGGAACCAACTTGACCTGTTCTTCGTTGACCCTAAGGTTGGGGCCGGCTTACCTTACTGGATGCCAAACGGGGCAACCATTCGTCGTACGATCGAACGTTACATCATCGACAAGGAAGTTAACAATGGGTACCAACACGTTTACACGCCAGTCTTAGCTAACCTGGATCTGTACAAGCAATCCGGTCACTGGGCGCACTACCGTGACGACATGTTCCCACCAATGGATATGGGTGATGGCGAACAACTTGAATTACGTCCAATGAACTGCCCAAGTCATATCCAAATTTACAACCACCACATCCGTTCTTACCGTGAATTACCATTGCGGATCGCTGAATTAGGGATGATGCACCGTTACGAAAAGTCTGGTGCCTTGAGTGGTCTGCAACGTGTTCGTGAAATGACCTTGAACGATGGTCACACGTTCGTTGCCCCAGAACAAATCCAAGACGAATTCAAGAGTATCCTGGACCTGATGGTTAAGGTTTACAACGACTTCGACATCAAGGATTACACGTTCCGTTTGAGCTACCGGGACCCTAAGAACACCGAAAAGTACTTCGATGACGATGAGATGTGGAACAACGCGCAAAAGATGTTGAAGGGTGCGATGGATGACCTTGGCCTACCATACGTTGAAGCCGAAGGGGAAGCTGCCTTCTACGGTCCTAAGTTGGACGTCCAAACCAAGACGGCCCTCGGGAATGAAGAAACGTTATCAACGATTCAATTGGACTTCATGTTGCCAGAACGCTTCGACCTGCACTACGTGGGTGCCGATGGTGAAGAACACCGTCCAGTTATGATTCACCGTGGCTTGGTTTCAACGATGGAACGGTTCACTGCTTACCTGACTGAAATCTACAAGGGGGCCTTCCCAACTTGGTTGGCACCTAAGCAAGTCACGATCATCCCTGTTTCCGAAGAAAAGCATGGGGACTATGCCGACAAGTTGGCAGCCGAATTAAAGGCCGCCGATGTTCGGGTTGATGTGGACAAGCGTGGTGAAAAGATGGGCTACCTGATTCGGGATGCCCAAACCCACAAGATTCCATACACCTTGGTTGTTGGTGAAGATGAAATGAAGAATGGTTCCGTCTCCGTCCGTAAGTATGGTGAAGATGACAGTGAATCAATGAGTAGCGATGCCTTCGTTAAGGAAATTCTGAGCGATATTGCGTCTTACAGTCGCGAAGACTAATCATTCTCGCTAATCAGTAAAATAGAAGACGGTCATTTGGGGAGCAAGACGACTAGGTCTTTCTTCCTATAAGACTAAGAGTAGCCCAACCATTCTTAACCGAAATGGTTGGGCTACTTGTGTTCATAAGGTAAACATGGTTTAATTAATGGTGGAACGCCATGATAGTCGTTAGCTCCGGAAACTTTTCAGGATCCGGCGTTGACATGGCCTTGGTAGGCTGGTATGATGGTTAAGTTGAGAAATTAAGCAGAGGCTTCCGCTTCTCGCCCTGTGGCTAACGCTGCTGGGCTGGATATGCACGTTAGTTCGATCTTTTGATTGGATTTCATGCGGGAGCCGTTTGATTGTTGATCAAAGGTTCCCGCATTTTTTTATGAATGAGATTTCTGCAGTTCTCGAGATTTTTTTGGAGGTGGATTACCATAGCAAACGACACGATTGTCAACGAGGGGATTCGCGCACGTGAGGTTCGGTTGATTGCCGGCGACGGTGAGCAACTTGGCATTAAGTCTAAGAGTGAAGCTTTACAGATTGCTGAAGACGCCAGCCTCGATTTAGTTTTGGTTGCACCGAAAGCAAAACCTCCAGTAGCCCGCATCATGGACTACGGGAAGTATCGCTTCGAGTTGCAGAAAAAGCAACGTGAAGCTCGCAAGAAGCAAAAAGTGATCAGTGTTAAGGAAGTTCGTCTTAGCCCAACCATTGATACCAATGACTTTAACACCAAGCTTAAGAATGCTAAGAAGTTCTTGGCTAAGGGTGAAAAGGTTCGAGTATCAATTCGTTTCAAGGGCCGGGCAATCACCCATAAAGACATTGGTCGTGAAGTGCTTAACCGAATGGCTCAGGAAACCTCTGATGTCGCTACGGTTGAACAACGGCCTAAGATGGATGGTCGGAGCATGTTCCTCATGCTTTCACCCATCGCTGAGAATAAGTAAGAATTGATTGTGGTAGCCAAGCTACCGATTTAAGGAGGATATTTCGTATTATGCCAAAGATGAAGACCAACCGCGCCGCAGCTAAGCGTTTCAAAGTAACTGCTAAGGGCGGTATCAAGAGTGCCAACGCTTACACGTCTCACCGTTTCCACGGTAAGACCAAGAAGCAACGCCGGAACCTTCGTGGTACCCGGATGATGAACGATACGACCTTGAAGACTTACCGTTCTCTGTTACAAAAGTAAGCCGGTCACTAATTTTTCGGGTCGACGAAATGTCGACATAATGTTTGAATTGATTTAGGAGGAAAAGATTATGCCACGAGTTAAAGGCGGTACTGTTACACGCGCACGTCGCAAAAAGGTTTTAAAGTTAGCTAAGGGTTACCGTGGTTCAAAGCACCGTTTGTTTAAGGTAGCTAAGGACCAAGTCATGAAGGGTCGTCAATACGCCTTCCGTGACCGTAAAGCCACTAAGCGTAACTTCCGGAAGCTTTGGATTGCCCGGATCAACGCCGCAGCCCGGATGAACGGTCTGAGCTACAGCAAGTTGATGCACGGTTTGAAGTTAGCCAACATCGATGTTAACCGTAAGATGTTAGCAGACTTGGCCGTTAGTGATGCTGCTGCATTCACTGCTTTAGCTGACCAAGCTAAGGAAGCATTGGCTGCTTAATTCAGTTAATGAGGGGACTTCGCTTAGGCGGAGTCTTTTTTATTAGTAGCAACTGCGTTCACCGATAAAAACAAGCAATCTCAACCGTTCAGAGTGGTAAAATACGCTGGGATTGCGTATAATTAAAAGCTAGAAATGTCGGTAACGACAAAAGAACGAAGGGGGGAGTCACCCATATGGTTTCTGGATTCAAACCAACCTGGATGGTGACCAACATCTATGATTTGACACCCGCGCAACTAAAGGCAAACGGCATCAAGGCCGTGTTAACCGACCTGGATAATACCTTGATCGCCTGGAACAATCCGGATGGGACTCCCGAGTTACGACACTGGTTGACCCTGCTAGAATTAGCGGGCATCCAGGTCATTGTGGTATCAAATAATAGTCGTGAACGTGTCGATCGCGCTGTGGCACCGTTCGATTTACCCTATATTCATCGGGCACTGAAGCCGTTGACGTGGGGAATGAAGCGGGCGTTGCGGCGCTGGCATTTGCAAAAGTCTGAGGTCGTCATGGTCGGCGACCAATTGTTGACGGACATCTGGGCTGCTAATCACAGCCGTATCCGTAGTGTTTTAGTACGACCAATTTTAAAGTCAGACGCCTGGATTACCAAGGGTAACCGCTTGTTAGAAAAAGGGGTTATGTGGGAATTACGGCGCCGTTATCCAGAACTAACTTGGCAGGAGGATCTTAATGAACGAACAACACACTGAACCCATTTTAATTGATGGCGAACCACTACACTGCATTGGTTGTGGTGCAGAGATTCAGACAACGGACAAGACGGCGCCGGGCTACACGCCACAGTCAGCATTGGACAAGGGCCTTGAGAATCAAGAGGTCTATTGCCAACGTTGCTTCCGTTTACGGCATTACAATGAAATCGTTCCAGTTGGGTTAACCGACGATGATTTCTTAAGCTTGCTGACGCAGATTCGTGACGCCAACGCGTTGATTGTTTACGTTGTCGATATTTTTGATTTTAATGGGAGTGTGATTCCTGGGCTCCACCGGTTCGTTGGGGATAACCCAATTCTGTTGGTTGGGAACAAGGAAGACATCTTGCCGCGCTCATTGAAGCGGAGTAAATTGAAGGATTGGTTGCGGCAACGGGCTAACGAGGCCGGCTTGCGGCCAATTGATGTCGCCCTGTTAAGTGCGAAAACTAACCAATCGGTTGATGACTTATTGAAGTTGATTGATAAGCACCGTGGCAATCGGGATGTTTACGTGGTTGGGGTGACCAACGTGGGTAAGTCCACGCTGATTAACCAGATCGTCCGTCAAAATACGGGTGTGAAGGACCTCATCACCACGTCACGGTTCCCTGGGACCACGTTGGATAAGATTGAATTGCCACTGGACGACGACCACGTGTTGGTGGATACCCCAGGGATTATTCAAAATGCTCAAATGGCACACTATTTGACCGGGAAAGACCTCAAACTAGTGACACCACAAAAGCCAATCAAGCCCAAGGTTTACCAACTCCAAGACAATCAAACCCTATTCTTGGGTGGCATTGCTCGGTTTGACTACACGAAGGGCCCTAAGAGTGGGTTTACGGCGTACTTTGAAAATAACCTGTACATTCACCGGACCAAGCTTGAGAATGCCGATGACTTCTACGCTCGGCAATTAGGAGAACTTTTAACCCCACCACACGCGGCGGACAAGGATGATTTTCCTGCCTTGGTTAGCCATGATTTCAAGGTCACCGAGAAGAGTGACTTAGTGTTTGAAGGCCTGGGATGGATTACCGTTCCGGCTGGAACACACGTGACAGGCTGGGCACCCGCAGGTGTGGGTGTCTTAGTACGACGGGCAATGATCTAGACATGGAGGACGATAATTTGTTACGAGGGAAACAGAAGCGTTATTTACGCGCACATGCTCATTCAATGCGGCCATTATTTTCCGTAGGGAAGAATGGGTTGACTAAGACCTGGTTAGCACAGTTAACCGGTGCCTTAGAAAATCGTGAATTGATCAAAATTAATTTACAACAGAGTGCCGATGTCGATGTTGACGATACCAAGGCCTACATCGAAGAGAACACGGACATTCAAGTTGTCCAAACCATTGGTCGGGTTTTAGTTTTATACCGGCCAGCTACTAACGAAGAAAATCAAAAGATTTCAGTGATTGTTGAGAACATCTAGGAGGTCGGTTAGTCGTGGTTAAGATTTTAGAACGGACCAGCCCATTAGTGGCCACAGAAATGGCGGCCACTGCTAAGAAACGTCGAGTTGGGATCTTGGGTGGCACCTTTAACCCGCCGCATCTAGGACACCTGGTCATTGCTGATCAGGTCGCGACACAGTTAGGTCTGGATGAAGTTCGCTTCATGCCGGACGCCGAGCCACCACATGTCGACCGCAAGTTGGCCATTCCCGCCGCGCAACGCGTGGCCATGGTCAAGGCGGCGATTGCCGATAACCCGTTGTTCAAACTCGAATTAACCGAGGTTGAACGGGGCGGGCGTAGCTATACGTATGACACGATGGTGCAGTTAACTCGGGCGCATCCCGAGAATCAGTATTATTTCATCATTGGTGGCGACATGGTCGCCTACCTGCCAAAATGGTATCGAATCGAGGAACTGGAGAAGCTGGTTCAGTTTGTTGGCGTTTGCCGTGCGGGTTATGCCCGTGAGACGCCATATCCGGTTCTCTGGGTTGATATGCCGCAGATTGGTATAAGTTCAACCATGGTTCGTGATCAGGTCCGTAGGGGCCAATCTATCCGGTACCTGGTGCCAACACTTGTGGATCTTTATATAAAGGAGCATCTGTTATATCGTGACTGAGCTCGAATACAAAGAAAACTTTTTTGCCGGAACACGACAGGACCTATTAGACCGAATCGAAACGCAGCTTAAGCCGAAACGCTTCAAACACGTTCAACGGGTTGAAGCGACGGCGATTGAGTTGGCGCGTGAGAACGGGGTCGACGTTGAAAAGGCCAGTATCGCTGGTCTGACCCATGATTATGCCAAGCAACGACCGGACGAAGATTTTATTCAGGCGATTCACGATTATCGTTTGAATCCTGGACTGCTGGACTATGGTAATGCCATTTGGCATGGGGTCGTTGGCGCAGAATTGGTTAAACGTGAATTAGGCATCACCGACGAGGATATTTTAAATGCCATTCGACATCATACGACGGGGGCGGTTTACATGACGCCGCTAGAACAGATCGTCTACATGGCCGACTATATTGAACCGGCACGTGATTTTCCAGGCGTTGAAGAAGCCCGCCAAATCACGCATCATGATCTGGCCACGGGCGTTGCCTTTCAGGCAAAGCACACGCTGGCCTATCTGGTGGATAAGGACAAGCCGGTTTATCCAAAATCAATAGACACGTACAATGCTTGGGTGCCTGAGCACCCCGGTATTTGAGAGGAGAACATGCATGGACAGCAAAGCAATTCTAGAAATCGCGGTTAAGGCTGCGGATAGTAAGCGGGCAGAAGAAATAACTGCCTTAGATATGACCAAGGTTAGCCTGATGGCGGATTATTTCCTCATCATGGAGGCTGGCTCAAATCGGCAAGTCCAAGCGATTGCCGATGAAATTACGGACCAAATGGCCGTTAACGGTGTCGATATCAAGGATGTTGAAGGTAAGGATGGGGCAACCTGGATCTTAATTGACTTAGGCGACGTCATCGTGCACGTTTTCCAAAAGGAACAACGGGCCCACTATAACTTGGAAAAGCTGTGGTCTTCAGCTCCCGAAGTTGATTTACATCAATGGGTAGAAGCATGATTTATCAATCATTTGCTGAGCTTTACGACGAGTTGTTCGATCCAGCCATGTATGACCAATGGCTGGATTTTGTTGCCCAAAGGGTTACCCCAACGAGCGGCCCCTTGCTTGACCTTGCCTGTGGGAGTGGACGCCTAGGCGTCCAGCTAGCCCAACGTGGCTATGACGTCAGTGGGTTAGACCTCTCAGAAGAGATGCTGGCCCTGGCCGCTCAGCACGCTGAGGATGCCGATGTGACGATGCCACTAATGGCGGGGGATATGTTGGATCTGACCGTGTTGGGAACCTACCAGACGGTCACTTGTTTTGCCGATTCGTTTTGTTATTTGCCGGATTTGGACGCAGTGACCCAAGCCTTTCGTGAGGTTCACGACCACCTGGCAGTCGGCGGTAAGTTTCTGTTTGATGTGATTACCCCCTATCAGACCGATGAAGTTTATCCGGGGTATATGTATAACTACGTTGATGATACACGGGCCTTTGTTTGGACCAGCTACGGGACGGAAGACGATGACCATGCCGCGGAGCATGACTTGGCTTTCTTTACGTTGGATGAACAATCGGGGCAATACCGCAAGGTGACCGAGCTTCATCATGAACGAACCTATGTCTTAGCCGATTACCAGAAAGCCCTACAGGATGCTGGCTTGAAGCTAGAACGGGTCAGTGCCGACTTTGGCAATGAAGAAATTAGTGACAAGACCACGCGGTGGTTCTTTGAGGTTAAGCGGGAGGCGTAAGACGGGTGCAGGCAGTCGGAATTATTGCGGAGTATAATCCGTTTCATAATGGGCATGCCTACCAAATCCGGCAGGCCAAACAACAGACTGGTGCCGATGCGGTGGTCGTTGCGATGAGTGGTAACTGGGTTCAACGGGGCGAACCGGCCTTATTGGACAAGTGGCAACGCGCGCGGACGGCATTGGCTGGCGGCGCTGACCTGGTGGTTGAATTACCGACGGCTAGTGCCATCCAACCGGCCGACCTGTTTGCACGGGGTGGTGTGGCCATCCTAGCAGCCTTGCAGTGCCATTGGCTGGCCTTCGGCACCGAACACCCCGGGATGGACTATCGGCGGTTGATGGACCATTTACCCACCGATCCAGCGACGTTCAAACGCTTTGACCAAACGTACGCCTCACTTTTCCAGGGCTACCTTCGGGAGCAAACCGGGATCATGCTGAATTCTGGGAATGATATTCTGGGATTCTTCTATGCGTTGGCTAACCGGCGAGCGGGTAATCACCTAAGCCTGGTTCCCTTGGCCCGCAAGGGAAGTGATCACAACGACTCGACGATTGTGGCGGGGACAGACTTCGCAAGTGCGACGGCGATTCGCCAAGCCATTCTAGCTGGTGATTTGGCGCAGATTGCACGCGTGGTGCCTGCCGCCACACTGGCTGCGTTGCGGCAGGGACCACTGGTGGACTGGGAGCAATTGTGGCCGCAGTTACGGTACTTGCTGATGACGTCGGCTCCGACCGACCTGGCAAAGATGTATCAGATTACGGAGGGCGTTGAGTACCGTTTGAAACGAGCAGCGGTAAAAAGTTCGTCATTCACGGACTTTATGCAGGCGGTTAAAACCAAGCGCTACACGTACACGCGCCTCCAGCGGCAGGCTAGTTATCTTTATAACCAGGCCCATCCGACGGAAATGCAGCAGCAACCGCAATATCTGCGGGTGCTGGGCTATTCGGCCGCGGGACAGCAATATTTACACGCGATTAAGAAGACGGTTGAATGGCCATTGGTTAGCCGGGCAGATCGGGAATGGCAGCGCGGCGAAGGCGCCCTGGACGTACGAGTCGGGCAGCTCCGCACGCTGTTAACCGGGATTCCGCAAGACGATGGCCGAATTCCCATAAAACTCAGTGATTCTGAGTGACTATCAAGGAATTTACCTTGACATCATAATTTTAGACAGGTATAATTTATCTCGTTGCATTGGAGGGATTGCGATGAAATGGTCGATGACCGAGCTCCGCAAGAATTACCGAAGCGAACCCATGATGTTCGATGAGACGCTGGATTTAAAGGCGGATCTGATGGAACGTTATGGTAATGAAGTGTTAGATTTAAGTCCCGTCCACGCTAAAGGCATGGTTTCCATCGTGTCTGGCGGAGATGTGGTCGTTGATGCAACGGTGACGGCGGACCTAACCGTTCCGTCTAGTCGTTCCTTAACACCGGTTCACTTACCCGTAGCGTTTACAATGACGGAATTCTATGTTTCAGATCCAACGGCAACGCAACGGTTTGAAAAGACCGACGTTGTCATGGTTATCACCGATGACGTGATCGATTTCGATAAGTCGGTTGGGGATAACATTCTGTTACAGATTCCGATGCACATTCTTTCTGACGACGAACAAAAGGGCGCTGCAATGCCAACCGGTCAAGACTGGCAGGTTGTTGCGGAAGCCGACTTGGCGGCCGTCGAGAAGGAAAATAAACCAGTTGATCCACGTCTTGCAAAGTTAAAGGATTTCTTCCCTGATCAGGATGATCAATAATCCCTTTGTAAGCCTTAAAAATTTTTTCACTAGTGGATATAATTTTATTAAAAGGAGGTGTTTTCTTTGGCTGTACCAGCACGGAAAACGTCTAAGACGAAAAAAGCTATGCGTCGTGGTCACATCAAGTTAACCACGCCTAATTTAACTGCTTGCCCTAACTGTGGTGAATTACGTAAGTCACACATGGTTTGCCCAAGTTGCGGTTTCTACGATGGCCGTCAGGTCGTTGCGGTTAACAATGCAAGCAACAACAACTAATTTATAATTAGTCGAAAAACTCTCACGAAGTCCGCGGCTTCTGGGAGTTTTTTTGTGCTTCGACGTCATTTCTCACGTATAATAATAGTCACACAGAGCATTGAGGAGTGAAATTTTGGCAATTAAATTAATCGCCGTTGATCTGAACGGCACCTTACTACACAACGACCAGAGTTTCAACCAGTCGTTGTTCAAAGACACGTTGGCGGCACTGGACAAACAGGGCGTTCGGCTAGTCCTATCCTCCGGCAACCAGTATGACCATCTGCGTTCGCTGTTTAAGGACGTGATGGCGGACAATTTGGCCGTGATCGCCGAAAATGGTGCGTCAATTTACTGGCACGATCAATTGTTGTTTGATGGCAGTCTGTCAGCGGAACAGTTGGACCACTTCCTGACGGTTGATCGTCAGGCTGATTGTTTGCAAGAGGCGTATATCATCTTGACCGGTGCGCACGGCTCCTATACGGAAAAGGGGGCCCCCAAACCACTCATTGAAGCGGCCGAAAAGTTTTATGACAACTTGCAACTGGTCGATGATCTGACTCAGGTGAGTGATCAGATTAAGAAGATTAGTGTCTCGGTGTTGCCTGGTGCGGCCGAAGACACGGTTGCTCAGCTGAATGAGTTGCTGGCCGGTCGGATGCGTGCTCATGACAGTGGTTACGGGGTTGTAGACGTAGTCGCCACCAATGTTGGGAAGCTTCCTGCCGTGCAGTGGCTCGCCAAGGAATGGCAACTTGAAGCCAACGAGGTGATGGCCTTTGGTGATGGCGCTAACGACGTTCCTCTCCTGGACTATGCCGGGATTGGGGTTGCCATGCAGAATGCGCCAGCTGACATTCAGGACGTGGCCGATCAGGTGACCACCTGGAATAACGAGCAGGACGGTGTTTTACGAACAATTCAGTCCCAGCTGTTGGCATAAAGATAATGAGGGCCGTGACGTTCTGTCACGGCTTTTTTTGTGGTCCACTTGGTTTAGGGGGAAATCTTAGTCGTGAGGGATTCGATGACCTGCTGGATGATGATCGGTGACGATTGGTCTGATGCCATTAGTGGTTGGCCCCGTGATTCGCTGGCAGTCGGATGAGAAATCTCATGGGCGGTCAGATAAGGGTTAAGAAAGCGTTGGATTCTGACGTTAAAAAAGTGTTTGCCTGGCAACTCGTCTGATAACTCAGTAAACTAAGCAACAGTCTGAGAATACTAAGGAGCGAGAATATGCGGAAGTTTGGGTGGTCGTTGCTACTAGGCGGACTGGTGTTGGGCGGATTACTGGGGCATGGCACGCAGGTCATTAGATCGTCGCAACAACGGCTAGGACGGCTGCAGGAACGTTTACCGTTAGTTGGGCGAAAGGCGCACCAGTCGGCGACGCCGATCGAATCCATTGTCACGCCTAACTCGCTGCGCACCACCTATCATTATCACTTTGGTAAAGGGGTCCCGGCCAAAATAAAGGCGCGCTTCATGCGGGCGATTGCGGTTTACAATGAAACCGGCGTGGTTAACTTGGTGGCGGGGCGGCCCCTGTGGGGACAGAATGGCATCACGTTATTTGCCTATCATAAGACCGCTAGCGACGCCGGCAGCGACTACCTTGAACTTGGTAAGGGGGGACCGGAAATTCACGAGGTGAACGGTATAGAGGCGCTCACCGTGAATCGGGCCCGTTCCGGACTTAACTTGGCGAATTCTCCGCGCTTACGGGATTCCATCGCCGTCCATGAATTGGGGCACGCACTGGGCTTGGACCACAGTGCACAACGGTCCTCGGTCATGTATCCGGTGGACCAGGGTGTTGACCGGCTGTCCGCGGCGGATCTCCAAGCGTTACGAAAAATTTATCCTTCAGCGAACGCAAAAAAAGGCACTCACCAACTGGTGAGCGCCTTTTAATTATCAGATTAATTATTTAGTGAAGTCGACAACCATCCGACCAACGATCTTGTTAGCTTTCATTTCGTCGATGATATCGTTAACTTCGTCAAGACGACGAGTTTGAACGATAGGGTGAACCTTGCCTTCAGCACCGAATTGGAAGGTTTCAGCTAAGTCTTGACGGGTACCAACTAAGGAACCGCGAACTGAGATACCATCCAGAACAGTCTTAGCAATGTTCAATTCCATGTCACCTTGAGGTAAGGCAACGGCAACTAACTTACCATCTGGCTTCAAAGCGTTAACGGATTGCGTGAAGGCATCCTTGTTAACAGCAGTGACTTGGGCATTATTGACACCGCCGACCTTTTCTTGGATTTGTTCGGCAACGTTGTTGTCATGACGGTTGATCAGGACTTCAGCACCATTTTCCTTAGCAGCAGCCAATTTGTCAGGGTTACCATCAACAGCAACGACGTGGGCGCCAAAGACATTGTGGGCGTATTGAATAGCCAAGTTACCTAAACCACCGGCACCAACAACTTCAACCCATTGGCCTGGCTTAGTTTCACCAGTCTTCAAAGCCTTGTACATGGTAACACCCGCACAGGTGAGGGAGGTTGCTTCAACTGGGTCCAAGCCATCTGGAACCTTAACGGCGTAGTTAGCATCCACGATGCATTCTTCAGCCATGGCACCATCAACGGTGAAACCAGAGTTTTGAACGTTCCGGCAAAGAGTTTCGCGACCGGTTAAGCAGTATTCACAATGGCCACAGCCCTTGAAGAACCAAGCGATTGAAACACGGTCGCCAATCTTCAGGTTATCAACGTCATCGGCAACTTGGATAACCTTACCAACACCTTCATGACCGATAATCCGGCCAGGTTGTTTGCCGAAGTCACCGGCAGCAACGTGAAGGTCGGTGTGACAGAGACCACAGTATTCCATCTTAACTAAAGCTTCACCATGGGTGATTGGACGCAAAGTAACATCTTTAATATCAACGTAACCGTCGACTGAATCGCGAATAACAGCAGCTTTCATTCAAAAAATCCCCTTTTCTTGTTGTCTACATGCATTAGTATACTGCAAACGGTGCCATTTTCAAGTGAATTATTGCACAAAAAGTTAAAAATTTTAACGGATGTCGAGAAAAATCCTTTAATGGTAGCGATAGATTAAGGAACCCCAGTAACTAAATTATGTGAAGCAACTTACTATTAGCCATTTTCAAACGGCTGTACGTCAATGTATACAACCGGTTGCCCTTACATTGGGAATGAATAAAATTTAAATTTCTGTATAAACTGTGGCTTAAATGTGAAAAGGGGGGTGTTTTGTCGTACAATTATGAGAAAATATGATAAAATTAAAAGTTGAACTGAATATCGGACACCCGGCCGCTAATGGAAGCTTTTCAGGTCGGATGCAGCTAATTAGCCTAGAGGAGTTAAATCATAATGAGTCGAATTTTAATTATTGAAGATGAAAAAAATCTGGCACGCTTCGTTGAATTGGAACTTAAACACGAAGGGTACGAGACAAACGTCCAATTCAATGGTCGTACGGGACTAGATGCCGCGTTGTCCCAAGATTTTGACGTCATTTTGTTAGACTTGATGTTGCCAGAACTTAATGGGATTGAAGTGGCCCGGCGCGTTCGCGAAATGAAGAGCACGCCAATCATCATGATGACCGCCAGAGACTCTGTGATTGACCGAGTATCAGGGTTGGACCACGGGGCTGACGATTACATTGTGAAGCCATTTGCGATTGAAGAACTCTTAGCCCGCGTGCGGGCCCTGTTACGCCGGATTCACTTGGAAGGCGAACAAAAGAGTACCAAGCAGACAACCGTTAAGTTTAAGGACCTAACGATTGAAAAGGAAAACCGGATTGTCCGTCGTGGGGATGAGGTCATCAACCTGACGAAGCGGGAATACGAGTTATTATTAGCATTAATGGAAAACATTAATGTTGTTTTAGCACGAGATGTGCTGTTAACCAAGGTCTGGGGTTACGAATCCGAAGTTGAAACCAATGTGGTCGATGTCTACGTTCGTTACCTTCGGAACAAAATTGATGTCCCTGGTCAGAAGAGTTACATTCAGACCGTTCGTGGGACCGGGTACGTGATGCGCTCGTGAGGAACGATTCAGAAACAATCGTCGCCGATACTGAAACTCAACCTAAAAAGGGTGGCTTCCGGTTTTCATTAAAGTGGGAATGGGCGCTATCAACGGTGGTCGGTGTCTTGGTTATCTTTGGGGTGATTGTTTACTTAATTTTCAGTAGTTTTATGACGGTTTTGATGCGACAGGAAAAGGCCCATGTTAGTGATACCTTGAATGTCGTTCAGGAGCGATTGAGTAACCAGCAGGTGGCGTTGACTAGCCAACAGGTGAATCAGGTTTTACGGCCACGGTCCGTGTTTTCGGATAGTCAACAGCCAGGTCGTTCCTACAACAATGCGATCTTAACGAGTTTGTCTCGCGATAGCCAATCTGTCACGGTGTACGATCCCCAGAATCGAGCGATCTTCTCAACCAGAAAGAGTCCGATTAAGTTTAAGGCTGTGTCACGGCAAAAGATTGCTGAACAGACCCTGAACGGAAGTAAGGGCTTGGTTGGTCGGGCACCGATTCGGGCAAAACAAGGCAATCGCGTGATTGGCTATGTATTGGTCACCGATAACTTGCAAGACTATCATGCGACCCAGGTTAAGTTACTCCAGGTAGAGATTGTGCTTGGCTTGATGGCGGGCTTAGCGGCCGCTGTCCTTAGCTATAGTCTAGCCTCGTTTCTTCTGCGACCGGTTGAGGCTATCAGGGATACCATTCACGCGGTGCGTGATGACCCCCAGACGGACGTCCGAGTGCCAGAGATGCATCATCAAGACGAGTTGAGTGACCTGGGCACCTTGTTTAATGGGATGCTCGATACGACCCAACGATATATGGACCAGCAACAGCAATTCGTCGAGGACGTTTCACATGAGTTGCGGACGCCGGTGGCCATTATCCAAGGGCATATGGAAATGTTGGATCGTTGGGGTAAGGATGACCCAGAGATCTTAAACGAGTCGATTAAGGCGTCGTTACAGGAGACTAAGCGGATGCAAAGCCTGGTTCAAGAAATGTTGGACCTGCAACGAGCCGAGCAAATCGATGTCAACTTTCCTAATGAGGTCTCGGATGTGACCGAAGTGGTGACGCAGGTCTTTGATAACTTCAAGATGATTCATCCCGACTACGTGTTTATTCTGGATGATGATGTGGAGCGACCGGTTCAGTCACAGATTTATCGGAACCATCTGGAGCAAATTCTGATTATCTTACTCGATAATGCCGTAAAGTATTCTCAGAAACGTAAAGAGGTTCACCTGTCCTATGAAAGTGACTCCAGAAGCGTTGAGGTCGCGGTTCAGGACTTTGGTGAAGGAATTTCTCAGGAGAATCGTAACCGGGTCTTCAACCGGTTCTATCGGGTCGATAAGGCGCGTTCACGAACCAAGGGGGGCAACGGTCTGGGCTTGGCCATTGCCAAGCGTTTGATCGAGGCCTATCATGGTCGGATTACGATTGAGAGTGCTTTAGGGCATGGCTCGGTCTTTCGAATCACCTTGCCCATTCTCTCGGATGCGGACGCGGCAATCCTGAATGACAAGAAGGCGCAAGCTCAGGCAGCGAATGATATTCCGGGCATCAAGTCCGAATTATTAGAAACGCCTGCAGCAGAGCAAGATGGCGAGGAACAATCGCGACCTAAACAAGATTAATAAACTAACGGTTATCGAGAAATCTCGATAGCCTTTTTTTGTCATGAATTATTTTATGAACAAACTTGACAGTGCCAACTAATTCCAGTATTCTAAGATAACTAGTTAGTTACTATAGTAGCTAACCAATATAGGAGGAGCTATCATGAAAATCATTAAACGACTATTGGGGTTAGCCGCATTATTAATTGGCATTTTGGGATTGACGGCGGCACTTGTCCCGCAGATGACACGCAACCAACATTCGGAGTGGGCGATGGCCCTAGACAACGTTAATCCATTAGTAAAATCGGAAACGGTTTATGCTTCGACATCGGCTAAGCCGGTTCGCGAGTATATTGGTGGTGGTGGCGAGAAAGAGTATACCTATCAGCTTTTGACTTACAACCAGAGCGGAACATCGCGGACGTTAACCTTTGATTCCCAGTGGCGACTGAAGCCTAATAAATTTTTGCAAATTGAGACCAAGGGCCAAAACGTTGAATCATGGTCGGCCGTGGTCAGTGATCGGATTCCGGGTGGGGTTAAAAAGAATTTGGCCACGGTTTAAGGAACAGTAGGCAAGCAGTGCGTACTGATACTGACCATTTTGTTAATAGCAAGTAATTGCATACAAAAATACCAATGCTCTAGGCTATCACTAGGCCAGTGCCGTGAAATTAAACCAGGCTATCGAACAAGATTTTGTTAGATACAAAAAGCGCTTTATCAAGGAAAACAAATAAAAAGCCCCTGACCTAATGGTCAGAGGGCTTTCTTCGTTTAACGACGGTGTTGTTGCTTGCCGGCGTTTCGTTTGTGGTTTTGTTCATGATTAGTTGTTTTAGTTGGTTTGATGGCCTTTGGCGTTTCAGTTGGCGTCACCGGCTTTGGGGCTGGCTTAACAACTGGTGCTGGCTGATTCTTAACCTGTTCTTCGATTTCTTTACGAATCTTTGGTCGATAGAAGTTAATGATTAAGGTTTGCAGGCAGGCAAACAATCCACCAACGAAGAAGTAGAGACCTAATCCGGCCGGAGAGCTCATGGTGAAGAATAGAATCATCACGGGCGACATCAGGAGGGTAATCATCATTTGCTTCTTCTGATCCTTGGGCATCCCCAATAACGTGATGTAGCCTTGAAGCAGATAAGATAAGAAGGCCAAGATGGCTAGAATCCAGCTAGACTTCCCAAGTGGGATTCCCATAAAGACGGACCCGCTGAGTTCTGGTGAGTAACGAATTGCTGCGTACAGAGCGGCGAAGACCGGCATTTGGATTAACAGTGGTAAACAGCCAATTCCACCGGTCATGCTGATCCCATTGTCTTTATAGAGGGCCATCATGGCTTGGCCAGCGGCAGCCTGTTCGTCGGGTGTCTTGGCGGCCTTTTGCCGTTTTTGCAATTCGGTCATTTGTGGCCGAATCATTGAGATCTTTTCTTGTTGAACCGTTGAGCTCCGCATTTGGCGGACCATCAATGGTAGCAGCACCATCCGAACAACAACGGTTAACATGATGATTGCCCAACCGTAGCTGCCACCGAAGGCATGGGCGAACCAATCCATGACGTGTTGCCCAGGAACGGCTAAGTAGTCGTAGACGAAGCCATAAGGCTTACCATTCTTAGTCTGTACACAGCCGCTTAAGACCAGGGCAAGCCCTGCAAGAGCAGCAGTGACCGAGACTTTCTTGGAGATTTTCATTTTATGTTTTGAACCCCTTTATTTTCGCGATGTAGAGCACACAGCCCCCGACGACGAAAACGCCGTCAACATCAAACATATTACTTGATCTGAGTGGGTTTTTCAAATAATTATCTGAAAGTCAGCAAAATGGTGGGTGGGCAGGTCAGTCTTCGAAATATCGGTGACCGTGATCCACGGGGTGAGTCCCCGGTGAAGCCGATCCGCGAAGGCCGCTAGCTGATCGGGTTCGCCGGTGATCACAATGGCCACCTGACCGGTTCTTAGATTCTGCACCGTACCCGTGACGCCCAGACGATTGGCGAGCTGCTGTGCCGACCAGCGGAAGCCAACGCCTTGAACCTGACCTGAAATCAGCCACTTTTGTGTCATCATACAATCGCTTCCCTTCGTGTGAACTTTTTCTACTATCATAAGCCAAGTCCGTCAGTCTGCCCAGGGGTATGGTAAACTTAGGAAAACGAGTCGATAGGAGTAATCAGTGTGAGAGAAAAAATAACGTCCGGTCAAAATAAGCGAGTTAAGCAGTGGCGGTCATTGAGCAGTAAAAAGGGTCGTCAGGCAACGCAAAGCTACCTATTAGAAAGCTGGCATTTGGTGCAAGAGGCCATTAAGGCTCGCCAACCGATGACGGCCATCATGGGCACGGCCGAGGAACTCGCCGCGCATGAGGTTCAATTACCGCAGTCGGTCCCAACCTTTGAATTGACCGATAGTATTGCGAAGACGATTGGCGATACCGGAACGCCACAAGGCATCTTTGCCACGCTGCCAATGCCAAGCGAAACGGTCGTTGATCCAGAAACGGCTGCGGGCACGTGGTTGTTCTTAGACTATGTTCAAGATCCCGGCAACATTGGCACCATGGTCCGTACGGCGGATGCCGCCGGACTCACCGGTGTTGTCTTTGGTAAGGGGACGGCCAGCCGCTTTCTGCCAAAGGTCCTGCGTTCGATGCAGGGGAGTCAGTATCATTTACAACTGGTTGAAGCCGACCTCCATGACTGGATCAAGGCCTTTACCAAGCGGGGCCTACCGGTCTATGGGACGAATCTTGATCCCCATGCCAAGGATTATCGTGACGTCAAGCCAATGGCTGCCGGCGCGATTGTGATGGGGAATGAAGGCAACGGGATGGCCCCAGACCTACAGGCCATGACCACCATGAACCTGTATATCCCGATTAAGGGTCAGGCCGAGTCACTGAACGTGGCGATTGCCGCCGGTGTCGTGATGTTTCGCGTTATCGAATAAAGGTTAAGAATCGCTAAACAGCGGGGATCCTGAATCATTATGGTTGCATTTTGGCCAAAAGAAAGTATGATATAGGGTAACTAAGAGTAGAAGACCAAACCATACTAAATGAAAAGGAAGCATTTTATGACCAAACTGACTTGGCGCGATGACCCCGAGTACCTTGCTTTAGTTTCTGATCTGTTGGAAAAGGAGCCGGTTCAACGCCTGGCAAATTACACCCAGCACCACCATTCAAACCGACTGGACCACTGTATTTCAGTTTCCTATAATAGTTATTTGATTGCGAAGAAACTTGGTTTGAATACCCGGGCAACCGCACGGGGCGGGTTGTTACATGATTTGTTTTATTATGACTGGCGGACAACCAAGTTTGACTTGGGTTCGCATGCGTTTATCCATCCACGGGTCGCCTTGCGGAACGCTGAAAAGCTGACTGATCTGAGTCCCATGGAAAAGGATATCATCCTGAAACATATGTGGGGTGCTACCTTGGCAACGCCTAAATACCGGGAAAGTGCGATTGTTTCTCTGGTGGATGATTACGAAGCCGTTCACGAATTTTGTGGACCCATGCGTAAGCGGGTAGAAGCCCTTAAAGAACGGATGACACCTAACGCATAAGAATGACTAGAGAAGGATTGGGGGCAGAAAATTTGCAAATGATGACGTCAAAAAGTGACGAAGACTCATCGGTCGACTTCACACTGTGTCCCCGATTTGAGCAGACTTTTTCCTTTTTGGGGAAGAAGTGGAACGGCTTAATCATTGATGTCTTGCTTCACGAAGGGCCACAGCGGTTTCGTGACTTGGCACGTAAGGTGCCGCGTTGCAGCGACCGGGTTTTAGTGGAACGGCTCAAGGAATTGGAAGAGAATGGGGTTATTGTCCGCCAGACTTTTCCCGACAATTCCTTAATTGAATATGAGTTAACGCAAAAGGGGCAAGAATTTGAAGCCGTGATGAATGCGGTTCACGCTTGGTCAGACAAGTGGTATTGCTCAACAGAAACCGACCAGAAGTAGTTGACAGGTCGGTTTTTTTCGGCTAACCTTAGTGAATGTAATAATCAAATACGATGATAGAAAAGCAGTAATCGATGGAATTTGTTAGGAAGGGTTGGCCGTGACTGGAAGCGAGCCTCTAAGACCATCGGTGAATTCAGTTCTTGAGTAGGCATCGGAATTCGTGAAAACGATGAATGATTGTCCGGTAAGTGACCGTTATCACGTCTGAGTGTGGTGTAGCTTTGGTTACACTGAATCAGGGTGGTACCGCGATGCTTCGTCCCTAATCTAGGGGACGGGGCTTTTTTATTTGCCCAGTCTTAGGAAAATCCATACTCAGTTAGCAGAGAGTCCGTCGTAGAAAATATAATTGGAGGATGTCGTATGTCGTTAAAAGATAAGCTGGACGAGCTACAGAAACGTGGCTTGGACGAAATTAAGAAGTCAAACGACCTCAAGGACGTTAATCAAGTCCGGGTTAATTTGTTAGGTAAGAAGGGACCCATCACGGAGGTCCTTCGGGGGATGCGTGATTTAGATGCCGAAGAACGGCCAAAGGTTGGGGCATTTGCGAACAAGGTTCGTGATGACTTAACTGCCGCTTTAGAGGGCCGTCGTGAGGAATTGGAACGGGCCGTCTTGAATGCCCGGTTGGCCAATGAGGCGCTGGATGTGACATTACCGGGGACGCCAGTTGCCAAGGGTGAACCACATGTTATTCAACAAATCATTGACCAGATCGAAGATCTCTTCTTGGGCATGGGTTACCAGGTTTTAAGTGGCCCAGAAGTTGAAGAGGACAAGTATAATTTTGAGATGATGAATATCCCTAAGAACCATCCCGCTCGTGACATGCAGGATACGTTCTACATTACTAAGGAGATCTTGATGCGGACTCAAACGTCACCCATGCAGGCGCGGACGTTGGAAAAGCATGACTTCAGCCAAGGCCCATTAAAAATGATTTCCCCAGGGGTTGTGTACCGTCGTGATACCGACGACCCAACGCACTCCCACCAGTTCCATCAAGTGGAAGGGTTAGTCATCGACAAGCACATTACCATGGCAGACCTGAAGGGAACGTTGCAGGTCTTAGCCCACGAATTATTTGGTGACAAATTCGATGTGCGCTTGCGGCCAAGTTACTTCCCATTTACCGAGCCATCAGTTGAGGCTGATATTACTTGTTTCAATTGTGGTGGTAAGGGTTGCGGCGTTTGCAAGAATACGGGCTGGATTGAAGTGCTGGGTGCCGGAATGGTTCACCCTAACGTCCTGAAGATGGCCGGCGTTGATCCTGATGTCTATGGTGGTTTTGCCTTTGGTGTTGGACCCGACCGGTTTGCTATGTTGAAGTACGGTGTCGATGATATTCGGAACTTCTACCTCAATGACGTGCGTTTCCTCAAGCAATTCACGAAGAAAGGATAATCGCCAACCATGAAGATTTCATATAACTGGATTAAAGAATATTTAGACTTAAACGTCTCACCCGCAGACTTAGCGGAAAAAATTGAACGGACCTCGGTCGAAGTTGACGGGGTTACCCAACCTAGCGCTGGCCTGAAGAAGATCGTGGTTGGTCATGTGCTTGCCATCGAGATGCACCCAGACTCTGATCACTTACACATTTGCCAGATTGATGTTGGCGAAGACGAACCTCTACAAATCGTTTGTGGCGCGCCTAACATTGCCAAGGGTCAGAACGTCATCGTGGCCCTGCCGGGTTCTCGAATCGCCGACAACGTTAAGATCAAGAAGTCTAAGATGCGTGGCGTCCCTTCAGCCGGGATGGTCTGCGCCTTACAAGAAATCGGCTTCAGTGAGGACGTCGTTCCCAAGGATTATGTCGATGGGATCTATGTCTTGCCTGCCGACGCAACGCCTGGCGATGATGTCTACGATTACCTGGGTATGAACGACAGTCTGATTGATCTCGACGTGACGCCTAACCGTGGGGACATGCTCAGCTTAAACGGGACCCTCCATGACTTAGCAGCCATCTATGATCAACCCGTTGAGTTGGACCAACCTAACGTTAAGGAGACGGGCGATGCCATCGATTCCGAATTGACCTTACACGTGGATGCCGACTTAGCACCGCAATACCGCATGCGCCTGGTCAAGCAGGTTAAGATCGCCCCAAGTCCAATGTGGCTACAGATTCGGCTTTGGAACGCCGGTTACCGGCCCATTAACAACGTGGTTGATATCACCAACTACATCATGCTGAAATATGGTCAACCCCTGCATGCCTTTGACTATGACAAGTTTGATGGGCAGGATGTTTATGTCCGGACGGCGACGCCCGGTGAACCCTTGACGACCTTGGATGAAGGGGAACATGAACTGACGGACCAAGACATCGTGATTGCCGACAGCAATCGGCCCATTGGGTTGGCCGGGGTCATGGGTGGCTTGGACGCCTCCATTACCGACCAGACGAAGACGGTTGCCATTGAGGCGGCGGTCTTTGAACATGACCATATCCGTAAGGCAGCGCAACGCCATCATTTACACACGGATGCTTCACAACGCTTCGAACGTGGCGTTAACCAGGCCGGCGTTCAGGATGCCCTGGATGCTGCCGCTCAAATGATGAATGAATTGGCCGATGGGGCCGTTCAAACGGGGACTGCCGTGGGATCCGACAACGAACCCGAACCAGCCGTGATTACCATTACAATGAGTCATATTAATGCGGTACTGGGTACCGACTTGACGCAAGACCAAGTCACCCATATCCTGGAAAGCCTCGGCTTTACGGTCGTTGCTTCCGGGGAATCATTGACGGTGACGGTCCCAATTCGCCGCAATGACATTCACATCCCAGCCGACTTGCTGGAAGAAGTCGCCCGGATTTACGGTTATGATGAATTGCCAACGACCTTACCGACGGGTCGGATGACGATGGGGACCTTAACGGCTGCACAGAAACTAATGCGGGCCACCCGGCATTCCCTTGAGGGCTTAGGCCTGAACCAGGCCATCTCATATGCGTTAACCACGGAAGACAAGGCTAAGATGTTCACCATGCAGGCTAGCGAAACGACTAAGCTGGCTTGGCCAATGAGTGTCGACCATGCGGTCTTACGGATGAATGTGATTACTGGGTTGTTGGATGACATTGCCTACAACACCGCCCGGAAGGTGAAGGATGTGGCCTTGTATGAACAGGGTCGGGTCTTTTACCGTGAGGACGGAACTGACCGGCCTAGCGAAGAGGAACATATCGCGGGGGCCATTACGGGGACGCTAATGCCAGCTGGCTGGAATCAACCAGCGCAGGCGGTCGATTTCTTCCAAATGAAGGGCATTGTCGAGGCTTACCTGCAAGACATGGCCGTCAATGGGGATGTTTCCTTTGTTGCCAATGCCGACATGCCAGAAATGCACCCAGGCCGAACCGCCGATGTCTTGGTTCATGGTCATCGCATTGGGTTCATTGGCCAAATCCATCCTTCAATCGCTAAGCAATTCAAGATTGGGGCAACTTACGTCTTTGAATTAAACCTGCAGGCCATTATTGATATGCCTAAGCAGGAGAATCAATACGATTTGATTTCTCGTTACCCTGCCATCACGCGGGATATTGCCATGTTAGTTAGTGATGAAACCACTAACGAAGAAATTGTGGCCCTGATCGAGAAGCGGGGCGGCGCTTATCTCCAATCCGTCAAATTGTTCGATGTTTATGATGGGGTGAAAGTACCGAAGGGCAAGAAGTCTTTGGCTTACACCTTAACGTATCAAGACAAAAAGGGAACGTTAGTCGATGACGACGTGAACCAGGCCTTTGATAAAGTGACGAAGCGGCTTCAGGACGACCTGAACGCTGAAATTCGTTAAACCATGAGCGACGCGCTTGATTTCTGTAAATGAGATCAGGCGCGTCTTTTGGTGAAAGCGGCTTAAACATTACATTTTTATCAAAGTAGCGCTTTCATGTTTCCGTAACCTCATAAATTCTGTATAATAGAGAAGATTATGGCAAAGAACGGAGGAAACAAGTTGGAGAATGGCACAGATCCCACCCCTACGCGGCAGGACTCAGGAAATAAACGGTCATTTGGCCGCAGGATTATGATTGGTGTGGCCAGCCTGCTAGTTGTTCTGGCGGTCATTATTGGTTTCTTTGGGTATCACTACTTCCAGACGGCCTTAAAACCGATGGACACCAGTAATCACGAGGTGGTTCAGGTGCACGTACCGATGGGGGCAACATCCAACAAGATTGGTCAAATCTTACAGGATAAAAAAGTTGTCAAAAGTGGCATGGTCTTTAACTACTACGTTAAGTCGAATAAATTTACGAACTTTCGAGCCGGCTACTACCAGTTAACACCGGCGATGACCCTTAAGCAGATTGCTAAGCAGCTGCAACAAGGCGGGTCTGCGGAACCGATTCAGAGTACAACGGGTAAGCTGTTAGTCAGAGAAGGCGAGACGGTCGACCAGCTGGCCACCGAGGTGCCGATTCAGACGGACTTTACCAAGAAGGAATTCCTGAGTCTGATGAAGGATCAGGCCTTCTTTAATGAATTAGCGGCCAAGTATCCACGGTTACTGGGCTCGGCCAAGCAGGCTAAGAATGTTCGTTATCGTCTTGAAGGCTATTTAGCCCCAGCCACGTATCAGGCGGGCAAGAAGATGACGCTTAAGGACATTGTGACCCAAATGGTTGCCAAGAGCGATCAGAATCTGGCCGGTGACTATTCGACAATTAAGAAGCAAAAGCTGACGGTTCAAGAAACCTTGACGCTGGCATCCTTGGTTGAACGCGAAGGGGTCACACAGTCTGACCGCAACAAGATTTCGGGGGTCTTCTTCAACCGATTGAAGGCGGGGATGGCGTTACAATCTGATATCTCGATTCAATATGCCTTGAAGTCAACCAAGAAAAATTTGACCTACAAGGATCTTAAGGTGAAGTCGCCTTATAACCTGTACGTCCACACGGGGTATGGTCCTGGACCGTTTGATAATCCAAGCACGGATTCGATCAAGGCGGTTCTGCATCCTGCTGATAAGAGCAAGGGGTATTACTACTTCATTGCGAACAGCAAGACCGGGAAGGTTTACTTCTCGAAGACGTATGACCAGCATCAAAAATTAACCAGTTCACTAGCAAGCGATAATAAATAAAGGATGGCGACAAAGTTGGCAAACAAAAAGCGACCGATTATTATTGGAGTTACCGGGGGTTCCGGGAGTGGGAAGACGACCGTTAGCCGGGCAATCTTTGACCAGTTGATCGGGCATTCAATTATGATTTTACAACAAGATTCGTACTACAACGATCAGTCGGAGATGACGATGGAAGAACGGGCAGCCGTGAACTATGACCACCCATTGGCCTTCGATACCGACCTGTTAATTTCTCAACTGAAGACGTTGTTGAATTACGAACCCATTGAAAAGCCGGTTTACGATTACACACTTTCAACTCGAAGTGACAAGACGATTCATCAAGAACCACGCGACGTTATCATCCTGGAAGGCATTTTAATTCTTGACGATGAACGCTTACGTGACCTGATGGACATCAAGGTCTTCGTTGATACCGATGATGATATTCGGATTATCCGCCGGATTGAACGCGACATGAACGAACGGGGCCGGACATTAGATTCAATCATCCAACAATATTTGGCGACTGTTAAGCCAACTTACCATCAGTTCGTTGAACCAACCAAGCGTTATGCCGACCTGATTGTTCCTGAAGGTGGCGAGAACCAAGTCGCTATCGACCTCTTGGTTACCAAGATTCGGGCAATCCTGGAAGCTAGCGGAAATAAAGAAGTTTTTGACAATCCAGATACAACCATATAGAATAGGACGGGTTAGCCGATGAGGCTAGCCTTTTCTAAAATCATAAATTAAGTTGGCCAGGCCAACATGAAAAAATTTGCGTAAAAGGGGTGGCCAATGTGGCACAAGATAAAATGTATCCAATGACTGAAGAAGGCAAGGAGAAGCTCCAAGCCGAATTAGAAAACTTAAAGATGGTTAAACGACCAGATGTTATCGAACGGATTAAGATCGCCCGTTCATACGGGGACTTGTCTGAAAATTCTGAATACGAATCAGCCAAGGACGAACAGAGTATGTTAGAAACGCGGATTAGCACCGTTGAACGGATGTTGCAGTATGCTGAAATCATCGACAACGATGGCACCGACAAGGACCAACTGACGGTTGGTAAGAAGGTTGTCTTCAAGGAATTACCCGATGAGGAACCAGAAGAATATACCATCGTGGGTGCCGCCGAGGCCGATCCCATGGTTGGTAAGATTTCTAACGATTCCGCCATTGCTAAGGGCCTGTTAGGTCACCGCAAGGGTGAAGAAGTCACCTTTGAAACGCCAGGTGGCGACATGTCTGTTAAGATTTTGGATGTCGAATAGCGTCCCGTAAGCGTCGCCCAGATTGGGTGGACGCTTTTTCTTTGAGCAGATAGTTTGTTTTGCACAATTCAATCGGGCATAATCTAGATAGTGAAGCAATACTTGCTAAATGGAAGCTAAACGTGTTATAAATGAACTATGAAAACGGATTCATAGACCGTGCGAAGAGGAGTCTTGTGAAGATGAAAATTACTGTGACTGATAAGGCAAGCGAATGGTTTCGTAACGAAATGGGCATGACCGGCCGGGGAATTCGTTTCTTTGGTAAGGTTTACGGTAAGACGCCCGTGCATGAAGGATTTTCCTTGGGCATGACGCCAGACGATAACCCTCGTGATCCCATCGTGGCGGAGAAAAAGGATAATGTGACCTACTATATCACGGAGGGCGACCAATGGTTCTTCGTGGGATACGACTTGACGATTGATTATGACCCGGTCACGGATGGGCCAACCTATATCTATAAGGACAACGGGGAACTTGGTTAGCTGATTTTAAAATAGTACTCCGACTATTTGTCCATAGCAAAAAGCGTTACGACGGTTGTCGTAACGCTTTTTTAATGGCTATTTAAATCCAGTTAATGGCGCCGATGGAAGAGCCACCAGCCGCCGGAAAGGACGACGAGCGTCCCTGCACTAATGGCTAAGCCGAGATTCAGTAATGGTGGCCAGTAGGATAGGGTGACGTGGCTCTTACCCTTAGGCAGCTTCACAGCCGTGAACATGCCAACGGTCTTGTAGGTCTTGACCCGTTGGCCATCGATGGTGGCGTGCCATCCCTGTGAATAAGGGATGGAGGTGTTGAGCACCTGGCCAGAATGCGTTGTCGTTATCGATCCACTAAAGTAACGATTGGACTGCTTGGTGAGTTGCCAAGGTTGCGACCTGAGCTGGTTAACCGCCGATTTGAAGCGATTGGTATTGAGCTGATACAGGGTAAAGTTATCTAGCCACAATGATCCTTTCTTCAATTGAATCGTTAGGGTTTGTTTCTTCCCCTTGGCATGGTCGGCGACGCTGACCATGATGGTGTTTCGGTAGGTCTTGTATTGGTTCAAGGCCTGTCCATTGAGGACGAAATCGGCGTTGTCAGAATTGACGGTCGACCCAAAGGTGAGGTAATAAGCATCATTTGTGGTTGGCGTGAAGGTTAGTGTCATCTTGGCTGGCTTCAGCAGGTTCTTCTTCTGTAGCACGGCACCGGTAATTTTCGATTGCTGGCCGATATTTTGGAAAGTGACCTGATCGAAGTTTTCTGCGGTGTAAAGGTGTTTGTCCGCCGAATTACCGGTCAATGCGGCTAACCAATTGGCCTGGTATTGTGAGGGATCAGCGGTCTTGTTCTTGAGCGTCAAGATGGCGTTGCTGGCCGTATAGCCCATAGGCAACGCATAGGGATTCTTGTAGGTTGTCGCCCAGTGGTCTTGGCTAACCGAACGGTAATCTGCCAGGTCAGCCTTGTTCGTCGAGGCCGGCAACATGCTCTTGCCACTCAGTGCGCCTGCCAGTTGCTTTTGTTGGAAATAATACTTCATGTTGAGCAGTGAATCGGTGACCAGCGTGCCGTTACTATACTCGACGAAGCCATCACCATCGGGATTCCCAGTGTTGCCGAAGAAGGTTGGGACCGATTTAGGTAACACCGAGGAGAACACGCCACCACCGTTGAAGCCCGTTTGAAAGGCATCGCCCTTGGTTCTGAGGAAGGTCTTACCCATCCGATAGAAGCCGGTGTCGTTCTTCTGAACGCGATTAACCAGTCGCTGGAGCTCGTTGGTGTAGTTGCCATATTCACTCTGAGAGACATAACTAATATTGTTTAGGGACATGAAGGCATTGGCAGATATTTCGGTTGCGCCAATGACAAAGAAGGTCAGCGGATAGATCCAGTGTTTCTTCACGGGTAACGTGATCAGGCCCAATGCCAGAATCACGAATAGTAGTCCTAGCAAGACCTGATTCATCTGCAGATACTTGAAATGCTTGATGTTGAGGGCCACATAGCCACTGCCGACCGCGACGATCAGGGTGACAATGGCGATGGCTAACCAGCCGGGTTCGAAGTCATCCGTCAACGTTTGTGCGGCCAACCAGATGAGCCAGAAGGCGACCACAAAGGAGAAGCGGTAAGGATACCAGACCGGGAACTGGCCGGCGTGCCACAGTAAATCTAAGGGCTGAACACAGAGGGACAGGCCCAGAAATAGGGTGACCAGGCCGGCAGCCACGCGACTGCGGACCGAGACTCGGTGGTCGGCGAAGAAGAACATAGCACCGAGAAGAGCGATGGCGCCGATAAACAGATTGGCAGTGCCATCGGGCATCTGGTCAAAGTTGAAGGCGCCCATGAAGAATTTACCGATCATCTTTGGTGGGAAAAATTCAAACTTCCATTTGAAGGAGGTCACCGTGTATTGCGCCTTACTCTGTGACAGCGACCACCAGGTTGGTAACAGGACAAAGGCCGCGAGTAACCCACTGGCCAGCGAGCTTAGGGCAAATTGACTGGCTTGCCGAATGAGCTGACGCCAGTTGGTCCAGCGATCAACGGCCAACCAGATAAACGTCAGAATTAAGAAGAGGCAAATCATGTACGCCATGTAGTAGTTGACGACCAACATGATTGTCAACCAGGTAACATAGAGCCGCCACTTCCCGGCGTGCATCAGTAGGTAAAGACCATAGAAGATGAGTGGTAACAGGTACGCGGCATCTAACCACATCACGTTCAGTTGATTGGCGATCGACCAACCCATGAGGGCGTATGCCGTGGCCAGGGTCACCGCCCGCAAGCCAGACTGGCTGGTAGTCTTCGTGATCAGCCAGGCAAAGGTTAGTCCGGCCAGGCCGTATTTAAAGACGGTTAGGAAGAAGACGCCCACGGTTAGTGATGCCCCGGGACACAAGAGAAGTATCCAGTTCAGTGGGCTTAAAAGATAGTAGGACCATGTCCCCAACATTTCCCCGCCGAGGCCGTTACTAAAGGAATAAAACAGACTGCTGGGATCATGCAGGATGGCCCGTCTAAGATAGGCAAAGAAATCAATATATTGTTGACCGAGATCGACCGTGAGGAGGCTACTCGATCCAAAGGGGGCCATCTGTCGATAGATAAAATAGGCCGTCATAAGGATAAACGGGGTCATGAACGCCCCAAATAAAGTGAGCTGACGCGTGGTAGGTTGCCAGCGTCGTTTTTGGTCTTGCAATGAAGCCACCTCAATCTTTAGAAATTATAAAAGTTAACTGGGACCCTGTACATTTATCGTTCCGGTCTCTAGAATAGCATAGAATGATTAAATTTCGGTAGTGGGATAGTGACCGGCGGCGAAGTTTGGTAAAATAGTAGCTGTACAATAAGGAGCAGAGCAGTTGTGAAGAATTTCTATAATCGTATTAGCAACCGGAGCAAGCGGTCTGACGGCCCGACAAAGTCACAGATTCCCTTTCGGTTAAATTTTCTTTTCATTATCGTTGCCCTGTTATTTGCGGCGTTAATTGGCCAGTTAGCGTATTTGCAGGTAATGTATGGGTCGCAATTTAAGGCGGAGGTCAATCAGACCGATACCACCATTGAAACAACGAATGTCCAACGGGGGATGATTTATGATTCCAACGGTAAGGTATTGGTGGGGAACAAGTCTCACCAGGCCATCTCTTATACCAAAGGGGTTAATGTCTTATCCACGGACATGTACAAAATTGCGAATCGGTTAGGGACTTACTTAACGGTCTCAACCAGTTCGCTGACGCCACGGCAAGCCATCGATTATTATCTGACGGATACTGATAATTTAAAGGCGGTTGAAAAGAAGTTGACGCTGCCAAAGAATTCAACGGCTTCTCAACGGTATGATAAGGCCTTGGCTTATTTGCAAAAGGACTCTTCATTCACGTTGACGAAGAGTCAGCGGAACGCCGCCACCATCTTTGCCAAGATGAGTGGGGCCTATGCGTTATCGACCACCTACATCAAGGATTCCGGCGTCTCGAGTCAAGAAATTGCCGAGATTGGCGAACACTTATCCGCGATGCCTGGGGTTCAGGTTGGAACAAGTTGGTCACGGAACTATCCGAACGGGTCGTCCATCAAGTCCATCATCGGGACCGTTTCGTCCGAAAAGACGGGGTTACCGAGTGACAAGATTAACGAGCTGTTGGCCCAAGGCTATTCTCGTAATGACAGTGTTGGACAGTCTTACTTGGAACAAGAATACGAATCTGTTCTGCGTGGGACCAAGGCGCAGAAGCAGGTCGAGGTTGCTGGGAATAATACGGTGACCAAGGAAGTTAAGAAGTATGGTGGCCAAAAGGGTGACAACCTACAATTGACCATCAATTCCAGCTTCCAAAGCAAGTTACAATCACTGGTTAAGTCTGCCGAAGCCGGTGCCGGTGGGAACTCGACCGGGACCTATGCCGTTGTGATGAACCCGAATACCGGGGCCGTCATTGGGATGGCCGGGGTTGACCGTAATCCATCGTCTGGTAAGACCACTGAAAATGCCCTTGGGACGATTAACAGTGACATTGTTATGGGGTCTGTTGTTAAGGGGGCCATGGTCTCGGGTGCCCTGATGAAGGGTGTCATTTCGCCAACCAATAGCACCTTAACTGATATGCCAATCACCGTTGGTGGGGTTAAGAAGGCGTCATGGTTTAACCATGGTGGGGGTGCCAACATGGCGGTTAACGCTGCCACCGCACTGGAAGTTTCTTCTAACTCCTACATGATGCAATTGGCCATGAAGGAAGCGGGCTTTAATTATTCCGATGGTGCTGCGTTAACTATGAGTACGAAGGCGTTCGATATCGAGCGTGGCTACTTCAATCAATTTGGATTGGGTGTCAAGACCGGGATTGACCTTCCAGGTGAGAGCACTGGTTTGGAAGGGTCAAGCTCCAAGGCCCACATCGGGAACGCGTTAGACTTGTCCTTTGGGAACTACGATGCCTACACGGTTATGCAGGTGGCCCAATACATGTCAACGATCGCTAACGGTGGGACGCGAATCGCACCACACGTGGTTCAATCGATTCGCGGAACGAAGTCTGACGGGACCCTGGGTGCCGTTAAGTCAAACGTTTCGCCCAAGGTCTTGAATACGATTGGCATGACGAAGGCTCAGAAGGCCTTGGTTAAGGAAGGGCTCTATGACGTTGTTCATGGGACCAACACCTACAAGACCGGTGCCGAACTGGCCTCGATCTCGCCAGGTATTTCTGCTAAGACCGGGACTGCACAAACGTATTACAAGGGGAACGAAACGGTTACCCTGAGTTTGGCCTCCTATGCGCCATCGAACCATCCACAAGTTGTGGTTGCCCTGGCTATGCCTAACCTGGGCGTGAACGCCGAAGACAACAACATGAAGCTGGCTAAGGAGATCTACGCGGCTTACTGGAAGAGTGTTCAGTCGACGTCAACGTTAACGAACCCCACGAAGGCAACCACGGGTGGATCTGCTCAAAACACCAACGGGTAATTTAGCTGTTAAGTATTTTTCCTTAACATATTTAGGATTATGACTGGTAATTAGGACCGATTAATGGTAATATATTACGAGTTAAGGGCTCTAGCCTGTAATTTTGAATAAGTTGGGAGGTTACCCACAATGCGTGTACACATCACTTTAGAATGTACAGAATGCCACGAACGCAATTACTTATCCAGCAAGAACCGGCGTAATAACCCGGACCGGGTTGAATTTAAGAAATACTGCCCACGTGACCGGAAAGTAACTTTGCATCGCGAAACTAAGTAAGGTACGGGCGAGAGTCCGCACCTTTTTTTATTGAATTTTTCTATCAAGGGGGTTAATCATGCCAACTAAATCAGCACTCCGTCAGCAAACGATTCATGACCTGAATGAGATGACCGCCGATGAACGCCTTGTCGCGGCTGCCGACCTATATCAACAGCTTTGGGACACTCAGGCTTGGAAGTCAGCGGTTAACATTGCGACCACGATTAGCGGCGGTTTTGAATTGCCGACGAAGCCGATCATCGACCGCGCCCATGCGGAGGGAAAGACGATTGCCGTCCCTGAGACGCTGCCTAAGCGCCAGATGGCCTTTCACGTTCTAGATGAGCGGACCCACCTGCAACGGACCAAATTTGGGCTGTTAGAGCCAACTGATGGCCGGGTGATTGCTCCCGAAGAGTTCGATTTGATTTTGGTACCAGGGCTGATGTTTGCCAGTACTAAGGAACGCTTGGGTTTTGGCGGGGGGTATTATGACCGTTACCTGCCCAAAACAACGGCGACAAAGGTGGCGCTGGCAATGCCTGGGCAGCAAACACCACACCCACTGTGGCCGGTGGAATCGTTTGACGTTTTACTGGACGCCGTACTGGCCGCTAAGGTAAAGTAGAACAAGAAGAGAAAGGGGGCCTAGCGGTGACTCAGTGGAAGCAACGACTGAACCGCTTGGACCAGCAACCATTTGTGACGATTGGTTTAATTGCCTTGATGGTTGTCGTCTACGGGGCCATGACCCTGGCCGGTGGAAGCACGAATATTAACGTGCTCATTACCTTTGGGGCTAAGGTCAATGCCTTGGTTCAACAGGGAGAATGGTGGCGCCTCATAACCCCCATCTTTCTCCATATTGGTTTCACCCATATTCTGATGAATATGATTACGCTTTACTTTGTCGGGATACAGATCGAGGCGGCCTTTGGTCATACTCGGTTCCTGATCATGTTTTTAGTGGCAGGGATTGGCGGAAATATTGCCAGCTTCTGTTTTTCCGATAGCCTGTCCGCAGGAGCCAGCACGGCCATCTTTGGCCTGTTTGGCGCCTTCCTCATGCTTGGGGAATCCTTCTGGGAGAATCCTGTGATTCGGCAGTTGGCGCGAACGTTCTTAGCCTTCGTGGTGATGAACATTGCCTTTGATGTCTTTACGCCAGGAATCGATATGGCGGGCCATCTGGGCGGACTCGTCGCTGGCTTTTTGGTAGCGTATACAGTTGGGGTTCCTCGGATTGGTCAAGTCAGCGTCGTTAAGCGAGTTATCGCAACCGTTGTTTTGATTGGCGGTTTGGCTTGGCTCTACATGCAGGGAATGGCGGCTTAAAGTCCAACGGAACGTGCATTTTTAGAGAGGTTGTGGCACAATGAAAACGTTATATGATGTCCAGCAATTATTAAAAAAATATGATATCTATGTCTACGTGGGACGACGGATGTGGGATATCGAAGTCATGGCATTGGAATTGGACCACTTGCATCAGGCACGGGTCATTGATAATCCAACATTTATTCAGGCAAAGCTGGTGTTAACCCACGAACACCGGTTAGAAGAAGAGAAAGCAAAACGTAAACACCAATCCATTGGAGGGATCTAGCGTTATGGCACGGAATTTGATTGGAATTGACTTAGGCGGAACAACCACGAAAATGGCGTTTCTTTCCACTAACGGTGAAGTTTTAACCAAGTGGAGTATTCCCACGGATATTACCGATGAAGGGCAACACATTGTTCCGAACATTGTGGATTCGATTCGCGCCCACATCATTAATTCTGAATTTAGTAAGAGTGATTTCTTAGGGATTGGGATGGGAACGCCTGGTTCCGTGGATATTGAAAATGGGACCGTCATTGGGGCCTTTAACTTGAACTGGAAGAAGCGCCAACAGGTTCGCGACCAGATTCAAAACGGCATTGGCTTGCAATTTATTCTGGATAACGATGCGAACGTGGCAGCGTTAGGTGAATACTGGAAGGGTGCCGGTGAAAAGGACGATGACGTGGTCTTCGTTACACTCGGTACCGGTGTCGGTGGCGGGGTCATTGCTGGCGGTCATCTGCTCCATGGGATCAATGGTGGTGCCGGTGAGTTGGGCCACGTGACCGTTCAACCTAATGGGTACCTGTGTACCTGTGGCAAGCGCGGTTGTTTGGAACAATACGCCTCGGCAACCGGTGTCGTTCACGTGGCTGCCGACATGGCAAAGGACTTCATGGGGACCTCACGGTTAAAGGAAATGGAAGATAACCGCGAGAGTGTGACCTCAAAGATGGTCTTCTACCTGGCCGACAATGGGGATATCCTGGCTAACCAAGTGGTTGACCGCGTCACCTTTTACCTTGGCTTGGCCTTGGCCAACGTCGCCAACATCTTGAACCCAGCCAACATCATCATCGGTGGTGGGGTGTCGAATGCCGGCAACACGTTGTTGCAACCAACGACGCGTTATTTCCAAGAAAATGCCTTCCCAGCCGTTCGTGACTCAACGAAGCTGAAGTTGGCTCAGTTAGGTAACGACGCTGGTGTGATTGGTGCTGCCTCATTGGCACTTCGTTTTCAAAAAAGTAACTAGAATTTAGTGGTTTAGGAAGGACGATTTAGTTTTGGTAATTGGCGAAATCTCAGGCGGACTGGTGTACAGTATCGTTTTAATTATTTTATTAGTCGCATGGGGGCTGTGGTCATTGATCACCATCATCCGGCGGAACAACGTTGCAACGTTGCTTGACCAAAAGGATTTCCAGGAGGGCATTCGCACTGCTCAAGTGGTTGACCTACGGGAGAAGAAGGATTTTGACGCGGGCCACATTTTGGGCGCTCGTAACATGCCTTATTCAACGTTCAAGGCGAGTCACAGTGGCTTGCGCTCCGACTTACCGGTTTACCTGTATGATCAAGGTAAGGCCTTGAGCACCCGGGCTGCCTTTATCCTGAACAAGGAAGGCTACAACGATATTTCAATCCTCAAAAAAGGGTTTGTTCGTTGGGAAGGTAAGACTAAAAAGGCTAAGTTTTAGGCTTAAATGGCCAAATCAAAAGGCAGCGGAATTAAATTTCCGCTGCCTTTTTGTGTGCCCTTAACCGTTGTGTGCGGCGTGGCTCTTACGATTGGCCCGTTTCCGGTTTTCTTCAAACCGGGCCTCTTGGTCTTCAATGGGTTGAACGACGGACTTCTTAAAAGAGAAGACTGCGCCGGCCACTGCGCTGGCAGTAGCAACGACCCCGAAAAAGAATCCTTTAGAGAATGACTTCATTACACTCGACTCCCATCATTGATTAATTTGGTCTGTTTAACTGTATTATGCTGGTTTCGTTATCAAATTACCAGTATTTTTCCTGGCGGTCGATCGAAGCAATCCCCCAGGGATTCCGTAGGTGTGGTAATCTTATTAGTAATGAAACCTGACATGAGGGAAACGGAAGGGAGTGCTTGGCACCATGCAAAAAGTATTGGCCATTGTTGGACCCACGGCCGTTGGCAAGACGGCGTTAGCGATCTCCTTGGCGCAACAGTTTAACGGAGAAATTATCTCCGGGGATTCCATGCAGGTCTATCGGCATTTGGATATCGGCACGGCTAAGGCAACGCCGGAAGAACAAGCGCAGGCCGTTCATCACTTGGTGGATGTGCGTGAGGTGACGGAACAATTTACCGTGGCCCAGTTTGTTGCTGAGGCTCAAGAGCTCATTGTCGCCATTCATCAGCGTGGCCATCTGCCCATCATTGCCGGTGGGACCGGTTTCTATTTACAAGCCCTGTTTGATGGCCTGAAGCTGGGCGCGGATGCACCGGGAGATTCGGCGGTTCGCGATCGACTTCATGCTGAGGCCAAGGAACATGGCAGTCAGGCCCTCTGGGAGCGGCTCCACGGCCTTGATCCGGTGGCGGCGGCCAAGATACCGGTAAGCAATATCCGGCGGACTGTGCGGGCGCTGGAGGTCATTGAGGTTACCGGTCAACCATTTTCCCACCAGGATAATCAGGGACCGCAGTATGATGAGCGCTATCTAGCCCTTAACACGGATCGAGCGTTATTATACCAGCGGATTAATCAGCGGGTGGACCTGATGATGCAGGCGGGACTCCTAGACGAGGTCCGTTGGTTGCAGAAACAGGGGGGCATGGCGTTGCCACCGGCGACTGGTATAGGTTACCGTGAGCTGTTGCCGGTCCTCGATCAACCCGCTAAAATTCCCGCCGCTGTGGACCAAATCAAACAGGATTCACGACATTATGCGAAGCGTCAATTGACCTGGTTCCGGAACCAAACAACAGCCGAATGGTTCGATCTCGTCCAGCATCCGGATGAACGTCAGAAGATCGAACATGAAATAACCGCGTGGTTGTCGTGAAATGACCTAAAAAGCGGTTGATTAAAGAAAAATTAACGATTGATGTCATATTTTCTAACATTTGTTATTGACACCGTTTTTCAGGGTGGTATGATAACGACATGGTTTAGGAGGCCACTTGCATGAAGGAGAAAGAACTGCGTCGCTCACTAGCTGTTTTGCCAATTGGTACGGTTATGAAGTTAACCGATCTCACTGCGCGACAAATCCGCTATTATGAAGCCCAACAACTGATTCAGCCCGAACGTAACGAAGGGAATCGTCGAATGTATTCACTGAATGACATCGACCGGTTACTGGAAATTCGGGACTACTTGGCCGAGGGCGTCAACATCGCTGGTATCAAGGCGATCTACGAACAACAGGCTAGTGCAGCGCAAGCAAAAGAGGAAAACCTAGAGCACCCGTTGACGGATGATGACGTTCGGCGAATCATGCAGGACGAATTTCTACGGCAAGGACGCCTAGGGCAGACCCGACCTGGCATACAACAACGTCCTCTATAACCTCGGCAACTCAGAAGATAATTGACAGGGAGCGATTTTTAATGGCAAAGGCAACGTACAGTAAAGATGACATTCGTCAAATTGCAAAGGACGAAAATGTCCAATTCTTACGGTTAATGTTTACGGATTTATTTGGGACCATCAAGAACGTTGAGGTTCCAATCAACCAGCTTGAAGAATTGCTCGATAATAAAATTATGTTTGACGGGTCGTCAATCGACGGCTTTGTCCGGATCGAAGAAAGTGACATGTACTTATACCCTGACCTCTCCACGTGGATGATTTTCCCATGGAATGCCGATAACAAGGGTAAGATTGCTCGGGTCATCTGTGAAGTTCATACGACCGATGGTAAGCCATTTGCTGGCGACCCACGGAACAACCTGATTCGGGTCCTTGGCGACATGCGCAAGGCCGGCTTCACCGACTTCAACATCGGGCCAGAACCAGAATTCTTCCTGTTTAAGTTGGATGACAAGGGCAACCCAACCACCGACCTAAACGACAAGGGGAGTTACTTCGATATGGCGCCAATGGACTTGGGCGAAAACTGTCGGCGTGACATCGTGTTGACCCTTGAAGAAATGGGCTTCGAAGTCGAAGCGGCCCATCACGAAGAAGCACCTGGCCAACATGAAATTGACTTTAAGTATGCCGACGCCTTAGCTGCTGCCGATAACATCCAAACCTTCAAGTTGGTTGTGAAGTCCGTTGCGCGTAAGCACGGCCTATACGCAACCTTCATGCCAAAGCCATTGTATGGCATTAACGGTTCAGGGATGCACATCAACATGTCGTTATTCCATGACCAAGGCAATGCCTTTTACGACAAGGATGGCGAACGTGAACTTTCTCAAGACGCCTACTTCTTCTTGGGTGGTTTGTTGAAGCATGCCCGGAGCTACACGGCAATCTGCAACCCAATCGTCAACAGTTACAAGCGGTTGGTTCCTGGGTACGAAGCCCCGGTTTATGTGGCCTGGTCCAGTTCAAACCGGTCACCACTGGTGCGGGTACCTAACTCTCGTGGCGTTGGGACTCGTTTGGAATTACGGAGCGTTGATCCAGCCGCTAACCCATACTTGGCCATTGCGGCGGTTCTGGAAGCCGGCCTGGATGGCTTGAAGAACAAGATCAAGCCAGAAGACGCCGTTGACCGGAACATCTACCGGATGGATACCGACGAACGGAAGGAAAACCACATCACGAACTTGCCAGACTCCTTACACAATGCGTTGAAGGATCTCGCAGCCGACGATGTGATTCGTAACGCCATGGGTGACCGGCTTTGCAAGAACTTTATCGAAGCTAAGAACCTGGAATACGATTCTTACCGGACCCAAGTTTCCGAATGGGAACGCGACACTTATTTACCATTGTATTAAGCAAATAATCATTCGCTAAGTGAGATGCCAGTCAAGGGGAGCCCCTTTGACCGGCATCTTTTTTCAATTAGGCAGATTGCAAGAAATAACTTGAACAAATTTAGTAACGCAGATCACGCAAAAAGATCTCAATCGGTGTTCGCCAAT
>NZ_RHOA01000017.1 GCF_003946545.1 Levilactobacillus tangyuanensis
TGCTAACTATCATAAGGGAGAGGCTTTCCCTTTTCAATTGCTTATTTTTCTATTTACACATAATTATTTAAACACTCTAAAAAATTCAGTCGGTCATTATTGGGGCCGCCGATTAGCGCCGACCATCGTAATTTCTCTGGCCAGGAAGCGAATTCGTTGCATCAAGCGTTGGGCCTTCAGCGGCTCATCATCCCCACGAGTTGAGATCCGCAGGTGCTCCGTTTCCAATTGTTCCATCGAAAAGTTAGAACTGAAGAACGTTGGTAACTCTTCTTGCATCCGGTATTCCAAGATAACCCCGAGAATGTCATCGCGAACCCATGCGGACATGGCATCGGCACCGATATCATCAATCATCAACACCGGTGCGCGCTTCAAGGCATCGAGCTTTTCCGCCACCCCATTCTGGGCAATGGCATTTTTCATTTCTACCGCAAAACTGGGAAAGTGAACCAACGTCGTGGAGAACCCATCCGTGGCCAGTTGGTTTGCCACTGCAGCCAAGAGATAGGTCTTGCCGACACCAAAGCTGCCTTCCAAATAAAGGGCTTGGTGCCGCCGCTTGGGGCTGGCCTCATAGGCATCAATGAAATCCAGTGCCGCCATCAGGGCTTCTGCCCGATCCGCGTCCCGGTCAAAACTATCCAATTCGGCCTCGCGAATGCTCTTAGGCATGGCGATTGACTTCACCCGCTGGCGCAACTGCTGTTGGGCCTGCTTTTCCTGAGTCGCCACCGTTGGCACATACGCGACATCGATCAGGTGATTGGCCACGATCAGTTGTGGTTCGTAGCCTTTGGCGAACGTCGCCGTCCCCTTGGCCGCCTTTTCCCGTTCCGTGACAAATTCGTAAAGTTTCGCCGCCGATCGGGTCATGACGTCTTCGGCCAACTCCGCCTGATGCTCATGATAAAACGCCGTCACTTGTGGATCAGCATAGACCTTGGCCATCAGTTGCCGATAGTTATCGTTCAAATGGCGTTGATTCATCAAGTCTTGCATGGTTTTACTCAGATCTTCCATGAGTTAATCCTCCTTTCCCGTGTTTGATCGGTCCTTTAATTTAGCGATGCGTTCTGCTAATTTTGCCTGCTGTTCGGCACTTAACTTGGGTGCCTGATCAACTGGCTTCGTTCCCTTCACCGGCGTGCTAGGCTTCTTAGCCCACTCCGGCAAGGTTTCTTTTACCGTCACGCCCCGCTGCTTGGATGAACGACGAGGTTGCCGGGCGGTGCGTTGCCGTTCACGAATCTTATCGATGGCCGCCGCCGCCGAATTCACATTGGCCTTGGACCAATCGTTAGCGATCGTGTCGAGCAGATTCTTGTTCAAGGTTGGTCGATCCTCATCCACCAACACGTGATAAATCATGAGATTCAGGACCACTGAAGGAAACAGCTGGCGACTCACCAGGTCACGGATAATACGTTGCTCCCCATCCGTCACGAATCCGCCGTTCTTTTGCTTAATCGCCTGTAGAAAGACGGCGGGTGCAGTGGTACTGGCAACCTTAACCAGGGCCTGTTCGGCGGAGTTACCCTTAACGTTAGCACTGGTGGCGTTAGCCGCCGGTGCTGTCGCGGCGGCCACCTGGGTTGGTCGGCCAAAGTTTTTCGCAATCACCCGCTTAAACTGTTCAGCATCGAACTGGTTGGTCGCCAAGTCAACGGCCTCCCCAATGTAACGGGCCATGGCAACCTCATCGATGCCATAGGTGGTGTGTTCGGTCATGATCAGTTGCCGTTGACCTCTCAACGCCTGGGTATCCACAAACGAATGGGCCAAGATGTCCCCCAACAGTTTGAAGTCGAAGTCAGGAACCGACGTCACTTTGGGCGCAGTCTTGGCGGTTGGTAGCCGTTCGCGACTGGTCGTGATCGCCGTGGGCAGGTCACTCAGCTCCTGACCATCGACGTGAAACACCTCGAGAAAATTCTTGGTGATGTCCTGTTCATCCTGGGCAACAACGGGTTGCGGTGTGCAAGCCGTCACTAAAGTCTGATAGAAGGTCTCGCCGACCGCCCCGAGTAATTGAACACTCAACAGGTCATCCTTGAAGAATTCCACGGGCAATAGCGGCGCATGGAGCTCATAGACAAAGCTCGTGAGGCCGTCGTTGGTTTTAACAGTTGTCGTCAACAGCCCGGCAGCTTCTAACCTTATTCTTGCGGCATACAAGTGAGCCAAATCTAGCCCCATTAAGGCCAATAGAGTGGCGTGACGCTTATAGGTTGACCGCTTGGGTAGCCAAAAAAGGGCCGAGAATAGCCCTGCGGCACTCGGTCCAATGACGGGTTGGTAGAGCTGCGTCAGCGTTTGCCAACTCTCGTCAGTTAACCGGTCCGTCAACCGCACGACAAAGCCCGTCTTCGGTTGTAATTGGTGCCAGGAATCTTCCATGACCTATTTCCCCTCGCTATGATGCTTGGCTTCTTGAGCCTTGGTTTTATCCTTATCCAGCATGTCCTTTAATTCATTAAAGAAGACGCCGGTATCCTTGAACTGCTTGTAAACGCTGGCGAACCGAATGTAGGCAATCTCATCCACATCGGCCAACCGGGTCATCACATATTCCCCAATCAATTGACTCGAGATTTCATTAACCCCTAGCGCACGAATCTTGTTCTCAACTTCATCGACTAGGTTGGTCATTTCATCCATACCAACTGGCCGTTTTTCTGCGGAGCGAATAATACCACGCAAGATCTTTTCACGATTGAACTCTTCACGAATGCCGTTTTTCTTAATTACTAGTAATGGTGTTACTTCGACTCGTTCAAACGTCGTGAACCGAAAGCCACAGCTTTCGCACTCCCGTCGCCGCCGAATAACTCGGCCGTCGTCTGTCGGTCGACTATCGACGACTCGAGAGCCGTTATGATGACAGTGCGGACACTGCATTCTTGGTCACCTCATTTTAATGGGTTCCGTTGCCCCAAATTAGTCATGTCAAGCCATTTTACCACTTGTGCCCGGGTTTCGGCAATCGTTCCCCCATTGTCGATGACCACCGTCGCCAGGGCCACCTTGCGATCGATTGGCCATTGACTGGCCATTCGTCGCTTGGCATCCCCCACTGATAGCTGATCACGCCGTTGTAATCGCTTCAGCTGTACGGTAGCAGTGGTTGCCACTACCGCCACATGATCGACCATTTTGACCAGGTAGCCGACCTCATAGAGGGTCGGGGCATCGATCACGACCAATGGTTGCCGGTCACGACGATATCGGTCTAACTGGCGAACAATTTCCGCCTTGATCAACGGTGTCGTAATGGCCTCCAATTGCTTAAGCGCCGTCGCATCCCCGAACACGTGCTGACCGAGCAGGCGCCGGTTGAGCGCCATGCCCTGTAGGTACTCGGTCCCAAAGGTCGTCACCACGGCCTTCAATCCGGCAGTCCCCGGCGCCAGGACCTCATGGGCGATGGCATCCGCATCAATCACGGGGATGCCCGCTTCCTTCAACCAGCCACTCACCGTTGACTTTCCCGTCGCAATGCCACCGGTCAATCCCCAAACCTCAGTCATTGGCGAACGCCTCACGGGCGGCGACCGGAAGGGGCTGACAGGTGGGACAGAAGTGGGTCCCACGCTGGGCAACCTTAATCTTTTCGATAATCGTTCCGCAGCGTTCACACGGCTCACCTTCGCGGCCGTAAACGTGCAGGTGATTTTGAAATTGGCCGGCCTCACCGAATGCCGTGGAGAACGAATGGACGGTCGTGCCATGACCTTCGATCGCCATTTTCATTTCGGCGATAATCGACTCCCTCAAGCTGGCTAACTGGTCACGAGTCAACTCGTCGGCAGGCGTCAGGGGATTAATCTTCGACAGCCACAGGACCTCGTCGGCATAGATGTTACCGAGCCCCGCAATCTTGGTCTGATCCAACAGGAACGGCTTAACCACCTTGTGCGACTTACCGAAGATTCTAACCATATACGCGAGGGTCAGAGTTGCCGCGGTCGGTTCCGGTCCCAGTTTACCCAACGAGGGCATGCGATCGCCCTCTTCGCCGGTCGGCACTAACTGCATCCGGCCAAATTTTCGGGTATCGGTATATCGAAGTTCGCGGTCATCGGTCAGGTGAAAGATGACATGGGTATGCTTCGTCACCGGACTACCTTCCGGCTGAACATCGTACTTGCCCTCCATGCGCAGGTGAGAAACCATGGTCACCCCTCCACTGAAGCGGAAAAGTAAATACTTGCCCCGACGGTCGACCGCCTCAATCTGACGGCCAATGAGTTCCGCCGTGAACTCATCACGTTCGGGTGTGACCATTTTGGGATAACGAACCTCCACATGATCAATCGTGGCCCCTTGCACTAAGCGCGTTAGGCCCCGCCGCACTGTTTCAACTTCAGGTAATTCAGGCATATCCACCGACTCCTTTGTCTCTACTTGGCTTCGTACCAGGTTGGTCCGAAGTGACTTTCAACTTTCAATGGGATCTCCAAGTCAATGGCAGAGTCCATCACACTTGGCACTAACTTGGCCAGTGTCTCAATCTCTTCTGCCGGCGCTTCGAAGATCAACTCATCGTGCACCTGTAAGAGCATCGTTGCTTGCAGATCCTTCAAGGCATCTTCCATCCGAATCATGGCAATCTTAATAATATCCGCCGCGCTACCTTGAATTGGCGTGTTCATCGCCGTCCGTTCGGCAAATGAACGCTGGTTAAAGTTACGAGAATTGATATCCGGTAAGTACCGCCGCCGATGGGCAATGGTTTCAACGTAACCCAACTCATGGGCTTGTTGGACCATGCGATCCGTGTAGGCCTTAACGCCGGGATACTCCTCAAAGTAGGTGTCGATAAAGTTTTTCGCCTGCTTGCGAGAGATACCGATATTTTGGGATAAACCGAAATCACTGATCCCATACACAATCCCAAAGTTAACAGCCTTAGCCTGACGCCGAATATTTGGCGTCACCTCTTCATCAGGTCCCATCTTGAAGATCCGCCGAGCGGTGGCCGCATGGATGTCCTCACCCTCACGGAAGGCCGCTTGCATGTTGGCATCGTGACTCATATGGGCCAGGACCCGCAGTTCAATTTGTGAGTAGTCAGACGAGAAAATCTGCCAACCAGGATGACGCGGAACAAATGCCTTACGAATGGCCCGTCCCTCTTCCGTCCGTACCGGAATATTCTGTAGGTTAGGGTCAACCGAGGATAACCGTCCCGTCTGCGTCAACGTTTGCAGATAACGGGTGTGAACCTTGTGGTCATCGGGGTGAATCACCTTCAGCAGGCCCTCAACATAGGTCGACTGGATCTTAGCAATCTTACGGTAGGTCAGGATGTTCTCGGCAATTGGGGCATCCGCCGCGACTTTCTCAAGCACACCCACCGCCGTCGAGTAACCGGTCTTGGTCTTCTTGATCACGGGTAGACCCATCTTCTCAAACAGGATGTGACCCAGTTGCTTAGGCGAATCGATATTGAACTCCTCACCGGCTTCCTGATAAATGGTCTGTTCAATCTCAGCCAATTGTTCCGTGAATTTACTGCCCATTGCCTCTAGTTCACTGGCCTTAACTGCGATCCCAGCGATCTCCATCCGTGCCAAGACGAACGCCATTGGCAACTCGATTTCGTGGTACAGCTGAGTCTGTTCATGTTCCTTAAGCCCCTCAAAAATAGGAGTTCGCAGCTGTTCCAGCGCCCGCGCCTTGCGAGCCAGATGGCTGAAGAAAACCTCATCATCGTCTGGAATTGCTTCTTTGGCACCCTTTCCATAAACATCTTCATCAGTGGCTACCTGGTCATAACCATGTTCCATGGCGACTCGGCCCAGGTCGTTGCTATTGTCATAGGTGTTTAACAAATAAGACCCTAATAACAGATCGCAATCGACACCGGCTAAAGTGATGCCTAGGCGATGCAAGGCCACGTACGTCCGCTTGGCATCGAAGACTTGTTTCGACACCTTGTCGGACTCCAGGAGGCCCTTCAGTGGTGCCTGGGTTAATAGGTTGACATCCCGGCTAACCCACCACTGGTCATTGTGCCCGATGACAAATCCCGCCATATTGGCCAGATGATAGTTATCGCCTAGCATCTCAAGGTGAAATTCACAGCCATCATCGAAGGCTGGTAAGTCACCAAGATTGGCCACAGTGAGTTCCTGATAACTAATGTCTTTCAAGCCGGGCGTGGCGGTTGGTGCCTCGCCGTCCACACTCATCTTGCTTAAGAACGTCCTGAAGTTCATCTGTTGATAAAAGGCCACCAGTTCTTCGGTCTGATCTCCTTCATAAGTTAACTCATCGAGGGTCTTCTCAACCGGGGCATCCCGCTTAATCGTGGCAAGTTGCTTGGCCAGTAATGCTTGATCATGGTCCGCCACTAAATGTTCTTTAAGTTTCTTCGCGGTAATGTCATCGATATGGTCATAAATACCTTCGATGCTACCATATTTACCCACCAGATCGACCGCTCGCTTGGGTCCAACCCCGGTAACACCAGGATAGTTGTCGGAATTATCGCCCTGTAGCCCTTTAATATCGATGATTTGTTGGGGGGTGACACCCATTTTTTCCTGAACGTAGGCTGGGGTATAGTGTTCGATGTCGCTGACCCCTTTTTTCGAGATGGAGACCGTGGTATGGTCATCGGCTAACTGGGTCAGATCCCGGTCACCGGTCACAATGGTCGTTGTGAAGCCGGCATCCTCGGCCTGTTTGGCCAGCGTCCCAATGATGTCATCCGCTTCAAAGTTGGGCAGTTCATAGGTCTGAATGCCGCGAGCCGCCAATAATTTTTTTACATATGGAAATTGTTCAGAGAGTTCTGGGGCCGTCTTCGCCCGGCCGCCCTTATAGTCATCATACATTTTCGTCCGGAAGGTCGTCTTCCCGGCATCGAAGGCCACCAACGCGTGCGTTGGTTTAACCGTGTTTAACATGGTTTCCAACATGGTGTTGAAGCCATAGACGGCGTTGGTATGCAGCCCGTCGCTATTGGTAAATTTACCCAAGGCGGTGTAGAGTGCGAAAAAGGCCTTAAAGGTGACACTGTTCCCGTCAATTAATAATAATCGTTTCTCCGCCATGTTCCGCTCCTTTCGAGTCGCAGTCGTGCTGGACTCGAGTATTTCTGGTTCCATTCTACCAAAAAAAGCCGTAAACCCGAAACAATAAAAGAAGGACCGCCGTTTGGCGAGCCCTTCTTTTCGTTAGTCACTATTGAATTAATCATTGTTACCAAACAGACCAAAGATTCGCAACATGTAAAGAAACAGGTTAACGAAGTCCAGGTACAGTTGTAAGGCCCCGTTCACAGCCAGCCCGGTCGTGGACACCTGATCGCCATACTTCAGGTACATCTTCTGCATCCGTTGCGTATCCCATGCGGTTAACACGGAGAAAATAATCACGGCAATAAATGAGAAGACGATCATCACCATGTCGCTCTTCAGGAAGAGGTTAATCACCAGGGCAACCAACAACCCAATCATGGCCGCGGTTGCCTGCGTTCCAGCTCGGGTCAAGTCGCGCTTCGTGAATAGCCCGAACGCTGCCATCGAGACGAAGACGGCGGCACTTGCAACGAAGGCCCCGGCCATGGTCTGCTGTGAATAGACCAGCGAGTAGGTCGACATGACGGCACCGGTAATTGCCGCATACACAAAGAGTCCAACTAGAGCCACAGTGGGCCGTTTCATGGATTGCCCGCTGATGATGAAGGGGAAAATCCCCCAAATAATCAAGGGAATCCAGAGACTACCGCCACTTAAATGCGCAACAACTGACAATTGACTCATCATAAGATATGACGTCACTGCGGAAATCAAGACTGCTGTAGCCATCCAACCAAACATTCTGGTTAAGAAGGCATTGAGCCCGACCTCAGCATTAATGGTTGTCCGGGGTTGCTGATCATAGTTGTTCATTGAAACGCTCCTTCTTTTTCAAATCAATTCCCGACTTAGTGGTTTTATTCGCCAACTAGCCATCGAGTTATTAGACACCATTCTACCAAAATGGCGCCTAAACACAAGTAACCTGTGTTGATTTGCAGACGGAACCCGGTCAATTAACCCACTTGGCTATTCGGCGCCCCCCTCGTGGTCGGCTTCACCACTGGCCCAGACCTTGTTCGCATAGACCGCATTAAAGAGTAAGGCGACCTGCAAGGCCACCTGTGACAGATTAGCCCCTAACGTGCCAACATTGGTGGCCCCGCTCAGGAACTGCACGCTGAGTGTTCCCCAGTAGATGAGGTTGACCGCATTGACGAAGATCCATAGCGACCAATTTTCCTTGTATTTTGTGATATATAACACTTGAGCGATCAGACTAATCACGAGGTTAATTGAGTCAAAGTAGGGTAACTGACTATGAAGACTGATCAAGACGACGCAGCCAATGGCCCAGGCCACCAAGGAACCCAAGAAGACCAGGTTACGCGTTGACTTTTTAAGCGAATGAATAGCCTCGTCTTGGCCCCACATCACCCAGCCAATCGGCTGTGAGATCACATAGATAATCCCCATGGCAAACGCCCCATACGCATGACTAATCCAGGCCACGTAGGTCATCGCCACACACTGAATGAAACCAAAAATGAAGGAAATTTTACGTCCCTTCATGCCATAAATCAGACAGATGACCCCCGCCACCCCAGACACCATCCCCACGAGGCTGTCTGGCGCGATGGCGTATACCCCCACCTGCAACGCAATGAGGATCGCCACGTAGGTCACCTCGAACCGTTTCCAATTCGTAAATAATTGCCGATACCACCAATTATGCTGTTCCACCGTATTCACTTGCAAACACTCCCCTAAAATAAATGGGATTAAAATCCCTTGATTATCAAGATTACCGATTATCTGGGAGAGTGCAACTCATATCTAACTAAGCAACTAAGTCACTTCACTACTCCATTCCACGATTATTTGTGGTCTAGACAAAAACGCCGGCTACTCTGCTGAGCACCCGACGTTCTAGTGTTTGATTTAGTTGTCTTTCAAGGATAAATGACTCAAGAGTTCTTCGTAAGACCGTTCGTACTTCTGGACATCCCCGGCACCCATGAAGACCACGACGGCGTCATGGAAATCCAATAATGGCGACATGTTGTCAACCGTCAGGATTTCGCCACCCTTGGCGATCTTAGCGGCAAGGTCCTTACTGGAGACCTTCCCCTGCGTTTCACGGGCCGAACTGAAGATGTCGGTCAAGAAGACCTTGTCGGCCATGTTCAAGCTCTTAGCAAAGTCGTCCATCAGGGCAATGGTCCGGCTGAAAGTATGTGGTTGGAAAACCGCAATGATTTCCTTGTCCGGGTACTTTTGCCGAGCAGCATCCAAGGTCGCTTTGATTTCGGATGGATGGTGAGCGTAGTCATCAATGATCGTCATGTCGGCTAACTTACGTTCGGTAAACCGGCGCTTAACGCCCTTGAAGTTGGCCAATTCATGTTTGATCTCATCCATGTCGACCTTTTCAAAGTAGGCCACCGCAATGACGGCCAGACTGTTGAGTACATTGTGTTCACCATATAGGTGAATCTCAAAGTTACCCAAGTCTTCACCGTCATGGTAAACATCGAAGGTTGACCCAGTCGTTGAACGCTTGATGTTCTTGGCTTGGAAGTCATCCGTATCGCTGGTCCCGTAATAGTAAACCGGAACGTCGGTCTTTAACTTCCGTAATTCTGGATCGTCACCCCAGGCGAAGATCCCCTTCTTAACCTGGTTGGACCAAGTCTCGAAGGCATCGTAAACATCATCGATCCCCGTGTAGTAATCAGGGTGGTCGAAGTCAATGTTCGTCATGATGGCATAGTCGGGCTTCGTTGCCAGGAAGTGGCGCCGGTATTCGTCAGCTTCATAGACGAAGAACCGGGCGTTAGGGGTTCCCTTACCAGTACCGTCACCAATCAGGTAAGACGTTGGCGCAACCCCACTCAAGACGTGAGATAACAGACCAGTCGTGCTGGTCTTCCCGTGAGCACCGGCAACCCCGATACTCGTGTAGCCTTCGATTAAGTGGCCTAGGAATTCGTGGTACCGGTAGACGGGCAAGCCCATGGCCCGTGCCTTTTTAATTTCAGGATGGTCATCCGTGAAGGAATTCCCGGCAATCACCGTTAATCCTTCGTGAATGTTGGCTTCGTCAAAGTCTAAGACCTTGATACCAGCTTGTTCCAACCCACGTTGGGTGAACGTGTATTGTTTGATATCTGAACCCTGAACCTTAAACCCTTTATCATGTAAAATCAGGGCAAGGGCACTCATCCCTGATCCTTTAATGCCAACAAAATAATACACCGTAGTGTTATCCATCAAATGTTCCTCTTTTCTACTCTGTTCGGTGAGGAACCCACTCCCCCAACCGTGCGAGCGACTCTGTTCTTTCTCATTTTAGCATAACCCCCAAGTCCATAAAAGCACTGGCGGAATAATGGGGATGACGACTATTCAAGCTAGGATGAGAACGGCGCACCTTGATCGTGTGCCTCCGGCAACTGCTTATCCAGATCCTCTGGCTTCAGGTAGACTTCACGTGGTTTAGACCCCCGTTGCGGCGAAACGTAATCATGTTGCTCAAGATCATCGATCAAGTTTGCCGCCCGGTTATAGCCGATCGAGAAGACCCGTTGCAGCTTAGAGGTTGATACCGTGTCCTCCTGGGCCACATAAGCCAATACCCGGGGCATTAGCTCATCTTGGTTCTCCTCGGCCGTCTCGCGGCGTAGGAGGCCTTGTGGCTCAAAGGCATACTGTGGCTGTCCCTGTGTTCGAACAAAGTCCGTCACGGCATCCACCTCATTCTCAACAAAGGCCCCTTGCAGCCGTAATGGCTGACTAGCCCCGTTGCCAAGGTAGAGCATATCACCCTTCCCTAGCAGGTTTTCGGCGCCCGCGGTATCCAAGATCGTCCGTGAATCAATCTGGCTGGACACCATAAACGCAATCCGGGTTGGGATGTTGTTCTTAATGGTCCCGGTCACGATGTCCACGCTAGGTCGTTGCGTGGCAACCAGTAAATGAATCCCGGCAGCTCGAGCCTTTTGGGTAATTCGGACAATGTAATCCTGAACCTCACTGGCCGCCATCATCATCAGGTCGGCCAATTCATCGATAATAATCACGATGTATGGCATCTTCAGGCCAGGTTCATCATTCGCATCCGCCCGATCATTAAATTGCTCAATGTTACGCACACCAGCCGCCGCCAGTTTTTCGTAACGCTGATCCATCTCGGTTACCACCCATTTCAGTGCAGCGGCGGCAGCCTTGGGATCGGAAATCACTGGGGCAAGCAGATGTGGCAAGCCATCGTACGGTGCCATTTCCACCGCCTTAGGATCGATCAGTAACAATTTCACTTGTTGCGGCGTTGCCTTGTAGAGCAAGGACAGCAACAACGAGTTGATAAAGACACTCTTCCCGGAACCAGTGGCCCCGGCAATCAGGCCATGGGGCATCTTTCGCAAGTCCGTGACCTGTGGTTGACCGAACAAATCCACCCCAAGCGCCACCGTCAGTGGTGACTCACTCTTCTGGAAAGCCGGTGAATTCAAAATCTCCGCCAACATTACGGGCCGCGACTTGCGATTAGGAATTTCGATCCCGACGGTTGATTTTCCTGGGATCGGTGCTTCAATTCTAATATCCTTGGCCGCTAACGCGAGCTTCAAGTCATCGGTAAGGTTCGTGATTTTATTAACTTTAACCCCTAGCGCCAAACTAATCTGGAACTGCGTCACCGTTGGGCCCACCGTCCAGTCAGTCACATGGGCATCGACGTGAAAGGCGTTTAGCGTTTCATCAAGCACTTCCGCTTGGTGTTCAATCCATTCGTCCAACTCTGCCTCATTTGGAACAACGGGATCGGGCAAGAGGCTGACATCGGGGAAATGATACCCCCGCTCGGCCTGCTCACTGGTCGCGGCTGTCGCCGGTGTTGGCCGATCAAACAGGGCGAGATCGCGTTGATCATTGCCCTCTTCTTGCATGATATCGCCCAGTGAATGGCCCAAACTCTTGGCTGGCCTTGACTTAAGCTTTGGTGTTGTTGGGGTGACTGGTTCAGGCGTCACCTCGGCTTCTTCATAGGACGCCGACGCGTGGGTTTCCTCTGCTTCAATTGGCGCAGCAGATACCACTGGAGATGATTCAGCGCTTGACGGTTCCACGGTTTCTGCATCATGAACCGTCACAACGTCCGAGCCCGACTGGTCATTCTCGGCCAACGAGCTCGCAAAGTCCTCATCGGATTCGGTTGCCCGCTCTAAAAGAGCCGCAACCTCGCTTGGCTGTGGCTGATCAGTGACGACCGAATCCGCTCCTGAAGCAACTGAGTCATCGTCCGGTGCCGCTGAATCGGGTTCAATAGGCGTGGTCTTTGGCGTCCCAACGGGTAAATACTCTTCCTCTGTTTGGCTACCGTTCGACTTGTCAAACGACTTCTGATCGCTGTGTGCTTCCTCGACCTCGCTGGCTTCCGGCTCTGACTCGTCCTTCTCATCGGATTCCTGACGGTCGTGTTCGACCATCCCATCCTCGTGGACTGACTGGATCACTTGGTCAGCGACAGTCGTTGCGTTATTGCCCTCAGTTTCGGTATCAGCAGACTCGATCGATGCAGCGGAAGCCTCCGAGCTCCCTTTAGCTCCAACCGTTTCTGACTCACCGGACACATTTGCCGGCGACTCGGGGATCGTTGCTTCACTTGTCCCATACAAGAAGAAGCTGTCATCGGACTTTTGGAGCTCATCGATCAATCGTTGATAGCGTTGCCGTGCCTCGGCGTGACGACGTGACCAATGTAATTGTTTGGGCACCTGAGTCACCTGGAATGGCCGGTAACTTTGGGCCACCGATGACTGTTCGGTTGCTGCCTTGGTTGGCTGTGAGGCGTTAGTTGGTTGATGATCGACAGCCGATGGCGTCACCGGTGTCGCTTTAATGTCATTGTTTACGGATTGCGTTGGACGACTGCGACGCTGCCGATGGCGAACCTGTCGTTCTGCCCGGTCTGCAGCCGAATCATCTAACTCCCCTGGCTTCGGTTTTACCGGAAACTTCCGGAAAAACGCCGGCCCATCATAATGTTCCATGATTTTTCCTCCTTGACGGTCATTGAATACCGTTTCATTAAGTGGGAGGAGACGCCGTGTTAGCGGCCACTTGCTCATTCCCGTGTTAGGCTTTTTAATATAACGTCAATTATTACCCCAAAAAGGGCATCATGGTTATTGTACACAAAAAAGTAGGCCGCCGACAAGGGCTGACCTACTTTCACATCATTTCTTAAGCTTTAAATATCGTGTTGCCACGGTCGAAATCAAAGGCTGAACCGACTTCAAAGTCGTCGTCTAAGATTAAGCAACCAGGCTTGGTTGGGGCATTGGCCAAACCAAGCTCCCGACCCGTACAGATCATTCCGGCACTGTCAACGCCACGGAGGACGCCTGGCCAAATAATCTTGCCATCGGCCATCATGGCCCCTGGCTTTGCAACAACGACCCGAATGCCTTCCCGCATGTTAGGCGAACCACAGACAATTTGTAACGTCTGATCGTGGTCCACAACGGTTTGGGTAATAAACATGTGGTCAGAATCTGGATGGCGCTCGGCGCTCTTCACATAGCCAACCACGAATGGTGAGTCAGGCACCTCAAGTTCACCAGCAAAGCCGGCGTCTTCCAAGGCTTGGTTCAGAGCAGTAACGTCTTCCTCAGATAGCGTCACCTGGCCCTTACCCGTAATCTCTGGCAAGATATCGGAAACAGCCAAGAAGTTATACCCTAAGGTCTTCTCGGTAGCGGGATCGTAAATCCGGGCAATGTTATCTCGCACCGTGTGAGCTTGTTCCGCTGAATCTTGAGCCAAAATAACAATCAATGCATCCCCGAGTTCCTGGGGATTGTAACTAGCAATTAACATGTCTGAACCCTCTTCAACAATTTTTAGTCGGCGTTAGTTGTCAAAGAATTGATGAATTCTTCCACTTCGGCCTTGGTCTTCCGGTCCTTGTTTACTAACCGACCAATTTCTTCACCATTTGAGTAAGCAATGAAACTAGGAATGCCAAAGACATTCAGTTCGGCTGCTAGGTCAATGTTTTCGTCACGATCGACCGTTAAGAACTTAAAATCAGGATATTCCGCTTCAATGGCGGGCATAGCTGGTTTAATGAAACGGCAATCAGGGCACCAGTCTGCGGTGAAGAATAACATCGTTTTACCGTCCTTGACCTGATCTTTCAACTCAGTTGCTGACATTTTAGGTAATTGTTCCATGGGAATACACTCCTTTATCTAAGTCTAAATGAACACAAGAACCATTATAACAGAGTCTTACGAATTTTCTTCAAATTTGGCATTTTACGGGAACTTCTACGCAATCATTGCTATACTAGAGCCATAGATGTGATGGGGATATTGCCCAGCTACACTGGTTAAGGAGGCGGTAGCATGACTGCTAAAAACGGACAATTGTATCAACTGAGTCTCACCGGCGTTCTCGGCGGGATCATGGGCATTTTCATCACGCGGCTCCTTGGTGGTTTCTCACGTTTAGACCCGGATGCAATTCTGAATCAGGTCAAGCATCAGTTCCGCCAAGAATCCCCAATCGAGGGTGCCTGGATTGAAAAACACGCGGTACCTTTCCAAAAATTTGCGGTTAAAACCCAAGTGTATTACGGTGGCATTACCCGCTATGAAGATGAACAATTGGTCCAATACCAATTCATTGCCGACGCCAACACGGGCAGTGTGCTCGACATTCATCGCCTTTAACTTATTGATGACATTTAAACACGAAACGGCCGGGACTAAGTCCCGACCGTTTTTTGTTTATGATGGCACATGTTTTAAATCAATGGCCTGGTTCCGGACATCGGTCCGCACGATGAGCACGTCACAGATGGCATTGGCAACCACAAAGCTTGCCGTCGACCCCATCAGCATCCGTTCAACGACGTTAACCCCGGTGGACCCAAGCATGACCAAATCCGCCGAAAATTCTTTGGGTAAGGTTCTGGCTAAATCCACCTTCGCATGACCATAGAAAACCGACGTCACGACTTCCTTAACGCCGGCATCTTCAGCCCGCTTCCGGTAACCGTCAACCGTATCCGTGAGTTCTTGGCGAACATCATCCATGACCGACTGATCAACGTAGCCAAATCCAACTTGAGTATTGCTACCAACACCCACGTAGTCGCCACCACTCATGACGGTCACGATAATTAGTTGGGCTTCGTTGCGAACGGCGACGGCAATGGCCTTGTCCAGGGCTCGCTTGGCCTGACGTGAACCATCAACACCCACGAGAATCTTTTTATATTCTTGAATCATCTCGACCACCCTCTCGTCCGAGGTGTCTCGGACTATTTCGTCAGATCGTAGATGGCTTGACCGTAGATGGCCATGGCCTTCAGCAGATCTGCTTCTGGTTGAAATTCATCGGCTTGATGCATCGTGTCTTCAGTGCCTGGGAACAATGCCCCAAAGGCCACACCACGCTTCATCAGTCGACCGTATGTCCCACCACCAACAACTTCAGGTTTGGCAGTGGTGTCACCGGTTTGTTCACGATAGACATTCATTAACGTTGCCACGATTGGATCATCTGGATCCACGTAATGTGGCACCATTTCCCGGCCTTGTTCCAACGTCACGTTCATGTTGGCCGTGGCCTTTGCCAGTCCGGCCTTGATTTGGTCGGCACCGGTACCGGTTGGGTAACGGAAGTTTGTGTTGACCAAGCCCTTGTCACCAGCGGTAAAGGTCATGACCCCGACGTTCATGGTCAGGTCCCCCATGACTGGGTCGGTGTGGGCAATACCCAATTTGTTGGCCCGTGAGTCATCGTGCAAGTCCTTAGCTAAGAAGCTCAAGAAGTTAGCGGCATCGCCACCGAAGGCATACCCCGTCAAGAAAGTTGCCAGGTAGGTCCCAGCGTTAATCCCATTCTTAGGTTCCATCCCATGGGCCGCCTTACCAATCACGTGGAAGCGCAGGCCGTTACCGGTCACGTCAACATCCCCGGTAACGGGTGCCTCATCCAGGAAGGCCGTGAAATCACTGGCCATTTGTTCGTTGTCCCCAGCTTCAACCACGGCTTCAGCATCCCGCGGCACCATATTTTCCCGCAAGCCAGCATCAAATTCACGCAGCGTTAGATCGCCACCATTTGTGCCGCCGAAGTGACTCAAGAAGGTCACGTTGCCTTTTTCACCGTTAATCAGTGGGAATTCGGCATCTGGGGAGAAGCCAAAGGTTGGTGCTGGTTCAATGGCCATATAATGGTTCATGCCGGTCCAGTTACTCTCTTCGTCGGTCCCAATGATGAAACGAATCTTAATCTTTGGCAAGATTCCTTGGTCCTTCATCATCTTTAAACCATAGTAGGCGGCCAATGAAGGCCCCTTGTCGTCAGACGTGCCCCGACCAAATAATTTTCCATCCTTGGCAGTCAACGTGAAGGGGTCGGTGTGCCAACCCTTACCTGCGGGCATAACATCGGCATGGCCTAAGATGGCCAACGTCTCGTCGCCTTCACCATATTCAACGTAACCAACTAAGTTATCGAGGTTCTTGGTCTTAAACCCATCGCGTTCCGCTAAACCTAAGAAGGCATTGAGCGCCTTGGCTGGGCCGGGGCCTAAGGGAAAGTCGTCCGTTGCCAAACTATCATCCCGTGAGCTATCAATCCCCACCAACGTCGTTAAATCTGCTAAATAATCTTTACGATACTCTTGAGCAAGCTTTTGCCAATCAATTGCCATGATTGGACCTCCTTCAACTTATTCGGACCGGTCGTCCGGAATTACTAAGGTCAATTTTAGCATAACCCTAGCGAATTGTAAGCCGATTTCCCTCTAGGAACATGCTATACTGAAATTGCTAGTGAGGAGGTTTTGCATTATGGAAACATTAACAGCGGCGATCCTGCCGCAAACCATTCGGCAACGTCCGGCGGATAGCCATAAGGGAACTTACGGCCGAATCGTTTTAATCGGTGGCAACGACAACTTTGGCGGCGCCATCATCATGGCCAGTGCCGCGGCGGTCTATTCCGGCGCCGGCCTAGTAACAACGGTTACCGCCAAGAGCAACCAGACCAGTCTGCATGACCGCGTCCCTGAGGCAATGTTTGCCGACATCACGGACGTCAGTCTCATGGTAAGCCTGATCACGGCCGCCGACACCATCGTGATCGGCCCTGGCCTTGGAACCACCAATCAGTCTCGGGCCACGTTGACCACGGCTTTCGAAAATATCCAGGCCGATCAACGCGTGATTATCGATGGATCGGCGATCACCCTGGTGGCAACCGACCAGCTGAGCTTACCAACCGCTCACCTAATCTTCACGCCTCATCAGATGGAGTGGCAACGACTCAGTGGCATTGCCATCGCCGATCAGACTCCCCAACGCAACCGCCAAGTGGTCGATGAGCTCCACGGGATCGTCGTCCTAAAGTCCCATCACACCGAAATTTACACGGCGACCGAAACCTATCGGAATCCCTTAGGAACGCCGGCTCAGGCCACCGGTGGCATGGGTGACACCTTGGCCGGCATGGTGGGTGGATTCGTCGCACAGTTTGCCAACGAGAGCCAGGCCGTTCTAGCGGCCGTTTACAGTCACAGCGCCATTGCCGAGGAACTGGCGACTAGCCAATATGTGGTCCTACCTCATCAAATCATCACCGAAATTCCACGATTTATGAAAACCCATTCCGAAAAATAGCGTCAAAAAGGGACCGAGAAGAAGCCTTCTCGATCCCTTATTTAGTCTAACTTAATCTTCAGCCGGCGATTCATCCGCCAACTCAAGTTGCTTCTCGAGTTCTTCCGTTTCCGAAACGAACAGCCCGCGGTAAGTCCCAACAGCCAGATCAATCGATAACGACAAGGGACCAAATCCCAGTCGAATGGTCGGCCCGACCTGTTCCGCCAGACTCGGTAAGCCGGCCAAACCAGCTGTCGTCCAGCCGGTTAGCGTCGTCACATCTCGCAGCTGATCGTAGTCACGAGTGACCTGCTGCCAATCTTGAACCGCGGTGGCCGCAGCCTGCCCCTTAAGCTGAACTTGCAGTCGGCTGGCCCATGCTTGACTGGCAACGTCTGCCAAGAAAGGCTGATCGTCACTCGCCAGAACCAGTCCGGCCCAATCACGCGGCAGATCCGCCAATGACTCTAAGGCTCGCGAACGATCCAGCGTGTTCAGTAGGCTCCCGAGTCCTGGTTGCGCGTCCGGGGCAAAGCTGTCCATCATGCCAGTCGGTTTATTGAATAACAAGTACTGGGGATCGCGCCCTGACACGGCCAAACCATCGATCGCCACTTGATCGGCCTCGGTTAACTTCAGCAGCGGCGAATCCACCACCCGTTCATTAACCGTGACGCGACCCTGTCGTAGCAACCGAAAGATTTGCCGAGGTGTTCCCTGTTGATGTTCAGTCAAATACCGCTCGATCGTCATAACAGCCTCCTAATGAATGTGCAGGCGCCGCCGCAAACCAGAAACACGGGGCCCAAGAATCGTATCTGCCAACCGGGTCTTCAAGACCACATAAACGTAGAAGTAACCGGCAACGATCACCGCCACCATGACGATAAGGAAGTTGGTAACCCGACCTTCGCTACCCAGGAACGTGCCTAGCCAGGCGATTAGCTTAGCCAAGGCAAAGGTCCCCAATGCCGTCAGCAAAATACCATTGGTCTTCTTCGCAATGTGCGCAAAGTTAATGCTAAATTGTTGATCAAGCGAATGAATAATCAGGTAACAAGTGACCGTAAACCCAATCGCCGTGGCGATCAGTGGGCCAAATGCCCCCAGGAAGTAAACCAATGGCCATTGCGCGATAAATTTGACAATCGTTCCGACCGCAAAATACCGAACGGCTCGTTTGTTCTGGGAGATCCCTTGCATCAAGGCCGCAACCACCGTATACAAGCCTAACAGAATGGAGAGATACGATGAGAAAGCCAGCAGTGATGCCGCCAAGGCCTCGTGCGAACGACCATAGAAGACCAGGTTTAATGGCCGAGCAATGGCCGCCATCCCCAAGGCACTAGGAATCATGACGAACTCAAACATCAGAAAGGCATTGGAAAGTTGGGCAGAAATTTCCTGCTTATCCCCCCGGGTGTAAGATTCCGAGAGAAGTGGGACCACCGTCACGGCCAGGGCCGAGGCCAATGAAATGGTAATCATAATTAATTTGTTGGCGTTAACCCCGAACAGCGCGAACAGGTCGTTCAGGTGTGCATCCGTGTAGGTCCCCGCCATATGCATGATCGGTGCAAATGTGTATTGGTCAATCAATTGGAAAATGGTAATCCCGGCACCCAAGACAATGAATGGCACCGCTTGAGCAATGATTTCCCGATACAATTGGTTAGCTGGCACAACCAGGTCATTATTACTATTAGCGACCAATTCCCGGAAATGATGCCGCCGGCGCCAGTAGTAAACGCCGAGGATCAGAAGTCCCCCCATTGCCCCGACTGCGGCGGCAAAGGTGGATTGTGAAACGGCGGTCACCCAGTTACCATGCAGGACCCGCATGATGATAAAGGCCGTTGCCAACATGTAGATCACTCGAATAAATTGTTCGGCAAATTGGGACAATGCCGAGGGAGCCATCTGCTGGAAGCCTTGGAAATACCCCCGCGTCAGACTCATGGTTGGGATAATCAGGATGGCCCAAGCCAGCGAATGGAGCACTGGAATCAAGTGCGCATCACCACCGGTAAAGAGCGGTGCCCCAAAGTACATGAGGAGGGCGATGGAAATCCCGGTAACCACCGCAATTTCCAGGCCACGCTTGTAGAGTCGGACACTGATGCCGTATTCATTAAGGGCGTTATAATGGGCCACTTGTTTGGCAATTGCCGAAGGTACACCGGCAATCGCGGCAATTAGGAAGAAACTATAGATGTTGTAGCCCTTCCCGTATAAAGCGTTCCCTTGAAGATAAAAGGCTCCAAACCAAATATTCCAAGGAATAATGTAAACTGCACCAAGAATCCGAGAAAAAATGCTTCCCGCCGTCATCCACGCCGACCCAGCTACCATCTGGTCTTGCGCATTAACTTGATTCCCAGTTTGATCTGACCTTGCCGCCATTTGACACCCTACTTTCAATTCAATAATTTCAAAATCCCGTTGCCCGATAGTCGTCAGGCCAATCAAACCAATATTATACCATAGCTTTTCCGTCCGAACGTTTTGAATTCCGTTAAGATTTTGGTAACAAAGCCGTTCAAGAGCTGACTTTTATCGCACTTTTCTTACCGGATCTCGGGAACAGTGGTATGCTGGAAGTAGGTTAAGTATAGTTATTAATTCAAGGAGGAATGCCAAAATGACGCAGGCAACAGCTGGTTCCACTTCCGCACCCCGGATGGAAATGTCCCCGGAACGGGCAACACAAGTGGTGAAGATGACGAAGACCATTCGACAACACTTCCCAGAGTTAGCGGCGCTCTCCGATGCTAAAATTATTTACGCCACCTGGCGTAGTTTCAAGCGAATTGATCAAACCAATGATAGTGACTATCACACGATGGCCAAAGTTTTCTTCCAAGAGTTCGATAAGAATGTCATGGATTATCAACTATCTAAGAACGGTCGTGAAGATGAAATGCGACAGCGGTTCTTCGCGATTCTCACCGATATCCTTTAAAGACAAGCCCTCGTAGTCCAATCCCTACCAGGGCTTATTTTTTTAACCCAAGGGGTCACTGCGTTACACTTAAACCATAGAACAAATTAGTAAGACATGCTTATTGTGATTTGCCATCCAGCAAATCTTGTTCCTTTGACTTCTGTGAGGTGATTTATTTGCGATATTTAGCTCTCTTAGGCAGTCATGAACGTTCCGGCATTACCGCCCAGTATCTGGCGGCCGTCCTGGCCGAACTACCAGCGGACGCCACCGTTGAGACTGTCTTCTTACGCGACTATGATATTTATCCCGACACTAAGTCCAAATCATGTCCGGACCTCGACACCATCGAGGCCAAAATGGCCGCGGCTGACTTCTGGGTGATCTGTGCCCCAACTTATTGGGGCGGCATGGCCGGCGTTATGAAACAATTTTTCGACTGCATGCGCTTCCGCTTGGTCCGCATGAATTCAATTGGTGATACCCTTCCCGGTAAATACCAGAACAAGCACTACATCAGCATGACGACCTGCTTCATCAGCAGTCTCGATAACTTTTTCACCGGTATCACGGATCAAACGTTCGTCACGATTGACCGTGTGATGACCGGTGCGGGACTGATCAAGGTCGGTGAATTTGTCGGCACGGGAACCTGGGGCACACAGGCACCGCGACCGAATAAGCTGGCCGAATGTCAACGACTTGGACGTAAAATCATTCATCGACCACGAAAGGATGATAATACCGTGAAACGCTACATAGAATTATTCGTCATGATTGCTGTCATGGCCCTTATCACCATGGGCCTTCAGGCGTGGTGGTTCGGCGTCTTCGCCGCTGGTAAGTTCTGGCTGACCTACGCCACCTTTGTCGGCATCTTCTACATTCTCCTAGCCAGCATTCTCCACTTCTTCACCTTTGTTCGTCATCGTCGGCGCTAGTTTAAAACCTATAAAAGGCCGCCTTCGGCCGCCAGGGATTGCGCTTGCTGTGGGGGACGCCTCCAGCCCTGAGACCCAGGCTTCCAGCTCGCCTCAAAGCCGGTAAAGCCCACCGTCTCCGAGGTCGCCCCATGCTGTAAGCTGCCTAACGTCAGCTAACACCATCGTCACAGCCAGCTTCATCCCTGGCAACCTGCGGCTACACTGGTTGTTAACCACGACGATAGTATTATTGTGACAATTAGTTGTGTCATGCTCAGTCGATTATATGGCTCGCTGCCCCGATCTTACCGGAATCAATGATAATAAACACATCCCCTTTGTAAAAAAAGTCATTGCCACACAAAAAAGGTCGTCACCTCAACTCGAGGCGACGACCTTTTCATTTAATTCGTTTTAGTTAGCAACAATGTTGACCAGTTTACCAGGAACCACAATCACCTTACGAACGGTCTTGCCATCTGTGTGGGCTTGAACCGTTTCGTCGGCTAATGCTGCGGCCTCGATGTCATCCTTGGCAGCATCCTTTGCGACCTTCAGATGAGCCCGAACCTTCCCGTTAACCTGAACCACCATTTCAACCACGTCTTCAACCAATTGCTTTTCGTCGTAAGTTGGCCACTTGGCATAGGCAATACTGTCGTCATGGCCCATTAATGACCAGAGTTCTTCGGCAATATGCGGCACGATTGGTGAGATCATCTTGACGAAGCCTTCCATGTAAATCAATGGCAAGCTGTCAGCCTTGTAGGCTTCATTAACGAAGACCATTAATTGTGAAATGGCCACGTTGAACCGCATGCCCTCCAAGTCTTCGCTCACGGTCTTGACGGTCTGGTTGTAAATCTTATCCAGCGTCCCATCGTTGATCATCGTCACACGATCACGCAAATGGTTATTGTCATCGATCAAGAGCCGCCATACACGGTCTAGCCAACGACGTGACCCATTGATCCCTTCAGTACTCCAAGGCTTTGAGGCTTCCAAAGGTCCCATAAACATTTCGTAAAGCCGTAGCGTATCGGCCCCGTCCTTTTCGACAATTTCATCGGGATTGATCACGTTCCCCTTAGACTTCGACATCTTTTCATGATTGGTCCCCAGGATCATGCCTTGGTTAACCAACTTCTGGAAAGGTTCATTGGTTGGAACAACGCCAAGATCGTAGAGGAACTTGTGCCAGAACCGGGCATACAGCAGATGCAGAACGGCATGTTCCGCCCCACCAATATAGAGGTCAACCGGCATCCAGTACTTCAGCTTGTCGGCATCGGCAATGGCATCTGGGTTGTGTGGATCGATGTAACGCAAGAAGTACCAAGAACTCCCAGCCCATTGTGGCATGGTGTTCGTTTCGCGCTTCCCTTTACGACCGTTTTCGTCGACAACGTTAACCCAATCATCCAAGTTGGCTAACGGACTTTCACCGGTACCAGAAGGTTCCAATTGTTTGGCTGCAGGCAGTTTCAAAGGTAATTGGTCTTCAGGAACCAGTGTGGTTTCGCCATCTTCCCAGTGAATAACGGGAATTGGTTCACCCCAGTAACGTTGACGGGAGAAGATCCAGTCACGCAGGCGGAAGTTAACCTGCTTGTGACCAGCGTCGTGTTCTTCCAACCAATCGATGGCCTTCTTGATGGCCGACTTTTTGTCCAATCCGTTAAGGAAATCGGAGTTAATATGTTCGCCGTCTTCGGTATAAGCGGCCTTCTGAACATCGGTATCGTCATCCCCGGCGATCACCTGAACGATTGGCAAATCAAACTTCTGAGCAAATTCGTTATCACGGTCATCATGCGCTGGAACGGCCATGATTGCCCCAGTCCCGTAAGAAGCCAAGACATAGTCCCCAATCCAAATTGGCAATTTCTTCCCATTGATTGGGTTGATCCCATAGGCACCGGTGAAGACCCCGGTCTTGTCCTTGTTCAGATCAGTCCGTTCAAGGTCTGATTTGCTTTCGATGGCTTCTTGGTAGGCCTTTACAGCGTCGGCTTGTTCCGGCGTAGTAATGGACTTAACCGCCTCATGTTCGGGCGCCAGAACCATGTAAGTTGCCCCATACAACGTATCGGGACGCGTCGTGTAGACCTCGATCTTGGTATCTTCTTGCCCAGCAACTGGGAAGAATACGCTGGCCCCTTCGGACCGGCCGATCCAGTTACGTTGCATTTCCTTGATGCTTTCGGGCCAGTCTAGGTCGTCAAGGTCATCAATCAAGCGGTCAGCATAGGCCGTAATCCGCAGAACCCATTGACGCATTGGGACCCGGTAGACTGGATAGCCCCCACGTTCGGTCTTACCATCGACGACTTCTTCGTTAGCCACAACGGTTCCACCCATAAAGTCAGGCGCCCAGTTAACCATAATCTTGTCTTCGTAGGCCAAGCCCTTCTTGTAGAGCTGTTCGAAGATCCATTGCGTCCACTTGTAGTAGGATTCATCGGTCGTGTTAACTTCACGACTCCAGTCGTAAGAAAAGCCAAGCGACTTAATCTGACGCTTGAAGTTCTTGATGTTGTGAGCGGTAAAGTCCTTAGGGTTATGTCCCGTCTTCAAAGCATATTGTTCGGCTGGCAGACCGAATGCGTCCCACCCCATTGGGTGTAAGACGTTGAAGCCTTGCATCCGCTTCAAACGTGCCATAATGTCGGTCGCCGTATAGCCTTCAGGGTGGCCAACGTGCAGCCCCTGCCCAGATGGGTAAGGGAACATGTCTAGGACGTAATACTTTGGCTTGCTCTGTGAATCACTGGTCTTAAAGGTTTCGTTCACCCGCCAGAAATGTTGCCACTTACGTTCAATTATGTCGTGATTATAAGCCAAAATTCATCGCTCCTTCTTATTTTTCAAGTCATGCCACAAAAAAAGCCCCCAGAAGTCCAAAAATCGACTTCTGCAGGGCGTCTTGACGCGGTACCACCTACATTTCCCTAGTAATTTACCAGGGCTCATTCCGGCTGATAACGTCGCCAAACGCCCACCTTGCGGCAGAAAGGGCTCCAAGACAAGTTCGTGAGCTAAGGTAACGGATTCGCAGCAACCATCCGCTTACTGAATACCCTCGCTAACTACTACTTCTTATCAACACCCGATACTTAATTAGATGTTTCTCATCTTAGCAAATGCCCCAGCTAAAAGCAAGGGGTGTCGCAAAAAAGGTCGGGTTTCAACCATTGTGCTATACTAAATTCTATCATTAACTGTTAAGGGGGCCAATCCATGCCAACCATTTCCAAACGCCGCTGGCAATTCACCGGCCTTGCTGCCGCTGTGTTCTTGCTGTTACTTCTAGGCGTTACTTGCCAACAATGCTGGGTCCGGGTTCTCGACCGGGCCATCATTCATATCGTTCGCCAACCCTTGCCCCATGGGATTCAACAACTAATAATCGCGGTAACCAAATCAGGCAATCCGCATCCGGTGACCTGGGTCACGCTGATTCTCGCCGCGGCACTGGTCATTATCCAACGCTACCGGGGCGCTCTATTTCTCACCTTCAACGTCTTGGTCTGGGCTGGTCTCGGCAATAGCATCATCAAGCACCTCGTCCAGCGACCACGGCCCACAGTGGATCGACTAGTGACCGCCAGTTCGTTTAGCTTTCCCAGTGGTCATTCGATCACGGCCATGCTTCTCTGGGGAACGTTAATTATTCTGTTACCTAAGATTCTGATTCACCATCCTCGTGCGCTGGTCACGCTGCAAATTCTTTTGGGCATTTGGATCTTTCTGATTGGCCTATCACGAGTCTATGTTGGTGTCCATTACCCAAGCGATGTGCTGGCAGGCTGGTCGCTTGGGTACGTCTTACTCACGACGACCCAGTGGTTCTTAACCCGCTATGGCGATAAACTATAATCGACCCTCTTAGTCCTGCCTTGATTCACCTGATTTTCCAAGATTATTTAGACTTAACCTAGCCATCCCTTTTGCGGATGGCTTTTCTGATCAAAAAAGGCGACCCGGATAGGTCGCCATGAAACACTGACAAAAATTAAATTAATCGCTCAAGAAATGATACCGGGTTAACTCTAATGCAGAGTTGTCCATCAATAATTTACCGTGTTCAGCCAAGACGGCAGCAGCTGTCTTGGTCCGATCGCCATATTCATAAACGATGGCCATGTCATCCTTGATTGATTCTGGTGACGTTTCATTAACGAAGAAGACCAGTTCAAGATAGTAGTCGCCATTGTATTGATAGAGGTTAGAGGCCGCATTCTCAACGTGTAAGACCCGGGCCAAACTAATCATATCTTCAAATGAATGTAAACGAACCACCCGCGTTGCCGTTGGTTGTCCGCTATCACTTAGATAGTCTTCAATGTCATTGGAGTTGCCGGCAGTGGACTTAACGTCTGTGAAGAAGTCCTTTTGATCATCTTTTTCCAATAAGTGCTCCTTAATCTGATCCGAAACTTGATCGGGGTGATCACTATCGACACTGGCATCCGGTTGTTGGTCATCAGTTGCGTCGTCATCGTCGTCCGCATTTTTACTAATGAACAGCTCCAGACCATTCCGATTAGGTAAGACTTGGAAAGTTACCGCATCGTTGTCTTGAAATTGATGGTCAACATCAACCTCTTCCAGAATACTATAGAAGAAGCCTTCAATCTGTTTATGATTTCCGAGCAAGTCCAACACGGTAATGCCTCGCTCGCTCAGATCATCATTACCAATGACCACTCGAATCGTATTCTCATTGATTCGTTCCATTTCCATGAATAACACCCCTTTCTCTTGGGTTTTGGGTATCGTCCTTGATATTTATTCTAGTCGATTTTATCTAGTTGTAAAGTAATCATACCAAAAAACTGGACTGCAAGTAACATTCTCTCACAAATCCAGTCAGATGCAACTAATTAGACTGCAGTTCCACCATTAGCAAGACGTTGGGCCCGTTGCAATTCGAGTGCCCGAACATCTCTTGGTAAGAACCGGCGAATTTCTTCTTCGTTAAACCCAACTTGCAATCGCTTATCATCGACCATAATTGGTCGCCGCAGAATGCCTGGGTGTTCTTGAATCAGCTTGTACAGGTCCCGCAATGGTAAGTCATTAAGGTCGCCTGTCAGCCCTTGGTAAACTTTGGAACGCGTTGAAACAATTTCCTCAGTGCCATCTTCTGTTAATCGCAGGATGGACTTTATCTCATCGACCGTCAAAGGGTCAGTAAAGATATTCTTTTCATGATAAGCGATCCCATGCGCTTCAAACCAGAGCCGCGCTTTGCGGCATGAGGTACAACTAGGTGACGTATACAACATGACTGTCATATTTTCCCTTCCCTTCGTGGTATAAATGATTTAATAACCCTATTATACCTGAAATTCCGGAAAAAGATAGACAAAATGAGCAAAAAGCTTGATAAACAATTTCATCCGATATGACTATTACTATTAAAAAATACGGCATGTCTTCATGTTTTTGCTCGTTAATCATTTGTGTGTCATTAATTAATCACTAATTATAATTATTAGATTTTGTATGCTTCCCCAGCTTGAACGACATCTACTAGCACATCATTCCCCGCGGCACTCGTCGCTTCGTTTCGCAACACATCTAAATCGCCAACCTGTGGTAGATGCGTCAATAACAGCTGGTTCACGTGAGCCGCCTTTGCCAAATGCCCTGACTGGGTCGACGTTAAGTGCCAGGCCGGCCCCTCATGATCGGCGAAGAAGTTGGTGTCGGCCAACAAACAATCTGCCCCTTCGGCCCATGGTACCAACCCGGCAAATTCCCTGGTATCGGCGGTAAAGGCGAGCGTGTGGCCTGTCGATCGTTCGGTAATTCGTGGGGCATAGGCCGGAACCGGGTGCTCCGTCGTGAGAAAGTCAATCTGAAACGGTCCTAAGTCTAACGATTTTGCCGGATCATAGGCGACCCCAGTGGTTGAATTGGGCCAGGTTAGACTACCGAAATTCAAGGGGTCGGCAGCATGCCCATAGATTGGCAACGTCGTCTCGCGTCGTTTACCCGCCTTAAGCTGCCACAGATATTGAAGAACCCCGACGTCCGCCGTGTGATCATGATGATAGTGAGTGAGCAATACCGCATCCAGTTGGAGTGGATCCAGAACTTTCTCTAACGCCATTAAAGCCCCACTACCACAATCCAGCAACAAATGATAATCCCCACTGGTCAGTAAGTAACTACTGGTTCCAATGCCATTAGCCGGATAACCGCCGTAGCAGCCTAATACTGTCAATTCCATCCAATCACCCTTTCTATTAATAGATTAAGTGTAGCGCCCCGGCTACCGCGTGTAAATGTTTCGTGTTCATAAGCTTATCTCGTATAATGGACTTAAACATTTAGAAGGGAGTGGTTGGTTTGCGGCGCCAATTTTCTGTAACCTATGGCAGTGAGTCATTACTAACCCACTTGATTGATGTGTATAGCAAACGACACATGGTTTTGTTTACCCGAGGTTCCGACGAAGACGACTTGCAACTGGTCGACTTGTCAGATCGCCGTAGCGTCTTCGTGAGTCCCTTTACTTACCGGGTGCTGGCGCAACAAGGCGATCTAGACGAGCAGGACTATTTTGCCTACTGCTTCTTTACCTTAGACGTCGATCAGGCTAAGGTCTTCACGGCCAAGCTTGGACGGCGTCTAAAACAAGCGCTGCCCATCGGCATGACCGCCATGCTACTCATGCAAAAAAAGAAACCCGTCACCGACTATGTTGTACTAACGACCTGGGTCGATGAAGATGATTACGAACGATGGCGAAAGTCCACTGGCTTTGACCTCTTGCGAGAATACGCCACCACCAACAATCAATTTCATTCTGCCATCTATCACGTTCCGATTGAGGAGGACGATGATGAAGCAGCGGAGGACGAAATCACAGAGACCACCGAAAACGATGCCGAAAGTGAGTCATCCGACCAATCCGAACCCGACCACTCAAATTAAGTCTGCCCCGTTGGGTGGACTTTTTATTTTGACACCTTTTGAGTTACAATTAGAGCATTCAACTAACGAAAGGTGGTTGCATCTTGCCAAGTAAATTCTCAAATGCCGCGATTAACAAGGTTTCTCCCGATCTGCCCCTCACCGATGAACAGGCGCAATTGGTCCAAAAAATGACGAAATTTGTCACGACCCACATTAACGGGACGAAGCCCGCTATTTTTACGGTCTATGGCGACGCTGGGACCGGTAAAAGTGTAGTCTTAACGCACCTCTTCAAGCAAATTCAACAGGCTGCACGGGTGGCCCCTGCCAATCCGTTAACGGGGACCCAGAATTACTTCTTAGTGAACCACCCCGAGATCTTAAAGGTTTATCGCGAAATTGCAGGTAATCAGGCTCACTTACTAAAAAAAGATTTTCAGCGACCAACAACCCTGATTAACCAGCTCGAACACGGCCAGGCGCATGCCGATGTGCTGGTGATCGATGAGGCCCACCTCCTATTGTCACAGGCCGACCACTACAATAACTTCTACGGTGATAATCAGCTGCAGTCTCTGTTGACTAGTGCCAAGGTCATCATCCTAGTATTCGATGAGACACAGGTTCTTCGCTTCAAGAGCCTCTGGACCGAGGCCCGGTTAGAAGCGCTCCTGGCCCCTTATCCCCATGCAAGCTATCGCCTAACGCATCAGTTTCGAATGCAGGCAAGCGACGCCCTGGTGCAATGGATTAATGACTTCACCCATGGCCAGCTTCGGCCGTTGCCAGACGGTGGTAATCACTATGACCTGCGTGTCTTTAATGATGCTGAACAGATGCGTCAACAAATCGTTGCTCGTAATCATGAGGTTGGCCTGTCCCGAATCGTTTCAACTTCCGGGTATCCTTCCACTTTGGACGGTGGCCAACACTTTATTAATGAGGGCCACTTTCATCTCCCCTGGGATCAGTACAATTTCACGAGCACCCCCTGGGCCGAACTTCCCGAAACAATTAATGAAGTTGGATCTATCTATACCTGTCAGGGATTCGATCTCAACTATGTTGGCGTGATCCTGGGCCCACCAATTAGCCTGTCCCGTACCGGACAATTAGAAGTTCAGCTAGACCGCTATACGGACGTTGAAGCCTTCAAAAAGCGTCCTGACCTGACAGATGAGGCGGAAATCACTCGGCTCAAGCAACAACTCATCCTAAACTCAATCAACGTGCTCATGAAGCGTGGGGTCAAAGGCCTCTACCTATTTGCACATGACACTGGCTTACGTCGCTATCTTCAGACTGGCCATTGATAGGATCACAAAATCCCCCACCACATTGTTGTGATGAGGGATTTTAATCAAACAAAAAGAGCCATCCACACCGGATGACTCTCAATGACGGTCTGTACGAGACTCGAACTCGTGATCTCCTCCGTGACAGGGAGGCGTCCTAACCAACTAGACCAACAGACCAAATATTGCGGGAGCAGGGTTTGAACCTGCGACCTTCGGGTTATGAGCCCGACGAGCTACCAGACTGCTCCATCCCGCGATAATATTATTATATGTGACAATGACCCGTACGGGATTCGAACCCATGTAGCCGCCGTGAAAGGGCGGTGTCTTAAACCACTTGACCAACGGGCCATACTTTTATTTAGGTTGAACAACGGAGAAGGAGAGATTCGAACTCTCGCGCCGCTTCCGCGACCTATACCCTTAGCAGGGGCACCTCTTCAGCCACTTGAGTACTTCTCCAAAATGGGCCTAAATGGACTTGAACCATCGACCTCACGCTTATCAGGCGTGCGCTCTAAACCAGCTGAGCTATAGGCCCATATAAAGCGGGTAACGAGAATCGAACTCGCGACAACAGCTTGGAAGGCTGTGGTTTTACCACTAAACTATACCCGCAAAATATAAAACTGATTTGATGGCGCGGGACGGAATCGAACCGCCGACACATGGAGCTTCAATCCATTGCTCTACCGACTGAGCTACCGAGCCATAACGGTCCGTACGAGACTCGAACTCGTGATCTCCTCCGTGACAGGGAGGCGTCCTAACCAACTAGACCAACGGACCAAATTGCGGGAGCAGGGTTTGAACCTGCGACCTTCGGGTTATGAGCCCGACGAGCTACCAGACTGCTCCATCCCGCGATAATATAAAGGAGGATGAGAGATTCGAACTCTCGCGTGGTTTGACCCACCTGACGGTTTTCAAGACCGTTCCCTTCAGCCAGACTTGGGTAATCCTCCAAAAAAATATACAATGTCCAACTGGTGATGGACCTTGTAGGACTCGAACCTACGACCGGACGGTTATGAGCCGTCTGCTCTAACCAACTGAGCTAAAGGTCCAGTTCAAGTCCAAATCGCGGCGGGGGGGATCGAACCCTCGACCTCTCGGGTATGAACCGAACGCTCTAGCCAGCTGAGCTACACCGCGAAATGTTAAATAAAAATATTTATTTAATCGGGAAGACAGGATTCGAACCTGCGACCCCCTGGTCCCAAACCAGGTGCTCTACCAAGCTGAGCTACTTCCCGTTAAATGCACCCAGTAGGAGTCGAACCTACAACCTTCTGATTCGTAGTCAGACACTCTATCCAATTGCGCTATGGGTGCAAAGTATGAAATTAACCTAATACCTCTCGGTATTAAGCGGAAGACGGGATTCGAACCCGCGACCCCCACCATGGCAAGGTGATGTTCTACCACTGAACTACTTCCGCAAAATGATGCCGACTAGAAGATTCGAACTTCCGACCCCCTGTTTACAAGACAGGTGCTCTGCCAACTGAGCTAAGTCGGCATAGTCAGTTATGGACGTTCATTATCTAAATGTCACTCGCCACTAATGACGAATGAGCCGTGACAGGCTCGAACTGTCGACCCTCTGATTAAAAGTCAGATGCTCTACCAACTGAGCTAACGGCTCAAATGGAGGATACAGGGCTCGAACCTGTGACCCTCTGCTTGTAAGGCAGACGCTCTCCCAACTGAGCTAATCCTCCAAATTCGCGTAGCAACGTCCTACCCTCGCAGGGGGCGATCCCCCAACTACTATCGGCGTGCTGAAGCTTAACTTCCGTGTTCGGCATGGGAACGGGTGTATCCTTCAGGCTATCGTCACTACACTATGAAAGAACTTATTCTTTCAAAACTAGATATTATTCAATTATCTTCTTCTCTGAGAACACCTTGTTTTGTA
>NZ_RHOA01000018.1 GCF_003946545.1 Levilactobacillus tangyuanensis
ATTGGCGAACACCGATTGAGATCTTTTTGCGTGATCTGCGTTACTAAATTTGTTCAAGTTATTTCTTGCAATCTGCCATAATAAAATAATGCGAGCCGAAAGCTTCACACATATATCCAGCTTGCATGTAATGTGCAAAGGCTTATTTGCTGAGTAAATGCGTGATCAATTTCTCATTAAAGGTCCTAAAAGACTGATATTGCTTGATTTGTCCTATGATTCCACCGCGAGATATGCTATAGTAGCATTAAATGAGGAAGCCAAAAGTAAATGGGGTGTTTGAAATGAATAAAACTTTACAGAGAGTGACAGTTTCCGGGTTAACGTTACTATTACTAGGTGGTATCGTAACCCCAAGTGTTGCCAGTGCTGATACGACTAGCTCAGCCACTGTTGCGACAACCAAAACGACTAGTACTGATAATGAAACGTTCAAGATTGGCCAATTTGAATTACCATATACGACAGTGATTACCAATGACGGCAGTCAGCAGTATCCTTGGTTTTCAAAGCTCCCACAGACGGTTAAAACCAGCCAGCTCCTGGATACAGACTATCAGAATGAAATGTTTGCTTCATATCCGGAAGATAACAGTGATGTCTATAGGACAAATGCGTTTACCAGACGGAAATTGAAAGACATTTTGAATAGTTTAAGTGGACTATCCGATAAAAGTTATAGCGGTGGTGAAGGGCTTATAGATCAAGGCTACGATCAGCTGCCGGAAGAGGGACAGGCAAGCTTTAGCAGGTCAGATTATGCCTTATACACTGCTTCAGCGAACGTGATACTCGGGTTTAATCTCAAATGGTTCACCAAATACCAAGACGGTGAAGCGACGCAACAAGAGGTATTCGATGCGTTTGAGAACGAGGTTAAGCCGCTCTTTAGTGGTACGAATGACATGGTTCAAACTGAGGTTATTAAGATTAACGAGAACCTATACGATCCAGCAAAAACTGATGGAGTAACGTTTAAGAACGATGTAAAGGCTATGCTGCCTACCGCTAAGACCCAGGCCGGTTTAAATAATGTGTCTAATGACCAGCTTAAACAAATCAATATACCGGGAACTTTGAAGGCATCATTGAAAGCACAAAATCAACCGGTTATGACCTATATGAAGACACTGAGCGATGGTACTGTTCAGGCGGATGGTGTCTTTAGCGGTGGCATAACAATTCTTAAAATTGGTCCGGATGCTGAGACCACTGATCCAACACCTACACCAGCCACTAGCCAACCCGTTACCGTTCATTACGTCGACAACGATGGCAATACGATTGCCGCTGACAAGACGCTGACCGGTAAGTTGGGCGATGACTACAAGGCCGATGCGGCAGACGTCGATGGTTACAAGTTAACCAAGACGCCGGACAACGCGACTGGGAAGTTTACCAGTTCGAAGCAGTCCGTGACCTTTACCTACACCCCACAAATCCAAACGGGTTCTGCGGGGGCCACGATTGCCCCTAAGGGCAGCGTCGTTTACGCCACAAAGACGATCGGTCTCTACAAGAAGGCCGACTTTACTAAGAAGACGCGTAAGCAGTTGTACCACCAGAAGGCCCGGACTAACCGGCCAATGTTTGTGGTCACCGGTTATGCCTCTGCCAAGAACGGCGCGGGTCGTTACAAGGTTAAGGACGTCAACCACCACAGCAAGACTGCGGGGAAGACGGGCTATGTAACTGCCAATGCCAACTACACGGTGCCGGTCTACTACCAAGGCAAGCAAAGCAAGATTACGGTCATCAATCCCAACGGGATTAATGCCTACAGCAAGAAGACCTTGAAGAACAAGAAGGCTCATTACAAGCAGGGGCAAGTCTTGAAGGTTAAGAAGATTGTGTCTAGCCGTCTGACGACCCGGTTCGTCTTGAGCAACGGTCGCTACATTACCGCCAACAAACAACTCGTTCAGGCTGGTAAGAAGACCATGGCTAAGCAAGTACGTATCAAGCGCGGCGTTAATCGCTACCAAACGGCCAATCTAACCAAGCGTAACCGGCATTACTCGGCTGGGACCACGCTCAAGGTTAAGGGTTGGGCTTACTCGAACGCTAACAACTTCAGCAAGGGCGATTCCTTACGTTACAAGGTTAGCGGAGGTTATATTACCGCCAACCAGCACTTTGTACGGACAGTTAAATAATATAAAAAAAGATTCGGCTGCGGTCGGATCTTTTTTTTATTTTGGTGGTTCGTAAATAGTAATTAAAATGATTAGTGGTGGCTCATTGTTGTAGTCGTTAATCACTTGATTACCACGGTTTAGTGACTCTGTCCGGGTAAATGTTAGCTGAATTAACGATGGGCTTTGCCTCCTTCAAGTGCTCTATACCGGCCTTTATATCAAAATCTAGATACCAAATATCAACCATTGTATGATATACTGCTACTAGATAAGGATGATAAAAGTAAACGGGGTGAGCTAAATGAACCACACAGTTAAAAGACTGACAATTTCAGGCATGACGCTGTTGTTGTTAGGCGGGCTCGTTAGCCCAGTCGTTGCCAATGCCGATACGACTAGCTCGGCAGTGTCCACGACTCAAGGGAAGACGGCCCAGTCGGAACAAACGTATTCGATCAAGGCGGTAGAGATGCCGTACACGTTGATGAGTGGCAAGGATGGCGATGTGAAGGTCTACTGGTTCCCTAAGTGGCCAGATACCCTGACGGCCGCTCAGGTCAAGGAAGCGGGCTATTTACAGAGCCTGGCCGATATGTACCCAAGTGTTGCTGGAGCGCAGGATGCTTTGGACGACTATGCTCAAATGATGATTGATGTATCCATTAAGCCGGGAGAAACGTTTGCTGAATACGAATATCGGCAAATGCAAGAGAGTGGCGAACTCGACGCCGGCGAGACCATCGAGGGTTATCTGCAGGCCCAGGAGTCCAATGCGTACAGTCAGGCCTGGTTAATTAGCGAAATCGGTAAATATCTGGCAGGATCCATTTCCCGTGATGAGTTGAAGGCAAGCTACGAAAAGAACCTACGGTCGCGCATGCTACTCGTGCAGGATGGTGAGGATCAGGTGGCCCAAATGGACCAAATTTTCACTATGAATGACGACAACTTCAAGGCGACGATGACGGCTTTCCAGCAAGGTATCGTTAGTGGTGGTTTTCTCAATGATTATCCTAAAGACAAACTACTTGAGATCGATCCAGATGCGACGGCACAGAAGGTTCGGCAACGATTGAATCAACCAATGTCGGATTACCTGACGCTTCAGCCCGATGGTTCTTACCGGGTGGATGGGGCGTTCCTGACCGGCTTCAAGACGTTTAGCTCTTGGTTTGAAGCCGTGGTGACACCACCGGACACCGAGAAGCCAACACCGGCTGTCAGTCAACCGGTCACGGTTCATTACGTGGACGCTAAAGGCAAGCAACTGGCCGCCGACAAGACCCTCACCGGTAAGCTAGGGGCCGACTATCAGGCGACCGCAGCAACAATTGATGGCTACAAGCTGACTAAGACACCAGCCAACGCCAAGGGGCAGTTTACCAGTGCTAAACAAACCGTGACCTACGTCTATGAACCCGATGTCAAGAGTGGGTCCGCCGGTGCGACGGTCGCCCCCAAGGGAACCGTGATCTACGCAACCAAGAAGATTGGCCTCTATAAGCAGGCCACATTTACCAAAAAGGCTCGGACGCAGTGGTACCAAAAGAAGTCGCGGATTAACCGGCCAATGTTTGTGGTTACCGGGTATGCAACCTCTAAGCATGGTGCCGACCGTTACAAGGTTAAGGACGTCAATCATCATAGTAAAACGGCCGGGAAGACTGGTTATGTGACGGCCAATGCGGCTTACACGGCACCGGTCTACTATGGGGCTAAGCACAGCCAGGTCACGGTGATTAATCCGAAGGGTATCAATGCTTACAGTAAGAAATCCCTTAAAGGGAAAGCAACCCATTACAAGCAGGGCCAGGTCTTAAAGGTTAAGAAGATTGTTTCGCATAATTTAACCACGCGCTATGTCCTAAGCAGTGGGCGGTATATCACCGCCAACAAGCAGTTGGTCAAGGCTGGTAAGCAGAAACAAGTGAAATCAATCCGGGTTCAACGCGGGATTAACCGTTACGGCACCGGCAATTTGACCAAGAAAAACGGTCATTATCGGCGGGGCCAGGTCTTGAAGGTGTCCGGTTGGATCTATTCCAATGCTGACAACTTTGGCAAGGGTGATACCTTACGTTATAAGGTTAAGGGTGGTTATGTGACCGCCAACAGTCGTTACGTGACCGTTATTCGGTAAACAAGTGAATGAGGCCAAAACGGTCGCTGGGCGACAACCTTTCAGAGGTTGTCGCCCATTTTTTTGTTTGATCCGAAGAGACAATCAGCGATAAGGTGGGGATTCTCGCCGACACAAAAAAGCTCAACCAAGCCGACGGCGTCGACGTGATTGGGCTTTGAGAGAGTGTGATTGTCTTACATCAAAATCTTTGAGAGGAAGTCCTTAGCCCGATCCGTTTGGGGATTGCTGAAGAACTCTTCAGGCGTGTTGTTTTCTTGAATGTAACCATCGGCCATGAACCAAACCTTATCGGCCACGGACTTGGCAAAGCCCATTTCGTGGGTGACGACGACCATCGTCATGCCTTGATTGGCAAGCTCTTGCATAACGCTGAGAACTTCACCGACCATCTCGGGGTCAAGGGCAGAGGTTGGTTCATCAAACAGCATGACTTTAGGGTTCATTGCCAAGGCCCGGGCGATGGCGACCCGTTGGGCTTGACCACCCGAGAGGCTACTTGGGAAGGCATCCGCATGGTCATCCAGGTTAACTTGGGTCAACAGTTCGTGGGCTAACTTAGTCGCGGCCGCGTCATCCAGGTGTTTAACCTTCATGGGGGCTAACTTGATGTTTTCCAGGACCGTCATGTTCGGGAAGAGGTTGAAGCCTTGGAAGACCATCCCCATTTCTTCCCGTAATTCGTTGACCTTCTTGGTATCCAGGGTCGTTAGGTTCTGACCGTCGAAGTCGACTTCACCACTGGTAGGCGTTTCAAGGAGGTTTAAGCACCGTAAGAAGGTACTCTTACCACCACCGGAAGGACCAATGACGACGATGACTTGACCGGGGTTAACTTGTTCCGTGATGTCCTTCAAGACATCGTTCTTGCCAAAGCTCTTGGCGAGGTTCTTAACCTCAATAATCGGTTTAGTCATGTTGCATTCTCCTTTCGAAGTAATTTAGAATCCGTGAGGCCGTAAAGGTCAAGATGAAGTATAAGACCATGATGACGGCGATAGGGGCCACCCCACGGTAGGTGTCGGACCGAACAATGTTGCTTTGGAAGATCAGTTCGGAAACCCCGATGATGGAAACAATGGAACTATCCTTAATTAAAGTAATAAATTCGTTGCCTAATGAAGGCCAGATGTTCTTCAATGCCTGTGGCAAGACCACGTAACGCATTGTGGCACCACCGGACATGCCTAGGCTCCGGGCAGCTTCCGTTTGACCGGAATCAACGGAGTTAATCCCACCCCGAATGTATTCGGCCACGTAGGCCCCAGAGTTCAACGAAATGGCGATAATCCCAGAGGTGAGGGCCGGCAGGTTAACGATGAGTCCTAAGCCAAAGTAGACGAACATGACTTGGACCATCATTGGCGTGCCCCGAATGAACTCGACGTAGGCCGTTGCTAACCACCGTAGGCCCGTCCGTAAGACGCCGCCGCCACCCATCCGGGCGAGGGCGAGGATGACACCTAGGATAAACCCGAAGAAGACGGAGCAGACCGTGATGATTAAGGTGTACTTAATCCCAGTCAGGAAGGCCTTCCAGTAGTGCCACATGCTCGTGTTAACGGTGTTGGTCTTTAAGTATTTCCCGGCTTCAGGCAGGTAGGTCTTATTGACCAGGTTTTGCTTCTTGATTTGGTCGACGGACTTGTTGGCCTTGGTGACCAGCGCCGTTGAGCCCTTAGCGAAGGCGACGGAGGCACTGGTGTCGGAGGCACTTAAGTCGAAATTACTTGGAATAGCGGCCAGTTCCTTGTTATTGGCCACGTAAGCTTGTGCGGAAGGCTTTTCCATCGCAACTCCTTGAATCTTATGACTCTGCAAGGCCAGGATGAGGTCGGAAACGGACGTCATACCCTTGACCGTGGTGCCACTGGTCTGCTTCTTGGATTCGTTGTACATGGTTGAACCGGTTTGCGCACCAATGGTCTTACCAACGAATGAATCCTTATCCTTATAAATACCCTTGTCGTTCTTGTTGATGACGATGCTGTACCCACCTTGGTAGTAGGTATGGGAGAAGTCAACACTCTTCTTCCGAGCGGGGGTTGGGTTCATCCCTGAGATGACCATGTCAACCTTACCCGTTTGTAGGGCAACTAATAAGGAATCAAATGACATGGACTTAACCACGAGCTTGACGCCTAGGTCCTTGGCAATCTTCTTACCAACGGCAACGTCCATCCCAACCACTTGGCTCTTGCCATGGACGGTTGCCTGGAATTCATAAGGTGGGTAGTCCGGGGAAGTCCCCATGACTAACGTGCCCTTCTTCTCAACCTTCGTCAGTGAGTTGTCCGTTGCGGCGTGGGCAGTGGTACTGGTGACGGCCGTCATGCCGGTAACGAGTGACAACAACAAAGCGAAGAATAAAATCACTCTCTTTTTCATATAATGGCTCCTCTACTTTAATTGATGTTTCCAGTATAACGATGATTGTTTATTTATGCAAGATTTAATTTTTAAATTCGACTTTTATGCATAAATTATACGGATATTCGGTGGCATAACCTTATAATTGGGCGTGGGTCGACTGAATTATATACATTTTTATGAAAAAGGTGAATTGCGCACTATCTGATTGATAGAATGCTCACTAAGTGCTAATATATACGGTGTCTGTTTTATACGGATATCTATAAAATTTTAGAAAAGAGGAGTTACGATGTCAGGACATTCTAAATGGCATAACATCCAGGGCCGGAAAAATGCTCAGGATGCAAAACGTGGAAAAATTTTCCAAAAAATCTCACGTGATTTGTACCAAGCTGCAAAAGCAGGTGGTCCTGATCCCGACGGTAACCCTCAACTTCGTTTGGAAATGGACAAGGCGCGGGCAGCTAACATGCCTAAGGACAACATCAAGCGGGCTTTAGATAAGGCCTCTGGTCTTGGTGGCGCCAAGTTCGAAGAAATCACCTACGAAGGCTACGGTCCTGCCGGGACAGCGATCATGGTTGCTGCCTTAACGGATAACAAGAACCGGACGGCTGCCGCTGTTCGTTCTGCCTTCACGCACCACGGTGGCGCTCTTGGTGCAGCAGGTTCCGTCTCATACATGTTTGATCGTAAGGGCTTCATTGTTATCTTACGTGATGGCTTAGACACGGATGAAGATACGATGTTGATGGATGCATTAGACGCCGGGGCGGACGACATGGAAACCACGGATGACGAATTCAAAATCTACACGGACCCTTCAAGTGAAGTGGCCGTGCGTGATGCATTACAAGATAAGGGCTACTCATTGGACACTGCCGAAGTTCGGATGTTCCCTCAAAACACAACCGAAGTACCTGAAAACAAAGCACCACAATACCAAGGTTTGATTGAAGAACTTGAAAACAACGACGATGTTTCTGATATTTACGAAGCAGCTGTCTTACCTGATAGTGTTGAATAGTAATTTGTAAAAAGGAAAACCTGCGGGTTTTCCTTTTTTTTTACAAAAAAATGGCCGGCGATGACGGAGTTAGCTCTAACGACAGGGGGGATGGACGTGGTTGAGGTGCTAGTGAGGGAGTTGTTTGAAGCGGCGATTCGGCAGCATGTCAGTGACATCTATATTGGTCGGCACGGCGACATGGTCTGGATTCAACTGCGCCAGGTCAACACCGTGTCGTTGTGGCGGGAGATTTCGCCGACGATCGGTGAGCAAGTCCTAACCTATCTAAAGTTTCAGGCGAATATGGCAGTTAGCGAACGGCGACGGCCTCAAGTCGGCGCCTTAGATTGGCAGATGGGAAGCCAAACAGTCGAATGTCGCTTGTCGGCCGTGGGGGATTACGCCGGTTCGGAAACCTTGGTGATTCGATTAATCTTTGATCGAACGACAACGGTCAGTCATTACCTGCGGCCTGAGCAGTCCGCCGAATTGAAACGCTTAGTTCAACGCCGGGGGTTGTTTTTGTTTGCTGGGCCTACGGGGTCTGGTAAAACCACGACGATGTACCGTTTGGCTCGGCAACTGAATGTGGCCGCCGTCGTGTTATCGATCGAGGATCCGGTTGAAATCAGAGAGGACCTTTTCACGCAGCTACAAGTTAATCCGGCCGCGGGAATGACCTATTCGGCCCTAATCAAGGTCGCCCTCCGGCAGCGACCGGATGTCCTGATCTTGGGGGAGATTCGTGATGCAGAGACCGCCAGCGCAGCGATTAATGCCGCATTGAGTGGTCATCTGGTCTTGAGTACTGTTCATGCCCGCAGCGCTGGTGGCACGATCGCTCGATTATTGGCATTGGGCGTGACCGGCGAACAACTTCAACAGGTTCTAACGGCCGCGTGTTATCAGCGGCTGATTCCCATGGTCAATGATGAGATTGGTGTTTTAATGGATATTTTGAGTGAGCAACAATTGTTTGCGGGAACAACGGTCATGACGGAAGGATGGCGACAGGCCCTTGGAAGAGCAGAGAAGGTTGGGCAAATCTCGGCGGAAACGACCAAAAAGTTTTGGCACGGCTAGATGGACAATAGCGCAGCAGGCCTACTTTTGTCGATTGTTGGGAGAACAGCTGCAGAGTGGCTTTTCCCTACGGCAGGCTTTGCAGTTTATGCAACTGACTAACGAGCAGTCATTATCTGGTCTAGCAGAGCTTGAACGGTCATTACTGGCTGGGATACCCTTGGTGACGGGATTAAGGCCCTATCTGCGACCAAATATCTATTTTCAACTCGTCCTGGCCACGACCTATGGCAATTTCAGTGAGGCACTCATCCAGGCGGCCGAAGTCTTAAGGATGGTTGCGGGACAACGGCAACGGCTTCGTCAATTGTTGACGTATCCAGTGATGCTTTTAGTGTTCATGGGTGGGCTATTCCTGACGCTTCAGATTGGTATCTTGCCCCAGCTTCAAGTCGGAATAGTGGGTGGAAAGTCTTCGACCCCGACTAATTGGTATCTGTGGCTGGGAATCATCGGGGGAGCTTTGATTGGAGGGTGGCTAGTCGGTCAGTACTGGCGAAGCCAAACGACTCTTCAGCGGCTTAATTGGCTAATTAGGTGGCCCTTTTTGGGCGGGGTGGTTAGAACGTATTATGCGTACTATCTCACGGCAAATCTTGCGCAATTGGTCGCCAGTGGTCTGAGTATTAAGCAAATGCTAAGCAGCCTAAAAACACTGCCGGAACAATCCGTTCTCGCCCAGTTGGCCGAACAATTAACCAGTGATCTGAATCAGGGGTTTTCGCCGACGTCATGGATTGACCGGCGGCACTGCGTACCCAGACAATTGTTGGTCTTTTTAACCAAGGGAAATTCGGTCGCTCAGCTAGAAAGGGAACTCGTGACGTTTAGTCGCTTGCAATATCAAACGTTGACGCGGGAATGTGAACGAGTATTGGGCGTGGTCCAACCGATTTTGTTAGGCTTAGTGGCATTGCTCATTGTCGGGGCCTATTTAAGCCTGTTATTGCCGATGTACCAGAATCTTCAGGAGGGTTATCGTGGCTAAGCGACAGGGATTTACGTTAATTGAAATGACGATTGTCTTATTTATTATTTCCTTATTAGTGCTGATCGTCTTGCCGAATTTGAATGGTCAGCGAAAACGGGCCCAAGAAATTCACCGCCACGCCATGGTAACCGTTGTTCAGGGACAGGTCACGGCGTATCTGGATGAGTACCCCCATGGTCATCCGGATCTCAGTAGCTTGCAAAAGACGGGTTATCTCTCCGAACAGCAGGTGAAGCAGGCACAGCAGGAAGGGATTACCATTCAAGGTGACCGGGCACATGATCAGGAAAAATAACCGGGGATTTACCCTGATTGAGACCACACTTGTCTTAATCATCACGATTAGTCTTTTAAGAATGACGGTTGTCTGGGGACCTAGGCAGCCACAAGTCGCGGAACGCGCCTTCTGGCCAGCCTGGCAACGGTTGTGGACCAGTGGTTGTGAACGTGCCCTTGCCAAGGGTGAGCCGTTACAAGTGCGCATTGACTCAGTCCATCGGCGGATTGTGTTGGAGACCAGGGAGGGGCAAGGCCTCGAACGGTTAAGTATTCCTGAAACATTGAAACTAAGTCATGGACGTCCGCTACTGGTTATTTATCCATCCGGAGGCGGGCAGAGTCAGACCCTGTGGTGGGTGAGTTCGGCCAGTGGCCATCGGTGGAAGCAATCGTTTCAATTAGGGGGTGGACTCTTTTATGTTAGTTAAAAAATGTCACGGCTGGCTGCTACCGGATGCATTGGTGGCACTGAGTCTGGTTAGTCTGAGTCTATTCACGACGGCGGAGTTAGTCCGAACGGCGCAACGCAATGAGCAGTTTCGAATAGAACAAGTTCACCGAGCCCGAAGGCGCCACGATCAGGCACTTCTGGCCTGGGCCGCGAGGCAATCGTGACTATTAGGCGCGGCTTCACCTTAGTTGAGAGTTTGTTGGCACTGGCAATTACGGCGGGAATCGTTGTTCTGACGATGGGAACGGGCCGGCAGTTAACGCAACCGTTTCAACACGATCGATTGGCTTGGTATCAAGTTGTGCAGGTGCTTGAACGATCGGGCCAGTTTCGGTTTGCCGCCGTAGAAGGGGATAGCCTGGTCATTCGTGATCAGGCTCAACATGGGGACTGTCTGCGAGTCGCGGTCGATTCCAAGTTAGTCTTACGGCTGACCAATGCTCAGGGACAGGGTTATTATCCGTTGTTAAACCATGTGGTCGCTGTTCATTGGCGGCCCATGAAGACGAAGGGACTCGTGGTCATGCGACTGAAGCAGGAGGGCTTGCCATGGGAACAAACAATCTTAGACTTACGAGGCGTCATGGCTTCATCACACTTTGGGCGTTAGTTTTCATGGGGATGATGATGCTCTTCATCAGTTTTATTCTGACTAGTCAGGCGGCTCAAAGGGTGACGAGCCGTGAACTCATTCGGCGGTATGATCAGTCAACGAAGCTGCTCAATCATGAGCATTTAAAACGAGCTCAACCCAGGCAGGATCGTCGTCCCTAACTGAAGACGAATCGGGATTCTCTAGCTGGATTGCTTGAATAACCCGCCAATAATCGGTAGTATAGATAGCGGATACAATCGAATTTGAGGTTTTCTTAAGGAGGCGAAGACACCTGTCACAAGAACAAACAGAAGCGTTCTTTAAGGTGCTCGATGAATCAACCACAACGTTACAGTCTGTCTTACAGACATCCTACCTGGATGCCTTCATAGAGACAGGCGACAATCTCCTGAATGGTCAAGTTCAGGTGGAGGATGGACAACCGGATGAGGCGACAGCGGCTAAGCTGACAAAGCTTTATGCCACTGTCGACTGGCGCGGGCTTGATGCCCCGACCATTCGTCGGTCCGTACAATTAGTCTTGTTAAAGGCTATTCGCGTTGATGAAATTCAAGCGAACCATCAATTAACGCCGGATACCATTGCCTACATCATGGGGTACTTGGTCACCCGCTTAGAGAAGAATAAAAAAGAGCTAACTATCCTAGACCTGACGGTAGGGACAGGGAACTTGTTAACTGCTGTGTTATCACAATTGTCAGAAGTCGTTGCTGGTAAGATAAAGGCCTATGGTGTCGATAATGATGATACGATGTTGGCCTTGGCACAGACCTCTAGTGAACTGCAACAAGTGCCGGTGGAATTAATCCATCAGGATGCCTTGGAACAGTTGCTGGTTCCTGCCAGTGACCTGATCGTGGCGGATTTACCAATTGGGTATTATCCAATTGATGAAAATGCCAAGAACTTTGCGACTAGCGCCAAGGATGGCCATTCCTTTGTCCACCACTTGTTGCTTGAACAGGCTGTCAATCAATTGAAGCCAGGTGGTATTGGGGTATTCTTGGTTCCATCGCAGTTGTTCCAAACCGAGGAAGCCAAGTCATTGCTCAAATGGCTACCAGGACATGCCTACCTACAAGGATTGCTCAACCTACCAAGCGAGATCTTTGCGAACGCTAATGCTCAAAAAGCCATTCTGATTCTTCAGAAACCAGGCGAGCACGCTAAGCAGGTTGAACAGGTTATGTTGGGCGAGTTCCCATCATTTAAGAATCAATCAGCATTCCAAAAATTTGTTGCGGAGATTGTCCAGTGGGAAGAAGCCAACCTACTCGACGATCAAAAGTAAAAGGAGAAAACCACATGGGAAAATCATTAGCAGTTAACGCCGGAAGCTCCACTTTAAAGTTTAAGTTATTCCAAATGCCAGAAGAAAAGGTTTTGGCTGAAGGAGCTGTCGACCGGATCGGTATGGGTCACTCTCAAGTAGAAGTGAAATATGGCGATGGCCAAAAGTATGAAGCAACGGATGAAGTGCCAGATCATGAAAAGGCCATCCAACTCATGCTGGCAGCCTTAACTGATCTGCATATCATTGATGACTTCAATGAAATCACTGGTGTTGGTCACCGAATCGTTGCCGGTGGGCAAGAATTTAAAGACTCGGCCATCATTGATGATGATGTCTTGAAGAAGATTGAAGACCTGGCCGAATATGCACCGTTGCATAATCCGGCCGCTGCCCTAGGTATCCGCGCTTTCAAGAAGATTTTGCCAGGTGTCCTGAGTGTGGCCGTCTTTGATACGTCGTTCCACACAACGATGCCAAAGGTTAACTACATGTACGCGATTCCTTATGAATATTACGAAAAGTTTGGCGCTCGAAAGTATGGGGCCCACGGAACTAGTCATCGCTACGTCGCTAACCGGGCCGCCGAACTGTTGGGCAAACCATTGTCTGAATTGAAGTTGGTTACGCTGCATTTGGGTGCCGGTGCCTCAATTACCGCCATTAAAGATGGTAAGTCTTACGATACTTCAATGGGCTTCACACCATTGGCCGGAATTGAAATGGCAACGCGTTCTGGGGATATTGATGCTTCCTTAGTGGCCTTTTTAATGGAAAAGCTCAATATTACCGACCCAGAAGACATGATTAATATCTTAAATAAGAAGTCTGGTTTGATGGGTGTTTCCGGTGTGTCTGGGGACATGCGGGACTTGGAAAGCGTTCAAGACGAAAATCCACGGGCCAAACTCGCCTTGGATATGTTTGTGAACCGGGTTGTTCGGTACGTTGGGAGCTACCTAGCTGAATTGGGTGGCGCCGATGCGATCGTCTTCACCGCCGGAATTGGCGAAAACGATTCTTGGATTCGTCAACGGGTGGTTGACCGTTTGAGCTACTTTGGCTTAGCCATCGACCCCGACAAGAACAATGTTCGTGGTGTTGAACGTGACTTGAGTACCGATGACGCTAAGATCAAGACATTCTTGATCCCAACGGATGAAGAATTAATGATTGTTCGTGATATTGAACGGCTTCGTAAATAGCGACCGGTAACGGCAGAGACTTGGGGGGATTCCCTCTGGGTCTCTGCCGTTTTTTGCTAGATGGCCTTGATTTTTCATGCTCCCCCGCAATGTTTGAGGGGGGTCGTGAAAGGTGAAATATTCTCATCAATCTCATAATCAACGATAAGGATCGCGTCAGGCTAGGGTTTTGGATTAACTTTGTTCGCGATCAAGTCTCATTTGGATTGGTAATGTGGGTAGATGCGTGTATAATATATTTCAACAAGGAGTGATTAAGGTGAAGGAAAATCAATCGAACCAAAATCAGGAGTTCTCGCGAGGACTGAAGAGTCGTCACGTCCAATTGATTGCGCTAGGCGGAACGATTGGTACCGGGCTGTTCTTAGGAGCGGGCCAAACCATCCACCAAGCTGGCCCATCGATTTTAATTGCCTATTTAATCGCCGGGATTGTGTGTTTCTTACTCATGCGGGCGTTAGGAGAATTACTTCTTTCTGACTTAGGGGTTCATTCATATGTGGACTTCATCCGCCAATACCTCGGTGAGACCTGGGGATTTGTGGCCGGTTGGACGTACTGGGGCGCATGGGTCACCATCGCGATGGCTGAAGTTACCGCCGCCGGACAATACATGCAGTTCTGGTTCCCCCATATTCCACAGGGGGTTACGGCGCTCGTTATTCTCGGAATATTGTTAACGATTAATTCAATTACGGTTAGTGCCTTTGGTGAAACGGAATTCTGGTTTGCCATTATCAAAGTGGTGGCAATCATTGCCTTGATTCTTGCCGGCGCCTACATGGTGGCCGTTCATTTCCCAACACCCGCTGGGCACGCGAGTGTGACCAACCTGGTCAGCGACGGATTCTTTGCCAATGGGGCGAAGGGATTCTTCCTGTCCTTCCAAATGGTTATCTTTAGTTTCGTTGGGATCGAAATGGTTGGGATGACCGCTTCTGAAACGGCCGATCCTAAGAAGGTTATTCCTAAGGCCATCAACGAAATTCCAATGCGGGTTATCTTGTTTTACTTGGGGTCATTGTTGACCATCATGTGTATCTACCCTTGGACGGCGGTTTCGCCATCCGAAAGTCCCTTCGTTCAAGTGTTTAAGAACGTGGGGATCACGTCCGCCGCTGCAGTGATTAACTTCGTTGTCTTGACGGCTGCGGCGTCCGCATGTAACAGTGCGCTGTTTACGACTGGTCGGATGATGTTCTCGTTGAATACCGAAGGCAAGTCTAAATTTGCCAAACGGATGGCAACGTTATCTGACAAGCAAGTTCCTGTTCATGGGATTCGGTTCTCGACAGCTATCATTGCGATAGGGGCGTTCATGAATTTCTTCATGCCCGGCCACGTATTCTCATTTGTCTCTAGTGTGGCGACGACGTGTTTCCTATTCATTTGGGGATCAATTGTTTTGGCACACATCAAGTACCGTCGGAAATTACAAGCAACCGGTGAACCGGGTCATGGGTTCACCATGCCTTGGTTCCCTTGGACCGATTACATCATCTTAGCCTTCTTGGGCATGGTTGGTGTCATCCTGGTCTTCAAGACTGATACGTTAATCGCGTTAGGTGGATCGGTTGTTTGGCTTGCGGCGTTGACCATTGGCAAGCGGATTCGCAATCGGCAAGTTGAAGAGGAACAAGAAGAAAAAGCAGAAGATCCACAAGAATAAGTGGTTGATGAGTGAGGGGCGGTCCTGATGGGATCGCTCCTTTTGTTTAGATTGGTGTGGAAATTCAATAGAAGTGCTACCATATAATTACGAGTGAAAGGGGCGCAACGCGATGAAAAAAATAACGCTGGCCGGTCGAACAGTACCGGCGATTGGCATTGGTACCTGGCACATGGGCGACGTCGCCCAGCAACGGGCTGGCGAGATTGCCGCCATCCGCGCCGGCATTGAGGCAGGCGCTCGAGTCATTGACACCGCCGAGATGTACGGATCGGGGCGGTCCGAGAGCCTCGTGGGTGAGGCCTGGCAGCCCTATGATCGGGCGTCATTATTTCTGATATCAAAGGTGCTTCCAGAAAACGCTTCTCGGTTGCGTATGCGCGCAAGCTTGACCGCTAGCCTACAACGGTTGCGCACCGATTATGTCGATCTTTACCTCTATCATTGGCGTGGAAATGTCCCGCTGGCTGAAACGGTCGCAACGTTGCAGAGCCTTCAAGACGAAGGCCTGACCAAGGCCTGGGGCATTTCGAACTTTGATCTGGCCGATCTTCAAGAACTTTGGCAGTTACCGCAGGGGGTCAATGCCGCGGCCAACGAGGATCTCTATCATTTAGGGAGTCGGGGACTGGATTATGCGGTACTTCCTTGGCAGCGCACGCATCAGTTACCCTTAATCGCGTACTCACCCATTGCCCAAGGGGATTCACGCGGGCAACATATTAGTCGTAGCGAAGCCCTTCAAACTGTGGCCCAGCGACATCAGGCTTCAATCTATCAAGTGATGCTGGCGTGGGCGATTCGTGATGGACAGACGCTGGCAATCCCCCAAACGAGTTCAGTGAGTCATATGCAGGCTAACTTGGACGCGACCAACCTGGTGCTAACACCGGCCGATCTGGCCCTACTGGACCAGGACTTTCCTGAACCGCAACATGCGACCCCACTAGATGTTATTTAAGGAGCTTAAAGATGAATTACTTCACTTCAGATACCCATTTTTTTCATAAGGACCTCTTAGGGATGAGCGACTTTGCACCGCGACCATTTGATTCTGTTGAGGAGATGAACCAGCGGATTATCGATAGCTGGAACGCTCGTGTTGAACCGACCGATACGGTCTATCATCTCGGTGATATTGCGCTTTACTTTACCCATCCGGCTAGCAAATCAAATGAGGCCGTTGGCGATGTCCTTTCCCAACTGAATGGTCACTTGGAACTGATTAAGGGCAATCACGACAGTCGGTCCTTGTTTAAGTATTTGGCCGCCAACAATCCCATTGACCATGGCCAGGAAAAGTATGCCTTTCACGACGTGGGGGCATTGATCAAGTATGATCACCGCCAATATTATTTGACGCATTATCCAATGATGATGGGAATCGTCAAGCAAATCATTAACTTACATGGTCATATTCATCATTACGCGGTTCCCGTTAAGGAAAACATCAATGTCGGCGTTGATACGCCGGAACAAAAATATTTGGCTGAAAAGTTACCGTTTGGCACGCCGTTTTCGGCGGCCGAGATCGAACAAATGATTGATGGCAAATTTGCGGAGTTCAAGGACCGGCAATAGGCTTGACCACGCGGCGGGGATGCCGTAGGATTAAAATCATGCTAAGGGAGGGCACCATGGAACGTTTGACCATTTTGCATACGAATGATTTGCATTCACATTTTGAAAATTGGCCACGTATTCGGCGATATCTGACGGCGACGAGACAGTCGGCGTTGGCTAACGGCGAATCGGTGTTCACCTTCGATCTTGGCGACCACGTGGATCGGTCGCAGCCCTTTAGCGAGGCAACGGCGGGACAAGGCAACGTCCAACTGATGAATCAAATTAGTTATGACGGCGTGACCATCGGCAATAATGAGGGGCTGGGTTTCACACGAAGCCAGCTGAATCACCTGTATGATCAGGCAAATTTTCCTGTTATTCTGGGCAATCTATTGACGGCCGACCAGCATCTTCAGCCTGATTGGGCTATTGATCATCGTCTACTGACCACTAGGGATGGGGCAAAGGTTCTGGTCCTGGGGTTAACGGCCCCCTATCAATTAACTTATCCCCTGGCTGGGTGGCAACCGCTTGCGGCACAGGCGGCGTTGCGTCGTCTGCTGGCACGCTACCGGGCACAGGCAGACATCTGTGTCTTGCTCTCGCACCTGGGCCTCGACGTGGACCGTCAGTTGGCAAAGACCTTTCCGGAGTTAGACGTCATCATTGGCAGTCATACCCATCATTTGCTTCGGCATGGTGAACGGGTGAAGCAATGCCTACTGGCGGCCGCTGGCAAGTATGGTCAGTATATTGGCAAAATTAGTCTAACCCTGGATGATCGTCACCGATTGGTCGGACAAGCAGCAGGGGTCGTGGCCACAAGTGAGTTGGCCAGTGTGCCTGCCGATCAGACCGAAATTAATAGCCTGACGGACCGTGGTGAAAAAATCTTAGAAGGTCGTGAGTTTGCTCGGTTGCCACACCGGTTAATTGCTAACCCCAGTGGGCACCCGGAACTGGTACAATTAGGCATGCAGGCTATCGCAGCGGCGGCAGGAACTCAGGCCGCTGTGTTGAATGCGGGACTGTTCTTGCATGACTTGCCGGCGGGGCCGGTTAATGAGGAACAATTATTAACCTTGTTACCACATGGCATGCATGTGATGAGAGTGACGCTTGATGGTGAAAACCTGTGGCGCCTCGTACGGGAGTTTGAGTTGGCCCGACTCTTTCTAAGATTCTTTCCTCAGAAGGGGATGGGATTTCGTGGGAAGATTTTTGGTGAGCTGAATTACTTAGGGATTGCCTACGATGCAGTGACGCAAACGGTCACCTGGCAAGGGGAACCACTGGTGAAAACGCGGAAGTATACGATTGCCGTGGTTGACCATTATCTATTCATTCCCTTTTTCCCAACGATTTCAATTAAGGGCGAAAATGACATATTATATCCAAAACTTTTACGAGAGGTCTTTGAAGGCTATTTAGCCCAACATTACCCCTTGAATACTGGTAACAGAGAGGAAGATGAAAGTGGATCGTAAAGACTTAGAAGCACTGGTTGCCGAACAGAAGGAAACACGCGAACCAGCTGCTGAGATTGTCCGAGTGGATGAAACCCACATCAATATTAACGGCCATCCCTACGAACTTGTGACGAATGTTCGCGACGGTTTCGACTTTGCCGAATTTTCCCAACGATTTAGTACGATTTTGAGTAAATTTGATTACCTGGTCGGTGACTGGGGCTTTGAACAGTTACGACTAAAGGGTTTTTACGCGGAGGACCGCGCCGGGGCCAAGCAAAACCAGATTGATGCCGTGCAGGACTACCTGTATGAATCCTGTAACTTTGGGTGTGCCTACTTTATTTTGCACAACCTAGACGTCAAGACGGCGCCGAAGCCTAAGCGCTCTCGTTCACGACGCCGGAATAGTGGCGGCAATCACGCCACCGAGGCGGGCAACAACTCACAAACGGTGGCAGCGGAAGTGGCGACCCCCGAAAAGTCTGGGCAAGCTGGAAACAAACCGGCTCGTCGGCGGCGTTCGCGGCGACCACGTCATCGCAGTGGGCAGGGTCAATCACAGACCCAAACTCAGAACCAAGCTCAGGGAGCAGCGAAGACGTCTTCCAAGCCACAGAACACGACTAGGCCGCAAAGCAAAAATCCAACTAAGTCGAAAAATAAGAATCAAAGCCACCCCTTTAAGGAAGCTCGTCGTGCAACGACTAAGCCGGAGCCAAAGCCTAGCAAGACCGTGACGGTTGCTACGGGTGGTCAGGGACGGCGGCACTTTACGATTCGCCAAAAACAAGAGAAGTAGGGAGACAGACGCGTGAAAGACTATCAAGCATATCTGATTGATTTGGATGGCACGGTGTATGCCGGGTCTAAACGGTATCCTAAGGCGAAGGCGTTCATTGAACGCTTGCAGGCCAAGGGTACGCCATTTAAGTTTGTGACGAACAATACGACGAAGTTACCCGCGGATGTCGTGGCTAACTTGGCCGACAATCACGATATTCATGTGACGCCTGAGAATGTTTATACGGCGGGTCTCGCAACGGCGGACTACCTAGACAAAATGGCCGGGGCCACCGGCGAGCGAACAGTCTATGTTATTGGTGAAATTGGCCTGCGACAGGCGCTCGCGCAGAAGGGATTCGTGACCGATGAAGAGCATCCACATTACGTGGTGGTTGGTCTGGATAGCGATGTGACCTACGAGAAGTTTGCCAAGGCCATCCTAGCGATTCGTTCGGGGTCAACGTTTATTGGGACTAATTCGGATTCCAATATTCCGAAGTCTCGTGGACTGATGCCAGGAGCGGGTGCGTTGGTTGATCTGGTTCGCTATGCAACACAGACAGACCCCATCTTTGTGGGCAAGCCGGAACCCATCTTGATTGAGAATGTTTTGGCGCAAATGCAGGTCCCAGCCGATCGGGCAATCATGGTTGGTGATAACTATCGAACGGATATCCTGGCCGGAATTCATGCTCATGTTGATACGCTGTTAGTCTATACCGGCGTATCCACTCCGGACCAGATTGCTCAGGTGACGACGCCACCAACCTATGAAATTGACGATCTGGATCATTGGGATTTGGAGGCGGGGCCGATTGAATAGAGCACAACGTTGGGGCGGCCTGACGGGCCTCATTTTGGCCATCGTCACGCTTGCCATTTTCCTAACCATTAATGCCTTTTGGCTGTATCGGTTGGACTTGACTTGGCTAAATGTGCCGCGATCGGTCAATATGTCGGTGGGAATGATTATGCATAATTATCATCAGATGTTGGCCTATCTGGAGTTACCTTGGGTAACCGATCTGAAGATGACCAATTTTCCCACATCGTATACGGGGATGATTCACTTCGCAGATGTGAAGCGGTTATTTCTGGTTAACAACGTGGTCTTACTATTGAGCGTTGGCCCAGCATGGTGGTATCTCCGCCAGGTACGACAGCGTGCCGAGCATTGGCGACTATTGCGGCCCATGCAGGTAGCGGCGGTGGTTCCGGTATTATTGGGGGTCATGATGGCGGTCAATTTCGACCAGTTCTTCATTACCTTTCACAAGGTCCTGTTTCGTAATAATGACTGGTTGTTTGATCCACGACTAGACCCGATTATTACGGTCTTGCCGGATACCTTCTTTCTACACTGCTTTCTGCTGGCCTTTCTCTTATTTGAAATTGGCGTAGGGGGCCTGTATTGGTTCGCCCGTCGGCAGATTAAACGGGTATAAAAAAACCACTCACCGTCATTGGTGAGTGGTTTTTGATTATTCGTCGTCTGGAACCTTAGGCGAAATGGGTGCGGGCTTGCGTAGGCCACGAAGCCAACCCACTACGGCAGGAATCAATGAAATGACGATAATTCCGAGAACGACCGCAGAGAAATGGGCCTTCACGAATGGAATGTTCCCGAAGAAGTAACCCCCACCACAACAGATAAAGACCCAAGTGAGAGCCGCGCTGGCGTTGTACTTGATGAACCGCCGGTAAGGAAATTGCGAACCGGCCGCCGTAAATGGCACGAACGTCCGGATGATTGGCATGAACCGACCTAAGAAGATGGCGAGTGGGCCATGCTTATGGAAGAAGGCCTCCGATTGTGCCAGCTTATCCTTATTAATCAGCCGGCCGAACAGTGAGTGATTGGATAGGGCGGCTCCGGCCCGCTGCCCCAAGTAGAAATTGAGTGAATCCCCGCCGATGGCAGCAACTAGGAACAGGCCACTAAAGAGCCAAATGTTGAGGCCATAGGCAGGATTGGCAGCCAATGCAGCTGCGGCAAACAATAGTGAATCCCCTGGAAGAAACGGCAGAATGACTGCGCCGGTTTCGACAAAGACAATGGCGAATAAGATTAGATAGGTTGAGCCACCGAAGGTATTGACGATACTGACCAAGTGACTGTCGATGTGTAAAACAAAATCGATTAAATATCCCAATTTAGCTACTCCTTAAAACATGATTTGAATAACCCACATTATAGTGGGTTTCGGCGCTAAGTTCAGGGAATCCGAGCAAACTTAATAAAATGATAATGAGGTTATTGGAACGGTGAATCCTCTTCACCTTCGTCGCCATGGGCCAGACGCGCAGCTGCCGCAGCCGCGATGGCGCCGACGAGGTCGTCTAGAAAGGTATGAATGATTCCTGGCTCGTGAGCATTGAGTTTCTTAAGGATGCCGGGTTTCACCCGGTCGATGTAGCCATAGTTAGTGAAACCAATGGACCCATAGATATCGACAATCGATAGGGCCATGGTCTCATCAACACCATAGAGGCCTTCGTCTCGTTCGACAATGGTTTGAAGGGGTTCGAGCAGCTGATTTGCCTCGGCGGCGAGGTCCAATTGAATGCCGGTAATGACGGCGTTTTGTACCTCACGTTTGCTGAGAACCGTATGCACGCTGGATAGGGCGAGTTCCGTGGTGAGATCAGCAATGTAGTCCTTTTGAAGAAATAGCACCAGGTCAGCGATATCTGTCAGCTCAACCCCACGACTATTCAAGAGATCGATGGTTCGTTGACGCAGTGCAGTAGTTGGTTTTGTCATGATTTGGTCACTCCTTAATTTATGGGATTAGTATACCACTGGGGGTCTCGGTTGCATTTTTAGGGCAGGGCGGTGATAATAGATAAACAGAATACTGCTATGAATAGATATGGAGGATAATTATGACAGAGTTTCCACAAATTGATTTGGCTAACGCCCAAGGACCAAAGGTTAAGATTGAAACGTCCATGGGAGTCATTCAACTGCAGCTCTTTCCAGAGCAAGCACCCAAAACGGTTGAAAACTTTGTAACCCATGCAAAGGCTGGTTACTATGATGGATTGACCTTTCATCGGGTAATCCCTAACTTTATGATTCAAGGTGGCGATCCTACTGGAACCGGTATGGGTGGCGAAAGCATCTGGGGTCAACCATTTGAGGATGAATTCTCAAAGGAACTTTATAACTTGCGTGGGGCCTTATCCATGGCCAATGCGGGTCCTAACACTAATGGGAGTCAGTTCTTTATTGTCCAGGACACGGATATGACTGACCAAATGCATGACCAAATGCATGATGCCGGTTTCCCTGATGAAATCGTTGATGCTTATAAGAATGGTGGGACACCTTGGTTAGACTTCCGTCACACCGTATTCGGTCAAGTTATTGACGGCATGGATGTCGTTGATGCGATTGCTAAGGTCAAGACCGATGCTAGTGACCAACCTGCCGAAGCAGTCACGATGGATAAGGTTACAGTAGAAGACTAGAGTCGTTAATCGAAGGAGGTGATATGAATGGACTTTAAGATTGGTCAACGGGTGAGTGGTCAGATCACGGGGATTCAACCCTATGGGGCGTTTGTGAGCCTGGGAGATCACCAACAGGGGCTCATTCATATCTCTGAATGCCACTATGGCTACGTTAAGGATATCCATGATTACTTGAAGGTTAACCAAGAGGTTAATGTCGTGGTGCTGGATATTGATGAATTTACTGGCAAGATCAGTCTTTCTTTAAGGTGCTTGGAACATGTTGAGACAGCCACCGAGTTGAGTGAGCATCAACATCGACACTATTGGACTAATCACCGAATTAAGATTGGGTTCAAACCAATTGCGGATCGGCTACCCAGCTGGAAGCATGAGGCACTACAACGATTAGACAGTGAGAAGGCGTCCTCATAGCGAGGTCGCCTTTTTATTTTTGAAAAAATGCTTGACCGGGTCTAATTATCTTGATAAGATGTTATCTGTTGTCGCGAAATGATTCGGCATGTATAAACATAAAGTTGATGAATAGGAATACAACTTTAAATTAGTGCTTGACGGAGACAAATGCGACTGTTACAATGATTTATGTTGTCAAATAGGAAAAGACAAATAATAACGGCATTAGGCGATTGAATATATATTCAATTTAATAATAAAGTTGTTGACAGGATTTTGACGACATGCTATACTTTAAAAGTTGTCACGGCGAGTAAGCCGTTGGCAAGGTAGACCTTTGAAAACTGAACATTGTTTCGACAAACCAAATATGTGTAGGGCGGTTTGATATTTATATCAAACCCA
>NZ_RHOA01000019.1 GCF_003946545.1 Levilactobacillus tangyuanensis
AAAGCCCGTTCTCGCCGATTAATTCAAAAAGGGGCTTTATTAGAAAAGTACTTTCAAGCTAATAACCTCTCGGTCGAACAAACCGAAGAACTTTTAAAAATATTTGCTGACTATGTTAACGCCCATAAACCGGATAAATTAAAAAACGATCAACCTAATAACTAGGCCGATCGTTTTTATTTTCAGGATTGTTTTTTGGCTTAATTTCTGGATTGTGTTTAGCAAAGTCTTTTAACTGTTTTTGAATTCTTTGTGTAAGCTCTGCTTTACTTTCTTTGTGCTTCCTTTTACTTGATTGCTGTTGAATTATCTTTTGACCCTTACCTCTTCTTTTTGATATTAGGTCAAGCGTAAAATCTGAAATTTTATTTTGATCTAGCTTACTTAAATGACCGATTTCTTTAAAGTTTAAACCGGCTTTGGGAAAGCGATAAATATTACCAAGATCGACCCAGGAAGGTTTCTTCAACCCAGCGGATTTCCAATCTTGAATCGGATAATATTGTTGCTTGATATAAGCCGACTTCTTTTCATACTGACTAGTAATTTTAAAAGCCTCGACCTTCTGTTCTGATACCCGACGAATTAAAACTGGCCGAGACTTGCCACCGTTAGTTTCTACAAAACTAACGTATAGGCTGACTAAGTCATTAGTCCTCATCTGGATCGTTGAGCCAATCAGCGACCTCTTTAGCGTCTTTGAACTCGGTGACTGGTGTCCCTTCGGTCGCCTTTAAAAAGCGTAAATTAGCTCTTTCTTCTTCGCTTAAAGACGCATTAAAAGGTAAAGCACCATTAGCAACAATCCGCTTGTAAAACATGTTAATAGCCGTAGTTGGATTTAAGCCCAATTCGCTTAAAATTGCTTCGGTATCATCGGCCAAATCTTTATCAATCTTGACTTGGACCCGTTTCTTTTCCTTAACTGCCATGATTGTCTCATCTCCTTTCTTTTACTACTACCATTATACTACCTTTTGAGTACCTTATCAATAGATAAAGCCTTGGCCTCAAATCACTTGAGCTTGGCGTTGATCTAAAGGCTGAACTTTTGAGCTGGTTAGTCTGGTTAGCTCTGACACTCATTTAAAAGCCCCTATTCTTATGTTTAAGCCATTTAAATCTAACTTAAGTAAAATAGGTTAGTAAGTCTTAAAATCACTTAGAAAGGATTTTTTAGCCTTTTAGGACTAGTAGTACAACCCACTGTTATCGTTGTCGGCCGATTTTTCTTCTTCAGGGTGTTTGGCCGCATATTCTCTAGCCGCTTGTTTATTCCACCAAACGCCAAATAGGTTTTGCATGGTGCCGTACAAGTAGTTTTCCACGTTCTTGATATGCTTCTCATTGCTTCTTAGGGCGTTAAAGTAGCGTCTCAAGGCTTTAGTCATTAAAGGTTTGAGTTCTTCATCATCAAGTGGGATTATGACGCCAATATCTTTGTGATCTTTCTCAACTCGGTACTTAGCATTTAAGATAATGCCAATGAAGCGCCGCATTTGTTGCGGGGTACGGCACCAAAAACTAAGCAGTATTCATCATGTTACAGCACCCAAGTAAAAACTACGAAGATAAAAACATTCATCCTCAAAATATGTAACCTAGAAAAAAGGCCTCCAGTGTTAAACCGGGAGCCTTTCTTAGTATACCAATTTTCACTTTACATAAGGTGGCTTATCCCAAGTAACCCACATTCACCGCGGTACTTCCACATTCCGTTATTTTTTGATTGTGAACTTGTCCAAAAAAGAAGTGATATAGGTCGCAGATTGGTTTTAATTGGGGAAAGGAAGTTTGTGAAATTTACTGGTATTGCTCCTAGACCATTCCCTTAAATTCAACTGTCTCATTCTTTGTATTAACCAAAAATTTGCCAACACTTCCCCGATACTTCACTGATACTTTAAATGAATACTTGTAATTTACCCGAGTGTATCGAATACCACTAATTCTTCCCTGATACCCTTGACTACGCAAAACTCTCTTCACTTGGTTCCTTTGTCGATCAGTAATTCTTGCAGAACTCCGATAGATTGTCTTCTTAACGATCACATCTGGATTCAATGGAACAATGTAATCCTTACATTCCAACAATTCCACCAACTTTCTTTTTTTCTTTGGAATTTGACTTGACGGGTTACGGTTTTCCATTCAGTTTAGAGGGAGTGACGTTTTGAGCGCAGAATTGTTCCCTGGAATCAGCTATTTGGAATAACTGAACCAGAGTACAATTCTACTACTAAAAGTTTCCCCTTAGTTCGTCGGTCGTTAACGCCCGTCGCTTGTCTGTACAATTGCGGTATTGCTACCACCACTCATTATAAACCTACGTTTTCGGTTTAACCTACTAAAAAACGCCCTAGTAGGCGTTGATGATACGTATTTATTTTTGTTCGATCACCAACTAATCAGTGGCACCAAGCCGAAGCTTCGTTTTACCACCCGCGCCGTTAATGGTCGCGCTCACCATTCACCACCCAGCCGTACAGATAACCTTGTTGTGGTATAGCCAGACTTATTGAAGTCGCACTGGCAAACGTGTCCCCTTGGATTTAGACCCCAGCTTGTCCCCTAGGGCTTTAAAAATCGCACCGGCCATGATATAATAGTCATTAAACTAGATGACTTTTGTGGCGCTCACCAATGGCTGTTGGTGGGTGTTTTTTTATGTTCTATTTATCGATTTCATTTAGAATTATAGCTCAACCACAACAAAAGTCAATGCTTTAAAAAACTAGCACTACAGCACTACAGAACTATAGAATAAAAGAACTACAGCACTACAGAATATAAGCACTACAGCACTATAGAACTATAGAACTACGGAACTAAAGAACTACGGCACTGCTTTTTCTTTTAGTAAATGCTTGCACATAGGGCTTAAAGCTATACGGTAGTGCTAGCACTACGGAACTAAAGAACTACAGCACTATAGCACTGTAGAACATAAGCACTACAGAACAACAGCATTATAGAACTATAGAACTAACGCACTATAGCACTATATCGTGTTGATTCAAAAGCGATATAGTGCTAATATAACAACAATCGTTAGGAGGCGTTATCATGACACAAACCATAACATTTGGAAATTTTAAAGGTGGAGTTGGAAAAACTAGTAATTCAACATTAGTAGCTCTAGACCTTAGCAATCGTGGTTACAAAACACTACTAGTTGATTTGGACCCCCAAGGAAACGCCACAAATCTACTCTTGAATACTAAAGTTAATATTGATGGAAAAGTTGGCCATTTTAAAAAATCTCTCATGGCTAGTATTGAAGATGGCGATTTAACTCAATCTTTAATACATATAAAAGAAAACTTCGATATCCTAGCTTCTGCACCTGACTTTGCTCTTTTCCCACGCTATATGGAAAAAATCAAAGACTATAATGAACGCGTCAAAGAATTCAGTAATCTTATCAAGCCTATTAAAGATAAATATGATTATGTCATCATAGATACGCCGCCTACTATCTCGTTAATCACCGATTCAGCATTGTATGCCAGCGATTATTGTGTAATTGTTATGCAAACTCATGAACATAGTTTTGAGGGAGCTCAAGCATTTATAGAGTATATCCAGGAACAAGTTATTGATACCTACAAGGCTCCCCGTTTGGAAATCGTTGGTATATTGGCTGTTCTATTGCAAGCCGGAGCTCCTGTAGATGAAGCAACTATTCAAAATGCTATTAATCAGTTTGGAACTGAAAACATTTTTAAACATAAAATTCACTCGATGCAGAGGATCAAGCGTTATGGAATAACTGGTATTACTTTCAATACTCAGTTTGATAGGCGTGTATTCAAAGTATACAAAGACGTAACTGACGAGATGCTAAAAAGAATGGAGGCAATTGAAAATGGCTAATAAATTGATTCGGTCTAACCGCAACCCAATTAAGCCAGATAAGCAGGCTGAAATTTCGGATTTTTCAAATTCAAATAAAGGAATTAAAACCCCACAAAATCAAGTTGCTTCGGTTACTTTTGACACAAACCTAAAAATCAACAACCACATTAGAAACAAATTGCAAGCAATGGCTGTATTAGGGTATAGTGACAATCAAAAGGCAGCTATTGAAGTAGCTTTATCTGTTTATATTGAATCTTTGACTTCAGACGAACGTAAAGAATTAGAATTTCAAATTGATTCTTTAGAAAAACGTGATGTACGCGTAAAAAGTAAATAATCACGCGCGCTCAGACAACACGTTCAGCTTTTAGACGTATACTTGTCCGTTTAGATGAAGCAGAATGTACAAAAAAGCCCTCTATTATGCGGAATAGAGGGCTTTTCTGAAATCAGTACATACAGACTTTGCTTAGGAGCGTTGCTTGTGTCCATTTAGGACATACACAATCATATAACAATCAATCAATGCTGTCACTTAACTTACGCAAAAAAGCCACCCATACTACTCAAAAAATATTCACAACCTATCTAAACAACCGTTTCCAAAAGTTCTCTCTCGTCTCATTAGAGGGCTTTTCGTTTTGCTTGCTTATATTTGTATCTGAATCATTGCTATCGCCTTTAGAATCGTTCTCACGGCTTTGTACGGTGTTGCTTTTAATATTTTGTTCTGACTTTTGATTTTCAAGTAATTTCTGACTGGATAAATTTAATTGCTGTTGTTGGTCTAATAATTTTTGAAATTTGTTGGTAGATTGTAAAATTAATCCGAACGCTGTTCGGACAAAAAAGATCAGCTTCCTTTAAAATGGTGTTTACCACAAACCCATCTTTTAGGAGCTGATCTTTTGTCTAGTATAACCTATTCCGAACGAATTAAAATCGAAACCTTTTGTGAACTAGGGCTGTCCAATATCCAAATGGGCGTTCGGCTGAACCGATCACCGTCAACAATTTCTTATGAATTATCTCGATGTCAACCTTATCAGGCTGAATTAGCACAAACAGATGCCGAATACAAGCGATCACGATGTGGTCGGAAAACTAAGCTGAGCGATGAGTTAAAGCAAAAAATTCTCAACCATTTACGTCTAAGCTGGTCACCAGGAATGATTGCTCACGAATTTAAACTAGCTACTAAATCTATTTATAATTGGTTAAATCAGGGGAGAATTGGTTTCTCCTTGAATGATCTACCTGAACATGGCGTACGCCAACGGCGTAACGTTGACCAACGATCCAAATATAATCAATCTTTGGGGCGATCAATTGAACAGCGTCCCATGATGATTAATCAACGTCAGCGCATCGGCGATTTTGAACTAGATACAGTCGTTGGTCCTCGTGGGCATAGTAAGGCAGTTTTATTAACTTTAATCGATCGAAAATCACGGTTCCTTTGGGCATACCGGTTAAAAGATCGGACGACAGCGACTGTTAATGAAGCACTAACTAAGTTCCTAACCACTTTTAATGGTCCGGTGCACAGCTTTACTGTGGACCGTGGCACTGAGTTTAGTGGGCTAGTATCACTTGAATCACAATATGGTATTAAGACCTATTACTGCCATGCTTATACGCCAGCTGAACGTGGTAGTAATGAACGCTTTAATCGGAATTTACGTTATTTTTATCCTAAAGGGACTCGTTTTGAGCACATTAGTGCTCAAGATTTAACGACGACGTTACTCCAAATTAACCAGCGACCGCTTAAAATACTCGACTGGCAAACACCGTATCAGGTTATGCTGACAAATTTGTCCAAAAATTCGGATTAAATTTGCAATCTACCAATAGATTAATATCAAATGGTGAAAATCAACGAAAAAAGGATATCTATTAAGCAATCTCCTGCCCAATAAATCTCCTCTTACATAAAGTTATTTATGAACACTGATTTAAGCTAAGCTGCCGATATCACAATCTCAGCATCCACTAAATCAGCCTTCAAGTTTTTGACATCTAAGTGGTCAAGGTAGAAATCCGTTACCTTATCACGAATTTGTTGTTCAATTACTCGCCGTAATGGCCGCGCACCCATTGCCTCATCATAGCCTTGTTCCATCAGCCAATCTTTGGCCGCTTTAGTTACCTCAAGTTTGATGGATTTTTTGGCTAACGTTTTTTGTACATCCGCCAACATCAAATCGACAATTTGACTTAAGTCTTGCTTAGTCAGATGTGAAAACTCCACGATTCCATTAAAACGGTTCAAAAATTCTGGGCGGAAAAATTGTGATAACTTATCCATTAATGACTGGTCTCGTTGCTTGTCACCACTTAATGCTTCATTACCAAAGCCAGCATTAGAAGTAGCGATAATAATCGTATTTTTGAAATTAATGACATTGCCTTGTCCATCCGTTAAGCGCCCATCATCCATCACTTGTAACAGTAACGTTAATACTTGTGGATCAGCCTTTTCAATTTCATCTAATAATACAATGGAATATGGATTACGCCGAACCCGTTCAGTTAGAGTATTAGCATTATCTTCATAGCCTACGTATCCAGCCGAGGTACCAATTAATTTCGACACAGCTGTACGATCAGCATATTCACTCATATCTAGCCGAATAATCGCATTTTTATTTCCAAACATATCTAAGGCTAATTGCTTAGCTAATTCAGTCTTTCCTACGCCAGTTGGGCCCACAAACAGAAAACTTCCAATTGGCTGATCACCCTCTGAAAAGCCCGCACGGTTACGCCGAATTGCCTTCGCTACCATTTCAACCGCTTCATCTTGACCGATTACCTTACTTTTCAGACGCTTATCAAGATTTTTCAAGTGCTCAATATCATTAGCACCCATATCAGCAACTGGTATACCAGTTAAACGTTCAACCGATTGTGCCACATCATCAATCGTGGCAGTGATTTTTTCTTTTTGATCCGTTTTTTTAATTTTTTGCTTGGTTTCCTCGATCGACTTCTTGATATCAGCGGCTTTTGTAAAGTCCTCCGATTTAACGGCGGCCTCCTTAGCTACCTCTAATTTTTTAACGCGTTGATCCAATGTCTCAACATCAGTTTGAGAATTTTTAGCCGCTAAATGAGCCGCAGTCATGTCGATCAAATCGATAGCTTTATCTGGCAAAGTGCGTTGTGGTATATATTGGATTGAATAATCCACAGCCGCCTTCAAAACATCATCTGGTAATACAACATGATGATGCTTTTCGTACAGCTTTTTAACACCTTGTAATATACGTAAAGTGTCAGCGGCCGTCGGTTCATTAATCACAACATCATTGAATCGCCGTGCCAAAGCCGCATTTTTCAAAATAGTATTGCGATATTCATCTTGAGTCGTAGCCCCGATTACAGTCAGCTCGCCACGTGACAAAGCAGGTTTAATGATATCAGCCAATCCCTTGCCACCGTCTTCACCACCAGTGGCACCCGTGCCGATAATCTGATGAATTTCATCGAAGAATAGAATAATATTACCAGCTGCTTTAACTTCCTTTACCAGCTGTTTAATATTCTCTTCAAAAGAACCGCGATATTGAGTTCCTGCTTCCAAAGACGATAAATCAATCGAATAGATTTCTTTATCTTGAATCGTTTCTGGAACTTTACCAGCCACAATTGCTTGTGCCAGACCTTCGACGACTGCAGTTTTACCTACGCCGGCATCACCAACTAAGATTGGATTATTTTTCGTCCTACGACTCAAAATTTCTGCAGTTTCTTGAATCTCATTCTCACGTCCAATCACTGGATCTAGTAATCCATCACGAGCCTGTTCCGTCAAATTAGTCCCTAACTTTTCTAAAATCCCCCCTTTTTTAACAGCCTGTTTACCATCTTTAGATACTTCTATTGTTTTATTATTTTGGGGTAGCTTACCAGTTGCTCGGTATTGAGCAAACTCATCCGGTGTCAGCGATTGTCCATTAACTAAATACCGTGCACGCTCCGAATTTTGATTATCCATGCGCCGAAATAATTGATTGAAAACATCATCCATATCATTGTTGAAAAAAGGATCATTTCCGTAGAAATTTGCCATAGTACAACACCTCCATAAAAATTTATGTGTGTAACTTAGTGACCATAGTATCCTTTAAAACTACAACTGAATCGTATCACGATTTTTATGTATCGTTAAGTAAAGTGCTTATCGGTGTATTAAACGAGATACTTTGAAATACCATTACAACAAACCCTTTCAGGATAAATTGCCGTTAATTAGTATGGTAGATTGCAAATTGGTAGATTGCATATTTAGATGTCCTTTCGGGGATAATCTGTGGGTATCGGGTGTGACCGATGCCTTTTTTATTTTCCATTATATCAAAAGGCGGTCTAGTGAGAATCTTCGGATTCTCACTAGACCGTCTTATTTGTGGAGACTTATGTCACAGCCTCTTTTTGATTTATTCGTGATCCTAAACAGCAAGTTATAAGTGGTCGTTACAATTTCTATTTTGTAAACTCAAGTTCACCAAGAGCACGTTGGGCTGCTAAGTTCAATAGGCTCCACTGTCGGTCAAAGCCTGGCTGGAAGAAAAAGTCAGCTTCGGCTAAATCTTCCAGTTTTAATCCTTGTTGGATGGCTAATGAAATAACATTACCTTGGGCAGTGATATCATAAGTTGACAATACAGCACCACCTAATAGTTGATGAGTGTTTGGATTGTAATCCAGCTCTACGTAGACCTCTGTATTTCCCTTCTCCATAGGGACATAAGCTGGACGTAAAGTGTCTTTGTAAAAAGATGTGTTAATCTTAATATCGGCCTTTTGGGCTGTGGTCATATTCAGACCTGATGTGGCAAAGTGATAGTCGAAAACACTTAATGCTGATGAGCCGACTACTCCTGAAAATGGCATAGACGGTGTGTTCTCAAAGATGTGTTCCACTACATAACGGGCTTCACGTCGGGCAACCGTGGCTAAAGCTATCGGCATGTTCCTCTGAGCAGGAATTGAATAGGCCAATACCGCATCACCTATGGCATAGACATCAGGCAGATTAGTTCTCAAATATTTGTCAGTTTTAATCCACCCGCGCTTATCTAGTTCAACCGTTCCCTTTAACCAATCAGTATTAGGTTTAACTCCAACAGCTTGAATGATCAAGTCACTAGGATATTCTGCATCGTTGGTCTTAACAGCAGAAACCGATTCAGTCCCTTCATAGCATTCAATCTTAGCGCCAGTGACAACTTGAACGCCTTTGCTAGTCAATTCTTTTGATAAAATATCTGTTAATTCGGTATCTAGGTAGTTGCCCAGAGGCCGATTAATCATGTCGATTAATGTAACATTCTTTCCAGCTTTGATGCTGGCTTCAGCAGCTTCAACACCAATGTAACCAGCACCAATAACAGTAATATTTTTAACATCTGGGTCAGATAATTTTGCTTTGATCTTTTCTGCCCAATCCTTGCCGCGCATTGAATAAACGTTTTTTAGCTCATGACCAGGAACGGGTAAATCGTTTGGAGTTACGCCTGAGCTTAAGATTAATTTATCGTAATCATAGCTCTGTATCTTACCGGATCTTAAATCTTTCACGGTAACTTGCTTATTTTCTGGATTTATTTTGGTCACTTCATGATTGGCATATACTTCTGTCCCAAATTTTTCGAGATCTGCAGGTTTAAAATTACGGACATCATTAATACTCGTTACACTGTTTTCTAAATATAATTCCATACCACAGGACATAAAAGAAATAAAATCTCCCGCTTCGAAGAGTTTAATATCTAGGTTTGAGTATTTGTGAGTAAGTTCCAAAACCGACTGATGGCCGCCGTGCGAGGCACCAACAACAATAACTTTTGTCTTCGACATAAAAAATATAGCCTCCTAATAGATGGGTGACAAATAATAAGATGAATCTACTTACAAAAAAGGTCCAAATATAGTTTAGAATCATTCTAAAAATAAGTCAATCAAATTCAACTAAAAATACTCCTTTTAGGAACTAATGAAATTTGTTGAGAAATAAATTTACTATTTTAACAATCTAGATCGTCCACCAACAAGAAACGGTTCTGGTGCAAAGCTTTAGTAGCACCCATAATTTGGTAGAATGAAAGAAATTTCTTGAGAGTTGATGACATGAATTGGGTTTAAAGGTCGTCATTTTAATCGAGATATCATCACATTAGCCGTTGGCTATTATTTTAGATTTAATTTAAGCTATCGTGATATCGTTGAAATTATGGCTGATCGGGGTGTTTCGGTAAACCATACAACGATCATGCGCTTAGTTCACCACTATGGCGCAACGCTCAGAGCAATTAAACCTGTGGCTAAAGACGGTTTGATGGACCTAAAGGCCCATCAATGTTCCAAATAGCGCAACAATTTAATTGAACAAGATCATCGATTTATCAAAAGACATCGTCAGTCAGCAGGATTTCAAAACATACGCACGGCAGCAAGTACCCTGGCTGGAGTTGAAGTTATTCACGCAATGAGGAAAGAAAACCGAAGAAACGGAAGTCTCCTTGGTTTTTCAGTGATCAATGAATTAAAACAAATGCTGGCAGCGTAAACTGCCTATAGCCCAGAACGATCAATTCATGTGAGCCCATTTATAATTTTGCACCAGAACCATAAGAAGAAAGTAATAGAAATATTTCGAGATATTTTTAAGATTGCGTCAATGTCCAGATGGTATCATCATGAAAATCGGGTACAGAGATCCAAACGTAGAAAAGAGGAATGTAAGTCACAACTTAGTTATGCCGACTTGAAAACGCTACGGAAATCCTGCTTTTGGATATTTCTGGTATCCACTTTTCTCAACTGGGGATTCATTGGTGCTGTATGTGCCATTGACTGGATTGGGTTATGGATTGTTGCAACCCTGTACTAGTTGGTGGTAGTATATAAGTGCATGGAGAGGTATCTCTGTGTACGTGCATGTGTGTTGATTGATTGAAGGAGTCCCTATCCCCCATGGGTAAGGGCTTTTTTATTACTTTCATCTGTGATATCATATTGTTTGCATGAGGATGCTCTTTCATTTACGTTTTGTGAGTACTTGCTATCAGTCTGGTAGGGGGCTTTTCTTGTTCTGAAGAAGTGTTATACTCTGAGTGTCCCAGAGTTAATCTACCTCTTGCTTAGATTTTATTCCAGAAAATCTTTGCCTTAAAAAAGCTCGCTAGTTCCTTTCTAGAGTGCTTTTTTATTACGTAAAAAAGTGTTAATATTTAAGTGCATGAAAATGCCCTTTCATGTATGATTAGTTGGCCCTTACTCTTGGTCTTGTAGGGGCTTTTCTTATGCCTTAATCCGTGTTATTATATTGCTTGTACCAATCACCTCAGATACTACCTTCATCAATTTGTGCAGAGTTAAAAATGCCCTTTAGTGAAGTGCTTCATAATTGTTAGACAAAGAAGTCTAACGATTGTGAGGTACTTTTTTCATGGTTAAATAATAGTTCTGTTTTAAAAGCTCAAATTATAAATGAACATCTCAGCGACGGTACTTCCGGAGCGGAACTAGCAAGAAATCATCAATTACCCAAGCGACAAGTTAATCGATGGCTTCAACAATATCATCTGAACGGCATTGAAACACTTAAGCGGTACAAAACTCGGCGTAAGTTCTCGGCAGAATTTAAATGGTATGTGATAAACTACTACCAAACTCATGATGAGTCTTTAGCCGAGGTTGCCGGAAAATACAACGTTTTAGCCTGTCAGATTAGTGTTTGGCGAAAAACGCTTATTCGAGACGGCTATTCTAGCTTAGAGCCTCATCCCAAAGGTAGGTCAACCAAAACGAAACGTTCTAAAAAACAGATTCGTCAATTAGAAAAACAGAGTGAAATCGAGCGTTTACGAAGCGAGATCGCTCAAAAGAATCAGGAATTCTATGACACAAAGTTGGAGAATGACATCCTAAAAAATCAATGACCCTGTTCGGACCTTCAAAGGGCATCAAAAAAAAGAAATAGTTGATCAGATCAGGGCGGATCAAGTCAAGTTACCCAAGAAACAACGTTATAGAATTGGCGATATACTTAGTGCCATTGGGCTTAAGAAGGCCACGCATAATGATGAACGTAAAGGGATCAAAAATCATAATGATAAATATGCTGAAAATGGTAAGTATCGTGGTCGGTTAACCTACGGTTACCGGTGGGTTCAAGATGAACTAATTAAGCTTGATGTTCATATCGCAGATGCGGTTGTCGACTAATGGATGAATTGGGCGTACAAGTGAGTCTTTATAACCGGAACAAGAACAGTAGTAAATATTCCTCTTATAAGGGTACCGTCGGTAAGATCGCCGAAAATCTCTTGGAACAAGACTTTAAACAGGCTAAGCCTTATATAGTACTCCATACAGATATTACGCAAATTCGCTTAGCGAACCACGATGAGCTTATATCTCAGCTATTACCGACGAGGCCAGCAAGGAAATTTTAGCATTTCAAATCAGTAATAGTCCCAATTGCATTCTAATAACCAAGACCGTTGATGAATTAATCAATAAGTTACCAAGTAATGTTCAACCCATCACTCATTCCGATCAAGGATGGCATTACCAACTAGATTCCTATACAAAAAAATTATCTGAACATGAATTTATCCAAAGTATGTCCCGCAAGGGAAATTGTCATGATAATGCCCCGATTGAAAGCTTTTTTCACCTTTATAAGACCGAATGTTTGGCTGGATTCTCACCGTGTAAAGGCTTAGCCGAATTAAAAGCAGTTTCTTTAGAATATGTTAATTGGTTCAATTACCGACGAATCTCATCAAAAATAAAGGGTATGTCCCCGTGTGAGTATCGAGAACATACCTTAGCGGCATAATAATATTTACTTTTGTCTAACTTTTGTGTTGCACTTCATGCACTTTAAAATGACTCAAGGCTAGTTTTTATTTGCTACTGAGCCATCGTTAATGATGGCCATTTTGTTCTAAAGTACATTCGTGATGACGCAATGATTCACCGATATCTCATCCAGATACTAAGCCTTCTTCTCTCGAATGGAGCCCACCAGATCATCTGTAGCTGGAGCGTTCGCAAGCAATGCGCGAACATCATCAAGATTCACCTTAACATTCCAAACTAAAACACCAACTAACTTATCGGTATCTATGAAATAGACAAGCGATCCATGCGTTCGCCGATCAAAAATCAATTGCAATTTAGGATCAATATTACCGATTGCTTGCCAGGAAATATCAAAAATCATGGAATAGAAGTATGGGGTATGCTGATAGCTCATGTGAGCACCTGCCATATTACGGCCAACTAATTCACCAGAAAGTCGGGCATGGTCCACGTGCTCAATCCGTTGCCGACCCAAGATGTGATCTGGATAAGAGGCAATATCTCCAGCAGACCAGATGGCTGGGTCACTAGTATTGAGATACTCATTAACTTTCACACCACCATCAGCTAAATCCAAACAACTGTCTTCAGCTAAACTAATCCGCGGCGTAACGCCTAACCCAACAATGATCGTATCGGCTGCGATCACCGTACCATCCTTTGTCAATAGAATCAAGTGGTCACCTTGGCGTTGATATGATTGGACAAACTGACCACTCATCAGTGTGACACCATTGCGTTTGAACGTGGCTTCATACTCAGTCCGAATAGACTCAGGAAATTTACCCTCACCCAGCGCTTTTTCTGGAAAAATCATCGTAACTTCAGTCTCATTTTGGGTCAGTGACGATGCGAGCTCTGTACCAACATATCCACCACCAATGATCACAACTCGCTTGTTCGGACCACTAAATTTACGTAACTTGCGATAATCTGACCACTGTCTAAAGACTAGCACATGTGGATCAGAAGGTCCCTGGATTTGTCTAGGTTCTCCGCCAGTTGCTAGCAATAGCTGTTCATACTTGATTTGCTCACTATCGGCCAATGTAATGACCTTATCTTGCCGATTAATAGCCGTAACCGTTGTCTTGAACTTAAAAGTCACATTGGGATAATTTTCAGCACCAATCTGAATGTTCTCTTCAGTAAATTCATCATCTAGCCATAGTTTTTTACTCAGTGCCGGTCGTTCATATGGGACATCCGCCTCTTGCGAAATAATTAAGATCTCACCCTCTGAATCTTCCTGTCGAATTCCCTTGATGGCATAGCCAGCAACCACTCCGCCACCAACAATGACGTATCGATAGCTGTTTGTCTGATCCAAATCACTCATCTAATCGCCTCCATAACTTTACTTTTTCTAGGATCATTGTAATATAAAAACGCCATGATTCGAAAAATAACGATCAGAATTGTCAATCGTTGCTTGCTTTTATCAGAATAATAATTTTATTTACATACTGCTACAAAGCTATCAAATATCACTATGATCCAGATTTAGAATTGCGGATAACACAGCATAAAATAATATTATTTTAATGGCAGATTGTAAAATTTAAATTGAACATTTAAGTGGACAGAAAAACCCATCAAGGTCTTTAATGGTGTTACCACACAATCCATTAGAAAGAAGGACCTTGATGAGCACCACTATTTTATCATTCCAGAACCGTGTTGTCATTGAAACGCTTCATAATGAAGGACGTTCCTTGCGATACATCGCTAACTACTTAGACTTTAGTAAGACCACCATCTTTAACGAACTTCACCGACTAAGTGGTGAGTACCAGGCTGAGCTAGCGCAAACTGACTTTGAACGAAAGGTTAGTCAACGGGGGCGAAAGTCTTCGCTTACTAAAAACCTTAAACACTTGATTGAGGAAAAGATTCAAGTCCAGAAGTGGTCCCCTGAACAAGTTGCCCATGTGGTGGGGATTGCCTACAAGACGGTCTATAACTGGATTGATCAAGGATGGCTTGATGTACAGCTACCCGATTTGCCTGATCATGGAATTCGTCGTCATCGTGCTAAAGAAAAGCGTGGTACGTTCAGTCACGGCCGCTCAATTGAGAAGCGTCCTCATAAAGTCGAAACTCGCCAGGAATTCGGCCACTTTGAAGCTGATACCGTACTTTCTGGTAAACGTAAAGGTCAAGCTGTGGCTACTTTTGTGGAGCGTAAAAGTCGCCTGACAATTGTTAAACGGCTCCATGGTCGCGACAGTCAGTTCATGACTCAAGCCGTACTTGAACTAGCTAGTCAACTTCAAGACAAGCTCAAGACGCTTACTGTGGATCATGGTAAAGAGTTCGCTAACTACCAGACAATTGAACAGCTAACAGGTACTCAGGTTTATTTTGCCCATGCTTATTCACCACATGAACGCGGTAGTAATGAGAACCGTAACCGAGTTTTGCGACGGTTTATTCCCAAGGGACAAGCCATTGAAGAACTAAGTGATTACCAACTGGTTCAAATCAATTGGTATCTGAATTCACGGCCACTTAAATGTCTTAATTGGCATACACCAATCGAGATCTTCTTGCTTAATTTACGTCATTAAATTCGTTCAAGTTATTTCTTGCAATCTGCCTAATTAAAAAACCTCAATTTTTAAGGTAATCATTTTTGATTTTAATTTGAAGTAACAATATTCGAAGAGTTGTCATTTTTCTTGGTCATTTCTCGGATTTTAGTGGAGTTAGAAGTTTCAAGTGGTCCGCTCTGCTATGATTCTCTCATGTAAACATCATCTTTGTATATTGAATTTCTTTCGATATCTGATAAAGGTCGTCCGTTTAATCCCGGTATTACGGGCAACATCTACATCACTCATACCCGTTTGATAAAGCTTAAAAGCGTGTTGCAAACGGGGATCATCTTTGGCATATTGGGGTTTGCGGCCATGATATTTACCTTGCTGTTTGGCAAGCGCAATGCCTTGTTGCTGTCGCTCAATGATCCGCTTACGTTCACTTTCAGCTTGGTACTTGTAGAGTTCAATAATCAAATTGGTCATCAGTTGCCGTAAGTTGGGATCCGCAATCCCGGTCATGGACGGTAAATTCAACACATCTAGGGTGGCCCCCTTATTTTGAATGGAGTTCATGATCTGAGTCAAATCCTGGTTGTTTCTGCCTAAGCGATCTAATTCAGTGGCCAGGACAATATCACCCTCACGAATATAGGCCAGCATTTTTTGCAGTTCTGGCCGATTAGTGTTAGCCCCACTTAATTTATCCGTAAATAATTTATCAACGCCTTTTAAGGCCGCTAATTGTCGATCTAAATGTTGCTCCTTGGAACTCACACGCGCATAACCGATTTTAGCCATTTCCAATTCTCCTTTTGGACAGTTCTAATGAACACTTGTAATTCCTAGTATATCACAGAAATAAAAAAGGCCAATAGGGTATACCCTATTGGTCGCTTTTGATCCATTATCAATGGCTTTTTAAATTAGGGCCTAGTACTTTTGGAATGGAAATACTTTCCAACACCAAAAATTCTAGACCCAAATAATTTTACAATCTACCATGGCTAAACTTGCCGAGCTCCCACGAACAACCCAGCGGCTCGTCAACCCAGATCTTTACCCGGTCTACATGACGACCACACTCAGCCAGTTACAAACTAGTTTGTTGAATAAAATGACGATACTAGCAGATTAACAAACGAACACGCGTAGCAACGACCAAAGCCACTTCTGTACTTAGCGTTCAAATGACCGCTAAGTACAGAAGTGGCTTTAGTTTATATCAAGTAACAGTTAGCTCACTGACCAGTAATTTGATCATGTTCACCCGGGGTCAATATTTTGGTCATCACCGTAATCAAATACGCTTGTTCGCGCTCAATTTCAGTTCCCGGCAATTCCAGCATTAACTGCGCTAGGTAACCGAATAGCTGCGATAACAAACTTTGCAGTATCAAATCATTCGGCCAATCCACAATCAAATGATCTGCTTTTAGTTGATTTATGACACTTCCCATCTGCTTGACCATCTTAGGCGCAATCTGGCTAAGAATCTGTTCGCGTCGTTCGGTGTCAAAAGCTACCATTTCAAAAATGACCTTTAACTCTTTCACGTTAGCTTTAGCAAATGCAACTCGGTCCGTAAAAATTGCTGTGACGAATGCCTGTAGACTGGGATAACGCTGCCGTAATTTATCCTCTGAAAAATCACTCGCTAAGATTGGCACAATGTGCGCGGTAATTGGTGCTAAGATGGCATCCCGTAAGGCAGCCTTAGTCTTATACCGCCGATAGACCGTCCCCTCCGCAACGCCGGCCCGTTGTGCAATATCACTAGTACTGGTCTGGTCAAAACCCTTTTCAGCAAACAAATCGAGACTTGCCTGGAGGATGGCCCGTTGCTTAGGTGTAATCGTTTCATTCTGACTTAGATCCTGTTGAAAATAATCCCGTATCCGTGGTCGTTCCACATCCTCACACCTTCCGATAACGTTTCATTCCAACAATATTCAACATTGTTAGTACGGCCATAAACCCTACTAATATTAACAAATTGACACCAATATCGCCAAGCCCAGCACCCTTTGTCACAACAGCCGTCAACGCATTAGCACCATAGTATAACGGCATGATGTGGGCAATTGCTTGCAACCAACTGGCCATGCCATCGACTGGAACCAACCCAGCAAAAAAGATTTGTGGTACAACAATCAGTGGAATAAACTGAATCATTTGAAATTCTGAGTTAGCAAAGGTGGAAATAAAGATACCCAAGGTCAAAGCCACTAACGCTAATAATAAGTTAGTCAGAAAGACCAGCCAAATACTACCAACTAAGTGAATCTTGAAGACCGTAATTGTAAAAACAACGGTCAGGACAGTCTGAATGATGGCAAAGCCCCCATAACCAATTAGATAGCCCATAATAATTTCACTCCGTCGAATTGGGGTTGCAAGTAGCCGGCTTAGGGTTCCAGTAGTGCGTTCATTCAAAAGTGAAACGCCAGAAATCAAGAACACAAAGAAGAAGACAAAGAAACCGAGAAAGGCTGGCAAAAAGCTTTCAAAGAACGTTGAATCACTACTACCATAAATATAATGAGACTTAGTCGTATAACTGGTTGCTTTAGCTGACTGAGTCGAACTAGACGTCGTGGCTGTGGCTTGCTTGAGTTGCTTTTGTAATTTCTCAGCAGTTGCCTGGTCACCGCGGGCCTGGGCTTGTGCAATGGCAGTCTTCAGCTTGGTCACCGTTGCTTGTGTCTGGGCTGCTGTCAGCTTCTTCAAAGCGGCTTGTTGCGATTCAAGGGCCGCGCGCTGTTTCTTAGTAACGGTCACCAGCGTCTTCATTTTCAACTTGACTAATCCTGATTGTAAACTCGCCTTAATTAAAGACGTGTTGGTTGGATTGCTATTTGAATAAGGTAGATTGTAAAATTTAAGTTGAACATATTAGTGGACAGAAAAACCCATAAAGGTCTTTAATGGTGTCACCACAAC
>NZ_RHOA01000002.1 GCF_003946545.1 Levilactobacillus tangyuanensis
TGGGTTTGATATAAATATCAAACCGCCCTACACATATTTGGTTTGTCGAAACAATGTTCAGTTTTCAAAGGTCTACCTTGCCAACGACTTACTCGCCGTGACAACTTTTAAAGTATAGCATGTCGTCAAAACCCTGTCAACAACTTTTCAAACATCTTTTTGAATAAATATCGACGTTTTGAGAAGCCGGTGAATAAATATTCTTAACAACACATCTAACTATATCAATAATTAATTAGACCGTCAAGCCTTTTATTGAATTATCGGTATGGCGTTGATGCCTCATCATCGACCGTGTTTCCACGAATTGACAACAAAAAATAGTTTACCAATATCTGACCAAATGGTCAAGAACAAAATGAATAATTACTTGAATTTCTTCCACCAGGCCACCAATACCACCTAAAAAAGCGCCAACCCCTGCTATATACAGGAATCGACGCTTCAACCGAACAACAACCACCTATTTCAACTCTGGTGCATCCGTCTTGTAATCAATATTCTTATTACCGTTCTTCGACATGACACTGGTCTTCTCTTTCTCCTGTGCCTCTGCCAATTTCTCCATTGCTGGCTTTAACTTGTACGTAAAGTCAGTCTTATTCACCTTCGTAAAGCCCTTAGGCGTGTAGAACCGTAGTAAGTCACCATAGATAACCCGATCAGACAGAGAGAGTTCAGTTGTCACATGGTTCTGCATCTGATCAACGGCCTGCTTTTGCTTAGCCGTTAACGTCAGGACTTTCCCCGTCTTAGTATCATAGACAGTACTTCCCAACTTGGTATACTTCGGTGAAACGAAATTCCCGTTTCGAAAGGCAACCGTCTGGTTCCTATTCTTAGCCAATAGGTCTTGGCCAAACTGAATCGTATCCGTATTCTTCACACCCAACAAGTCTAGTAACGTTGGCAAGACATCGATCTCCCCACCATAGGTATGACTGATGCCACCCTTGAGCCCCTTAGCATGAATCATGAATGGAACCTTTTGGAATTGCGCAAGATCAAAGCTTGTGACCTTGTCCTTGCCTAATAGTTGAGCAATTGCTGCCCGGTGATTATTAGAAATCCCATAATGGTCCCCATAGGCCACAATCACACTGTTCTTGTCGAGTCCAGCCTTCTTGAGGTAGCTCAGGAACTCAGCGAATGCCTGATCCAAGTAATGGGCTGTCTGGACATAAGGATCCACCGTCTTATCCCCAGTCTTGGTAGCAGGGAAATCCGTGTTCTTCTTGTCCAATTCATATGGATAATGGTTGGTCAACGTAATGAGCTTCGCGTAAAACGGCTGTGGTAATTGATCGATATACTTAGCCGACTGTTTGAAGAAGATCTTGTCCTTCAAGCCATAACCAACACTGTACCCCGGTTTCTCGGTATAGTAACTGGAGCTAAAGAAGTACTGGTACCCCCATGACTTATAGGTATTGTCCCGGTTCCAGAAACTTGGCACATCCCCATGGAAAGCCGCCGTCGTGTACCCCGCCTTCTGACTCAACAACGCTGGTGCCGCCTGGAACGTGTTCTGTGTCCCATAGGTCGTCATCGCTGACCCTTGAGGGAGTCCAAACAGAGAGTTTTCTAGCATCATCTCAGCATCCGAGGTCTTCCCCTGGGCAACTTGATTATAGAAGTTGTCATACGACAACGTGTTCTTACTATGATAGAACTTGTTCAGAGTTGGGGTAACCTCCTTACCGTCCACCTTGTAATCCAGTAGGAACTGCTGGAAACTTTCCAGGTGAATGATGAAGACGTTCTTCCCCTTCTCCTTGCCATAGTAAGAGACATTCGGACTTACCTGATTTTGTTTCAGGTATTTCCGGACACTCTTCATATCACTAGCGTTCGCACTCGCCCGCGTGGCACTTTCCTTCTGCGTTTGATAGGCATTGAACGCTGCATATTCATTGAGACCCAAGTATTTAACAATATAGTTATTATCAAACGTCCGCGTCAACAAACCGGAACGGTCAGCATTGGCCATCCCAAATTCGGCAAACATCAAGCCAAACGACAACACGGTGATCGACAGCGCGTACCGACGTTTGAACGGCCGTGGGTCAATTCGAATCACATGCATCACCAGTAACACGATCAAAATAACGATATCGACGTAAACAAAGAAATCATAGACATGGGTAATCTGAGCCAAACTCTTTCCCAGATTATTGCCAACGTCACTAGACCCCTTCATAATCCCAAAGGACAAGAAGTCAGAAAATTCACGATAATAGAGGATATTGGCAAAAATCCAAGTGGATTCTAATACATTGATGATAAGCATCAGCCAATAAGAGAGTCTGCCCCTAAAGTATAAAGCAATCCCGAAGACCAATAAGGTAGCCGGAATCGGGTTAATGAAGAGCAAGAACTGTTGTACGCTGCCCTTCGCGCCTAAAGAAAATTCAGTTTGATAGGCGATGTAAGTCTTCACCCAGAATAAGACGACAACTAACAGGAAGAACCCCATACGGGTATTCAGCCAATTCGTCTTGTGTTTAAAAAAATTCGCCATGAGACAGCCTCCAGAAAATAATTAACATTACTACAGTATAGCTGATATTGGCGGTGAATCAATTCTTAGAAATAACCTTTGAAAAAATTCAACCTTTAGTCTATAAAAAAACAAAACTATGGAACCCATAGTTTTGTTAGTTATCCGTCAATAAATCAAATAATTCGATGGCTACTAAATCAATGTTATCGAATTCAAAAGTTGTTTCCGGATTGTGTTCAGTTAACGTGTAGGTGTGGGTTGCTTGGTTAAAGACGACCAAGGCTTGTTCCACGCCTTCTTTTTCAAAACGACGGGGCTGTGGCTCGTCGGTGGCATCTTCTTGCATCGCCTTAAGACGATTGATGATACCAATCAGTTGAGATTCTTCCATGGTTAATCCCCTTTCTAGCTTCAAATCAATTTTACCAAACTTAGGTCCCGTTGACACGACCTATTCGATAAAAACTCAGCCATTTGGTAAATTATCTTTCTCGATCACCTTATCAGGACGCATGACCATCGCCACGAGCCCCGCTAACATGCCCAAGTAGTAGGTCAATAGCCGCCAAAGAATCATTGCGAGCACCAATTTACTATTTGAAGAAATATAACTCCTAAAAATCATTTCAAAACTGTATTCCGCGCCACCGGAACCCCCAGGGATTGGAAACAGTGAGATGACCATGACAATTAAGATATGCAGACTGGTCACCATAACAATATTCGCCGAGGTATAGCCCAGTGCCAACATGATGAAGTATGGAATCAGATAGTAAAACATCAGTTGAACAAATGTAATGCCAAAGACTCGTAACATCAGCTTCCATTGGCCACTAATGCGGACACTTTCGGCATAGAACGAATCGATCTTGCCGTTAATGTTGTCTTCCATCCGGCTGAATCGATCAGCCTTCATCACCCAGCGCATAGGGGTCAACACGACCTTCACCATCTTCTTGGTAAAAGCATGCCAGAACATCACCATGAGTAACCCGACGATGACTGCCAAATGAATCGTGAAACCAAAGACAACCAGCCAGGCCAAGGCATGTAACTTGTCCTGAATGCTGTGAAAGCCAATCACCAAGGCAAAAAGAAAGTTGATGACAATCATCGATTGGTAAACCACGAACTTCATCAGCAGGACGGAGCTAGCCTTACCGGCGTCTACCCCAGTCTGCATGAGTGCAATCAGTTGGGCGGGTTGGCCACCCGATGAAAATGGCGTAATCCCATTGAATAGTTGCTCAACCATTGGGATTCGGATGGCATCTTTAAAAGTAAAGCCCTCAATTCGGTCCGAGATAAAGACCTTGACGATAACCCCTTCCAACGCCAGGTAGGCCAGCATACAAAGCACGGCCACCCCGAACCACCAGAAGTTAATATGAACAAAGTCATCGACTAAAATTGAAAATTTAATGTCACGCATTGAAAAAGCCATAATGCCAATGCCTAAGAGTAACATCAACGCTAAAACCCATTTATTTCGTCGTGACATTCAGTTACCCCTCTTTTGCCTGTTGCTGATAAAATTCCCGCCAGATATCGGTCAGGTGCTCCTCGGAATAGCGGTCAGCCGCCTTGATGCTGCGGTCGTGCCAATGGGCCATCGCCGCCGCATCCGTTGGCAATTCATGCAACAAGTCATTCATTTCTGCATAATCTTTGGCCGGTGCGTAATCGCCACTAATAATCGCGTGATAGAGCTCCAGGTCACGAAGCATGACGGGTGTTCCCGTGCTAAATGCCTCCAACACAGACATTGGAAACAATTCATTAAACGAGGGCAATAAAAACAGGTCGGCCAGATTATAATAATCCACTAGTCGATCACGGTCGACAATCCCCGGGAAACTCAAGTTAGCCGGTGGATCGTCCACAACCTTCTTCAATTTTGCATAGCCATCCGTCATTCGACCAAAGGAAAAGCCACCGGCCCAGATAAATTGTAGATCCGGATTCTCACGCGCCAGCTTAATGAAATCAAACAGGCCTTTACGCTCCTGAATCTGACCCGTTCCCAGAATGGTAAACGTCTGCGGATCAACGTGATATTGTTTCCGTAACGCTAGCTTACGTTCCGCATCAACCGGGTAAAATTCTTGGCGGCTGACAAAGTTGGGAATATAGGTCACCTTCTCCTCCGGAATGCCATAAGCCACCAGCTTCGGAATGAAGGTGGGATTAACCACCACGATATGGTCCATCCGCTTGTAAAAGGCAATCACATATCGATAAAAGATCGCCCGAAACGGCTGGGGAATGGTCAAACTTCCCTCTAGTGTCTCTGGCAAAAAGTGAACATAACCAATCTTACGGCCACGTCCCGGAAGAAATGTGGATAAGTAGTAAGAGAAGTTAATGGTATGGTAGTGCGTTAAGTCCGCGCGCCCATACTTGTTAACGGTCACCGAGAACTCCTTGGTCAGGCGCGTACGCAGTAAATTCATCAATTCATTATAGGCACTACCAACACCCTGTCCCTTAACGGAATCAGCTGCGGAAAACATATTGATTTTTAACATCCAATAACTCCTCTAATTACTAAAGTCTGGTGAATCCTCATGCGTCCGTTCATAACTGGTCTGAGCATCCTGATAAAACGCCAGGATATGCTGGCCAAAGGTATCCGCTGAGATCTCTGAAAGCTTTTGGGCCAAGAGATCAGGGTCCTGTTCTTCATCCCCATGAAGGAGATAATCAACGACATTGGTAATCATGGTCTCGGGGTCCTTAAAGGTCACCCCAAGCGCCCGACTAGATAACAATTCATCCGTATAGGGGCTCGTCATCACCACGATCTTGGTCCCGGCCGCCATCGCCTCAATATAGGTTAACCCTTGCGATTCCGAGTCGGACGAGGATAGGAAGACATTCGCCATATGATAGTAACGAAAGACTTCATTGTTATCAACCTCACCCGTAAACGACACGTGGTCATCCAACGCCATCGTCTTCACTTGTTCCTCGAGATCTTCTTTAGCCGGGCCATCCCCAACAATGAGCAGCTGAGCGTTGGGAACCTGTTCCAAGATTTTAGGCATCGCATTGATACTTTCAGAAATGTTCTTTTCATAGGCTAATCGACTGAGGGACAGAATAACTGGCGTCTCGTCATCGAAGCCCAACTGACGTCGTAGGTCAGCAGTGTCCGGTTGTTCGTATTGATGGAGGTTAACCCCCGTTGGAATAACCCGGATTGGTGCCTTAACACCATAATCAGTTAAGGTCGTTAATACCCGGTCACTTGGGGCGACTACACCCGTTAAGTGATAACAGAAGGCCAATGTTCCCTGCTTAACGTGAACGGGCTTCAAGATTTTCCCATTAGCCACGTAATGCAAATAGTCCTCATACATGGTGTGATAAGTATGTAAACAAGGAATCTCCAGATTCCGCGCCACAAACTTCCCGATCCAGCCCATCGAAAACTCGGTTTGCGTATGGACCACATCCAGATTTAATTCCTTAGCGATTTGGTACGCCTGAAACAGTCCCCTAACTGCAATACGGCGTTCTGTAAACGACACGAACGGGATGCTTTGAAAACGAAAGACGTTTCGCTCATAAACATTTCGTTCTACCTGTGGATCGGTGGTAGTAAAGATGTAGACCTGGTTACCCTGCTTCTCCAACTGATCCCGCAACGTTTTAATCGATGTTGCGACCCCACTCACTTGAGGGAAATAGGTGTCCGTAAATATACCAATGTTCATCGCCAATCCCCCTTACTTTTAAACGTTCTTATGACTACTAAATCGGTTCATAGCATACAATCAGTACAATTATATGGGTTTGCCAAGTTGATTGCAAACCTCAACGCCAATCGCTAGGAAAAATAAAAGAGTCGTTAACCAGTCAGTAACGACCGGTCAACGACTCACGTTCGGTTTCATTTATTCACTCATAGACTATGAAACGATGCCAGGAACGGCAGCCTGCACCATCGTCACGACTTCCTGGCTCGTGCTAGCCGAGTTCAAGGCCGTTTCTGCTAAAGCTCCCAGATCGGCAGCGGTCAGCTGACCAATCAGCTCCCGCGTCTTTAGGATTGTTCCAGCACCCATCGAAAACTCGTCCAAGCCCATCCCCAACAACAATGGAACGGCTATGGGGTCTCCAGCCATTTCGCCACACATCGCTACGGGAATTCCCGCAGCATGTCCCGCCGAAATGACTTGGTTAATCAGGCGCAAGACGGCTGGATGATAAGGCTGATAGAGATACGCCACATCCTGGTTAGTCCGGTCTGCGGCCAAGGTATACCCAATCAGGTCATTGGTCCCGATACTCATAAAGTCGGCCTCCTGGGCAAATCGATCGGCCAACATGGCCGCGGCCGGTACCTCGACCATCATCCCAACCTTAATCTCACCCAACGGCACCTGCTTAGTGGTAAGCTTCGATCGCTCATCATCATAGATCGCCTTTGCCTGACGGAACTCGTCAAGCGTGGCAATCATCGGAAACATAATCCGGAGATGGCCGTACGCCGAAGCCCGCAATAACGCCCGCAACTGGCTACGGAAGATTTGCTGGTGCGCCAAGCTCTGACGGATCGCTCGCTCCCCAAGGAATGGATTTGCCTCGGGATGCTGATGCAGATATGGCAACGGCTTGTCGCCACCAATATCCAACGTCCGAATGACCACCGTCTTAGGCGCTAAGGCCTTAACAACCTCGCGATACACATCAAACTGTTCATCTTCGGTTGGCAACTTGTCGCCATTCATATAGAGAAATTCCGTTCGCATCAATCCAACGGCCTCAGCACCATTATGCAAGACGCTAGGTAAATCACTCGCATTCCCAATATTAGCCGCCAGCGTGACGCCGCGACCGTCCTTGGTTGTCGTCTTATGGTTTCTAAACGCCGCTAAGTGGTCCAGATTTGCCTGGCGATCGGCCATGGCCTGTTGTGCCATCTGCCATGTCGCCGCATCCGGTTCGATGGTCACCGTGCCTTGAGTTCCATTAATCACCAGCTGGTCCCCCGATTTAACGGCCTGGGTCACCGTCTGAGTTCCCACCACGGCAGGAATATTCAGCGACCGAGCAAGAATCGATGAATGCGAGGTCCGTCCGCCAACATCCGTCACAAACCCGAGAATGAACTGCGGATTTACTGAGACCGTATCGCTAGGGATGAGATCATGGGTAACAACAATCACCGGTTGGTCGATCAGGGCCAGGTCTGGCAACGACACTCGAAGCAGGTGAGCTAACACACGCTTGTTAATATCATGGAGATCCGTCACCCGTTCCTGCATATACGGATTGTCGGTTAATTTTTCAAGCGCCGTCTCGTATTGGGCGACAGCACTGGCCCAAGCGGACTCCGCATTGACCTCTTCCTTGCGAATGGTCTGGTCGACCGTTCCAATGAGTTCTGGGTCCTGGAGCATCGTTATATGGGTACTAAAAACCTGGGCACCATCAGTACCCAGGCTTTTAGTTGCACGCATTTTGATCGTCTCGACGTCGGAGACTGCTGCCTCAAGGGCCTGATGGAATCGTTCCAATTCGTTATCAAGATTTGATACCTGCTGTCGCTGGAAGCTAAGGTCCGGTTCAACTAGTCGGTAGGCCCGACCACAAACCAAGCCATCACTTGCGGCAATTCCCTTGAGATTCACAGTCATTAGTCAGACAAGCCCTCTTTTTTCAGCGTTTCGGCAACGGCGTTCATCGCATCCGCTTCGTCTTCACCATCAGTCGTGATTGTGATTTCGGCATTTTGACCAACACCTAATGACATAACACCCATGATGGACTTTAAGTTAACGGACTTGTCTTGGTACTGCAAGCTGACTTCTGAGCTGAACTTGCTAGCAGTTTGAACTAACAATGTTGCTGGACGTGCATGAATACCCGTTTCTGCTGTAACATGAAATTCGCGTTTTTCCATAATTGATCGATCTCCTTTAAGCTTAGGTTGAATTCTATCTGGTCGTGATACTCCCTGACCTTGCGCATTGGCCAAACAACCATTCCGAGTATTACGCCTACTCATTAAGAATATCAATCTCACCTCTAAATTACAAGCGCATTGTGAAACGCTTACATCAAAAAAACTTATTGATCGCTGTTTCCGGCTTCATAATCATAATGATAAATAAGTTTACCGCCCTTTTCAGCCTGGCCAATCACCCGTTTACGGGTGTCGAAGGCCATAAAGGCTTTTTGAAACTCGGGAAACTCCTCCGGTGTGACTTCAAATGTTGATAATTGCTTGTCCTTCAGTTGATTCATGAGGGCTGTAAAATCCTTTGCCAAGTCGCCACTTCCTTTTCTATCAATACCTTATTTTACGGTGAAAAACACCAACGGTCAAAAATTTTTAATGTTTCCAAGAAGTCTGTTTAGCATTCTATAGGATAGAGTGCTAAAATAAGGGCGTTCGTGAGTAAAACCCACGTGGCGCCCCGTTTTATTGGGGCAAGCTAAATACTTGCAACCCTGCCGGACCGCGCTATAATGTAATCAATGGTCAAGAAAGGTCAAACTATTCTTGACAGTCGCGGGCAACTGCGATAACTTTCCGGCACGAAAGGAGACGACAAGATGCTATGTCAAAATTGCCACCGCAATGAAGCCACTATTCACCTCTATATGAGTGTTAATGGGCAGCGGCAACAAGTTGACCTGTGCCAAAATTGCTATCAGCTGCTGAAGCAGCAACAATCAAACGATTCTGGAAATGGAGGTGGCCGTATGGCACAAGATCCATTCGGCTTCGGTAACCTGGACGATATCTTCCGGGCCATGCAAGGTGGTCAGGGGTCGCCTAACGATTACCGGCAAGCAGCCGCACAAAATAACCAGCCAACACAGCCTGCGGGCAACCAAGGCTCTGGGAATAATGGCCTGCTCAATCAATATGGGTTGAACCTGACTCAGTTGGCCAAGGACGGTAAAATTGACCCGGTCATTGGCCGGGACAAGGAAACTGCCCAGGTCATTGAAATCCTTAACCGTCGGACCAAGAACAATCCAGTTCTGATTGGTGAAGCCGGGGTCGGTAAGACGGCCGTGGTTGAAGGATTAGCAGAACGTATCGTTGAAGGTAACGTTCCGCAAAAGCTTGAAAATAAACAAATCATCCGTTTGGATGTCGTTTCACTGGTTCAAGGCACCGGTATCCGGGGCCAATTTGAACAACGGATGCAACAATTGATGAAGGAAGTCCAGAGCAATCCGGACATCATTCTGTTCATCGATGAAATCCATGAAATCATGGGCGCAGGTAACGCTGAAGGCGGGATGGACGCTGGTAACGTGTTGAAACCAGCTCTTGCCCGGGGCGACTTTCAATTAATTGGGGCCACCACTTTAAACGAATACAGAGATATTGAAAAGGACCAAGCGTTAGCCCGTCGGTTCCAACCCGTTACGGTTGATGAACCGAGCGCCGATGAAGCCATCAAGATTTTAAAGGGCATCCAAAAGAAGTATGAGGATTACCACCATGTCCACTACGCTGACGATGCGATTGAGGCTGCGGTTCGGTTATCCGACCGCTACATCCAAGACCGCTTCTTACCCGACAAGGCCATCGACTTACTCGATGAGGCCGGGTCACGGAAGAACTTGACCATCAACGTTGCCGATCCAAAGGCCATTGATGAAAAGATCAAGAGCGCCGAGGACCAAAAACAAGCCGCCCTTAAGCAGGAAGACTACGAGAAGGCCGCCTACTACCGCGACCAAGTCACGAAGTTGGAAAAGTCTAAGGAGTCCGCTAAGAACGCCGACGCCACCACTTCGGCCGAGGTCACGGTCAAGGACATGCAAGACATCGTGGAAGAAAAGACCGACATTCCAGTTGGCGAATTACAGGCCAAGGAACAGCATCAACTTAACAGTTTGGCTGGCGACCTGGAGAAACACGTCATCGGTCAAAATGAAGCCGTTGATAAGGTGGCTCGAGCCATTCGGCGTAACCGAATCGGTTTGAACGGTACCGGTCGACCAATTGGTTCCTTCCTCTTCGTTGGCCCTACTGGGGTTGGGAAGACCGAGCTTGCCAAGCGGTTAGCCAATGAACTCTTTGGATCTACCGATGCCATGGTTCGTTTCGACATGTCTGAGTACATGGAGCCACATTCAATTTCCAAGTTGATCGGGTCACCACCTGGCTACGTCGGCTATGAAGAAGCTGGACAACTGACGGAACAAGTTCGCCGGCACCCATACACGTTAATCCTGTTGGACGAAATCGAAAAGGCCCATCCAGACGTTATGAATATGTTCTTACAGATTCTTGACGATGGTCGCCTGACTGACTCGCAGGGCCGGACGGTTTCCTTTAAGGATACGCTGATCATCATGACCAGTAACGCTGGGACCGGTGATGCCGAAGCCAACGTTGGTTTCGGTGCTGCCGCCGAGGGAACAACGCACTCAGTCCTCGGTAACTTAACCAACTACTTCAAGCCTGAATTCTTAAACCGTTTTGACGACATCGTTGAATTTAATTCCTTGTCTAAGGATAACCTGATGCACATCGTCGACCTGATGATCAACGATGTTAACACCATGTTGGCTGGTCAAGGCATTCATATCCATGTCACGGAACCCGTTGAAGAACAACTGGTCACTAAGGGCTACAACCCAGCAATGGGTGCGCGGCCACTGCGGCGAGTTATCCAAGAAGAAATTGAAGACCGCATTGCGGACTACTACCTGGATCACACGGATACCAAGAACCTCGTTGCCCGGATCGAAGATGGCAAGATTGCCATTGCCGCCGACAACGATGCAGCGGCACCCGTTACGGACTCAGATAAAGACTAAACAATTTTTAAAGAGACAGGACGTTGGTCCTGCCTCTTTTTTATTGGTCATTTCTAAATCGCTTTCAGTAAAATTGCCTCGTGGCCGCGGATTGCGGTATACTAAAAATAATAAACTACCTAGGAGGTGAAAGGTCATGGCATTCTTTAACTGGTTACGGCAAATAATTGCCCCACGAAATAACGCCGTGAAGCACCGGCCTCGTCATGCGACGCATCGGCCTAGCCAGCCTGAAGTCCAACCTTCCCCTCTCCCAGCAACACCCGAGCCAGCAGCCATCGTCCAGCCAGTCGAACCCACCGCTCCCCGGCCCGAACCCGTTAAATTAGGGCCAGCGGCCACCCTCGTGGTTCGGCTGGTCGATCAACGCGATCGGCCCTTACAGCCGGCACTCATCTTGACGGGGTATCAATTTGGCCCTGTTCACGGCGAAATTCCAGAGATTGAAGGCTATGTTCTCGTCGATATTCAGGGATTCACCCAGACCTTTCTTGCTGAATATGGCCTCATGACGCTGACGTATGCCAAGGAGCAAGGACAACCGCTGTTAACCTACTTCCTGGATTACGATAATGGTCACCTGCTTAGAAAGCCTGAAATCAAGAAGGGGTTGCTTGGTGCCCCCTACGCTTCGGTTCCGCCAGAATTTCCTTTTTATCGAATCTTTCAGGCCCACGGGGATCATAAGGGCCATTATTCCCGGCAATCTAACCAAATGACCTATTTTTATCGCCGCAACGATTGGGAGACCGTCCAACAGGTTCACCAGTTCATGGAGCTTCTGGTGGATCACGTGATCTACGACGCCCCGGCAGGTGAGCCCTACAGCTATCAATTCCCGGCAACCTCCATCTGGCGGGTCTTCACCATTATCACTCGACAAAATCATGAAAAATGGTTAAATCTGGGTGGTGCGCAGTGGATTCCGATGACCGATGTTGAACGACGCGATGGTCCTATCCGTCCCGAACTCCCTCACCGCACCTGGCAGCCAGAACCCTATGACCGGCTGGGGATTGTCGACTATGTCGCCCATCAGGCCGTCACCGTCTTCGAGGAACCCTATGGGGCATCCAATGGTGAAATTGAAAATGGCGCCACGATCGAAATTCGCGGCCGCATCATTGATGACCAACAACTCATCTGGTATCAGATTGGGCCGGACACCTATATCAACGCCCGGTACACCCGACTGCTACCAACAGCTACCAACAGCTACCATTTAGAATAATTTCTTTAACCTAAAAAACCACCAGCAATCATTTAAAATGATTGCTGGTGGTTTTTAATTGGCCTTAAAGGTTCTTATCCATGTTGAAGGTTAACTTCGACAGGTTCAAGCCCTCTTCGATTAGTTCATTGGTAAACTTAGTGGTATCAGCCTTCATCGCTTTAACGATCGCATAGTTTTGCGCAGTTAAGTAAGCGGTTAGGTCATCCCCAGATAACGTCTTAGCGTGGGCCTGCGTGGCGGCCACGTGAGCCCGGAACGTTTCCTTGGCAGCCGTGATGTAATCCGTATCCCGTTCGATGAAGTTGCGGTAATGAGATTCAACAATCATCGACAGCTTACGGTACATCCAGTAGGCACTCTTGTCATCCAAGTGAACGGGCGTGTCACTATACGATGGGTCTGTATCCGTCGCGTTGGCGAAGAATGGCACGTATGGTGAGAACGCTGGGACACCAAAGCATAACCACATGATGGCAGCACTGGCTGCGGGCACATCGTTACGAATCTGTAAGACGTGGGAATTTTGGGTCCGGTTCATGGAGATTGGCCGGAACTTCTTCCGGTCGGCTTCACTCCCCTGACCGAATGGATCATAGGGCGTTTCGTTGTAGTGTGAGCTCAAGATGTATTCAACATCTTCCACGCTGATCTTGTGACTGGTCCGGCAAATGAATGGCAGGTCACTGGATTGTGGATCTTGGTCGATCTCTGGATTCAAGACCCGTTGGCCAAACCAAACCCGTGGCGTGTTGTAATGCCGATCCTTTTCGTTGCTGGTACCGAAGATATGCCGGAAATTCCAGCCATTCTGATCCGGATTCAAATGGTTAACCTTAACAAAGTCCTCAATGCCTTCAGAAAACATGAAGTTATCGGGATCGTCAAAGGTAACCTGTTGAATGGCAACTTGGTTAGCAGCGATGGCGTAGGCATCGTCTGGAATACGTTGGGCAACCCAGTGGTGGCCAGTGACAATTTCCATATACCACACTTCGTCGTTGTCAGAGAATAAGACCCCATTGCCTTCAGGTGACCCGTACTGCTTGATCAGGTTGCCCAGGTAACGAACACCGTCACGAGCAGAAGTGATGTAAGGCAGAACGAATGTCTGCAGTGAATCTTCGGCCAAGCCATTGGCCACCAAGGGATCACAGGCTAAAGCTGCCGGATTTCCATAAACACTTTCGGTGGCACTCATGGCAACGTTGTGGTCGTTAAAGCCACTTTCGGCATAGACCCCTTCCTTATCGACTTCCACGTTAGGGGTTGCCTGATAACGATAACCGTCATGTGGAATTGGGGCCGTGAACCCATTTTGGTTAGAAACCCAAGTCCGATCTGGCTGATCATGCTCAGCGGGATGCATAACGAATCGTTGAGGTGTCAGGGGTAAGAACGTATCGTCATTTCTGGCAATCAAGGTTGACCCATCAACCGTTGCCTGTTTGCCGACTAATACGGTCGTACAAGCAGATAAATGTTTTGCAGCTTTCATTTATTGACCACTCCTTTTAATTTCCTACATGCAATAGTGTACCTCTTTTACGCGGTTCCGACTAGTTTCGGTTTTTTCATCTATCGGGTGCTAAATGGTTACACATTCAAGAAAGTGTTGACATTAATCCCGAATTGCTTAAAATAGAGTTGTATTCAATTGAAATGGCTTTCATTTGGATCATCTTGTGAAAGAAGCTTCAAAGTCAAAATCTTGTTTTGGGAGGCAACATATTATGAAAGTCACAGTTGTAGGTTGTACGCATGCAGGAACCTTTGCCATCAAGCAAATCCTGGCAGAACACCCAGACGCTGAAGTCACCGTCTACGAACGTAACGATGTCATTTCATTCTTATCCTGTGGTATTGCCCTGTATCTTGGCGGCAAGGTCGCAGACCCTCAAGGCTTATTCTATTCAAGCCCAGAAGAACTTAAGGGCTTAGGGGCCAATGTTCAAATGAACCACAACGTCCTAGACATCGACCCAGATGCTAAGACGGTCACGGTGGAAGACTTAAACAGCCACGAAAAGACGACCGATACTTATGACAAGTTGGTCATGACCTCCGGCTCATGGCCAATTGTTCCTAAGATTCCTGGGATCGACAACGCTAAGGTTAAGCTTTGCAAGAACTGGGCCCACGCTCAGGCCTTGATCGAAGACGCCAAGTCCGCTAAGCACATCACCGTTATTGGTGCTGGATACATTGGTGCTGAATTGGCAGAAGCCTACTCCACGACCGGTCATGACGTGACCTTGATTGATGCCATGGATCGGGTGATGCCAAAATACTTTGACAAGGAATTCACGGATGCCATCGAACAAGACTACCGGGACAATAACGTTCAGTTGGCCCTGGGTGAAACCGTTAAAAGTTTCGATGATGCCGGCAATCGGTTAAAGATCACCACCGACAAGGGCAGCTACGATACTGACCTGGCCATCCTGTGCATCGGATTCCGGCCAAACACCGACCTCTTAAAGGGTAAGGTTGACATGGCTCCTAATGGCGCCATCATTACGGATGATTACATGCGGTCATCCAATACCGACATTTTTGCCGCCGGTGACAGTGCCGCCGTTCATTACAACCCAACTCACAAGAATGCCTATATTCCACTGGCAACCAACGCCGTTCGCCAAGGGATCCTCGTTGGTCAAAACTTGGTTAACCCAACGGTAAAGTACATGGGAACGCAATCAACCTCTGGCTTGGCACTCTACGGCAAGACCATTGTTTCGACTGGACTAACCTTAGCCGCTGCTGAGGACCAAGGAATTAAGGCTGATCAAGTGATTGTTAAGGACAATTACCGGCCTGAATTCATGCCTTCGACAACGCCTGTCCTGATGTCTTTGGTCTTTGACCCAAGTACTCACCGGATCTTAGGTGGTGCCCTGATGAGTGAATACGATGTTTCTCAATCAGCCAACACCCTCTCCGTCTGCATTCAAAACGAAAACACAATTGATGACCTGGCCATGGTTGACATGCTCTTCCAACCTAACTTCGACCGACCATTCAATTACTTAAATATTGTGGCCCAAGCTGCCCAAGCCAAGGTGGCTAAACTCGACGCTGTCGACTAAGCATCTTGACCAACACAAAAAAACCGACCAATTGGTCGGTTTTTTTGTGTCTCAGACTAACAAGCCCTAGTCACTTGCCCAGCTCCGAGGCCTAATGTTTTTTATCGTACATGCCCTAGTCTAGGATGGCACATCGTTTAAAGTCCACGTTAATTTGGCTTCATAGTCGCCGTGAACGGCTGCGCTATTGAGTTCCAGCATCAACCCCTGGTCATCGTCCCAGTTGCCGGCAACATCGGTTAAATCATCACCATCCGTGGCCGTCCCGGTCCCAACGGTCGTGGCAACGTCCGTTATGGGGGTCTGGTCGCCACCATCAAAGTAGAACAGGTTTCCGGCTAACTTAGCCCCATCGGACCGTTTGAAATCCGTCCCGGTCACCTGTAGACTCCACTTGGCACCAGCCTCACGAGTGTCCAACACCTCAACCTGCCACCCCTTTAGGCGACGAACCTTCTGCTTCGTACCGGTCAGGGTGGTGTCGGCAAAGGCACCCGTGCCATCGCCAGTCTGCAATAACAATTGCCGGTTAACATCGATGGTATAAGTCACTTCGTTCGAAACGTTGCCAAACGGGTCTCCAACCACAAAGGTCAGCTGATTGCGCCCCGATTTTAGCTTGGCAGCAGGAACCGTTACCGTAAAAATCCCACTGTCATCGCCCTCGCCTTCAGGAATTTGGAAGCTCGGCAGATCCTCGCCATTAATCTTAGGCTTGACGGTCATGTCAGAGTTTCCCAGACCCAATCCTTCCGGAATCACCACTAGCCCCCGCATGCTAACATCCTTACCCGCTTCGACCGCTGTACCTGAACCGGATAGTGAGAGAGCATACAATTCTAACGTTGGATTTAAGACCAGCGAAGGTGTTGAGGTGGTGACAACCCCGTTCACGGCAGCAAACGTGCTGACACTAGAATCGATCGGCGTGGCGCCCTTAACATCCTCCGCCTTCCCGGTGAAGGAAATCACGGCGGACTTGTTGGTGTCCGAGAGGGCCTCCGTTAGCGTGTAATGCACCTTGTTATCACTGAGATCATCCAGGCTAACATCGGCAGTGGTCCCATCGCTATACGTAATCTTGGCCGACTTGTAGTCGATATGATCGGGTAGTTGAATCTGAGCATCAACGTCCTTCCACGTCTGCTTTCCCTTGAGATAATCCAGTTGATAGTCGACTTGCACTTGATGGGTTCCCATCAGGGATTCCCCGTCGCCGACGGTCTTGCCCGTCGTCGTATCAGTGACCTTGGTCTTAGCCGTCGCGTCGACCAATCCGGGAACCTCTTCAAAGAGCACTAAGTTATTTTCATAACTCTCACCAGTGGCCCCCGTGAACCCCCAGCGAACCTTGTTGGTTCCCTTAGGGTCAATCTTGGCGAGATCTAAAGGCACCGTTTGGGTTGTTCCCGTCTTTTCCTCGCCAGTATTCGGGTCCTTGTCATCAAAGGTGTACGTCATCTCCTGGGCCTTAGCCGACCAGTTCAAGCTTAAATGATGCCACGCCCCGTTGGCTAGCATCGTGTAGTCCCCACTGATAACCCCTTCGTGGGCCTGCGTCGCATAGTAACCAACCCCATAAATAGGAATGTAGGTGACTGTTCGGACCATCTCATAGGTTTCCGGTGCTCCTGGATAATTGCTGGCAATGTGTGGCCCCTTAATCGAAACGTCAAAAGAGTCCGCATCGCCAGAATTACCATAACTGGTCGAGTTGTTTAAATGCGTATCAAACTCCAGTGCCCAGCTATTTTGAATGGCCAATGAGGCAATGGTCCCCGGGTCAGTGTTCTTACGGTTGTTGTCGACGCCCCAAACCCCCAAGGTTTCACCGGAGATGGTCTTGCCGAACTTTGGCGAGGCCGCCAGGCCATTCTCGTCATTTTGGAAAACCAGTGCCATGCCGTCGGCGGCCTTTTTCCCGGTATTCCCAAAATACATCCACATCGAGGCCGAGTGATCCTGGGTTAAGTCGAAAACGTTTTCATTAGTAGACCATAGGGCCCCGAATTGCTTCTTCCCATTGTTCACCCGCGCGGCCTGCGTCCCCTTGACGTTGGGATTGGTCACGTCGACCACTTGGGCCTGGTTGTTACCTGCGGTTCCCGGTGTAAAAACATTCTCGAGGGCAATCCCTTGAGGGGCGGTCTTCAGTGCCTGGTCGTAGTCAGCATCGGCCCTGGCCACAGTGCCTCCTGCGCCCATTACCCCTAAGCTCACTAGAATGCCCAACCATACCTTCAGTTTCATCACAACCACCCCTCTCCGTCCCATAAAATGTTGTGGGACTTAATCAAGTCGTCATCTTTCTCCTACAGGCATAGTAGCATATATTAAACTATCAATTGATAAAACATCATTTTTTGACGTTAATTCTTTGAATTTTGACTACAAAAAAAGCCGCCCCTTATGGGGACGGCTACACTATTATAATTTAGACGTTAGTTCAACATCAGGATACTTGTCCTTGAACCAGCGTTCTGCAAATTGATTTTCGAATAAGAAGAGTGGTTCCCCCTGGTTATCCTTAACCAACAGATTTCGGGACGACGACATCCGTTCGTCGAGCTGGTCGGGATTAATCCACCGAGCCGTCTTCTTACCCATTGGTTCCATAATCACTTCCGAATTGTATTCATTCTGCATCCGGAACTGGAAGACCTCAAACTGCAGTTGACCAACCGCACCCAGGATGTAATCGCCAGTCGAATACGAGGTGTACAGCTGAACAGCCCCCTCTTGAACCAGTTGATTAATCCCTTTGTGGAAGGACTTTTGCTTCATCACGTTCTTCGCCGTGACCCGCACAAAGAGTTCTGGCGTGAATTGTGGTAACTTTTCAAACTTGATCGACTGCTTGCCGGTGTAGATGGCATCGCCAATCTGGAAGTTACCGGTATCATATAGCCCAATAATGTCCCCGGCGACCGCCGTTTCCACATTTTCCCGGGTATCAGCCATGAACTCCGTCACGTTGGACAAACGGAGTTTCTTCCCCGTCCGTTCCTGCATAACATCCATGCCGCGATCGAATTCCCCGGAACAGATCCGCACGAAGGCAATCCGGTCCCGGTGATTAGGGTTCATGTTCGCTTGAATCTTAAACACAAAACCTGAGAATTCTGGATCGGTCGGCTTCACTGTATCTCCAGCCTCGGTCGTGTGTTCGGCTGGCTTAGGCGCGTACTGGAGATAGGTTTCTAGGAATGTCTTGACCCCAAAGTTCGCCAAGGCTGACCCGAAGAACACGGGCGTCTGGTCCCCACTAGCAATCTTGGCCTCGTCAAAGTCGTTACCGGCCTCTTCAATCAATTCCATATTATCACGGGCATCTTGGTACCAGCCGTCGTTTTCCAAGTCGTTGGGTTCGGCGAGATCACCCGCCTCGTCCAAAGGAAGGTATTGTTCGCCATCGGCATCGGCCCGGTACAGGGCAACGCGATGATGATGCCGGTCGTACAGGCCCTTCAATTCCTTACCCATCCCAATGGGCCAGTTCATGGGATAACCCTCGATGCCCAAAACGTCTTCCAATTCGGCAATCAGGTCCATGGGATCACGACCATCACGGTCCAATTTGTTCATGAACGTAAAGATCGGAATGCCCCGCATCTTACAGATTTGGAACAGCTTCTTGGTTTGGGGTTCAATCCCCTTGGCGGAGTCAATAACCATGACCGCAGAGTCCACCGCCATCAACGTCCGGTACGTATCTTCGGAGAAGTCTTCGTGTCCTGGGGTATCCAGGATGTTAATTCGCTTACCTTGATAGTTGAATTGCATCACGGAACTGGTAACGGAGATCCCCCGCTTTTGTTCAATTTCCATCCAGTCGGACTTGGCGAAGTTGCCACTCTTACGAGCCTTCACGGTCCCGGCCTCACGAACCACACCACCAAACAACAATAATTGTTCCGTGATGGTCGTCTTCCCAGCATCGGGGTGAGAAATGATGGCAAAGGTGCGTCGTTTGTCGACCGCTGGTGCTAAAGTTTTTTCACTCATAGTTTATCCTCACAAAAATTTATTTTCGGTTTAATTAATTTTAAGTCTTTTTATTTTTTACACAGCGCTTTGATTTTAACACACTTGACCCAACAATTCACGGTTGCTACTAAGCCCATCCCGTAATTGGTTATTTCGTGGTATGATAGAGGAATGAAGTTTATCAATTAGAAACGGGTGAAAGTATGTCGGCTAGTTCTGAAGCCATCCTGATCGAAAGTTTGTTTGGACTGGGAGCACTGATTGTTATCGGTGGCCTAGTCACCTTGGTTATCGCCCGCAAGCGGCAACAGACGCTGCGTTCGCCGATGACCATTATCATCTGTGGCGCCGGAATCGCCATCATCGCGATCCTGCTCAACGTCTTGATGTTTAAGACTTACGACAACGTGCGGCTTAAAAAAAATCAGTATTATGAAGCCACCAGCCTAACCAGCAACATGCGGCAATCGTTGGCTAGCTCGCGAAGCGCGAACCAACCGGTGGCACCAAACGACAAGAAGGCCAGTAAGAATGTGACCTATCTGGTTAAACATACCAATCAAACGAAAACGGCTCTTAAACGGGCCCAAGATGCCCAACAACAGTTGGAAACCAAGCGTCATCCCGATATTCAACGCATTCATCGGGATTATCGGGTCGTCCTTCAAAGTTACTTCGATAAGATCGTCACCGGCAAGGACGCGGATCGCTTAACCAAACACGCCTATCGGCAAGTGCTTCATTTCAATAAAAACGCCTGAGAGACAATCTCAGGCGTTTTTTGCTAACCATTTTTCTGAATTTGTTGAATCACGTAGTTGACAATCTTCAGGGAACTTAACCCATCATCAATCGAACAGAAGCGCCGATAGAAGGCCATGAACTTCTTATTGTCACTCATGTCTGGCGTAGCAAGCTTGTCGCCGATCAACGATAAGAGTTGATCTTCATTCTGGGCAATCTCACCGGGCAGGTCCTTCTCGTAATCGAGATAGAAGCCCCGTAATTCATCCTTATACATATGATAGTCATAAGGATAGAACAGGATGGGCCGCTTCAAGTAAGCGAAGTCGAAGAAGACGGAAGAGTAATCCGTAATCAACATATCACTAATCAAGTAAAGGTCAGAGATATTGGGGTGGTTGGAGAAGTCGAAGACCACGCCTTCGTACCCACTAATATCCAAGGCATTGGAGATCAGGTAGTGCATCCGTAGGACCAGCACCGTGTCATCCCCATACTGCTTCCGAAACTCATCCAGTGAGAATGGCAATTCGAAGGTATACTTCCCCTTCTCGGCAAACTGGTTATCCCGATAAGTTGGGGCGTACAAGACCACCTTCTTATCCAACGGAATCCCCAACTGTTGCTTCAACGCAGTCACATCATCCGGCGTACTGTTAATCAGTTCGTCGTTCCGTGGATAACCAACCTTCAGGATCTGGTTGTTATAACCAAAGGCCGACCGGAAGATCCGTGTTGAATAGTCGTTAGGTGAAACCAAGGCGTCCCACCGATTGGCCTCACGCACGAAGTTCACGTGATACTTAGCCGTGGTTGTCCCCGGCATCGACACGTTTTCGATGTCCAGCCCCAACTTCTTCAATGGCGTCCCATGCCAAGTCTGGATGTAAGTCAGGTATTGTGGCTTCTTAACCCATGATGGGAACCGGGCGTTACTAATCCAGAAACTGGCCTTCCCAAGAACCCGCACCCACTTAGAGGTCCGCCGAATGACATATGAAATATCATTTTCCTTACAGAAATGTTTCTGCGAGCGGTCAATGGACCAGATAAAGTTAAACCCGGGATACAGTTGTTTAAATAAGAGATAAATCGCATAAGGTGAATCACTGACCTGGCGTCCACCAAAGCTTTCAAAGACAATCGTTGGTTGGTCATATGGCCGATGACCCCGCCTGAATAACCGGCGCATGTAAACCAAGTTGGCCTTATCCATCAACGTGCTCAGGATGCGGGTTACCCCACCGACCTTACCAGGAACGGCAGCAATTCTTTCGGGAACGGTTAGTGCGGCCGTCTCTTGGACGCGAATACCGTTATCATACCGTTTCTCAAGCATGACCAGCCGATGGCCAGCCGTAATGGTTTGCGTGACCTGTCCGGCCAAAGATTGGGACATAACGACTCGTTGCTCAAGGTCCTGACCATTCACGGTCGACCGAATGAAGAGTTGTTGCGTGGTATCCATGGCCAGGTCAGACAAGGGGATGACCCCTAGAAACAGCCCATGTAGGCTCATGTGAGTAATGGGCCATTCTGCCGTGCTGTCGGCCGAGGTGTTCTTTAACACCAGTCGCTGGTTTTCGATCGGCTGATTGTTAATCCGACTGGGACCAGTAATCTGAAGCTGATCGTCCTGCAAGTTAATGGCCTTGATCGTGAATTCATTGTCGGCCTGCTGAGTATGCATATTGAAAACGGCCATCCCGTTGGCATCGCTATTAACTTGATAATAGCTGGTCAACGTCAGTTGATGCCGATCACTCAGGTATTCACTCTCGACCTGAATCAGCCCGCGAGTATGTTGTTGACGAAGGTTCAGATACATTTCCCAACTGAACTCGCTCTGGCTCCCTGCCTGGTACTGCAAATCGTTTGCATCCACCTTGATCCGCACAACGTCCGCACTAACGGCCTTGCTAATCGGAATCGTGAGAGAAGCCTGCGATTGCTTTTCCAGGAAGGTGACGGCTAAATCGTCAAAGGGTTCCGGAACGTCAATGAGTTCCAGTTCCAACTCCTGTATATTCTTTTTATGATGTAATCCAGATAAAATCGCACGCACGATGGAAAAACTCCTTAGTAGTTAAAAATCAGCTGGTTCGGCATTTGCGGTGAAAAGGCCGCGTTGATTCCCAGATCCACGTAAAGACAGGTCTTGGGCGTCATCATTTTGTTCAGGACCTCTTGATAGAAGGCGTACAGGTTATTGAAGCGCCGGTAGTTTGCGTAGACCAACACGCCAAAGTAGGTTTCCGTCGTGGAAACAATCGATGTATGGTCAATCGCCTCTTCATTGGCCTTATCGCGGTCACGTTGCGTCATATTGGCAATGCTGGCATTCTGCTTGGCATCACCGAACTTAGTCGCTAGCATGGCCGAAGTGGTACTCAAATTATAGACCTGTTCCACTGGTCGGTCGTGTCGAACGAACCGCAGCACGGCCTCTCCCTTTTCATTCAGGAGGTAACTCGTTTGTGCGACCTCATCGTGAACCTTTTCGATGCCAATGACCTTGCCATCTAATCCATAGGTATCAATCTGGTCGAGTTGGTCACTGTGATACTGGCGAAGGACCATGGGTGTCTCATTGTCCAATTGCCGTAGCTCGGCCACCAGGTGTCCTGCTTGCAAGTAACGCTTGACCTGTTCCTCACTGTCCGCAAACAACCGCTCGTCAAGCTGGTCGAGTTGCGCCGCATTCCGTTCCTCAGCGGTTAACGCCAGCCCAGATTCCTGGCTGAATAAATCCGCCAGAGTCACCAATTTCACGTTGGCCACGGCCGCATGCTTCTTCACCAATCGGTTCAGGTATTCCCGAACCGTCCAGGTTGCGGCAAAGTCCATGACCGTCACCAGTAGCGTGACGGGGACTTGCTCTTGCAAGGCCTTTAATAGCTGTTTGGAAAAATTAGGCTTGTGAATGCTATCTAAAGACGTCACTAAAAAGATAATCTGCTGCATTGCTTTGCCTCCATCTATGCCGATTACGAAAAAATCCCTAGTCTGCGACTAAGGATTGTTCTCACGCTACTCTTCTTCCTTCCAGTCGTCTTCTTCCGTCAAACCAAGATCATGCTTAATCTTAGTGGTTGAGATACCTTCAGTCCGTGGTAAGTAAACCACTTCACAATAATCTTTCAGGAAATCAAACTTACCCTTCCAGTCGTCGCCCATAACAAAGATGTCGATATCATTGTCTTGAACGTCCTTAATCTTCTGATCCCAAGACTTTTCAGGAATCACGCGATCAACGTATTTAATTGCTTCAAGAATGTACTTCCGGTCTTCGTAAGAGGTGTAAGCCCGCTTACCCTTTTCGACGTTAAATTCATCGGATGACACGCAGACGGTCAAATCATCACCGAGTGCCTTGGCCCGTTCTAACAACCGAATGTGTCCTTTATGTAAAAGGTCGAACGTTCCGTACGTAATTACTTTTTTCATGTAGAATCTCCTACTTTATCTGGTTAGTCTCCCGGCCACTTGGGCAAGGGTGCTCGTAAAAATCCAATAACAAGTTAAATACTAGCATATTCAGCGGTCACGTCAACTTGAAACCACAAACGTTAGTCTTTTCTTGATAACTTTTCTGCCGGAACTGCCACTGGCTTTTCCGGATGTTCCAATTGCCAAATGCTATAGAGGTATTGTACCACCGTCTTCACCACGGCATACAACGGCACAGCCAGGATCATCCCCAACAGGCCGGCAATGTTCCCGGCTGCCAATAAAATGATTATGATCGTTAATGGATGAATTTGTAAAGAACGACCAATGATGTTGGGATAAACCAAGTTACCATCAATCTGTTGGACCACAATGACCACGATGACCACGTAGATGACCATATTAGTACTCATGGTAAAGGCAACAATCATTGCCGGTAAAATACCAATGTACGGCCCGACGTAAGGGATCAGGTTACACAGGCCCCCGAAGACTCCGAGGAGTAACGCATACTTTTCCCCGATTAGGAAGTAGCCAATGGCCGTGAAACTCCCGACGAAGACACACTCCAGAATTTGGCCGCCAACGTAGCGGGCAATCGTGGCGTTCATCTTGCCGAGTAACTCTACCGTCTGATCGGCATGCTTAGCCGGCAGCCACTTTTGGATGGCCGGCATAAAGCGTTCGCCGTCCTTTAACATGTAGAACAACATTACGGGCACGGTAACCACCGTAACGGTCACGGACGTCACAGTGCCAATGATTGTCCCAATACCGTTCGTTAGGCCACTCATGAAGCTCTCAGCGTACTTGGAGAAGGCACTTTGAATCTGAGTAAGATACTTGGAAAAATCAATGTTATGGAACATCGGCCGGTCAATGACCTTGGACAGGACGGATTCACTGGCATGGGCAAAGTCCGGAATGTTGCCAATCAAATTGGTAATCTGATTAACTAACCGGGGAACCACCCACATGCCACCGGCAACCAACACGCCGACTAATAATAGAAAGACGATGGTGACGGCCCCGGTTCGGTTGATCCGAAACTTCTTCCACCGAACCTTTTCCAATAACCGAACGATTGGGTTTAAAAGATAGAAGAGCACCCCTGACAAGAGTAGCGGCGCAAAGATGGTGGAGAGAAAGACCCCAATCGGTGAAAACATGAAGCTAATCTTCGTACAGACCCAGATGATCGTGGTCACAACCAAAATTTCCAATGACCAAAACATCAGCCGCGAATTTGCCACCCATTTCATGGCACTGCCTCCTTTCGCAAAACAAGTTTTTTTATAGACACGTATTTTCTAAAAAAGGAGCCAGCCACGAATGGACTTGCTCCTGGTGATGCGGAAGACAACCCTTACTGATCATTCGAGCGGCGGAGTAACTCTTGGTATCGTTGATACCAAAGGTCGACATAAGCCTGGGAAAAGGGCCCCTTTTGATGATTAATCCAATCGACTAACGTTAAGACATTGGCCTTCAATATCCGGTCGGTCTCCGCGCCATAATGCCACCGTTGACTGAAATCCTCGTACTCATCAACGTCGAGCAGACGCTTCTCCCCATCCGGAAAAACCTTTACGTCGAGATCATAATCAATGTATTTGAGCGCTTCTTTATCCATAACATACGGGGAAGCCAGGTTACAGTAATACGACACCCCGTTGTCCCGAATCATCGCAACAATGTTAAACCAGTAATGCTTGTGAAAATAAACGATTGCGGGCTCACGAGTCACCCACCGGCGGCCATCGTCTTCTGTGACCAAGGTATGGTCATTGACGCCGATGACGGCGTTTTCGCTTGTTTTGAGTACCATGGTGTCGCGCCAAGTTCGATGCAAACTTCCGTCGTGCTTGTAGCTTTTGATCGTAATGAAGTCGCCTTCCTTAGGTCCTCTAGCTTCGCGCGTCATGTATTAACCCTACTTTCTAAGTAACGGGTAACTATAAAAATTCACTCAATATTATACCAGATTCACCCGTATTTGGATAGGCGGCATCCCCTCTCACCCATAAAAATCTTGGGTTCCCATAAGTTACTGCCTAACGATCTCGGCTCCCATGACCTAATCGACCAACTAATGACTGGCAAGATTGGGACGAATGGTTAGCCATCAACACCCAAAAAGGCGTCCCAACAACGTCGGGGCGCCTCACTCATCACTTTATTTTAATTGGCCACTCTCCAGTAGGTTCCAAATATTTTCCGCCGGTACCTGAGACAATTGATTTGCCCGATAATAATTACTGAGCAAGATGACGCCATCTTGACCATCGCGACTCACCAGCGCCGTCGCCTCATAGCCGTAAGCCAGGCCATGCACACGAATGTACCCAGGGTACGCGTAAGCACCGCCACCGTACATCGATGCCGTGCCCGGGTTTAACAGGACTGCGGCATCTGCTTGCGGATAAAGCTTGCCCAATAACATGTTCCGTTCGCCAACAAATAGATCATGAACGGACATGTAGACCTGCCCCGTCCCAAATTGATAGAACATGGACGCCTTAGATTCGCCATATAGCCGATTATAATTAGGCACAACGTCATTGATATCAGTATTTTGATAGCCTTGAGAATAACTGGAACGGTGCCGCATATTGAAGACAAAACCGGTATGGTTTAAATGCCACGGCCGAATAATATTCTCCGTAAAGTATTGGCGATAGCTTTGGCCACTCACTTGTTCAATAATCCCCGCAAGCAACATGAAGTTTACCGGTGAGTAGTTCCATTTGCCAATTTTCTTTGGTTGGCTATTCACGTTCTGTAGGACGAACTTCAGCATCCCATTTTCCGATTCCAACTTATCCGGAAAGGCCGACAGCGTTAACCCACTCTTCATATCCAACATGTCTCGCAGTGTAATGAGCTTGGACCCAGCAATCTGTGGATAATAGGTCGATAAGGGATCGGTTAAGGCCAGCTTGCGACCCGCCGCTAGTTTCATAATCATCCCGGCCGTAAAGGACTTTTGAACGGAAGCCAATTGATAAATCGAATTAGGCCCATTCTTTTTTTGTTGCGTGGCGTCGGCATACCCGTAACCCTGATCAAAGATGACCTTGTTTTGATGCATGACCAGTGCCGTCCCTACAAACCGGTTGGCTCGTAAGATGGCATCAATTTGCCGAGCGGCCGCCGTTTGCTTTGGTTTAGCCACCGGCTTTTTCTTGACTGGTTTAGGCTTCTTAGGCACCACCTTACGCTTGACCACCGACGAGCTAACCGCCGCCGGTTTGGCCTGTGTCTGGCCGTTAAACCACCAGGCTAGGCCCCCGCCAATTCCCAATACAGCTGCCAAGGCAACCACTGTCCCCCAAGTCTTTGGCTTCATTTCTGAGTCCCCCTTACTCTTTTAACGGCTAGGGCTAATCCGCCGATTCCCCTAAATCAGCGAGCCACTGACTGATGTCATCTAGCTTAAACCCTTTCCGATACAACGCCTGTTTCGTTTTATAACGCCGTTCACTATCACGCAATGTCCGATAGCGATGCCACATTTTCTCACCCTGCTTGGCCAGCAAAACCTGTTGCTCGTCGATGTCCGGTGTGAGGTCTAAGGCCGCCAACATTTGTGTGGCCTCATCAACCGCAAACCCCCGGGTGATCAACCCCTGTCGAATCTTTTGTTTCTGGGTGCCAAAGGCCTGGCGTCGATACCGTTTAGCCAGCTTTTCGGCCACCGCCGTCCCAATCTCTAACCGATCCTCGGTTGTGTAGACTTGTAACGCGTCGTCAATCAGCTTCTCCCCAATTCCCTTTTGTCGCAGATGTTGCTGAATGACCCGTGGTCCCTTATCGCCCGTATGCATCATGGTCCGGACGTAACTGACGGCGTAGTGACTGTCATCAACGAGATTCAACTCTCGGAGCCGTTTCATCGTCTTTTCCACGGTTAACGGTTCAATGTCCAGACTGATCAGCTTATCATTAATTTCTTTTTCCGTTCGGAGCTGATGGGACAAATAGTCCAGCGCGCGATTGTAGGCCTTGGAGACGTCATCGGCCGAAACCAACTGCTCCTCTAACGCCTTATCAATCTCCATCCCCTTGAACAATCGGAAATCAATCAAGACATTTTCACTAACGGGGAAGGCATAATGGCCATCCACATAGATGTTAAACCGGCCCTGTCGTTTTTGCGCTTCAATCATGGTAATAATTGCCAATGTTACCGTCACACCTTTCGTTAAGAACAGCAATCGCTGCTCTCAAAATTTATTCTAACAGCTCCGCAGACCCAACGTTTCATTAATGGATAGATTAGTTAGTCGATCATCTTTTCGCCGGCATCATGGTGTGCCCATCTAACGATTCCTAGCCAGGACGACTCTCGCCTGGTATAATGAGGCCGCAATTCAAACTCATTGAGGAGGCGCGCTATGCTCACAGCCCATGTCGTTTATGCCACCATTACCGGCAACAATCGCCAAGTCGCCGACATCGTCACCCAACAGTTAAGCAACCAAGGCTGTCGGGTCACCGAAACCGAGATTTCGCAAACAGATGCCGCAGACCTGAAGCACGTCGACATCTGTGTGGTCTGCGCCTATACCTACGATAACGGTGCCCTGCCCGATGAAGGCCTCGACTTCTACGAAGACCTACAGACCACTCGCCTAACGAAGCAAGTTTACGGCGTGGCAGGTTCCGGTGACACCTACTATGGTGATGACTACAATACCACCGTTGATCACTTCGAGACAGCCTTTCAACTTACGGGTGCGCGCCAAGGTGCTCTGCCGGTCAAGATTGACCTGGCGCCGGACGCAACCGACCGCCAAAGACTCGCCAGCTTTACCACAGCATTAATTCACACCGCTCAGGGTTAATAAAGGCCGGGACACAACTGTCCTGGCCTCTTTTTTTACTTTTCATCATCGTCATCGTCTTTTTCCTTGCCATGACGTTTCAATAACGCCTGCAGGGTCGTTCGTTCCTCAATATTCCCCGTGACCAGCTCTTGGATCGCGGCGTTCAACACGGCCCCAAACATCAAAATGAGACCGGTAAAGTCTAACCAAAACATCAGGACGATAAAGGTTCCGATGGTCTTATAACTATCGATATTGTGGATAAAATATTTAATATAGAGTGTAAATGCTTGGGACAGGAACAACCAACCGATGGTTGCCGTCAATGCCCCGGGCCAGACAAACCGCAGCTTTAACTTAGCACTGGGGACCAAATAAAACAGGATCATCAGCACAAAGAAGACCATGGTAAAGGTCACCGGCCATTTCACTGCGTTGACTGAGGCCAACACCACGTGTGGAATCCGCAGTAACGGTGTCAATTGTTCCAGCACCAGTTGCCCGAAACTAAAGAACAGCATCACCAGGAATAGCAACACAATTAAGGCCACCATCCAGAAGAAGGCCAGCCCCCGATTAATCAATGCATTCTGATCCTGCGCAACCCCATAGGCCCGGTTAACCGTCCGCTGAAACGCCGCAACGGCCTTGGAGGACGACCAGAGGGCCACAATGACCCCGATCGACAAGACGCCGCTACTTCGATTATTTAAGAAGGAGTGAACCGCCGGGGCCAGCATGTCAAAAATACTCTCCGGCACCATGGGTTCAATATTATTGAGCACCGTACTTGTTTCAATATGAAGATACGGTAACAGGCTGGCTAGTACCAGCAACGCCGGAAACAGGGATAACAGAATATAGTAGGCGAGCACAACTGCCGAATCCCCCACGTTTGCCATTTGATAGTGTTTGATGATTGTCTGGAGCACGTGCTTAACCGGCCCCATGAGTTTTCGCCAACGATTATACAAGGCCAGTCGCGCCCCTTTCGCTTAAAACGACCCGTAGTCCTCTGCGAACTTCAACGTACCGATCATTTTTTCTAGAGTTTTTCGGCTGAACCGCACTCGCTTGGCCTCACGGAACGTCTCAATAAACGTTTTTAAGTCGTGATAGTTTCCAACCGCCGTACAGTTGTAAGCATCGTTTGGATTCAGCTTCGTCTTATTCCCAACTACGAGTGAATTGGTTCGGTCGTAGCGGTCATAGTAGTTGTAATACACCAGTGGCTTAACGAAATCAATCGTCCGGTCATTCTTGTTCTCCAGCTTACGGTGCATGGTTAACTCGCTATTGATATAGCGCACCAACAGCTTAGACGATAGTTCAGCCTGAGTTGCCGGATTGCTAATGCCCGTATGGAGTGTAATCGACCGTTGCCCCCGACCCTCTTGTTCCAGGCTCATGGTATACCCCTGCGTTAAGGACTCGTTTTCTTCTGATAGATTCGGCAAGAAGAAACGATCCAGTTGCTTCGTGAGCGTTTCCGCGGTGTCCTTGGACTGACGCTTCAAGTTCACGGCAGAAAATTCGTCAAGACTCGACGAAAAAATTTCATCAGATAAATCGTGAAAAATCATGCCTCGCCAGTATTTACTCTCCACATTGATCACGCCGAATGAGGTCACCAACAGGTTATCAATCTGCATCACCCGCCATGAGTCGCCGTCATTCATTTCCTGCGTAATGGGATTCTTGACCTTATTGGCAAAGTGCACATTTCGCAAGATTTTATAATCAAAGCGTTCATTGTTCTTGCGGGCTGCTTCGTGAATATCCCGCATAATTTCTGATAACTGTTCTGTGGTCTTAATTTCGGCCCGGTCATAAGCCGTCTCAGCCATTCAAATTGCCCCCATTGATTTTGTTGTCGATTGCCGTTAAAATTCGTTCGGCAGCATGGCCATCGCCGTATGGGTTCTTGGCCATTGCCATCTTTTGATAAGCCTGGTCATCATTAAGCAGCGTTTCCATTGCCGTCGTCACCTTGTCTGGATCAGTCCCCACTAACTTCAGGGTCCCATTAGTCACGCCTTCGGGCCGTTCCGTCGTATCCCGCAGAACCAGCACCGGTTTATTCAACGATGGGGCCTCCTCTTGAACCCCACCAGAATCCGTCATAATGAAGTAACTCCGGGCGGAAAGATTGTGGAAGTCAACGACATCCAAGGGATCAATCAGGTGAATCCGGTCCATGCCATCCAGCTCTGCGTGCGCGACCTTTTGAACGGCCGGGCTTAAGTGAACGGGATAGATGACCTCAACGTCCGGATGCTGCTCGACCTCACGACGAACGGCCTTCAACACGGCATGCATGGGTGCCCCCTGATTCTCTCGTCGATGCATGGTCAACAAGATCAGGCGATGCCCCGGTTTAACTTGGTCGAGGACCGCGTGATGATAATCCGGGTCCACCGTTTGGGCCAGGGCATCGATGGCCGTATTCCCGGTAATATAAATATGGTCGTCCGGATGAGCCTGCTTCAACAGGTTTTCCCGTGAGAGCTCCGTGGGGGCAAAATACAGGTCGCTCAGGATGTCCGTCAATTGGCGATTCATTTCCTCGGGATAAGGAGAGTACTTGTCCCACGTCCGTAAGCCGGCCTCCACGTGGCCCAACAGGGTCTGGTGGTAGAAGGCACTGACACTCGCCGCAAACGTGGTTGTGGTATCCCCATGAACCAGCACAATGTCGGGTGCCGCCGTGGTCAAAATGTCATCGAGCTGGTTAAGGACGCGGGTGGTAATGCCACTCAACGTTTGATTGGGCCGCATGATATTCAAATCGTAGTCCGGTTTGATGTGGAAAATGTCGAGCACCTGGTCCAACATTTCTCGATGCTGGGCCGTCACCACCGTGATCGGTGTGAATTTATCGGGTTGTTGTTGCATAGCTAAGATAATTGGGGCCATCTTAATGGCCTCCGGACGGGTTCCAAACACCGTCATTACTTTAATTGGTTTCGTCACAATGTTCCCTCCAACGGAGAATTATTTAAGCTCAATTATAGCAGATGCCATTCACTCATGTTATTATATCCGGCGATTCTTAGGAAATTCACGCCGCTATGAACCGTTTATTTCAGGCTACCACCCGTTCCTTTACCAACCAAATCCCATAAACCCCCGAACATTCGCGAACCTGGTACAGTAATGTAAAATAATTTTAATAGTCAACCACCTGAATTTGAGGTAAAATTAGAACGTTGTGTGAAAGGAATGTCAGTGATGAAAAAGCTTAGTCTGGTCGTTCCTTGCTATAACGAGGAGGAGTCAATTCCACTATTTTACCGAACCGTTAGCAAGGTGATCGAGTCAATGAATACACCTACTCCGACGGTAACGCCGGAATATATTTTCGTAGATGATGGCTCGAGTGACCACACCTTAGACGAAATGAAAGAGTTACACCAGAGTCATCCGGAGACCGTTCACTTTCGGTCGTTCTCCCGAAACTTTGGTAAAGAATCGGCACTTGCTGCTGGCTTACAAGCCACGACCGGGGACATGGTGGCAGTCATGGACGTCGATCTTCAGGATCCACCGGAGTTGTTACCTAAAATGGTCAGCTTAATTGAAAATGATGGTTACGACTGTGTCGGTACCATCCAAAAGGAACGTCGCGGTCAAAGTAAGTTCCGTGCCTTCCTATCTTCAAGTTTTTACAGTGTCATCAATAAGATTTCTGAAGTTCGGATCGAGCCCAACGCTCGTGACTATCGCTTAATGACCCGGCAGTTCGTGGATACTGTCATCTCATTACCCGAATTCAACCGATTCTCCAAGGGAATCTTTAGTTGGGTGGGCTTTAAGACCACCTATCTTGAATACGAGAGTCAACCCCGTGCCGCCGGGACCACGCACTGGAGTATCAGTCAACTGTTTGCCTACTCAATTGAAGGCATCATCGACTTTTCAAACGTGCCCTTACGTCTCGCAACTTGGATCGGGAGTTTGTCTTTCATCCTTTCCATCGTGGGCCTCATCTTCGTCATTGTTCGCGCATTGACGGTTGGCGGGTCCGTTGCAGGTTGGCCGTCACTTGTCGTTATCCTCTTATTGGTTGGTGGCATTCAATTATTCTGTTTAGGAATTTTGGGTCAATACATCAACAAGATTTATCTGGAAACGAAACACCGACCACAATACATCGTCCGCGAAGAAAAATAGGAAAACGCCATCGAGATTTGATCTCGATGGCGTTTTTTGCGCTATTGTAAGGCCGTCACCACTTGTAACGTTGCCGAGAAATAGTTGTTTGTCTCAATCTTCTTTGGCAGTTGCTTGGCCGTCTTCTTAGCTAGACTCGACTTTCTCATGGTGATCGCCGCCACGTGAATCGGCGCGGTGAAGGCGGTATTTGCATAATGGTTGACCGCCTTACCGCCCAGCGTGTACACCGCCGTAATCCGCTTCTGCTTATTGAAGAAGGTCAGTTGCTTATTCAGGGCCCGCTTGGTCACCCCATTGTGGGTGAGCTTGACCGTCTGGGCCAACCGCCATGGCACCCGGCAGGCATTGTACCCCACCTGATTATCCGTCGCCGACTCAATCGAAAATGGTTTGACCGCTCGCAACTTGATGCTCTTACCTGTGGCCAAGATAAAATCCGGGAAGAGACCCGTCTTCTGTCGCGCGCTGAGTTTCTTAACCGCCAACTGACTGCGGCTAGCCACGGTATTCCAACTCTTGTCATGGCTAAAGGCCGCAAACTGGCGAAAATACCCCATGGTTAGATCCGCTGTCCGGAGCTTCTGCTGATCATAAGCCGACGTCGCCCAGTTGCCCATCATAGGGAGCTTCGTCGTTGAATTGATTTCCTTTTGTTTAATGGCCTTGAGGAGTTTTAAGGCAGCCTGATGATAATTTACTTGCCGACTTCCCCACTTCTTATCTGCCAATATCAAGGAGTAGGCAATATCTAAATCCCCATCTGTCGCAGAATTTCTCTGCGATCCAGTACTCTTCAACTTGCCGTTTTGCATCGTCTGTTGCCATTGCATCAAGGGGTATTGACTGGATACCCGGTGCGATCGGTAATACCGATACATTTGATTATAAGTACCATGGGCATTGGCACCTTTCTTGGCCGCCAGAACCGTGGCCAACATCCCATAGCCCTGCCCCTCGGACAACGTCGTTGTGGGGCCTTGACCATTGTTCGACCGCACATACTTCTGGGCCTTCCCGCCAACGTAGGCTCTCTTCCACTGGTTATACCAGGTCATCGACTGACTGGTCTTCGCTGCGGCAGGGACCGGTATACCAAACACCAAGCCACCCAACAAAGCCCCTGCAACGGTCAGGCTCAGCAAACCTTTCCAATCATACTTTTTCATTTTTCCATCATCCTCGTCTATGGCATTCAATCCAATGACTATCCGGTCACTCCCGAATCACTTCAGTTCAATTATAACGCGTGCCAACACCAGTTAATGCCAGGTTCATTGACCACTTCACTCATTGTGCCCCGTAATCGTGATTACCCGTACATAAAAAGGCAGCCTAGGCTGCCTTGACGAGTCTTATCGAACAATCATAACTGAAATGGGCGCATACTTGGCCATGTAGGCCGCTTGGCTACCAAAGTACTTTCGCACGCCACCCTTAGACAATGAGCCAACCACTAGTAGGTCGGGTTTAATCTTGGGAATAATCGTCTTAACAATCGTTTCACCGGGATCACCTTCACCAATGACGATACTGACCTGCTTAATACCAAACCGTTCGGCAAGGTGTTGATATTGAAGTAAATGTTCCTGCAAATCAGCTCGCTGGCCATGAACATAGTCCTTGCTCAGGGCTTGGTAAATGTTCATCGTATCCGATTCCAAAACAGAACAGATCACGAGTTCCGCCTGGTCAAACTTGGCCCGGTTCATGGCATACCGAAAGGCTAACTGGGCATCGGGTGAATCATCCACACCCACCAGAATTCGCGTGAACTTCTTAGGATTCATTGATTCCACGTCGTCCATTGCACATTCCTCCTTGGTCACTATCCCTATTATAAAGGAATTGACCACGTTTAGGTATCGTAAACCATTAAAACCCGGCTTTTTCAATTCCGCCAAGGACCCCCTGGGAAAAATTGCCAATCAAAAAAGCCGAGACCTTCGTCTCGACTAATCAAGAATCATACTGTCCCCACCCGGACTCGAACCGGGATCATTCGCTTAGGAGGCGAGTGCCCTATCCAGTTGTGCTATGGGGACGCAATCCGCTCTTAATTTTGACACGGATTACAATAATTGTAAAGGATCATTCTGATTGTTGGGCATCCCGATCACGCCACTTCTTCCGCATCCCCTTGTTTTTGGAATGACGATTCTTATGTTTCTTCTTTTTACTGGGATTTGGCGTCACTGGCCCCGCGGCTTGAGCCTTGGCGGCCGGCTTGGTCGTGGACTTGGACTGTCCCTTGACCGTGACTGATTTTATGTCGACCTTGGCCGTTGGCTTGCTCGTGGTTTGCGTGCCCGCGTTTGTTCCTGGGGTTGGTGTCTCCTCAGGCTTAACCGTGGCAACCGGCCGTTCCGTCGTTAATTTACGACCATTAAAGTAAAGTGGAACCAAGTCGTAATCCGTCTCCTTCAGGAGTTTCTTCAGATCACGGAGGTCATGGTCATCCCCCAGGCTGATCACCTGCCCGGGTTCACCCATTCGGCCTGTCCGGCCAACCCGGTGAACGTATTCATTCACACCACTAGGGAGGTCGTAATTGATCACGGCCGGCAGCTTAGGAATGTCTAATCCCCGGGCCGCCACATCAGTCGTCAATAGCAGGCGGGTCCGACCGAGGCGAAAGTCCTGTAAGGCCTTCTCCCGTTGCACTTGCCGCAGGTCGCTGGTCAGACTCGTGGCGGAAACGTGGTCATGATAGAACTTCGTGGCCGTATGCTGTAACGCATTGGTCTGCTTAAAGAATACCAGCGCCCGGAAGTTGGGAATCGCCAACAATCGTTTGAGCATCTGGTCCCGTTTGCCCATCCCCACTTGGAGCATGCCGTGGCGAACCTTCCCTTGTGTCTGGTCTTGCTCGCGCACATCAATCCGTTCGACGGTCTGGCCAAACCATTGGTCAAGTTCATGTAGGATGGGGGTGTCGGTTGCGGAGAAGAACCCCAGTTGAACATCAGCCGGCGCTGCCTGGGCAATTTCCCTGACCGTTGCCAAGGTATCCCCATTCAACAGGTCATCCGCCTCATCAATGATCAGCATTGAGACCAGGTGAAGTTTGAGCTTGCGGTCATTAACCAGGTTCAAGACCCGTCCCGGTGTTCCCACCACAATTTCGGGCCGTTTCTTCAGCCGTTCGGTTTGCCGCTTAACATTGGCCCCACCGGTTAGGGCGGCTACCTTCAAATCAAGTAGCTTGGCCCAGTCCCGCATCACCCGACTGGTCTGAATAGCCAGTTCTTGCGAGGGCTCCAACACAATCAACTGAATTCCGTCCCCAGGGAGCAGATTAGCCAAGGCTGGTAACGTAAAGGCCACCGTCTTTCCGGAACCCGTTGGCGCTAAGCCTAACACGTTGTGATCACCCGCCATTGGGCCATACACGGCGTCTTGAATGGCCGTGGGCTCTGAATAACCGAGCGCTTTAAAGTGTGTTTCAAATTGTTTTAACATAGTTTTCCTTCCTATTCGTGGTCATCAGCCGGGAAGCGTAAATTACCGGCTACCCGCAGACCGTATAACACCTGGTTGACCTGTTGACTCCAGAGCAACCACCGGTGATAATCGGCAACATTAGTCTCTGCGACAGGGTCTTCTAGCACCCTGGCAAAGTCTTGGACCTCTGGTAACATTGGGTTGACCAAGGGCTGGGCACTAAGATCCGTCAATTTCTGACCATCTTGACGCAATCCCACCTGCGTTAACTCGCCCGCACTATCCATCTCCACCGTTTCCTTGAGCCCATAAATTTCTGATGGGGCCACTGAGTTACTGGTTTTGCCAAAATTAACGGTAACATCGTAAGTTCCGTAGCGTAAGACGGCGACACCCTTGCCGTCCACCCCCGTTTGAATCAGGGTTGGGAAATAGTTCACCTGGGCCGGCACCCCGAAGAGGGCCACGGCCAGGTAGACAGGATAGACCCCTAAGTCTTGGAGCGCGCCACCCGAGAACTCCCGGGTGAACACATTGGGTTCGCCCCCATCCAGGACCTGGTCATACCGTGAAGAATATTTCATATAGGTCAGACTGGCGCCCTGAACCGCGGGTAACCCACTCAAGGCCCGCGCCACCGCATGAAAGTTTGGCGTGTGGACATTACGTGCGGCCTCGAACAACTTGGCCTGGGGGTGATCGGCTAATGCCGCCATGATGGCAGCCATTTCTTGTGGATTGCTGAATGCCGGTTTCTCGACAATGACCGTGATATTTTGCCGAATGGCCTTCAAGGCTTGGTTGAAATGCAGACTATTGGGTGATGCCAAGTAGACAACATCCAGTCCCTTAAGGTCCAGTAACTCTTGATAATCCGTGACAGCTTGCTCCGCCTGGTTCTTACGGGCAAAGGCCTGGGCCTTCTCGACACTTCGAGAATACACGCCGGCCAGTTCAAAGCGCCCCGACATGGCTGCGGCCTCGACCAATTGCTGGGTAATCCATCCCGTTCCGACCGTTCCTAATCGCAACATCCACGATTCCTCCATTCCAAATTCAATGACTTTTAATCTATTTTAACAGTCGCCATCCCTCCGCGATAGTCTGACCTTAAAATTCCTTTATGAACAGGAAGGTTAGACGAGCAATTTCACAGAAAAATGTTATATTAAAGAAGATAAGCAATTCAAGGGAGGGATTACGGTGAAACGCAAAGAGATGGCATTATTTGGACTCTCGCTTGTTGCCGGACTGACTAGCGGGTTGTCCTTACGAAAATCAAAACCTACCCCCAAGAATGATTCGCCATTATTCTACGTGGGGACCTGGCAATTCATCGATCCAAACAACCAACGTCGGCATCGACTCATCATCAGTCCGAGCCTTGACGTGCAGATCGACAATCATCCCCTCCACGTACAGGTTAAAAATCTCAGTGAACAACAACTCACCTTTCAAGACAAGTTTGGCTATCACTTAACGATTCACGCCAATGAACGGCGACCAATCTCATTCTTCGATGAGGCCGATGACTGTACATACCCCATTGCCGCCTCATCTGACAATGCCTAAAAACAAAACGCTCCTCACGATCTAACGGATCGTGAGGAGCATTTTTATTTTATTGAGAGAACGACTCCCAGTCGGACTTACGACCGTTAAATACCGAGAAGCCCACCGTCTGGCCCTGACCATTCTGATTGATGGTGCCATCGGCCTGGTATTCCACAAACTTCGCGTGATCCGCATGATCGCCCAGCTCCCCATCGGCAATCCAACAGGTTTGCTCGGGCAAGACCGGCTTAACAAATTGGTCGAGAACCGCTTGCTTCGCATAAATCACGACCCCTTGACGGTAATGGGCCTTGAGTAACTGAACTAACCGTTCGAGCTTCTGACCCTGGGCCGCCATCTGCGGGTTTTTACTATTATATTTATCATAATAACCAACATTAATCATAATCGGTAGGGTTCCCGTATCATGCCCCGTTGTCGCGGTGAAATGTTGATACTGTCGTTTCGCGGAACTGGTAAAACTAAAGGTATGGGTCACCCCTACCAGAATATCGGCGCCCTGAGCTCGCGAATAATTGTCGCTATAATCATCATCCGTATAGGTGGCACCGGACGTCGCCTGGAGATACGCAAACTGATAGTGATTGGCCAGCGATTGGTAATCCAAGTAGCCACTATCCTGACTGATGGTGACCCCCCGAACGGGATAGTTTGCCAGCCGCTGTCGTTCGTAATGCTGCCAACGTTGCCAACCGAAGACCCCTAGGCCGACCAATAAGCAGACCAGCAGCCAAATTTCCCAGCGACGAACGCGACGGTTACGCCGGAAGGTATTGTCATATATTGGTTGATAGTCTCGTCGCTTCACCGTCAGTCCCCGTTTCGTCGTCAGCTAGTCTTAAATGCCACGCTTGGTTAGCCGCAAAATTTAATTACCATTATAACATGCCAACTAAGATTCGTGACGGGTCTGTTCAATCACGTCACGAACTCGGGTCAGCACCCGTTCCGTCCGTGATGAAATCCGTAGGACGGTCATCATGAACAGGCTGTCCAGAATCGTCAATTGCGAGAGCAGTGAATACATGCCTTCCGCCCGATACTTGACCTCATCCGTTAAGGAGAGAAAGGTCACATCGGCCGCCTGAGCTAATGGTGACCCACTGTAGCTGGTGATGGCAATGATGGCAACGCCATTGCGTTCCAACTCTGCGACGACCTTTAAGGTTTCCTGATTGCGACCGGAATGTGAAATAACGACGGCACAATCTTCTTCTCCCAACTTGGCGGCCTGCATGAGCTGAATATCAAAGTCCGGGTGATAGATCACGGACAACGAGGTCCGTAAGAATTTATGATACCCGTCCAGGGCAGCAATCGACGAGCCACCAAGGCCGAAGAAGCCCACCGTCTTGGCATTGATTAGTTTTAACACGGCGCGCGCCAAGTCCTTTTCATTTAAGGCCTCATTGGTTGCCTCCAAGGAACTAATGGAGAAATGGAACGTTTTGTTGGCAATCGTTGCCAGCGAGTCGCCTTCGGCTAGCTCTGGAAACGAACTAGGGGCCGCCGGTTCATCCACACTGCTGTGAACCAAGGACATCGTAAATTCCCGATAATTCGCGTAGCCGAGGCGCTTCACCAATCGAGAAACCGTGGCTGTTGAGACGGCCGCAGCCCTTGCCAGTTCCTTAATCGTCATTTCCCCCGTCGTTGCCGGCTGATCCAAGACCAGTTCGGCAACTTTTTTTTCGGTGGGCGATAACTGATCATAACTCCCCCGAATCTGTCCAATCGTCGACCGTGCGATGACCAACGCCTCCCTTTCAACGGTCATTTTGACCGGTTATTTCATGTTTTGTAAATATTTTACATCATCCCACTTGAAATGTGAAACTTTTTTACATATAATAACCTTGTCAGAAAAAATAAGGTCTCGCAAAGGAGAAAGAATTTATGAAACTCGGATTGATTGGTTTAGGTAAGATGGGATTAAGCCTTGCTCAAAACGCAATGGATCACAACCACGAAATCGTCGGTTTTGATTTGAACAAAGACTTCGTCAACAAGGCCGTTGAGGCTGGTGCTGAGGGCGCAACCGACTTAGAAAACATGGTTGCTAAGTTACCTTCACCAAAGATCGTTTGGGTCATGGTACCTGCAGGCAAGCCAACGGATTCAACCATCGAATCCTTAAGCAACCTCTTAGGCAAGGGCGACATCTTAATTGATGGTGGGAACTCTTACTACAAAGACTCACTGCGCCACAACGAACTTCTTAAGGCCAAGGGCATTGACTTCTTTGACTGTGGAACTTCAGGTGGTATGGAAGGCGCTCGTTCACACGGGAACTTCATGATCGGTGGCGACAATGCCGATGCTTTCGAAACTCTGCGTCCCCTTTACGAAGACATTTCCGAAAAGGATGGTTACCTTTACACCGGCCGTGCCGCTTCAGGTCACTACTTGAAGATGGTTCACAACGGGATTGAATATGGTGAAATGCAAGCCATCGCCGAAGGCTTCGAGGTCCTCGAAGCTTCCGACTTTGACTACGACAACGAAGCCGTTGCCAAGGTTTGGAGCCATGGTTCCGTTATCCGCGGCTGGCTCATGGAACTTGCTGAACAAGCCTTTGCCGAAGATCCTGAATTGGAAAAGATTGCTGGTCGGATGCATGCTTCCGGTGAAGGTCAATGGACCGTCCAAGAAGGTTTGGACAGCCACGTACCAACGCCAGTTATCGCCTTATCATTAATGATGCGTTACCGTTCAATGCAAGACGACACCTTCACGGGTAAGGTTGTTTCCGCATTACGGAATGGTTTTGGTGGCCACGCCATGGACAAAGCCGACAAATAATTAAGCGTTAAACAGGAAAGGAAGATCACGATGGATTACATGATTGGTGTCGACATTGGAACGACCAGTGTTAAGACAGTATTGTATGACACGGCAGGGAAAATGCAGGGGTATTCAAATAACCTCTACCCTCTTTACCAGGACGTTCCTGATATGGCCGAAGAAGATCCAGATGAAATCTTTTCTGGCATCATCGATGGCTTGACAACGGTCATGCGGAAGGCTGACTTAAAGAATGGTCAGATCCGCGGGGTTTCCTTTTCCGCTGCCATGCACAGTCTGATTTTGCTTGATGAGAATCACAAGCCATTGACCCGGGCCATTACCTGGGCCGATAACCGGGCGGTCAAGTACGCCGATGAATTACGCGAAAACGGTCTTGGTAAACAACTTTACGAGAAGACCGGGACCCCCATTCATCCAATGACGCCGCTCAGCAAGTTAATCTGGCTGCGCAACGAACAACCCGACCTCTTCAAGCAGGCGCGTTGGTTCGTTGGAATTAAGGAATACGTCTTGTACAAGCTCTTCGGTGTTTTACAAGAAGACTACTCCATTGCCAACGCGACTGGATTGTTTAACATCTTCAACATGGACTGGGATGACCAGGCCTTGGAAGTTGCCGGGGTTACTCGCGACCAGTTACCTAAGCTCGTTGACACGACCGATACCATCTCTGGTATGAACAGTGACTATGCTGGCGTCATTGGCATGGATCCGGAGACGCCATTCATCATGGGCGCTTCCGATGGTCCCCTGGCCAACTTGGGGGTTAACGCCATCAAGCCCGGTGTCGTTGCCGTTACCATTGGGACATCTGGTGCCGTTCGGGTTGTTACCGACAAGCCAAAGATTGACCCTAAGGGCCGTGTATTCTGTTACTACCTTTCCAAAGACCATTGGGTTGTTGGTGGGCCAGTTAACAACGGTGGGATTGTCTTCCGTTGGGTCAGAGACCAACTCTTCGCTCCTGAAAAGCTGACCGCTGAACAACTTCAGATTGATTCCTACGACCTGTTAACTGAAATTGCTGCCAAGGTTCCCGCCGGTTCCGACGGCTTGATCTTCCACCCATTCTTGGGTGGCGAACGTGCCCCTATCTGGGATGCCAACGCTCGCGGGTCATTCTTCGGCCTGACGCGGACACATTCACGGGCTCACATGGTTCGTGCCGCCCTGGAAGGCATTGTTTACAACCTCTACACCGTCATGTTGGCGTTGGAAGAAGTGGTTGGAAAGCCTACCAGCATCCAAGCAACCGGTGGCTTCGCCCGTTCCGAGCTCTGGCGTCAAATGTTGGCTGACATCTTCGAGCAAGATGTTACCATCCCAGAAAGTCCTGAAGGGACCGCTCTGGGGGCGGCCACATTAGGGATGTATGCTTTAGGCATGATTGATGACCTGAGCGCCGTTAAGAACTTTATCGGGGTTGCTAACGTTCACCATCCTAACCCAGAAACCTTTGACGCCTACCGGGCCCTGGTTCCCATCTATATTCGTTTAAGTCGGCAGTTACAATCCGAATACAAGAATATTGCGGAATATCAACGGACCCACGTGCACAAGACAACGAAGTAGTTTCAAGACTTTCTTAGTCAGGCGCGAAACTAAATCGTAGTCAAATGTTATTAATTAAAGTACAATGTGTTTACTTATTCCTGGGAAGCCAGCGCCCGTCGTTGGCTTTTCAAAATTTCATTGATGAAAGGGCTTACTGATTATGGAACTTATAGCTTTACTCATCGGGGTCATTTTCTTATTGGTCTTGATTATTCGCTTCAAGATCAACACGTTTGTTTCCCTGATTTTAACCTCTGTCCTAACGGCTATGCTGTTAGGCATGGACCTCACGAAAATTGCCACCACGATTGAAGCCGGGATCGGGAGCCAATTAGGCGAACTGTCACTGGTCTTCGGTTTCGGTGCCATGCTGGGTCGGTTAGTTGCCGATGCCGGTGGGGCCTACATGATTGCCACGACGCTGATTGACAAATTCGGGAAGAAACGCCTGCAACTTGCTATTATGTTGGCTTCATTTATTCTCGGGATCGCCCTCTTCTTCGAAGTTGGGATGGTTCTGTTAATTCCTATCGTCTTTGCCATCGCGGTTGAAGCCCAAGTGCCAATCCTCTACTTAGGGATTTCCATGGCTGCCGCATTGTCCGTTACGCATGGGTTCTTACCTCCTCACCCCGCACCAGTTGCCATTGCGCAAGTCTTAGGTGCCAACGACGGTAAGGTCCTCCTCTTCGGTTTAGTTGTTGCGATTCCTGCCGCAATTATTGCCGGTCCATTGTTCACCAAGTTGGCCCAAAAGTTTGCGCCTAAGGCCTTTGAACAAAAGGGTAACCTGTCTTCATTGGGTGAAGTTAAAACTTTTAAGCCTTCCGAAGCTCCAAGCTTTGGTCTGTCCGTTTTGACTTCCCTCTTTCCAGTTATCTTGATGGCCATCACGACCATCTACAAGATGACCGTTGATGGTGGGGCAACACCTACCAAGAACGCTTCAATGCTAGACCAAATCGTTGCCTTAATCGGTGACCCAGCCATCGCCATGTTAATCTCTCTGATGGTTGCGATGTTCACCATGGGTTGGGGTCGGAAACGTAAGACCGCTGACATCATGGCAACATTGGAAAACGCCGTTAAATCAATCGCTATGCTGCTGTTAGTTATCGGTGGTGGTGGGGCCTTCAAGCAAGTCCTCATCGACGGTGGTGTTGGTAAGGAAGTCGCTAAGCTCTTCATCGACTCCAACATGTCACCACTTATCTTAGGGTGGTTAGTGGCCGTTGTTCTCCGGGTTGCTTTAGGTTCCGCAACGGTTTCTGCATTGACCGCCGCCGGGATCGTCGCCCCATTGATGGCCGCTTCCGGTGTTGACCCTGCCCTGATGGTTCTGGCTATCGGTGCTGGTTCATTAGCCGCATCTCACGTTAACGATGCTGGTTTCTGGATGTTCCGCGAATACTTTGACTTAACGGTTAAGCAAACGTTGAGCATCTGGACGGTACTTGAAACGGTTATTTCCATTGTCGGGATCCTGATTGTTCTGCTCCTAAACATGGCCTTCCACTAGACAAAATTGAACAAGAAATGAAGCGTCGCACCATTGTTGGTGCGGCGCTTTTTTTGTTCAACTTACCAGTCGCCGTGCTATAATAGTTAAATCAGTTTTAAGAGAGAAAAGAGGATTTACGTTTTGGCAAAAGAACTCCGCCGGGAAATCGGCACCTTTACTGCACTCGCAACCGTCATGGGAACGGTTATCGGTGGTGGGGTCTTCTTCAAGACCGCCAGCGTCGTTGCCGCCAACCATTCGGCCAATATGACCCTACTGGCATGGCTACTCGGTGGTCTATTAACTATTTGTGCTGGTTTGACCAGTGCCGAGCTTGCCGCCGCCATTCCCCGCACAGGGGGCGCGATGCGTTACCTAGAATACGCCTATGGGAAGCCGGTCGGTTTTCTAATGGGCTGGGCCCAAATGTTGGTCTACTATCCGGCCAACATCGCGGCACTATCCATTATCTTCGGCATTCAGTTCGTCAACCTGTTTCGGTTGGGATCCGGCTGGCAGTTACCGATTGCCATCATCTGTGGTGTCAGCATCACCGGTTTGAATTTCCTTGGCGCCCGGGTTGGTGGCGCCGTTCAGACAATCGCCCTGGTGTTCAAACTGATTCCAATTGTGATTATCGTTGGCTTCGGGCTCTTTGCTCCCGCTGCGAATACGCCTATTTCCATTTGGCCCATTGCCACCGGCCATCATCTAGGCTGGGGCGGGGCCTTTGCCTCGAGTCTGCTAGCGACTATGTTCGCCTACGATGGCTGGATTAACATCGGTAACATTGCCGGAGAAATGAAGCATCCTGAACGAGACCTGCCCCGAGCCATCATCCTGGGACTGGCCTTGATCACGGTCATCTACACCCTGGTCAATTTAGTCTTCTTAAAGACCTTGCCGATTGAAGCCATTGCCGGCAACCAAAACACGGCTGCTGATGCCTCGATGCGCCTCTTCGGTCATCTAGGGGGCAAGCTCGTGACAATTGGCATCCTGATCTCCGTCTACGGGGCCATCAATGGCTACACATTGACCGGGATGCGGGTCCCTTACGCCATGGCCAAGGAAGATAGCCTGCCCTTTTCGAAATACCTGAGTCGGCTGTCCAACCGGACCTCCGTTCCCTATGTTGCCGGTCTGGTTCAACTGGGCATTGCCCTAATCATGATGCTGATGGGCAACTTTGACATGTTAACCGACATGTTGGTCTTCGTTATGTGGGTCTTTAACTGCCTGATCTTCTTGGCCGTCTTTCGACTGCGGCGACGGGAACCGGAACTGCTTCGCCCCTATCGCGTGCCCTTCTTCCCTGTCATCCCGGTCATTGCCCTCATCGGTGGTCTCTTCATCCTGATTACCACCCTTGTAACCGAAACCGGATTGGCAACGGCCGGTCTGGCCTTAACCGCCATCGGACTGCCCATCTACCTTTACCATCAGCGACATCTCGCAAACAACAATTAAAAAAATTCCAATCGGCTAATCCGATTGGAATTTTTTTAATTAGCCTTGATGGACCACCAGTGGTGGCAACTCTGGGAATAATTCCCGTAGCCGTTGTTCCGGATGGCGACCACGCATCTCCTTGTCCTGCAGAATCTGCGTGATGCCATCGTAAGTAAACATCAGCAGATCGCCCTCAGACCCATCGCTAATTTCATAGAACCGCACGCCGGCTTGAATGGCCGCCATCACGAATCGCTGGGTGTGATCATTCAACATGGTCAATCGGGGTAAAAGTGGTTTCGTCGTCCGCCGCTCAAGCGTCCACGTATTCGCAACGTCCGCACCAAATGCCATCAGGCTGCCATCTTTCATTTGGGCGACCAATTTGGCCGCCGGCGTCAGCTCGGGACGAACTAGGCGTTGTTCCAAGTCGTCCAGCACGGCCCCATCCACCGGATTACCTAAATGGTCCAACATTTCCCGCATCTCCAGGAATAGTGCCTGACCTTCCGCCAGGAACGCCGTTGGCCGATCCGGTGCCTCCAAAGCGACCAGTTGATTTCGCTCTTGCGCCGCCGTCAACGTGGTCGTTAACCCCTGATTGGATAATGGCTTTGTGAGCAGATAAGCGAGAAAGATTTTCAGAAAACGCAACCCCTGCTGACTCACCCCGTCCGGAGCAAATGGCGAATTATCAAAATTACGCAACTCAAGGTAGCGGACGCCGCCCATCAAGAAATCTCGTTCGTTCGCCTGCCCCCGTAGCCGAACCGGGCCATAAAATTCCTGAGTTGAGGCAAACGTCCCATTATCAATATTCCGCTGCAAGTGTGTCAGATAACTGGCCAGTGAAGCGTAGGTCACCCGCTCCTGGGCGCGATTGACCCGTCCATAGGGGCTATTTAAAATGCTGCGAACTGGCCGGCGTAATGGTGCCGGAACGGTGTCAAAGAACCCCTCTTCGGCAATCGGACTGGCCCCAAACAAGTAGGTAATCAACCATTGGTAGCGCACGTAATTTTGGGCCAGGCGGAAGTATAAGGCATTCTTGAATGCTACTAACGAATGAAACTCCTCGGTATAGTGGAAATAGAGCCGATGAATCACTGGATCGGGCAAGCGAAAGTTCACGTGAACGGCGGTTAAGCAGCCCTGGGTCACGCCATACTTTTCCATTAAATAGGGCTTAATTGCCGCTTCAGCCGACCAATGAGTATCCCCCATAATCTGTTGCCGATCATCCTCAGACAGCCGTGGTGGCATGCTGAGCGGCCAAATACGGTCGGCTGGGTCCAGGGAACGATACAAGACCGTCTGCAAGGTTGCCAGATCATCCAGGTTTTCCGCGACCGTGGCCGCAGAATCGGTACTCACGACCACTTGCATATCGGCGTAACGCGTCTGAAAATACGGGTGCAAAGCGGGCGCGCCCAGCACCTCCGGATGCGGTTCCCGGCTTAGCCGACCAGCCCGATCTACCCGTCGTTCTTCAACGTTAAAACTCATTAAACTATGAAATAATTGTGTCGCTAAATCTTCATCATGAATAATCCCAAGTAAGTTATCTAACATCTCTAGGACCTCCCCCAAAGTCTTGAGTCGCTTAAACTCACCCCAGATTTTACCCACTTTCGCCCCCACTGTCAGGCACTAAGCACAGAATTAGACGAACTTCTGGTCATTATCTGGGGCCGGCTTGGCGCATGAACTAATTAACTAACGGCATAGAAAAAGCCCTGGGAAAATTCCCAGGACTCATGTCGAATAATCTGTTTTATTAGCCGGACCAGCCCGGACCCCATTGACGCGTTATCTTGCTTACTCTTCGGCCGCTCGCTGCCGCAGCAAACGAATAAACTCGTTTTTATTCCCAAAAAAGAGGTTATCTTTAGGAATTTGATAGAGCTGCGATAGCCGTTCGATCGTTTGAAATCCTAAATCAGAACTGTCTTTTTCCCAGGCAGCTAAGGTTTGGTAATGAATGCCTAGATGGGCAGCCGCCTCTTTTTGAGAATAGCCAGCATTGTGGCGAGCGGCGTCAAGTGTAATTTGAAGTCGATCCATGACGCACACCTCCTCATAGCACTTAAGTATCATAAACGAGTTTATTCGTTTTGCCAATAAAGCATTAAGGCGGTGTCCTTTCGTTCGATTTGCTTGTGTCCAATCGATTCGTTATAATGACGACAGCAGGTATCTTTATGAAGGAGTGAGTGTGGTGCCCCGCCATGAATTATCCCCGTTTGAACGTAACATTCGTCGAATCATTGCTCAGAACCTTAAGATTGCTTGCCAAGGCATGACACAGAATGACTTGGCGGTTAGGACTGGAATCCCCAACTCGACGTTATCCGGCTACTTCGCCGAACGGTCGACACCGAGTCCCGGTAATGTCCAAAAGATTGCCAATGCGCTGGGCATTCATAAGTCTGACATTGACCCGCGCTTTGGTCACAGTGAACTCGCTAATGATGCCTGTCTCCAGGCGGCCTTTGGTCAATTAAGCGATAACCGGCAGCTCGCCGTCATTCGCTATGCTGAAAACCAGTTGCAACGACAACGTTCCGACAATCTGCATCAACCTTAACCCAACCAAAAAGGAGCCATGACATCCGTCATGGCTCCTTTCATTTCGACTTATTTTCCGACCACGTGACGTGGACGGCGGTCCTCGTCACATGACTGGTCACTAAATTACTTTTTAACCAGGACCGTCACACTTTCAACGTGTGGCGTTTGTGGGAACTGGTCAACGGGTTGAACTGGGCCGTCAATCTCATAGCCCAATTCATTGAAACGAGCCACGTCACGAACCAAAGTAGATGGGTTGCAACTGACATAGACCACTTTCTTAGGCCCCATCTTAGTGGCACTTTCAATCAGACTGTCAGCCAGACCCTTACGTGGTGGATCGACGACAATGACATCCGGCTTCACGCCGGCAGCTTGCCACGTTGCCATCTGGTCTTCGGCCTTACCAACCTCAAAGGTGACATTGGTCAAATGGTTCTTCTGTGCATTGACCTTAGCATCCTCGATGGCCTCGGGCACGATTTCTACCCCATAGACTTGAGCCGCATGCTTAGCCAAGGCTAAGGAAATGGTCCCAATCCCACAGTAGGCATCGATAACGGTTTCTTTACCAGTCAATTCTGCCTTGTCGATAGCCATTTGGTAAAGCTTTTCGGTTTGTTGAGGGTTCACTTGGTAGAATGACCGTGCCGAAATGGCGAAGGTCAGTCCTAACAGTTCGTCCTCAATCGTTGGCTTACCATAGAGCACCCGCGTCACGTTACCCATGATCACATTGGTCTTCTTGGCGTTAACGTTCAAGATGATGCTGGTAACTTCTGGCAAGGCCTTGTGGATCTGGTCAACCAGTTGTGCCTGACTAGGAATCTTCTGTTGCCGACTGATCAACACAATCATCATCTCATGGCTGTAGTAGCCCCGACGAACCATGACGTTACGGATAACACCCTTGTCATTGATTTCATCATACGCGGGAATTTCAAATTGGCGTAACAGGTCACGAACCTTCACGATGGCCGTATCAATGGCTGGATCCTGAATGTAGAAGTCCGTTAGCGGAATCAATTCGTGGCTGTGTTGCCGGTAAAAACCCGTCTCTAGTTGACCTTTAACCTTGCGGACGGGAACCTGTGCCTTGTTCCGGTATTGCGTTGGGTTGGCCATCCCTAAGGTTGGGGCAACTGTGACGTCTTGATGAGCCTTGTTGAAGAGCTCTTCCAATTGATGTTGTTTAAACTTTAATTGGGCTGGGTAGGCCAAATGTTGCAGAGGGGCAATCCCGGTTTGCCGGTATGTCTTGTCGATATCGACCACCCGATCCGCAGATTCAACGGACCACTTGGTGACCCGAGCGAAACCGTAATGCTTCTGTACCTTAGTGACTTGGACGGTGACTTCTTCACCAGGTAAGGCATTCTCGATGAACAATGGAAAATCGTCCACCTTGGCCACACCTAACCCTTGGTAGGTCAGGTCCATAATCTTAACGTCTAACTGCTCATTCTTTGCTACTGGTGCTTTAATTTTCATAATAACCTCAATTTCTGTGCTTAATGACAAAGGGATTTTGCCGTGAAAAGTCTAAGCAAAATCCCTCTCGTCCTTAATCTTCCGTTGTCTGATCCGCGTCTTCTGGTAACTCTTCAACCTGTTTAACAAACTTTTGTTCCGCTTCCAAGAATTCGGCAGTTTCATTAGTCACCGCTGAATCCGGAATGGCATCCAAGTTGGCAAACATTTCAATGTGCTGCCGAAGGTTATGGAACTTCATTGGTGCATCGCCACCATATTCTCCATCCAGGTTGATCATCATTCGGTCCTCAACGGGACGGGCAATGACCTTACTGGTCTTTTTGTAGATAATATGGGGGTCGTTGATGTGTTTCCCGCCATTCAGGACCAAGCCCATCAGGCGTAAGATCTCCGGCATGCTGGCCGTCTTCACAATAATCATGGTAAATTTACCATCATCTAAGGCAGCATCCGGCACAATCTGTTCGAAGCCGCCGATTGAATTGGTCAAAGCCAATAAGAACATCGAGGCCTTCCCACGGAAATGACCGCCATCGTAGGTCAAATCCATCTCAATCGGTTTAATCCGTGGCAGAATCTCGGCGCCCTTTAACAGGTAAGCCAGGTAACCAAAGATTGACTTCAAGTTAGATGGCACGTCATAGGTTAACTCAGTCAAGAGTCCCCCACCAGCGATATTAATAAAGTACGTATCGCTAGCCTGGCCAATATCCATCTTAATGGTTTGATTCTTTAACACAACTTTAGCGGCCGCCAATGGGTCCTCACGAGGAATGTGCAACGCACGTGCATAGTCATTCGTGGTCCCGGCGGGGATAATCGCCATCATTGGTCGGTGCGGCAAGCCGGCAATCCCATTAACCACTTGGTTAATGGTCCCATCGCCACCGGCCGCCACAAGTAATTCGAACCCGGCCTTGGCTGCGCGAGTTGCCTCATCCTGGGCTGAGTTAGGCGCAGCAGTCGTGGCGTAGGCGCTGGTTTCGTAGCCTGCCTGTTCGAATACCGCTAGTATATCAATTAGGTCCTTCTTCAATGCCTCCCGGCCAGAAGTTGGATTATAAATAACCCGTGCCCGTTTACGCATGTCGTTCCTCCAATGCTAGCCCTTCAGAGAAGCAATCAACAGTTGGTTAACCACCGTTGGGTTTGCTTGTCCATGGGTCTGTTTCATAATTTGTCCCACTAAGAACCCGACGGCCCGTTGCTTACCGTTGTTAAAGTCCTCAATCGATTGTGGGTTGGCAGCCAAAACATCATCGATGATTGGTTGCAGCTTAGCAGGGTCGGACAATTGAACCAACCCATGCGCTTCAACGTACGCCTTAGGTTCCTCACCATCGGTCAGGGCCTTGAAGACCTTCTTGGCCATCTTCGTTGAAATAGTTCCATCGGAAATCAAGTTGATCATTCCAGCCAGGTTCTCAGGCGTTAACTTCGTTTCGCTCAGGTCCACCTGATTGTCGTTTAAGTAAGCATTAACATCCCCTTGCAGGTAGTTAGATGCCATCTTAGGGTCGGCCTTCAAGGCAACAGTCGCATCAAAGAAATCTGACATTTCCTTGGTTTGCGTTAAGACCATGGCATCGTAATCCGTCAGCCCAAGATCGTTAACGTAACGGTCGCGACGCTTACCAGGCATTTCTGGCATGTTGTCGTCCAGTTCCTTAATCCAGTCATCACTGATGTTCAATGCTGGCAGGTCAGGTTCTGGGAAGTAACGATAATCATCGGCACCTTCCTTAACCCGCATCAGAATCGTTTCACCAGTCGTCTCGTCGAACCGACGCGTCTCTTGGCGGACACTGCCACCGGACATGAGAACCTTTTGTTGCCGTTGCTCCTCGAATTCAAGGCCGCGGCGAACGTAGTTAAATGAATTCAAGTTCTTCAATTCGGCCTTCGTCCCAAATTCCTTTTGACCGATTGGCCGAACGGAAATGTTGACGTCAACCCGCATAGAACCCTCTTCCATCTTCACATCAGAGATCCCAGTAAATTGGATCCGTTGGCGCAGGGCTTCAAGGTAGGCATAGGCCTCGGCTGGAGACGCAATGTCTGGCTTCGACACGATTTCGATTAAAGCCGTGCCCTGCCGGTTAAGGTCCACGTAAGAGTAATCCTTTTCGTGGGTGTTCTTCCCAGCATCCTCTTCAATGTGCATTTCTTCAATACCGACTTTTTTCTTGACGCCGTCGACATCGATTTCAATCCAGCCATCATGACCAATTGGCTTTTCCGCCTGAGTAATTTGGTAAGCCTTAGGGTTATCAGGATAGAAGTAGTTTTTCCGGTCAAAATGCGTGTGCTTTTCAACCGTGGCATGAAGAGCCAGCGCTGCAATAATTCCATCGGCGACGACACCCTTGTTGGTCGTTGGTAAGACCCCAGGGTACCCCCAGTCAATGACGTTAGTATTGGCATTAGGGTCAACCCCAAATTCTACTGCTGAGGGACTAAAGATCTTTGAATGAGTCTTCAGTTCCACGTGGACTTCAAGTCCAATCGTTGTTTCAAAGTTCATTAGTTTTGGCCTCCTAACTTGGGTAATTGTGAATGGAAGTCTGTATTTTGTTCAAAGGCATACCCTGCCTTGTACAGCGTCCCCTCATCAAATGGCCGCCCAATCAATTGCATCCCAACCGGCAAATTGTTGCTAAATCCGGCAGGAACTGCCAACCCTGGCAACCCAGCTAAGTTAACGGGAATCGTCAAGACGTCATTCATATACATGGTAATTGGGTCCATCAGTTCATCACCAAGGCCAAATGCTGGCGTAGGGGCGACGGGGCCCATGATGAAGTCGTGGTCCTTTAAGACCGCCTTGAAGTCATTCATGATGACCGTCCGCACCTTGGCAGCCTTCAGGAAGTAAGCATCATAGAATCCAGCGGACAATGAGAACGTCCCCAACATAATCCGACGCTTAACTTCGTCGCCAAAGCCTTCGGAACGAGACTTCACATAGACGTCTTCCAGGTTCTTCACGTCTTGAGCCCGGTAGCCATACCGAATACCATCGAACCGTTGCAGGTTAGATGAGGCTTCGGATGAGGCAATGATGTAGTAAGCCGCCACCCCATACTTGTTATGTGGCAAGGAGACTTCATCAACCGTGGCGCCTAATTGACGATAAGTGTCAGCGGCAGCCAGAATGGCGTTGCGGACGTCATCGTCGACCCCTTCGGCCAGGAATTCCTTAGGCAAGCCAATCCGCATGCCCTTCACGCTGGTACCCTCATTCAGGCCGGCAGCAAAGTCCGGAACGGCCTTATCTGAGCTGGTCAAATCGTGCTTATCATGGCCGGCAATCGCACTCAAGACCGTAGCATTGTCCTTAACGGTCCGTGTCATTGGCCCGATTTGGTCCAAGCTGGACCCAAAGGCAATTAAGCCCCACCGAGAAACCCGACCGTACGTTGGCTTCATCCCAACAATCCCGTTGAATGAGGAGGGTTGGCGAATGGAACCACCCGTATCGGAACCAAAGGCAACGGGCACTTGACCCGAAGCCACGGCAGCCGCAGAACCACCCGATGATCCACCAGGAACCTTCGTCTGGTCCCAAGCGTTTTTAGTCGTCTGGAAGGCAGACGTTTCCGTTGACCCACCCATGGCAAATTCGTCCATGTTCGTCTTCCCAATGGTAATCGTCTTGGCAGCCGTCAACTTTTCAACAACCGTGGCGTCATAGACTGGCGTAAAGTTAGCCAAGATTTTGGAACTAGCAGTCGTCTTCAGGCCCTTGGTGACGATGTTATCCTTCACCCCAATAGCAATCCCTGCCAATGGATCATCGGCAGCAACGCCCTCGGCATCGATAGCATCAGCCTGCTTCAAAGCAGCGTCTTCATTTAACGTCAGGAAGGCCCCAATCTTAGGATCCGTTGCCTTTACATTGGCGAACGTCTCCTGGGTTAATTCCCGGACACTCATCTTTTTATTAACTAAATCATCATGGAGGCTAGCGAGATCTTTGTCAAAATAATTCATCGCTTAATCATCCTCGCTTTCATCAATGATGGCAGGCACCTTAATGTACCCACGTTCGGCGTCTGGCGCGTTGTCTAAGAGAGCCGCACTTTGGCCCCAGTCCTCGGCAACGTCCTCCCGCATAACGTTCAGTTGGTCAGAGACGTTGGTCGTCGCTTCGACGCCCTCCGTATCAACTTCACTCAAGGTTTCAAACAACCCAATAATGTCATCTAATTGTGGCGTAAAGGCATCCAATTGAGTATCCGTAAATTCGAGCTTTGCTAATCCAGCAACGTGTTGAACTTGTTCTCGAGTAATTCGATCAGCCATCAATATCCTTCTTTCCGTATCATTCACTTCTCACCGTTCGACTCCCATTTCGGGAATAAAACATACAAGACCTATTTTACCATATATCCCCCGTACACCAAGGGATCTAACAAAAAAATCGGCGGCCTTCGAGAACGAAAACCACCGACAGAATCTTAGTAACTGTTAAAGACGTGACTGCTAAACTTCTTCTCGCCACTTGCTCGTGATAAGAAGCTTTGAACCCCGTCCGTTGAGGACACCGTAATATCAATTGGCACGCTTGAAGGTAAGTACTTCTGAGCGGCCGTTTGCAGATACTGCGTAAAGTTAATGATTTCAGTCTGACTGTAGAACTGCGTCGTAATGTTGACGTGCATCCCGGTCAGCGTCTTGCCATTGTAGTGAGCTTGAGCCGTCACACCACTTAGGTTAGGGAAGAAGTTTTCAACCTCATTCTTGAAGTTGGTGAATGAACTCTCGTCGTTGCTGTTAGGGCTGCTAGAACCACTTTCGATTGGGAAGACATAGTTCTTCTCATCCAACGCTTTCCAACTGGACACACTCGTCGATCCCGCCTTATTTTCTGAATAAGACAGGAAGCTCCCACCAACCAAGCTATCGTTAGAAGCCTGACGATAGACCGCAATCACAATCGGCACGTTCTTCAGGCCTGATTGCTTACGCAACCGTTGCAGAACCGTATTGGCCGCCTTCTTTGCGTAGGCTTCACCCTCGGCCTTGGTAATCTTGGTCTCGAAGGTAGCCCCGTACTGAGTCTTCTTGTAATAGTCGACCGAGTTCACGGCAATCCCAACGGTAATCCCGCCTAAGGATAACTTGTTGTTCTTTTGGATCATGTAGTCTTGTTCTTCCAAGGCCTGAATGTAAACAGGATTTCGTTTAGTTGGGGAAGTTGACCCATTGCTGGCAGGATTCAAACCATCGGGGTTCGACTTGGACTTACGATCAAGCCAGTTTTGAACTGTCGATGTCTTCAGATACTGCCCTTCTTGGAACACATACTTTTTGGTAGAGAAAACGTTCTTGGAAACGCCTAACATGCCGTTTTCAAAGCTTTTAACGTTATAAGTATTGCCAGAGTCTTGACTATTGGTGACCCCACGCGACTTACTCGTTTGATAATGACCACTCTTAATAACCCCTTCGTAGTCACCATCAGTGCTTTGTCCGGTTAACTGAGTGCCACCAGAATTCGTGGAGCCAGAACCGGAAGACATGCTGGAACTATTCAAGTTCCCACATGCCGCTAAAAATAAGGGGACTGCGGCTAAGGCAATCCAGATTCGTAACCGTTTCACGACTTGTTTCCTCCTAAAGTCTTCATTTCGTTTCGTTCATAGCCGCTTGTAACTGCGTCTCATCCCATATTGGAATGTTCAGTGACTGGGCCTTGGTCAATTTGCTCCCGGCGGCTTCACCAGCAATCAGGAGATCGGTCTTCTTCGAAACACTACCCGTCACCGTTGCACCGTGGTCTTCCAACCATGCCGTGGCCTCTGGTCGCGTCAGTTCTTGCAGCTTACCGGTCAAAACAACCCGTTGCCCGGTGAACTCACTGGGCTCAGCACTCTCAGTGGCGCCACTGGTATAGGTGAGGTTAACCCCCACTGCCGCCAAATCATCCACCAATTGCTGAACATGTTCGTCAGCGAAGTAGGTCACCACGCTATCCGCAATGATGCCCCCAACCGTATCAATCGCCGAGATTTCCTCGTTGCTGGCCGCCATCAAGTGCTCTAAGTCACCAAAGGCCGCCGCCAACGAACGAGCTGCCTTCGCACCGACATGCCGAATACCAAGACCAAATAACAAACGTTCTAATGAATTATTGCGACTATTATCAATGGCTGTCAAGAGGTTTTGGGCCGACTTCTCACCAAATTTATCTAAAGTTAACAATTGGTCCGCCGTCAACCGGTAAAGACTAGCAACATCGTCAACCAATTGGCGTTCAAATAGTTGTGCCACAATCTGGGGGCCTAGGCCCGCGATGTTCATGGCATTCCGCGATGCAAAGTGATTCATGCCCTCGGCCAGCTGTGCTGGACAACGAGGGTTAATGCACCGCAGGGCGACCTCTTCGTCCAGATGGACCAGCTCGGCGCCACAGGATGGACAGGCCGTCGGAATGGGATAGGGCTCAGCGTCGGCAGGCCGCTTGTCGGCGACGAACTGAGAAATCTCGGGGATGATGTCCCCAGCCTTATGCAGCAAGACCGTATCGCCAATCCGAATGTCCTTGGCCTGCAGGTAATCGGGATTGTGCAGAGAGGCCCGCGCAACCGTACTCCCCGCTAAGGCCACCGGTTCCATCACGGCGGTCGGCGTCACGATACCGGTGCGACCCACTGTCCATTCGATGTCTAGGACCGTGGTCTCAACCTCTTCGGGTGGAAATTTGTAGGCGATCGCCCAACGAGGGACCTTCACCGTGGCACCAAGCGACCGCTGCAGTGGCAGCGAATTAGCCTTAATCACAATGCCATCAATCCCATAGGCCAAGTCAGAGCGTTGCCCCTGATAGTCGGCGATGTACGCCGCAACGTCTTGCATGTTGTGTGCCACCCGATAACTCGGGTTCGTGGTAAAACCGAGCGCCGCCAATTCATCCAGCAGACCACTTTGTGTCCGCGTCTCTAGCGGCTCGTAGTCGGCGATGTTGTACATGAAGGTGGCCAACTTTCGGTCTGCCGTCACCTGCGTATCCAACTGCCGGAGGCTTCCGGCGGCGGCATTCCGCGGATTAGCAAACGGCGCCTGACCCGCTGCCTCACGGCGTTCATTTAGAGCTAGGAACGCCGCCTTAGGCATGTAACATTCCCCCCGTACCTCGATGGTTAAGGGGCGACTCAACTTCTTAGGTATCGAGTCAATGGTTTTCAGATTGGCCGTAATGTCTTCCCCAATCTGACCATTGCCCCGCGTTGACCCTTGGACAAAGACGCCGTCCTCATAACGCAAGGAAACCGCCAGTCCGTCAATCTTTAATTCACAATTATAATCAAAGTCTTCTTCAACATTGGCCCGTAAGCGTTCGTCAAATTCCGTCAATTCCTCGATGGAGAACACGTCTCCCAAAGATAACATGGGAATTGGGTGAGCCACCTTGGGCAGATCCCCTCGTGAACTCCCACCAACGTGTTGCGTTGGTGAATCCGACGTCATGACCTCTGGAAAGGCCGTTTCTAGGGCCACCAGCCGGGCATAGGCCCGATCATAGACGTCGTCTTCAACCGACGGCGCATCGGCATCGTAGTACTGCTTCCCCCACTGCGTTAATTGGGGACGCAACTTGGCCGCTTCATCCGCCGCAGCGGCGGCCGTTAAGGATTTAATGGGTTTATCAGTCATTAATATTCCCTCCCACAAGAACCTAGTCGACTCGTTTGATTGGTGCAAAGGCTGCTAACAATCGCTTAACCCCTTGTTCAGGGAAGGCAATATCCAGTTCAGCATCCTCACCGGTGCCGTTGACCTTGACAACGGTCCCAATACCCCATTTCTTATGACTGGCCTTATCGCCAACCGTCCAGCTGACGGAACCGGCACCGGTCCCTGTATTCGTGGTCACGCGGCCGGTCTTACCCGTGTAAGGCTTGGCAACGGCACTCGCCGTCCGCCGGGCAAACGGCACATCCCGCCGTCCGGGCGTCAATCCGGATTGGGTTTCGCTATAGTCTAGATGTAACAAGTCCGGCGCAATCTCAGTGACAAATCGAGATTCGGGATTGTTTTGCCGACGACCATAGAGCATCCGTGAATAGGCATTTGTCAGGTAAAGTTTCTCTTGAGCACGGGTGATCCCAACGTAGGCCAACCGCCGTTCTTCTTCCAATTCGTCCTCTTCCAGCATGGCACGCGAGAGTGGGAAGATCCCCTCTTCTAGTCCCATCAGAAAAATAACGGGAAACTCGAGTCCCTTGGCGGCGTGTAAGGTCATCAAGGTCACCTCTGCCGGTTCTTCATCCACATCGTCTTGAGCGGAAACCAGTGCCAAATCTGCTAGGAACTCAACCAGTCGGTCTTCGTCCTCATCGTGATCGGCATTATCCCAGTCCGTATCAAACTTTTGGGTTACGGACAAGAATTCCTCGATGTTCTCGACCCGTGTCTCGGCCTCTAGGCTCTTGGAGGCCTTAAGGGTGGACAAGTACCCTGTCTTATCTAGCAGCGCCTCAGTGATGTCTGAGACACTCATGGTTGGGGCATCCGTGGTCACACTCTGAATCGTTAGGCCAAACTTCTCCATCGCATTACGAATCCGGGTGCCCAGGTTATTGGCCAGGCTAACATTTTGGGTGGCCTCGAGTTCCGACCAGCCGTTAAATTCTGCAAACTCACGCAGCTTCTCAACACTGGTGGCCCCGATGCCTCGCTTAGGCTCGTTGATAACCCGTTCCAGGCTCAACGAATCGGCCGGATTGGCCACCAGCGTCAGGTAAGCGAGGACATCCCGAATTTCTTTACGATCGTAGAACTTGTGACCCCCAACCATCGTATAAGGAATGTTGGCCTTAACCAAGGTTTCTTCGATCACCCGTGATTGGGCATTGGTCCGATAAAGTACCGCGAAGTCACCGTAGCCCCGGTGATGTTGCTCGCGCTCCTCTTGAATCTTGGCCACAACGTAATGGGCCTCATCGTTTTCATTTTGCCCCCGGTAATAAGAAATCTTTTCCCCGTCGGGATTTTCCGTCCACAGGTCCTTTTTCTTCCGGTTAACATTCTTTTGAATCACGTCATTGGCCGCCTGCAGAATAGTCTTGGTCGACCGATAGTTCTGCTCCAACAGTGTCACGTGGGCATCTGGATAATCATGCTCAAAATTCAAGATGTTTTCCATGTTAGCCCCACGCCAACCATAGATACTTTGGTCACCATCCCCAACAACACAGAGATTGCCATGCTTTTTTGCCAGCATGTTGACCAGCGTGTACTGGGCATCGTTGGTATCTTGGTATTCATCGACGTGAATGTATTGGAACTTTTCTTGATAATGTTCCAGCACATCGGGTTCTTGATTTAACAATTTGATGGTCAACATGATCAGATCATCGAAGTCCATCGCTTGATTGGACTTCAGCTCACGTTGGTAGCTTTCATAGACCGTTGCAACCGTTTCTTCAAACGGATTGCCGGCAGCCTCACGCATCATGGCCGGCGTCTGCAACGCATTCTTGGCATTCGAAATGGCGCCCAGAACGGCGCGGGGATCAAACTTTTTGGTATCCAAGTTTTGCTGTTGCAGCACCCGCTTAACCAAGGTCCGTTGTTCACCTGAATCGGCGATAGTGAAGGCCCGGGTATAGCCTAATTTGTCTGCATCCCGCCGTAGAATCCGCACACAGAGGGCATGGAACGTTGAAACCCAGACGTCACTGCCATCCGGTCCCAACAACTTGATCACCCGTTCGCGCATTTCCTTGGCGGCCTTATTCGTAAAGGTAATGGCCAAGATCCGCCATGGCATCACACGTTCATGCTCGATCAGGTACGCTACCCGGTGGGTTAGCACCCGGGTCTTGCCACTACCGGCACCTGCCAAAACGAGCAGCGGCCCTTCCGTCTGTAGAACGGCCTCCGTTTGTTTATCATTCATACCTGTCAACAATTCTTCTCCTGCCACCGTGAACTCAATCCTCTCTGTCATTAGTCTTGACCATTATAGCAAAAAAACATACGTTCCGCTGAGATGACTCCGCCAATTTTTTTGAACCCTTTTCATAGAAAAAGCGATTCTCGTTAATCGAAAATCGCTCCCTGTCGCTACTCTATTCAGTATCCGTCGTTGCCGTCCAGATACCGGTATCATCCAATTGGTCTAATAATAATTTAGTCGTATTGCCTTGAACGGTGATGTGACCCATCGTCTCGTCATCGGCTTGTTTCCGCAAATGGTAGAAGGTGAAATGCCAATCCGGCTTCAACTGCCACTGGGTGCGAATGGCACTCAGCTGGACCGTCGTAAAGGACGCCGTGACGGCCGGCGTCATCAGCTTAGGCTCGGCTAGAGGTAACCCGGCAATGGCTCGCAGATGCTCCTCAAATTCATCAACGGTCGTGGCATCCGCGAAGATATACCCCGTTTCACTCGGTGCGGGCACAATCTTTTTAACGTAAAGGGCCCCGCTCGCCGTGAGGTAGAACGACACTTCAAAGACCCCAACGTAGTTAACATGCTTGGCAACCTCGCCAGCGATTCGCCGCATCTCACCAGCAACCGCATCGTCAACCTGGGCGGGTACCCAAGTCATCTGCGGACGATCGTCGACGGACTGAACCTCGGTAATTGGGAAAGCCTGTTGGTCGCCCGCTTGATCTCTGGCAACCAGAATTGAGTATTCGCGTTCGTAAGCAATCTGTGACTCAAGGATATAAGTTCCCCAGTCCAGTAGACCAGCCGCCTTGGCAATATCGGTTTGCGTCCGAATCACGAGTTCACGGCCATGGGACCATTCCTTTTGAATTGGCTTCAAGACACAAGGATACCCAATGGAGTTGACCGACTGATAGACATCGTCAAGGTTAATAATCGTTGCATAGGGCGCAATGTTGACGTTGAGCTGTTCGAAGAAGGCCCGTTCAAGCAAGCGGTCTTGCATCATTTCCAGCATATCGCCACCCTGTGGGACCTGCGTGTAACCACTCAGAAAGTTCACCACACTGGTACTAACCTGTTCTGAGTCATAGACCACGGCCGAACAGCTTTCAGCAAAGTGCTGTAGCTTGTCGCGATCTTTATTGCTACCAACGGCTTTGAAGTCTGCCAATTGCAGCGCTTCACTGGTTTCATCGGCACCATAAGCCCCAACACGAAGCCCCATTTTCCGGGCCGTTGTCACTAACATTGCGGCGTTGGCACTACTACCAATCACGCCAATCGTATCTCCAGGATATAAGACTGTGTTCGCCAATTTGCTCCCTACTTTCTCGCTTTAATAAATGTCGTCAATAAATGATTAACAACTGTCTTTATGATTAATTCTAAAGTTAAATAACGGTTTAGACAAGGCGTGCTGTCAACTAATTCTCTGAAAAGACAACCTGACCATCTTCGAATGCCGCGATACTGGCCAACGCCACCAATGGGACGCCGGCTGCCTTAACCAATTCGTGACCCTTTTGGAATCGTTTCTCAATGACGACGCCCACCCCAGCAACGGGAATTTGAGCGGCATTCGTGATGTCCAACAAGCCCTGTACGGCTTGACCATTGGCCAAAAAGTCATCGATGATGAGCACCTTATCAGTCGTCGATATGAACCGCCGATCGATAGAAATATCATTCGTCACGCGCTTTGTATAGGAATAAACCTTCGCCGTGTACAGGTTATCCGTTAACGTTAAGCTCTTGTGCTTACGGGCAAAGATCACGGGCACCTTCAAGTGCAATCCCGCCATCACGGCCGGGGCAATCCCAGACGACTCAACCGTCAGAATCTTGGTCACGCCGGCATCTTCAAAGTATCGGGCAAACTCGGCACCGAGCTCATCCATCAATTGGGGATCAATCTGATGATTCAAAAAATTATCAACCTTTAAAACATCTCCGGGTAATACCGTTCCATCACGACGAATCCGTTCTTCCAATATTTTCATACTGTCATTGACCCTCCAGTTTGGTTTAATCCTATTTTACCCGATTGACCCTTAAAAAAACAATGTGAACCCCCTGACATTTACCAATGCTTAACCGAACCAGAGTCCTAAGGCCTCGGCGATCACCGTTGTCAGTGCCAGGATCGCTAGGTTACGAACGGCCAGGATGAAGGTCTCGCGCTTCACTTGCCGTTGAAAGAATCGTCGAATATTCTGGGCTACCGGCAAAATGCTAATCAGTGCCAGGTAACTCCAGCGTGGCAAATCCCCTCGCCAAATACTTAAGATCAACAGGACATAGCCGACAATATAAAACCCGGCAAAGAGCCATAGTGAACGTTGCTTCCCCAGATAATAGACGATCGTCCGCCGGGCCAATTGACGGTCCTCACCCTCATCGCAGATATTATTGGCCAGCAACAAGGCGGCGATGGCCATCACGGCCACACCGGCTGCCAAGAAGACGCGACCGGCCAGCGACCAGGAGAGGCCACCCCGATTATATATATTCAAGTATACCGTGATTAACATAATCATATAACCCATCGTGAATCCGGCAAAGAATTCCCCTGTCGGGGTGCTCGACAAGGGTCTCGGGCCGCCAGCATAGGCGTACCCGACGGCGAAGCAGAAGATCCCCATTGTCAGGAGCGGCCAGCCGGTCATCCAAACAAGTCCTAGGCCAATCACGGCGGCAACCCCGGCAAACGTCACCATCAGGCCGCCAACCAGGCGCATAGACAGGCCATGCACACCGATGATGTTGGTCCGCTTCTTCCAATCTGCCGCTTGCGTTCCGGCCCGCCGATAATCTTGAAAGTTATCATTGATGTCTACGGCCATGTTAAACAGGACCATTGCCAAGAAGAACCAGCCCGAGGTCGCCCAATCAATCCGTCCCAAATTGGCTTGGACGAAGATGAGTCCAAGGAGAAACGGCCAGATCGACGCAATTTTCGCCTTAATCTCGACCAACTCCAAAAAGGTTTGCCATGTCATGTTACTTCCCCCTAATAACGAATTCTAAATGAATCATAACCTTTATTTGACAACGTTTCCACTTGTCGGTAAGATGAATTTTATCGGGGATACAGGGAGGTAGCGTATGGATCGACAACTTTGGCAACAATTTCCAATTGTGGCACCCCAACTAACCGCCTTACAAGGTTACTTGTTGGATGCGATCCAGTTGGATAACCCACCAATCCATCATAAAATACTCGCACTACTGGAATCCGGCGGAAAGTTTCTCCGCCCGGGTTACTTTTACCTGTTCGCCAGTCTCGGCACAGGGGCCACGCCAGGCCAACTTCAGGCGGGCGCCGCGGCACTAGAGATTCTGCACGTCGGGACGTTGATTCATGACGATGTGATCGATGACTCGTCTACGCGACGTGGCGTACGGACCATTCAGATGAAGTACGGCCAACGAAATGCCATCTATGCGGGTGACTTCATGTTCACGGTCTACTTCAACCAGGTTCTGAAGTCCACTAGTGACCTCAAACTCGTCCAGATCCACATCGATGCCATGCATCGCATCCTTCAGGGAGAGCTGGCACAAATGGCCCTCAACTACCAGGAAAAGACGACCCTCGCCGAGTATCTCCGTGAAGTTGCCGGCAAGACCGCCGAACTCTTCTCACTGAGTTGTTTCCAGGGTGCGGCCCTGGCAAAGACCAGTCCCGAGGTTCAACAATTAGCCAAAAAAATCGGTGAGGCCATTGGTATCGCCTATCAAATTTTGGATGACATCTTGGACTATGCCGGCGACCCGGCCAAGACCCGAAAACCCGTGCTGGAAGATCTACGATCCGGGGTCTATTCGTTGCCACTCATTTTGGCTATCCCGGAAGCTCCCAAGGACTTCCATCGCCTATTGAAAAAGAAACATGACCTCACGGCGGCCGACATCACCACCATTCAGGAAATGGTCCTTGCCCATCACGGTGTCGCCGCGAGTCATCAGCTGGCCAAGGAAAAGACTGAAGAGGCTCTTAGCCTCATCGACCGCCTCCCCGCTGGTGACCCGCAAACCGCGTTACGCCAGCTAACAACGAAACTGCTTAACCGCGACCATTAGCCGCACCGCATTTCATCTCACTAACCCCAAAGCGCCAACCTGAAGTTAATCAGGCTGGCGCTTTTTATATATATCGTTTATTTCTGTCCGCGATCAAGGTTATACAACGCTTGGAATCGGGTGTTATCCCGATACAATTCTGCTGGCGACCCTTGCATATCAAAATGGCCGTCCTCGATGAACCGGACTTGGTCGACATGGTCAATCCCAGCCAAATGGTGGGTTACCCAGATAATCGTCTTGTCCTTTAGAACCCGAAAAACCGTATCAAGCAGATCTCTTTCCGTAATCGGATCGAGACTCACCGTTGGCTCATCCAGAATGATAATCGGTGCGTCTTGCAAAAGGATCCGGGCCAACGACAACCGTTGCCGTTCACCACCGGAGAAACGGCTACCCGCCTCATGGACCTGCGTGTCCAGGCCCGCCGGCAACCGTTCAATCAACTCATCTAACGCAACGGCCTTTAACGCCGCACGCACCTGGTCATCCGTGGCCGTTAGATTACCTAGGCGCACATTGTTCATCACCGTGGTATCGAAAAGATAAGGTTGTTGGTCTAACACCCCAAAGAGTTGCGACCGCTGTTCCTGCAAGTGCTCAATGCCGACACCATTCAGGCTAATGCTACCGGCATCCGGCGTTTCATCCCCCAGTATTAGCTTCAACAAGGTGCTCTTCCCGGTCCCACTGGGCCCAAGGAGCGCGAGCTTTTCCCCCGGCTTCAGGCGTAACGACAGGTCATCGATCACCTGTCGCTCGGCGCCAGGATAAGTAAACGCGACGTGATCCACGGTCAGATCCGTCAGTTGCCCAATCTTCTGTTGGTCAACCTCTTTAACCGGCTGGCCGTCCAAATGATTGACCCGGCGAATAGAGTCGCGGTAAACCGGCCATTCACTGACGCCTTGACTCATGTCGGCGAAGGGTTCAATCGTGGGAAACAGTGCCAGCCCAAAGGCGGCCACCCAGTTGGCCTGGGCCTGACTGTGCGTAAAGGTCAGACCGGCCCACCAAACGATCAGAATAATGGCGGCGCCAAAGACCAATTGAATGGCCAAGTTACGCCACCATTGAAAGTGGTGGTCCGCTCGCCGCAGGTCGGCAATCTTGTCGATGGGCTGATCCTGTTGAGCCAGAAAATCCTGACGCCGACCGGAGATTAACCAGTCACCGAGCCCCAAAACGGCGTCGGTCAGCTGCGTATAAAAGGTCCGTTGAACCTGCCGCGCCTGAAACTCACGGCGGCCATTCGCGGCGACCGAAATTAAAGGCATCACAATGACGATAACCCCCAGCAGTAACAGCATTAGGAGACCAAAGGCCCAGTTAAAGTAGCCAATGCCTAACACCACGAAGAGGTAGAGAAGCCAGCCAATAACCAGTGGAAAGACGGTCCGCAAATATAAATTTTCGATGTGATCAATATCCTCCGCCAGAATACTCAAGACATCCCCCGTCTGGTGATTTTGCCGGATCGCAACCGCCTGCCGCTCAACCGATTGGTAGAGCCGCTTACGAAAATCCGAAACAATCCGTAGCACCCAGTTATGACTCGTTAGCCTTTCGGCATAGCGGAAGGCTGGCCGGCCAATCCCAAAGGCTCGAGCTAAGACGATCGGGACGTATATCATCAAGATATTATAGGGATGCGTCGCCGCTCGACTGATCAGGTAACCGGAATTAAACATCAGTGCCGCCCCACAAAAGAAGGTCATGAACCCCAGGAACAAGACCAAAACCAATAAACGACGGTACCGCCGTAAATACGGCATAACCCAATGATCATGCTTGAATGTTTCTAAGAAACCCTTCATGGTTCGACACCTCCTCCCATTTCGGCCCGTAACCGAACGTAGGCCCCATTTTGTTGGGCCAGTTCCGCCGGCGTCCCTTGCTCGATAATCTTACCGTGGTCCAGGACCAGGATATAATCCATCTCATTCATCCAATGTAGTCGGTGGGTTGCAAAAAAGACCAGGTGATCATCGAAGACCGGCATCATCGCCTGCTTCAATTCAATTTCAGTTTCAATATCCAAATGGGCTGTGGGTTCGTCGAACAGCAAGACCCGCCGACTGTCGTCGAGAAAGGCCCGGGCCAGGGCAATTCTTTGCGCCTGCCCGCCACTGACGCCACGGGCGCCTTCGCCAATGGCAGTATCTAGGCCCTCCGGCAAGGTCGCAATCCAGTCACTCAACCCCGCTCGTTTGGCCGCCGTTTGAATCTCGGCCAGGTCGGCTTGCGGATGGTAAAATGCCAGATTATCGCGGAGGGATGCATGAAACAGATATGGGGCCTGTGGTATGTAGACAAAGCTCTTACGCCAAGCTGCTTGGTCCAAGTGTGGCAGCTGCGTTCCGCGGGCCTGAATAGTCCCCGATGCGGGGCTCAAGAAGCCGCCCAGCGTATTGATCAGGGTCGACTTACCAGAACCGGAAGCCCCAATAATACCGACCTTTTGAAATCCTTTGACGCTGAAGTTCAGATCCGTTAATGTCGCGTCACCATCGCCATAGGCCACGGAGACATGGTCGAAACGTAACTCGTCATCTCCTGTCCACACTGGAGCCTTTTCGGGCAAACGGTTACGATCCTTAGGAACCGGTTGCTGCAGGATGTCCAGAACCGCCGTCAAGGCATTCTTACCGTTTAGTGTTGCGTGATAATCATTGGCAAAGTTGCGGATCGGTGCAAAATAATCCGGTGCCAGGGTCAAAATGATTAGGGCTGGCAACAGCTGCAAGGTGTTGTTCATCAACCCAAAGCCAAGGAACACGGCAATAATGGCGATCGACAACGTGGTAAAAAAGTCCAGGGCAAACGTCGACGTCATGGCGATGGTTAGCGTGGCCATGGTCTTCTTGCGGTAGTCCTCGCTGACATGATAAACATTATCCGCGTATCGTTTATTTAAACCTAACTGCTTCAGCGTCGGCAGCCCACGTAAGGTATCAACAAAGTGATTCGACAGGCGTTGGTACCCCGCATATTGCCGATCGGCCTTGGCCTGAGCCGCCAGTCCTAAAATCACCATGAACAAGATAATGAGTGGATAGATGGCCAACAGGAAGACGGCCGCCTGCCAACGAATCGTGGCGATATAAATCAAAACGATCCATGGCGTCAGGCTGAGATCCAAAACCTTGCCGACGATCATCATGAGATAGGTTTGAATCTTGTCGATACCCTCCAAGCCCATCGTCACCACATTACCCGTGCCGTTTTCGGCGACGACCTGTGGGCCCAAATCAAATAGCTTGCCCATAAATTGCTGCCGTAAGGTTTTGGTCGTTTGTTCGACGAATGGGTACAGCGTTCGACTCTTCATAATGGTCAGCAGGTGGCGGGCCAGAAAGGTTATCGCAAATAGCGCCAAGGGCTGAACAATCGTGCCGATGGCTTGTTGATGCCAAAGATGAACAATCGCTTCTGATAAATATTTGGCCTGTAAGATAATCATTATTGCTTGAATCAGGGTCAGGACCGCCACAATTGCGGCCGTCGGCTTAACTCCTGGAAACTTAAACACTCGTTGATCGATCAAAAAAAGCGCCCCCCTCGAACCGTGATAACTCTTAATGCCATAATACTGCTTTTCTAGGCATATATCGAGTATCGACAGCCGCGGCTGACGCTTTCATAACGCGGGTTTAGGCCTCTTGCTTCGGCGATGACAACCGCTTATAAAAGACCCAGTAACTCCAGATGAAGTAGATTAACACAATTGGTAAAATACTAAAGGCTAAAATCGTCATCAGGTGCAGTGTATATGGTGAGTTAGAAGAATTCTTAATTAATAACGAATTGACTGGATTGTTGGCAATCATGACCCGTGGGAAGAGCCCATTGAAGATGAGCACCACGACACTGACCAAGGAAAGCCCACTACCAATGAATGATAGCCACTCGTGGTTCTTCAATACACCCCAGTAAGCCAAGGCCGTGAAGATAACCAGTGCGACAACAATTCCGGTCGTGCTGACAGGCTTCTTGGCGAAGAAGTCCGTGGAGAAGAATAACAGGACAGCGAACAACACTTCGCCAGCAAATAATACTGGATACAAAACCTTGTTCCACGTTCTCGCCCGGTCGCGCAGTTCGCCTTCCGTCTTCAACCGAATGAAGTTCAGACCATGGACGAGACAGAGAACCGTCACCGCAATCCCGCCAACTAAGGAGAATAGGTTAACGTAGTCAAAGAAGTGCGCCGTCATATCGCCATTCTTGTCGATAGGCATCCCGGCAATCATCGAGGTAAACAGCATCCCGAATAGGAACGCCGCCCCAAGACTGGCAATTGTTGCTGCCCATTCCCAGAATGTCCGCCAGCGAGCTGTTTCCATGTTGGCCCGGAATTCAAACGAGACCCCCCGGAAGATGAGCGCCGCTAGGATAAGGAACAAGACCAAGTAGTACCCAGAGAATAAGGTGGCATACCACATTGGAAATGAGGCGAACATCGCCCCACCGGCGGTAATCAGCCAGACTTCGTTGCCATCCCAGTGAGGACCGATCGTCCGAATAACCACATCACGTTCAGCATCTGTCTTGGCAAAACTCTTAATCAACATGCCAACCCCAAAGTCAAAGCCATCGAGGAAGAAGAAGCCACTGAACAAGACGCCAATCAAAATAAACCAAATAAATTGTAAATTAGTCATGGTTGAACGCCCCCTTTGAATATGGATCGAGGTCGGTATCACTAGATGCGTAACCATCCGTGTTGTCTGAATCTGGTCCGGCCTTCAACGTCCGGTGACACAACACAATCATAATGAAGCCCATCGTGGCAAACATCAAGAAGTAAACAATGTTGGTCGTGAGTAAGGACGCCACGGAAACGTTTGGCGAAACCGCATCGGCAATCGTTAATAGCCCATAAACAATCCATGGGTAACGACCGAATTCAGTCACAAACCAACCGGCGGTGTTCACAACGAATGGTAACCAGAGACACAGCCCCAAGATGTATAGGAACCAGCGTTGCCGCATGATCGCTTGCGACCGCTTGCGATTCATAATCAGCCCAACCACGGCTAATAGGGCGAATAAGGCCCCTGCCCCGGCCATGATCCGGAAGCTCCAGAACAAGGTGTTGGTCGGTACGTAGTAATTCATGTCCTTGCCAAACTTCTTGTCATACTTGGCATGCATTTCCTTGTTAATGGGATTCATCCCTTTAACGGTCCCAGACATCTTGTGATAGCTCAATAAATTCAAGACATATGGCACGTCAACGGACCAAGTGGTCTTATGATTCTTGGTATCGAAACCAGAAACAACCGCCCATTCACCCTTGTTAGTGGAATTCTTATACAGGCCTTCCATCGCGGCAAACTTCATGGGTTGATTGTTGATTAAGTAACGAGTTTGTAAGTCCCCACTGGCAATGGAGCCCACTGAGAAGATTAAGCCAATCACTAAGGCCACGTTCAATGACTTCCGGTAGAAGGTCACATGGTCGCGCTTCAGCAACCGCCATGCCGAGCAACCGGCAATGACGAACGCCGCCGTCACGAAGGCGCCGAAGATCACGTGAGGAAATTCATTCCACAGTTGGGGATTGCCCACAACCTTGGCGAAGCTGACCATTTGGACATGCCCCGTCTTAGAGTTGATGATGTAACCCAGTGGATTTTGCATAAAACTATTGGCCGCCAAAATCCATAGCGCAGAAAGTGAAGAGCCGAACATAACCAGCCAAATAAAAAGTGTGTGGACCCACTTATTAAACCGGTCCCAGGTAAACATCCACATCCCAATAAACGTGGATTCCAGGAAAAAGGCCGCCAACGCTTCGATGGCCAGTGGGGCCCCGAAGATGTCTCCCATGAATCGAGAATATTCAGACCAGTTCATCCCAAATTGGAATTCTTGGATGATCCCAGTCACAACACCAACTGCGAAGCTATACAGAAACATTTTGCCCCAAAATTGGGCCATACGCTTGTAATCCTTGTCACCCTTGATGGCATACATGGTTTCCATCACAGCAACAACAAAGGCCAAACCGATTGAAAACGGCACGAAGAAGAAGTGAAAGACCGTTGTCATACCAAATTGAAATCGTGCGAGGCCAAGGATATCCAGACCAAGATTTATCATTATTCTAACCTCCCCGAACGTCACTAGTGTAAATAAATAATTGCTAACTTGACCCCATTATATCGAGTGATAAGTCAACATTCAATGATTGGGCGCCAAAATTGTAAACTTCCTGAATAAACTTGCGTCCAGCCACTAAAATGGGTCGCTTAATTTGGTAACACATTTTAAAATGTGTGCAGTTTATTTGGTAGCGATTTCAAGTTACCACTGAATTTGACGGTCATTTCCGCGAATGACGTGATAAAATAAGGGTGACAGAAATGTCGAAGGAGGTCTTTCACATGACAGAACGGATACTTGCATTTCAACCTTTAACTTCGGACCAATCTCAGCAACTCACGACCCTTGGTGCCGAGGTTATTCCAGCCGACGACTGGGAAACGGCCACCGGGATCACCACCATTTTCGGGTGGGACCGGGAACATGGCCTGAAAGTCTTACAGAATCCTGCCAATACGATCCATTGGATTCAAACCGCAAGTGCGGGGGTTGACTACCTTCCTCTCGATTGGATTAAGGCACACCAGATTCAGGTGACCAATGCCAGTGGCGCCTACTCGGACGCTATCGCAGAATCCACCATCGGTTATCTCCTTTACTTTCTTCGCGGCTTCAACGAATCCGTGAAGAATCAGGCCGGCCACTTCTGGCAACGACCGGCGCGTAGCGATCTGGGCATGCTCGGTAACCAAAAGATTGTCATCTACGGCACCGGTAGTATTGGCCAGGCCATCGCGAACCTACTGAACGGCTTTGGCAACTACCCATTTGGCGTTAACCGAACGGGCCATGGTGTGACTGGTTTTCAAGGCGCCGTTGCCTTGGCCGATGACGCTGACCTCGTCAAAGATGCCGACATTGTCATCAACGCCATGCCGGCTACCTCGGCCACCGATCACTACTTTGATCAGGCCTATTTTAAGCGACTGAACGGCCTACGCATCTTCGTCAATGTTGGCCGTGGCAAGTCGGTGGACGAGGCCGCGCTGATGGACGCCCTTCTCTACCAAAACGTCTTACACGCCGCATTGGACGTTTTCGAAACAGAACCCCTACCAAAGACCTCGCGGCTATGGGACTACCCTAACGTCATCATCACGCCACACCAAACCGGTTTCGCCGCTGAGAATACCATCCCAATCTTCGGCTACCTCAAAGATAATTTAACCAGTTGGACAACCGACCATGAACTGACCGTTAATCTCGTTGATGTCAGTCGTGGCTATTAAACCGATTCATAAAAAAACTAGGCCCTCTCTGCTGAGAAGGCCTAGTTTTTTGTTAGTTAAGTGTCAAATCTAATAACCGGAGTCCGGTGCGGCGTTGCCCCCGTTACCATTGTCAGTACTTGTGGAACTACTCGTGTCATCACTGGATGAACCAGCCATTTGGGCAATCGTTCCCGTGGTGGCCTCGTTTAGTCCTAGACCCTTGCGAATATAATCCGTCACCCGTTGTAATTCGGTCTTCGAGGCAACCTCCATGCTTTGACCATCGATGGTCGATCCGGTCCCCTGCAAATGAGTGGTCGTGATGTGTTTCGTGGCCGCCCGGTAGTTTTGCGCCAGGGCCGTCAGATCATTGAAGGTCAAGTCGGTCTGCGTTGTCTTCGATAACGAGCTGATGAAGGATTCATTCAACAACGTTGAGACGGAACCGGACTTGTTCAATAGGGCCATGATCACCTTCCGTTGCCGCGTCTGCCGACCGTAGTCTCCCTTAGGGTCATCGTCACGCATCCGTGAGTAGGCCAAGGCCCGCTTCCCGTTCATGTGGGTCTTAACCCCCTTCTTAAAGGTATAACCACCATAGCTGAAGCTTAACGTTGGCGTCACATCGACCCCACCAACTTCATTGATAATTTTCTCCATTCCACCCATGTTGATGATGGCATAGAAGTCAATTGGGATGTTCAACATTTGTTGGACGGTCGTAATGGCCGTCTTCGACTTGCCATAGGCGTATGCGGCATTAATCTTCGAGACACCGTAGTCCTCATAGCCCGGAATCTTGACCGCCGTATCCCGGGGAAGACTGGTAATGGTGGTCTTTTTTGTTGACGGATTGATCGTCACTACCATCATACTATCGGTCCGGCCGGTAAAGCTGCGACCCAGCGCCCCGGTATCGGTTCCCATCAAGAGAATGGACACGGGTTTCTTATTTGATAGCTGTGCGTCGACGTTCCGCAGTTTTTTAACCCCGGAGGCCTTGTAGGAGCTCTTCACTGAATTTTTTAGGCTTTGATATTTTTGCATGCCGTAGGCTGTTCCCCCGACGAGTAATGCCAGGATTAGAAATAGTATTGTGTTCCGAATGGGATGTCGTTTCCGTCTCGGTCGTTGTCGCTTCTCCATGTTTTGGTTAGCCACCCTTTCATCCGCCACCTCATTTGCGGCGGGATTACTTAAATTTATCCATTGTTAATCGACTTGTCTATTATAGAGGCTGAGACTTAACGTTTTCTGTTTTTTACGCAACCTTTACCAAAAAACAAAGCGTTACTGCAAAAGACAGTAACGCCAACGTTTCAAGACGGACACATTTCTTAAATTCGCTTGTTTAAGAAGCCTCACCATCGTCTAACACCGCGTTGTTACGGACCCGACTGTGACGATAACCATAGGTGGCGTACACAATCAATCCAAGCACGACCCAAATGCCAAAGGCCTCCCACGTAAAGGCTTGTAGCTGTGTCATCAGGTAGACACAGGCCAAAAACGAGATAATAGGTAGGTAAGGATAGCCCGGCACCTTAAAGGCTGTATCCAGGTCACGGAACCGTTCATCATGACGAAGAAAGACGATACCTAGAGAAACCATAGCAAAGGCCGATAGCGTCCCAATGTTAACCAGCTCGGCAATCTTATCGATTGGGATAAAGGCCGCAAAGGCACTGGCAACAAGCCCAAAGATCCAGGTGTTGATGACGGGAACCTTCGTCTTAGGATTCAATTTCTTCAAGGGGGCTGGCAACAGGCCATCGCGACTAATAGCAAACAGTAAGCGCGTGCCCCCATAAGACATAACAATCAGGACCGTGGTCATCCCCACGATGGCCCCCAAGGAAATCACCCCGGCTGCCCAGTTTTGATGAATCAGGCTTAAGGCCAAGGCAACTGGGTCGGCAACGTTCAACTTGGTGTAGTGAACGACCCCCACTAGAACCGCAGATAGGCTCACGTATAATACGGCCGCCACCAGCAGCGAAGAGATAATCCCGATGGGCATGTTGCGCTTCGGATTCTTAACTTCTTCACTGGCGGTTGAAACGGCATCAAAGCCAATGTAGGCATAGAATGCCACCGCGGCGCCCTTAACGATTCCCTTCGCCCCGAATGGCAGGAAGGGATTGTAATTGGCCGGTTTAACGTAGAAGATGGCAATCCCAATGAAGAGGAGGATGACCAGGATCTTGACGATAACCATGATGTTATTGATCCGGGCGGATTCACGAATCCCCTTGGACAATAACCAGGCAACGAGCATCGTCACCACCAAGGCCACAATATCGACGCCCCCGCCTTTGACGCCGGCGGTCCCAGCCGCGGCCGAAAGAAATGCCGGCAGCTTAATGCCAAAACCCTGCAGCAGGTTCTGGAAGTACGACGACCAACTAACGGCCACCGATGAAACGGCAAATAAATATTCAGAAATTAAAGCCCAGCCTAGCAACCAGGCAATCAATTCACCAAAGATAGCATAAACATAGGTATAGGCACTCCCTGCTAAGGGAATCGTCGACGAGAACTCGGAGTAGCACAGTGCCGCCATGGCACAAACGACCACCGCCAATAAGTAGGACAACATCACGCCGGGACCCGTGTAGTTGGCCGCAATTAACCCAGGGGTGATAAAAATCCCTGACCCAACAATGGCCCCGATACCCATGGTCGTCAGACTAAAGGCCGTTAAGGTCTTTTCCAGCCCGGTCCTTTTCTTCAATTCTTGTTGAACAGGCTTTTTAATTAGAAGTTGTCGCGGTTGACGCATAACAACTCCTCCTTCCACGAATAATGAGAATACGATGAAACAACTTATTATAGTTTAATGATCACTTGTGAAAATGTCAATAGAAATCTTAACAGATCACGGTTTATCCATTGATAATACGCCTCTCATTGTGATTTTCTATCGCATAACTTGCCATTTAACTCTCATTAGTTGCGGACCGATCAAAAAAGCCATCCCCAAATTTAGGGGATGGCCAATCATTTAAGCCTTGAGCGTTTCATCCAGGGCCGCAACGCCTTTAACGGGACCCACGACCGTTAGAATGTCGTGTTGCCGAATGGTCACGGTTGGTTCGGGCGAGATATTAATCTCGGGCCCGTGTTGAATCGCAATCACCGTCAGGTCAAACCGTTGGCGGAGTGCCAGGTCCACCAAACTCTGATCGACAAAGTGCGGATCGGTAATTTCCAGTTCGGCGAGCGTGTAGTCATCACTCAGGTCAATGAACTTGAGAATATGATTGGACAGCAGCTTGCGCACAATGCCCTGGCCCATGTCACGTTCGGGGAAAATCACCTGATCGGCCCCCACCCGTTCGAGAACGCGGCCATGGTCACTGGTTTCCGCCTTGGCAATCACCTTCTTGGCACCCAGCTCCTTCGTTAACATGGTGGTCAGAATGCTAGCCTCCATGTTATTGCCAATACCAACAATCACGTAGTCAAAGGTGTCGATGTTGAGGCCCTTCAGCACATTCTCATCGCGCGTGTCGGCAATTAACGTTTGCGTGGCAATCTCCATCATTTCGTTGACGGGTTCCTCTCTGACATCAACCGCAAGAACGTCCTGCTTCATTTTGGCCAGGGTCTGAACGACACTCTGACCGAAACGCCCCAACCCTAGTACTGCAAAACTTTTCTTCATGTCCGCACTCCTAACCGATTAAAATATTTTCTTCTGGGTAACGTATCTGGTTCACCTTGGCCTGTCGCTTCGATAACGAGTAGAGCGAGGTGAAGATACCGACTCGACCGATAAACATTAAGAGCATAATGACAAGTTTACCGATCACCGTTAGATGCGGCGTTAGCCCGAGGCTAAGTCCGACCGTACCAAACGCCGACAACACCTCGAAGACAATATACTCCAGGCCAAACTCACGCGGGATATTTTCCGTTTGCGTCAGGATTAATGTCGCCGTCGCAATGACCACGCTGGCCAGGAACACCAGCATGAGTGCCCGATTGATGTTCGCCTGACTGAACCGCCGATGACTGAACTCGACGTCCTTCTTGCCCCGCAATTGGGCAATACTCTGGAGCATTAAAACGCCAAACGTCGTGGTTTTAATCCCCCCGGCCGTCGAACCGGGTGTCCCACCAACAAACATCAGAATCATGAGAATAAACAGTGTTCCGGCGTGCAAGCTGGTCGTTGGGAAGGTCATGAGTCCCGCCGTTCGCGGCGTCACGCTCAGGAACAACGTGTTAATGGTCCGTTCCAACCAGGAACTGTCCTGAAAGATGGCCAGATTGTGTTCGGTAACGAAGAGCACGAGGAACCCGGCAACGAATAACGACCCGGTCGTCACCAAAGTTAGCCGGGAGTTCAAACTTAATCGCTTTCGATCATGATAGAGTAACAGATCGCGCCAGACCAGAAAACCAAGTCCCCCGGCAACAATCAAAACCATCGTCACAATCAACAGGTAACTGTCTCGCCGAAATCCCATCAGACTGTTGCCGAAGACATCGAAGCCGGCGTTACAAAAGGACATGACCGCATGGTAGAGCGAGACGTATAGCCCACGTTGCCAGCCGAACCGTGGGACGAAATCGAAGGCAAGCAAGACGGCACCACCAAATTGAAAAATGGCGGACAGCCGAACCACGTACTTCATCACACTCTTCGTGTCGCTCAAATTTTCAAGATTCAAGGACTCCTTAACCATCAGTTGTGTCGACAAATCAAGATTGCGCCGCATAATATTAAAGAGTAACACGGCAAAAGTCATGTAGCCCAACGCCCCAACCTCGGCCAGGCCCAGGATAACCACCTGGCCAAAGACGGTCCAATGCGCGGCCGTATTAACCACGGTTAGGCCGGTGATACAGGTCGCCGAGGTTGCCGTAAAGATCACGTTAATAAAGGATGTGTGCATCCCCGTTGCCGTGGCCATTGGCAAACTAAGTAAGATGGTCCCAATCGTGATCAGCAGAAGAAAGCCCGCCACCATTTTCTTTGAGAGCGTGTCAAAAAGTTTTAATTGTCCTAGTCTTTTCATCAAATTCCCGTCCTTATGTCTCATCATATCTTCAGCTTAAAACAACCCTTCGGGGAACACAACCGAAATCCAGTCGACCCGTCAACAATCACCGATTATCGCTCCCCTCAGACCTGCCCGATTAAAAAGGACCCTCACGATGATGTGAGGGCCTTCAGAAGATCTACTTAAAAACTTGTCCATTCCAATATGATTGGCGCTGTCGACTTATGGCCATGCCGTCTCGCTAATCACCAGCCGGCAGCGACCTCTCTTCATGAGGCTAGTTAAATCCACCATAAGGGGCAAACGCGATAAAAATCTGGGTAACCCAGAACAAGGAAACAGCCGCCCACACGAAGAAGAAATAAATGGCCACAAGATGGCCTAACGTCACACGCACGCTACGCTCGCTAATACCGCGAGTGATGGCTTCAATCGCCATCACTAGGCCGATTGCCAGTCCCAAATAAACGCTAATCGTGCCTAATTGGTCCGCGCGGTGTTTGGTCAATTGGTCCATCATCCCCCCGCAAATAATTAAAACGTAAATGGTCCACGCCGAATACAGCCAGGACGTCCAGAAGATGAGCTTCCGAGCGCGGTCTCGAATATTAAACATCTGGCGCTGATTGATGAAATGAATCGCCAACGGATTATAGACCATGGCGGGAAAGAACAACGCGATGCCGAACACCACTAAGAGTGGCAATCCCATTCCATCACCGAAATCCGCCGTATTACCAACGGGCCCATTAACCAATCGTGCACCACAATTTTGGCAGTGATCCAGTCCTGGTACTAATGTTGCCCCACAATTTGAACATGTCATAAAACTCGCTTACTCCATTCCCTATGCCGATTTATAGGCGTATTCACGTCCCTTTTCATTGACGAAATGCACCCATCATCATGCTAACTCACAACTAAAAAGTCCTTAATTCCCCGCACGACGCTTTCTAGCGTCAACTCTTGTTGATCCTAAATATGTATATGGTTGATACTTCACCTGAACAATATTATCAGAAACTAATCGATTCATCAATATTTCACCGGACCAATCGCCAAAAAATTTAATTTGATTGCGCTCATGCACAGCGTCTTGTCCATAACGGCACGCCCGCCATTCTCCAGACAAACAAAAAAGCCCCCACCATAACGGTGAGAGCTCTCCCAAATTGTAATATCGAAATATTAACGCTTTGAGAATTGTGAAGCCTTACGAGCCTTCTTCAGACCTGGCTTCTTACGTTCCTTCATCCGTGCGTCACGGGTCAAGAGACCTGCACGCTTAAGCGGACCACGGAAATCTGGGTCGACTTCGAGCAATGCCCGAGCGATCCCATGACGAGTTGCGCCGGCTTGACCGGAGAAACCGCCACCACGCACAGTAACTAATGCATCATAGTTACCAAGAGTTTCCGTAACGTTGAATGGTTGTAAAACAACTTCACGAATACTTGCGAATGGGATGTAATCTTCAATAGACTTGTTGTTCATAACAATTTTACCTGAGCCTGGTACTAAACGTACCCGTGCAGAGGAGTTTTTACGACGGCCAGTGCCGCGATATTGAACTTGTGCCAATTTGGTTTCCTCCTTAGATTAGGTTAGTAATGTCTAATACTTCTGGCTTTTGTGCTTCGTGCTTGTGGTCTTCACCAGCGTACACGTGAAGCTTCAATGCCATTTGGTGACCTAAGGAGTTCTTAGGGAGCATACCTTGTACAGAAGTTTCGATCAACTTTTCTGGGTTTTGATCCCGGAAGTTACCAGCAGTCCGTGACTTCAAGCCACCGGCGAAGCCGGTATGGTGGTAGTAAATCTTGTTAGTTGCCTTACGGCCAGTTAAAGCGACCTTTTCAGCGTTGATGACGATTACGTTGTCACCAGTGTCCACGTTAGGGGTGAACGTTGGCTTGTTCTTACCACGTAATACAGAAGCAACGACCGAAGCAAGCCGACCTAAACTAACGTCAGTTGCGTCGACGATGTACCATTTGCGGTCAACATCGTTTGGTTTTGCAATATAAGTTGTACGCACGTTAAATTCCTCCATAAATCTGTGTTTGTCTGACACCAAGTAAACTTTCCGGGGCTTATCGTGGGGCAAACAATACCAACAACCATAATACAAAGTTTTACCCATAAAGTCAATGATTGTTTGTCCCCAGAACCAAATTACCGCTGTCGTTGGGGCAATTTCGTTGGGTGTTCCGGATCCTCACCTTGGTAATAGACATGTTTCAAATACAGCCCCGCAGCAGGAACGGTTCGCCGAGCCTGCTTACGGTCCTTAACCTCATATAGCCGCGGAATATCATGAACGGGACGCGTGCCCGAGCCAATCTCAACCAGCACCCCAACCATAATTCGTACCTGATTGTACATAAAGCCATTCCCATAGAATTCAAAGACCAGTTCGTTATTGGCCTTATCAATCCAGCAACTGGCTTCATAGATCGTCCGCACAAATGTCCTGGTCTGCGCACCAGAGGCCACGAAGCTCGTAAAATCATGCTCTCCCACTAGATCCGCACAGGCCTGATTAATCTTATCCAAATCAACCGGAAATTTCCACTGACCCGTATAATGCCGTTTAAAGGGATTGCGAAACTCACCCATGTCCATCCGGTAAAGATACCGCTTGCCAGAGACATCATACCTGGCATGAAAGGTATCGGCAACCTCCTCGACCTTCAGTACCTCCATATCCATGGATAACATGCTGTTTAAGCCCTTGCGCATGTTTTCTGCAGGAATGACAAATGGAAAGTCAAAGTGGACCACCTGGGCCAATGCATGGACACCTGCGTCCGTGCGGCCAGAGCCATATATTTTGATTGCCGGCTGTGGATTCTTAGCCATTTTGTTCACGACTTTAGTCAGGACGCTCTCGACCGTTCGCTTATCAGGCTGCCGCTGGAATCCGGCAAAGTCTGTCCCATCATACATTAAAGTGACTTTGTAGCGTTGCATAGGTTCCTCCTACCAACGACGAAATACCAGAATCGCCGCAAATCCAATTAAGAAAATTAACCAGGTCACCGTGTCACGGTGATGCCAAGTTAAAATTCGATACTGACTACGATGCTCGCTGTCCTGGTAACCGCGGGCCTCCATCGCAATCGATAAATCTTCTGCCCGATTAAACGCGCTCATAAACAAAGGAATCATTAGTGGAATCAGTGAATGCGCCTGCTTAAACAGATTACCTTCACCAAAGTCCACCCCCCGTGCACGTTGGGCGTTCATAATCTTTACCGCCTCGTCCATTAGCGTGGGCACGAACCGTAAGGCAATTGACAACATCATCGCCAGAGTATCCACTGGCACCTTGACCCACCTTAAGGGGGCCATCAATGAGGCCAGTCCCGTGGCAATATCCAGGGGCTGCGTGGTCAGCGTCAATAAGGTTGAGGTCATAATAATCAATAAGAACCTAATAGCAATGACTCCGGAGGTGATAATTCCCAGCGTCGTCACCCGCAAGAAGGCCCAATGGAAGTAGGTGTGGCCCCCCACGGGGCTAAATAACATCTGCACGACCACCGTGAAAATAATCAGCCACAGCAGGGGCCGAATCCCCTTTAAGAAGAATCCCAGGTTAATCTTGGAGGCCAAGATGGCCCCCAAAGTCATCACGATCAGGATCACGTAACTCCACAGGCTGTTGGCCATAAAGACCAAGACGATGTAAAAGAAACTCAGAAGTAGTTTAGCCCGGGGGTCAAGCCGGTGAACGATGGAATTCAGTGGTAAATAGCGACCAAAAAGAATACTAGACATCAGCCTGTCCCCCTTTGGGCCACCGACTGGCTAGTTGATCAGCCAACTCTTCCGCGGTCAACGGCAGTGACGCCCAGGTCATTCCCCGTCGACTAAGGCCTTGAGCAAATTGAGCGGCAATGGGTTCTTCAAGCTGATTTTCGAACAGCCACTGGGGATCGCTGAAAATCTCACGGGTCGATCCATACTTCACTAGTCGCCCTTGCCGCATAACCGCAACCTGTTCTGCATACTGGGCCACGTCTTCCATTTGATGGGTCACCAAGATAATACTCAGGCCTTGTTCTCGATGCAGACGACCAAAGAGACTCATCATCTCTTGGCGTCCCTGTGGGTCCAGGCCGGCCGTGGGTTCATCTAAGATGAGCACCTGTGGTTGCATCGCCAAAACCCCGGCAATTGCCACCCGCCGCATTTGCCCTCCTGAGAGCTCAAATGGCGACCGATCGGCATATTCAGCCTTTAAGCCGACCGTCTCAAGCATCTGATCCGCTAATGCTAATGCATCGGTCTCACTCATACCAAAGTTCTGCGGACCAAAGGCAATGTCCTGCCGAACTGTTTCGGCAAATAGCTGACTTTCCGGAAACTGGAAAACCATGCCAACGTGGCGTCGCAATGGCTTCAAGTCGGCATTGGTCGTCTTGGGCGTAATGGTAAAATCATCAATTGTGATTTTACCGGCCGTGGGCTTCAACAACGCATTTATTTGTTGGATTAGCGTCGACTTCCCACTCCCCGTATGGCCAATAAGCGCCAAAAAACAATTGTCGGGCGCAGAGAATGAAATGTCGGTCAAGGCGGGATTGGCCATCGGCGTCCCCGCCTGATAGGTAAAGTCTACGTGTTCGAAAGTGATCGCCACAACCAGTCCTCCATTTCCGCCGTTGTCTGATAATCTGTCGGAGGTACGATACCTCTGGCCTTCAACGCTGCTTTAAGTTTCGCTATGAAAGGAATATCCAATCCCAAGGCAATCAGTTGATCCCCCTTGGAGAAGATTTCCTCAGGCGACGCCTCTTCAACCAATTTGCCGTCATCAATCACCAAGACCCGGTCGGCACCGGCAGCCTCATTGATGTCATGGGTAATGGAAATCACGGTCAAATGCTGATTTTCCCGCAATTGACGAACCAATTTTAACATGGCCGTCCGTCCCTGCGGATCCAGCATGCTGGTTGCTTCATCTAGGATTAAAATATCGGGGGTAATGGCCACGATTCCAGCCAAAGCGACCCGTTGCTTCTGTCCCCCAGAGAGTGAACTCGGTTGGCGTTGGGCAAAGTCGCCCATGCCGACCTCTTCCAAGGCAGCCCGAACCCGCGGGATCATCTTATCTCGTGGGACCTGCCGATTTTCGAGTCCAAAGGCCACATCATCTTCAACCGTTGCGCCAACGAATTGGTTATCCGGATTTTGAAAAATCATGCCGATCTGCTCCCGAACAGTCCAAACCGTGTCCTCAGTTAGCTCAGTGCCCCCAACGGTGATGGTCCCTTCCGTAAACGGCAATAAGCCATCCAAACACTTTGCTAACGTTGATTTACCACTACCGTTATGACCAACAATCGCCAACCATTCACCGGGCCGCACGGTAAAGCTAATGTCACTGAGTGCCGGCCGCTCATGATCGCTATAACTATAGGTAAGCTGCTTAACTTCAATGATATTATCCATCCGTCGTCAACGCTCCTCATAATTTAAAAGTCACTCGTTATTATACCAAATGTTCCGCATGTGGCGTAGTGGTTGGACGACATTGCGCCGAATTGGCTGGAAATTTACCGGCCAATTATCAAGCATACTAACCCACGTCGTCAAACGACCTCTCAGCCACTCTCAAGCAGTGTCACCTATTCACGGACCAGACCTGCCAATCTCACTAAAAAAGGCCCACCAGTCCTAACAAGTCCCCTCTGTGGCCAACTAGCCAGTTAGTCACAGTCAACGCTTGTTAAATCCGATGAGCCTTAATTTTATGTACAAAAAAAATCACTAACAAACCAGCGGCGCTGAGGCAAAAGCCCCCATTCAAGCTAGACTCGGAAATTCCATCATCATAGCGCTCTATACCACATGGTCCTAGTGATTAATTTGAAAATCGTTGACCGCGTTTAAGGACGCGATTACTCCCGAAACGTTAACTAATCAAGATTAGTCGACGAATTCTAAGATAGCCATTGCGGCACCATCACCACGACGAGGCATCGTCTTCAAGATACGCGTGTAACCACCTTTACGGTCTGCGTACTTAGGTGCTAAGTCGCTAAATACCTTTTGTAATGCGCTGGTAACAACAACATCGTCGCCATCTTCTTTAACATCTGCAACCACGTTACGGATGAAAGCAGCAGCTTGCCGACGAGCATGTAAGTCGCCTTGCTTACCTAAAGTAATCATTTGGTCAGCCGTCTTCCGAACTTCCTTAGCGCGTGCTTCAGTCGTTTCGATGCGGCCGTTCAAGATTAAACTAGTGGTCAAATCGCGTAACAAGGCACGACGTTGAGAACTAGTCCGTTGTAATTTACGGTAACTCATAACCAGAAACCCTCCTTTGAGTGTCTAAAAATTAGTCTTCCTTCCGAAGTGATAAACCTAAGTCAGCTAACTTAGCTTTGACTTCTTCAAGGGACTTGCGACCCAAGTTACGAACCTTCATCATGTCTGCTTCGGTCTTGTTGTTCAATTCTTGAACCGTATTGATACCAGCACGCTTCAAGCAGTTGTAAGAACGGACGGACAAGTCAAGCTCTTCGATAGTCATCTCAAGCATCTTTTCCTTGTGAGTCTCTTCCTTTTCAACCATGATTTCCGCATTCTTAGCTTCGTCAGTCAAATCGACAAACATAGCCAGATGTTCGGTCAAGATCTTAGCAGCCAATGCAATGGCTTCGCTTGGATTAATTGAACCGTTTGTCCAAACATCCAGGGTCAATTTATCGTAGTCAGCCCGCTGGCCAACCCGTGCATTCTCTACTTGGTAGTTAACCCGTTCGATTGGGGTATAAATGGAATCAACAGCCAAAACGCCGATAGGCATGTCTGTGTTGCGAGCTTTATTCTCGTCAGCAGAAACATAGCCACGACCCTTGTCCGCCGTCATCCGCATATGGAACGTTGCCCCATCGGCAACCGTAGCAATGTACAGATCTGGGTTCAGAACATCAACATCAGCACCCGTTACAATGTCACCGGCAGTGACTTGTGCAGGACCCTTAACGTTAATCTCCATTGTTTCTTCCTGATCGTCAGAACCGTTCAACTTCAACGCAATCTTCTTAACATTTAAGATGATTTGCGTGACGTCTTCAACGACTCCTTCTACAGTTGAAAACTCATGCAGAACCCCGTCGATTTGAATGCTGGTAACAGCTGCACCAGGTAATGAAGAAAGTAAGATCCGCCGTAAGGAGTTGCCAAGCGTTGTCCCGTAACCACGTTCCAACGGTTCAACAACAATCTTACCGTAGTTGTTACTCTCGTCAATTTTATGAATGTTAGGCTTTTCAAATTCAATCATTCTTATCGTTTACCCCTTTCAAACCGCGTTGAGCTTCTATAAGTCAATCCCATCATGAAGGTTGCCCTCATTAATGAAACGCTCACGACTAAACCCGACGGCGCTTTGGAGGACGAGTACCATTATGAGGAACTGGCGTAACATCTCGAATAGCTGAGATTTCAATACCAGCAGCCTGGATGGCCCGAATTGCAGCTTCACGTCCTGAACCAGGACCCTTGACAGCAACTTCAACGGACTTGATACCGTGTTCTTGTGATGCCTTAGCAGCGGCTTCAGCAGCCATTTGAGCAGCAAATGGCGTTGACTTCCGACTACCCTTGAAACCTAATGCACCGGCTGATGACCAGGCAATAGCGTTCCCTTGAACGTCAGTAATCATGACCAATGTGTTGTTAAACGTAGCATGGATATGTGCAACACCGGCTTCAATATTTTTCTTGACCCGACGCTTGCGACTAGTTTTTCTAGTAGCCATAAAGTGATAAACCTCCCTTACTTCTTCTTACCGGCAATCGAAACGGCTTTACCCTTCCGAGTGCGGGCATTGTTTTTGGTGTGTTGACCGCGAACAGGCAGTCCACGACGGTGACGCATCCCACGATAAGAACCAATTTCCTGTAAGTTCTTAATGTTCAGACTAACTTCACGCCGTAAATCCCCTTCGACCTTGTACTTGTCGACTTCAGCACGAACCTTGTCTTCTTGGTCAGGCGTTAAATCACGAACCCGAACGTCTTCAGAAACTCCGGCATCAGCAATGATCTTGTGTGCCGTGTTAATACCAATTCCAAAAATGTAAGTCAAACCATAAGCGATTCGCTTATCACGTGGTAAATCCACTCCAGCAATACGTGGCATTTAATTGCACCTCCTATAAATTGAAATTACTTACCCTGGCGTTGTTTATGCTTAGGGTTAGCTGAGCAAATAACCATTACTCGGCCCTTACGCTTGATAACCTTGCAGTGTTCGCACATTGGCTTAACTGATGGTCTTACCTTCATGAGTATCCCTCCTACATCCAGTCCTAACCGTTACTTAAAGCGATAAGTAATCCGGCCTTTGGACAAGTCATACGGTGACATTTCAACAGTTACTCGATCACCAGGCAAAATGCGGATGTAGTGCATCCGGATCTTACCAGAAACGTGAGCGAGAATTTCATGACCGTTCTCTAATTCGACCCGAAACGTTGCGTTAGGTAATGTTTCGGTAACTTTACCTTCGACTTCGATGACATCGCTCTTCGCCACGAAAGTACCTCCTTTAAATTGCGTGTAAAATACACGTAAAAGCGGTAGGAACAAGGATCTTGTTCCCACCCAGCGCCTATAGACAGCACAAAAGTGCCATTTACAGGCTAAACCTGAATAAGTCTACCACATTTCTCACGCGGACGCAAGAACGAGAGATTCCTACAGGTTCTTCAGGATCTTTTCAATGTCGACGTAAACATCATCAATGTCCCGGTCACCATCAACAGTGAACAGTAAGTTCTTCTTGGTATAGTAATCAACTAGCGGTGTATTCATCTTTAAATTAACCGCCAACCGATTCTTAACCGTTTCCGGCTTATCGTCCTCACGTTGATAGAAATCATGACCGCCACATACATCACAGGTGCCTTCAACCTTAGGTTGCTTGTAGAGCTTGTGGTAAGTTGCACCACAAGTACGGCAGATGTAACGACCTGAAAGCCGTTCAACCAAGACATCTGGTTCGACGTGAATATTAATCACGGCGTTGATGGTCCGCCCAAGTTCAGGCCCAAACGTATCGAGCGCTTCAGCTTGAACAATGGAACGAGGAAAGCCATCCAACATGAACCCATCTTGAGTATCGTCCTTGGCCAACCGATCACGAACGATGCCATTAGTGACTTCGTCCGGTACCAATTCACCCTTGTCGATAAATTTTTTCGCAGCTAAGCCCATTTCAGTTTCGTCCTTCATTGCCGCGCGGAAGATGTCCCCCGTTGAAATATGTGGCAAATTAAACTCCTTGATAATCTTTTCAGCTTGCGTTCCTTTACCGGCACCCGGCAGACCCATGAGAATTAAATTCATTGCTGTCATGTTCATTCTCCTTACTTCGAAATTATTCGCCTGAAAAACACAAGCAGGTGTGCTAAAAGAATCAACACACCCGCTGGAAACTCATTAAGCTGGTTCTGGATCTTGGATAAAGCCAACGTATTCGCGCTTCATCATTAATCCGTCAACTTGGCGCATAGTTTCAATGGCAACCCCAACCACGATTAAGAGGCTGGTACCACCTAAACCAATTGATTCGTTTAAGTCCCAAAGGTTTTGGGCAACTAACGGAAGTAAGGATACGAATCCAAGGAAGAGAGCCCCAACAGTGCTGAGACGCATCAACAAACTGGAAACGTATGATTGTGTTTCGTGACCTGGCCAAACGCCTGGGATATAACTCCCTTGCTTTTGCAGGTTCTCGGCTAACTTTTCAGGGTTAACCTGAACGAACGCATAGAAGAACGTGAACACAACGATCAGAACTGTGTACAAAGTAGCACCATCTGGCGTTTGCATATTAAAGATGTTGGTCAGCGTCTGGTACCAGGCATCTTGGGAGTGGGTGTTTTGAAAGGCCATCAAAATAGTTTGAGGCGTTGCAATAAACGAACTAGCAAAGATAACTGGAATAACACCGGCAACGTTAACCTTCAGAGGTAAGTAACTGTTATCAGCTGAACCTGATACTCGACGGGTGTATTGAATTGGCACCCGACGTTCGGCTTGTTGAACCCACGTTACGAAGGTCACAACGATAAGCACTAGAACCAGCAAAGCAACTAAGAACAGAACACTCTTCCAAATAGTTCCCGTAGCAGCATCTACGAAATAAGTCTTGTAAAGTTGGTAAACGGATTGCGGTGTCCGGGCAATAATCCCGGCAAAGATAATCATCGAAACCCCGTTACCCAAGCCCCGGTCGGTGATCATATCACCCATCCAGGTTGTCAACATGGTCCCACCAGTCAGGATTAACCCGATGGCAAAATATGTTTGGATACTTGGATTTTGAACCAGTTTTAATGAACTTAAGGCACTAAAACCAGCCGTAATCCCGATTGATTGAACGAATGCCAATACAATCGCTAAGTACCGTGTTGCTTGGTTCAGCTTGCGCCGACCAACATCACCCTGCTTACTCCATTCAACGAAGCGCGGAACGATGTCCATTTGTAGCAATTGAATAACGATTTGTGCGGTGATGTAGGGCGAAACCCCCATCGCAAAGATAGAATAGTTAGACAGTCCACCACCACTAAAGGTATCTAAAATACTAACCAATCCAGAAGACGCAACGCTTTGAAGTGCCTTTGCGTTAATGCCGGGGACAGTAATATAGGTACCCAACCGAAAGACAATCAAAACCATTAGAGTAAAGAGAATCTTATTACGGATATCTTTAATCTTAAAGGCGTTTTTCAAGCTTGATAGCATTAGATCACCTCTGTCTTACCACCAGCAGCTTCGATAGCTTCGGCAGCTGACTTGGAGAACTTGGCAGCCTTGACCGTCAACTTCTTCGTTAACTCACCGTTACCTAAGATCTTGATGCCAGCCTTTTCGTTTTTAACGATACCGGCTTCAACCAAGGCAGCTGGAGTCACTTCAGCACCATCATCAAAGACGTTCAAAGCAACTAAGTTTACGACAGCAAATTCCTTACGGTTAATGTTGGTAAACCCACGCTTTGGGATCCGACGATATAATGGCATTTGGCCCCCTTCAAAACCCAAACGAGTTTTGCTACGAGCTTTTTGACCCTTTTGGCCACGACCAGAGGTCTTACCATTACCAGATGAATCACCACGACCTACCCGGTTACGAACCTTTCGTGAGCCTTCAGCAGGTTTTAATTCATTCAACTTCATGCTATTGCGCACCTCCTTATTTAATGATTTGAGAATTACTTAACTTCTTCAACCTTAATCAAGTGAGCGATTTGGAAAAGAGCACCACGTGTAGCGGCGTTATCTGGTTGGATAACGGTGCTGTTAATCCGATTCAAGCCCATTGCTTCCACAATCTTACGCTGTTTAGGGAGGCGGTGAGCAACACTATGAATTAAAGTAACTTTTAATTGAGCCATTTTAATACCCCTCCTTATTCAGCTAAGTGTTGAAGAGAGACACCACGGAGAGCGGCAACTTCTTCAGCCCGCTTCAACTCAGCTAAGCCAGCAAAAGTGGCCCGAACTGCGTTGACCGGTGTGTTAGAACCTAAACGCTTTGAAGTAACGTCGGCAACCCCAGCTAATTCCATGACGGAACGAACTGAACCACCAGCGGTAACTCCAGAACCTTCAGCGGCAGGCTTCAACATGATCTTGCCCCCACCATATTCACCAAGTACTTCGTGAGGAATGGTCGTTCCCACGATTGGAACTTCGATCAGGTTCTTACGTGCGGCTTCAACAGCCTTACGAATAGCTTCTGGGACTTCTTGAGCTTTACCAGTACCAAAGCCAACGTGACCGTTCTTATCGCCGACAATTACAAGCGCAGAAAACCGTAAACGACGGCCACCTTTTACAACCTTAGTAATCCGGTTGATAGCAACAACGTTGTCTTCAAGTTCTAACTTGTCGGGATCAATAAATTTTGCCATGTGTGGTTATTCCTCCTTACTGTTAAAATTTAAGCCCGTTTTCGCGAGCAGCTTCTGCCAATGCTTGGACACGGCCGTGGTATAAGTAACCGCCACGATCGAATACAACATCGGTAATTTTCTTTTCGACAGCACGCTTTGCAATCAAAGCACCAACAGCCTTAGCTTCGTCAGTCTTGTTTGCATCGCTTACTTCGCTATCTAACGTCGAGGCACTAACAAGCGTGACACCCGCTACGTCATCAATGACTTGAGCGTAGATGTTTTTGTTAGAGCGGAAAACGTTTAAGCGTGGGCGTTCAGCATTCCCAGAAATTTTGTTACGAACACGCATATGACGCTTTTGACGTGTTTTGTTTTTATCTGGTTTAGTAATCAAAATAGTCACCTCTTTGTAAAATTATCAGCATTAAGCTGCGAAACTACTTACCAGTCTTACCTTCACGAATACGAACATATTCGTTTTCGTAACGGATACCCTTACCCTTGTAAGGTTCTGGTGAACGAACGGCACGAATTTCAGCAGCGAAGTCACCGACTTCTTGCTTACTAATACCGGAAATGTTGATAGTGGTATTATCTGGAACCTTGATGTCCAAGGATTCAGGAATAGCCATTTCAACAGGGTTAGAATAACCAACGCTCAATACCAAGGTCTTACCCTTAGCTTGAACACGGTAACCAACACCGACTAACTTCAAGGTCTTTGCGAAGCCCTTAGCAACACCTTCAACCATGTTGTTTAAGTTGGCACGCATCGTCCCATGAAGTGCACGGGTCTTGTTGTTGTTGTCAGGACGGTCGAAATCAACGGCACCGTCACTAATCTTCATTGAAATAACGTTAGAGAACGTCCGGGTTAATTCACCCTTAGGACCTTTAACAGTTACTTGATCGCCGTCGCGTTTAACTTCAACGCCTTCAGGAACATTAACAGTCTTATAACCAATACGACTCACTGAAAGGCACCTCCTATCTTTTAAAAGTTATTACCAAACGTAAGCGAGTACTTCGCCACCGATTTTCTTTGCTCGAGCTTCTTTGTCGGTTACAACACCTTCAGAAGTTGAGATGATGGCGATACCCAAACCGTTTAATACCTTTGGAACAGAGTCGGCCTTAACGTATGAACGTAAGCCGGGCTTTGAAATACGCTTTAAACCACTGATAACGCGTTGGTTATCCTTACCGTACTTAAGGAAAACACGGATGATGCCTTGCTTGTCATCATCGATGTATTCAACATTACGGATGAAACCTTCGCGCTTCAGGATTTCAGCGATGTCACGTTTAATTTTAGATGCAGGTACTTCGAGTGATTCGTGACGAACCATGTTGGCGTTACGAATACGAGTCAAGAAGTCTGCAATAGGATCAGTCATGGACATTAACGTTTACCCTCCCTTTGTTTAAAATTCGTGTTACCAGCTAGCCTTCTTCATGCCAGGGATTTGACCCTTGTGGGCAAGATCGCGCATGCAGATACGGCAAAGATGGAACTTTTGATAAACAGAGTGTGGACGTCCACAACGTTCGCAACGAGTGTAATTCTGAGTAGAGAACTTCGCAGGACGCTTGTTCTTAGCAATTTGAGATTTCTTAGCCAATTTGTGTGAACCTCCTTGTATTAGTGTGCGAACGGCATACCGAATTGAGTCAATAATTCACGTGACTCTTCATCGGTGTTAGCCGTCGTAACGATAACGATGTCCAAACCACGGACACGGTTAACATTATCAAAGTTAATTTCTGGGAAAATCAATTGTTCCTTAACACCCAGAGTGTAGTTCCCACGGCCATCAAAGGCACGAGAACTAACACCATGGAAGTCACGAACACGTGGTAATGACACGTTTACCAATTTATCCAGGAATTCGTACATACGGTCGCCACGAAGGGTGACCTTAGCACCGATTGACATGCCTTCACGAAGACGGAAGGTTGCGATTGACTTCTTGGCCTTAGTAACCAAAGGCTTTTGACCAGAAATCAAACCAAGTTCTTCAACGGCTTCGTCAAGGTTCTTAGCGTTGGCAACAGCGTCACCAACACCCATGTTCAATACGATCTTTTCAATCTTTGGCGTCTGCATAACAGAGCTGTAACTGAATTTTTCCACCAATGCTGGTGTAACTTCACTAACGTATTTATCTTTTAAACGAGCTGACATGAAATGAGGTTCCTCCTTTCAATGATTATTTGTCGATGGTTTCGCCGGACTTTTTAGAGAACCGGACTTTGTGACCATCTTCAACTCGAACGCCAAGCCGGGTTGGTTCGTTGTTCGAAGGATCGACGAGCATTACATTAGATGCGTGAATTGGTGCTTCAATATCAATAATTCCGCCTTGGGGATTAGTTTGAGAAGCTTTTTGGTGCTTCTTAATCATATTGACGCCTTTAACGATCACGCGGTTCTTAGCGTTCAGAACTTTAGAAACAGTTCCTTCTTTGCCTTTATCTTTGCCAGCGATCACGCGGACCTTGTCACCAGTTTTAATAAGCATTCCTGTGGGCACCTCCTTGTTAAAACAATTCTTGATTACAGTACTTCGGGTGCTAATGAGATAATCTTCATGTAGTCGTTGTCACGTAATTCACGTGCAACTGGCCCAAAGATCCGAGTCCCTTGTGGGCTCTTGTCGTCTTTGATCAGCACTGCAGCATTTTCATCGAAGCTGATGTAAGTCCCATCGTTACGACGTACACGAGACTTCGTACGTACAACAACAGCCTTTACAACATCACCTTTTTTGACAACGCCACCTGGTGTTGCTTGTTTGACAGTAGCAACGATAATATCACCAATTCCGGCGTAGCGACGCTTGGAGCCACCCAGAACCTTGATCGTCAGGATTTCCCGGGCGCCGGAGTTGTCGGCAACCTTTAATCGACTTTCTTGTTGGATCACAGCTAGTGTCCTCCCTTCAGTTCTAGTTCAGAATACGATAAAAACGACACCTAAATGATTACTGCTTTTTCAACAATGTCGACTAAGCGGAACCGCTTGGTAGCAGACATTGGCCGCGTTTCCATGATCGTAACAACGTCGCCCGTGTGAGCTTCATTGTTTTCATCATGTGCCTTGTACTTCTTGGAGTACTTGACACGCTTGCCATATCTTGCATCCGTCTTCGTCGTTTCTACGACGACAGTGATCGTTTTGTCCATTTTATCGGAAACAACACGACCCCGATATACCTTACGGTGATTACGTGCATCACTCATGTATTAGTGACCTCCTTTTTATCGTATTCTACTTGTTCAGTTCTTGTTGGCGAAGAGCGGTTTTAATCCGCGCAATGTTCTTACGAACTTGCTTCAACCGTGCAGTGTTTTCCAACTGGCCAGTTGCTAATTGGAAACGCAGATTGAATAATTCGTCCTTGTAGCTCTTTTCTTTATCGAGCATTTCAGCAGTGGTTAAGTCGTTGATTTCTTTAGTCTTCATTAGATTCGCCACCTACTTCCTCTCGAGTTAATACCTTGGTACGAACGGGAAGCTTCATGGCAGCCAAACGTAAGGCTTCGCGAGCAGTTTCTTCTGAAACGCCACCCACTTCAAACATAACCTTACCGCGCTTAACTGGGGCAACCCAGCCAGCTGGCGTACCTTTACCATTACCCATCCGGACCCCAACACCTTTTTCAGTGTAGGATTTGTGAGGGAAAATCTTGATCCAGACCTTCCCGCCACGTTTCATATAACGAGTGATTGCAACACGGGCTGCTTCGATTTGACGGTTCGTGATCCAATGAGAATCAAGAGCTTGTAAACCAAAGTCACCGAAAGCGACACTCTTACCACCCTTGGCTTCGCCACGAAGCTTACCACGGTGGACACGACGGAACTTTACTCGCTTAGGTACCAGCATGCTATTTCCCTCCTTGTCCGTTAGTTTGTTTCTTTTCAGGTAAAATTTCACCACGGTAGATCCAAGTCTTAACACCCAGAGAACCGTAAGTTGTATGAGCTTCTACCCATGCATAATCGATGTCAGCACGTAACGTGTGCAGAGGAACCGTACCTTCAGCATAGCTTTCGACACGGGACATATCAGCACCGTTCAAACGACCGGCAACCTGCGTCTTGATACCCTTGGCACCAGAACGCATAGTCCGTTGCATCGTCCCACGCATAGCGCGACGGAAAGCAACACGGCCTTCCAATTGACGAGCGATGTTTTCGCCGACCAACTTGGCATCCAAATCTGGCTTCTTGATTTCCACAATGTTGATGTGAACACGTTTGCCAGTTAAGTCGTTTAACTCCTTACGGAGATTTTCAACTTCGGAACCACCCTTACCAATAACCATACCTGGCTTGGCAGTGTGAATTGAGATGTTGACGCGGTTTGCAGCCCGTTCAATCTCAACAGTTGATACTGAAGCATCTTCAAGACGCTTTTCGATGAATTTACGGATTTGAAGGTCTTCCTTCAGGTAAGCAGCGAAATCCTTTTCAGCATACCACTTTGCTTCCCAGTCGCGAATGATACCGACCCGTAATCCAGTTGGATTTACTTTTTGACCCACGCGTTATCCCTCCTCTTTTTCAGATACAACAACCGTAATGTGACTCGTACGCTTGTTGATTGGTGAAGCAGAGCCTTTGGCACGAGGACGGAACCGCTTAAGGGTTGGTCCTTCGTTCACATAGGCTTCGCTAACAACTAAGTCTTGACGATCTAAGTCAAAATTGTTTTCTGCGTTAGCAATTGCAGAGTTTAAAACCTTTGCCACAACCGGTGATGCTCCACGGGGTGTGAACTGTAAGATAGCTAGCGCTTCTGCGACGCTCTTGCCGCGGATAAGATCGATGACAAGGCGGATTTTGCGAGCAGCAATCCGAACCGTCTTGGCAGTCGCTTGCGCTGATGTAACTTGTTCAGCCATTAGTTAATCCTCCTTATCAACGAGTTTTTTTGTCGTCGCCACCATGACCACGGAAAGTCCGGGTTGGTACGAATTCGCCAAGCTTGTGTCCTACCATGTCTTCTTGAACGTAAACTGGTACATGCTTCCGTCCATCATAAACAGCAATGGTATAACCAATGAAGCTTGGGAAAATAGTAGACCGACGGGACCAGGTCTTGATGACGGTCTTCTTGTCAGAATCTTTTTGTGCGTCAATCTTGTTTAACAAGTGCGCATCGGCAAAAGGTCCTTTTTTCAAACTACGACCCATTATGAAACCTCCTCTACTTGTGGCGCATCGTTTATAACGATGAACACCAGGTCTCTTGACATCCGGATAACCGGATTAATTACATCTTGGAACCTTTACGGTGACGAACAATGAACTTCTCAGTCTTGTTCTTCTTAGAACGCGTCTTCTTACCAACAGTCTTCTTACCCCATGGAGAAAGAGGAGATGGTAAACCAACAGGAGCCTTACCTTCACCACCACCATGAGGGTGATCGTTAGGGTTCATAACTGACCCACGAACGTGAGGACGTTGACCTGACCAACGAGTACGGCCGGCTTTACCAACGTTAACTAATTCATGTTCTTCGTTACCTACGGCACCGATAGTAGCACGGTTAACCTTCAGAACCATCCGAACTTCACCAGATGATAACCGAACTAACACGTACTTGTCGTCGTTAGCTTTACCTAACAATTGAGCTGAAGTCCCAGCGGAACGGACCAATTGGCCACCCTTACCAGGCTTCAATTCGATGTTGTGAATAACAGTCCCAAATGGGATGTTAGCTAATGGCAAAGTGTTACCAATCTTGATATCAGCTTCTGGACCAGATTGAACTTTGTCGCCAACCTTTAAGCCCTTAGGAGCAATGATGTAAGACTTGATACCATCGGCGTAAACAAGTAAAGCAATGTTAGCGGTCCGGTTAGGGTCGTATTCGATTGCCTTAACAGTTGCTGGAACATCATCTTTAATACGCTTGAAGTCGATGATCCGGTATTGACGCTTGTTACCACCGCCACGATGACGGACAGTCATCTTACCAGCATTGTTACGGCCGGCAGAGTGACTTTGTGAATCAAGCAATGACTTTTCAGGAGTCGTCTTAGTGATGACGTCTTTGTAAACCAAACCCGTCATATTACGACGACCATTGCTTGTTGGTTTGTATTTCTTAATCGCCACGTTATTTCCCTCCTATAATTGAAATTCTAGTCTTCGTTGAAGAACTTGATTTCTTTTGAGTCGGCAGATAAGCTGACAATAGCCTTACGACGCTTCTTAGTGAAGCCTTCGTAACGACCTTGACGCTTCTTCTTGCCTTTTAAGTTCATGATGTTGACCTTAACGACCTTAACGTCAAAGATGTCTTCAATGGCATGCTTGACTTGTGTCTTGGTTGCTCGTAAATCAACGTCAAAGGTGTAACGCTTTTCATCCATAGTTGCCATCGTTGCTTCAGTGACAACTGGACGTAAAATAATGTCGCGTGATTCCATTATGCGAGCACCTCCTCTACTTGAGAAAGAGCTGGTTGGGTGATCACTAACTTATCGGCATCAGCAACATCGAGGACATTCAAGCCTTTGGCAGGAATTACCTTAACGTTAGCTAAGTTCCGGGCTGCTAATGCAGCAGCAACGTTATCGTCTTCAAGGACAACTAACGTCTTGGTCGTGACATTCAAACCAGCCAACACTGCAGCAAATTCTTTCGTCTTAGGAGCGTCAAAAGCTAATGCGTCAACAACGACGAAGCTTTCGTCAAGAACCTTTTGAGAAAGAACTGACTTCAATGCTAAACGGCTAACCTTCTTAGGAAGGCGGTAACTGTATGAGCGAGGGGTTGGTCCGAAGACGACACCACCACCGACCCATTGTGGGGAACGAATGGAACCTTGACGTGCCCGACCAGTACCTTTTTGACGCCATGGCTTCTTACCACCACCACGAACGGCACTCCGGTTTTTAACGGCGTGAGTCCCTTGGCGCATGGAAGCCCGTTGCATCAAAATCGTGTCGAATACGACGTTTTCGTTAGGTTCGATACCGAATACATCGGCGTTCAAATCAACGTTGCCGTTTTGGCTACCATCTTGTTTGTATAATGCTACGCTTGTCATTTAATTATCCTCCCTTCCTAATTATTTTTCAGATTGCTTAGGACGTGGTGGGCGAACAGCACTCTTAACAGTAACGAGTGACTTGTTGGCACCAGGCACATTACCCTTAATCAACAGAACGTTGTTATCAACATCTGCTTTAACAACGACAAGGTTCTGGATAGTAACTTGCTTGTTACCCATCCGGCCTGGAAGCTTCATACCAGGGAATACCCGGTTAATGATGGCACCCAGAGAACCTGGACGACGGTGGTAACGAGAACCATGGGCCATAGGGCCACGGCTTTGGCCGTCCTTGTGAATGTTACCTTGGTATCCATGACCTTTAGTGATACCAGTGACATCAACGATGTCTCCTGCTTGGAAGGTATCAACTTTAACTTCGTCTGCTACCTTGTAATCTCCCAGCTCAACATCTTTGAATTCACGAATGAAGCGCTTAGGAGTCGTGTTTGCTTTTGCTACATGACCTTGTTCGGGCTTGTTGCTGAGTACTTCACGCTTGTCTTGGTAACCAAGTTGGATAGCATTGTAACCGTCGTTTTCCATCGTCTTAACTTGCAACACAACGTTTGGCGTTGCTTCGACAACAGTAACTGGGATTAATTCACCTGCTTCTGTGAAGACTTGCGTCATCCCGACCTTTTTCCCTAAGATTCCTTTTGTGGTCATGAGTACACCTCCGATTTTAATGTATTAGTAACTTTTGAAAATTATAACTTGATTTCGATGTCAACACCGCTAGGCAAGTCGAGCTTCATTAATGAGTCAACTGTCTTTGGCGTTGGGTTAACGATATCAATCAAACGCTTGTGCGTCCGCATTTCGAATTGTTCACGTGAGTCCTTAAACTTATGTGGTGAACGTAATACGGTGTAAATCGTCCGTTCAGTTGGTAATGGAATTGGACCAGAAATAGTGGCACCAGTTCTCTTAGCTGTTTCAACGATCTTGTCCGCTGATTGGTCAAGAATACGATGTTCGTATGCCTTCAACCGAATCCGAATTTTTTGTTTTGCCATTGTGTTCCCTCCTTCGTCTATTTTAAAAATAAGACTAACTCCGTGGAAATTCCCGCCACACCCTCATGGCAAAGCGGCCGGGTGTGTCGCAATCTCCCACATCATCGCTTAAACTTTTGAGCTTACCCCAGGGGCACAAAAATACCCTCAGAAATTCAGCACTTGACTATCATACTAAATAAAGTGCCGCATGACAAGGGTTTTCGAGGAATTTCCCAAATATTTTTGTGAAATAAGCGTCGGCTTCATCAGTCATAACTTCTCCCAACAAATATAAATTTACTTATTTCCCCTTTTTGCTCTTTTCATCAACTCTTAAGCAAGCTTTACCTATATTATAGAAGCTTTTTGCTGTAACTGTCGGTCAACTTACTCTGTAACTGGTGTCCCATGGGCATTACGGCCTATTCGACGGCCTTCTTAAAGATTGACCGTGCTAGCCCCCACCCGAGCAGACACGTCCCTATATCGGCAACTGGCTGTGCCCAGATGATGCCATTGTACCCGAAAAACCGCGATCCAATAACGATCATCAGATAAAAGATGAGTCCTTGTCTGGCAATCGACATGATAAATGCCCCGCCAGCCTTGCCAGCGCTTTGAAACACCGTCGTGTAGACCAGGATGGCCCCAACAAATGGTGTCGTAGACAGAAGCGCCCGCAACATCGTGGTCCCAGCCGTAATCACGGCCGAATTTCTCAAGAAGAGGCCAATGATTTGTGGGGCGAGCAGGATCATGATGACCGCCACCACTAAGGCATAACCGACCTCAACCAGTAGATCGAACCGTAAGACCTGTCTAAAGCGTTTCATCGCCCTGGCCCCATAGGTATAGCCGATCAAAGGTTGCGCCCCGAAGGCAAAACCAATCATGACCAGCATGACAATCAGGTACACCTTAAGAACAATCCCCATGGCAGCCACACGCGTAGGACCATAACTGACCAAGTATCGGTTCAACACGGTGGTACCGAACGCTTGCATAATATTGGTCAATGCCCCTGGGATACCGATAAACAAAATCTGTCTGATCAATGCCCAATTAAGTCGACTCTCACGAATATCAATCGAAATCACCTGACAATAGTGTTTCGTTTGGCCAACCAACACGATCGCCGAGACACTATACCCAATCACTGTGGCTAACGCGGCCCCTGCAGCTCCCATACCCATCGGAAAAATTAAGATGGGGTCAAGGACAATCGTGACTCCGGTACCGATCATGGTCCCCACCATCGACTGGGTAGCAAACCCCTCTGTTCGAATGAGATTCCCTGGCACTAACGATACCATGATTGGGACCGCGCCAAAGGCCATGATCTGATAAAACTGACTAGCATACGGCGCCGTTGCAGACGTTGCCCCAAATACCCTCAGTATCGGACCCATGAGTGTGAGCAAGGCGATGGTTACCACGACACCAGCAATCAAAGCACCGTACAGGCAAAAGCTGCTAACCCGCCGCCCCGTGGCGTACGCCTTTTCTCCCAGCAGGCGAGAAATCAGCGAACTTCCTCCTAAACCGAAGACGTCCCCCAAGGCTAAAAGGATTGAAAACAAGGGCGTACACAACGCCACTCCGGCAACCAAATCCGTATTCTGCGTCTGAGACACGAAATACGTATCTGCCAGGTTATATACCATACTGGCAACCATCCCAAGAACAACCGGCAACGCTAGTTTAAAATATGCCTTAGGAATTGGTGTACTTTCAAATAACTCTTCCATGAGACTAAAACCACCTCAATGACTTTCGTTGCGATACGTACCAGGACTTCTCCTCATTATACCGCACAACAACCACACGCCGTTGTGACGGTTTTTGTCGACAAAAAAAGTACGTTCTACCGAAGTAGAAACGTACTTTCTTAAAGAATGACAGGTCTAGTCTTCGACTGGAGTGCCGCCGTTCTTCTTGATAATGTCAGCTTGAACACTCTTAGGCGTTGGTTCGTAGTGGTCAAACGTCATGGTAAAGGTACCACGACCTTGAGATGCAGAACGTAACGTCGTAGCGTAACCGAACATTTCGGATAACGGAACGAATGAATGAATCATTTGTGCGTTACCACGTGCTTCCATACCATCAACCTTACCACGACGTGCGGTAACTTGGCCCATGATATCACCCATGTATTCTTCAGGAACCATGATATCAACCTTCATGATTGGTTCAAGAATAACGGGACCAGCAGATTGAACGGCCTCACGTAAAGCCAATGATGCAGCAACCTTAAAGGCAGCTTCACTAGAATCGACTTCATGGTAACTACCATCGTATAACTTAGCCTTAACATCGACCAATGGGTAACCGGCTAACACACCGTTTGCCATGGCTTCTTGCAGACCTTGGTCAACTGAAGGGATAAATTCACGAGGAACAACCCCACCAACGATAGCGTCTTCGAATTCGTAACCCTTACCACGTTCGTTAGGGGTAAATTCGATCCAAACGTCACCATATTGACCTTTACCACCAGATTGACGAACAAACTTACCTTGAACCTTAGTTGGCTTCGTGAAGGCTTCACGGTAGGCAACTTGAGGTGCACCAATGTTTGCTTCAACCTTGAATTCACGCTTCATACGGTCGATGATGATGTCCAAGTGAAGTTCACCCATCCCAGCGATCAAAGTTTCACCAGTTTCAGGGTTAGTTTCAGCCTTGAAAGTTGGGTCTTCTTCAGAAAGTTTTTGAAGGGCAGTGTTCATCTTGTCTTGGTCAGCCTTAGTCTTTGGTTCTACGGCAACCTGGATAACTGGATCTGGGAAGTCCATAGATTCCAAATGTAATGGGTGATCTGGGTCGGTCAAAGAGTCACCAGTAGTGGTGTTCTTCAAACCAATGGCACCAGCGATGTCACCAGAGAAGACTTCTGGAATTTCTTGACGGTGATTAGAATGCATTTGCAGCAAACGACCAACCCGTTCACGCTTGTCCTTAGTGGAGTTAAGCACGTAAGAACCAGCTTCCAGAGTACCGGAGTAAACCCGGATGTAAGTCAAACGACCAACGAATGGGTCAGTTGCAACCTTGAAAGCCAAGGCAGCAAATGGCGCATCATCATCGGCACGTAATTCAACGGCTTCATCAGTATCAGGAACAGTGGCGTTGTATGGCTTAACATCCAATGGAGATGGTAAGTAGTCCACAACGGCGTCCATCAACATTTGAACACCCTTATCCTTAAATGCAGAACCAGCAAAGACTGGGAATAATTCCAGCTTCAAGGTTGCACGACGGATAGCGGCCTTCAATTCTTCCTTGGAGATTTCTTCACCTTCAAGGTACTTTTCCATGATTTCATCGTCAACGTCAGCAACGCTTTCGATCATAGCTTCATGGCGCTTTTCGGCTTCTTCCTTCATGTCATCAGGAATTTCAACCGTATCCCAATCGGCACCCAACGTATCCTTATCGTAGATGTAGGCCTTCATTTCAATAAGGTCAACAACCCCGGTAAAGTCGTCTTCGGCACCAATGGTCATTTGCAATGCAAGTGCATTAGCTTGTAAACGTTCATGGATAGAGTTAACTGAGAAGTCGAAGTCGGCACCCAGCTTGTCCATCTTGTTTACGAAAACGATACGTGGAACGTCGAAGTCAGATGCTTGACGCCAAACAGTTTCAGTTTGGGGTTCAACACCGGCTTGGGCATCCAACACAGCAACGGCACCATCTAAGACACGGAGGGAACGTTCAACTTCAACAGTGAAGTCAACGTGTCCTGGGGTGTCAATGATGTTGATCCGGTGCTTCTTCCATTCCGCAGTCGTAGCGGCAGAAGTGATGGTAATCCCACGTTCTTGTTCTTGGGCCATCCAGTCCATTTGTGAAGCCCCATCATGGGTTTCACCAATCTTATGGATTTTACCAGTATAATACAGGATACGCTCAGTAGTCGTCGTCTTCCCGGCATCGATGTGGGCCATGATACCGATGTTACGCGTCTTCTCAAGCGGAAATTCACGAGTATTAGCCATGATTAATGTGTAACTCCTCTCAAAATTGATCGTAGATTGTGCCAAAAGGTGGCTACCATCATCATATTGATTTAGTAGCCACCTCTCGATTAAAGGATTACTCCCTTAAGCCAGAGACGAGAATGTTAACAACATTCTGCTCCAACATTTTATCACACTGTTGGCAACGCAGTGCAACAGGTGCTTCCTACCAACGGTAGTGAGCGAAGGCACGGTTGGCATCAGCCATCCGGTGAGTGTCTTCACGCTTCTTAACAGCTGCACCCGTATTGTTAGCAGCATCCATGATTTCACGAGCAAGTCGTTCAACCATCGTATGTTCGCCACGAAGACGAGAATACTGCACCATCCACCGAAGACCTAAAGTGGTCCGACGGTCTGGACGAACTTCGATTGGAACTTGGTAGTTTGACCCACCAACACGCCGAGCCTTAACTTCCAAGACTGGCATAACGTTCTTCATTGCTTCTTCGAAGACTTCCACTGGATCGTTACCGGTTTCGTTCTTAATGATGTCAAATGCACCATAAATGATTTTAGTTGAAGTACCACGTTTCCCATCCATCATCGTGTGGTTGATCAGACGAGTGACCAACTTTGAATTGTAAATTGGATCAGGAAGGACTTCACGCTTTTGTACGTTTCCTTTTCTAGGCATTGTTAATATCCTCCTTGAAATGCTGTTACAGACCGTTTGACGGGAACCGTGCAAACGGTCTTAAATTTCGATCTCGGTCTAGCCCTTAGGCTTCTTAGTCCCATACTTGGAACGACCTTGACGACGGTCAGTAACCCCGGCAGTATCGAGGGCCCCACGAATAACGTGGTAACGAACCCCAGGTAAATCCTTTACCCGGCCGCCCCGGATAAGCACAACACTATGTTCTTGTAGGTTGTGACCAATACCAGGAATGTAAGCAGTCACTTCAATTAAGTTTGACAACCGTACACGTGCATATTTCCGTAAAGCAGAGTTAGGCTTCTTTGGCGTCATGGTACCGACACGAGTAGCAACCCCACGCTTTTGTGGAGCTGGATTCTTAACTTGAGCTTTCTTGAAACTGTTATACCCGAAGTTTAAAGCTGGGGCATCTGATTTAGAACTTTTAGATTTACGACCTTTACGCACCAATTGGTTGATAGTAGGCATCTAAATAGTCCTCCTTTCTTTAGTCATTCTAGAGTGTAAGTCCACACATCCAGGTGGTTCATTTTTCTTGAAAGAAAAAAGCCATCCAGTGGAGGATTCAATTGAAGTGTCCTTCTCACCGTCAGTCAGCATGTCTGGTAGTGAATACCCGAGACCTGTCTGCGAAAAGCACCTTTAATAGAATACCATGCCAGAAATGCCCTGTCAACAAACCTTGTAGCAAATACCCGCAAAGAATTCCGAATCGTTGACGGAGGTACCCTTGAGGTGATTCCGATAATGACTTTTTTCTTATTTATTTATGGTGCCTGCCTCGGCTCAGGCCTGGTAGCATTGGCTACGCGCTATTCACGAGGAGAATCTGGCTGGTGGCCGCGGTCGCATTGTGACAATTGTGGTCAGTCCCTCCCCTATTGGCAATTATGGCCAGTCCTAAGCTTCCTGATGTTGCGGGGACGCTGCTTCTACTGCCGAACCAGCCTTCCTTTGACATACCTTGGCCTAGAATTTAGTGTTGGGGTATTGGTGACCACCATCACTGACCAGAAAAGCTTATTAGTCGTCATGTGGTTACTCACCTGGACCTACGCCGCCCTCTGTGATCACCTGACACTCACCTTTCCCAGTTGGGTCAGCTATCTCGGGCTGGGAATAGTTCTCGGCGCCCAACCCATCGCGCTACTACTTGTGGCCGGAACGATGGTTGTTTATCACTGGGCATGGGCTCAGTGGCGGAAGCCCGGCCTCGGTGACGGCGATATCGACCTGATGGTTCAATACGCCTTGCTCTTCGGCGTGGAAACCACCAGTCGCTGGCTTATTCTAGCCTGTGGCCTGGCCCTAGTCGCCCACAACCGGGGCAACGCCCCCCAGGCCTTCATTCCCTGGTTGGCCATAAGTGCCGGCCTTTTCTGGATTTAGCGCCATCAAAAAAGAACCCGCCAGTGGCGGGTTCTCTTTTGGATTAAAGACCGAAGTCATTAAAGTTGTGAGTCTTCTTGCATTTGCTTCTCTAAATCGCTGATGGAGTAAACGCCTTCGGTTGACGTACCGCCAACTTCCTTGGGCTTGATCTGACGGTAATCTGGCATCCCAGTCCCGGCAGGAATAATCTTCCCAATAATAACGTTTTCCTTCAAACCAACCAACGGATCGTTCTTGCCCCGAATAGCAGCATCGGTCAAGACACGGGTTGTTTCTTGGAAGGATGCAGCTGATAAGAAACTGTTCGTTTCCAGGGCAGCCTTGGTGATCCCCAAGATAACAGGACGTGCGGTAGCAGCAATGCCACCATCGATCAACGTCTGGTAGTTGGCACGACGGAAGTCCTGAATATCCATCAAGGTACCAGGCAGAACGTCGGTATCGCCCGGATCCATGATCCGAACTTTACGTAACATTTGCCGAACCATGATTTCAACGTGCTTATCACTGATCGCAACACCTTGCATCCGGTAAACTCGTTGAACTTCACCTAAGATGTAAGTTTCAGTAGACAAGACATCGCGAACACGGAGAAGTTCCTTAGGATCAACAGACCCATAGTTCAAGGCAGCACCACGGTGGATAAAGTCGCCTTCAGTGACCCGCATGCGGGCAGTGATTGGTAACGTGTAGCTCCGAGTGTCAGCCTCCCCCTTGATCGTAACTTCCTTCGTCCGTTCAGCTGGGTTTTCTTCGATTGATTCAACCGTCCCAGTAACTTCAGTAATTTCAGCTTTACCTTTAGGGTTCCGAGATTCAAATAATTCTTGAACACGAGGAAGCCCTTGAGTAATATCTTCGTTCCCGGCAACACCACCGGTATGGAAGTTCCGCATGGTCAATTGCGTACCTGGTTCACCGATAGATTGAGCGGCAACAGTACCAACAGCTTCACCAACTTCAACTTCGTCACCAGTAGCCATGTTCCGACCGTAACAATGCTCACAAACACCATGTTCAGTGTTGCAAGTAAAGGCGGAACGAATCGTAACTTCTTCAACACCAGCATCAACGATTTGTTGAGCAGTGTCTTCCACAATCATTTGGTTTCTAGGAACAATCACATCGCCAGTTTGTGGGTCAACCACAGACTTTTGCGTGTAACGGCCCAAGATCCGGTCGTAGAGTGGTTCAATCATTTCGTTACCATCAGTGATGGCCCGAATCGTCAAACCACGGTCAGTGCCACAATCCTTCTCACGAATAATAACATCTTGCGCAACATCGACCAACCGCCGAGTCAGGTAACCTGAGTTGGCAGTCTTCAGCGCCGTATCGGTCATCCCTTTACGAGCACCGTGGGTCGAAATGAACATTTCCATAACCGTTAGCCCTTCACGGAAGTTAGACGTGATAGGTAGTTCCATGATGTCACCACTAGGAGCGGCCATCAAACCACGCATACCGGCAAGTTGCGTAAAGTTAGAAATGTTCCCCCGGGCACCAGAATCACTCATCATAAAGATTGGGTTCTGTTGCTCGAAACTGTGAATCAAGGCGTTTTGAATGTCGTCCTTGGCATCATTCCAGATACCGATAACACGTTCGTAACGTTCGTGGTCGGTAATCAAACCACGACGGAACTGCTTCGTAACGGTCTTAACTTGCTTATGGGCTTCGTCGATGATTTCTGGCTTTTCTTTCAAGTCAGTCACATCGGAAATCCCAACCGTCAAACCAGACTTCGTGGACTCGTTGTAACCCAAGTCCTTGATCCGGTCCAGGAGTTCTGAAGTAGCCGTAACCTTGTATTGTTGGTAAACGGCGGCAATGATATCACTCAAGAAACCCTTCTTGAATGGTCCAATCAACGTTGCATTCTGCAAGTAATCATGGATATCTTCACCGGCATCCAAGAAGTACTTGTCTGGAACGTAACCGTTCAGGTTTGTACTGGTTGGTTCATTCAGGTATGGGAATGATTTTGGCAGAATGTTGTTGAAGATTAACTTCCCAACAGTCGTGACCATAATCTTACCGCGTTGTTCATCGGTGAAAGGCTTGTCAGGCATTGAGGATACTTGAACCCCAACCCGTGAGTGCCAGTGAACTAAACCATTCCGGTAAGCGATAACCGCTTCGTCGAGGTCGGTGAAGATCATGCCTTCCCCTTCACGAGCAGTTTCTTCCATCGTCAGGTAGTAGTTCCCGATAACCATATCTTGAGAAGGTGCAACCACTGGCTTACCACTGGCAGGAGCCAGGATATGGTGAGCGGCCAGCATCAGCAAACGTGCTTCAGCTTGGGCTTCGTCAGATAGCGGAACGTGGATGGCCATTTGGTCCCCATCGAAATCGGCGTTGTAGGCTTCACAGGCCAATGGGTGAAGACGCATAGCTTTACCACTAACCAGAACGGGTTCAAAGGCTTGAATCCCTAAACGGTGAAGCGTAGGTGCCCGGTTCAACAGAACAGGGTGTTCCTTGATGACGTCTTCCAAAACATTAAAGACATCGTCATCTTCACGGTCGATCTGGCGCTTGGCATTCTTAATGTTAGAAGCCAAGCCACGAGCAACCAATTCCTTCATGATGAATGGCCGGAATAATTCCAAGGCCATTGGAACTGGCAAGCCCATTTGATTGAACTTGAGGGAAGGACCGACGTCAATAACGGAACGACCTGAGTAGTCAACCCGCTTCCCTAACAAGTTTTGACGGAACCGACCTTGCTTCCCCTTCAACATGTGTGAAAGAGACTTCAAAGGACGGTTACCAGGACCAGCAACTGGACGGCCACGACGACCGTTATCGATTAAGGCATCAACGGCTTCTTGTAACATCCGCTTTTCGTTTTGAACGATAATCCCAGGTGCATTTAAGTCCAACAAACGCTTCAACCGGCTATTCCGGTTGATAACCCGCCGGTACAAGTCGTTCAAGTCAGACGTTGCGAAACGTCCACCTTCGAGTTGTACCATTGGCCGTAAGTCAGGTGGAATAACCGGAATAGCATCCATGACCATCCATTCAGGACGGTTACCAGATGTCACGAAGGCTTCCAAGATGTCCAAACGACGAACGGCACGCGTCCGCTTTTGGCCAGTAGCTTCCTTCAATTCTTCCTTTAATTCCGTGACTTCTTTATCTAGGTCTACGGCCATCAATAACTTCTTGATAGCTTCGGCACCCATTTCAGCCTTGAAGGCATCACTACCGTATTCCACGAGCTTGTCACGGTAATCACGTTCGGAAAGCAATTGCTTCTTTTCGAGTGGCGTGTTACCTGGATCCAAGACAACGTAGGAAGCAAAGTAAATGATTTCTTCCAAAGCCCGTGGGCTCATGTCGAGAACCAAGCCCATCCGGCTTGGGATTCCCTTGAAGTACCAGATGTGAGTTACTGGAGCAGCCAATTCGATATGGCCCATCCGTTCACGACGAACCTTAGAACGGGTAACTTCAACCCCACAACGGTCACAAACGACACCCTTGTAACGGATCCGCTTGTACTTACCACAAGCACATTCCCAGTCCTTGGTAGGACCGAAGATCCGCTCGTCGAACAGCCCATCTTTTTCAGGCTTTAACGTCCGGTAGTTGATGGTTTCGGGTTTCTTGACTTCACCATAAGACCAACTACGGATCTTATCTGGTGAAGCAAGCCCGATCTGCATGCTTTCGAACTTATTGACATCGACCAAAGAAGCGACCTCCCTTATTAATTAGTCTTGTGTGTTCGGTTGACTTTCATTTTTAACTGGCTTTGCTGCGGCGGCGCTATCATCAGTCTGAGCTTGTGCTTCACGTTGCTCTTCCTGTTGTTGAGCATACTTGCTCAAGGCATCCACGTTAACAACATCGTCATCATCGTCATCCATATCGCGGAGTTCGATTTCTTCTTTATTACCATTTAAGACCTTCATGTCCAGACCCAAGGATTGTAATTCCTTAACCAGAACACGGAAGGATTCTGGAACACCAGGCTTTGGAATTGGGTCGCCCTTAACGATGGCTTCGTAGGTCTTAACCCGACCAACCACGTCATCAGACTTGTACGTTAAGATTTCTTGTAACGTATAAGCGGCACCATAAGCTTCCAAGGCCCAAACTTCCATTTCACCAAACCGTTGGCCACCAAATTGTGCTTTCCCACCAAGGGGTTGTTGGGTAACCAATGAGTAAGGTCCAATTGAACGGGCATGCATCTTGTCGTCGACCATGTGGGCCAGCTTCAAGTAGTTCATGACACCAACAGCAACCCGCTTGTCGAATGGTTCACCAGTCCGGCCATCGTAAAGAACCGTCTTAGCATCTGAAGCCATCCCAGCTTCCTTAACGGCGTCCCAGATATCAGTATCTTGGGCACCATCAAAGACTGGCGTTGCCATGTGAATGCCTAACTTACGTGCAGCCATCCCCAAGTGAAGTTCGAGCACTTGCCCGATGTTCATCCGGGAAGGCACACCCATTGGACTCAGCATGATGTCGATTGGCGTCCCGTCTGGCATGTATGGCATATCTTCTTCAGGGATAACAACGGAAACCGTCCCCTTGTTACCATGCCGCCCGGACATCTTGTCACCAACTTGGAGCTTACGCTTTTGTGCAATGTAAACTCGAACCATCATGTTAACACCAGGAGAAAGTTCATCACCGTTTTCACGCGTGAAGATCTTAACATCCTGGATAATCCCGCCACCACCATGTGGAACCTTCAGAGAAGTATCCCGTACTTCACGGGCCTTTTCACCAAAGATAGCATGGAGTAAACGTTCTTCAGCAGATAATTCCGTAACACCCTTAGGCGTTACCTTACCTACCAAGATGTCGCCGTCTTGAACTTCGGCACCAATTCGGATAATTCCGTCTTCGTCCAAGTTCTTCAAGGCGTCTTCACCAACGTTAGGGATTTCACGAGTCATTTCTTCAGGCCCTAACTTCGTGTCACGTGCTTCTGATTCGTATTCTTCAATATGAATAGACGTGTAGACATCGTCACGAACCAAACGTTCGTTAATGGCGATGGCATCTTCGAAGTTATAACCTTGCCAAGTCATGAAGGCAACTAATGGGTTTTGACCTAAGGCCAATTCACCATTTTCCATTGAAGGACCATCAGCCAAGACTTCGTCATTGTCGACGTGGTCGCCAACCTTAACGATTGGACGTTGGTTGTAGTTCTTACCACCGTTAGAACGGCGGAACTTCATCAGCTTGTAAGTGTCTAAGGCACCGTCTTCACGACGAACGCGGATTTCACGAGCGTCGACGTATTCAACAGAACCTTCATGTTGACTGATCAAAGCAACCCCAGAGTCATGGGCAGCCTTGTATTCAATCCCAGTCCCGATTAATGGGGCGTGTGGGTCCAACAAAGGCACGGCTTGACGTTGCATGTTCGCACCCATCAAGGCCCGGTTAGAGTCATCGTTTTCCAAGAAAGGAATACATGCAGTGGCCACGGCAACAACTTGCTTAGGCGAAACGTCCATGTAGTCAATTCGGTCAGCACTAGTTTCAATGTTATCTGCTTCAGCACGAGCCATGATGGTGTCGGTTGCAAATGAGCCGTCATCATTCAGTGGCGTGTTGGCTTGGGCAACAACATAGTTATCTTCTTCATCAGCCGTCAGGTAATCGATCTTGTCGGTAACCTTGTGGGTGTCCCATGAAACACGACGGTATGGCGTTTCGATGAAGCCATACTTGTTAACCCGGGCGTAACTGGAAAGACTGTTAATCAAACCAATGTTAGGACCTTCAGGCGTTTCAATTGGGCACATCCGACCGTAATGAGTATAGTGAACGTCCCGGACTTCATAACCGGCACGGTCACGAGTCAAACCACCAGGCCCAAGGGCAGATAACCGACGCTTATGCGTTAATTCACCCAATGGGTTGGTTTGATCCATGAATTGTGACAGTTGTGAAGAACCAAAGAATTCCTTGATTGAAGCAACCACTGGACGAATGTTAATCAGTTGTTGTGGCGTTACCGTCGCAGCATCCTGAATGGACATCCGTTCACGCACAACCCGTTCCATCCGAGATAACCCGATCCGGAATTGGTTCTGCAGAAGTTCACCCACGGAACGAATCCGCCGGTTACCCAAGTGGTCAATGTCATCGGTATTGCCAATGCCAATTTGTAAATCAAAGAAGTAGTTCATGGAAGCGATGATGTCGGCTGGGCGAATATGCTTCAGCTTGATATCAATGTTGCCGTTCCCAATCACTGGGACTTCTTGTTCAGGATCGTCAGGTGATTCCACCTTGATAATCTGTAACTTTAAGGGTTCCGTTACAACGGCTTCATCTGAAGGTTGAAAAGTCACCATCTTGAAGTCTTCTTGGTCCAGGTATGGTGCCAAGGTCTTCATAACGTCCTTGTCAACGACCGTGCCCTTTTGAGCAATAACTTCACCAGTATCTGGATCAGCTAAGGTTTCAGCCAAAGTCAAGCCCAACAAACGCGTCTTCAAACTCAGCTTCTTGTTAGTCTTGTAACGACCAACAGGTGCCATGTCGTAACGCTTTGGATCGAAGAACCGAGCCGTCAACAGACTCCGTGAAGAGTCGGCCGTCTTAGGTTCACCTGGACGTAGACGTTCGTAAATGTCCTTCAAAGATTCTTCAACCCGGGAGTCATCGGTATTCTTGTGAATATCCTTTTCCAAGGTTTGGGAAAGACTTTCGTTATCCCCTAAGATATCTAAGATTTCATCGTCGGAACCGAAACCTAATGCCCGAACTAATTCAGTCATTGGGATCTTACGGGTCCGGTCAATCCGAACGTAGGAAACGTTCTTGGCGTCGGTTTCAAATTCTAGCCAAGCCCCACGGTTAGGAATAACCGTTGCGCCAAAGACCGTCCGACCATTTTTATCAGTATCTTCATTAAAGTAAACACCTGGTGACCGGACTAATTGAGAAACAATTACCCGTTCTGCCCCGTTGATGATGAAGGTCCCTTGGGCCGTCATCAGTGGGAAGTCACCAAAGAAAACATCTTGCGATTTAATTTCGCCCGTTTCATGGTTCGTGAGGCGTAAGGTCACGTGCAGTGGTGCTGAATAGTTAGCATCGTGTTCCCGTGCTTCATCGACCGAATATTTGGGTTCTAGTAGTTGATAATCAACGAATTCTAACGAAAGGTTTCCTTGAAAATCTTCGATTGGCATGATGTCGTCGAACATGTCGCGTAAACCTTCATCGAGGAACCAGTTGTAGGAATTGGTTTGAATCTCGATCAAGTTAGGTAAGTCAAGAACTTCCTTGATCCGCGAATAGCTCCGGCGTGTACGGTGTTTCCCGTATTTAACTAAGTGTCCTGCCAAGTTGTTCACCTCTCCTATTTATTCTGTGACTGGCTAGAAATTCAATGTTACAATTTGATTACAAATTGGACAAATCCCGAATTTTTAGCAAAAAAAATCCAAAAACAAACAAGTTGTTTGCTTTTGGCATCTTATAACGGTCGCGGCGGACAATAGATCGTCGCGGCCAATTTCAGTTCACAGTTGCATACGAATAATATAGTACTAAATTGCCAAGCCAAAGTCAATAGGAACGACCTATTTTTCCACGGCTACACCAAATAAAATTAACCGGACCAGTGCCTGGGTCTGTTCGTGCTGATCGGCATCTGCCGGTCCGACATGGTGGAATGTGTTGAACAGTGGGCTCAGACTAGTCAGATAGAAGGAAGCGGCATCCTTCGCCGCCATCCCCCCACGCAGCGGAATGGCCGGTAATTCGAATGCCTGTTGTAAGGGCTGCAGATAATCCTGTGCAAAGACCTGGCCCAAAGCGTGTTGATTCTCGGGCTTTAGATGCTTGAAGCTCCCATGAATGACCGTGAAGACATCTCGTGGATGAGCAGCCGTTAGGACCTCCGTAACCGCCGTTAAGGCCGCCACTGGGTCCGACTCCCCCGACGTTTTAATCTGCGCGACAGCCTCGTTAATGCCGTCACGAACCGTGGCGCCGACCTGCTTAATCACCTCAAGATAAATAACCTCTTTATCGCTGAAATGGTGATACAAAGCCGGTTGAGTAATACCGACCTCCTTAGCAATATCTCGAGTTGAGGTTCCTTGATACCCCTGTGCTAAGAATTGCTGACTGGCCGCATCCAATATGGCCGCATGCGTCTGAGATAGTTGTTCTTCACGCTTCATAGTTGCCGTCCTTTCAAACTGTTTGTAGATCAAGTCTACCATAGTCGTTTATCACCAGCTAGACCACTGCACTGATCTTTACTGAAAACACAAAAACGAGCCCGGATAAATCCGAACTCGTTGGTTTAACCTGTTTTAATGACTGGCAACCGTTTCAGGTTCCTTGGCATCCTTCACGCTAATCGTGATTTCACCCTTGGAGGCCCCAACCGTGACAGAATCATTGGCCTTGACGTGGCCACCTAACATTTCTTCACTCAACTTATCCTCAACTTGCGTTTGTAGCGCCCGCCGGATTGGCCGTGCCCCGTATTCGGGGTCGAAGCCCGCCTTAGCCACCACATCAATGGCGGCCGGCGTAATCTTCAAGTGAATGTCTTGATCGGCAACCCGGGTGACGATGTCCTTAGCCATCAACTTCACGATTTCATGAAGTTCATCCTTCTTCAAGGAGTGGAAGATGACCGTTTCATCAATCCGGTTCAGGAATTCTGGCCGGAAGGATTGCTTCAGGGTTTCCCGAATCGTGGCCGACATTGCTCGGTAACTGTTAGCCAGGTCTTCGGCACCAAAACCAACCGTCTTTTCATCCCGGAGTTTCGTTGCGCCCAGGTTAGACGTCATGATTAAGATGGTGTTTCTGAAATCGACCTTACGACCCTTAGAGTCGGTCAGGTACCCATCATCCAAGACCTGCAATAGAATGTTGAAGACATCTGGATGGGCTTTTTCAACTTCATCAAAGAGGACAACCGAGTACGGCTTGTTCCGAACCTTTTCGGTCAATTGGCCCCCTTCTTCATAGCCCACGTAACCTGGCGCTGACCCAATCAAACGACTGGTGGAGTACTTCTCCATGTATTCACTCATGTCCACCCGAATCATGTTGTCTTCGGAACCAAACATCGCTTCAGCGAGGGCCTTAGCTAATTCGGTCTTCCCAACCCCAGTAGGGCCGAGGAACATGAAAGAACCAATTGGCCGGTTCGGATCCTTAAGACCCGACCGTGCCCGCCGAATGGCCCGAGAAACCGCGGAAACGGCCTCTTCTTGACCAATGACCCGTTGATGCAAGATCTTTTCCAAGTTAACCAGACGATCGGCATCCGTTTGCTTCAACTGGGTTAAGGGTACCCCAGTCCATTCGGCAACGACCTCAGCCACATCTTCACCAGTAACATCAATCGTGTAATGATGATCTGGTTCCTTCTCGGCTGCGGCTGCTTGCCGGGCCTTGCGTGCCTCAATCTTCTCGCGCAACTTCATTTCTTCCGTGCGTAACTCAGCGGCCCGTTCAAAGTCTTGGGAATCGATGGCCGCTTCCTTAGCGGCGGCCAATTGGTCCAGCTCATCACTTTGCTTCGAGGCAGCCGTTGGCTTATCCATTTGATCGATCCGTACCTTGGCTGAGGCTTCGTCCATCAGGTCAATGGCCTTGTCAGGCAGGTACCGTTCGCTAATGTAACGTGCAGACAGCTTCACGGCCTGGTTCAAGGCTTCATCCGTGATGTTCACGTGATGATGGTCCTCATAGCGTGACCGCAGACCCTTCAGGATTTCAAGGGCCTCGTCCGGCGTTGGTTCATCGACTTGAACCGTGGCAAACCGCCGTTCCAACGCTGCGTCGGATTCAATATACTTTTGGTATTCATCCAGGGTCGTCGCCCCAATGGTTTGGAGTTCACCACGAGCCAACGCTGGCTTCAAGATGTTCGAGGCATCGATCGCCCCTTCGGCACCACCGGCACCAATCAGGGTATGCAATTCATCAATGAAGAGAATCACGTGGCCATCGTTATAAATTTCTTCGATAACCTTCTTCAGTCGATCTTCAAATTCGCCACGATACTTCGTCCCAGCAACTAGGGACCCCATATCAAGCATCATTAGCCGCTTGTTCTGCATGTCTTCAGGAACGTCGCCATTCACAATTCGCTGGGCAAGGCCCTCGGCGATAGCCGTCTTCCCAACACCCGGTTCACCGATTAGGACTGGGTTGTTCTTGGTCCGCCGGCTCAGAATTTGAATCACCCGCTTAACTTCCTTGTCACGACCAACGGTTGGGTCCATCCGGCCTTCCTTAGCAGAGTCCGTTAAGTTACGGGCCAAGGAATCCAAGGTTGGCGTGCCGCCAGCAGCAGCGCGGCGTGAGCGAGGGTCATTACGACGCTTTGGCGTATCGGTGATGCCTAGCTTACGCAAGACCACCTTGCGCGCATCGGTCAATTCAACGTTTAAGTTCTTCAGGATGCGGGAAGACAACACAGTTTCATCACTTAATAATGCCAGTAATAAGTGTTCCGTCCCAATCTTAGTGGCGCCCAATCTTTTGGCCTCATCACCAGCTAAGGCTAACATGGACTTAGCCTTTGGCGAATAAGGGAGGTAGCTATCCTTGGTCGTCCCGGTCAAGGTGCCATACCCCGTGAAGCGTTCGATTTCTTCACGCACATCGTCATCACTAACTGAGAATTGCTGTAAGACTTTATTAGCGATGCCATTTTCTTCAATGGTGAGGGCTAGCAGTAAATGTTCCGTGCCGACCGCTTGGTGCTTGAAATACTTTGCCTGTTCCTGTGCCAGTTCGAGGACATTCTTGGCGCTAGGCGTAAATAAGTTATCCATCTGCAACTCCTCACTTTCTTAGCTCTCGTAACGAAGATGATTCAAAATTGAAATCAAAATCTGCGCTCTTAAGCGTTCATCAACTTCTACATTACCGGTATTAATTGCCGTCTTATCAATCGCTGCAAGAATAATATTGCTCTCGCGGCGGTTAATGGCACCGGCTTCAAACAAGCTACGAACAATCGCCAGGCCATCATGACGCGTAATCTGGTCTCCAACTGCTGCTACCAGTGAATCAATAAAGTCCAAATTATCTAGGAGTTTAACCTTTTCGATTCTAATATAACCGCCACCACCACGCTTACTTTCCACGACGTAACCGTCCTGAATCGTAAAACGGGTCTTAATCACGTAATTAATCTGTGAAGGCACGACGTTAAACTGGTTAGCAATTTCTGCCCGGCGAATTTCGACTTGCTGAGAATCAGCCAAAATCTGCTTCAGGTAAGACTCAATAATATCCGAAATATTTTGATTTTCCATTATCGTCCCCCCTTCAGTCCAGTTTCTTGACTAATGTTGACTAATATTATACGAACTTCCCAGGAAAATGCAACGGATTAGGTTGCGAACGCTTGAGAAGGTCCGGTTAACTATCATAACAAAAAAAATACCGTCCTCCAAACAATAAGTAAGGAGAGACGGTATATCCGAATTTGTCTGTCATTAGGGATTAAAAAATCGGGAAGACAAGATTTGAACTTGCGACCCCCACGTCCCGAACGTGGTGCTCTACCAAGCTGAGCTACTTCCCGAGAAAGCTAATCACCGATCACTGACAGATCAGTAATCGGGAAGACAGGATTCGAACCTGCGACCCCCTGGTCCCAAACCAGGTGCTCTACCAAGCTGAGCTACTTCCCGAAAATATTGCCCATAGAAACTATAAGCAACAAAAATGCACCCAGTAGGAGTCGAACCTACAACCTTCTGATTCGTAGTCAGACACTCTATCCAGTTGCGCTATGGGTGCATAATTATTATTAAATTAAATGCCGAGGACCGGGATCGAACCGGTACGGTCATCACTGACCGCAGGATTTTAAGTCCTGTGCGTCTGCCAATTCCGCCACCCCGGCAAAAGGGCAAAAGCGGAAGACGGGATTCGAACCCGCGACCCCCACCATGGCAAGGTGATGTTCTACCACTGAACTACTTCCGCAAATTGGCTATTTGGTTATTGGAACCATGCCGACTAGAGGATTCGAACCTCCGACCTCCTCATTACTAGTGAGATGCTCTGCCAACTGAGCTAAGTCGGCAAAATATATTTTTGAATATATTTTGCAATATTCGGTTATGCAGGTGAAGGGACTCGAACCCCCACGTCATAAGACACTAGAACCTAAATCTAGCGCGTCTGCCAGTTCCGCCACACCTGCAACGTTGGCGAACTAACGCCAGGGACCTAGGTCCCAATGGAGGATACAGGGCTCGAACCTGTGACCCTCTGCTTGTAAGGCAGACGCTCTCCCAACTGAGCTAATCCTCCATAAACTTCCGTGCGTTGTCGTAACACCGCTCGAAACAACTATTATAATTTACCATGCTGAGAAAAAGTTGTCAACTAGTTTTTTTGAATATTTTGAATAAATATCCGCGAACTGAATAACTACTCTTTCAGCAACATTTAATATTGTAGCGTACCTTTTGTTAAATTGCTAGACCTTTTTAGAAAAAAGTTTATTAAATCGCTAATTTATTGCCCCGGTCCCCCGTCGAAGCCCATTCGGCGACCAAAAAAGGCTGTCGGCACCTGCCGACAGCCTTTGAAAGGTGATTGAATTATTTGGTAATCTTGGTCACGCCGCCCATGTAGGGAACCAAGACATCGGGAACGGTAACAGAACCATCGGCATTTTGGTAGTTTTCCAAAATTGCGGCAACGGCCCGACCAACGGCCAAACCGGACCCATTCAACGCGTGAACGTATTGTAACTTGCCGTTTTCGTCACGATATTGGATGTGTGCCCGTCGTGCTTGGAAGTCGGTGGTGTTCGAGCAACTGGAGATTTCCCGGTACGTGTTTTGTTCTGGGAACCAGACCTCGAGGTCATGCGTCATGGCGGCCGTGAAGCTCATGTCGCTGGTCGTCAGCGTAATGACATGGTAAGCCAGCCCAAGCTTCTGTAATAAGCTCTCAGCGTGCTTAGTTAAGGCCTCTAACTCATCCCATGAGTTTTCCGGCTTACAGAACTTCACCATTTCGACTTTGTTGAACTGATGTAACCGAATCAAGCCACGGGTATCGCGACCAGCACTCCCGGCCTCAGAACGGAAGGCTGGGGTCAAAGCGGTGAACCACACCGGTAGCTTTTCTTCTGGAATGACTTCGTCACGGTAGTAGTTGACCAAAGGCACTTCGGCCGTTGGGATCAGGGTCATGGCTTCGTCCTTCAGTTGGTAAACGTCTTCCTTAAACTTAGGGAATTGCCCCGTGCCGTACATGGAATCATCGTTCACGATGTATGGTGGCAAGACTTCGGTGAAGCCCGCCTTGGTATTTTCATCCAAGAAGAAGTTGTAGACGGCCCGTTCCAAACGAGCCCCCATCCCCAGGTAGTACAAGTAACGGCTACCGGAAACCTTGGCCCCGGCTTCGAAGTCCAAGATGCCGAGGTCTTCCCCTAGTTCGTAGTGTGCCTTAGGCGTGAAGTCTAAATTAGGCTTCTCACCCCACTGGCGAATTTCTACACTACCGTCTTCGGTCAACCCAACCGGCACGTTGTCATTAGGAATGTTAGGCAGATGCGCCGCAGCGTCGTGAACCTGCTCCTTCAAGGTATCCAATTGGGCATCGATATCCTTGATCTCGGTGCTAACCTGCCGCATTTCCGTAATCTTGTCATCGGCATTTTCCTTGTTGCGCTTTAACTGAGAAATTTCATCCGACACCGTGTTACGCTGGGCCTTCATGGTTTCACTCTTAACGATTAATTCCCGGCGCTTGGCGTCCAAGCCCAACAGGTCATCGATATCTTGCGGGTCGACCCCACGAGTTGCTAATTTTTCCTTAATGAAGTCTGGTTCCTGACGAATCAACTTTAAATCTAACATGGTTTATTCCCCTTTCGACTAGTCGGATGGATCCAAAAAAGGCCTCCGTCACATGGGACGAAGACCTTCGCGGTACCACCCAAGTTCGTGCCTGGTTCACCCAGTCACACCCTTGAACATGATAACGGTTTGCACCGTGCGGCATTACCCGCCCACGTTTATTCGTACTGGAATTTTCGACGTCGCGGTTCACAGCTCCCCCGCTTCTCTGTCCGTCTACTTGATTAGGTACGACTCGTGTTTATTAATTGTGCCTATCATACCGCAGTTAACAAATTGTGACAACCGTTAACTAAAGTGTGGCAATTTTTTCATCGATTAAGTGTAGCACTTCTTGACGAGCTACCGGATCCTCGACAAAGTCTAACTTGTCCCCATCGATTTGCATCTTTGGTGACTTATCATATTCGTCATACCACTTAACGTAGCGTTGATCCAACTTTTGGTAGTATTCATACAAACTTGGATCATGGTCGATTTGTTCGTAGGACCGGCCACGTTTCTTAATCCGTTCCAACATGGTATCAAAGGAAATGTTGATGTGAATTAAGAGGTCCGGGTTCTTCTTATGAACGGCATCCGGAAGTTCTTGCATCATGTTGGCCAGGAGAGAGTCGTAGATGTCAACTTCGGTCGAGGTTGCCCGGCCAAGGTCGGCGTTCAAGTGGAAGAGTAAGGAGTCTTCGAAGATTGAACGGTCGAGGACACTTTCGTTATCCGCGTTTGCGGCCTTGATATTGTCCAGTCGTTTGTTCAAAAAGTAGATCTGCAATAAGAAAGCATACTTTTGCGGATTTTTGTAGAAGAGCGGCAGGATTTTGTTATCATCCACCGATTCATAAAAGGCTGGTTTGTGTAAATGGTCGGCCAACAAGTTCGTAAGACTTGTTTTGCCAGCACCAATGGTTCCGGATAGTACAAGCATGCAATCTCTCCTTTATTTACTGAAGCACCGAGATCTTCCCGGTCAAAATTTCAACACCACATATTGTACCAACCTGGCCAGTAAAAGACAATATGTCGTGGGGGATTTCTCCTCAGCAGTTTGTGGCTTCTGGCCATTGCTCGACATAACAAACGGCGACCGGTCAAGTTTCCTCGACTGGTCGCCGCATTATTATTTATTTAAAATCGCCCACACAATTTTAATTTAATCGTTTGACGCATGTTCCTTTAAAGTTCCGTCCTTGTGAACCGGCGAAACATCGACTTCATCTAGAGGAATTAACTTGGTATGCTTCTTGATCTTGTAACCAAAGTAGAGCACCAGAACTAATGGCACACTAATGTAGGTCACCAAGACTTGTTCCCATTGACCGGTGAAGAATGACTGTGGGTCTTGCCCAACAATCACGGCGATACAGAGAACTAAGGCCAAGATTGGGCCAATTGGGAACCACTTTGCGTGATAAGCCAATTCGGATAACTTGTGGCCTTGCTTGATGAATGCCCGACGGAAACGGAAGTGTGACAAAGCAATCCCGAACCATGCAATGAAACCAGTTAAACCACTGGCGGCCACTAACCACATGTAAATCTTAGGACCGGCAATACTGCTGACGAAGGTCAAGGCAGCCACAATGGTCGTTGCAAACAAAGCTGGGTAAGGAATCCCGTTATGGCCCGTCCGTTCGAAGAACTTAGGTGCATAACCTTCCTTAGACAAGGAGTAAAGCATCCGGGTGGAAGCATACATCCCTGAGTTGGCAGCCGAGATAACGGATGTCAGGATAACGGCGTTCATGACACTTGCAGCAGCAGCTAATCCTGCCCGTCTGAAGACCAACGTGAATGGACTGATGGCCACGTCACTGGCAGAGGAACCCAATAAGTCAGGACTGGTATAAGGCAGTACGGCGGCAATCACAAAGATAGCTAAAATGTAGAATAAAATAATCCGCCAGAAGACCTGATTAATAGCCTTGGGAACACTGTGTTGTGGGTCTTTTGACTCACCAGCAGTAATCCCAACCAATTCAGTCCCTTGGAATGAGAACCCAGCAACCACGAAGACACTCAGGATGGCAGGAAATCCGCCAACGAATGGGGCCTTCTTGTAGGTAAAGTTTTCTAACCCAGTGGCATGACCACCCATGATACCCAGAATCGTCATGAGTCCAACCGCCAAGAAGACGAAGATGGTGACAACCTTGATCAGTGACATCCAGAACTCGGTTTCCCCAAAGGCTTGAACGGAGAGCGCGTTAATCGTGAAGACCACGACCAAGGCAATTAAACTCCAAATCCAACCAGGAACGCCGGGTAACCAGAACTTCATGACCAGTGCAGCGGTTGAAATATCAACAGCCACCGTAATGGCCCAGTTAAACCAATAGTTCCATCCCATCGCAAACCCTAAAGCCGGGTCAACGTACTTGGCAGAGTATGCGGCGAAAGAACCTGAAATCGGCATGTTTGTGGCCATTTCACCCAGACTAGTCATCAGGAAGTAGACCATCAGCCCCATGCCGATGTAAGCAACGAGTGCCCCACCAGGCCCGGCGCTTGAAATAGCCGATCCACTAGCAACGAATAATCCAGTCCCGATACAACCACCTAACGCAATCATCGATACGTGTCGCGTCTTGAGTCCCCGCTTAACCTGATCTGAGGCCTCGCTGGTTGTTGCGTTTGACATGCTTTGTTCCATAAAATGTTTCCTCCTTCATATTTAGAAGGACCTTCTCGAAACGACCCAAAGAACTAAAAAATCTCCTCCACAAATTGCTTTGCGAAAGAGATTGGAAAATTCATTATTCCAAGTCAATATCGTTGAAAGCGCCCCGCAACCGTATTTGGCTGCGACAGTCCCTGATTTGTTGAACCAGGGCCCAACCTGGAAGCGAGGTAGTCACTTCCAGGTTTCGGCGGTCGCCCCTTTAACTTTCCCGCTTCGGTGTTACCCACCTTGGGAAAGCGACTGATGTTGACCGCACCTCTTCTATTCGATACCTAGTAGTATACCATCCACCCGAAACATTGCAACATTAAATTGCGATTAGAGTTAATTTTTTTGCTGTTTAGCCAGGTCTAGGCGCAGCAAAGCCTGTTGCACTAGTCCTGAGCTCTCCTCGTTCATCGGCAACAGGTGCTCGTTGACCGTTTTGAAAGCCAATTTTTCTAATACTCGCCGGGATCGATCGTTATCGATTCGACAGGTTGCCCAAAAAGTCGTTGTGCTTTGCTCACCATCATCCGCAATTCGTTGCAGGCTGCCAGCAATCGCCTCCGGCATCAACCCTTGTCCCCAATAGGCCGGGTCCAGCAAGAATCCCAGGTCATACGACGAGACATCGATGGCCTCTGGGTCAAAGTGTTCATAAAAGATTAACGTGCCAATCAGTTGATTGGTCTGTTTAGCCACCAAACCAAAGGCAAACCGATTTTCACGATCCGCCTTGAACCAGTCGGCCGTTCGATCGGCAGACGCCCGCAAGGGTAATCCTGCCGGGACGGCAACCGCCGGGTCCGCCACCAATCGTTGATAGTCGGCCAAGTCTCCCACCGTTAACGGGCGTAGGACCAATCGCTGTGTTTCAATGACAATGTTCATGCCTCATCATCCCTTTCCCACCACAGTCTCATCTGCGGTACAATACCTTATAGGTTCATCATGACTTATTTTGGGAGGTTTCGCAATTGGAAATAATCACAAAGCGTTTAGCCGATGACTCATCAGCCTACCTCAAGGGTTATCTGCGGGCCAACGATAGCGGCAAGGACTACCCGGCCATCATTATTGTCCCCGGGGGGTCATACACGCACATCCCCGAACAACAGGCGGAAGATCTGGCCATGGCCTGGTTTGCCAAGGGCTATCAGGCCTTCTATCTACGCTATAGTTTTGTCGGTGAGACCACCCCACTGCTGCCGACCCCGATCGTTGAGTTGGCCCAAAGTATGGCGTTACTCAAGGCTAACGCTGCCGCTTGGCAACTCGCCGATGACAAGATTGCCGTTGCCGGTTTCTCGGTGGGTGGCCACATCGTCGCCCTGTTCAATGACCTATGGGCCCAACCGGCCTTCAATCGTCGGGCCGGAACCACGCCGGACCAGATTAAACCGCAAGCCGTCATCCTAGGCTACCCGGTCATAACGCCCGCGGCTGGCTTCCCAACAGACAACCAGGTTTTGGCTAGCTGGACAACCGATCCCGCGTCCATCGCCGCCGATAAGTTAGTCACGCCCGACAATGTTCCCACGTTCATTTGGGCCACCAGTTCCGACCCACTGGTCCCCGTTCAAAACGCCTTATCCTATGCTCAAGCCTCGCTTGACCAACATGTCGATACAGACCTCCATTTATTCCATCATGGCCCACACGGCCTAGCATTGGCAAATGACGTCACTGCCTGGAAACCAGGAACTGCCTTGCCACACGTGGCGCACTGGTTGGACCTGGCCCATGAATGGCTGACAGAACTGTCAGATTAAACTTTCAAAATAAAAAACGCCTGACCGCGACTATCGTGGTCAGGCGTTTTGCGTTAAATTTCAGAATGCTTGAGGAGTGGCCAATGTTGCATGGCCGGCGCTAACCGGATATACAGGCCCTCAGCAATTTGTAACCAAAGGTAACCCAGCATCACGGCCCCCAACGTATCGGTTGGGAAGTGGGCATTCAGGTAAACCCGTGAAATCATGACCAGTGCCATCCAGATTAATAGAATAATCCGGAGTAGCCAAGCCTGCCAGGTATGCATCAGCATCGGTACCAGGATGAGCCAGATCATAGCCACCAACAGGAACGTCCCGAAGACGTGGCCACTAGGAAAGCTGTAGCCGTTGTCGATCGCCAGATGGCTGGATGGGCGCGCCCGCTTCACCAGGTGCTTCACCAGGGTGGCAATAACATCCCCACCACCTAAGGTTGCTAGGCACCACAGTGCCGGAATCTTAAACTTAAAGCCCCACAACAGAAAGCCGAGCACTAATGCCCAAATAATGGCCAGCTTAGGCTCCGCTAAGATCGTCACGCCACGATAGAGTAAGGTCTTCCACCCTGGCTGGTTCTTTTGAATCACATCCACAATCGAGGAGTCAATAAACCCCACGAACGCATTCGATGATTTTATGTAAAAAGCGACGATCAAGAAGAGTATGGTCGTCAGACCAAACTTCCACGGTCGGTCCCGATCCCGATTAAATAACATCATTATCTTTTATTTTCCTTTCGTCATACCCGATTCTGGGAAACCCCTAGAAATGAGTATACCATCCTGCCAAAATATTTCTAGAATCCCTGGCAGTATTAATAATTTCATAACCGCTAACCGCGTTGTTGCCAAAACCGTTGTTGGACCCGATTAACCAATTCGGATAATAAAAAGCCAAAGGCAATGGATCCGGAAATCATAATCACCTGAATCAGGTAGCTAAAGGCCACCGTATTTTGCCCCAGGGCAAAGTTCTTAATCATTTGGTAAGCCTGTCCCCCAGGCACCAAGGGCACCAGGGCCGGAATGTTAAACAGAATCATCGGCATCCGTTTCATGCGGGCAAACTGAAGCGAGGCGACACCAATCGCCATGGCCCCCAATAGATTGCCAACTACATAGCCACCGCCGCCTAGCACGGTGAAACGATAGATTAGATAGCCTAGCAAGCCAATCAGTCCACCCGTATTGAGTGCCTTACGGGGAATGTTCACCAAGATCCCAAAGGCAACGGTCGCCGTATAAGTCCCGATCGACTCAATTAAAAATTGCGTAATCGTCATTGTTAGTCCCCTCTCACAAGAATTGCAGGACCATGGCGATCCCGAAACCGATGGCAGCCGCACTTACTAACGCTTCGATCGCCCGCGCAGGACCACTCACCAGATTGCCGGCCAACACATCGCGAACAGAGTTGGTCAGTGGCACCCCGGGAACCAGCGGCATGACCCCACCAATGATGATGTCATCGACACTATTACCCAGGCCATAATGCACCCCAACCAACGCCAGAATGCCAATCGTTGCGGAGGCCGCAAATTCGGATAAGAACCGAATTTGAATAAATTTATTCAAGACATAGTAGACCCACCAGCCAAGCATCCCCACCACACAGGTAATCCAAAAGTCTGGTAGATTATGCCGAAAAACGACCTCTAACGGCCCACTGACTAATGCGGCCGCGAATAATTGGAGCCAGAATGGAAAGTATTTGGTCTCGCTATCAAGGTGATCCAACCGGTTGGAAAACTGTTGTAAGGTAATCTTCTTGACCGCAAATTGCCGGGACAAATCGTTCACAACAGAGACCTTCTCCAGGTCAAAGATTCGCTTCTTGATGGGCTCGATCTGAGCCCCCAGCTCGCCATTAAGGGCCATTAAAATCCCAGTGATGGTGACAAACACCTGGCTACCTTCGACGCCAGCATTCGTGGCAATTCGAATCATGGTATCCTCCACCCGTTCGATTTCGGACCCGTTCTCTAGCATGATCCGGCCAGCCGTTAACGCGGTGTGTAAGATTAGTTGATCATGTTGTTCTCGATTCATCCCGTTATCCCTCGATCTTTCAAAAATTAACCACGACGATCAACGGTCGTGGTACCAAATGGCTATTTAACAAAGATGTAGTGTGCCGCCTTGTAGCTGACAATCAGCTCGGCATCGTCCGTTAAATTCTTAACGGTCACGGGGCCCTCAAACGGGTCGTGCTTTAGGACCTTCAATTGGTCGCCGATGTCTAGCTTCAAGTCGCCCAGGTAGGTGAGCAGGTCATGGTTATCGATGAACCGGTCGACGGTCACCACCGTGCCATCCTTGGCCTCATTCAGAACCGTGTGACTGTCCTCATGATAGTGACCCAGTCGGTCCGGAATCACGCCACCATGGGGACAATGCGTCGGATTCCCCAGCATATCATCCAGAGAGTCAATGAGTCGTGGACTCGTAACGTGCTCCAAGACCTCGGCCTCATCATGGACGTCTGGCAAATCATAGCCAAGCTTTTCCACTAAGAAGTCTTCCCAGATTCGGTGTTTACGCACCAAATCCTCTGCTAGTCGAATGCCCTTGTTGGTTAACGAAATCCCGGCATAGGGCGTGTGTTCCACGAGTCCCTCTGTCGCCATCTTGTTCACCATTTCGGTCACGGAACCCGCGGCGATATTCAAGCTGATAGCAATCTGTTTATTAGAAACTTTTTTCTGCTTGCCACCTAGCTCAAAAATAATTTTTAAATAGTCCTCCTTCATCGGAGTCATGACGCATTCACCTCATTATAAATTCACTGGTCCAATGATACGACCAAAATGTTCTAGTGCCAATCGTTTTGTTGATAAAATAAATCCTCGTCTTCACCACGATGATACTCCGCCTGAATGGTGACGTGGCAAACCCCATATTTTTCGCTCAGGACCTGTTCAATCTCACGGTAAATCGGCTCGATTTCACTCAGCCGTCGATCGTCCATGTTGACATGGACCGAGAAGACCAGATTATGTTCGTCGATTAACCAAGCGTGTAAGTGATGAACCCCATCCACGCCGGGAATCTGGCAAAGATCCTGGACAATTCCCTCATAGTCGAGCTTGGGTGCCGCCTCCATCAAGATGGAGAACGTCTGCCGAACGATGGGTAACGACTCATAACTGATATAGATCGCCACGAGAATGGTAATCACCGGGTCAACCCAGCTAATCTGCCAGACCGTGATTAACACAGCCCCCAGAATAACCCCTAGCGAGGCTAAGGCATCACTCATTAAATGCAGATAAGTTGCCCGAATATTTAAATTATGCTGAGCACCGTGATTCAACAACAGGGTTGAGACCAGGTTGGCCGCGAAACTCACAATGGCGACCACCAACATGATGTCCCCCTTGATGGGTTCCGGATGCAATAGGCGCCAGATAGCCTCAACGACCAGGGCCAGTGAAATCACAATTAACACGCCCGCATTCAATAGGGCCGTGAGAATTTCAATCCGCCGATAGCCATAGGTCTTCGACGCCGTTTGCTGCCGACAACCAATTCGATTGGCCACAAAGCTCAGCACGACCGAACAGGCATCCCCTAAATTATGAAAGGCATCCGAGAGTAGCGACAGACTACCTGAAAGGAGTCCCCCAACCAATTCGAATACCGTAATGACCACGTTCAAAATCGTTACTAAGAAAAAGCGACTGCCCGTTAAACGATCTTGCACCGTCTACGCCCCCTATCAATTCAAGTTCATTATGGCAGAGTTTAGGGAGAATGAAAAGTGTGTTTTAGGCATGGTTAGAAGTTTCGTTAGTCACTTATGGTAACCGTGATGGGGACAACTCACCGTTACACAAAAAAATCGGCTCCCATTGGGAACCGATCGCATGAGTTTAAATGTCGCTGGTTAAATTTATTGGGCAGCCTCAGTCTGCGTCAAATGTTCTGGTTTGATGTTGGCCGTGAGCTTTTCATAAGCAAAGTTCTTAACGCCGTAGACATCAGCCCGCTTCAAAGTGACCTTGCCAGTAGCGGTGAACCCATTCTTCGTAATAATGTGTTGCATAGCCGTATTCTTTTCATTGGTATCGATCCGAATACTTTCGATCGTTGGCATGGTATCTACCCGGTCGAAAATTTCTTGGAAGAGTTTGCTGGTCAAGCCCTTGCCACGATGTGCTCTAGATACGGAAACCCGGTGTACGGCCACATAGGTCGCGTCCTTAGTCAACCATTGTCCATCAATTTCTGCATACGTTGCGTCAGGTCCTGGAATAACTGCACACGTTCCCAGCAGTTCCCCTGTCTCTTCGTCAACATTAATGACTGTCCAACCATTCTTGATATCTTTGATCAGGTCATCTTGATGAGGATAAGTCTTCTGCCACTGATCGATTCCTTGAGCCGCTAAATGATCACGACCATCAGCAATCAATGATTCAATGTGTGGTAAGTCTTCCATAGTAGCTTTACGTAACCGCATATCTAACACCATCCTTTATAGCTAGTAAATCACTCGCTTTTTTTCATCTTAACGTTTTTACAACAAAAAAACAATACTGTTGTGCCTCCTCAAAATTGGAAGGGTTAACCTTCCTTAGGAGCCATGCAGTATTGTCGTCTTTTAAAAACTATTGGTTTGCCTCATTTAGTGACTTGATCACCCTTTAAGGCCCAACTATTTCTTCTATTGAATAGCTTCGGTCTGAACCTTATGTTCAGCTTTGGTGTTGGCCGTCAACCGTTCGTAGGCAAAGTCCTTTACATTGTCGAGGTCCATCCCCAACAGCTTAACCATGCCAGTTTCGGTAAAACCATTCTTCTTGATAATGTGTTGCATCGCCTTGTTGTCCGGATGGGTGTCGATCCGAATGGCCTCGATATCCTTGGCGTGGTCAATCTGCTCGAAGACCCGCTGGAAAAGTTCGCCGGCTAAGCCGCGACCGTGATGGTGGCTAGACACTGCCACACGATGAATGGCCAAGTATGGCGCGTCCTTCGTCAACCACTGACCCTCGATTTGCTGGTAACTAACGTCTTCGCCCGGAATCACCGCAGCGGTCCCCAAGATTTCGTTGTCTTCTTCCAAGACAACCGTGAATCCTTGATGAATATCATCAACGAGGACCGAAGTACCAGGGTAACTCCCCTGCCATTGGTCAATGTTCTGGTCGGCCAATAATTGCCGACCGTCCCGGATAATAGATTCAATTTGTGGCAAATCTGCCATAGTAGCTTGTCGTAACAGCATGTCTAACACCATCCTTTATATTTTCGTTTTAAAACAATTTAGATATCATATCATTTATATTTTAAAAAGCAACAGTTTTTATTCAGCTATTTAAACCAGCGACTCAATCTATTGAACCGTCTCGCCCTGAACCTTATGTTCGGCCTTGGTGTTGGCCGTCAACCGTTCGTAGGCGAAGTCCTTCACATTGTCGAGGTCCATCCCTAACAACTTAACCATGCCGGTTTCGGTGAAACCGTTCTTCTTGATGATGTGTTGCATGGCCTTGTTGTCCGGATGGGTGTCGATCCGAATGGCTTCGATATCTTTTGCGTGGTCAATCTGATCGAAGACCCGTTGGAAAAGTTCACCGGCTAAGCCGCGACCGTGATGGTGGCTAGACACTGCCACACGATGAATGGCCAAATAAGGCGCATCCTTCGTCAACCACTGGCCTTCGATTTGTCTATAGCTAACGTCTTCCCCCGGAATAACTGCAGCGGTCCCCAAGATTTCGTTGTCTTCTTCCAAAACAACCGTGAACCCTTGATGAATATCATCAACGAGGACCGATGTGCCTGGGTACGTCCCTTGCCATTGATCAATGTTCTGATCGGCTAATAGTTGCCGACCGTCCCGGATAATAGATTCAATTTGTGGCAAATCTGCCATAGTAGCTTGTCGTAACAGCATGTCTAACACCATCCTTTATATTTTTAATTTGATGCAATTTAGCAATATTAACACGTCCGCTTCAAAAAGCAACGGATTATGTTCTGAATTTGATTGCTTTTTTGAAAAAAGTTGCGAAAGCCTTGGCGCACATGGGATTCAACGATCACCATTTCTCATCAAACGCTCATAACCGATCCCTTTTTTCATAAAAATATCCGAGTTCATTCCGGGATTTCATGAAAAAAGCGTATAAAAAAAGCACCCACTCAAGAACTTTCTAAACTTGAGTGAGCGCCACGGGAGTAGCCTTGGGCGAGCGAAAAATCAAAAAACTTTAATTTTCCAAAAACACGTCGTTTTAGTTTCACGATCGCTTACGCTGACATTCATCAACGTAGTCCATGCGCAAGAATAAACGCGCTATTACTAATGGTTATTCGCCTGGTTTCACAACACGTCAACAACATGATTGACCACCAATCCAGCCAGAAGATCGATTGGTATCGAAAGTTTTTTCTGCCCAACACACAAAATCTCCCGTGCCTTCAGACTACCATTGTTAAGCCTGATAAACAATGAACTCGGCCTAATTTGTGGCCTCGCCGAGTCGAAATTCCCAGTGTTCGCCGACCTTATTCGCAAATAGGTGTTGATCCGGCGTTGGGTTGAATGGCCCAAGGTCAATCTCGGCCGTATCCTCTTCTATGGTCAACTCTTCAAAGCGGTCCTCAAAGAAAGACCTCAGTGTCTCCAGGTAATTATGACGCCGTTGGGCCAACTTAACGGCACCGACCAACGTATAGCCATCATCTAGGTAGGCTTTAATCTGTTGAACCGTCAGCAATGTCTCATAGCTAAACTTCCGATTGTGGCCATCTGCCAGAGCCTGACTGTGGATATAGCCCTTACGTTCCCAATACCGGATTTGACTCTGTGAAACACCCGTTGCCTCTGCAACGTCCCCGATGCCAAAAATTAAGGTTTCCATCGGAATCTTCTTTAATAGTGTCTTTAAATCTTCATTCATGGTCGCTGTTCCACCATCCTTTTTCCTCCGCCCTTAATCCATCCCCGTCCGGTATCATCATAATGAAAGCGTTGTGATTTTTACCAGATTATTTTAGATCAATGCTCGCTTTTCTCTAATCAGTATAGATAATTTAAAACTCTTGTCAAGGTTGTTGACAAAGTTAGTGAATCTGAGTATAGTTATTCCCAGAAATAATTTTAATGATAAAAGAGGGAAAAATTTTGGGAAATGCAACTGATACCAACGGAAAACCCTACAATCGGAGTTTACTGGTTATTCTTCTATTGATTGGGACTTTCTGTACTGTTTTGAATCAAACCATCTTAAGTACCGCCTATCCAACATTAATGAAGGCTTTTGACGTTTCGACGTCAACGGTTCAATGGTTAACCACCGGTTTCTTACTGGTTAACGGGATCATGATCCCGATTAGTGCCTGGTTACTGACGACGGTCAGCACCAAGTGGCTCTACATTGCCGCAATGTCGACCTTCCTATTAGGAACGGTTCTTTGCTGGACAGCCATTAGCTTCCCAATGTTGCTCATTGGTCGGTTAGTCCAAGCAGTCGGTGTTGGGGTTTCCATGCCCTTACTACAAACGATGATGCTAACGATCTTCCCTGCTAACCAGCGGGGGACCGCCATGGGGCTTGCCGGGATTGTTATCGGACTTGCCCCTGCCATTGGGCCAACCTTATCTGGTTGGGTCATCGACAACTGGACCTGGCGTGACTTATTCGGCATGATCGTGCCAATCGTGGCCATCGTCGTGATTGCAAGCTTCTGGATCATGCGCAGTGTCCTGGAAACACACAAGGAACCTTTGGACTTCATCTCTGTTATCCTGTCCACGATTGGGTTTGGGAGCATGCTCTACGGCTTCTCATCCGTTGGGGACGACGGCTGGGGCAGTGCCATCGTGCTTTCAACCTTAGCCATTGGGGCCGTCTTCGTTGGCCTATTCATCTGGCGTCAATTAGTCATGGACGAACCATTCCTGAACTTCCGGGTTTACAAGTCTCGTGAATTCACGGTTTCAGCCATCTTAAGCTCCGTCGTTAACATGGCCATGGTCGGGGTCGAAATGGTTATTCCCTTATACCTACAAATGGTCAAAGGAATGTCAGCCTTTCACTCTGGCTTAACGCTGTTAGCCGGGGCCTTAATGATGGGGATTATGAGTCCAATCACCGGTCGGGCCTTTGACCGCTTCGGGGCTAAGCGCTTAGCCGTCATGGGGATGTTCCTCTTGACTCTTGGGACCTTACCATTCGTTTGGATTACCAAGGATACCGCAACTATCTACATTGTCTTACTCTACGCCATCCGGATGTTCGGGATTGCCATGGTCATGATGCCAGCCACTACCGCTGGGATGAACGCCTTGCCACTGAACATGATCAGCCATGGGACCGCCGTTAACAACACCCAACGGCAAGTCGCTAGTTCCGTTGGGACGGCCATCTTGATCAGTGTCTTGACTAACGTCACTAAGGGTAGCATGCCAGCCAAGCACGTCTTAACGACGAACCCGCTGAGCTATGCTAACAGTGCCATTAATGCCACTCTTTCCGGTTACCATGCGGCATTCTGGATTGCCATCGGCTTTAGCTTCATCGCTTTGATTATCGCCTTCTTCTTGAAGGGCAAGAACCGCTCCGAGCACCTTGCCGATGAGGACTCTACTCAGGGAGGTGCCGCCTAATGATTATCTTTGCGATTATTATCCTGGTTGTTCTTTCATTTATCTTCTTTGTTTACATTGAAAATAAAGCTGTCAGCAACGCTTTAACAGGATTATCAATTATTGCCCTACTACTCAGCATCTTCTTCATGATGCAAAATGACCGTGAACACCTCGGCATGCACAACGTGACCGAAACGAGCACGCAAAACATTTACTCTGCTTCCCCTTCTAAGCAGATGCCCATGATGATTTACCAATCTGTTGGGACGGCCGACAAGCACCGGGTCTACGTTTACAAGACCAGTGCCAACGCCAAGAAAACCAGTCACACGGCCGCTAAGATTACCACCAAGAACGTGGTTAAGCGGACGACCGGTACGAACCGGATCGTGACGAAGAAGGTTTACCGTGAATACAAGAACAATACCAGCAAGTTCTGGTTTGGGTTGGCCGGTAACGGTCACAAGTATGTCAAGGAAACCAACACCATCTACCTCAACAAGAACTGGACGGTCTTGAGCACGAGTCAGGCCAAGCAACTCCAGAAGATGGCCAGTTCCAAGAGCTTCCAGGCCAAGCAAAAGGCTGCCGCCACTGCCTACGTTAAGCAACAAATGATGGCTGCTATGCAGAAGAATCCATCAATGACGGCTGCTCAACAGAAGCAAGTGACCAAGCAAGCCGCTGCGGCCTTCCAGGCTCAAGCCATGCAAAAACTGATTCAACAAATTAAGAAGTAATTACCCAAAAAGGACGTGCCATTCTACTATCTGTTAGTGGAATGACACGTCCTTTTTAATTGACGGCAAATAAAAACGCCCAGTGCTAATCACTGAGCGTCTGTCATTTAAAATTTACGATTTCGTTACCAACACTAGTTGGCTTGAGTCAGCTGGGATTGCCCACGGCGACACCGTGGCAGCAGCCCTGAGAGGTCAGCTAAAGATGTCCCGTTATCCTGGAAACATTGAATCATGTCAATCCAGTATAAGTCTGAATCGTCGAATTCGGTGGTTGAGTGTTCCTCTCCCAGCAACCCATTGTTCACGTATTCTTCTACGCGATTAGCATCAACATGTGCAACCGCAGATAATTCAGTCAAGTTCATCTTCATCACTGTACCCTCGCTTTCTTTATTGTCAATGAGAGTATCATACAACCCCCTTTAGACAAATGCAACCTTTTTTCTTGCGATTTTTTTCGGGTCAAATTTTGGGTTTACGGAACGCCGCCAGAGGGCTAAACTAAAGATTAAAATCTTCTCATTTTACAAGAAAGGAAACCTGTCTATGAGTCCTTCTTTAACCTTTAGATCCGGGGTGCAAGACGTCTTGCCAACGGTCTTTGGCTATATTGGTGTGGGACTGGCCTTTGGGATTGTTGCCCACACTAGTCACCTGAGTTTACTGGTCGTGGCGGGGCTATCCTTCCTGGTTTATGCCGGATCGGCTCAGTTTATTATCACCAGTATGCTCCTGCTCCATGATCCACTATCCGGAATCTTTCTCTCCACCTTCTTAGTGAACTCCCGGATGATCCTCATGAGTACCAGTCTGGCTCAATACTTCCGCCATGAAAGTTTGGGTAAGAATCTATTTATCGGATCACTCCTAACGGATGAGACCTTTGCCCTTGCCATGAGCAAGCAGAACCTCACTCATGGCCGCCTGAGCTTCGCCTGGCAGACGGCCGCCAACCTGGTCGCCTACCTGGTCTGGGGACTGGCAACGTTGGCTGGTGCGCTACTAGGCGGCCTGATTGCGAACCCCACCCGTTTCGGCTTCGACTTTGCCCTCACGGCCATGTTTATCGGGCTGGTTTACCTCCAACTGATCGGTGACCGCAAATTGGGGATTCCCCTACAATTACAGGTGATGGCCTTTGTCGCCTTGGCCTACTACCTCCTCTTGAGTGTCGTGAGTCAAAACTTTGCCTTATTAATCGCAACTGTTGCCGGTTGCCTATTCGGAATGGAGCTGAGAAAATGGCAATCACGTTAACCGAACTCTGGGCGATTCTTGGTTGTGGTGCCGTGACCCTGTTGTCACGGTCACTGCCCTTCGCCTTCGTGAAACAGATGCGAATGCCAAGCTGGCTCCTCGACTTCTTGACCTTCGTTCCCATTACCATCATGACGGCCCTGACCTGTGAGAGTCTCTTCGTTGGCCACACGGGTCACCTGGCGACTCTGAACGTCGCCAACTTTTTGGCCGCGATTCCTGCGACCATCGCTGGGGTTCTCACCAAGAGTCTCCTGATGGTGGTGGTCGTTGGCATCATGGCCATGGCCATCATTCGCTACTTTACCCTTGGAAGCTAAAAGAGCAGCACCGCTAACCACGGTGACTGCTCTTTTTTAATTTACGCCTTTTTCTCGTAGGGCAAGACCAGGTTCAGAATGATCCCCAGGACAGCGGCCACGGCCAGGCCGGAAAACTCATACTGACCCACCTTCAGGTAGGCGTTCCCAATCCCAATCACTAGAATGGCGGACGCAATCATCAGATTACGTTTCTGATTAAAGTCCACGTGCTTCTCAATGAGGATTCGTAGGCCACTGGAGGCGATCACCCCAAACAATAGGAAGCTAATCCCCCCGATAACCGGATTGGGGATGCTGTCGATTAGGGCGCTGAGTTTACCCACAAAGCTAAAAATAATGGCAAACGTGGCCGCTCCGATTAAGACATACACACTGTGTACCCGGGTAATCGCCAACACGCCCACGTTTTCACCGTATGAGGTCACTGGCGGTCCGCCAACAAAGCTGGCCATGATCGAGGCCAAGCCATCCCCCGCCAGCGTATGGTTAAGCCCCGGGTCCTTGAAGAAGTCCCGATGCGTAATGTCATTCAGGACCGTGATGTGCCCAATGTGTTCGGTCATGGTGACAAAGGCAATTGGTGCCAGACTAATCACCGCTCCCCAATAAAAGTGTAAGGGATAGCTGATTCCAGGAAACTCAAACTTAGGTAACTGGAACCACGCTGCCTCTAAAACGGGTTTGAAATTAACCAACCCCGCGACCACGGCAATCAGGTACCCCCCAACAATTCCCAGCAGGATTGGAATCAACCCAAGAAAGCCCTTTAGATAAAGGTTAAACCCAATGGTCAGCAGTAAGGTCAGCATCGCGACCAGGAAGAACTGCCAATGGTACGTGCCATTGCTGTCAACGGTGGCCTTCTGTGCCGCGCTGCTGGCCAACGACAGACCAATCACCATCACCATTGGGCCAACCACAACCGGTGGTAGAGCCTTGTTAATCCAATCGGACCCGAATTGAGCAACAATCAGGGCAACGATCAGATATACCAGGCCAACGGCCATCGTCCCCTGAGCAATCCCGGGATACCCAGTGGTCTTCATTAAGGCCACCATCGGGACAATGAATGAGAAACTAGACCCCATGTACGCGGGAATCTTACCACGCGTAATTAATATGTACATCAGCGTGCCAACCCCTGAACTGAAGAGAGCAATCCCGGGATTCAGGCCGACCAGGATGGGAACCAGGACCGTGGAACCGAACATCGAGAATAAATGCTGTAGCGATAGGCCAAACCATTGGCCCCAACTGGGACGCTCCCAAATATCGATGAGGGCATCCGGATTGCGATAACGTGACGGTGATTTCATAGTGGTAACCTCCAAGGTAGTTTTGGGACCAAAAAAAAGACGCGTCCGTCCCGTAAGGTAACGTCGCGCCCACTCAGCGTTCACATTTAGCCCAGCATTAGCCAGAGAGTGCACCCTTCATTGCCTCACGGGACAATGTTAAAGGAAACTATTTCTACGAATTATACGGAGTCCCGAAACGACTGTCAAGACTTTCAGACCGACAATCATCTCGACGCCGTTAGCCGTTGATACCACACATTGATTAACCATAAACCAATTAACAAACACCCGCCAATGATAATCAGCGTCCGGTTGGCTAGCCAATCCGTGACAAACCCAAAGATAAAGCTTCCGACCGGTTGAAAAGCATCGATAGCCAGGAAGAGAATCCCAAACATGCGCCCGAGAAACTCCGGCGCCGTGAGATTTTGGGTAATGGTAATTGCCCGAATCTCAAAACAGGAATAGCAGAAACCAAAGACCGCACTGACACCAAATAAAATCCAGTAGTTCGGCCACAGTCCCGCCAGGGCCAAAGCCCCACCGGCGAGAGCCAGATCCAGATAATTATCACGGCGCTGCGGGTCTCTGTGGTCCAGGGTCAAGCGCAGTCCCCCTAGAATCCCACCAACCGCCAACATCACCAACAGATAGCTATAGCGACTCGAATCACCAGCGTATAGGTGCTGAACGTCATACGGCAAAACGAGTCTGACCGCCGCGAACAGGACATTGATCAGGCCGCCCAAAGCGATGGTCTCCACTAACCCCGGCCGCCGCCAGACATATTGCCATCCCGTCACCAGGCTATCCCGGACCCCTAATTGCGATGACTTGCCGGATGGCGCCTGATAACGAATGCTCAGATAGAGGATGAATGACAACACAAAGGACCCGGCATTTAGCAACAAGAACCCCCGCAAGTCTAACCAATGAAGCGTCAACAACAGTCCACCCAGCAATGGGGCACAGATATCTGCCAAATCAATTAGTGTGTTGCTAACCGCATTAAACCGTTGCCGGCCACTCAGCGTAATCAACTCCGGAATCATCGCCTTGGCCGCTGGCAGACTGAACGCGAGGCCAATGTCTAAGAGGATGGTCAGGGTGATTAACGGCGCGGCCGTGATCCGCTGAGGATTGAGCCAAAAGGCACACCCTAGGCAGCCCAAGATGCTCAACAACTCGGCACTCACCACAATCCATTTGCGATTCAAGTTATCAACGACGACCCCGCATAGGAGGTCACCAAAAAACAAAACCACCCCACCGGTGGCCTGAATGATGCCTAGCAAGGACGCATTGTCCGTGGCCTTGACCACGAACCAATTCAACCCGAACAGGTAGAGCGCATCCCCTAATCGAGAAATGAATGGCGCTAATAAAAGTGGATAATTAAAGGACTTGGGGGTCGACTTGACCGTTTGCATAGACCCCACCTCTTTCGTGATTACCGAAATTAATCGACCATCCGCCAGGCCCCTTCATCGGCCTTCGAAATATCATTCAAAAACTTCAGGACCCGTTTGGCCCGGTTTGGCTGTTGCTCGTTAAGCAGATTCAGCCCCGCGCCGGTGACCATTGGTTGGCTCAGCCGGAAGTTACCGTCATCCGTTTCCCCGGTCGCGAAGGCCATCACAGTCTCACCGGACTCAATCTGCGTGGTCAGGAAGAACATGGTGAAGTCATCATCGTCCATCATGTAAGCGGGCATTGCCCAGATACTTGGGGCAATCTCTTGCATTTCACCGGTGCTGGTACCATCGAGAAACTTAAACTCCTTATGGTTGGCCTGGGTAACGGGTTCCTTCAATACCAGCATCATTTGAGCAAACTCGTCGTCGCCCATCTGTAGGTTATCTTTCATCTTAAATTGCCTCCTTGAATAGATTCATGCTAATCATTATACCAGCGTTGTTTGTAAAATTAAATCACGCTGTGCATCGCTGCCCAACTGAAAGACATGATCGCCAATCTGTTGAAAGCCCATCCGTTCGTAAAACTTCCGAGCTGGCTGATTATGTTCCCACACGCCCAACCAGATCGCCGTCTTGTGTAACCGTCGTGCCTGGTCCACCGCGTGCTGATACAACGCCTTGCCCAGGCCCTGCCGTTTGTATGCCGGAAGAATATAGATCCGCTCTATTTCTAGTGACTGCGCCCCGCGATGCTCCGATTGCGATGCGTCCCAATTCAACTTCAGATACCCGGCAACCCGACCCTCGACCAGAATGAAGTCAAACGTCGTGGTTGGCTGAGTCAGCTCCTGCGTCAACTGTTTTGTGCTATAGGCCGTCGCCAAGTAAGCGGCTAAGTCTTCAGGCGTGTTCGCATCCCCAAACGTATCCGTAAATGTCTGTCGACTCACCTGTTGTAAGGCTGCCAGGTCGTCAAGCGTACATGGCACGATCTTCTTTGTCATCATTAATAAACTCCTTAATATTGTCTGGTCTGTCCCTGCTTCACGTGTTCCCAGTCCTCAGCGACGTTGCCCGCCACCTTCTCCAGTAGGGAGGCCAGTGTGGTTGCCTCCTCGGCCGTCAGCCCCTTTAAGGCCATGTCATTCGAATACGCATTCTCGCGTTGGACCAACGGATAAACAACGGCTCCCGCTTGGGTCACATAGAGTCGCCGAATCTTTCGGTTGCTCTCATCCGGCCGCTTCTCAATCAACCCCTGCTGTTCGAGCTTCTTAACCGACCGGGCGACCGTCGTCCGGTCAACCTTCACCATGGCCGCCAAATGGTCCTGAATGATGCCGGGATGCTCGGCAATTCTGGCTAGATAGAGGTATTGGCCCTTGGCCAACTTAGCCTGCTGGAACTCACGGTTGGCAATGGCATCTAGGGCCCGGTAGATCGATCCAATTGGTCGTAAAATTTCCGTCATGCGTGCCGCCTCCCTTGAATAGTCTCTAGTTTATCGCGATTATGTTGTATTTGCAACATAATAAACTGAATAAAAAAAGACCTCCCGTAATCAGGAGGTCCCTTCATTAGTCATTAATTAGCGATGCTGATTGGTTTCCCAATCTCCAGTTGCATGTGGTAGTAATCGTGATCGCCAACCACTTGGGTTCCAACAACTTCATAGCCCATCCGTTCATACAAACGCATAGCGCCAGGATTCTCGAAGTCTACGATCAGTCCAATTACTGACTGTCGGTCACGCCGGGCATAGACGGGTAAGGCCCGCAACAATTGGCGGCCAATTCCCTTTCCCTGCTGAGCAGGGTCTACTGCTAGCGAATCCAAATACCATTCCCCAGCTGCCGTTTCCGGTTCAGATTCCAGCGGTTCATCGAACGCTTCACTCTGAGCCGTAAGGCGTGTAATGACGTCATCCACGATGTCTTGTCGTTCGCCAGGATAACCAAAGGCTACCCCAACAACTTGGCCATCGGCCTCGGCCACCACCGTGGTTGCCGCACCGGACAAGTATGTCCGAGTACGGTACGCCGCCGTGATGACCTTCAATAAATCGGGGCCTGGAACGTCTTCCAGGTCAGTTAACTCCATCTCGTCATAGATCAAGTTCATCAGCGGTGCTATCTGAGGCGCATCCGCTGGTCGAGCTTCACGAATTATCACAAAAAATCCTCCATTTCTAGTTCTCTCACTAGATTACCGGAGGATGTCGTTCTTGTCAATGAATATGATTACCGTGATGCGTGGATTGCAACCCGTTGCCCAAAGTGTAAGCCAACGAGAAACAGGACACTAGCTGTGATCCATGTTCTCATGGTGAGACTCCCTTCGTTTCGTCGAATCGCCGTCGGTGGCCGCTGCCGCCTCCCGTAATTCCACTAATTCTTGTCGAATTTCACCTAAAATTTCTAACTGAAACCGTTCAATTTCCATTGTGTGCGGGACCTGATTCTGAGCCAAGTGATCAACCTTGGCATGGAGCAACCGTAATTCATGCTCCGATTTCAGATTAACATGATAGTCATTTTCAGCCATCATGCGGTCCCGATCCGCGGAGCGGTTCTGGCTCATCATGATGATGGGGGCCTGAATCGCCGCAACACAGCTTAACACTAAGTTTAAGAGAATAAAAGGATAGTTGTCAAAATTAACGCCAAACATATGTAGTCCGTTGACGATCATCCAACTAATCAAAACAAACATGAAGATAAAGATGAATCCCCAAGAGCCCCCAAAACGGGCAACATCATCGGAAACCTTCTGGCCAAATGTCAGGCTCTCGGTCAAGCTCTCGTTGACATCAATGATGTCGTAATCGTCACTCTGTAAGGCCTTGGTTAGCTTATGATTAATCTTACGCGTCTGTTTGAGGTCGGCATTGATCATGGCGTCCACGTGTTCCAAGCGATACTTCAACAGGTGATGCCCACAAATATAATCGGTGGTCCGACTCTGGGGAAACTCGCGCTTGATGCGGTTACGCAAACCGACCTCCAGTTCTGATAACTGTAAACTGGATTCCAATGAGACAGGTTGCCCATCAACGAGACAGGTCAATGATTCTTTTTCAGCCATCTAATATTGCCCCCTAATTGGCTTGAAGTGTTGTCAATAACCGCGAGAGGTCCGCCGGTAATGGACTGACAAATTCACGGGCGGTCTGATCGAACGGATCGGTAAACGTGAGCTTCTGGGCATGTAGGGCCTGTCGAGTCAGCCCGCCCAACTCAGGACCACCGTAAAGCGCATCCCCGATCAACGGATGATCCAACGCGGCAAAATGGGCCCTAATCTGATGCGTTCGCCCGGTATGAAGCTGAACGCGAACAACGGTCGCCGTGGCAAAACGCGCCGTTACCCAATACTCGGTGATGGCCCGCCGACCGTCCGGCGAGACCATTTGATTATAGCCACCGGGGTCACTAGCGAGTGGTAAATCGATGACATCATGGTCCTTATCTAAGGAACCGGCAGCCACGGCCAGGTATGACTTGTGCACCAGATGGTCGGCCTGAAGTTGACTGGCTAAACTGTTGGCCAGTCGATGCCGAGCCACCCACACCACACCACTGGTAAAACGATCCAAGCGCGTCACAATGTGTGGCCGCAGGTCCGTGCTTCCGGCGGCAACCCAGTGGCCTTTAATCCGGTTCACCAGCGTGTCCTCACGATTGGCCGGCCCAGGAACCACATTTAATCCGGCCGGCTTGTCGATAATCAGCCAGTCGCGATTCTCAAACAGCACTTGAATCGGGCCATCGCTAGCGGCAACCGTGGGATCGCTCTCTTCAGCCGGGAGGCCAATGGTCACCTGGTCCCCCACCTGGAGGTCCACCGCGGCTGTCGCTGACTGACCGTTGACGCTGATGGTTCCCGCCGTCTTTAAGTCACTGAATACCCGATGACTAATCCCTTGTTGTGTTAAGAATCGCTTTAAACTTGATACGGGTTTGGTGACCGGCCAAGTTAATTCCATTACCCAATCTCTCCTTTAATCAACGACCAGATCAACCATCCAATCGAGTTGATCATTGTGTTGGTTTAAATATTCCGGATGGGCCGTTAACTCAGGGTTAATAGCCGCGATCTTTCCGGCAAACGGAAAGCGCAGGGTCAAGGACTCCTGCTCACCGGTAATAATCATCAATGGGTCTCCGAGTAAGACACGACCGGCGGGTTTCAACCATTCAATCTTCTTGACTGGTCCCACCATTTCCCGGCCGTCATCGGCAAAGCCGATCCGGACCACATCTTCTGCGTGCGGTGTTAACCAAAGTGCATCTGCACTGGCTTCCAAACGATCAATCATCCTTGTCACCCCTTCAATTAAGTTCTGTTTATCAATCAATGACCATTTTACCATAGGCTCCGAACTCTCGGGATTTATTTTCCCCGCTCACTAACCAAAACCGTTATAATGAGACTATTAAAAGGGGGAGATTGCCATGATGAAACAAGGTTATTTAAACGGGGGACTCATACTCATCGCCGGCATTGCACTGCTAATCTTTTTAGTTGTCAAACTAATCCCAAACGTGACTCACGATAAGGATACCACGACACTACTGGTGATCTTTGCCGTGGTGGCATTGGGGATCATCGGCATGGGTAGCTGGATTTGCTGGAGCTAAACAAATTAAAACGACTCAAGTCGGACGTTTGCCTGGCTTGAGTCGTTTCGATCATATGACTTTGAACAACGGCGGGTGACCATGGTCCCCCGCTTTTTAATTAGTCCGCCTTGTTTGCCCGAATCACGGCCATAAAGGCGGCGCCATACTTGGTAAGCTTACTTAGCCCAACCCCTTTAACCGTCAGGAAGGCGTCGTCATCCGTTGGCATGATTTCACACATTGCCTTCAACGATTGATCGGAGAAAATCACAAACGGTGGCACGTGTTGTTCCTCCGCCAAATCATGCCGCACTGCCCGAAGCTCTTGGAAGAGGCCGTCATCAACCGGTGCCAAGCGTTGCACGCGCTGGGCCATCTTGCGATAGACCGTCACTTCACCCTTCAACACTTGAGCTCCCATTGCCGACACATGGAGCGTGGGATACTGACCCCCGATTGCCTGGAGATACCCCCCAGCCGTTAAGAAATCAATCAGTGTGGTCAGGGTCTTCTGACTGGTCCCCCGCATGATGCCATAGGTGGACAGCTCACTCAGGTGATTATCGCGAATTCGTTGATTGTTCGCCCCAGCCAAGACCTGGGCCACGATGCCCTTGCCAAACCGTGACCGTAACCGCACCACGCACGACAAGATCTTCTGGGCCTCTTCGGTAATGTCCTGGGCCTGTCGATGGTCTTGGCAATTGCTGCAACGACCACATGGTTCGGAGTCCTCCCCAAAGTATTTTAAAATAAATTGTTGCAGACAGTCCTGGGTATTGGCATATTGACTCATCATCTGCAGCTTCATGTACGCCTGTTGCCGGTGTTCATCATCCATTTCCGATTGATCAATGAAGAAGTGTTGTATCTGAAGGTCGGCCGCGTGGAACAGCAAAATCGCCTCGCTGGGTAAGCCATCTCGACCGGCCCGGCCAGCCTCCTGGTAGTAGGCCTCTAACGTTCCAGGCACCTGGGCGTGAATCACGAAGCGCACGTTGCTCTTATCGATTCCCATCCCAAAGGCATTGGTGGCCACCATGACCTGGATTCGATCGTACAGGAAGTCTTCCTGATTCTGTTGGCGAACCTCATCGTCGAGCCCCGCATGATAGGCCGCCGCCTTAATATGGTGACTGGTTAACAGCTTGGTCAGCCGCGTGACCTCTTTACGGGTACTGGCATAAATGATGCCGGTCTCCCCCTGATTGACCTCGAGGTAGTCGAGAATATAGCGGTCCGTGTCCTGATCCTTAACGACCGTCAAGTCGAGGTTATCCCGGGCAAAACCGGTGTTGACCTCATTTTGCGGATCGATTTGGAGTTGCTGGCAGATGTCTCGTGCCACCTGCTCCGTGGCGGTCGCGGTGAGCGCCAGCACCTGTGGATGGGTGGGGAGTTGTTCGATAGCGGTGCTCAGTGCTAGGTAGCTTGGCCGAAAGTCGTGGCCCCACTGTGAAATACAGTGTGCCTCATCGACGGCCAGCAGATCGATCGGCAACTGAGCCAGGGCCTGAATAAAACCGGCCGAGTCCAGTCGTTCCGGAGCCACGTACAACAGACGATAGTCGCCGCGGCGCAGCGCACTCAGGCGTTCTCGAATGTCCGGCCACTCAAGGGAACTGTTGATAAAGGTTGCGGGAATACCGCTATCATTCAGCGCATCCACCTGGTCCTTCATCAAGGATATCAAGGGGGACACCACCACCGTGATCCCCTCGAATAGCATAGCGGGGATCTGGTAACACAGGGATTTTCCGCCCCCGGTCGGCATGATGGCCAAACTATTGTCACCCGCCAAAACGTGTTCCAAGACGGATCGTTGCCCTGGTCGAAAATCATCAAAACCAAAATTTTTCTTCAATACTTGTTGGGCCGCCGTTAGATCCATTTTGTTTACTCCTTAATAGTCAGTGTATCCATTCTAATAGGAAAAGGTGTTCGTGACAACCGAACAGCGCCGACCACCTGCCACAAATCATTGCGGGGGATCAATGATTCCTACCGTATTAGTTCATCCTCATCGTTCTTTAATGCTATAATATTAATCAACAAAAGGAGTGATTGTATTCATGAAAAAAGCTATCAAAGGTTCATGTACCACTATCCTCGTTGGTAAGAAAGCTTCCCTCGACGGATCAACCATTATTTCCCGGAATGATGACGGTCATGAAGCCCTCGACCCAGAACAATTTGTCGTCATTAACCCCGACGATCAACCCCGCGACTATACGGCGGTTATCAGTGGCGTTAATGTTAAATTACCCGATAATCCCATGCGTTACACGTCAATTCCTAACTCTGTCTTAACCAATGGTATCTGGCCCGCCGCCGGTATCAACAGTGCCAACGTGGCCATGTCTGCCACTGAAACGATCACCACGAACCCTCGTGTCTTGGGTATCGACCCATACGTTGTCGGCGGGATTGGTGAAGAAGACCTGGTGACCCTGGTCCTCCCTTACATCCACACCGCTCGTGAAGGGGTTGAACGGATGGGGAGTCTGCTCGAAGAATTCGGGACTTACGAACCTAACGGCATTGGTTTCTCCGACAACGACGAAGTTTGGTGGTTAGAAACCATTGGTGGCCATCACTGGGCCGCCAAGCGGATTCCTGACGACGCCTACGTGGTTGCGCCTAACCGCATGAACATTGACGACTTTGACTTCAACGCCGACGACACCTTAGCTTCCGCCGACTTGGAAGACATGATTGCCAACTATCACTTGAACCCCGACTTCGACCGGGTAAATCTTCGGCACATCTTCGGGAGTGCTTCCGTTAAGGACACGGTCTACAACAACCCCCGTGCCTGGTTCGGTCAAAAGTACTTCAATCCTGAAATCGACCAAGATCCTCAAGGTCAAGACCTACCATTTATTTGCCACGCCAACCGTAAGATCTCCATTGAAGACGTTAAGTTCGTGCTGAGTTCTCACTATGAAAACACCAAGTACGACCCATACGGCCATGGCTCCGAAGACGACAAGAAACTCTTCCGGCCAATTGGGATCAACCGAAATCACGACGTGCACATCCTACAAATCCGGAACGATGTTCCCCAAGCCATCGCCGGGATTCACTGGTTGGCCTTCGGTGCCAACACCTTCAACACGGTCGTTCCTTTCTACGCCAACGTTGATGACACCCCAGCCGTTTACAAGAACGCCACGAGTACCTTCGACCTGAACAACATGTACTGGTTGAGCTGCACCACAGCCCTCTTGGGTGACACGGACTATGACCTCTATGAAGACTTCCGTAACACCTACGAACTGGAAGCCATGAGCGCCTATCGTAAGATTCAAAACGATACCGATGCCGCTATCGTCGCCGGCAAGGATGCCAATTTGGCCCAAGCCAACGAAGACCTAGCTCACGAAGCCTTCACGCGTCAAACCAAGTTACTCGGTGACATGGTCACCTTTGGTTCCGAACACATGAAACTGCGTTACAACCTGAACGACTAATTTTCCATTTAAAAAGCGCTGCGAATTTATTTTCGCAGCGCTTTTTTGGCCTAAAAATGGACGCGACCGTACCGGCCACGTCCATTCATTTTTAAATCAAATTAGTTGACCGCCTTGGCAACCGCAGCATTCACCGCTGATGCTTCTGCCTCGATCAAGGCAACTCGGGTGGCCACAACCTTCGTGTCCATTTGAATTTCCCGCGTCAAGCCGGGGGTATTGATCTTCGGTTCAAAGAAGGCCTTAAATTCGGCCAACCGCGTTGCCGTTCGGAAGACACCGGACGTCACCGTGATGTACGTGGAGAATTCCATATCACCACCAACGGTATCTTCGAGCCATTGCCAGTCGTTACGCAACCAATCCCAAGCCGCTTGTTCGCCGGCATCGTTAGCCAGAACCCCGCGGTACCAAGCCCGTAAGTCTTGTGGCTTGATGGTATCGGCGTCTTCGAACTTCTCGATCAACCGAGCAATCAATGATGGGTCGGTCGTGCTGGTTAAGGCCACCGACAAGTCGGCCTTGTAGCTGGCATCGGCGGACGTCCGGTACGCGTCCAGCAGGTGGTCAAACAGGTCGGCACTCCCGAAGTTTTGGACCTCATTACGGAGCACCAGAACCCGCGTGGCTGCCGGTAAGGCCACCAGATTGTCACGGTTAGCCGTGAACAAGTCATGAGCGGCCTGAATAGCAGCCGCATTCTTGGCGTACAGGGCAGCGTTCAACACCGTTGGCCGAGCCAACTCATCATCATTGGATTCGTCAGCCTTGGCGGTCCAGCCTAATCGGCTAACCGCGGCGGCACTCACCTTGTCGAAGAAGGCCTTCAAAGACTTTTCGTCGGCGGAGTCCGGCGTCACAAACTTCTTCAAGTTACCGGCCACGCTGTACAGTGCCGTATTCACAACGGCTGACTTGCTGTCGGAGAACCGGTCCAGTAATGGCACGATGTCGGCATAGGAAACCTGACGACCATCGGCGAGCAACCGCAGATCTTGGAGCAACTGTAATTTGGTAATTGGATCCAGGTCGTCGGCGTGATCCAAGATATCTGCTAGCAAGGTGTCATCATACTTGACGATAAAATGCGAGCTGTTCCCTTGGTTCAACCGGAAAGGTTCGCCATTGGCTTGCCGTAGGTCGGCATAGTTCCCCACCGTCAGGCTCCAGTCTTTCAACAGGGTTGGCACAGCCTCATAGTTGCTTTCCAATGGTACCTGCCATTGACGGCCAACCTGCTGACCATCCCCGATGAAGAATTGTTCTTGGGTCAACGTCAGGTTACCATCGACAACGGCTGCCGACACAACCGGATAACCGGGTTGTTCCAACCAGTCGTGCATGATGGCCCCAATGTCCATCCCGGAGGCGTCACCCAGGGCGGACCAGAGGTCGGCCCCGGTGGCATTACCATAACGGTGCGCCGTGAAGTAGGCCTTCAGGCCCTTCCGCAAGGCGTCGTCGCCGATAAGGGCCCGAACCATGACCAGCATGCGGGCACCCTTGGCGTAGACGATGGCGCTGTCGAAGACGGAGTCAATTTCTGCCGGCGTTTCCACCTGAACGTGAACGGACTGAACCCCATCCGTGGCATCCCGTTGCAGGGCCATTGGGGCCTCACCGGTCTGGAAGGCTTCCCAGATGTGCCAGTCGGGTTCTAAGGCGTCGACGGCCACGTATTCCATCATGTTGGCAAAGCTTTCATTTAACCAGAGATCATCCCACCATTTCATGGTGACAAGGTCCCCAAACCATTGGTGGGCCAGCTCATGGGTGATGACCGTGGCTACCCGCCCCTTGATATCAAAGGCGGTATTGTCTGGGTCAATCAGCAGGTAAGCTTCCCGGTAAGTGACCAGGCCCCAGTTTTCCATGGCCCCAGCGGAGAAGTCTGGCAAGGCTAACTGCCAAGAGTGTGGCAGTGGATATGGCGTCTGGTAGAAGTCTTCGTAAAATTCAATGGCCCGCTTAGCAATGTCTAGCGCGAAGTCGAGTTCGTTGGCCTTGTGCGCCTTCGTCGCGAACACCCCAACCTTGACCCCACTCTTTGTCGTGGTGATCTTGCTTTGCATGTCCCCAAAGGCTAGGGCGATAAGGTAAGTTGACATCCGCACCGTGGTATCGAAGACGTGCACGCCGTTATCGTTACGAATTTCGGGCATGTTACTGATGATGGTTTCACCCGGCTTCTCATCGAACTTGATGGCCAGGTCAAAGGTGGCCTTGGCCTCTGGTTCGTCGATACATGGGAAGGCCTGTCGAGCGGCCGTCGTTTCAAACTGCGTCCCGATCAGTTCCTTCTTCACCCCATTGACCTCATAGTAGGATGGGTAAATGCCCATCATGGAATCGGTCAGTGGCGCCGTGAAATCGATCTTCAGCGTGGTCACACCCGTCTTAGGCAACGTGATGTGAATGCCTTCGCTCTCGTCGTCAAAGGTAAACGGGACCGCTTGGTCATCGGCCGTAACGGCACTAATGGTCATGAATTTTTGGTGTACGGCAATCGCCGTCTGCTTGGCATCCCCAGTGATGGTGGACGTCCCGGAGATCAGCTTGGCTTGCCGGTTAATATCGAGGTAAACGTTGTAATGCGTTGGTTGAAATAACTCGTAAAAGTGTGTGGATTCTGCCATGATTTTCTCCTTAAATTGTTAGAATAGTTTAATTATACGACAATTAAATACCGGACGCCACGAATCCTATCGGAAGAATCTAAACAGGCCCATCAGTCGATACATCATCGACTGATGGGCCTGTTTGATGAGACTCGTTTAAAATGGTCCAGAGATGGCTTACTTAGCGCGAGTCATGAAAAGGTCTCCGCCATTTTGCCAGCCATAGTTCAGCTTCTTGCCGTGACGACTCAAGAAGTTCCAATGCGTAAAGAGCGTATGACCCGTCAACTGAGTCATGCCATGACTACTCTTGATGGACTTAATAGTATGCACCTTGTGATCGTAGCCAGATGGATCGGTGGTCAAATACCCCTGCATCTGCCACTTAACAGACTTCTTGTAAACTCTGACCTTGAACTTAGGCATCCACATAGTCTTCTTGCTGTGGTGCTTGCTGTTGTACTGTGGTTTAGACACCCAGGTTCCCCGTAGGTTCTTGGGAATGGTCTTCGAGCTCGCACTGGCTGATACCGTGAATAATGGGAGAATCAAGCCCAACACCATGAGTGACAATAAAATCTTTCTGAATTTCATAATCCCACGCTCCAAATATGTATTTTAATACATCCTCAGGATAGCACCCTCACAAAAAAACAGCCAACCTTTAATATGGTTGACTGTCAGAACATTCAATAATTTTTCCACTGCTGCAGGGTAAGGTTTACCACACACACCTAAATAGGCCATTAAGGTGTTTTGTATCGCCATGCTGACAGCCTACTTCACGTGAACGGACTTAACCGCGGTTACTCGTGAAAAATGACCATGTGAATAATAACCAACGCTGGCACTGACTTTCTTGGCCTTAGGCGCGTAAATCTTTTGACTGAAGCTATGTGACCCCTTCAGCTTGGCATAACGGGTGCCCTTGTAGGTCTTGATCTGAGCATAGTTGGCCTTTTTCCCTAACTTTACAGTCCCGCTAACTTTAATGACCTTCTTGGAAGACGTCCTTTTAGCGGTTAACTTGGTCATCGTGCTCTTAACTTTTGGCATCCCAGTGATCTTGGTTGGCCGCAGATCAATCTCAAAATATTGAATAAAGTAGTCGGAAATGTCACTAATACTGTCCGGGTCAACATTATTTTCACTAATCTGTTGATCGGCCGAATCAATTTCGTCATTAACGACGCCTTGGTAATCTGGTTCTAAGCGACCTTTGAACTGATCGTAAACCGCCAGCATTGCCTGATAATCCTGCGTAAATGCCGGTGTTACTTGGCCCTTACGACTTAATTCACTGACCGCGTGTGATGCCAAAATTTCCATAACCTGTGAAAAATAAGCTGAAATGGCATAGCCATACGCATTGACGGGATTTTTCTCCATGCGCTTAAAAAAGGCGGCGTTGAGTTGCATCTTGGCCTTAGGACTGGCCGTTTTAACCGCCTGTTTAACGCCATTTTCGTCATCCTTAAACATTTGATAACTAATTGGGGCATTCTCATTGCTGTCGGCTTGTGCTTGGGTCGTTAACATAGGAACGGTGGTGGTCACGACGCCCCCGATTAAAACACTGCTAAGTAAAATGGTTGTTGCTTTGTTTATCCAGTTAAATTTCATGGTTGGTTCCTCCTAATACGATTGCTGACATCACGTAATGACTTACCACTTGGTCGTCTTATAGTAATAAGGCTTGTGGGCAAAAGACTTGGTCGTCGAAAGCTTTAAACGGTTATGACTGAACGTCTTGATGTAATAGTGAACATGTTTGCCATGCTGGGTAACAGCCTTGATTTCATAAAGGTTCGAACTAAGCTTACGAGAAGGCACCTTCGCCATCAACAGAATGGTCAGTTTACCAGCCCGGTCTTTTGGGGTTTTGGTGTTTCGGTATTCATTAGAAACGAAATTTTTGCCAATGCCGAGTAGATTAAAATGTTTTTTAACCACTTTCGTGACATACATATTCCGAACCTTCTTGGGGGTCCCACTTTGCCACTTGTTCGCAGCCGATGCGGTCACAGGCGACCCAAGCAGGCTAACCCCGACAACGACCAAGGCAATGGCCATAACGATTGCATAAACTCTTTTTTTCATAATTTTCGTCTCCTAAAAATAATTAATCTTTAGTGTCTGAATCACCAACAAATGTCCCATCTTCGCGATAGTTAAATGAGTAATTTTCTGGCTTAAACGTCGCCAAGTACCGGCCCACGCCGATGATGGTGAAAAACAGTGCAAACACCCATAAAATCATGTGTCCAAAGGCCTTAAACATCATCTTCATGCCGGCCGCGTCGCTCTTGATGCCACTTTTGGTTTCGCCAAACGAATGCTCACGACTTTGGAAGTTGGAGTTGACCAATCGGACGGCCCGATACTGAGCCTTTCTATAATCAGCCGCCTGCATCTCAGCATAATTATCAAAGATCCCCTTAGCCTGACGACCGTGCTCCCACTCGTAAAACACTAAAAAACCGTTCGCAATCGGATAAAATATGCCGGCCTGAATACCGATGAAAATGTAATAAATGGGCATCTGTCCACCCATGAAGGCCTGCTTCCCCAAGTAAATCCATGCGATGGCCGTCACGATTGAAATCGCGTAACGCGTCACCCAGAACCGCGCGTTCAATCCGAAAAATAACTGCTTAATAATATCCCATATCTTTTGAATCATGAAACTCCTCCTCATCGATAACTGTCCACTTACTTAAATATAAGCGAAGTCATAGATTAATATACAACAAATAATCATTATTTTCCTTATTATCAGCAAAAAGAAGTCTTTTTTTCCTTGTTAAGGATATAAATACTCTATTATGATTAGTTTTTTTACCCCATGAAGGCAGATAAACCACCCCTGTAAAACGCCATTATTCAATTCCTAAGCCGGAAACAACGAGCATTCGCTTTTACCATTGAAAGCTTTGCCGAACGACCTGGCAATGCCGTTAAGCGCGAAGGCCTTCAAACTATAGGTTGTAGGCGATGGCTTCGGCTCTAAACCTAACTCTAAGCGATGACTTCACAGAAGAATCGCTAACCGGCATCCATCCCCTAGAAATAATTTCCTATTCCAAGTCCCTACCAGAGACGCAACGGGAAGAAGTCTCGGAAAGTGTCTTAAAAATTTTAAAACTAAAGATGATACTTTTGAACGATTAGATTGGCCATTTCTGCCAGCGTGTACTCACCCTCATAGGTCTGATACTCGGACACCAAATCAATCACGCCCGTCGTCAGCCGGATTTCAAAAATACGAAACCGTCTGTAATCAATGCGGTGGTCCGAACCCCGATCAATCAAAAACTTCAAATCTTGCAATAATTGCAAATTGTTCAACAGTGGATCTGCAACCTTTTCCATGCAACTTTCACCCCTAAAAAAATAAGCTAGCCTCAACCAAATTGGTTAAAGCTAGCTTAACGCGCCAAAAAAATAAAAAACAGACTTGTAAAAGTCTGAAAATTAATTGTTTAGGTACAGCTCTTAAATTTATTTATTAAATTAATTTTAACATACGTGTCAAGTCTCGGGTAAATAATTAAAAAGGACAGCCATCAGCGGATTTTTCCGTTTGTGGCTGTCCCTTTTAGGTTCCTTATCAACGGACGTTGATAATAGAGGAACGGTTTCAATTCATTTCTTTTTACGTTATTAAGCATTAAAAATGACCTTTTTATTTACAAGGTCGATCAACGCCGGCTTGGCGAGAACTTATGACCAGCCCTTATGCGGCTTGACCGTCTTCAATTGTTTAGTCGTTGCCTTATTCGTGTTGGCCTTTTTCAATGCGCTACTGCGGACCCAGCCAGTGAACCCAGCTCCGTTTTTAAACTTGTAGTACACGACTTTTTTTCCGTTTTGAGTGACATGTGACGCGTAGGTAACCCACACATACCCACCTTTGTCCTCGTAAGCACCCATCATAAAGATGGTCTTGTGCGTGATCTTACCGTTGGAATAGATATAGGATTTATTGGTCAAGACTTTATATGTATGGTCCTTGATGTTCGTGTAATACCGAAACTTGGTGTTAGCCGAAGCCGTAACGGGATTGGTCGTGGTAATAATGCCGCCAGCGACACCCAGCGTCGCAACAGTCAGGGCGATAAATTTTGTGATTTTTGACATGATAATCTCCTCCTATGAAATTAAGTACCAATTGATGGTGACCACAATCCCTCTCCCGGTTAAATGTTTAGCGAGTTGTTTATTATAGTTACCGAATATATTGTATCACAAGGAAACATTATTATACCTATATTCTTATATAAAAGGTTTTTTAATCCCTAAAACAGTTGGATGACTGTCATAAGTGATTATTAACGCCAAACTAGAATGCCAACAATATAAAAACGGATAGGCAAGAAGCGACGAACATTAGATTGACCACTTGAAAAATTACCGATAAGCATAAAAAAGACAGACGCTAGCTAATAAGTATGCTAGCATCTGTCTTTTGAAGCCCTATCCAAAATCTCTGGGTAGGAAACAATTGATTTTCAACCAAATTCGAGTCGATCTACTTGCTCTAAATGCCGTTTTATCAGCGTTCACAACTCAATTTGTCTTTGGGAATTATTCCCATTCAATTGTCGAAGGCGGCTTGCTCGTAACATCATATAAGATGCGGTTAACGTGCTTGACCTCGTTAACGATTCGCACCGAAATGTCTTGGAGCACATCCCATGGAATGTGGGCGAAGTCCGCCGTCATCCCATCAATGGACGTCACGGCCCGGATACCCACGGCATAGTCGTAGGTCCGGCCATCCCCCATAACCCCAACACTCTTGATGTTTGGTAACACGGTAAAGTATTGCCAAATATCACGGTCGAGACCAGCCTTCTTGATTTCCTCACGGAGAATCAAGTCACTGTCACGGACGATTTGTAACTTCTCGGGGGTAATTTCGCCGAGCACCCGAATCCCTAAGCCGGGACCTGGGAACGGTTGCCGCCAAACGAGATCGCTTGGCATCCCCAGCTTTTCACCCAACTCACGGGCTTCATCCTTGAAGAGTGAGCGGAGCGGTTCGATTAATTGGAAGTGCATGTCTTCTGGTAAGCCACCCACGTTATGATGCGACTTGATCGTCTGCGCGGTGTCGGTCCCACTTTCGATAACGTCCGTATACAGCGTTCCTTGCGCCAGGAAGTCGATGCCATCGAGCTTTTGGGCCTCGTCATTGAAGACTTGGATAAACTCATTCCCGATGATCTTCCGCTTCTTTTCGGGTTCGGTCACCCCGGCAAGCTTGCTCAGGAACCGGTCCTGTGCATCGACCTTCACAATGTTCAGGCCAAACTTACCTTCCAGGCTATCCATAACCTGTTTGGCTTCACCCTTCCGCAACAGGCCATGATCAACGAAGATACTGGTCAGTTGTGAGCCGATGGCCTTGTGTAACAGGACACCAACGACCGAGGAGTCAACCCCACCGGAAAGTCCGAGGAGGACACGCTTGTCGCCAACCGTCTCCCGGATTTGTTCGATTTGCAGGTCGATGAAGTCATCCATCGACCAGTTCGACTTTGCCTGACAAACGTCAAAGGCAAAGTGCTTGAGGATGTCGTTCCCGTAAACCGTGTTCCGCACCTCGGCATGGAATTGAATGCCATAGAACTTGCGGTCAACGTTTTGCATCGCAGAGATTGGGCAATTCTCACTGGTGGCGACCCGTTCGAAACCATCAGGAACGGCGGTGACCAAGTCACCATGACTCATCCAGACCGTTTGCTCCTTAGGGGTGCCCTGAAAAAGGGTTGCGTCATCACTTAAAACGGTGATATCGGCGCGGCCATACTCCCGGTTATCGGCGGATTCCACCTTACCACCAGGAAGGTAATGAGCCATCAATTGCATCCCGTAACAGATTCCGAGAATTGGGATCCCGAGTTCAAAAATTTCTGGATCCACATTAAAAGCGCTGCTGTCGTAGACACTGTTAGGACCGCCGGAGAAAATAATCCCCTTAGGACCCCATGCCTTGATTTCAGCGGCACTCATGGTGTGTGCCTTGAGTTCTGAGTAGACACCCAGGTCGCGAATGCGCCGGGTAATCAACTGGTTGTACTGACTACCAAAGTCTAAGACGATGATCTTGTCAAATTTTGACATATCAACGTTTGCCAAGCCCTTCACCCTTTCTTCATTTTAACGTTGGGTCTATCATACCGATTTCTGAAAGGCCGGTCAATCTAAATTCAACCGACCCACTTAATTTGTCACCCTAAACGATAGCGCAAATGGAGCGTCAATTGCCGGTCCAGCCGTCGTTCGTGATGAACGACAAACCCAAATTGGGCGGCCAAATTCGCCAGGTGCGTCCCGGGCCGAACATCCATCCCCATGACAGGCTGACCACTCAGCCGGGCCTGATGAATCGCATCCCCTAACAACCACTCGTCGAACCACCATTGTTGATAGGTTTTTCCGGCCGACCGGGAACGAACCGTCAACAGGTCGAGATACCATTCGTCTGGCAGCGATCGGGGCGTCACCACCGGCTGTTGCGGTGGGGTAAGCTGTAATCGTTCAAACAAGTCCGTCCACTGATTGTCCAACTCGGCTTCACGGGCGGCCGGATAGCCATACGCCACCCCCACCGCGACCCCTTGGTTCTGATAAACCCGGGCCTGTGGGTAGCCGTAGCGAAAGTCGGGCTGCCGAAATCCCACGAATAGCAACTGGGACAATTGTTCCTTACTGACGCGGCGGAGACGGCGTAATTGGCGTCGTTCCAGCTCGTGCAGGACCAACATGGCAACGGCATCCGCATCAACCAACGTGGCATCTCGCAGCATGGCCTCGCCCCCTAATACTTCCGCAAGAGTAACCGATCGATCCGATGACCAATCGTCTTGTGAATAATCATATCCGCCCGGTTACGCGTTGGCAGGATGTATTCCTCCAGGTTCTTCAGGTCAATATCTTCCCAGACCTTCTTCCCCTTGGCCATCGCCTCATCGCGATCACCGATGGCATAAGGATAGTAATAGTTCTCGGGGTCCTGAAAGGCCGTTTCCAACAGTAACTCAAACCGTTCGAGGAACCAGTCTTCGATCAGATTGGCCTCAGCATCGACATATATCGAAAAATCAGTGAAGTCGCTAACATAAATTTGTTCATTAGTCGGCAATTGTAGGGTATTAATCCCCTCGACAATCAGGATGTCCGGCGCCGTAATGGTTTCAAACTCATCGGGCACAATATCGTAAATCTTATGCGAGTACAACGGGGCCTTGATCGATGGCACGCCCGCCTTCACGTCGTTCAGAAATTGAATCAGGGCCGCCATGTCGTAACTTTCTGGGAAGCCCTTGCGACTCATTAGCTGACGTCGCTTCAGTTCATCGTTGGGATAGAGGAAACCATCGGTCGTAATCAATTGAATGTTCGAATTTTTAAAGTAGTGATTTAATAAGACTTCCAGCAGTCTAGCCGCCGTACTCTTGCCCACGGCCACACTCCCAGCGATCCCAATGATGAAGGGAACCCGGTGGGCCGGTTGTTGTAAGAAGGCTGCCTTGTCCTGTTGAAGCAAGCGATAATGATTGAATTGTAGCCGCAACAGATGGACCAATGGAATATAAATATCCTGGACATCTTGTAACGAGATGCGGTCATTAAACGCCTTAATTTGACGCAGACTCTCCTGGGTCAAGGGCAGCTTGGCATCATCGGAAAATGCCCGCCATTCGGCCCGTGTGAATGCATTGTAGTTAATGGGATCGCTCATGAAGACACCTCAACTTTAATAAAATAATTAAGTCCCATTATACCGCAAACCACCCATTGGCCGGGAAAAAAAGGTCGTTCCTCGATCATTGACCATGCAAAAAGGCAGCGACCGTAGCCGCTGCCTTCATAATTAATATCTTTTACTCGTTAATCGTGTATTCTGCTTCGGGGACGTCACTCAAGAGTGGTGATAATTCACCAACCCCAACGATACTCAGGCGATGCATGGCCCGCGAGCAAATCGTGTAGAGCAATTGACGTTCGTCTTCCGCCGCATAACGGCTGGCAGACGCCTGCCAAACGATGACGGCATCGAATTCCAATCCCTTCGCCAGGAAGGATGGCACCACGATAACGCCGGGTGCTAACCGTTGGTTCTCGGATTGAATCAGGGTCACCGCAACCCCGGCAGCCTTCAGCTCCTCGGTTAAGGCCCGACAATCTGCCAGGTCCTTGCCGATGATGGCGGTCGTCTCATCTTCCGCGTTATTCTGCTTCAGTTGGGCAATCACCCGTTCGCGAGCGGTGGCCTCGTCTGGCGCGACCGTAATCGTTGGCAATTCCCCTTCACGGGCGAACGCCGTTACGGCCTCCCCGTTCTTTAAGATATGCTTGGTAAAGTCCGTCACCTGTTGCGTGGACCGGTAGGACTGGGTCAACTGAACGACCCGCGTCTTGTCGGGGTCAAACATGGTGCTCAACTCCTGCAAGAGGGTCCGACTGTTTTCCTTAGTGAAGATCGCTTGGTTCAGGTCCCCCAACATGGTAAACCGAGCCCGCGGGAAGCTGTACTTCAGAAAGGCCAATTGAAAGGCGTTATAATCTTGGATTTCATCCATGAAGACGTAGCGCATGTCGCGTTCACCGGTCTTCCCGGTCATCTTGTCGTACAGATAGAGATACGGCGTGGTGTCCACCAACTGCATCCGGTGGTCCTTCAACTTCTCAATGCTTTCGTCGACGCTGGCATTCCAGTCGGCCGCCGAAACGTGGCTGTCCTTTAATTCCAAGCGGTTCGGCATGTCGCGCAGCATGTGAACGTATTGATTGTTAATACTCAAGAACCGAGCCCGCACAATGGCCTTACGGATCGGGTCAAAGGCCTTCATGACAATCTTACGCGCCAAGAACTGGAACTCCTTATCGGAGGACTCGAATTCTCTTGGATCGTCGCCATACAGGCTATCCAGTTCCTGTTTGCTCAGGTCCTGAATGGCTTGTTCGACCCATTTGGCCTTCATTTCACTGGAAATCCGGCGGTTCAAAATCCGAATCAGGGATTCCTTCGTGGCCTGAAGTCGATTGGCCAAGTGATAGTTACGGTTGAAGCTATAGTAGATCGACTCAATCTTTTCCTTAGGGATAAAGACATCGCCCTGGAACTTGATGTTGCGGAAAACCATGTCGCTGGCTTCCAAATGGTCGGCATAGGCCGTCACAGCATCGAAGAAGGCCAGACTTCCCTTCAAACGGTTAATCTGCTTTTGTGCCGGCGTGTTGGTTTCCCCAAAACGTTGGGCCAACGTTTCGACCTCGATCTTAGGTAACCGACGCCCAGCGTATTGATAATACGTCATTTGGACCATGTTGTGTTCCCCTAATTCGGGCAGCACTTGGTCAATATAATCATTAAATAATTGGTTAGGTGAGAACAGCATAACCTGTCCCGCGTTTAAATGGCCCCGGTAGCGATACAGGAGGTAAGCTACCCGTTGTAGAATAGCGGCCGTCTTCCCTGACCCAGCCGCCCCTTGAACGAACAGCAGATCAGACTTCGTGTCACGGATGATTTGGTTTTGTTCCTTTTGAATGGTCGTCACGATACTCTTCATCTTGGTATCGGAGTGTTCACTCAATGCCGACAGGAGCATCTGGTCGGTCACGGTCTGATCCGTATCGTAGAGCGTCACGATGGTGCCGTCCTCGATCTGGAATTGCCGTTTCAACTGAACGTCAACCGTCTGTTCGCCATCCGGCGTTTGGTAGCTCACGTTCCCCAATTCGCCATCATAGTAAATGCTGGAAATTGGTGCCCGCCAGTCATAAATCAGGAAGTGATCGGGGGTATCCGAGAATGATCCCAGCCCGATGTAGATCGTTTCTGGCTTCGACTTAGGACCCTCTTGAAAGTCAATCCGGGCAAAGTAAGCCTTCTTCTCCAGCCGTTGCAACGTACTCAGTTCGGTCGTGGCATGTTGCCAACTGTTCTGACGTTCAGCCAGCATTTGTTGTTGTTGGCGAACGGATAAGGCCGTTTCCAATAACCCCTCATAACTATCTGTTTTAATTCGCAGATCGTTAACAAAGTTCTTACGAATTCCAGCCTCATCGTCTTCAGCTGAATCAATTCGCTGCTTGGCCTCCGTCTGTGCCGTCCTAATCTTAGCAACCACAGCATCTAAATGTTCTTGTTCTTGAGCTCTAATTGAATCTGGCAAGCCAATCCCTCCTCGATTAACCGGTCAACATCCCGCTTAATGCTTGATAATTCGACTTTCAACTATACACTTACTTCCCTTATAAGGAAAGCATTCTGTTTACGTTTAACCCGGTTAGTAAGCCCCATCTTTGTTATAATAGTGATGATTTCTGAAGGGGTGACATTATGGATCAAACGTCCTTATTAATTGTCTTAACGGCCGCACTTATCACGCCACTGGCCATGGCCCGTTTCAAACTAACCGTCCTACCTACCGCCGTCGTGGAAATTCTCGTCGGGATTCTCTTGGGCCCTAGCCTGCTGAACATCGTTCACACCAACAGCACGCTATCGTTACTGTCCAATACCGGGGTTATCTTCCTGTTGTTCCTGAGTGGGATGGAAATCGACTTTAGCCTATTCAACCGTCGCAAGTGACCCCAAACACCGCTTGCCGCCAAGGTTGCTGGCCAAGCCTCGAAATATTCACCCGTCTTCCTGGCGGTATCCAGCTACGCGGCAATCATCGTCAGTTCACTGATCCTAGGCTTCCTATGTCAGTGGACCGGGAGCTTCAAGGACCCCTGGCTGGCGGCCATCATCTTCATGACCATTTCCCTAGGTATCGTCATTGCGACCCTGAAGGAAAAGGAACTGCTGAGTAAGCCCTTTGGTCAGACGGTCCTCTTGATCGCGGCATTGGGAGAAATCATCCCCCTGTTTGCCCTGACCATCTACGCCTCGGTCTTTGGTAGCGATAGCCAGTCCCTATGGTTAATCCTACTGGTCTTCGCCGCAGCGGCGGTCTTGTTCCGCCGGTTCAAGCCGTTCTTTAACTTCTTCGATCGGATCAACAAGTCCACCACGCAACTCGACATTCGCCTGGCCTTCTTCCTGATATTTAGCCTCGTCGTCATCGCCGAATCCGTGGGGGCCGAAGGGATTCTGGGGGCCTTCGTTGCCGGGATTGTGATGAAGCTTCTCCAACCCCACGAAGACACCAAGGTTCGTCTCGATGCCATCGGCTACGGCTTCTTCATCCCCATCTTCTTCATGATGAGTGGGATCGAACTGAACCTAAAGACACTGCTCGCCGATCCGGCCACACTCCTCCTGATTCCCATCTTCTTTGGCGCCTATCTAGTCTCAAAGCTAGCCGTCTTCCCAATCCTGAAGCTACGATTCAAGATCAAGAATGCCATGGCCGGGACCGCCATCTCAGCCACGACCATCACCATGGTTCTGGCCGTGTTGCAGGTTGCGAAGACCATGAAGGCCGTCACGAGTCAACAATCCGGAGCCTTTCTGTTGGCCGCCATCCTGACCTGTGTCCTCGGTCCGCTGTTGTTCAATACCAGCTACTCGGCCGAGGCGGAAGATCTCAAACGAACGACCGTCCACTTCATCGGGACCAACCTCTTCACGGTCCCCGTCGCCCAACAGTTGGCAAAGGAATGGTACGACGTCAAGATGTACACGGATAAACCCGAAAACTACAAAACCTACAATTCCGAAATTAATGTTGAACTCTTAGATTCACTAGAGGTCAGTGCCGCCGAAAAGGTCTCGGCCTTCGATGCCGATATCGTAGTCCTCGGTCACTTTAATGCCGACAAGAACTATGAATTGGCCAAGGCGGCCAAGGCCTACGGTGTTCGTCGGGTCATCGCCCGGTTCGAAGACCGTAACGTCCTAAACGAACGCGAGGACGAGTTGACCGACCTGGGAATTGAAGTCTACAACACGCCCAACGTCAATATTGCCATGTTGCGAAGCCTGGTTGAGGCCCCAACGACGCTGAGACTGCTCACTTCATCGACGTCCGTCGTGTACGAAGTGGCCCTGCGCAACCGCCGATATACCGACCAGGAGATTCGCAGTTTACCCTTCATTGCCGATATTACGATCAGTCAAATATTCCGCGCCGGGAAATTTATTCGGCCAACTGGTACCACAGTCTTAAAGATGAATGACCGCATCATTTTCACCAGCAGTCCCGAAACGGCTCGCGAAATCCGGCAGAATCTTGGCATCCTGAATTAAGACTGTTAGACTAGATCCAAATGATTCTAAAGGAGCGACTTACATGGCAACCGTCACACTTTACCTGGTCCGTCACGGCCAAACCTATTTAAACAAGTATCACCGCATCCAAGGGTGGTCCGATTCACCCCTGACCACCAAGGGTGAGGCTGACGCCGCACGGGCCGGCCAACGGCTCGCAGACATCCATTTTGCCGCGGCTTATGCCAGTGACACGGCTCGGGCCCAGAACACGGCTAAGGCCATCTTAGCGGCCAATACCACGCCCGTTACCTTGACGACCGAACCGGCCTTTCGTGAAGTTAACTTCGGTTACTTCGAGGGGTTGGACGCCGGCTTCACGTGGCATACTTTAGGCAGTCCGCTGGGTTATGATGACTTCAACACAATGATTGCCAATATGACCATCGAGAAAACCAAGGACCTGTTCCACGCACAGGACCCCTGGGGTGACGCGGAAGACAACGCCACCTTCTGGGCGCGAGTGCAACCGGGCCTCGACCATGCTGTGGCTACCGCCAAAGACGGCGACAACCTCTTGATCGCGACCCATAGCACAACCATTCGAAGCATTGTCTCCAAGTATTCCGATGTCGACGTGTCGATTCCGGTTAAGAATGGTAGCATCACCCAGTTGGTTGTCACGGACGGTCACTACAGCGTTAGCGATTACAACAACAGCGAGGGTCCCCTCGCCTAGATGAAATGACGAAAAGGCGAGTCGTTAGAAATAACGGCTCGCCTTTTTTGACGCCAATATTGGATAGATAATTTTCTTTGATTGAAGGTCAGCAACCCTAGAACCATGCAGTCATCCACCGCCTAGGCCTCCATGAGAGATATCCCTGCCCAATGAACGATACCATACGGATGATCGATACCATCGTGATTAAACTACCAACCATAGCCGGAGACCGGTAGGAAGGGGCCGGCTATGACGGCACTGTTGGTCGGTGGTCTACCGACTTACTGTGCCGGGCGAGCTTGGAGACCTGCGGGGTTGGCAGGGCTGCAAGTCGAGGTGTAAGCCCGTTCTTTGGCTGGAACCGACCCCATAGCAGGCGCCCTTCCTGGCGGCCGGAGGCGGCCAACATCAATAGAAGAGCAAACAAAAACCCGCCAGGCTCCTCACAGTGAGCTAAGCGGGTTTCGTATTTAGTCTTTGATCAATGACGCTTCATGAGCACGCTTGGTGTACATGTCGATTTCATCATCGGCCGCACGAACCCAGTGCCGTGGTGAGATTTCCACCATGTGACGGGTCTTGCCATCATTTTCTTGGCTACCGTCGTAGGCGATCTCTTGACGAGTCCGTTCGAACTCGGGATCGGGTACTGGCACTGCAGACAACAGACTCTTGGTGTAGTCATGCAGTGGATGTGCATAGATTTCATCGGAATCGGCAATTTCCAACATCCGGCCATAGTGCATAACACCAATCCGGTCAGAGATGTATTTCACCATCGAAAGGTCATGGGCGATGAACAGGTACGTTAAGCCCTGTTCTCGTTGCAGCTTCTTCATCAGGTTAACCACTTGGGCTTGAATCGACACGTCCAATGCGGAGATTGGTTCGTCAGCAATGACGAACTTAGGATCCACAGCTAACGCCCGGGCAATCCCAATCCGTTGCCGTTGTCCACCAGAGAATTCGTGGGGGTACCGACTGGAATGGTCCTTGTTCAACCCAACGGTTTCCAGCAAGTCTTCAACCTTCTTAGAACGATCGGCATCGTCCTTAGCCAAATGGTTGATATCAATGCCTTCAGCCACAATATCCTTAACCTTCATCCGTGGATTCAAGGAAGCATAGGGGTCTTGAAAGATCATTTGCATGTCTTGCCGGAATTCACGGTGATCGGCGGCACTGGTGAAAGTGTCAACATTCTTCCCATTGAATAAGATCTCACCTGCCGTTGGTTCGTAGAGGTGAATGATTGCCCGACCAGTCGTGGTCTTCCCGGAACCAGATTCACCAACCAGCCCAAACGTCTCGCCCCGGTAGATATCAAAGGAAATATCATCGACAGCCCGAACTTCATCGGGTTTGCCCACGTTGAAGTATTGCTTGAGGTGCTTTACTTCGAGGATTTTCTCGGCATTTTCATAGTCCATTATTGCTTTTCCTCCTCTTCTTCAACCGGACCCTGAGTCCGTTGCTGTGCTAACAGTTCCTTGTGCATCGTGGCGTATTGCTTTTGCCGTTCAACGATTTGTTCTGGTGGCGTCACCTTAGGTGCATCCGGATGGAGCAACCAGGTCGCGGCGTAATGCGTATCGGAAACCTTGAAGAATGGCGGCTCTTTCTCCGTATCAATCTTCAACGCATAGGCGTTCCGAGCAGCAAAGGCATCACCCTTTGGTGGGTCCAATAAGTCCGGTGGCGTCCCTGGAATCGATGGCAATTCGTCGCCACCAGTATCCAAGGTTGGCATCGAACTCAGCAAGCCCCACGTGTAGGGATGCTTAGGATTGTAGAAGATCTCGTCGACGGTCCCGTATTCCACGATTTTACCCGCGTACATAACGGCCACCCGGTCGGCCATCCCAGCAACCACCCCTAAGTCATGGGTGATGAAGATGATGGACGTCGAAATCTTATCTTGCAGTTCCTTCATCAGATTCAAGATTTGTGCTTGAATCGTCACATCCAACGCCGTCGTTGGTTCGTCGGCAATCAGAATTTCTGGGTAGTTAATCAGGGCAATGGCGATAACGATCCGTTGCCGCATCCCACCTGAGAACTGGTGAGGATAGTCGTTAATCCGATTTTCGGCATCGGTGATCCCGACCAGCTTCATCATTTCCAAGGCTTGGGCTAACGCCTTTTCCTTCTTCATCCCCTTGTGAATCATGAGGGGTTCGGCAATTTGCCGACCAATCTTCATGGTTGGGTCCAAGGAGGTCATCGGGTCTTGGAAGATTTCGGCAATATCTTGGCCCCGAATCTTTTCCATGTCGGCCTCACTCTTCTTGAGCAAGTCCTCCCCTTTATACTTAATGGTTCCACTAGCAATGTCCGCGTTATTGGCGTTTAAGCCCATGATTGTCCGTGTCGTCACTGACTTACCGGAACCAGACTCCCCAACAATGGCAAGGGTTTCACCCTTACGTAAGTCGAAGCTGACGTTCCGAATAGCCTTAACGTCACCGGCATAAGTCTTAAAGTCAACTTGTAAGTCGCGAACTTCCAAAATGTTCTTGTCGTTATCCATGACGTTTCTTCACCTACTCTTTCGTCCGGGGGTCAAATGCATCCCGCAAGCCATCACCTAACAGGTTAAAGGCTAACATGATAATAGAGAGAACCAGTGCTGGCCACCACATTTGGTAAGGCAGGAACTGGAAGTTCTTTTGCCCATCGTTCAACAACGTCCCTAGTGATGCTTGGGGCGAAGAAATCCCAATCCCGATGTAGGACAAGGTTGCTTCGAAGAAGATCGCGTTAGGAATCGTGAACATGGTGTTAATGATGATGACACTGGAAAGGTTTGGCAATAAATGTTTGAAGGCGATCTTTAATGGGCGTTCACCCAAGGTTCTCGCGGCCAAGATAAATTCTTGTTCCTTTAATTCCAGTGTCTGCGCTCTGACTAGCCGAGCCATGTTGGTCCAGGAGGTCAAGGCAATCGCGATGATAATGGAAAGCATCCCGGGTTTCAGAATCAAAATCAACAGGACAATCACCACTAAGTTAGGGATAGACAGGATGATTTCAATGACCCGTTGCATGAACGTGTCAATTCGACCACCCTTCCAGCCGGAGAACATCCCGTATGCAACCCCAATTGTCAGGTCAAATAACGTGGCAACTAAGGCAATGATGAGGGAAACTCGGGTCCCGTAAAGTACCCGGGAGAAGAGGTCCCGACCTAAGTAGTCGGTCCCCATGATGTAATGGACGTTTGAAGCGCCCGCTTGTTTGTAAGCGTCAATCCGTTGGCCCGCTTGAACCAACGTCCCGTTGAACCCATTGATGTTAATTCCAGGAATCTTTGAAGGTAGGTTCGCATATGAAGGATTAACCGCATTGGGATTGTGGGGAGAAACGAAGATGGACCCAAAGGCCATCAAAAAGATAATTGCCAGAATGATCAGAGATGCCCAGGCACCCTTGTTCTTCTTCAACCGGCGCCATGCATCTTGCGCGAAGGTTAACGAAGGTGCCGCAATCTTTTCACTGTCCAGCGCTGCCCGGTCATCGGCTGAAATTGGCTTAAAGCTATCTTCAGGGAGTTTTACTGTATCTGCCATTTATTTACCTCCTAGTTAGCCTTTCCTGTAAGCCGAATCCGTGGGTCAACGATTCCGTAAAGGATATCGGTGAACAACAGAACGACACATAACATGAATGAGTAAACGATCGTCAATCCCATGATGGTTGGGTAGTCGTTAGTCAAGACTGACTTAACGAATTGTTCCCCAATCCCAGGGATGGAGAAGATGTTTTCAACAACCATGGAACCCGTCATGATGTTAACCGCTAACGGCCCAACGATCGTGATTAGAGGAATCAAACTGTTCCGCAACGCGTGATGGAAGATCACACCAGTCTTGCTCAGCCCTTTGGCCTTCGCTAACTCAATGTAATCCGAACTCAACACGTCGACCATTTCGGTTCGGACGAACCGCGCCGATTCAGCCAGCGGTTGCGCCCCCAGCGCCAATGTTGGCAACACCGTGTAGATGAAGCCACCCCATTCAGCGATTGGGAACCATCCCGCCTTTAACCCCAAGTAGTATTGGAGCAAGACGGCTAAGACGAAGGAAGGAATTGAAATCCCTAAGATTGAAACAACCGTCGTGGTTGAGTCAACCCAGGTATTTTGTTTCATCGCACCGAAGGCCCCGATGATAATCCCAATGATGACACCGACGACCATAGCTTGCAGCCCAATCTGTAAGGAAGGCCCGATCCGACTTGAAATCAAGTAAGAAACAGGTTGATCGCTGAATTGGAATGAGGTCCCGAAGTTCCCCTTAACCGCACCGGCGAGGTACAGAAGGTATTGCTGCCATACGGGTTTGTTCAGGCCATATTGTTCGTAAATTAACGCAATTTGACTCTTGGACAACTTCGCTTGGTTGGTCAGTGGCGTCCCGGGTAACAACTTCATCAGGAAAAACGTCACGGTAATAACAATGAATAAGGTCAGGATCAGATAGAAGATCCGCTTTGCTAGGTACTTTGCCATTTGTTTACCTCTCAATCAGTAGACTTATTCGTTACCGTTAAGTTGTTAAACTTAACAAAAACTCCACGAAAACAACAAGATGATGAATGATTGCAATAATATCGAAAAGTAAGGACCAACTCGCGTCAATCCTTACTCCCCGATAAAGCTTATTATGTCGGCGAACCGACGAGTAATAACAGAATTAATCGTGGCTTACTTAGAAATGTAAGCTTTGCTGAAGTCCCAGTTGGCGCCGGTTGGGAAGTAAATCAATCCCTTAACATTGGACTTAACCAATTGTGCCTTACCTTGTTGGTAAACAGGGATGATCCCTTGGTCGCTTAAGATGGTCTTTTGAGCATTGACCATGTCGTTCCAACGAGCATCGGCATTGTTGGCATCCTTACCGCTTGCGGCCTTAACGTACTTGTCGTAAGCAGATGAGGACCATTTCCCGTTGTTGTAAGAGTTACCTGAGGTGAACAAGGATAAGAAGGAGATTGGGTCAGGGAAGTCGGCACCCCATGCGGAGATAACGGCATCGAATTGACCATTTTGTGAACGACTCAAACGGGTCTTGAATGGTAAGTTACTGTTCGTGACCTTGATGTTGCCTAACTTAGCCCATTGACTTTGAACAAACTCAGCGGAGTTCTTACCAGCTGGCGTGTCGTCAGCAAGCAGGGTCAATGAGTAGCTTGAACGACCAGTTTCCTTCAAGGCTTCTTTCCAAAGCTTCTTGGCCTTGGTTAAGTCTTGCGTGGTTGCTGATGGTACAGCGGCATCATCGTTGAAGTCCTTACCATTCTTAGATGCTAAGCCGGTTGAAACTAAGCCATCGGCAGCAGTTGAGCCGTCTTGTAAGACCTTGTTTACGAATTGCTTCCGGTTGATAGCCAATGATAAGGCTTGACGAGCCTTCTTGTTCTTCATCATTGAATCTTTCTTTTCGTTCATTTCAATGTAGAAGGTCGAAGCACTCTTCCGTTCAACGTATTGTTTGGAGTTCTTGTAGTTCTTAGGTTGTTGACCACTCAGGTACGTTGCATCCAACTTGCCACTCTGGTATTGACTCAAAGCCGTTTGTGGATCCTTAATCGTCTTGACGTTGATCTTCTTAAGTTTAACATTCTTAGCGTTCCAGTAGGAAGGGTTTTTACTCATGGTCCAGTTGTCTGACGTCCCGGTCCAGTAAGTTAGCTTGAATGGGCCGTTGTAGACGTTGTCTTGAGCGTTGGTAGCATACTTCTTACCGTACTTTTCAACAACTGATTGACTTTGTGGGAAGAACATTGGACTAGCAACTAAGGCTGGGAAGTAGCTCGTTGCTTGGGTCAAGGTCACAACCACTTTGTAGTTGCCTTCTGCCTTAATCCCTAAGCTAGAAACAGGCTTCTTCTTGGCGATGATGGCGTTGGCATTCTTAACCTGCGCATACATGTAAGCATATTGAGAAGCGGTCTTAGGATTAACGGTGCGTTGCCAGGCAAAGACGAAATCTTTAGCAGTAACTGGCTTCCCGTTACTCCATTTGGATTTACGAAGATTGAAGGTATAAGTTTTCCCGTCTTTGGACTTGGAATAGCTCTTAGCAACACCAGGAAGCGTCTTGCTGTTCTTACCGAATCGGAGTAAACCTTCGCCAGTGTTGTTCGTGGTTTCCCCTGAAACCACGTCGGTGGCGGTTGATGTATCCATAGAAGGTAATGCTGAGTTTTCCATCCAATTTAACGTCTGTTTGCTTGAATCTGAACTAGATGACGAAGACCCACACGCCGCCAGGAAAACTGCGGAGAACAGAGCCACCGTCCCTAATTTGACTGCCGAATTAATTTTCATTAATATCCAACCCCTCTTAGTTGTTTGAGCAATGAATTGACAACCTCAAATTTGATGTTTCCAATTGTATATTAGAAAACAATTAAAATCAATAACAAAAACTAATTTATTTTAACTTTTCATAAACAAATGCTGCAGTTACAACGTTTCTGCCCAAAAATTAAAATTTGATTTCACATTTTGAATACGTTTATTCGTTACTTTTTGTATAGCATATACAGATTTATGAGAATTTTTTCGTTCAAAACTTTTAATTATTCAACTTTGTTCGAAAATGAGAACGACTAAATGACCACTAGCTGGCAGCTGGCCCACCTTTCACTCCCAATAAAACGGCCTAACAAAAGAGCCTGGGTTTTGGCCCCAGGCTCTTGTGATCTATCTTATTTAGCGATGTAGGCCCGACTGTAATCCCAGTTGGCACCAACTGGGAAGTAGACGACACCCTTGACCTTAGACTTCATTAATTGTGGAATCCCCGTTTGGTAAACCGGAATGATCCCTTGGTCTTTGAGCAGAACCTTCTGCGCATCGACCAGGTTTTGCCACCGAGCAGCGGGCTTGTTGGCATTTGTTACCGAAGCATCCTTCATCAACTTGTCGTAAGACTTGTTAGACCACCGACCGTTGTTGTAACTGGTCCCGGTCGTGAAGAGCGACAGGTCGGTTGATGGATCTGGGTAGTCGGCACTCCAACCACTAACAACGGCTTGGAATTGACCATTTTGTGACCGTGACAACCGTGTCTTGTAAGGAATGTTGGAATTCGTTACCTTGAAGTTTGACAACTTTGTCCACTGACTTTGAATGTATTCCGTGGCACTCTTGCCGGCTGGCGTATCGTCGGCCAACAACGTCAGGGAGTAACTCTTACGCCCTGTTTCCTTCAAGGCCTGCTTCCAGAGTGATTGGGCCTTCTTCAAATTGTAAGACGTTGCGGATGGCACTGTGGCTTCTGACGCGAAGTCCTTGCCGTTGCGAATGGCTAGGCCCTTGGAAACAATCCCCGTTGCGGCCATAGACCCATCTTGCATGACCTTGTTCACGTATTGCTTCCGGTTGATAACCATGGACAAGGCTTGACGCGCCTTCTTGTTCTTAAGCATCGTGTCCTTCCGTTGGTTCAATTCAACGTAAGTAATCCGTGAGCTGGTCCGGGAATGGAAGTCTTTGTTATTTTTGTAATTCTTTGGTTGTTGACCACTCAGTGTGATCGCATCCAGCTTGCCACTCTGGTATTGGCTAAGGGCGGTCTGTGGATCCTTAACGGCACTGTACTTCACGTGTTGGAGCTTAACCACCTTCGCGTTCCAGTACTTCTTGTTCTTGGTTAAGGTCCAGTTATCTGAGGTCCCAGACCATGACGTCAACTTGAAGGGACCATTGTAGACGTTGGTCTTGGCATTGCTAGCGTAATTCTTACCGTACTTGTCAACGGCACCCTTGTTAACCGGGTAGAAACATTGTTGCGCGACTAATGTTGGGAAGTAACTAACTGGGTGTGCCAGTGTGACGACTAACTTGTAGTCCCCCACCTTCTTCACGCCCAGGGTCGATGTAGCCTTCTTCCCGGCCATGACGGCGTTAGCATTCTTAATGTCGCCATACAAGTAGGCGTATTCTGACCCGGTCTTAGGATCGACCGTCCGACGCCATGAGTAGACGAAGTCTTGCGCCGTCAGCTTATCGCCGTTGCTCCAGACCGACTTCCGCAGGTTAAAGGTATAGGTCAACCCGTCCTTGGACTTAGAATAACTCTTCGCCAACCCGGGCAAGGTCTTGCTGTTCTTACCAAACCGTAGCAAACCTTCACCGGTGTTGTTCAACGTTTCCCCGGAAATAATATCCGTGGCTTTCGCATTATCCATTGAGGCTAATGCTGATGTTTCCATCAGGTTCAAGGTCTGATCCTTGGCCTGACTGCTACTGGACGAGTTCCCACACGCGGCAAGAATCACTGCTGCAAACGTGGCAACCGTCCCAAGCTTAATGGCTGATGTACCTTTCATAAACTTCCGACCCCTCTATATGTAATGCTTGCTAACTTGACGTTGAAAACAATACTAAATTAAAAATAGATTAGAATCAATAGTAAATTTTAATTCGATTGGTTTTTCCACCGTTCTAACCCCTATGTAACGGCTTTCTAGCCGATTATAATTTATTTTATATGAGAACACGATGATAAGGAAAGTCTAAGCTTCAATTGCCCCGATCAAAAAAAGAGCGGCTCGCTGGCCGCTCCCCTTGCTTGTCATTCATCATCACATTACTTAGCCATATAAGCATGGCTAAAGTCCCAGTTAGCGCCGACTGGGAAGTAAACAACGCCCTTGACGTTACTCTTAACCAATTGTGGCTTGCCTTGTTGATAGAATGGAATAATCCCTTGATCCTTCAATAAGACCCGTTGGGCCTTAATCAGATCTTGCCAACGCTTGCCAGTCTTATTGGCATCGGCACCGGTAGCGGCATCGATCAGCTTGTCATAGGTCTTGTTCGACCACTTGCCTTCGTTATAAGAGTTCCCGGTGGTGAAGAGTTGTAGGAACGTGATTGGGTCGGCAAAGTCGGCCCCCCAGGCCGTCACAATACTGTCGAAGTCCCCACTGGCACACCGTGCGAGCACCGTCTTGTACGGCACGTTAGCATCGGTGACCTTCAATCCGGGTAACTTGGCCCATTGGCTTTGAATATATTCGGTTGAGCTCTTACCGGCAGCCGTATCATCCGCGGTCAACGTCATCGAGTAACTCTTACGACCGGTTTCCTTTAGGGCTTCCTTCCACAACTTCTTGGCCTTGGTCAGGTCTTGGCTCGTAGCCGATGGCACCTTAGCCGAAGCGGCGAAGTCCTTGCCCTTGTATGAGGCGAGTCCATCTGTCACTAACCCCGTTGGCGCCACGGATCCATCGTCCATAATCTTATTGGTGAATTGTTGCCGGTTGATGGCGAGTGAAAGTGCTTGCCGAGCCTTCTTGTTCTTCATCATGGTGTCCTTACGTTGGTTAACTTCAACGTAGGATGCCCGTGAACTGGTACGAGCAACGTATTCCTTACTGTTCTTGTAGTTCTTAGGTTGTTGGCCACTCAGGTAAATCGCATCCAGCTTGCCACTTTGATATTGGCTCAAAGCCGTTTGGGGGTCCTTGACCGTGTTAAATGCCACCTTGTTGAGCTTAACGTTCTTGGCATTCCAGTAACTGGCGTTCTTCGAAATCGTCCAGTTATCTGAAGTCCCCGACCAGGAGGTTAACTTGAAGGGACCGTTATAGACATTATCCGCAGCGTTGCTGGCATACTTCTTCCCGTAATGGTCCACGACCTTTTGATTCTGGGGGAAGAAGGTCGTTCCAGCAACCAGGTCTGGGAAATAGGAAACCGGGTGTGTCAGCGTGACGACCAGCTTATAGTTGCCTTCCGCCTTGATGCCGAGACTAGAAACCGCCTTCTTGTGCTTCATGATGGCATTGGCATTCTGAACATCGCCGAATAGATAGGCATATTCCGAAGCGGTCTTAGGGTTCACCGTGCGTTGCCAGGAATAGACAAAGTCCTTGGCCGTTACGGCATCCCCATTACTCCACTTAGACTTACGAAGATTAAACGTGTAAGTTTTCCCATCCTTCGATTTGCTGTAGCTCTTGGCTACCCCGGGATGCAGGCTGGTCTTTTTTCCAACCCGCAGTAAGCCTTCACCCGTATTGTTCAACGTTTCCGCAGAAACCGCATCGACGGATTTTGAAATATCCATCGTTGGCAATGCCGAGTTCTCCATCCAGGTTAAGGTTTGATCCTTCGCCTGGGCCTGACTGTTACTGGTACTTGATGTGGTCCCACAGGCAGCTAAAACACCCGCTGCTAAGGTTGCCACAGTTCCTAACTTAACCACTGAACTAATCTTCATCTAAGGTCCGACCCCTCTAAGTTTATAAACTGAATCTCTCTAAAACCGAGGATTATTCTAGATGATAAAACAATTAAAATCAACCTCATTTTTTAATAAACCAGGTAGACCAATCGTCAAAATCATTGCAAGTTGCCGGCCATGTTATACTAGTAACAATAACTTTAAAGGAGGGTGATTCTTTGGAAGAAACCCCACGAACACCAGTCATTACGATTGGTTTAAACTCTGGTCAGGCGACGTTTGACTACGCCATGACTGAACTGAAAAACCTAGTGGAGGCCAACAACATGACGGTCGTTGAAGAGATTCAACAGGCCCTCACCAAGCCCAATCCTGGGACCTACTTCGGTACTGGGAAGGTTGAAGAATTGGCCGCCATTGTGATCGATGACGGTGTCGATACCATCGTCGTCAACGATGAGCTGTCACCCAGTCAGATTCGTAACCTGGAAAAGGTCACCAAGGCCCGGATCATGGACCGCACCGGCCTCATCCTGGAAATCTTTGCTAACCGGGCCCAGTCTCGCGAAGCCAAACTTCAGGTGCAGTTGGCCATGCTGCAATACCAACTACCCCGGCTCCACACCAGTGCTTCGCAACGGTTGGACCAACAAACCGGTAGCGGTGGCGGCGGTGGCTTCACCAACCGTGGTGCCGGTGAATCACAAACGGAAATGAGTCGGCGGACCATTCAACGGTCCATCAACCACGTTAACCATGAATTGAAGGAAATTAATCAAGCGGCAGCGACCCAACGACAACAGCGGGAGCGGAATCAATTACCTTCCGTTGCCCTAGTCGGCTATACCAATGCCGGAAAATCGACTTTAATGAATGCCCTCGTTCGGCAATTTGGGATGAATGAGGAGAAGCAGGTCTTCGTTAAGAACATGCTCTTCGCCACCCTCGACACCAGCGTTCGGCAACTCACCTTCCCCGACCAGAAGAAGATGCTCCTGAGCGATACGGTTGGGTTCGTCAGTCAGTTACCAACGCAATTGGTGAAGGCCTTCCGCTCCACGTTGGCCGAGGCGGCCAATGCGGACCTGTTGATTCAGGTCGTTGACTACGCTGATCCCAACAAGGAAGCCATGATGAACACCACGGAACAAACCTTACGCGATATCGGCGTAACCGATGTCCCAATGATTACGGTCTTCAACAAGGCCGACTTGACCGAAACCAACTTCCCAAGTCGTGCCGGCGACGCGTTAATTCTCTCCGCCAAGGATGCGGACTCCATCGACTTGTTGACGCAGACGATTAAGGAAAAGGTCTTTCACAACTACGTCACGGCCACCTTTCTCGTCCCCTTCGCCAACGGGGAGGTTGTCGCCTACCTGAACGACAATGCCAATGTCCTGAGCACGGCGTATGAAGAGACGGGCACGGCCCTGAAGGTTGAACTTCAGCAGGCCGACTTCGCTCGCTTCAAGCAATACGTGGTGACGCCATCAACCAATGACTAAGCTTTAAATGACAAGACAAAGGTCTCACGGATAATAAATTCCGTGGGACCTTTTTGCTCGTCTCAAGTTCTCGCCTGCCGCCGTTCCAACCAGTGGGCCAGTATCGACAACAGGAAGCAGACCGCGAAGTACAGAGCGGCCACCGCCACAAACATGGGGACGATGTAGTTGCTGTCCTGACCATAAATGATTTGCGAGCGATACAGCATCTCGGGTAAGAGAATAATGGTTGCCAGTGACGTGTCCTTCACCAATGAGATGAATTGACTCACCAGAGCCGGAATCATCTTAACCATCGCCTGGGGTAACACAATGTGCCAGAGGGCCTGCCAATAGCTCAGGCCGTTGGCCCGGGCCCCTTCCATTTGCCCCTTGTCGATCGCCTGAATCCCGGAACGCACAATCTCCGCCAGCATGGCCGACTCGAAGATGGTCATTGCCAGGATTACCGCCACCAGAACCCCTGGCCGAATTCCCAGGTTTGGCAGGCCAAAATACGTAAAGAACAGGATTAGAATCAGTGGCAGATTCCGAATCACATCGATGATGCCACCAACAATCGCGGATAATCCCTTGATGCGGACGTACCTGACAATTCCCATGAACGATCCCAAGACAAAACTCGCTAGAATCGAGACTACGGAAACCAACAGTGTGAGGCCCAGGCCGCCGAAAAGGTAGCGGAGGTTTGCCGGCGTATAGGCCGCGATAAAGTCATGTAACATAGCGCTCCCCTCCTTAGGCCAACCGCTTTTCTAGATAACGCATGTAGGAACTAATAGGCAAGGTAATGGCCAAATACAACAGGCCAATCACGGCGTAGGTCGCCATCGTTGCCATGGAATCCGATGCGATGTTGTTCCCCTGATACATCAGGTCAAAGCCACCAACAAAGGCCAGCGTCGAAGAATTCTTAACCAAGTTCACGAATTGATTTCCCAGTGGCGGAATCACGTACCGAAACGCTTGTGGTAAGACGATGACGCGCATCGCCTGCCAGTAACTCAGGCCGTTCGCTCGGGCGCCTTCCATTTGACCAGGATCGACCGCCCGAATACCGGAACGAATCGTTTCGGCAATGAAAGCCGACGTGTACAGGGACAGCCCGATGGTTCCGGCGACAAAACCATTCAGCTTGATCACATACAGTGGCACTACCACATAGAAGAAGAGCGTGATCACCAACAAGGGAATATTGCGAAAGATTTCGATGTAGGTTCGGGCAATCCCCCGCAGCCAACGTTCTGGCGCCACTTCCAACAGTGCCACAACGGTTCCCAGTAATAGGCTGGCCGCTAACGCAATCAGGCTACAAATCAACGTTTGCCGGAGACCGACGAGCAACAGGCCCCCATAGTCATGGATAATCGCGATCATTGATGAGCCGCCTCCTCATAGTCGAACCCCTTAACATTGTGAAACCACTTATTAATGAGTCGTTGATACTCGCCATCCTGGCGCAGGGTCACCAGGGCCTGGTCTACGGCGCGTTTAAGTGGCTGTTGTTGCTTGGCCATGGCAATCCCGTATGGCTCGGCCACAAATGTTCCCCCCGTGACCACGTATCCGGGATTTTGCAATGACAAGCCATAGAGAATGCCATTATCGGTGGTCAGCGCCTGACCCTGACCGGACTTCAAGGCGGTCATGGCCTGCGCGTAATCCGTCAGCTGCAAGCCCTTCGCCTGCGGGGCAATTGCCAAGGCCTTTTCCACGGAGTTGGCACCGACCACCCCAAGGATGGTCCCGTGCTGGGCATTCAAATCATGAATATTTTTAATTGAACTCCCCTTTTTCACCAACAGCGACTGACCGGCATTGAAGTACGTGCTAGAGAAGGCCACCATCTTGGCTCGCTCAGGCGTCTTGGTGACGGTGGCCATGATGGCATCGACATCCCCATTCTCCAGCATCGGCATCCGGGTGGCACTCGTCACCTGAACAAACTTCGCCCGGCCTTTTGGTCCAAGAATCTGTTTCGTAATGGCCTTAGCCAGGTCGATTTCAAAGCCCTTGATTTGATTATCCCTGGTGTCTAGCAGGCCAAATAACCGAATGTCGGCCCGCACGCCCCAGGTCATGGTCTGAGACTTACGGTCGGCCTGCAAGACATCTTGGGCCGCCAGCGAGGGGTTCCCACATGCGCTGAGTCCGACCGTTAACCCCAATACCGCCAGCAAACTGGCTAGAAATCTTATCGTTCTTCGCATGGGTCTCCCCCCTCTAATGAGTCAAAATCTTACTGAGAAATTGGCGGGCCCGTTCATTAGTGGGTTGGCCGTCAAAGAACGTTTCCTTGGGATCGTCTTCCAGAATTTTCCCATCGGTCATGAAGACGACGCGGTTGGCCACCTCACGAGCAAAGCCCATCTCATGTGTCACCACTAACATGGTCATACTGGAATCGCGGGCAATCCCCTTCATGACCGTCAAAACATCATCAATCATTTCGGGATCGAGCGCACTCGTCGGTTCGTCAAAGAGCAAACACTTGGGATGCATGGCTAACGACCGGGCAATCGCTATGCGTTGTTTTTGGCCGCCCGAGAGTTGGGCTGGTCGTTTGCCCGCCTGATCGACTAAGCCAACCCGGTCGAGCATGGCCATCGCTGTCTTGTGATTATCGGTCTCATCGCGATGCAACACCAGTCGCGGTGCTAACATAATATTTTCGAGCACCGTCTTGTTGGCATACAGGTTGAAGTGTTGAAAGACCATCCCGACATTCTTACGAATCCGGTTAATGTCGGTGCGCTTCTCCGCCAGGTCTTGCCCGTTCACGATCAATTGGCCCTGTTGGATTGACTCCAGGCCATTGATCGTCCGAATCAAGGTCGACTTGCCCGAGCCGGACGGCCCAATCAGGACCACAGTCTCACCGGCCGCAATAGTGAGATTGATATCGGTCAGCGCGTGAAAGTTACCATAGTATTTCTCGACATGATGAAATTCAATCATCGACATCGTTATCCCTCCTCAGCTAAGTCATCACCAGTGATTGCGACGGCGGTCCCGTCACTTGGGGCTATCCTAGTTGCCTAGTCAGCAACGGTCAAAGTTGGTTGCCGCATATGGTTGGTGACCGAACTATTTAAGTTAGCGGTGCCGTCGCCGGGGTACAAAAAAAGAGTGGGACAAAAGACGGTTAGCCGGCGAGCATTAAGGCTGCTAACCGAATAATCCTGGTCTTGGATTGTTTGGTTAGCAGTTTTAAGCGGAACCGGCTGCCTTTTGTCGCACGTTTCAGCCATATAAATGGATAGACAAAAAAGAGTCTGGTTTTTTGTCCCAGACTCTTTCAGCTATTATCGTTAATGATTAATGGTGGTAACGAGAAGTCCGCGTCATCGGTTCGTCATCAGAAGATGACTCCCCAACGCTGGACAATTGATCGTAGCGGGCATGTCGCCCGGTCTCACGTGTCGTTGGCGTCGACTGGTCATCTGGATGTTTGTAGGCCAGTTGCACCGCCACTTCGAAGTCATTGGCTTGCTCAATCAATGAATTCCGCCCTAAGACCTTAAATGGTCCGCCAACCAAGGTAGCATTGGCCAGATACAATTCAAACTGATCACGGACATCGGCAACGGGTTGTAACCCAACCGTGCTGACGGCCCCAACTCGTTGTGCCTCGGCCTGATTAATCCCCGCATAGACCGCCAATTGGCCGCCCTCTTGCTTCATTTCAAAATAGGGAATTAAGACGCCAGGACCCGTGGCATACACGGGCTTCCCATTTTGCTGGGTCTGCGCCATGATCTCACGGTCGCCAAGTCCGGAATAGTCCAGGTCTAACAATTGATGTTGTTGCAGACGCGTGGCTAAATTCTGAATGGTTGCCAGTTCGGCATCGTTTGACTTGAGCTTACCGGGCAAGATCTTCTTTTCATCAAAGTAACCATTGGCCGGAATATTACGACCCCCGCGGGCAATCTGCTTGCCCTCTTCTTCGGCTTCCTTGGGCTTGATGTGTAGCAACTTTTCAATCTTCGGCGAGATATCGAAGGGCGCCTTCTTGTCCGTAAAGTAGTACACCACATTGAGGTAGACAAAGTACAGCAGCAACAAGGCTACCGCCAGGATCAGCAACCCCCAGAATGGGTGCCCATTCTTCAGATAACGAAAGGCGATGTAGAACAAGTAAATGTCCCCCAGGAATCCCAGGATGACGTAAATCCGATTCTTAATCTTAACGTTCACGTTGATATAACCTAAGTAATGGTTAACCATATCTAAGAAACTAAGCATGTGCGATCCCCCTTTCCTGCTTACTGATTAGTCGTTGTATCATTCGTGGTCGTCGTGTCATGACTGTACGTCTGGGCACTCTGCGTGTCATCACTCGTGGACCCCGTCTGATCATCGGTTGTACTGCTGGATTCCGTCGACGTTGCCGGCTTCTTTGACGTTGAATTACCAGTCGTCGACCCCGTGCTGCCGTTGCCATTGGTCTTATCAGCTTCGGAAGTGGAATTAGCAGAAGAACTCTGCGTGTCCGTTGACGAACTGCTTGCCGAAGAATCATCACTGCTACTATCCTTGCTGGAGTCAGAACTCTTCTTTTTACTATCGTCACTCTGTTTCTTGGAGTCATCCGATGAGCGATTGGAAATACTGGTGCTCGTCGTGGAGACCTTGGATGCCCCTTCGTTACTGTGGGTCACCGTGTTCGTCACCACGTTGGTTGCGCCCAGCGCCAATGCCATCGAAACGATTGCAAATGGCGTGATAAACGGCGGTGTTCGATACGCCATGTCACATTCCTCCTAACCTTTTTTCCCTAATTAGTCTTCATTATTACACGACAATCTGAAAGAATCCCCAAAATTCTCTTAATTTTTAACTAAGGATTCTGTGATGCCGGCGGCCTTACAGTCGGCACAAATGCCGTACAACTCAAAGCTGTGGCCGGTGATATCGTATCCGGGCAACTGCTCGGCAAAGAAATCCATCGGGCACATCTGTAACTCGGTGACCTTGCCACAATTTTGACAGATAAAATGATGATGGTGTTGATGATGGAAGTCACACTGATACTTGACCCGGGTCCGCTCTTGCTCGGTGTTCTGTTCAACAATCCCCACCTCTTCGAATTCCTTGAGGTTACGGTAAACCGTGTTGTGACTCATCCCTGGAAATTCTGTTCGCATGTAAGCGTCAACGGCCACGATGTCCGTGTAATGCCCCTGATTCGTCAACAAAAATTCCAATAGGGCGTGGCGTTGTTTCGTTATTTTAAGTTTGTTTTGTTTCAAAATATCTACGGCGGCGATTAATGTTTCTGCCATGGTCAGGATTGACCTCCTTTGCTCTGGTCCAAATTCCTAGTTAGTTTAGCACACTTACCGCAAAACACCACTATCAGCCGTCTCTCCCCGCTGGAGGCTCGTCATCAGGTCATCCAGCTTGAGTTGCGTTTGTTGCCAATGGTCATTGTTTAATTGAATGGCGCGTCCCCGTAAGGCGATGGGCATCGTCAGGTCACGACGGTATTCCGGGCTAGCGAAGCGCTTTTCCATCATATCCTCATCGTCGCCCCGCTTGGTCAACCGACTGGCCAATTGCTCGGTCTCGGAGACCGTCAGAAAGATGATGACCGCCTGATCGCCCAGCTCTTCGGCATAGGTGATGGCCCCCTTGGTATCTAAGACAATGGCGGCAAAGGGCGCTCGCTTGAACCCGGCCGCGATTCCCTCTCGCGAGGAACCATAATGATAACCTGAATAAACCACCGATTCAAGGTAGTGATTTTGCTTAAAGCTGTCGTCGTCTTCGAAATAATAGTCCTGGCCATCAACCTCGCCCTGCCGTGGTGGCCGGGTGGTATGGGTAATAATCTTCGTAACGGGATAATGGCTCACCAAATAATCTTGAACGGTGGTCTTACCGGTCCCCGTTGCCCCGGTGATAACTAAAACTTTAGGATTCATGTGGTGTCGCTCCCGTCAAATAGTGGTTCGCCTGGTCTAACAGGTCCTTTAGGTTATCGTATGTTAGCCGTTCACGAGCCGCCGCGTAATCAAACCAGCCAAACTGACTAATCTCAATCTGTTGCCGTTCAATCGTCACATTGGCCGGAACCTTCGCGGTGTAAAGCACCACGTGTTTGTGATGGCCATTCGCCATGTCATAGTCGACCGTTGCTTGGAAGCTTTCATCCACGGTCACGTTGAGTGCCGTCTCTTCCCGAATTTCCCGTACTGCTGTCTCGACATCGGTCTCGGTGCCTTCCACGTGTCCCTTGGGGAATCCCCAGAAGTCACTGGTGGCGCTCTTTAATAGTAAATACTCCGGCGTGTTCCCATTCAAACGATAAACCACTGCGCCGCTGGCATTCTCGGTAATCATGATTAATGGCCTCCTCTAATAAAACCTACTCGATCTATTTTAAAACGAAATGAGGAGTAAGGGCTAGTCTTTCGCAAACTTTTGGCAAAACACCCCCCAACTCTCATTGACTTTTAATTTAAGTCTAGGGTACACTATCCGAGATATGACCATTTATTAAGGAGGCTTTTTATGGGATTTGCGCGTATTTTCCGTCGCGAACAGTTAACCAATTATTTAAAAAGCGATCAGCACTTTGCAAAAACAATGACGGCCAAGGATCTCATGTCCTTGGGGATTGGCGCGGTCATTGGTACCGGGATCTTCATTCTGCCTGGCACCATTGCCGCCCAATATAGTGGGCCTGGCATTGTGCTCTCCTTTCTGATAGCCGCCATTGTCTGTTCCACGGCGGCCATGTGTTATGCCGAATTTGCTTCGGTCCTACCGATTGCCGGTTCCGCGTATTCTTACGGAAATCTGGTCTTCGGCGAAATTATCGGCTGGGTCCTTGGTTGGGCCCTCATCTTGGAATACGTTTTGGCCGTCGCCGCGGTCGCCAATGCCTTTGGGGCGTACTTCAAATCATTCTTAGCCGGGTTTCATCTCATCATTCCGGCCGCCATCGCGGGGCCCTATGACCCCGCTCACGGCACCTACGGCAACCTGGTCGCGATTGCTGTGGTCATCCTCATCAGCTGGCTTCTCAACCATGGGATGCGAGAATCGATGCGGATTAATAACGCGATTGTTATTGTTAAAATTGCCATTATTATATTATTCGTCGTGGTCGGTATCTTCTATGTCCGACCTAGCAATTGGCAGCCGTTCGCACCCTATGGGGCTCACGGTATTCTCCGCGGGGCTTCCACGGTTTTCTTCGCCTACCTGGGTTTCGACGTCGTGTCGGCCTCGGCAGCCGAGGTTAAGAACCCCCGGCGCAACATGCCCATCGGCATCATTGGCACCCTGATCGTGGCAACAATTCTCTACATGATGGTGGCCATCGTCCTGACCGGGATGGTGCATTACACGCGGTTAAACGTGTCGGACCCCGTTGCCTTTGCCCTCACCCTGGTCCATCAAAATTGGACGTCCGGTATCATTTCCCTTGGCGCCCTTGCCGGTATGTTTACCATGATGGTGACCATGATTTACAGTTCCTCTCGCCTCATCTATTCAATTGGCCGCGATGGCCTGCTCCCTAAATTTTTGGGCCGGATCGACGAAAGGACCCAGACGCCGCGTAACAGCCTGGCCGTGATTACCGTGGTCATCGCCTTACTCGGTGGCTTCGTACCCTTGGCCCAGCTGACCAACCTGGTTAACATCGGGACACTGGTCGCCTTTCTCTTCGTCTCGTTTGGGATTCTACGACTGCGCCACCTACCCGACATGCCCCACAACAGTGGCTTCAAGGTTCCCGGCTATCCCGTCCTCCCCATCATTTCCGGTCTACTCTGCTTCTACATGATGCTGCAGTTGCCTGCCGAAACCTGGATCGCTTCCAGCATCTGGTTTGCCATCGGTCTCGTCATCTACTTCAGCTATGGTCTACGCCACAGCCGGCTCAACGACCAAACCGATTAATTTTTCTGACTCTCAATAAGGAAGGCGTTAATTATGCGTAACCAGCAATTTGCCATCCGTCCCACCACGGCTCCCGAAGCCGTCACGGAACTCAAACGTATTCACTTCTTGGATAACAACAATGTCATCCTTACCAACCCTAACGAACTATTGTTAGACCTGTTCGACCGTAGTTGGCCGGAATACCCGGACCAGCCCGCCATCGAACACCACCTCAAGGCACTCATGGCCACCCCCGACCTTGATGGTTGGACCTACTTACACAGCCAGACCGAAGTCAGCATCGCTGCATTCTACAACCTGGCGCTCCAACGACTGGGATTCGCCGTCGACCTCGACTTCAAGCTCGCCGATCCGCTGGCCGCCATGCAGGCCCTGAACCTGCCGGTCTATCACGTGACAACCACCAACCTGTCCGCCAGTGATCTGACCCAGGCCTGGTACCTGCTACTCACGACACACACCCACGACGGGCAAACGTTCCTCGACCTGCTAACCACCCATGGTTACTTTGAACCCTTGATGGCGGATCCCACGACACCTAAGCCCCTCATCTTCAATGGCAAGGCGCAGGCGGTCTTCGATACCACCAAGTTGATCCGCGACGTGGTCTACGTTGAAAGTTCCTTGGATACGGACGAAGATGGCCAACGTGATCTCCTAAAGGCTGAAATTCTCCGGCCTGCTGAAACGGCCAGTGGCATGACCGTCCCCGTTCTGTACACCGCCAGCCCTTACAACCAAGGTACCAACGATGAGGCCGGCGAGGCCATGACGCACAACGTCAACGTGCCACTGGAAGCCAAGCAACCGCAAACACCCGATCTAGCCGACCTAACCCCGGCCGCGTTACCAACAGCCCCGGATCCTCGTCCGGTCAAGGCCACAACCACCGAGGCCACGGAGACCTTTGCCCGTGAGAGTTCCTACACCCTTAACGACTACTTCTTGGCTCGGGGCTTCGCTGTCCTTTACGCCGCCGGCATCGGCACCAAGGATTCGGATGGTGTCCGCACCTCCGGCGATCCCGCCGAAACGGCGTCCACCACGGCGATCATCGAATGGCTGACGGGCGACCGCGTGGCCTTCACCGACCGCACGGCCACCACCGCCATCACCGCTTACTGGAGTTCCAAGCTGGTAGCCATGACCGGTCGTTCTTACCTAGGGACCATGGCCACGGCGGCCGCCACCACCGGTGTCAAGGGCCTTAAGACCATCATCGGTGAGGCCGCCATCTCGAGTTGGTATGACTACTACCGTGACGGCGGCTTGGTCATCGCACCCGGCGGCTTCCCCGGCGAAGATGCCGACGTCTTGGCGGAGGAAACCTTCAGCCGGCAACTCCAGGCCGGTGACTACCACCGCGTCCAGGAAAAGTGGCAGGCCGACCTGGCCGCTATTACCCACGGTCAAGACCGCACCACCGGGAACTATAACGCCTTTTGGGCCGCCCGGAATTACCTGGTCAACGCCGACAAGATTAAGGCTGACCTCCTATTGGTCCATGGCCTCAACGACTGGAATGTTAAACCGCGCAACGTGAATAATCTTTGGAACGCTGTCCGGGATTTACCAATTACCAAGAAACTGGTCCTGCACCAGGGCCAACACATCTATATCAACGCCTTTCGCTCCATCGACTTCACGGACATGGTTAACCTGTGGCTGACCCACGAACTGTTGGGGATCGACAACGGCGCGGAAACCTTGATTCCCGACGTCACCATCCAGGACAATGCCGAACCAGAAACCTGGCGGGCCTACCCTGACTGGGACGCCCCAACGAATCAACGTCTCACCTATCAACTCCGCCACGACGAGCTCGTCTCGGCCAAAACGGCCGGCCCGGCCGAAGCCACCAGTTTCAATGACCAATTACCGGTCGCCCAATTTAACCATTACACGCAGGCCATCGATGACTGGCAACGCGACCTGCTTGGCGATAAACATAATGATATGTTCCGCCACCGGTTACTCTTCAAGTCGGCCGTTCTCACCGACCCCCTCATCATTGACGGCCGGGTCCAGGTCAAGCTTCGTGTCGCCGTCAACCAACCCGTCGGCATGTTGAGCTTCCAACTCGTTGATTACGGGACCGCTAAACGACTGAACGTCTCGCCAACCAACCTGCGGCAGCCACTAGACGAGGGCTTCCATTGGCGTGAAGACCAACTCCGTGAGTTCCAACTGGCCGATCAACCTTCCCCTTGGAAGATGATCACGAAGGGCCATCGCAACTTGCAAAACCGCCACAATAGCTATCAGGTCGATGAGCTCCTACCAAACGAATTCTACGACTTGACGGTCACTCTGCAACCGACGCATTACAGGCTGTTGGCCGGTCACCAATTAGGCCTAGCGATCTACGCAACCGACTTCGGGATGACGGTACGGGGAAATCAAGACCTACAATATTCCATCCAATTGGGGAACTCCTCAATCACCGTTCCCTGGGTCGTTGATCCCGCCTAGTTATTTTCGTATTTTAATAAACAGTGCTAAACTAATTCAGAAGACTAAATTACTTTAAGAGTGGAGGAATTCTTTATGAAACAAGGCACCACGATTATCACTTTAGACAATGGGTACCACCTCTGGACAAACACTCAAGGAACTGGCGACATTCACCTGCTCGCCCTACATGGTGGCCCTGGTGGCAACCACGAATACTGGGAAGATACTGCCAAGCAATTGGCTAACCAAGGCCTGAACGTCCAAGTTCACATGTACGACCAATTAGGCTCATGGTATTCAGACCAACCCGACTATAGCGACCCCGAAATTGCCAAGAAATACCTGACTTACGACTACTTCTTGGATGAAGTCGAAGAAGTTCGGCAAAAATTAGGCATCGACAAGTTCTACCTCATTGGCCAATCATGGGGCGGTGCCCTGGTTCAAATGTACGCTGCTAAATACGGTGACCATTTGAAGGGTGCGATCATTTCCTCTATGGTTGATAACATCGACGAATACGTTGAAAGCATCAACCATATTCGGGAAACCGTTCTCTCCGCTGACCAAGTTGCGTACATGAAGCAAGTTGAAGCCGACGGCAACTATGACGATCCTAAATACCAAAGCTACGTTGACATCTTAAACGATGGCTACGTGGACCGGAAGAAGCCCGCTGCGATCTCCCACCTGATCAGCACGATGGCAACCGACGTTTACGGTGCCTTCCAAGGCGATAACGAATTCGTTATCAAGGGTAAGCTGAAGGAATGGAACTTCCGTAGCCACCTCAAGGACATCAAGGTCCCAACGCTGTTAACCTTTGGGGAACACGAAACCATGCCCCTTGCCACTGGTAAGAAGATGGCCGAACTCATCCCCCACTCACGCTTCGTAACAACGCCAGAAGGTGGTCACCACCATATGATCGATAACGCTCCCGTCTACTACGATCACTTGGCAACCTTCATTCGCGACGTGGAAAGCGACAACTTTAACGCTTAATCACCGACATCAAAAAAGAGTCATGACAGCAATGTCATGGCTCTTTTTATCATGCTTCTATTTAACTGTCTAGCGGATAACGACCTTCATCCCATAAGGGACATTCTCGTAGACCCACTTGGCATCGGCAACGGAAAGCCGCACACATCCGTGGGATGCCGCGGTCTTCCCGAGTTCTTCGGCCTCACTCTTGATGTAGTGACCATCCTTATCCGTTGGCACACTGTGGAAGAGGTAGATCCCATGGTCCTTCCAAGAAACCCAGTAACGGGCCCCTTCACCAGACGATTGATTATAGAAGAACTTCCCCCGTTCACCCTGAATGGCAAAGGTGCCGTGCGGTGTCTTATTCTCCTTACCGGTACCGGTTGAACAGTACATCGTGTAGAGAATGGTCTGGCCGTCACGCACGTAGACCCGTTGCTTACTGGTATTCACGTCCAGCCAAGCGTTGGGGTGCGCCTTCAGGTCAGGATAAGCCTTGTCTTCAGACGGCTCCCGCCAATTAACCGTGGGGGCCTTTTTCTTCAAGCTTAACTGGCTCAACTTAAAATGCCCCGTCGAATTAACAACGGTCTTCTGATATAGCCGATTAATCCCAATCCCCGCAATCACCAGTAACACGATGACTACGAGTATTTTTCTGAAACGTCTCATGTGCTGCCACCCTTTATTCGTGTATTTTCACTCTCAGGGACAACTGTAACGGTTTTAAATGAAAAAGGGAACGCCTTTTACCAAAATGTAATCTCCCAGCAATGCTTCTTAATTATTCGCGGCCCGTAGACTGAGTTTTTCCACGTTCAGGATCTTATCGACCAATCCCGTGTAGAAGCTCGCCTCATGGCTCACGATGATCGCGTTCCCAGAGAAGTCATTGATGGCATTCTTCAAGGCCTGCTTGGTTTCGTCGTCCAAATGGTTCGTCGGTTCATCCATGATGAGGAAGTTAGCGGGTTCAAATTCCATCATCGCTAACTTGACCTTGGTCTGTTCCCCACCGGAGAGCTCACCGATGGGCTTCATCGCGTTGGCGGAATCCAAGCCACACTTAGACAACTTCGTCCGAATGGCCTTTTGCGGTAACTTTTCGTACTTAGCCTGAATGATTTCTAGCGGCGTCTGGGCATTGTTATCCCAGACCAGGTCTTGGCTAAAGTAGCTAATCTTAGCCGATGGGGAGAAGTGAGCCTCCCCACCCTTGGCCTTGATTAAGCCCAGGATGGACTTGATTAGCGTTGACTTACCAACCCCGTTGAACCCGGTCAACCCCACCTTCTGATTGGTGGTCACGGAGAAGGTCACGGGCTTCAGCAATGGCCGGTCATAACCGACGGACAATTCATCAACCACCAAGGCGTTCTGCGACCCCGTTTCCTGATAAGGAAAGTCGAAGTGTGCCTGAACATTGGTCGAAGGTGGATCGACCCGATCCAACCGATTCAGCATCTTTTCTCGAGACTTGGCCATCGTTGACTTAGAGCCGGCCTTATTCTTACGAATAAACCGTTCGGCCTTTTCGATCACAACCTGCTGCTTATCGAATTCGCGTTGTTGAGCCTTTTCCCGTTCGTCTCGTTGCCGCATGGCCTGCTTGAAGTTCCCCCGGTATTTGGTAATCTGACCGAAGGCAACGTTAATGATACAGTTGGTCACATTTTGCAAGAAATCATAGTCATGGGACACTACTAACACGGCACCCTCAAAGTTGTTGAGGTAGTCTTCCAACCAGGCGATGTGCGCCACGTCCAGGTAGTTGGTCGGTTCATCCAACAGAATCACATCGGGATTTTCCAGCAGCAGCTTGGCCAAAATAATCTTTGACCGTTGCCCACCAGACATCTTGGCAACCTCATGGTCACGCCCCATGTCATCCAGGCCTAACCCGGAGATCACTCGTTCGATCTGCGTCTCAACATCGTAGAAGTTACGGGCATCCAAGACCTCTTGAATTCGGCCGGCGCGCTCCAGTAACTTGTCTTCCATGGTCTCAGCGTATTCGGTATACAGCGCCGTCATCTGGTCATTCATTTCATACAGATCGGCGTAGGCCGTGTGTAAGAAATCAATCAGCGTCATACCTTCTGGGATATCCGCGTATTGGTCTAAGTAACCAATGTGCGTCTTCTTTTGCCATTTAACGGAACCCGTCAAAGGGAGCTCCTGGCTCGTAATAATCTTGATTAAGGTTGACTTACCGACCCCGTTTTGCCCGACGACACCCATGTGTTCGCCCTTTTCTAGCGTAAAACTGGCCCCTTCATAGAGCTTCTTATCGGCGAAGCTCATACTTAGGTCGTCAACTTCTAATAGTGGCACTTTGTTCCCTTCCCTTCTTCTCTCACGCAGAAAAAGCCCCGACGTCGTCAAGGCCTAATCCTAAACAATAATATAAGTAGTAACTTACCACGAAAAGCCGCCCTCCGTCAACTTCACCGCCTAGGGCCGACCGGGTAAACTATGCTATAATGATTGAAATTCACATCCGAAGGACTGACAATTCATGAATATTAGAAACATTGATCATCTAACCTTAACCGTTGCCGACATCGAGCGCTCCATTCGTTGGTACCACGAGGTCTTTGACCTCCCCATCATCGAATTTGGCGACGGTCGGCGCGGTGTCAAGCTCGGCAAACAAAAGATTAATTTCCAACAGAGTGACACGCCCCACCTGCCCGTTGCCAAACACCCAACGCTTGGGAGCGCGGACTTCGCCATCATCGCTACCGACCCCTTGGCCAATATCCTGTCCCATCTGACCAACTACGCGGTCGAAATCGTGGACGGTCCTCTCCCTAAAGAAGGCGCGCTCGGTCCCATGACCTCGGTTTACGTGCGCGATCCGGACGAGAACCTCATTGAAATTGGGAAGTATGACCGATAAAAAGGGGGTCTAAGGACGGCATGTCTAAATTTCTAACAAATGGTCAACGCATCATGGACTGGTTGGTTAAGTGTGCCCGCTGGGTCGGTTTTCTAATTTTCTACCTCTTCGATTCCTTCCTGTTGGGGCTCGCAACCGACATGGTCAAGCACGGTCAACCGGGTCAAGTCAATCAATTTATCGGGCTGACACTGATTGTCGCCGCGTTAGTTCTGGGGGTCATTACCTGGCGCTATCAACGCCAACTGGCGGCGAACAACCCCCGACATTTCGGCAAGCAACCACTGAATGCCAAACGCTTATGGCAACTGCTCGGCCTCTTCGCCCTGATGATGGCCGTCCAGTTCACGTGGAACTACCTCATCCACATCCACGTGCTCAGTAGCCCGGTGAACCAGGCTCTCATTGATAAACAGGTGGTGCAGTTACCTCTGTGGAACCTGGCGTACTCTATCCTGTTTGCCCCAGTCATCGAGGAGCTGATTTTCCGGGGAATCTTCTTGAACTACTTCTTCAAGAAGGATACCCGCCTGATGAATTTCTTGGGGGTCCTCATCTCCGGGACGATCTTCGGTGCGCTGCACGTTCCTAGCCTCTCCATGACCTGGCTCATGTATTCCACGCTGGGCTGGATTCTTGGCTTCACGTATCTCCACTTCAGGGATATCCGCTACAACATGGCCCTGCATTTTCTGAACAATGCCATGTCATTACTTTAAAATGAACAAGAGAGTGGGACAGAAGGCGGTTAGTCAATGAGCATTAACGTCGATAGACGAATAATCCCGGTTTTGGATTGTTTGTCTATCGGGGTTAAGCGGAGTTGACTGCCTTTTGTCGCACGTTTCTGCAATATACGTTCGGAACGCACGAAGGGTCTGAGACTTTTGTCCCAGGCCCTTTTGTGTTGCCATTGCTACTCGACCTCACTTTTTATTCCGCAAACAATTTCATTAATTGGTTCTGTTCCAGTTGGTCCTTCTCCGCACCGCGAACGTCCAACTTAATCTGGCCATCTTGAACCATGACCAGTCGATTGCCGTATTTCAGCGCATCACTCATCTTATGGGTAATCATCATCGTCGTTAATCGATGTGTGGTGACAATCTCTTGGGTCAGAGCCATCACCTGCGCACTCGTCTGTGGGTCTAGCGCGGCCGTATGTTCATCCAGCAACAACAGGTCCGGCTGACTCAGTGTGGCCATCAATAATGACAACGCCTGCCGCTGACCGCCGGACAGGTACTTCACCTGTGTGCTGAGCCGGTCTTCCAGTCCCATATGCAGCGTGGCCAACAGTTGGCGATAACTTGCCTCCTGCTGCGCATGCCGGTATAGCCCCAGACTCATGCTGCCCGTGTGCTGACTGGCTAGCGTCAGGTTCTCTGCCACGCTCAGCTCACCGGCCGTCCCCAACTTAGGGTCCTGGAAGACACGTGACAGCCACTGAGCTCGGTAGGCCACGGACTTTTTCGTCACGCGATGCCCGGCCAAGGTGAGTTCTCCGGCGTCCACCGGCAGCGTCCCCGCGATGGTATTCAACAGTGTAGACTTGCCGGCCCCATTATTACCGATAACGGAAATGAAGTCGCCCGGTTCAATCGTCAGGCTGACGTTTTTTAACACATGTCGTTCATTTGGGGTCCCGGGAAAGAAGACCTTCTGTAGATGCTGGACGCTTAAGACTGCTGATGGACTGGTTTTCATTTTGTTCGACTCCTATCTGTTTGAGGTAACGCTTCAACTGTTGCCGCGTCCGATACTTGTTCCGAATCAGTGGTAGGCAAATGACCACAACTAAGATGCCGGCGGATAAAATCTTCAAATCATCGACGGGGAAGCCTAAACCCATCGCCACCGTTAATAAGTAACGGTAGATGATGGCGCCCAGGACCATGGCCGAGAGCCGTAACCAAATCTGGCGCCCACGGAGGAAGATTTCCCCCACCAGAACGGAGGCAAGACCAATCACAATGGTCCCAATACCCATCCCAATGTCGGCATACCCATTGCTCTGCGCAATGAGGGCCCCAGACAAGGCAATACAACCGTTAGAAATCATGTAACCAATAATCACCATGCGATCCGTGTGAATCCCATTGGCGGAACTCATCGCGGAATTATTCCCGGTGGCCATCAAGGATAGCCCCAGCCGCGTCTTGAACAGCCAAATAAGGAGTGCCATGACCACGCCGGTCACGATGAGACCAATCCCGATGGTTTGTCCATCTAGCGTCCAACTCATGGGTAACCGATCCATTAAGACCTTCTGACTCAGGAGCGGCACGTTAGACTTGCCCATGATATGCATGTTCACGGAGTACAGACCAGTCATGGTCAGAATCCCTGCCAGTAGTGACGGCATGTGTAGCTTGGTATCCAGCATCCCGGTCACCCAACCGGCGAGGCAGCCGGCAATAAAACCGGCAATGGTGGCCGTCAGGGCCGACTGTCCTTGAATCATCGCGTGAACGGTAACCGCCGCTCCCAAGGGAAAACTGCCCTCGGTCGTCAAATCAGGAATATCTAAAATACGAAATGTAATAAACACACCGATCACTAACGGCGCCCACAGGAGGCCCTGACCAATACTGGTGATTAACATAGTTGTTACCCCTTTCTCTGCGCCTAAGGCTCTTTAATCTGACTCGTTTGCATCCCAATGGCCTTCGTGTTGGCCTTGTTAACATATAAGTGAAGCTTCTTGGATTGTTCAACCGGCATGCTCTGAGGCTTCTTGTGGTTAACCAAGACGTCATAAGCCATCTTCCCGGTCTGCTTACCCAAGTCGTAGTAGTTAATGCCGTAAGTTGCCGTCCCACCATCTTCGGCCATTTCAATTGAACCGGTTACCACGGGAAGCTTGGCAACCTTCGCCTTCTGACCAATGGTCTTCATCGCACTAGCCATCAAGTTATCGGTTGGCAGGTACAGACCCGAAATCTTACCGGTTAGGCCGGCCAAGACACTGGTCACGTCGTTGGTGCTCGTCGCGCTGACAACCTTCAGGTTCAGGTGGTGCTTCTTGGCATAGGCTTTAGCCAGGTTCACCTGTAGGACTGAATTTTCTTCGGATGAGTTGTACATAATCCCTAATGGCTTGTTGCCCTTGGACATGCTGGCTAATAGCTTTAATTGCAGGCCAACCGGCGTTAAATCACTGGTCCCACTGACGTTGGTTTGGGGCTTGGCATTTGACTTCACCAGTCCGGCGGCCTTCAAATCGGTCACTGCCGTGACCAGGGTAGGCGTGGTGGTGGTTTTCTTGGCCAAGGCCTGGGCAGCCGGTGTCGCAATCCCGACTAGCAGGTCGTTCTTTTGCCGAACCAATTGTTGGCTCATGGTATTGAGGTTAGCCTGGTCGCCCTGAGCGTTTAAGTAGTGATACGTGACCTTGGTGGTCTTGTGATGGGCCTTCAATTCTTGATTCAGGCCGGCCTTGAACCCCTGGCGGCCTTCATCCAATGACCCGTGTTGCACCACCTGTAAAATCCCAACGTTCAGGTTATCCTTGCCCGAGGCTGACTTGCTGGAACAACCGGCTAAAACCAATCCCAAACTCATTAACGCGAGACCACTCATAAGTAATTTTTTCATTCTCAATTCCTCCAAGGTTATGTTGTTGACCGTTGCCATGCGGTCCATTTTGTATCATTAAATGTCAAATGACCCAATGGTCAATTCAACCAATGTCAGCAATGACTGGCCGGTGTACGGGGTGTGAGTGATCGGCTCACCTCAGTGACTGGCCTGAAAAAACAAAAAAACACCAGATAGATTCAAAGTAGAATCTACCTGGTGTTTATCGGGCCCGATATTATTTCTCCAGATAGATTTTACCCGTATCTATCTGGCGCTAAGTCATGCTTAAAAACTTTAGCTAATCGATAGATACGAACGCATTTGTGCGGCGCGTTCGTATCCAACGGTGTGAATACAAACGCTATCTAAAGAAAAAGCTAAAGGCAAATTGGTTATTTAAATGATTAAGGCTATTCGATTTCATAATGGCAAAATCCCTTTCATTTATCAATTTACAAGTCTAAGTAAAACATTAAAAAATAACCATGTCAACCCCATAATCTCATTTATTTCTCATTATCCAAATTGAGGAACTGCCGGTAATCGGCATTCCAGGCCAGCCCCATGGCGCCATCCCCCACGTGAACCCCGAAGCTAGGCCCAATGGTGGCGGACTTCAAGGTCACGGCTGGTAGCTCCGCCTGGGCCCAAGCCAACCATTGCTGAGTCAGCTCTGGCTGGTCGGCATTCAGCACCGTCACGGTCAGCTGAGTGGCGGGGTGTCCCTTAAGGCTAGCCGTCAACCGATCGAACAGATCGTGCCAGCCACTCTTCATTCGCAACGAGCTCCCTGCCACACGAACCTTCCCCGACGCTTCAAAGACCAGCAAGGGCTTACCGGCCAGCAGTTGCGCATTAGCCGGGCCCCGACTGAGGTTCAGATCGCCGGTTCTCAGTAATGGCTTGATGGAATCCACCACAAAGCCTAGCTGACAAGTGGCCCGTAGCGCTGCCAGTCGTTCCAGAATCGTTGGCACATCGAATCCCTTGGCGACCAGAGCCGCCGCTAAGCGCGCCTGTTCACCCATTGGCGTTAACACACCGCGAGAATCCCACGGCCAAATTTTCACGCTGGTCACATTCTCTGTAAAGGCGCCTAAGGTATTCACAAAGCCGGAAATGCCCTGCGAGGGGCCAATGATGATCACGTCGGTCACGCCCTGTTTCGCCAAGTCGTCACAAGTTGCAGCAATCGTCTGCATGGAAATCTGCGGTGCCGTGGGAATCATTTTCTCTCCCTTACTCAATCGCACCAACCGATAGTAGTCCGCGGTACTCAGATCTTGGTACTCGTGGTACTGCCGATTGCCAAACATAATCGGTGCTGGTAGCAATGTGATCTGTCGTTCCGTGGCTTCATCGAAGTCAATTCCTGCCGAAGTATCTGTCAAAATTGCTATTTTCATGGAGCGACCTCCCTTAACCAATCACCGCGAGAACTTACCTCACAGTGATTGGTTTTTCAGTGTTTGTGAGCCAACTTGACACCGTTGTAACCCGTTATTTACCGTCCAGTATACCAAAAAAAGTCAAAAGATGGTTGACGACTTTTCGGCAATGCCTTACACTAAATTTATTCGATTCGGAAGGAAGGAAAGTTAGATGCAAATGTCTGCTTACAAACTTAATGGACGTTGGCAAAGCCGGTAATCAAGTCGTCATCGTGTAGATGCGACTTGAGCTCCCAGAGCGATTCTCGCATCTGCGCCGGCTAACTTTCTGATGCAATGGCCCGCACGGATGTTTATTATCCGGTTTGCGGGTCTTTTTCTTTGGGCGCCCAGCCGGTCTGGGCGCCCTTTTTGCCGCACCGACCATTCCAAATTAAGTGAGGTTGATTAGAAATGAAACGAATGTACAGTCTCATCGCGCTATTATTAATTTTTCTCGGATTCGCTTTTGTTAAGGAACAGCATCAAACCGCCGCTAAACAAGCGGTCCCAACGGTGGGTATCCTACAATTACTTTCCCACCCAGCCCTCGATGCCATCCATAAGGGCATCATCCATGGCCTCGCCGAGGAAGGCTATCACGTCGGCAAAAACGTCAAGATTGACTTTCAGAATGCTCAAAACGACCAAAGCAATCTGAAAACCATGAGCGCGCGGTTCGTCAACGAAGATGCCGATGCCATGATCGGTATTGCCACCCCGGCGGCTCAAGCGTTGGCCAACGCCAGTTCCAAGACCCCCGTTGTCCTGGGGGCCATCACGGACCCCGAGGGGGCTCACTTGGTTAAGAGCAATGAGCATCCCGGCAACAACGTCACGGGGGTTTCCGACCAGGCGCCCCTCAAGTCGCAGCTCCAGCTCATCCAAAAGATCATGCCACAAATGAGGACGCTGGGCATCATCTACACCTCATCAGACGATTCCGCAACAGCCCAATATCATCAGTTCGCCGCATTGTGTAAAAAGGAACACGTTCGCCTAAAGGCCTATTCCATCGCCAACACGAACGACCTGAATCAAGTAGCCCAAGAGATGGTGAGCCAAGTCGACGCCATATACGTTCCTACCGACAACACCGTCGCCAGTGCCATGCAAACCCTTGTCGCCACCGCAACGGCCAAGAAAGTTCCCGTCTTCCCAGCCGTCGACACAATGGTCAAGGCTGGCGGGCTGGCAACCCTCAGCATTAATCAATATAAGTTAGGGGTTGAGACGGGTAAGATGACGGCCGCCATTCTGAAGGGCAAGAAGCCGGCAGATACCCCAATCCACTTCGAGCGAACCGGTGAGATGACGGTTAACCTGTCACAAGCCAAAAAACTTGGCATTACCCTGCCAGAATCCGTCATTAAAGAAGCCAAAGAAAATGGGGAGGTCTTCAAATGAGTTTAGCAGTATCCGCAATCGGGCAAGGCCTACTCTGGGCCGTCTTAGGGGTTGGGCTATTCCTAACCTTCAGAATCTTAGATTTTGCCGACATGACCGTCGAAGGGACCTTTCCATTAGGCGCCGCAACGGCCGTCGCCGCCATCAGCAATGGCATGAATCCGCTGTTAGCCACCCTCTTAGCCTTCGTGATCGGTGCCATCGCTGGCCTCATCACTGGGTTACTCTACACTAAGGGTCACATCCCCATCCTCTTGGCCGGCATTCTGGTCATGACCGCCTGTTACTCCGTTAACCTACGGATCATGGGCCGGGCCAACGTTTCCTTATTAGGGAAGTCAACCCTGTTTAAGAATCACTTCCTGGCATCACTACCCCAATACTTCGACAGCGTCGTCCTGGGGATCTTGGTCATGGTGGTCATCACCGCCATCGTCATCTACTTTCTCCAGACCGAAGTTGGCCAAGGGTTCATCGCCACTGGCGATAACCAAACCATGGCCCGTTCCCTCGGAATTAATACCGACAACATGAAAATCATGGGCCTCATGGTCTCAAACGGCCTGATCGCCTTTGGTGGCGCCCTGGTTGCTCAAAACAACGGGTATGCCGACGTGAACATGGGCATAGGCATCATCGTCATTGCGCTGGCCTCAATCATCATTGGTGAAGTGGCCTTTGGCGACCTCACCCTTAACCAACGACTCGTGGCCGTTAGTCTCGGGAGTATCCTGTACCGTTTCGTCCTGTTATTAGTCTTGAAACTGGGCTTCAGTGCCAACGACCTCAACCTGATTTCCTCAATCATTCTGGCCATCTGCATGATGTTGCCGGTCTTCAAGAACATCCTGAACTTCAAACACATCTTGAAACGGGGGTTGGATACCAATGACTAAACCATTACTCGAATTAAAAAACGTGGTGTTAAAGGTTAATCGCAACACACCCGAAGAAATAACCATCCTGGATCATCTTAATTTAACGATTAATGATGGCGACTTCATCACCGTTCTAGGGTCTAACGGGGCCGGTAAATCGACCCTCTTCAATGCCATTGGGGGCGACCTCAGCATCGATAGCGGGCAGATTCTACTGAATGGCAAGGACATCTCCCACGAATCCGTTGAAAAACGAACGCGCTTCCTCGCGCGGGTCTTCCAAGATCCTAAGTTGGGCACGGCACCACGGATGACCGTTGCCGAAAACCTCTTGCTGGCCGAGCGGCGAGGCCAACACCGCAGTCTGGCTCCACGGCAACTGAATCGACAGCTTGACCGCTACAAGGAACTCACCACGACCATGCATGATGGCCTGGATCAGCGATTAACGACCGCCACTGGCAACTTATCAGGTGGACAACGTCAGGCACTTAGCTTCTTGATGGCCACCCTGAAGCGACCCGAGATTCTGCTTCTCGATGAACACACGGCGGCATTAGACCCCCAAACCAGCCAGGATCTGATGCACCTGACTAACGAACGCGTGCAGTCCGAGGCGCTGACCTGCCTCATGATCACTCACCATTTGGAGGATGCCTTGACCTATGGCAATCGGCTGATTGTGTTGCACCACGGCCAAGTTTCTTACGATGTTGCCGGCGCCGAAAAGGCCGCCCTGACTAGCGAAAAGCTCTACAGCTTCTTCGCCGAAATCGAGTAGTGGCCATGGAGATTGTGATTTCAAGTGCCCCGTTCAACCGGGCCGCCGCCTTGTCGTTGCGTCAGGCCATCTTCGTCACCGAACGAGGCATCCCCCGCGATATCGAGTTCGATGACCGCGATACGCCCGATCGGCTCTACGTGACGGCCTACCAGACACCCGACACGCCCATCGGCACCCTGCGGCTTGAACCCCTGGCCGACCACCAGATGCGCTTTGGCAGAATCTGCACCAGCCGGATCCTTCGTGGGCAGGGCGTGGGCACCCAGGTCTTAGGTGCCGCCGAGAAGTGGGCCCGCGAACATGGTTACCTGACCGGCATCGTTCATGGCGAGGTCACCGCCGGCCCGTTCCCTGAGGATGGCGCACCCGTGGTCGTCTTACAAAAAAGTCTCGATTAATTTAAAAGTCAGCTCTCCAAGCATTAGCTTAGGGGGCTGACTTTTTGTTTACTTTAAATGCTAATATCCTGACCATTTCGTCGATAAACTCATTTGTTCCACCACTCAGCATTACCGGCTTGATATCTCGATACCTAGTAAGTCTTAATCAATGCCTGGGTGCCATCGTCGCCTAAGTGGAAGTCATCGACCATGGTCTCATAGAGTTGCTTAGCCTGTTGCGTCGCCGGCAGCCTAAGGTCCATCCGGTCGGCCTCATCTAAGGCAATTCGCAGATCCTTGAGAAAGTGCTTGGCAAAGAAACCTGGCGTATAGTCTCCCCGCAAGATCCGGGGAACATAATTATCCATGCTCCAATTGTCGGCGCCCCCACTACTCAAGGTCGCCAGCACCTGGGGCAGGTCCAACTCGGCTGCCTTGGCATAAACTAACATTTCAGTCAGACCGGTCATGGTACCGGCAATCATAATCTGATTGGCCATCTTCGTGTGCTGGCCCTTCCCGGCCGCACCAAAATAATTCACCCGTTGGCCAATTTGTTGGAACACGGGAATCATTTGATCATAGGCGGAACGGTCACCGCCCACCATGACCGTTAGCGTGGCATTTTTAGCGCCAATGTCCCCGCCGGAAACCGGCGCATCTAGAGACTCCAACCCGCGATCGTGGGCTTCTTGCGTCAATTTAACGGCCAAGGCCGGGGTACTTGTCGTCATATCAACCACGATACTCCCAGGCTCCGCGCCGGCAAAGATGCCATCTGCTTGCGTATAAACCGCCTCGACGTCTTGAGGATAACCCACCATGGTCATGATAAGTGTTGCCTGGGCCGCCACCGCCTTAGGAGAATCGGCCCACGTTGCCCCGGCATCCAGGACCGTCTGGGCATGAGCGCGAGTCCGGTTATAAACGATGACCTCATGTCCAGACGCCAACAAGTTCATGACAATTCCGGTACCCATGACGCCCGTCCCAACAAACCCAATTTTCATACAGCATCCCTCCAATTGCTCACTTTAATTCATGGTACCACGGCAACAAAAAAAGATGGCCGCAGCCATCCCGGTTAATTATGATTCAGTTGATTTAGAAGGTTCATCCTGCTTAGCCCGTGTCCGTCGACGTTTGCGAATCACGTGAATAATTAACGTGATCACGATGGCCCCGACGACCACCACGCCAAACAACGCCGCCGGAATTTCAATATCGATTGCTGGAATTGAGATAAATAACTTAACGGCAATTAGCCCAATCAGGATGTAGGCCATCGGCTCCAGCTCAGGAATCCGTTGCATGAGCTTCATGATGACTTCGGCAACCCCCCGCATCGCGAGAATCCCAATTAGCCCACCAATTAAAACAATCACGGGGTTCGAAGAGATGGCCAGTGACGCCAGGACAGAGTCCACAGAGAAAATGATATCCATCATTTCGATTTGTAACACGACCGACCAAAACAGCGGCAAGAGCCGATGTTTCTTGTCACTCACTAGCTTCCGGGTATGCTTAACCCGCGTCCGCGTAAAGAACTGTAACACCAAGTAAGCCAGGTAAAGGGCACCAACCACTTTGATTTCCCAAAAATGAATGAGATACGTTCCCAATCCAATAATGATGAACCGAAAAATATAGGCACCCCAAATACCGTAAAACAATGACTCTTCGCGTTGCTTTTGTGTTGGTAATGATTGCGTTTGCGCGGCCAGGACCACCGCATTATCGACGGAAAGTAAACATTCAATCATGACCAAAGAAAAGATGATTAACCAGTCGTTGCCTGAGGTAATCACAGTTTCCCAATTATGAAGATCAAAGAATGGCCCATACATTTGGCCTAAGAAATGTAGCAATGCTTGGTTCAGCTCCTTAATAACTAAATTTATTTTTGACTAGTCTACCATATCTCCAGATAACTTGCGACTCATTAAGTCAATCAAGCCGCGATCCTTTTAGCCTGTTAGTAAGTTCACTTATCTCGTTTACAATTTAAATTATTCAATTTGTCACTGAAATGCCATCATCCTGTTACCCCTTCGCAACCAAAGCGCGTTAAGATGGGGCTACTTTATGGGGAATGGATGATGATTGTGAAAAAAATCTTGATGTTGGTTGGCACGGCCATGGCTGTCATGAGCCTCACACCAGCCATGACGGCTCACGCTCGCAGTTACTTGACGATTACGTCAAGTCAGAAAACAAGCTACAACGCTCGCTTCGTCAGTCAGGGGAGTCGGAACGATGGTATTTATTACTACGCGCCCTACTACACCCAACAGTCGGCGAAGACACGCGATGCCAGTGGTAAGAACTGGCAGCATCGTTTCGTTCGCGTAACCCAGACCGCCAAGCTTTCAAATGGCGCCACCTTTGTTAAATTCTCTTGGTACGGCAAGACGATTGGGTGGGTTGACCAGTCAGCGTTACAAAAGTACAGCCGCTCACAGAATGCGGCGGCCCTGATGAACAGCGCCCACTTCCAGGGTCGGGCGCTCCTCTTCAACAACTTCACCAAGGGCGCCAGCCACATCAGCTTGGGCTACGCCGATGCCACCACCAAAACCGCGACCAATAATGCCACGTTGTTTCCCATTGCCTCCTTACAGAAAGTCATGACGGGAGCCATCATTGAACAGCTCGCCGCTTCAAAGAAGCTGTCCCTAAACAACAAGTTGAGTAAGTATTATCCCGGCGTCAAGAATAGTAGTCGCATCACCCTTCGTCAACTACTTAATCACCGTTCTGGCATCAATATGGATGAAACGACGCCTGGAACACTCTTAACCTCTCAGGCTGCCGAGATCAACTATACCTTGGCTCAGATGAAGGTTGCGGGTAACGGCGCCTACAACTACACGAACGCCAACTATACCCTGCTGGCCGGCGTGGCTTCCAAGGTGACCGGCCAAACCTATGACCAGCTGGTTCAAAAGCGAATTATCAAACCACTTGGTCTCAAGAACACCTATTCCTGGAACAACCTACCTGCCAATAGTTCCGTTGCCAGTGGCTATAAATTTGCCAACGGGAAAAATTATCAAGCTAAGAACGTCTCACAGAAGCTCATGTCTTCCCTGTTGGGAGCTGGTAATTACTATTCCACGCCAGAGGACTACTACGCCATTCAAAAGGGCATTCGTAATGGGAAGATCCTGACTAAGAACCAGTACTACGACCTGGCGAACGACTACAAGCTGAACTACGCCGGGGGACTCTACCACTACAGTGGCGGAATCAAACGTGTCCGCGGATCCTTGAGTGGCGGGGGTTACAATAACCTCCTATACGGATCAGAGGGTAACAAGAAGGGCGTCATTCTCTTTGCTAACCAAAGTCCCACTCGAAACATCGATTCATTAGGAAAAACACTTTATGACCTCGCCCGTTATTACAACGAAAATTAACTAAAAATGACCAGAATGGCATTCCGCCGTCCTGGTCATTTTTTAGTTTTACGTGTCATACTCGTTAAGGTTATAGGTCGCAATCACGTTGGTTAACTTCTTCGCGTATCTCGGGTCCGTCGCGTAGCCATTGGCCTGCAACAACTTGGCCGCCTCCTGATAGTTCGTGACCGTCTGCTTAAAATAGCTTCGTTTTAACAAAGCATCATGATCTAGGATGGCCGCCGTCAACGATGGATAGTCACGGAAATTAGCATTCACCTGAATCTTCTTACCATTAACGTATTCGGTCGTTGGGAACGTCTTGGTCCGCCCTTCATAACTCCCCTTAACCCCAAATGGATTATTGGCTTGAACAAAGAGTTCTGAGGTCCCCCAACTCGATTCAAGAATGGCCTGGGCAATCACAATACTGGGCAATACCTGCCCGTTCTGCCGGTAAACCCGGACAGCCGGAGCGGCCATCTCCTTGATAAACTTGCGCTGGTTTTCCGACTCATTATCGGACGATGAACTACTGGTATTGGTCACCGTGGCCCGTTGAAATTCTGTTTTTATTTTTCCCCGCAACATAATTCCGCTCCCAAGGACCAAGAGGACCATCACAAAGATCCAGGTGGCGGTGGCAGGGTTATTTTGACGGCGTTGTTTTCGACGACGCTTTGGCACCCGGATCCCTCCAATTTCAGTTATAATAGATTCAATTATAGCCAGTTTCTAAACGCAATACCGATTATTCTGTAAAAGCTCAAGAAAAATTAATCTTTTCGAAAGGAGGAGCCCCGAATGTTCCTAAGTAGCACCATTATTCTTCTATGTATTGCTGCGCTGGCTAACTTCTGGCAACCACGCGGATTGGCCAGCCTGGTCACCACTGGTCTTTGTGGAGCCGGGATTACCCTGCTGGCCACCATCTCTCATCACCCCTGGGCCCATCTCATCGGTGCCATCGGCTGGACCGCCATGGGCCTCATTGCCCTGATAGGTGTCGGCATTTTAGCCCTGATTCTAATTGCCCCCCACCGGGTCGTTCGCAAGCATGAACGGCTGACCGTCGGGGTTCTTCTGATCGTCTGGGCGGCTGTCATTCTCAACATTGGCTGGGTCATCAGCCTCTTGACGGACCGCTTTGACTTTGAAATTTGGGAATGGCTTACCTTCGTTCCCGTGTTCACCTTATACATTGGCCTGATCTTTGGTGCCAGCCTACTTGGGGTGATGCGCGCTTGCATCATGCACAGTCGCCAAGCGGATACGATCGTCATCCTGGGCGCCGGTCTGCTCCGCGGTCATCATATCGGCCGGGTACTCGGTAACCGGCTACGGGCCGGCCTACGATTGGCCAACCAACAAAAAACGCCACCCGTCATCATCGTGACGGGTGGCCAAGGACCGGATGAAACGATGAGTGAGGCAGCGGCCATGGCCGGCTTCCTGAAGCGCCAGGGTTACGATGACCAGCGAATCATCTTGGAAGACCGGGCCACCAACACCCGCACCAATCTGATCAACAGTCAGCGGTTATGGCAACGCTTGCCGCATGGCGGTGGCCGGGTCGTCGTGGTAACCAGCAATTATCATCTGTTTCGCGCGGAGTACCTAGCCAATCGGCTAGGCCTCGTGGTCGGCGGCTACCCTGCCCCCACCCGACCAACCTATCTGCCGCTCGGTTGGTCACGCGAGTTTTTAGCCATTCTCATGCTCCATCCCCGGCTTCATCGGGGCGTCCTACTTGCCCTGATCACCGTCAACCTGCTCTGGATGCTCAGTTAAGGCTGGTCGCCTGCAACTCGTTTTCCAGTGGATAAAACCTGGCATCGGTCCAAGTCAGCATGTCCGGGGTTAACCGTAACTTCACCAGGTCGAGACGATTATAGGGTTGGAAGTAATAGGTTAGCGACTCACAGCAAGTAGCCGCCCGATAGACCGAATAAGTTGGCCGATACTGGCGACTCTTCGGCACGGTGACACTGTTTAATAGGTGCCAGGCGCTGACAATCCCAGCCGCCTCATCTGCTGGCAGTTCCGCGCGTTCCTTATAGTAGGCAGCTCGGACAAACCGGCCCCCCGGTGTAAATGAACTGCTGGGAACCGGCTTGCCAGAAAAGCTGCCGTTGCTGACACGCGGCGCATTCAATGGCAACGTGCCCGCTAAAAAGTCATCGGTGTAATTGACGTAGTCGCCCAGTCGTTCCAACTGGCGTTCAAAGTCTTTACTGTTCGTGACCACCCCCAACGGATTGTCACGAACCTTCATTGGAAAATGCGTAGGCTCGATCACAACGGTTCGCCCGGTGCGATCGGCGACGGCGAAATGCAGCTCTGCCTCACCAATATTATTCACGGCATACCGATTCGTCATGAGTTGAATCTCAGCGATATGGGCCTCGATGTCGTCAACCGAGGCAAACCGACCCAACAAATAAAATGAAAACTCGTACGGCGCTAAGTGAACCAAACCTGGCGCCGGTTTTTCGACTAACCGCGACCCATTAGCGAACGTGAGTTTCTGGACGCTAAGTCCCATCTCGTTCACACCATCGGACACGTCAATCTCATCGTCATGAGCACCACCGCCACCGATCATGGCGTAGCGGTTGGTGTACCGCCGATTATCATAAAGACTTGCCCACTGATATTGTCGGGGCACAAACAAGGGCTGGACCGCCAAGCGGTGCCAGTCCATGGTTCTAGCTAGGATGTGCTGGCCATCCTTCGTGATTTGTAAGATACTCGTACACATGACCCGTCCTCCTTGCCCTAGGCTGGGCTATTCTTTCGGATCAACCGCTGTCAACAGCTGTTCCACACTGGCAGACCGACTGGCCTTAGCCGCCGTTAACAACGCCTGAAAGCGCCGGTCAATCTCTGGCGCCGACTCCCGAATGGCCGAATCGGCCGAAACCGTTGCCGTAATCTGTAAGTAAGCGTACATAACTTGACTCTGATCGAGGCCGGATTCTTGGGACAGCTTGGTGGCCAATGCGTAACGATCCCCCGTCAACATGGCAGCAAACGGACTTTGATAAGCTTTCTTTGAACGCATGTGGATTCCACCTTCCTTTTTGTAAGTCACTTTGACTTTACTTTAACGGCTTAACCATTTAAGTCAACTAAAGAGTTTCTTAAACTTTCTTAAATCGGCGAGAATCAGTCCAGACATCCGGTCATTATGGTAAAATTAACATTGAACTGCACCCTGCTTGCACGGCGGGAATTTCATTACATAGAGAGGACTCAGATTACATATGCAAGAACGGATTAGAAAGCTCCATCATAACCGAATTTTTGCACTCGTATTCTGGTTAGTTGTGGTCTTTGCGGCCATCGTCACTTTACCAAATGTGAACACTATCATTCAGTATGACGGTCAACCACAATTAGCGAATACGAGTCAACCCGTGAAAGCGACCCAGATTCGCAATACCTGGGGTCGCAATCTTAACGGGACCTACACCGTCAATGCGGTCTTCAATAATCCCAGTGGCGCCCTAAATAACAAGCAATTGGCGTCCATTAACAAAACCGTTTCCGAACTACAGAAGCGTTCTAGTTATTATGGGATCAAGAAGATTACAACCATGACGAACACGCCTACCAGCCAACCTCAATTGTTCTCAAAGGACAAATCCACCGAGGTTGTCCAATTAGCCGTGAGTCATAATCAAGGCACGGTCCGTCAAATTTCCGGCCAATTGAAGTCTCAAATTTCAACAGTCGGCCTCAACACCTACGTCACCAGCCCCGAAATTGTCAGCGATGCTGCGAACCAGCACATCGCTTCCTTCACCTTGATTGTCATCATCATGACCCTAGTCTTAGCGTTGGTTGCTATGGGGATTCTCTTTGCATCAATCATTGCCCCAATTATTAGTTTCCTTGCTATTTTAATTAGTTATATCTCCACGCTAAGCCTGGCCACCAATTTAGCCTACCATTGGAACTTCGCGTATTCCGAATATACGCCAATCTTCCTGCTACTAGGCATTGGCCTGTTCACACTCCTCACGAATTTCTGGTTCTTCCGGGAACTTCGTGAACGCGTGGATGACGGTGCCGACAGTCAAGAAGCCACTTCAGCAGTCATCGCTAGCTTGGGTTACCGAGTGCTTATCAGCACCCTGACCTTAACGATCGCCTTTGGCGGCCTGATGCTATTCGACTTCTCCACCATTCGTGCCTTTGGCGTCTTGGGCATCGGTTTTGCTATCACCGGGATTGCATCGGTAACCTTGGTGCCCGTCTTTGCCGGTATGCTTGGTTCCAGCCTCTTCTGGCCTAAGAAGACTCGGCCACAACTCAAGGACCATAAGCTCTGGCATTCACTTGCCCGCTTCGGTCTCTGGCAACCTTGGATTGCCGTCTTGTTGGCCCTGTACCTGTTAGGACCCGTTGCCTTTGGATTCCATACCCGCTTAAACTACAATAACACCCAAGATATTCCCAATAACCAAGCCGTGCAGGGTGCGCGGGTCTTAAGTGCTCACTTTGGCCAAGGTAAATCGACGCCAGTGACGCTTTACATTCAGACCAATAAACGATTAAACAACCAAAATCAATTGTTTGAAATTGATAACTTGACCAAGAAATTAAAGGCACAACCAGGCGTGGCTTCGGTCACATCCGTTACCCAGCCCGGTGGTCAACCCATCACCCAATACTATGTCTCCAGTCAATTAAGTTCTCTCAACGAAAACTTGAATGGGGTCATTGGTCAACTAGGTACCCTACGCAAGGATCTCAAGTCCGACAAGTCCAACTTGAAGGAAAAGGACCTCCAGTCAGAGGTTAAGCGGCTTAGCAAATTGAGTGCGCAAACCAACAGTCTGGTCAGCGACAGCAGTACCCTCTCCGGCTCACTGCAATCAGCCCTCAGCCAATCCAGCGCTTCTGGTAGCAAGGCTTCCAAAAAGGTTGCCCGCTACATTAACCAGTTGAATGCGGTCAACGCCGAACTGAACAGTGCCGTGGGTACGATGTCGAGTTTATCTGGCGCGGCGACCACCACCAATACGGATGTTGGCACGGCCTCCACTAACCTCTCAAGTTACGCCTCCGGTATTAAGTCGGTTAACGATAGCTTGGGCACATCTCGTAAGCACGTGAAGGATATGCAGACCTCTTTGAACAGCATTTATGGTTACCTGGGTGGTCTCCAAACTTCCGAAGCTGCTAAGTCCCTATATCTTTCACCAACTCAGTTAGCCAGCGGTGATTTCCAACAATCCCTGGTCAACTTCACGGATGAAAAGACCAAGGCGACCTACCTAACAATTACCTTAAAGCAAGCGCCAAATGCTAAGGACACCACCAAGACTCTGACACACCTGCAAGACTTAACCAAGAGCCAACTTCGTGGGACCTCCCTGAAGGATGCTAAGTTAACCTACACGGGTCAACCGGTCGTGGCCAGCACCATTCAGCAACAATACCAACACGACTTACCACGAGTCATTGCCCTGGTATTCGGCGTCACCTTGTTACTCTTGATCGTCTTCAGTCGGTCAATCTTACAACCACTCTACTGGTTCCTAACCTTTGCTGCTTCGGCCTTAGGGAGTTTCCAGCTGACACAAGTCTTAATGCGGTGGTTAACCGGTAACAACGAGTTTAACTGGCAAGTCCCATTACTGGCATTCATTCCACTAACGGTTCTGGCCGTTGTTGAATTGACTCAGTTGGCCTTAAGCTTCCGACTGAACGACGCGCCATTACTCGACTGGCTCCTACCTGGCATCAACGAATGTGGGCAAACGATGCGGCATTCCATGTTCCTCGTTATTGCCAGCGTCCTCGGCCTGTTGGCGGCGGAATCACAGGTCTTAACGGCTGTTGCCCTGATTACCATCTTCACGGCAGTTATCTTCAACCTGTTATTACCACTCATGGCCGCCTCCTTCGGGAAGTTGTCCGTGATCATTCCTAACCAAAAGCCTTACCAGTTCCACCTTGGTAACGGTAAAGGTGCTCACCGTCGTGGTGCTCACGCGAGTCATGACGATTCTGAAGACTAACTTCAAGCAATAGAAAATGCGGTACCGCCTCTGTTGGCGATGCCGCATTTTTTTATGGCCTAAATTTTTAACGAACTCGCCGCCGATACAGGCGCCATCCAGTCACGCCCGTGGCCAACAAACAAATAACCAGAGCGACGATGAAGGACACCCGCATGCCAGCGATGAAGATCTCTGGGTGCGCCGGCAGGTACGCCGTCACCTTGTGACCGGCGTAATGAGTCATTGATGAGAACAGAACGGTCGTCGCTACCGAGATTCCGATGACCATCCCCAGTTCCCTGGCTAAGGCATTCACACCCCCGGCAATTCCCAGATCCTTGACGGGTACGGCGCTCATGACGATAGAATTATTGGGCGCCATGAAGATCCCGTTACCTAAGCCGACCAGGCCGATAAAGAACATGAAGATCCAAAGTGGCGTCGTCAATCCGGCAAACATATAGCCCACCTGACTAATGGAAATCAAGACGAGCCCCACAAAGGTCAATAGTTCCGGTCCAATCTTATCCGACACGGCACCCGCAACCGGGGCCACCACCACCTGAACGATGGGAAAGGTCATCAGGGCATAACCAGCATAGTTGGCGGCCAGCCCCCGGGCATTCTCTAGGTAAAATGGCGCAATCACGTTAAAGAAGAAGTTCGCGATGAAAATGAGAAACGCACAGAGAATACTGATTGAAAACTGCCAATTATGAAACAAGCTCAGTGCCAAGATGGGATCGGTCGCCCGTTGTTCCCACCAAATAAAACCGGTCAGGGTCAGGGCCGCAATGGCGAACAGGCCCAGGATGGCCGGCTGGGTAAAGCCCACCTCTTGGCCAATGAATACCCCGGCAAAGAGGCTCACCATCAGGAGCGCAAACAGGCCCGCTCCCCTCCGGTCGATGGGTTGCCGGGTAACGACCAGGTCATGAGGCAAGATGACTTGGCCAATCACGAGGGCGACAATGCCCACCGGCACATTGATCCAGAAGATATACCCCCAGCTCAGGTGAGCCAGTAGGATACCACCGATACCGGGTCCGGCAATGCTGCCCAGGGCCACGAAAGACCCAATCATGCCCAAGGCTCGCCCACGTTCACTGAAGGGGAAAACCTCGGTAATAATGCCACTATTGGTGGCCATGGTCATCGCCGCCCCAACGGCCTGAACCACTCGAGCAATCAATAGAAATGGCAGCCCGGCGCTGAAGCCACACAGGAGAGACCCGACTGTAAACAGCACCGACCCCAGCTTGAAGATGCGAATCTTCCCCCGACTATCCCCCAGCTTGCCAAAGAGTAGCAACAGGGAACAGATCACAATCAAGTAGATCGACACCACCCACTCGGCCTGATTCATCGGAATCTTAAGGTCCCGACTCATCACTGGCAAGGCAATGTTGACGATACTGCCGTCTAGCGTGGACATAAAGGTAAATAGGCAAATGGCAACCAGGATCCACCACCGATGACGCTGAATGATGGGGTTGTCAGTAAAGCTGGATTGTTTCACGTTCGTTACTCCTTATCGTTAACTCATTTTTTGGCATCAAAAAAGACCCACAAGTTCGGCCTGCGGGCCCGGTTAAATGTCTAATTAGGGGTGGCCGCCATCAGGTGCCGGACCTCGGCATTGGGGAGCAACCGATAGTGAACGCCACCCTCGTCCGGCAAAATCGCCAACAGCGTTTGCTCGGCATCGAAGGCCCCCAGGTTGAGTGCCATCTCGCCATCAATTTGTAACAAACCCTGTAAGCCTCGGGTGATGAAGCGATGAATCTGTTGCGCTCGCGTCTGCCGGTCGCCGGCCCGTTTGGCCGCCGCGGCCAGCGTTAAGCCTTCGTCCAAGAAATACTTAATCATAGAGACCTGGATAAACGTCTTGAACGTATAGACCCGGGCCTGCTTCTCGTCCGGCCGTTCCTGGGATTGAATGAGTCCCTTTTGTTCCCAGTACCGTAGTTGACGGGCCGAGACGCCAGTCATCGAGGCAATCTCACCAATTCGAAACACAAGGCGTTTGACATCAAAAACCTGTCGTAACTCATCTGAAAATTCCGCCATGACCGTCATCCCCTTCCGTGATCTTTTCATTATTTTACCAATATTTGCCAAGAAAAACCAATGGCTGTCATAAAAGTAACGTTTTGTTTAAGACATTTAATGGCATTGCAACTGGTCTGTTACACAACTGTCACATTACATTGGTATTCTTGAACTTGTAAAAATCATGAGGGGTGTTTATTAGAATGAAGAAAGTTATTAAAACAATTGCATCAATTGCACTAGTTTTTGTCGGGTTCGTCGCTTTTAACACCAGTAACACAACGACTGCTTCCGCCGCTAGCGACACGACTTACAAGTCCGTTTACAAAGTTGCTAAGGCTCACATGGGTGCCCGCTACTCTTGGGGCGCTACTGGTCCTTCTTCCTTTGACTGTTCAGGTTTTACCAGTTACGTTTACAAGAAGGGCGCTAAGATTAAGTTAGCCCGGACTGCCCAAGCGCAATACAACTCACTGAAGCACGTGACCTACAAGAACATCCAAAAGGGTGACTTGGTCTTCTTCGGTGGTAGCAAATGGTCCATTTCCCACGTTGGCTTATACGTCGGCGGTGGCAAGATGATCGATGCTCAAAACCGTGGTGTTGTTCGCGAAGCTGTCCACGCTCCTTGGTGGCATGCTGTTGGTTACGCCCGCGTCGCTGACGCTAACTAATTATTCATTGAACCTCATGATTTCAATTGAACGATTTAAATAAGTTAAACCGCTGTTCGCAAGTAATCGACTTGGAACGGCGGTTTTTTTGATCAAAAAGAGGCCAATCGCTGTTGGCCCCATTAACCCGAATGATTATTTTATTACCGATGACTGGCGGCATACTCGGCCGTCTGGTGTTCAATACCAGCCTCCATGAACGTCTCACCCACCGGGACGAACCCCAGTTGACGGTAGAAGTCCAATGCGGTGACTTGCGCATCCAATTCGATATGGGCCACACCAGAAGCCTCGGCATCGTGAATGATTTGTTGGATTAAGGTTCCCGCATACCCTTTTTTCCGGGCATCAGCCACCGTAGCAACCCGTTGAATCTTTAGGCGGTTGCCGGCCAACATGTCTAGCCGAGCCGTTGTAACCGGTTCGTCCGCCACATACCCGACGTAGTGCATCTTATCCTCATCGGTTCCATCTAGCTCCAGTTTGGGGTCAATCCCCTGTTCATTAATAAATACCGCCTTACGAATCGCTAAGGCATCGTCATAACAGGGATTCAATTTCCCCCACGCACGTCGACATTCCATTGAGTCGGCCTCCCTTAATCCTTTTGATTGTAACTTAATACCTGAACATCATCTGGCGTCAGTAATAGGGTCGTCACGCTGCCATTGGCTGGCCGGACGCTCAGGTCATACTTGCCTTGACCATATCGTTCCATCAGGCTCAACAGGGTATTTCCATGACTAATCAAGAGGACATTGTCACCATCCTTCAGCTTGGGTGACCGGCGAATCAGGTCAAACCCTTGGTCAACCCGATTCCAGTATTCTTGATTATCCTCCGCTTGATGGAAGGGATCGGCGGCCTTTAAAAAATCCTTCGCCTTGCCAATCGAGTACTTTTCCTCGATGGCCTTAAAGGTCGGGACTCCATGGGGCGCACCGGCAACATACCAGGCCTGTGCCATGTCGGTTCCCTCATAGTAGCCATAGAATTCCTCACGGAAGAATGGCGCCGACGTCAGCTCGGCAGCCGGGACACTGTGATTGGCTGCCAGAATCGTCTTAGCGGTCTGTTCCGCTCTGGTGGTGTCGCTGCAGTAGGCCGCGGCGAAATCGACGTCTTGGAGCCGTTTACCGGCATCTCTGGCGTCGGCCATCCCCGCCTCGGTCAGGGGTGAATTGCTCCACCCTTGTAACTTGTTATAAATGTTGAAATAGGTCTGTCCGTGACGCACGACATACAGGGTTATCTGCTTGTCCATCTCGTATTCCACACCTTTCCCATAAACTTATCTCCAGTTTACCAATTTTTCAGTCTGGTTGCCCCTATTTTCCCGTCCGGCGTTAAAGTTTTCCTAAACTTCGACTGAACATCGGTCCAACCACAAGGAGTTTGCTAACATGGAGAAGACCTGAAACACCGGTTCCCGTAGCTTACGGGAGGAACTATGGTAAAATGAATCTACTTATCCGTAAATGAAGGAGCATAATATCTTGGAACGTTTCAAAAGAATCTGGGCCAGAACCGGCACCCGTATGGGCTTTGTTACCCTGCTGGTCGTTCTCTTCTGGCTTAAGACCCTGCTCGCCTATTTTGTCGACTTTCGACTTAACCTAAGCGACCCCTTTCAGTTTCTCATTGTCCTTTTGAACCCGATTGCCACGACCCTATTACTCTTCGGTCTGGCCCTGTTCTTCAAGCGGGCCCGCTTCTTCTACCCGTTTCTCTTCTTAATTGATATTCTCAATACACTGCTCTTATACATTAACGTCATCTACTTCCGTGAATTCACGGACTTCATGACCGTCAGTACGATGCTGGGTTACTCCAAGGTCGATCAAGGACTTTCGGGCAGTTCCCTGGCGCTGACCTCACCCCACGACATCCTCTACTGGCTCGACCTGGTCCTGGTCCTGGTGTTATTAGCCACCCGGCGAATCTATATTGACCCACGACCGTTGAACAAGCGTGTCGGCTTCGCCGTTATGTCCGCCGCCTTTCTCGCCTTTGCGGTGAACCTGACATTGGGTGAAATGGATCGGCCCCAACTGCTAACTCGGACCTTCGACCGGACGTATGTCGTCAAATACCTCGGCCTCGATGCCTTCACCGTGTACGATGGCATCAAGTCACAGCACACAAGTGAGCTGCGGTCGCACGCGAAAAAGTCCGAACTGAGCGGGATCCTAAAGTACCTCCACAAGAACTACGCCGCCCCAGACAAGCAGCTTTATGGCGTGGCCAAACAGAAAAACGTGATTGTCATTCACCTGGAAAGCTTCCAACAATTTCTGATCAACAAGAAGGTGAATGGCCAAGAGGTTACCCCATTTCTGAACAAGCTCTACAAGAGTAAGTCCACCTATAGCTTCGATAACTTCTTCCATGAAGTTGGTCAGGGGAAGACCTCCGATGCCGAAACGATGCTAGAAACCGGCACGTACGGTCTGCCACAAGGATCATTATTCACCCAACTCGGCAATGACAACACCTTCCAGGCCGCCCCTGCCATTTTTGATCAGCAGGGCTACTCATCTGCCGTCTTCCATGGGAACGTGGCTAGCTTCTGGAATCGGAGTAACACGTACAAGAACCTGGGTTACCAGAACTTCTTTGACGCCAGCTACTACGATACGTCTGGTGACAAGTCCTTGGGCTATGGCCTCAAGGATAAGTTGTTATTCAAGGATTCCGTAAAGTATCTCCAGCACCTGCAACAACCTTTCTACGTGAAGTACCTGACGGTTACCAACCATTTCCCATTCACCTTGGATAAGGAAGACTCGACGTTTAAGACGCCGGACACTGGGGATAAGACGGTGGATAACTACTTCAAGACCGCCCACTACCTCGACCAATCCATCAAGGAATTCTACGCCTACCTGAACAAATCGGGTCTGGCCAAGAACTCGATGGTCATGATCTATGGGGACCACTACGGTATTTCCAATTCCTCTAACAAGAGCTTAGCCAAGCTCATGGGCGTCAACCCCGATGACTGGAATGACTACGACAACGCCCAACTCCAACGGGTTCCACTAATGTTTAACATGCCTGGCTACAAGAAGGGCAAAGTGGAACACACCTATGGTGGTGAAATCGACGTCTTGCCAACCCTGCTGCATTTGATGGGCATTAGCTCAAAGAAGTACCTGCAGTTTGGGACCGACCTCTTCTCAAAGGATCACAATCCGATTGTTGCCTTCAGAAATCGCGATTGGGAATCCCCCGACTACACGTCCGTTGATGGGACCATCTACAGCAACAAGACTCAGCAGGAAATTCACCCAACTGGAAAGCTCAAAGAAAAGATTGACAAGATTCAGAAACACGTCAATCAGGGACTCAACTATTCCGACTCTTTGAACCAGAAGAACCTGTTGCGGTTCTATCATCCGAAGGGCTTCAAGGCCGTCGATCCACAGGACTACAACTACGCCGATGGGCTCTCCAAGGCAGAGAAACTAGAAAAGAAGCTGGGACTGAAGTCGACCAGCCTCTTCTCTCGCAACAGCGACCGGTCAACGGAAAAGCTCTACGTGACCGATGCCCCAGAGGCCACCCACAAGTCGACGGATTCTAACCGGATTAAGATTACGAACCAAGACGACACGAGTGGTAAGTAACCCAATCCATTAAAAAAGAAGCTGGCCGTTCGATCTCCGGATCGAGCGGCCAGCTTCTTTTCATTTTCGGTTTAAGATGGTTATTCTGGAAGTGTCATCGAGGTACTGTGAACGGGACTGCGCCGGGTAGGAAAGTATTTAGCCATGATGGCCTGAACCGCCACCGGAGCCTCGCCATAACCGACCGCAATCAGCGGTTGCTTTCCTGGATACATGACCCCATCACCGATGGCGTAGATGCCGGGAACGCTAGTCGCCATCTGCCGATCAACCGCGATAAGTTGTTGGTCGGTTGCCAGGTCGACATCCCAAGCGGCCAGGGCCGAATGGTCAGCCGTAAAGCCGTAACTAACCACCAGATCATCCACTCGTTGCTGACGCAACTCATCCGTAACGCCAACCGGTTTCAGGGTAACCAAAACCTTCCCCGCCGCTTCGCTCACCTCACGAATCAGATAGGGCGTCTTCACCTGCACACTGGACGCCGCAAGCAAGTCCACCATGTGCGGCAAGCCACGAAACTGGCTGCGGCGGTGAAGTAACGTGACCGACTTGGCCACCGTTGCTAACATCAGTGCCTGGTCAATGGCCGCATCCCCGCCTCCGGCAATCATCACGTCATGCCCCTTAAAAGCAGCTAGATTGGGAATACTGTAGAATAGCTTTTTCCCCGTTAGGGCCTCTGCCCCTGGAACGGCTAGTTTCCGCGGAGCAAAGGCACCGTTTCCCACAGCCACAATCACCGCACGGGTCTGGGTCGTTTCCTGATTGGTTTGTACCAAGAAGCCTGCGGCATTCGCCGTAACGTTGGTGACTGCCGCTCCCGTCTTGATTGCCAACGGGAACTGGTTCAGCTGCGCTTGTTGTTGCTGAATCAGATTGCGGCCAGAGATGGCGGGAAAACCGGCAATATCCAAAATTTGCTTCTCCGGATACAGAGCGGCTACCTGGCCACCCAGGTTGGGCAGGCTTTCCACAATCTGAGCCTTGGCGTTGTGCATGCCTGCATAAACGCCGGCAAAGATTCCGGCGGGACCCCCGCCAATAATTGTTAGGTCATAGTTTTCCATATTATTGCTCCATTTCATTACTTGTTTACTATCGGAGGCGTTCACCATGAAGCATCGTCGCGGTCTCATCATCACACTAACCTTAGTCATCATCCTGGGCGCCCTTGGCGGTTGGTGGCACTCCCGATGGCGGGTGCTCAGACAAACTCGGGTTCCCACCACGCGAACGGCCACGCTTTTCCTACCGGGGACCCAGGGTGCATGGCTTTCCCTGCGGAGCATGGTTGTCAGCCTGAATCGTCCCCACATGGGGCACTTCACCCTGACAGCCAAAGTTGGGTTCAATGGGGCTGTCACCTGGGATTCCCACGGCCCATTCGACCCACGGAACCCGCTGATTCCCGTCATCTTCAAGGACAATACTCATCCGCGCCGGCAGGCCGACCAATTACGAACCGTGTTAACCGTTCTGCACCGTACCTACGGCATTGACCGCGTTAACTTCGTCGGCCACTCATCCGGGGGCACCATTGCCTACGATTACCTCAATCAAGCCGAACACGCGCCGGTCACGGTCGACCGGCTGGTCTGCATTGGTGCCGACTTTCCAGAACGCACACCGCTACGTTATCATTACCCACACCTTCATGTTCTAAACATGGCCGGTAGCATCGGCCGTTTCGGCAACGACAGTGAGGTGCCCGTTGACACGGCCACGCCGATGAAGGCCTTGGTGCAAGGTCGCGTGGCCAGCTATCGCTTCCAACAAGTCACCGGCCCCATTTGGGACACCCAGCACTCGCTGCTGCACGAAAATCCTGAGGTCGATCGACAGATGATCCGATTTCTTTATCCGCCGAGCTGACTATGTTTTAAGATTCGCTGGCCCTGCAATGTTCGGGCCTCCCGCAGACCGGCATTCGTCAACACGAAGATAGCCAGCCACCCAATGCTAATCAATACCCATTGCTGCAAGTAGAGAATATCCAGCAGCGCAAACGGGGCATTCCAATCCCATATCGCATGCAGGCCAATCGCCAGCAGATAGAATCGTAGAAACTTTGGGGCAACCATATTGCTACCGGTCACCGGTTCATGGCGTTCCTTGGCCAGGATAATCGCCGCCCCCATGATGGCCGACCAGATCGTGTGCGTGCCAATGGCCTGCCAGCTACGCATCAGCAAGGTTACCAGGCCATATTGCCCGGTATACCCCGCCGTTTCGAACACAGCAAACCCGGCCCCAATTGCCGCCCCAACCAACAAGCCGTTAAAAATATAATTCAAACGGAAGCGATTGATAAAGTAGGCAATGACTAACATCTTGGCCGTTTCCTCGATGAACCCAACGATTAAAGCGGACTCCCATGACGTCCCATTCCCCGATGGAATCAAGGAATAAAGAATCATCGTCGCAATCAGTGAGAGAATCCCCCCCACGAGAAAGACGGTCATCAATTGGTAAACCGAGATATTGCGAAAGACATTAATTTCAAAAAACATGATTAATAGTGAAAACGGTACCGTCAGTGAGCCGATGAAGATCATCCCGGGCACGGCGTTATTGCTCCGAAAGACCAGGAACAGTAGCGCCAACAACACAAAGCTAGACCCTAGTAGGGCAAATACCCGTGAAAACAGCCAGGGCTTCACAGGAGCCGCTGAGACGGCTTCTAACGATGGTGTGGTCTCCTTGGTCCCAACGATGAAGAGCGCCTCCGCATCGTCCAAATTATGAGGTTTAAAGACGGAAGAGAACATCGACAACAGGTGAATCTCAACGACCTTGTTTTCTCCAGTCCACTCATTCATTTCCTTCGTCGCATCATCCAAGAGATGATGTTGGTAGTTAAAATGACGTTTGGTTAATTTTGTTTTTTCCTTATCTGCCATCCGGCCAGCGCTCCCCTTTTTATTTCTCCGTTTTGTTTAGATTCATCTTACCCTGATGCGACATATCCAGCAACTTGGTGATCGGGTGAGCTTGCTAAATGTAACCAGTTACATTATAGTTGGAGTAGGCTATTTGGCCAATTACAGATCGAAGGGGAGACATTATATCATGGCAAAACGTAAAATGATTTTAGACTTAGATACTGGGATTGATGATTCCTTAGCAATTGCTTACGCATTAGGTGCTCCTGATGTGGACTTAATCGGAATTATCGGTTCCTACGGGAACGTGTTGGTCGAACCAGGTGGCCAAAACTCCTTAAAGATCTTGGAATTACTCGGTCACACCGATATTCCCGTTTATCTAGGTGAAAGTCATTCTTCAACCAGTGACCACTTTGACCGGATGCAAGTTAGTGCTGACATCCACGGTGAAAATGGGATTGGTCAAGTTGAATTACCTGACCCAAAGCGTTCTATCGAAAAAGAATCCGGTGTGGACTTCTTAATTGACGCCGTTCACAAGTACGGTAAAGATTTGACGTTGGTCCCAACTGGTCCAATGACAAACTTGGCAGCTGCTATCAAGAAGGCCCCAGAAATTGCGACTGAAATTGGTAACGTCACCTTCATGGGTGGTGCCTTAACCGTTCCTGGTAACGTGACGGCCTATGCCGAAGCCAACATCAACCAAGATGCTGAAGCCGCTAACGCCGTCTTGACGAGCCCACTTCACTCAACCATGGTTGGGTTGGACGTCACCTTGCGGACCCTCTTAACTAAGAAGGAAACCCAACAATGGCGTGACTTAGGCACTGTTGCCGGCGAAAAATTTGCCGACATCGTCGACTACTACATCCAAGCCTACGTGGATGTTAATGACAACCTGGGTGGTTGTGCCTTGCATGACCCATTGGCTGTTGGGGTAGCCCTTGACCCTAGCTTCGTCACCACGATTGACCTAAACATGGTCGTTAACTACAACAAGGAAACTTACGGCCGGACTATCGGTGATGACAATCGTCTGAACGAGCCAACTAACGTTAAGGTTTCCGTTGCGGTTGACAAGGATCGTTACTTGAAGACCTTCATGGAATACTTGACGGCCCTCTTCAAGGAAAACTAATTTTACCTTTACTCAGGCGTTCGGCACTTCGGTGTCGAGCGCCTTTTTTGTTATTTTTCCTAATCACCTCATACCAGCCTAAGGCCATAAAAAAAGCCTGTGACAATCGTCACGGGCCTTTACTGAATCCTATTAGTATTTGTAGTTAAAGTTCTTAACCATCGTGTTGGATAAGGTGGTTGCGTAAGAAGTCGCAATTTGCTTAACTTGGGCATCCGTCAAACCAATGCCTTCGTACTTCTTGGTTTGTTGCTTGATCATTGCTGGCTTAACGTACTTCTTGGAATAGCTAGCCGCTGGGCTGGCCTTAACCTTGGAATAAGTGTAAGTCTTACCGGAGGTTGCTAAACGCCGGTTCGTCTTGTTACCACTCAGCTTCGTGCTAAACTTGGAAGCTGACTTCTTGGTTAATTTAAAGGTGTAATTGGTCTTACCAAGTGACGTGGTAGTCTTGCCATTTGTCGTCTTGAATTGCATCAGCTTGTACTTGGTGGTCAACGTGCGACCGTTCTTGCTGATCTTCATTGATGAAGGCACACCGTACTTCACGTTGGCACTGGTTCCGTTGAAATCACCGAGGATTAAAATGGTTCCAGTCTTCTTACCAGACTTAACGGTTTTGAAATAAAAAGCGGATTTGGATTTAGCACTCTTGTAATACCGCTTCAGGTCCGTTTTCGTAAAAGTTGGTTTACTCTTCGCACTGGCAACAGTTGGTGAAAGTACCCCACCGAATGTTCCTAAAGCCAATCCGACTAACCCCAGTTTTACCACTAATCGTTTCATGACCATAATCCTCCTTAAAATTCATCCTGTACACATTTTATAGTGCCACTTTATATCTTAATTTGCAAGTTCTCCGCCCTTAGGACAGGAGTTCAGAAAATGCCTGTTGCAAGTAACCCGCTACCCCGGCATGATTATTATCCTCGGTCGTAATGTGCGTTGCCACGGCCTTAACCCCTGGTTGGGCATTAAGCATCGCGACACCATCTCCGGCCGCCTTAATCATTCCGAGGTCATTCTCGGCATCACCAAAGGCCATCAGGTCTTCGAAGTCCCAGCCAAAATGCGTCAACAATTGGGCTAAGCCCACGGACTTATCCATGTCGGCCGCTAGGAATTCTAAGATTTGCGGTTGCGAACGGACCACGTGATAACGATCCTTAAGGTCCGGGGTCAATGCCATAACGGCCTGGTCTAAGATGCTGGCCTTAGTGGCCATGACAGCCTTACTAAAGAGGTGGTCTGGCAAATTACCAAAGGCCTTGGGCGTGAAGTCCATGGGTGCTCGCAACATATCATGATAAATTGAAGGAACTAAATCCGTGACAGGATAGACCTGCTCGAAATCCAACACGTCTAAAGGGTAGCCCTGAGCCTTGGCGAAATCAAACAGGGGTTCAAAGTCATGCCGACTCAAGCCACTCTGTGCCAAAGGTTCCTTTGTGTTGTTTTGAATAACTAAGGCGCCGTTAAAGGTAATGGTGAAGTCGTCAGCAGTCGTCAGGCCTAACTGCTCCAGGTATCCCCAGATCGCATTGATCGGCCGGCCAGTACACAAGACCACCTTAATTCCAGCGGCGTGAAGCTGGCGTAACGTTGCCACGTTGGTTTCACTAATTGTTTTATCTGTATTAAGCAGCGTCTCGTCTAAATCGAGCGCAATCATCTTTGTCATTATTCGTCTTTAGCCTCCATTTTCTTCTAGTTTACACGACTCATGCCGTAAAATAAACGGGTATCACGATAAAAGGTCCTGTTGAATCAGTTCCGCAATCTGTTGGTTCTCCGGTAAATCCGCGTGATTGGCGTCTGCACCGGTAATCGTCATCTGCGTGAAGCCCTTGACTCGGCCCTGAAAAATATACTTACCGCGGTTCACGCTGTCGAAGGGTACAATGCCATCGCCCGTGAAGGTCTTGCTCCCGGCAATCGAGTAGACGATGAGTTGCCGCGGCAATCGGTCACGATCGGCCGTCAACTCTTTAAAGAGTTGGGTATCCTTATCAGGATCACTGACCTCCAGGTTAAATGGCGTGCCAATCGTCATCAACCGGTCCGCCTTGGCCCCGGTTTTCGCTAGATCATGCTCCATGAATAGCGTTAAGACCAAGCCCCCATTGGAATGCCCCATCCCGGAAAAATGATTGAACTTATAGGTGGCCTGTAACGCCTTGAAGGCTATCGTAAACCACTTGGCCTGCTTTAATATATTAGCATACCCATCACGGTGATTCTGAAATCCGACCACAATGTACGGCCGCTGGTCGCCGTGCCGGAGTTGCCCGCTGTATTTGAGATGCCCGTTTTCCATGACCTCAACCCGCAACAGGCTATGTTTATTCTTGGATGATTGATTCAACTGGTTTACCAAATCATTGAAGCGATTCTGAGTGGCACTTGAACCGGGAACCAAGAAGACTGGCGCCATCGGGCTACGATAGTCCTCACGAACGGCCGTAGCCTGATGGGGTTGCCAGATGAACCCCGGCAAACACGCCACGAGCAGTAGGATAACCACGTTCCAGAGACCGGGCCTATGCATGAGTTGCCGCATGATCCACCGCCTCCTCCATCAATTGTCGCTGAGCCAACTGCGTCCACTTCACGAATGGCCAATAGATCAGGGTGCAGAGGGCCAGATCAATCAGGGCCAGCCATAGTGCCGACCAGTGACCGCCCGTCCCCAAGTAGCCGATTAAGGGACCCGGTGTTCCGGTGGCCAACGGATAGGCCGCCGCCGGTACCCACTGCAATCTGATGCAGAGCCAACTCAGACTAATGCTGGCCAGCGGCGCCAGAATGAATGGAATGCCCAGGATCGGACTCAACATGACTGGCAGCCCGACCATGAGCGGTACGCCATAATTTCCCAACGTCGGCAGGAGGCATAGGCTACCCAACCGGCGTTGCGCCCGGTTGGGCCGGCAGAGGAACCAGGCCAACAATAAGGCCAGCAACATGCCGCTGCCCCCCATATTGGCATACACGCCGATGACGGTGTGGACGGTCAGGGGATGGGGAATGACGCTCCCCGGGTGATCCATGACGGCCGCCAGGTTTTGGGCCGTTTGAACCGTCTCGCCTTTAATCGTAGCCAACGGACCCAGGACCCCAATCCACTGTAAAAGGCCACTAAGCGAGCTATAGCCAAACAGGCCCAACACGAAATGGGACAAATGAAATGGCCAATGCACCAGCGTCAAGAAGGCACTGCTAAGACTGGCCTTTTGCGTGCTCGTCCATAGCAAGCCTCCCGTTGCCAACAAGACCAGCCAGACGCTGGTAATGGTGACCGTTTGGCTCAAACTTTCTCGAACAATCTGTTCCCGCTGAAGGGCCCAACGGTAACCGTTACCGACGAGCAACCCCACCAGAATGCCAATCAGAATCCCCTGCGTGCCCAAATTAGTGGACACCCAGTGGACGGTATGAAGTGAAAGCACCGATGCTCGACTAACATTTAAAAATTTTAGTCCCACCACGGCGGTCATCCCGGCCAGCAACCGGTCGGCAGTCGCTCGGGTGATGGGCGCAACCAAATAAAAACTGACCGCAAAGGCCATAATAATTGCGGTAAATCCCAGGGTCCCCGCGCTAATCAGGCGAAGATACTGGCGCAACAGCTTCAGCTGAAATAACCAGTGGCTAACATTTAACGTTTGATAATAATACCCGCTCGTCTGTAGCCAGGCCTGGTCGATGAAGTCGGCAATACTGCCAATGAGCACCAACGGTAATGTTAACCGTAGGGCCCGATAGACGGCATTGAATTGTCGATTATGATGCAGCTTCACATCTAAGTTGATTAGCCATTGGCCACAGCGCCCTACCTTCATTTCCAGCATGCGCTCACCTCCGTTATCTACCTGCGATTGTATCGCGCCAAGGGACCGAACGAGCCAGCTGGAGATTCAGTTAGTGTGGCCGTCACGCAAACTACTGACCGGCCTCATCAATCCAATGTTGCATTTGTTTCAAGACCACGCCATCATCATGATTTCCTAGGTGACGGGGAATCTGTGCCAGTAGCTCGGAAGCCCCGTTGCCGACCACGAAACCCTGTCCGACCAGTTGTAACATGGCCAAGTCATTGCCGGAATCGCCAAATGCCGCCATGGCCTTTGCTGGAATTCCCCATTTTTGGCCAAGTAGATTCAACGCACTCGCCTTGCTAACGCCGGGCAGACTCACATTCATTCCCCCAAGACCGCTACTCGTTGCCCACAGGTCCCCCGCGAACTGATGATTAAATGCCACAACTTGTTCATGAATATCTGAGCGTTTCCAGGTGATATCTAGCTTCAGAATCGCTTCATTCACCGCCGTCAATCGCGGCACACTGGTTAATTGTGGATAGAAGACTCGCGAGGCGTGGAAACGTTCACTATCGGCGGGGAGTTCGGTATACGCCCGTTCCCGACCACAAGCGATGAGATAATTTTGGGCCATCATGGGCGACTCTTGTAGCCAGGCAACCGCCTCTCGCCATTGTGACTGAGGGATGGCGGTCTCCGACAGAACCGCCCCATTTCCGGCCACGATTAGCGCCCCATCCTCAACCACGAAGGTTAATTGTTGACGGTTCGTCAGGCTGCCAAATAAATCCAACACATGGCCATAGGGATCTCCCGTCGCGATGACTACGCGAATCTTCAGGTCACGACAGCGGCCTAGTAGCTGGTCAAAAGCCCGCCTGGGGTATTGTCCTGCATGGTCTAAGAAGGTTCCGTCTAAATCGGTTGCGATTACCTGAAGTTGCATGCGTCCTGATGCCTCCGTTCCAAGTGCTCTAGTAAAATCAATCATACCGGAAGATCCCCAATGACGGCAAGCTGACGTGCTTACAATTATTGTTATACCAACGATTGCCACAAAAAAGCCGACCAGAATTGGACAACTCTGGTCGGCTGAATTCATTTATTCACTTTACTTGCGACAGCCTAGTTATTCATGCTGCTGTAACTGTAGGCCTTGTTCATCAATGATTGGGTTTCCGTAAACTCGTTTTCATCGTGAAGAACCACCGTGATTACCCGGTGCTTGCCGGACTTCTGGCCAGTTCCCACGAAACAGTAACCGGCTAACGGCGTGTACCCTGTCTTCAGGCCATCAACGTTGAGCGATGACTTGTAATACTTACGACCGGCCAACATATTGTTGTAGTTGTACGCCGTTTGGCCGTCAACGGTCTTGGACCCAATGGACCCATCGGTCAAGACGCGTGGATAATCCTGAATCAGGTGCCGGGCAATCAAGGCGACGTCCTTGGCCGAAACCATGTTGGCATTAGCGCTGCCGTAATTGTAGCCAAAGACCTTCAGATCACTGTTTTCGAGGCCTGATGCTGACACAAAGCTGGCCTTATCCAGGTTCCAGGCCTTGGCCTGGGCATTCATTTGCTTAATAAACTTGGCGTTACTACCGGCAACCCATTGCCCCAGGGCAATCGCCGCGTTGTTAGAAGAATCTAGCAGCGCTGCATAGTACAGGTCTTGAACCGTGTACTTGTGGCCCGACTTAAAGACGAAGCCCCCACACCCGGCATCCTTGCTCATCGCAACTAGGCCGGCATCACTGGTCTTCACCACGTCACTCCACTTACCAGAACCACTGTTCACCTTTTGCAAAGTTAAGTAGAGCGTCATAATCTTGGAGACCGAGGCGATTGGCCGGGCCGTGTTCGCACTCTTTGACCAAACCGCCTCGCCAGTGGTGTAATCCATGGCAACCGCATTCTTGGCATACTTCAAGCCAAATGGGGCCGTCCCCTTAACCAGATAACCATGCCAGGTCCAGCCCTTGACGGACCCCGCCTTGTTTTGAACATAGTAATAGATACCCTTGGTGTTGCCGTGTTTCAAGGTCGCGTGCTTGGTCACGTACCAGGTGGTATTCGGATACCCCTTCATTGTGGCCAGCTTCTTGCTGTGAGCCTTGTTATAGATGGCCCCAGCCGTACTCTTCTTGTGGTAGGCGGCCTTGGTCACATTCGTCGTTGAGACCGTGCTATAGGCCGCCGCATGGGCCGTAGCCGCGGTGCCCATCGTGCCACCCAGTGCCACCGTAAATAACAGAGCTAGAACGGCGCGCTTTGCTTGCATGATTTTCATTATGTACTCCTCGCTTCCCAAACGTTAAATCCTTCTTGCTCACCCTACCACGATCGCGAAACCCGACACAAGGTTCTCCGTCATTTTGTAATCTGGTTGTAGAAGACGACATCATCTCGTAATCCACCTTTTTGGCGCTTAACTAATCAGCACCTAACCAATAAAGACGACCAAAAAACGACACCGCAAATTAACGGTGTCGCTTGCCTAACCAATTGTCTTAGTTAGCCATACTCTTGAAGCTGTATGCGTGATCCATCAAGGATCGGGTTTCGGTAAATTCGTTGGCATCGTGCAAAACCACGGTAATAACGCGGTGCTTGCCGGACTTTTGACCAGTCCCGACGAAACAGTAGCCGGCTAACGGCGTGTACCCCGTCTTTAAGCCATCAACCTTGAGCGAGGCCCGGTAATACTTCCGTCCCTTCAGCAAGTTGTTGTAATTGTAGCAAAGTTGCCCATTAACTCGCTTGGACCCAACCTGACCATCCTGCAAGACCCGTGGATAATCGCGCATCAAATGACGCGCGATTAACGCCACATCCTTGGCGGAAACCTTGTTGGCATTAGCGGAGCCATAACCATAGCCGTAACGGCGTAGGTCACTGTTTTCCAAGCCAGATGCCGAAACAAAGTGGGCCTTGTCAAGCTTCCAGGCCTTGGCCTGGGCGTTCATCTTCTTAATAAACTTGGCATTGCTACCGGCGACCCATTGGCCCAGCGCGATGGCCGAGTTGTTGGAGGAGTCTAGGAAGGCGGCATCGTATAACTGCTTGACCGTATACTTATGACCATAGGTAAAGTGGAAGCCCCCATAGGCAGCACTGCGACTCATGGAAACCAACCCATGACTTTTAATCTTGATCTTCTTATTCCAGTTGCTGGACTTGCCATCAACCTTCTTCAACGTCAGGTAAAGCGTCATGATCTTGGTAACCGACGCGATTGGCCGGGCCGAATTGCCATTCTTTGACCAGACCACCTTACCGGTGGATTCGTCCATAGCAACGGCTGCCTTGGCCTTACTCAACGTAAATGGTGCCTTCCCCTTCTTCAGGTAGCCATGCCAGATCCAGCCCTTAATGTTGCCCTTACCGTTCTTGACATAGAAATAAATGCCTTTGGTCTTGCCATGCTTCAATGTGGCCCGTTGGGTCGCATACCACGTGGTGTTGGGGTGTGACTTAAGGTTAACCACCTTACGCGTGTGCTTCTTGTTGAAGATGGCCCCCTTGCGACTCTTCTTGTGGTAAGCCGTCTTCTTAACTGACTGCGTTGAGACGGTATGATACGTGGCCGCTTGTGCCGGCACTTGTTGACTGGCAATGCCACCCATGGTCCCGATAACGAGGACCGCCAGTAGGCGCGACTTGATATGTAAGTTTGCCATGATAAAATCCTTTCCCTTCAACTATTATTAATATAACTAACTATTAGACTAGCACGAATGTCAGAGCCTCGACAGCGTTCAAAGGCCATTGTAACGCGCTTGTGTTGCCCGTAATATTTTCGTAAAAAACAATTGCTCCTCTGAACCGCTAAGCGGATCAATCTAATGATTGGTCGGCCCAGTTGCAATCCGGGAACAAATTGGGTACGCTGGAGACAATTCAATTGAACTGGGGTGCCGCATCGGCTGAGATTAAACCCATTGAACCTGCTCTGGTTAGTACCAGCGAAGGGAACGCGAACTTTCTGCGATCAATGACCCCCACTAACTTGGTTAGTGGGCTTTTTTATTCGACGGTGACCCAGTCAATACCACATAGGAGGCATCATCTGATGAAAGCTTGGCATTTACGCGATATTATTCTGGTAACGATTTTAGCAATCTTTATGGGTGTGATTTTCTTTGTTATCGGCCCGGTCTATACAATTCTCTCGGCAGCACTAGCACCGGCAGGGCTGCAACCCCTGGCGAATGAAATTCTCTTAGGCATTTGGGTCATGGCGGGACCCCTCGCCGGCTTCATCATTCGGATTCCCGGTGCGGCTACGCTGGGTGAACTCTTAGGTGCCGTCGTCGAAATGTTCTTGGGTGGTGTCTGGGGTGCGTCTACGTTAATCTCCGGTGTCGTTCAAGGCTTTGGGTCAGAACTTGGGTTCATCCTGACTGGGTACAAGCGCTATAACTGGCTAACCTTGGTCATTAGCGCCTTAACAACGACCATCGTGACCTTCACCTGGAGTCTGTTCAAGGAAGGTTACGCATCGTATCATCTGGGCTTCCTGGCCATGTTGTTCACGGTCCGCTTCATCTCCGTCTTCCTGTTTGGTGGTGTCCTAACCAAGCTCATCACGAACTTGTTGTCCCGGGCCCACGTCGTCAAGAATGTCCGTTAATTCTGCTGTCTGTTTGGAGGGTTGCTTGTGGCAGTCGTAAACGTTACTCATCTCACTTATCATTATGCCCATCAGTCTAAACCGGTCTTAAACGACCTCAATGTGACCTTTCCCACCGGTAAATTCTCGCTATTAACCGGCGCTTCCGGTGGTGGAAAGTCCACCTTGCTCAAATTAATGGCGGGACTGATGCCGCTCAGCGATACCGGGACCATCACCTATGACGGCCGCCCCTGGTCCAGCATTCCTGCCGGCCAGCGTTCACAAACCGTGGCCATGTTGTTTCAGGAGCCCAGTCTGCAATTCACCATGGACACCGTGGAAAATGAATGTCGCTTTGTTTTAGAAAACCTCCAGGTTGACCCGGCGACCATGCCCGACCGGATCGCCGCATCGTTAGCCTTCATTGGCATTACCGCCCTCCGTCATCGAAACCTGATGACCCTTTCTGGAGGGGAACAGCAAAAGGTCGCGCTGGCCATCATTGTCGCCATGGATAGCGACGTCATTCTTCTCGATGAACCCTTTGCCAGCATCGATCCCATCGCTCGCCAAGTCCTGTTGGACAAGCTCGTCGCCCTATGCACCGACCACGGCAAAACCATTGTCCTCGCCGACCATGATTTGAGTGGCTACGCCGAATGGGTCGACCATCTGGCGGTTCTCGAGCATGGCCAGGTCAACCTGTTGTCACCCAGCGAGACCCAGGCCCGTTTTGCCAATTTTACGCCGGCAAAGCTGGCAATCCATCCGGCCATGCCACGCCCCACCAATCCAATTGTTCTGCAGGGATCCCAGATCCGCTTGTATCAAGGCGACCGCGACCTAATCAAGCCCCAGAACCTGGCGTTTTACGAGCATAAGACCACGTTGATCACCGGTCCAAATGGGAGCGGTAAATCCACGCTTTTTCGCGCACTGGTTCGTCTCGGCCACTATCAGGGAACCTTTAACTATCATGAAACCAACATTCAAAAAATTCGGCAACGGCGCTATGCCCGTCAAGTTTCCCTCATGTTTCAAACCGCCGCGGCTCAATTTCTAAACGTGACGGTGGCGGAAGAGTTGGCACTGTCCTTAAAGTATGGGCGTACTAAGGACTTTCCGAGCGAACGAATTGACCAACTGTTAGAACGGCTCGACTTAAGTGGTCGTCACGACCAAGTCCTCTATTCACTCAGCAGCGGGCAACAAAAGAAACTCCAATTACTATGTATGCTGATTATGGCCCCACCGGTTCTCTTGCTGGATGAGCCCTTCAAGGGCCTCGACCTGGCCTCTGTCACCACGGTCGTGGCCATTCTCAGAGAAATTCAAGCCGAATTCAAGCTGACGCTTATCTTGGTCAGCCATCAACTAAGTGGCCTGGATGATCTGGTCGACTACCATTTACAACTCGATCATCAACACTTACAGTACGTGGGGGTGTTCCATGAATCCTAGTCTAAAACTCGCATGGGTGGTTCTCTTGGCACTGGAGCTCTCATTTACCCAGGTCTGGACCGTCAATGTCGTGCTCATCGTCATTTGCCTAGCATTGATGATTTGGCGCCGAGTGGCTATTAAACGACTCCTATGGCTCACGGGTGTCCCGTTATTCTTTGCGAGTGCCCTAGTCTGGTCGTTAACGCTGCAAGGATCCGCCTCCCACCACTTTCTCATCGTCATTTTTACCCGGATGTTTGTTTACGTCTATCTCGGTGGCCTCTTTACTCAGACCACCGATCCCTTAACTCTTACCCGTTCACTGGAACAAAATGCCCACCTACCCGCTAAGTTTGCCTATGGCTTTCTGGCAGCCTTTAACCTGATGCCCAAGATCAAGGCCGAGGTGGCCAGCATTAAGGCGGCCGCACTCATGCGTGGTCAGGTGCTCCACGTCTGGTCACCGCAACTCTATTTCAAGGCCATCTTGACGGCCATGCACTGGTCCGATCAACTTAGCCTGGCCATGGTGTCCCATGGCTTTGTCGAAGGCGCCCCGCGAACCCACGCAGCGGTCATCCCCCTGCGGCATCGCGACTGGTGGCTGACCGGTGGCAGTCTTGTGCTAATTCAAGTGGGCTTGTTCATTGGCCTACCCTAATCAACTGTAAAGGAGCCTGACCATGTTTACCGATACTGCCCATGAGGCCACCCGATCCCTATGGCTGGCCTCCAAGCATCATCCATTCATTCAACAGCTCCAGGCCGGAACACTGCCAATGGCAACCTTTCGGGACTATCTTATTCAGGACCACCATTATCTATTAGAATTCGGTCGGCTCTATGATTTAGCAGCGACGCAATGTTCACGACCCGACCAGGCCGCCCAACTGCACGCCAACGCCGAGGATCTCCGCCATGGAGAAATTGCGACCCGTGAGACCTTTTTCGAAAAGCTTGGCATTACTCCGGCGATGATTGCCAACACTCCCGTCGCCCCAACCAACTACGCCTACACGAGTCACCTCTACCGGTCGCTGGCAACCGCCGGCGTTCCCGGAGCCATAGCCGGACTCCTGCCCTGTTACTGGCTCTATGCCGAGATTGGCGAAGGCCTGGCCACTAAGGACTCGCCGATCCCCATTTATCAGGCTTGGATCGACACCTATACCGCTAGTGATTATACCGACGCCATGAGCGATCAACTGGCCCTAGCCAACGCCGTCGCCACGCCGGATAATCAGGCGGAGCTCTGCCAAATTTTCATTCGCAGCAGCTGGTATGAGCTGAACTTCTGGCAAATGGCCCTCGATCACGAACAATGGTGCGTTCCAGAACCCAGCTAAGCAACGAACGTACTGATGATGACCGATTCGCGGTATAATGAGTTATCGAATTAAAGAAAGCAGGTGTTGGCCATGAGAGTCTCCCATCGCTTGACGTTTCTAGAATTTTTCGGTTATCTCGCCCTATTTTTGGGAATTGGGATTCAATTGTATGCCCTCATCAGCCACCCCGGTAGCCGGGTCAGTGGCGATGACATGTTCGGGGGCGCCGTTGTGTTATGCCTGGCAATTGCCTTCATTCACAGTGGCCACCTTCTCCTGAATCTCATTTTGATTGGCCTTAGTGGCTTGGGATTTGGCTACTTTACCTTCATTCACACACAGAGTTGGTGGTGGACCGTGATCCTAGCGGTGGCTACCGTCAGCTTTCTCATCTACCTGTTGGACCTACGTGGTGACACGCGTCGCCGCCAAAGCAACTGGTTTCACTTCTAAATTAACGAACGCTCAAGGCTGGCTATGCCAGTCTTTTTTTATCCAAAAAGAAACAGGCCAGCCCGGAGGTTGACCTGTTTCCCTGCTTGGTAAACTACAAGTGACTGTAGTCTTGTAATCATTATGATTACCACGATTAAGAATGTAACAGTCGAGCAACTCGACTCCGGGGTGGAAGGATAACTTCCACATTGTAACCACGCCTGTAACTAACGGCGTGCCTGTTGCGGGCGAGTGATGACTGGATCGGAACTGGACTGGGTCACCGAATGTTTCCCCATGGTGTACCAGGCCACGCCGCTACCAACTGCCAATATAACAACCGCAATGACTAAACCAGCTATCACTCGTTTCAAATTCATCCTGTCACCTCATACTTCCCGCAATTCATCATTCACATTATCTATCAAGTGTACCCGATGAATGTCACAGGAATATGACAGGTTAAAAATAAAGTGATAACAATTTAAAAACAGTCTAATTGCCGTCACTCCGCCAATTATCGTATTGGGTATTAGTTTACGCAATTTTACACCGTTCATCAAGTAGAATCGAAAAAAAGTTGGCAAACCCAGGACTTATCGGCCCGTTTTAAGGAATTTTTAGTATAATAAAGGCAAGCAAGTCAATTGGATTATCATTTGGAGGGATTATTAATGAGTCAAGAATTAAATGATCTGGCTGAAGCAATCATTGCCTACCAAAAGAAATACGATAAGACAGATGGTGAAATGGCTTTTGGTTCTCGCGTCTCCGTCGAACGGTTTCACGGTATCAAGACCGGTGAACTTGAACCAACCGGTGATGAACAAACCGCTTTGAAGGCATTCATCGCCAGCAAGCCCCACTAGCCAAGCGACTGACGTCGGTGACCAACCATCATGGTCGCCCGCTTTAACCAAGGAACGATCGAATAAGGACCGGCATCGTTATCATCAACGATGCCGGTCCTTTTGGGTTTAATCGGCTAAATTTCCCCAAGCAGCTCGGTATGCCGCGGCCGTGGCCTCATCAAAGGCCACCAGTCGCACATGCTCCAGGCTGGAGGTGTGTTCCAAGAAAGTTTCAATCGTTTGCGTGGCAACGGCTGCGGCCTCGGCCAATGGATAGCCGTAGGCGCCGGTGCTAATCGATGGGAAATCCACCGTTCGGCAATCATGGTCGGCAGCCAAGCTTAGGCTATGACGATAGCAATCAGCGAGTAGCTTATCCTCGCCGTGCTCACCATCCTGCCAAACCGGTCCCACCGTGTGGATGACCCACTTGGCCGGCAGGTTAAACCCCGGCGTGATCTTGGCTTCACCCGTTGGACAACCATTCAGTGGCACACAGGCCTGAAATAATTCGGGTCCGGCCGCCCGATGAATCGCACCATCGACCCCACCACCACCTAGCAATGTGGTGTTAGCCGCATTGACAATGGCATCAACCTTACTTGTGGTGATATCACCACGAATGACCGTAAATTCTGCCATACTGATCACTCCTTTGACCAGGGCCACCAATGATGCCGCCGTGGCTTGGCCGCGTCGGCATCTTCTGCGTGCAGCCGCTTCATGCCTTCACGGTAAGGATTGGCGTACAGGGACCCTAGATTAAACTTCTTTGTCTCTGTCTTTGGCGCTCCAGTTGTTTCTCGCACCGCCTGGAGGTCAAACTGACAATGTGGACACAGCTCGTCCGTTGGCGCAACGGACGAGCCACACTGCGGACAAAACTTTAATGCCATCCCATTCTCACTCCTCTTTACTCACGATGTTGCTGTCTAGCCTGATTACGACTTCGATTGCGCTCGCTGACCTGAGCGGCCTCCTTCGCGGCCAAAGCCGCCCGTTTCTCACGGGCCTTAGCCCTAGCTCGTTTCTCCGCCGCCTGCTTAGCCTCTTCAGCCTTACGCTTGGCCTGACTGCGATAACTGAAATAGCTCCATAGGCTCACAGCCACCAACGCTAATAAGATCTGCAACGGCACCAGCCGCCAGTCAACGTGCTTAGCAAACATCGCATCATAAATAATCAGTAGTACGGACATTGCCCCGACTACCGCGATTGTATCCCGGAACCACCGGGGAAGTCGCCGCCATTTCATGTTAAAAAACTCCCTGCTTGAATGACCGGCCCTCGCTTAGAGGTCACCTTCCACTCGTAATTGATGTTCCACCAAATAGGCATCTAAGTAGCCAAAAGCGACTTCATCCACCGCCGAAAGTTGGTAGATTTGCCCAACCTGGTCCAATTGACTCTCAACGACCTGGTGGAAGATAAACTTGCCGCCACCAACGCGATCCGGATAACCTAACATCGTTGATCCATCGTGAAGGCGGATCCGAATGATCGTCCGGAAGGCCGCCGCCTGCGTTAACCGTGCTTGGAACTGGTCCACGGTCCGGTCAAATAACCGTTCATCATTTAAGACCGGCTGAAGCTGCTGTTGCCGCGCCTGATTGAGCATCGTAAAGACCCGCATCGTTTGCAAGTAGTCCGATGATAACACCACGGCATGGAGCTCCGACAACCGCATCAATGAATAGCCACCAAACTGCCCGGTCATGTCGACCAGGTTCAAGACCACAGCGTCCGCCGTCACCACATTCACGCGGCCCACGAAGAAGAGGTCCTCATCGTTCTTAGGAATCAAAGCCACCAATGGTGCCTGGCCTTCCAGGCGTTTCAGGGTCTCGATCATCTCATCGTGGTCATCAATCAGCGTTGACGCCACGTGCTTTAATTGCGTCAAGTGTGGTGTTGCCAGTCCCTGAAGACTGAGCTCTTGTCCTTGAAATTCAATGACATCGATATTGGCCGGGTCAATAACGAGGTCCGACTGATCGGTAAAATCAAATTTGTTAAATAATTTAATTGTGACCTGATCACTGGCAACCGCCGCAACCCGGCCCTCATAGAAGTGTTCATCGTCTTTTAAGACGAGCATGATCACCAAGTGGTCAACCCAGGCATGACTCAAGACCTGCTGTCGCAGATTTCGCTGGTTATCGAAGCGTAGCGTCAAGCCACCGGCCTGAACGAAGTCTTCATCGGCAGCCGTCTGAATTCGAAAAGCCATGTTGTCCAAGTCATCACTGGAAAATTCCACTTCATCAATAATAGGTACTGCCAGGAAAACCGCACCATCCGGCAGGCCATAGTCATCAAAAGTCGCCAAAATAAGGCCGGCATCACTAACTGCGGTCACATAGCCCGTGTAAACGACTTCTTGGTCGGTTTGATACACGTTGACCAATAAATGCTGGGCCAATGCCCGGTTTAAATCATTCACAATTGAATTCATTCGACGACCCCCTTTTTTAATTTATCTGAAAAGCTTATCACAATTGACCCAAAATAGCCCGCTAAAGCCCCGCCAGATCTACGAAACGGCGGTCCGCAAGAAGTCCTTGAGGTCATCGCCCGTTAAGCCGGCACTCAGGCCGACTAACAGCTTGATGCGGGCCTTTTGGCCATTTAGGCCTTGGCAGAGCATCAACCCCATCTTCCGGAGCTGAATCCCCCCACCATCGTAATCGTAAATATCCTCGGCGACGCCATTATAACACCGTGAAACCAGAACTAAAGGAATCTGCCGGTCCAGCAAGCGTTGAACGGCCGGCAAGGTTCGCGGCGGTAAGTTACCTGCCCCCAGGCCCTCAATCACAACACCCGCGGTGGTATCGTTGTCGAGAAAGTCAAACAGGCTACCATCCATCCCGGCATACGCCTTGATCAGGTAGACGTGATCAATGACCTGGTCAATCTGACAGGTGGCCTGGCGAATCAACTGCTGAAAGTAAACGGCGTGGTCCTTGGCCACAATCCCAATCGGCCCAAACGTTGGGGTCCGGAAGGTGGCCACGTTGGTCGTATGGGTCTTGGTCACGTAACGAGCGGAATGAATCTCATCGTTCATCACAACCATGACGCCATTGCCCTGTGAGGCATCGTCTGCGGCCACTTCGATGGCGGACTGGAAATTATACATTCCATCCGATCCAATCTCATTAGAGGAGCGCATGGCCCCTGTTACCACGACTGGAATCGTGTTAGGGAGCGTCAGGTCAAGGAAATAGGCGGTTTCTTCCAGTGTATCGGTACCGTGAGTAATCACGACGCCGTCAATGCCATCGGCCTCTGCCCGGAGGATTCGTTGCTGAATCTTCAGCATTTCTACCGGCGTCACGTGTGGCGACGGTAGATTAAACATTTCATCGGTGACGAGTTGCACCCGTCCCGCTAAAATAGTGGCTTCTTGAGCAATCGGGTTCTTCGCGTTCGGAACCACATCCCCCTGGGCGTTTTGGGACATCGAAATCGTCCCACCGGTATGGATGGCCAGAATCTTCTTCACAACATCAACCTCTTTCCAAAAAAATATTCGTACCCACATTGTACCCTATTTAGGGTAGAATTAATCTAGGTCGAGAGGAGGTTTTACAATGTCTCAGAAACAATCAAAGTATCCCCGGTTCGGCGACAACCTGCATCCCAAATCAAATAGTTGGTCCGGTGGTTTCATGGACTGGGGTCCGGTCATGGACTGGTTTGGAACGGCTTTCAAGCAACTTTGGCACAAGATTAAAAAATAATTTGCCGTTGTTTTTTAAAAATAGCCGTGGTAAAGTAAGTGACATTCCAATAAAAAATATAAGTGATTGCCTATATAATGCCAAGATAAGGTTGGCGAGTTTCTACCCAGAGCCGTAAACTCTGGACTATAAGCAAATTGAGGACGAAACTCTTTTTGCCGATGAAGAGGATTCGTCGGTCGAGTTTTTCTTAGCCCCCTTTTTGCAAAGGGAGCTTTTTTTGTTTTCAAAAATCAACCTTGGCGGCGTATGGGCCCACGAGAAGGAGGAACTTTCTTGCAGTCCACAAAATCCGCAACACCAGTATCGTCAACCGAATCTACCGCCGACGCGGCACTACCACTATGGCGAGCAGCCATTCTGGGGTTTCAGCATTTATTAGCCATGTATTCCGGTGACGTCCTGGTTCCCCTTTTGATTGGGGGCGCGTTACATTTCAATGCCATGCAAATGGCCTACTTAATCAGCGCGGATATCTTCATGTGTGGGGTTGCAACCCTGCTTCAACTCAAGCGCACACCGCTAACCGGGATTGGCCTGCCGGTCGTCCTTGGGTGTGCCGTTCAAGCCGTCACACCCCTGAGTGCGATCGGCACGCAATACGGCGTTGGCGCCATGTATGGCGCTATTATCAGTGCCGGAATCTTTGTCTTCCTGAGTGCCGGCTGGTTCTCGAAGATTAAGTCACTCTTTCCACCCGTTGTGACCGGTTCCCTGATTACCATCATCGGGTTCACCCTGATTCCCGTTGGTTTTCAGGATCTTGGTGGTGGGAGTGCCACGGCCAAGAACTTTGGCGATCCCAAGTTCTTACTGGTCGGCTTCCTGACCATGGGGATCATTCTCGGGTTGAACGCCTTTGCTAAGGGCTTCATGAAGTCACTGGCCATCCTGGCCGGTATCTTAATCGGCACGTTTATCGCGGCTGCCATGGGCATGGTTAACCTCAGCGCCGTTGATCAAGCCAATTGGTTCCATTTGCCCCAATTCTTCTACTTTGGCACGCCCAAATTCGAATGGTCTTCCATCCTAACCATGATCCTGGTATCCCTGACCACCATGGTTGAGTCCACCGGGGTCTTCTTCGCCCTGGCCGACATCACCGGGAAGAAGCTGAACGAACAAGACTTGAAGCGCGGCTACCGGGCCGAGGGCATCGCCGTGATTCTGGGCGGCCTGTTCAATACCTTCCCTTATTCCACCTTCTCCGAAAACGTTGGCGTCGTTCAGCTTTCCGGGGTCAAGACGCGCAAGCCCCTCTACTTTTCAGCACTCTTCTTAATTCTGTTGGGCCTGCTGCCAAAGATTGGCGCCCTGGCCACGGTCATCCCCGACCCCGTCCTGGGTGGTGCCATGATCGTCATGTTTGGGATGGTCGGTGTCCAAGGGATTCGGATGCTCCAACAGGTCGACTTCCAAAATAACAACAACCTCCTAGTCTCGGCTATTTCCATTGGTTTGGGCTTGGGCGTCACCGTCTACCCCCAGATTTTCCAGGCACTGCCCCAATCACTGCAAATCATCATGAACAATGGGGTGGTCATCGGCAGCTTCTCCGCCGTCATTCTGAATGTCATTTTCAACTTACGGTCCCAACGCACGCCTGCATCGGCGCAGGCCCAGATGAATACCGACGCACAACCTAAAACAAAAGCTTAAGCCTCACACCCGCCACGGTAAATACCATGGCGGGTGTTTTTAGATATTATGCTTCTTATACCAAATTCCCCCTCCCCCGTGACTTTCTTTGGCTTACCTTAACCGCAACAGGTATAATAGTCCTATCATTATCACCGAGGAGAATTGCCATGCTAAGTATTCAGCATATCAGCAAAAAATTTGCCACGGTTCAGGCGTTGGACGACGTCAGCTTTGACGTACCCGATGGCCAAATCTTAGGATTGATTGGGCAAAACGGGGCCGGCAAGTCGACCACCTTTCACAGCATCCTGAACTTTATTCAATTCGAAGGTCAAATCACCTGGCGCGATGCCCCGCTGTCGACTGACAGTTTCGATGACATTGGGTATCTGCCTGAGGAACGCAGCCTGTTACCCAAGCTAACCATCGAACAACAGATCGTGTATTTGGCCCGGCTCAAGGGACAATCGGCCAAGACAACCCGACCACAGATCGACGACTGGCTGGAACGGTTCAACGTCAAGGGAACCCGTCGCAGCAAGATCAAAGATCTTTCAAAAGGAAATCAACAAAAGGTGCAGTTAATTTGTACCCTCATTCATCATCCCAAGCTACTCATTCTCGATGAACCCTTCAGCGGCCTCGATCCCGTAAACGCCGACCTGTTAAAACAGGCAATTATCGCCGCAAAGAACGAAGGCGCCGCCATCATTTTCTCCAGCCACGACATGGAACACGTGACGGCCCTGTGTGACCGATTGGTCATGCTGCGCCACGGTAAAGTGGTCTTACACGGCACCCTGGATGATGTCCGTAACCAATTTGGCAAGACCCAACTGAGTGTCACCACCGACTGGTCGGCCGCCGACCTGGCCGCCCTCGACCACGTCACCCAGGTCATTCACGGTCATACGAACCACTACCTGCTCCATCTCGATGATCCGGCTGCCGGGCCAGCTATCTTCGATGCCCTGACGCACGGCCATTACATCGAAGAATTTAGCCAACAGCCGCCCACTCTGGACGAAATCTTCCGCTTGAAAGTAGGTGAGGAACATGACTAAGACCTGGGTTGTGATGTTTGAAACGTATCTACGGCAAATCAAGACCTGGAGCTTTCTGTTCATGATTCTCGGTCCCTTCCTGATGTTCGGCCTAACCGCCGGCCTCAGTTACCTGTCCGCCGACAGCGCCAAAAGCAGTCAACAGCTGGCCGTCATCAGTCAGTCGGCGCCCTTACGCCAGGCTTATATCAAGAGCCATGGGGATGGGCTGAACACCAAGATCACCACGACCAGCCAGGCAAAAAAGGCCGTGAAGGCCAACCATCTCGCTGGCTACCTTGTGCTCAGTGTCGATAAGCAACAGATTCGGGGCGACTTCCACGGCACCCAGGCCCTCTCAGGTGGCCAACGGGCCCAGGTGCAGAACTTTCTAAGCGCCTATCAGGCGCAAGCCAACACCGTACAAGCCAAGTTAACCGCCAAACAACAGGCCGTCTTGAATCGAACACCAACCTTGGCATCCCACATTTCAACCAAGAGTGGGACGGCAAATGCCGTTAAGGTCGCGTCTTTCTGGGCCTTTGTCACCCTGCTCTACATTATTCTGATTACCTACTCCTCCATCACCGCCCAAGAAATTGCCGCGGATAAGGGAACAAAATTAATGGAGGTCATCTTCTCCAGTACCACGGCTACCAGCTACTTTGTTGGGAAGATCGGCGGAATTCTGTTGATGATTCTGACGCAAATCGCCGTCTACCTGGTCGGTGGTGCGGCGGCCTATCAATGGGCCGGTAACAGTCGTACCTTCAAGCCCTTCTTGACCAGCAATCGCTCGTTAATCGACGGCATCCTGCACAACTTTCTCAGTATCAACCTGCTATACCTGTTCCTTGGTGTCGTCATCTTCATCCTATTGGCGGCCTACAGTGGGGCCCTGGTTTCCAAGGCCGAGGATGCCTCGAAGGCGGCTCAGCCAACGGTTATGTTGGGAATGCTCGTCTTCTTCACCACCTTCCCCTTCCAAAACAACCTGGATGCCATCCCGGTTAAGATTCTTTCCTATGTCCCGTTCTTCTCCTCATACTTCATGCCATTGCGACTAATCAACGGCACAACCAGCGCGTGGGAAGTCGTCATTTCCCTGGTCATTCTTCTGGCGGCAATTGCGGCAGGGGCGCTCATGATCGGCAAACACTATCAACGACTCATGTTGCAAAACGATAATCGTTCTCTGTGGCAACAGCTCTTACATCGAAAACATTCATAGTCACTTAACTAAATTCCCTCTTAACGTCTGATTGTGGCGTGGTATAATTAAGAGAGAATTTAGGGGCCCTTAGCTCAGCTGGGAGAGCGCCTGCTTCGCATGCAGGAGGTCGTCGGTTCAAATCCGGTAGGGTCCATTGAACATGCGTCTCAGAGAAAAACAAGCGACAAAAAAGGCGTGAGCTAAAATTTAGCTCACGCCTTTTTTGTCGCCGTTAAGTTCCCTACCAGTCTCCCGACTCTAGCGTCAATTGGGCCACCATCGCCCACAGTTACGGGACTAGAGTATCCGGTTAAATTTTCCAAGTTACAATTCTTGATAATTGTAACTTTATGAGTTAGAATTAGTTTAATCATTAAATAAACGAACAACTATGGTTCATTGCCTACTGAAAAACTGCCGCCCGTTGCCCCATAAACTATCGATACTCCATGAACAAAGTCGTCACTTACTTTGCTGGAAAGGAATAATCCAATGACCTCATACATTAATGTCCCCACCAAGACCCTTGTCACCCCGGAAAACAAAACCTTCGCCTATCGTGAAATCGGCGTAGACTCAACTGTCCCAGTAATCGGCCTCGTACACCTGTCCGGTAATCTCGATAATTGGCAGCCCGCCGTTATCGACGGTCTCGCCAAAGAACACCGGCTAATCCTCCCCGACTACCAAGGCGTCGGTGGTTCCGGGGGCAAGGCGACCGCAACCATCCAAGGGATGGCCGAAGAAATTCGCGAGTTTATCCACGCCCTCGGCTTTAAACAGGTCGACCTGTTTGGGTTTTCCATGGGTGGTTTCGTTGCCCAAGAAGTGATCAACCAGGAACCCTCGTTGGTTCGACGCGCCCTGCTGACCGGAACCGGTCCCCGTGGCGGCCAAGGAATTGGCGATGTCACTAAGATTTCCGACCGGTCATTAGCAAGAGCCCTGGTCACCTTCACTGACATTAAGACCTACCTCTTCTTCACCCGGACAACCAATGGCAAGCAACAGGCCGTCAAATTTTTAAAGAGCCTGAAGGAACGGCAGACCGGCCGGGACCGCTCCATCGGTTGGCGCGCCTACCGGACGCAACTGAACGCCATTCATCAATGGAGTACGGAACAACCCATTAATTTCTCCCGGCTCGAAACGCCGGTCCTAGTGGCTAACGGTGATAGTGACGCCATGGTCCCCACCCGGCCTAACAGCTACGACCTGGCCAAGGCCTTCAAGAATAGCCAGCTCATTATTTACCCGGATGCCGGTCACGCGGGTGTCTTCCAATTCGGCAAAGACTTCGTCAAGCAAGCTAACCAATTCTTAAAATAGTCGTCGCACAATGGCAACGGCCAGATATTAAGCCCTAGGCGGCTTAGGTGCAGCTAACCAATGTGTTAGCTGCTTTTTTGATCTCACCCTCATGGTCTCACGATTCACAGGATCGTCCGTCCTGATGGTAACACGTCACAGGAAAGGTCAATGACCCCAATCGCCACAATCAGTCCATCAATGACGTTGTGAAAATCGGTCACGACCCCTACGCTACCGCGTTCGCGACGTCAATCATCATGCCAAGTCGAATGGTCGCACCGGTTATCTGACCGCTAACGCAGGCCTCGTGGCACCAACCTACTACGCCACTGCGCCCAAACACGTTCGCGTTCTTAATTCACACGGCGTGAATGCCTACCGTTCCAGCAAGCTAGCTGGTAAGGCCATGAGGTATTACCGTGTCGGCCAAGTCTTGAAAATTAAGACCATCAAGCATTATCATTTGACCACCCGCTTCCAATTAACCAATGGCCACTACATCACCGCTAACAAGACCCTGGTGATTAAGAAGTAATCAAAAACGCCCGCGAACATTAACCTTCGCCGGCGTTTTTATTTGGCTTCATTTAAAATAACTGGTCACTGTCATTTGGTGTGTAAATGGCCATCACGATCAATTCAATCAAGGTGAAGACCAGGCAGATTGGTGGCCAGAAATGAATCGTCCCCATCACAGCCATCCAAATGACCCAAAACCACCAACGCGTGTTCATCCGATAGACCGACATGTGCCGAATCTTAGTGGCAACCTTGGGCTGGTCCGTCCGATTCGCGGCCACGATAACGTATGAAAGTAGCGCATAGGCCAGTTGCCACAAGGTAAAAATTAGAAAATAGAACAATTCCGGTTGTGACCGGTCGATAAACCGGCCGGCCCAGGCCGTCGAGACCGGCAACATCGCCATCACCAGAATCCACAGATTGTTGGCCCAATAGATCCCCTTCGTCACCCGCTTAGTCAGCGAAAACATGTAATGGTGGTTGTACCAGGCCACCCCAATGAACAGAAAACTGATGAGGTAGGCAATCAGATAACTCCAATCAGCCGCAAGTGCCGAGAAGGTCGGCTCCTCCGGGGTCTTAAACTCCAACACCATAATGGTTAAAATAATGGCCACCACCGCATCGGTAAACGCTTCAACTCGTCCTTTATTCATTCGCGTACTCTCCTAATAAATTTCATTATTACCAGATTAGCACTTTACTGTCCTCACACAACCATTTACGCCCTGGATTACCGGCTTTACGTCAATACACCATTTTGGGCCAAACAAAAACCATCCATGAAATGGTCGTCATGAATGGTGGCTTCCGTGCTGCTTTTTAGCCAACTGAGTCAAAAAGCGCCGTAAATCAACCGGCAATTCTTGCTTCCTAAATAGTAACGTCCGGTGTCGGTTCAACCGCAGATAGAAGGCTGAATGGGTCTTCTTAACGCGATACAGTTGTTGGTAATAAATGGTCGTGGATTCATTAAAGTAATGCATAACCACTCGGTCATCGAAGAACGCAAAGGTTGTCGGACCATCCCAAATATTTTGCCACTGCTGCAAATACTGATGCGCCCAGCGATTGCCATAGTAAGTTATGTAGGCGATCTCTGCGGCAACTAGAATAAGCGTTTCACCACTAATCCAACCCAGTGGCAGCAACGCCGTGTAGTACTCCGTACAGGTCAGAATAATCCATAGTGGTGTCAGCAGGGCCAATAAGTTGCGACCCGTCGTGTGCCAAAATAAGCGTCGAACATCGCTCAATGTATACTCCAGCGTGACCGTCATTGGTTCATTTTCCATTAACCCCACCTCCTTTGTGACATTAAATCAATTATAATCCAAATTGTTTCAGAAGCCAGTCAGTTCGAATAAGTTCTGTCCACGGCAGACGACGGTTGACGGTCACATTACCGATAACCGTTGCCCATAGAATCGCGGTCGCGATGCCCATTGCCATCGCCGCTAGTTCATTGAAAAAGTTGCGTATCTGTTCATTTCATTTTAAGTCTAAACCCGCTATAATTAACAGAGTTGAAACCGTTTTATTAAACGGAAATTTTCTATAAGAGGAGGTGCCCTGATGACCGAACCAATTGTTGAACTTGAACAGGTCACCAAAAGCTACGGGACTCACACGGTCCTAAAGGACATTAGTATCACACTTGAACCGGGAAAGTTTTACACCCTCCTGGGACCTTCCGGCTGTGGTAAGACCACCATTCTCAGAACCATCTCCGGTTTTACCTCAGTCACCTCGGGCAACGTCCTATTCAACGGGAAACGAATCAACGAGGTTCCCGCCAACAAACGTAACGTTAACACGGTCTTTCAAGACTACGCCCTCTTTCCACACATGACGGTCGCAGAAAATGTGGCCTTTGGCCTGACGCTTAAAAAGATGCCCAAGGACCAAATTGCCGAACGGGTGGCCAACGCCCTGAAATTGGTCCAACTTGCCGAATTCGGTGACCGGGCCATCGATGAACTTTCCGGTGGACAACAACAACGGATCGCGATTGCGCGGGCCATTGTCATGCAGCCACAGGTTCTGCTCCTCGACGAACCCCTATCGGCTTTGGATGCCAAGCTCCGTCGCGAAATGCAATACGAACTGCGTGACCTGCAGCAACGTTTAGGCATTACTTTTCTCTTCGTGACCCATGATCAAGAGGAAGCTCTCGCCATGAGCGATGAGATCTTTGTCATGAATAACGGCGAGGTCCTCCAAAGTGGCTCTCCCGTTGATATTTATGATGAACCGATTAATCATTTTGTCGCCGACTTCATTGGCGAGAGTAATATCTTACCCGGAAAAATGATGGGTGATTACCAGGTGGCCTTCGGTGGTCACCAATTTGAGTGCGCTGATGCCGGCATTCCAGCGCACGAACCCGTCGAAATTGTCATTCGACCGGAAGACCTCAATCTAACCGAACCGGAACATGCCAAATTAAAGGTCACAATCGATACCCAACTCTTCCGTGGTGATTACTATGAAATCGCCGCGACGGACAGTTTGGGTAACGACTGGCTGATTCACTCCGTTAATCCCGCCGAGGATGGCGAAACCATCGGCATCACCTTCCGTCCACAGGACCTGCATGTCATGCGGTACGACGAGAAAGAAGAAGAGTTCGATGCTCGTCTAGAAACCTATGAGGGAACGGAGGATGATGACCTTGACGAAACGTAAGACCTGGTTTTACTTCATCCCCTATGGCCTCTGGTTGGCCCTCTTTGTCATTGCCCCATTGGCTCTCATCTTTTACCAATCCTTCTTTAGTCTCGACCATCATTTTACTTTCAGTAACTACACCACTTATTTCCAATCGCTAACCTACTTAAAGATGACCCTCAACTCGGTCTGGTATGCCCTGTTGATCACGGTCTTTACTGGTCTGATCAGTTATCCCACGGCTTACTTCTTGCATGGGTTGAAGCACCGTCAATTCTGGCTGTTGCTGGTTATCCTACCCACCTGGATTAATATCTTACTTAAGGCCTACGCTTTTATTGGAATTTTCAGCCAGGCGGGCCTCGCCAACCAATTTCTTAGCTTCATTGGCATCGGGCCGCAACAGATTCTATTCACCAATGCCAGCTTTATCTTCGTGGCAACCTACATCCAGATTCCCTTCATGATCCTGCCCATTTACAATGCGCTCGACGACCTGAGTCCGGCCTTTATCAATGCCAGTCAGGACCTCGGCGCGAGCGGTTGGCAAACCTTCCGGCGGGTTATCTTTCCCTTGACCTTACCCGGTGTGAAGGCCGGTGTTCAAGCCGTGTTTATCCCCTCGCTATCCCTCTTCATGTTGACCCGCCTTATCGGTGGCAACAAGGTGATTACCCTGGGGACGGCTATCGAAGAACACTTCCTCACGACCATGAATTGGGGCATGGGCTCAACCATTGGGGTTGTCCTCATCGTCGCCATGGTCATTGTGATGTTACTCACCGGCGACCAAAAACCGAAGGGGGGAACGCCACGATGAGCAAACGACTATCGAATGCCTTCTTAATTCTGGTGTTTATTGTTCTCTATGCCCCCATTGTTTTCCTGATTGTTTATTCCTTCAGCGCTGGCGATACGATGACGGCCTTTCACGGCTTCACTTGGCAACACTATCGCGATCTTTTCAGTGACTCCCGGATGCTGGCAATCGTGGCCAACACCCTGTTGGTTGCCCTCTTATCGGCCCTAATTGCCACCCTAGTTGGCACCCTGGGGTCGCTAGGAATCAACCGCACCACCAACCATGTCACCAAGGAATCCCTACTCGCCTTAAATAACGTCCTCATGGTATCGCCAGACGTCATCATTGGGGCCAGCTTTCTGATCTTCTTCACCATGCTCAAGATTCCCTTAGGCTTCGTGTCCGTTCTACTGAGCCACATTGCCTTTGAGATTCCGATTGTGGTTTTAATGGTGCTCCCCCGATTACGCGAAATGTCGAGTTCCATGCTGGACGCCGCACAAGACCTGGGCGCAACCACCAAACAACTGCTATCGCAGGTTATCATTCCCTTCATTTCACCAGGGATCTTCGCCGGCTTCTTTATGGCCCTGACCTACTCGCTCGATGACTTTGCCGTCACCTTCTTTGTGACCGGGAACGGCTTCTCAACGATGTCGGTTGAAATCTACTCCCGGGCTCGTCAGGGGATTAACCTGGAAATCAACGCCCTGTCCGGCGTCATGTTCCTCTTCTCACTCTTGTTGGTCGCCGGCTACTACTGGATTGAACAGGCCAGTTCTCGCCGGAAGCAACGGAAACGGAGGGCGACTTCATGAAACGATTAATGACCCTGATTGTCGGCCTATTGGCCATCTGTGGGCTGTTGGGCTATTCCAGCCAACAACTTGAGCGCTCAAGTGGCAGCACGGGTAGCCACGTCCTCAATCTCTATAACTGGGGCGATTACATCGACCCTAAGCTACTCACTAAATTCCAAAAGGAAACGGGTTACCATGTCAACGTTGAAACGTTCGATAGCAATGAAGCGATGTACACCAAGATTAAGCAGGGTGGCACCCATTACGATTTGGCCATTCCCAGCGAATACATGGTCGCCAAGATGAAACGGGCTCACTTACTCCAGCCCCTCGACAAGAGTCGCCTGACGGGCTGGAACAACTACGACCCCCGCTTCCTAAATGAGTCGTTCGATCCCGGCAACCGCTACTCCATGCCTTATTTCTGGGGAACCCTTGGGATTATCTATAACGATAAAACCATTAAACCCGGAACGGTCGACCATTGGAACGACCTTTGGTCTAGTAAGTATCGCGACCAAATTATGTTGATCGATTCCGCCAGAGACATCATGGGGATGGCCCTAGTCTCGCAGCATGAATCCATGAATGCCACCAACCCCACCGTCCTGCGGAATGCCGAAAATAAGCTCAACGCCCTTGCACCAAATGTTAAGGCCGTCGTTGCTGACGAAATCAAGATGTACATGAGTCAAGACGAAGCGCCATTAGCAGTCGATTGGTCCGGTGAAGCTGCCGAGATGTTGGCCAACAACCATCATCTCCACTACGTTGTTCCTAGCGAAGGCAGTAATCTGTGGATTGACAACCTCGTCATTCCCAAGACGGCACAGCATGAAAATGCCATCTACGCTTTCCTAAACTTCATGAGCGACCCCAAAAATGCCGCCCAAAACGCGGAATATATTGGCTACGCTACGCCAAATCGGCAAGCCAAGGCGTTATTACCGAAGTCAGTTCGAAATGACCGACAGTTCTATCCGGATAACACCACCTTGGATCATCTCCAGATCTATAAGGACTTATCGCCGGCCAAGGTCCAACTTTACAACGACCGGTACCTAGAGTTTAAAATGCATCACTAACCCGAACGCCTAATAACCAGGACTTTGGTCTTGGCCATTAGGCGTTTTGTGATCGAAAAAGGCCCGTGAGCCAACGCCGCATCGTTAACTCACGAGTCTTTTAACCGAAGCTTCCGGCAATATAATCTTGGGTCACTGGAATCTGTGGATTACTAAACATCGTCCCAGTCGGCGTATATTCCATCACGTGCCCCAAGTGGAAAAAGGCACATTGACTGCTGACCCGGGCCGCCTGTTGCATGTTATGGGTCACGATAATAATCGTGTACTGCTTCTGCAGTTCTAATAGCGTCTCTTCAACCTTGACCGTTGAAATTGGATCCAACGCGCTACAAGGTTCGTCCAACAACAACACGTCCGGCGCCATGGCAATGGAGCGGGCAATACAGAGTCGTTGTTGCTGGCCCCCCGATAGCGATAAGGCACTCTTATCCAGCGTGTCCTTAACCTCATCCCACAGGGCAGCGCCCCGGAGACTCTTTTCAACCCGTTCATCAAGGTCAGCCTTTGACTTAACACCATTGGCCTTCAACGCGTAAACAATATTTTCTCGAATTGATTTTGAGAATGGATTGGGTCGTTGAAAGACCATCCCGATATGCTTACGAATCTCGTAAATGTTCACGTTTGGCTCATTAATGTTGACCCCGTGATACCAGATCTTACCGGTCACCGTTGCGATGCCGTCGTTCATTCGGTTCAGTGACCTCAGATAGGTCGACTTCCCCGAACCGGACGCGCCAATCAAGGCCGTAATCTGGTTCTTTGGAAAGCCCAAGTTGGCATCGTGCATCGCATGGTTAGCGCCATAGAACACCTGCAGATCCTCCGTTTTTAGCGCCAACGTGGTTTGCGCATCGAACGACTGAACGGCCGTTTCTTCAAATGAGTATTGTTTTAACATTGGTCGTCCCCCCTACTTACTTGCCGTGACACGGCGATACAAGAAGTTCCCTAACAACCGCGCACCCAGATTGAATAATAGCACCGCCAAGATTAGGATGGCTGAGGCCGCCGCAGAAAGTTGTGCCGCGTTGCTAGCCATTCCCTCGGTATTAATCTTCCAGATGTGAACCGCCAACGTCTCCGCTGGTCGTAATGGATTCAAGGGACTAGCCGGATCCATCGGATTCCAATCGGAGAAGTTCGTGACTGGCGCACTTTGACCCGCAGTGTAAATCAAGGCAGCGGCTTCGCCGAACACTCGACCCGCACTCAAGACCACCCCGGTCACAATTCCGGGTAGGGCAACGGGTAAGATAATGCCAATCTCTGTCTTCCACTTGGATAGGCCCAGCGATAGCCCCGCTTCTCGTTGACTACGCGACACGGCGCTCAGTGATTCCTCAATGTTCCGCGTTAATAATGGGAGGTTAAAGAACGTTAACGCAATCGCCCCAGAAATAACTGAGAACCCCATCTTGAACTTCACAACGAAGAGTAAGAAACCAAAGAGGCCGACAACCACGGAAGGCAATGAGCTCAGGACTTCGATCGCCGAACGGATCAGGCTCGTCCGCCAATTGTCCTTGGCATATTCGGCCAGATAAATCCCGGCCCCCAATGAGATTGGCAGTGAGATTAACATCGTCAGAACTAACAGGTAGAAGGAATTGAATAACTGAACGCCAATTCCTCCGGCCCCACTCATGGGGTCAGACGCCCCCGTTAGGAACTGCCAACTCACGTGTGGCAAGCCGGCACTCAAAATGTAAACCAATAAGAACAGCAAAATTCCCACAACGGCGGCGACAATTAAGTCAATCACGACCGTGGCAACGCGGTCTCGTTGTTTAGCGTTCATGTTTTAATTGCCCCCTCTTAGCGATGAACCGAACCAAGGCGTTGAAGAATAATGACATCAGTAACAAGATTAAGGCCAGCGACCATAAGGCATTGTTTGGCAGCGTACCGTCGATGGTATCCCCAATGCCTGAGGTCAGTTGACTCGTCAGCGTTGATGCCGCGGAGATGAGGTTCTTGGGCATGACGGCCGCATTCCCGATCACCATTTGAACAGCTAAGGCTTCCCCAAAAGCCCGGGCCATCCCAAAAATAACGGCGGTCAGAATTCCGGAAGTCGCCGAACGAAGAATAACCCGCGAAATGGTTTGCCAACGCGTGGCGCCCAGGGCCAATGAGGCCTCCTTGTAATACCGTGGAACCGCCCGCAGACTATCAACCGTCATTGACGTAATGGTTGGTAACACCATGACGAATAGGACGAAGGTGGCCGAGATAATCCCAAAGCCAGAGCCCCCAACTAAATGACGCATGAAGGGAACGACCACTGCCAAACCAATGAACCCGTAGACAACTGAGGGAATCCCCACCAGCAATTCAATCACGGGCTGTAAGAGTTTCCGTCCCCGATTTGGTGAGATTTCCGTCATAAAGATGGCGGTCCCGATGGCAAACGGTGTCGCCACGATCGCCGCGGCAAAGGTGACGGCAAACGACCCCACAATCATGGGCGCCGCGCCAATGTGCCCGGTATCCGGTGCCCAGTTTGTGCCTGTCAGGAATTTCAAAACACTCACATGGTTCTGCGTAAACGTGGCAATCCCTTTAGATGTGATAAACCAAAGCATCGAGGCCACCACCAGGATAATCGCGCCAATACACAAGTAGCTAATCCCCCGACCAACCCAGTCTTCACGGGTGGCGCGAGTGGCATGATGGAGCCGGGCATCCCATTCATTGGTTTGGGAATCCGGCTTGTTAAGTTGTAAATTAGTTTGTTCCATAAGTTGACTCCCCCTTTAAAAAAAGTGAAGGTGCTGCAAACGCACCTTCACCCCTGTGACTAACACCATACGCAATCGGTCTTAGTTTTGTGTTACGACACCCTTGGCATCCTTGGCAACTTTCATGTCGTGGATACTGATGTAACCCATGTCCTTAACCAAGCTGTCTTGAACCGTCTTGGAGTTCATGTAAGTCAAGAAAGCAGCCGTTGCAGCATCTGGCTTGCCCTTCGTGTACATGTGTTCGTAAGACCAGATCTTCCACTTGTTGTTTTCAACATTGTTATCCGTTGGTGTGATGTTGTTGATGGAAACGGCTTGTAATTTGTTCGTGAAGTATGAGAAGGCCAAGTAACTAATGGCCCCAGGCGTTGAAGAAACAATCTTTTGAACGGCACCGTTAGAGTCTTGTTCTTGAGACTTTACAGCGGTTGCACCCTTCAGGACGGCATTTTCAAAGGTTGCTCGCGTCCCACTACCTTGGGCCCGGTTCACAATCACAATCTTTTGGTCTTTACCACCGACTTCTTTCCAGTTGGTAATCTTTCCAGTAAAGATTTGCTTCAATTGGGCCATCTTCAAGTTCTTAACCCCGGTGTCCTTGTTAACGACTGGTGCCATCCCAACGACGGCTACCTTGTGGTCAGTTAACTTGTCGGCCTTGATACCATCCTTTTCTTCGGCGAAGATATCGGAATCACCGATGGAAACGGCGCCGGCTTGAACTTGACTCAAACCAGTCCCGGAACCACCACCTTGAACCGTCAAGGTAACCTTGCTGTTCTTAGTCGTGAAGTTGGTGCCGGCCTTTGCGGCTAATGGTTGTAAAGCAGTTGAGCCCACCGCCGTGACCTTACCGGACAACGCCTGACTGCTACTACTGCTCTTGCTGCTGGTTGAACTCGTGGCCTTACCACAACCAACCAGTAATAAACTAATTGCCGCAATCCCCATTGCTAACTTTGACCCATTATTCATCTCTGTCACTCCATGTCTTTTTAAGATATTGTAGAACCACCACATCGTAAGCTAAGCACTCCTTGTGGTGCCTCCCCTTAACTTACAATTTAGATTCTAAGCGATTAATATGTAGTCTTCGTCGCAATCATGTAAATTTTCGGTAAATGTTGCCAAACTCCCCATAAATCCCTTTATGTAAGGGATTTACCGAAAGCAGTAAATAAAGGTTCGTTCCTAATTGAATGATTGCGATTCAATCATAAAATGACTAGAATGAAATTAAGAGGTGATTCGCAATGGCTAAAAAAAATGAACGGGTAGCCCGCGAAGCCATCATTACAGATATGAATGACTTTCTGATGGACTATGCGGCTGAACGATTGGGCAAGGACCCCAAGTTGGCACAATCGGTGTTCGCTGCCGCCAAAGATGACTTAACCGGCTTAGACTCGTTGTTCAAGGATAATGGTGTCGGCCGCCGGACGAAATACTTGGAAGTTGCTTCCGGGTTTCTCCACGATGAGGTCCAAACGGCCGAAGCCGATCCCAACACCGACTACGATGCCGAGAGTACCGCATTGGCCAAGGAAGCTATGGCTTACCTGGGTAACCACGCCGGGGACTTCGACCGTTGGGAAGAAGCCTAGGCACTTAAAATTTGCCAAAGTTAAAGGCATTAGGATAATTAATCCTAATGCCTTTTTTGTTCTATTGCCACTGCCACAGGTCGGCCTTCATATTGGTCGCAATGATCTGGGCCAACAGGTCAATAAATTGGTCTGGCATATATTTCGTGGTATCGAATTCAGTTGGCTGACCGTTAATCTTGGTAATCACCAACCCCTGGCTCTCGAGTGTTAGCCCATACTTAGGGGCAATCTCGCAGAGTCGTTTCACTTGTTCTTCACTCATTGGCCAATCTCCATTCACGCAACTACTCTGAGCTTACGCAAAACGTCGATGACCGTCAAGCGCTTAATAGCAGTACTTGTCCTTGGCTAATTGTTGATGAAGGGCCGCCGCTAATTGGGCCTCGTCTGGGCCGTCAGTCACCACTTGGACAAAGTGACCGGCATGGTCGGCCAATAAGCCAACTTCATCTCGATCCCGGGGATTAATTTCAACATCATGAACCTTAATCGTGGCCTTGGCCTGGTGTCGTTGACAGATCCTAACAAATGCTTCGGTTTCGTCTACTTTTGGCATGTCTTGGTGCAACTGGAACCCAATTGTCTTCATCAAAAATCACCTCTGGTCCAATTGTAAACGATTACATTAGTTTTGCCAACCCTTTTTAACGATCCGCCATGGCGTTGGCGGCCGCGAACGCACGTTCAATCTCCCCGTGAAATATGGTATGATATTGCCAGAAATGGAGGCGTTCCTTTGATCAAACTAGGTGTCCGAGAATTAGTTGAATTTACCTTACGAACTGGCGATCTGAGTAACGTCTCTGGCAGCCAGAACACGGCCCTCTTGGGGGCCCAAATTCATCGCCGCCTGCAGAAGCAACGCGGTGCCGACTATCAAAAGGAATATTATCTAGACCAAGAACTGACCCTAAACGAGCAGGAATATCTGCTCCACGGACGAGCCGACGGCGTGACCTTAACCGCCGACCAGGCCAGTATCGAAGAGATCAAGACGTCCGAGACCGTCTTCGACAAGCTCAGCGACAACACGCTAACCCTTTACTGGGCGCAGGTTAAGATCTATGCCTACCTGCTCATGCAAAAGGAATCCGAGCTGGACGAGGTTACGCTGACCCTGACGTACTTTCAAACCAACACGGAAGAAATCACGCAGACCGACCAAACAATCAGTCGCGAGGCTGCGACGACCTTCTTTCAACAGGTCATTGACGAGTACGTCACCTGGCTAAAGTTTCGTTCCGATCTGCGTGATCAACGGGACCCGACCATTCATCGCCTCACCTTTCCCTTCGACCACTATCGGCCGGGACAGCGCGAGCTAGCGGTGGCCGTCTACAAGACGATTCTAACGCAGCAACGCTTGTTTGCCGAGGCTCCCACCGGAACCGGTAAGACCATTTCGACCCTTTTCCCCACGATTAAGGCGATTGGCGAGGGCGAGATTCAGCGAATCTTCTATTTAACGGCCAAGCAAAGTACCCGGCGAGTGGCCGAAGAGGCCCTCGACCTGATGGCCACCCAGGGCCTCAAAATAAAAAGCATCACGTTAACCGCCAAGGACAAGATTCGTTTTCCCGAGGAGGCCGACCTTCAGCCCGAGGAGAATCCCTACATGCTGGGCTACTATGATCGCTTGAAGCCTGCCTTACTCGACCTGATAAAGAATCATGATCAGCTCACCCGCCCGGTCATCGAGGCCGTGGCCCGGGACCACACCCTGGATCCGTTTGAATTTCAACTGGACGCCAGTCTGTTTTGTGATGTCGTCATTGGCGACTATAACTACCTATTTGATCCCCAGGTTCACCTGCAACGCTTCTTCGCGACCCCCGACCCCGACAACTTCTTTCTCATCGACGAGGCCCACAACCTGGTCAGCCGTTCGCGAGAAATGTATTCGGCGGCCATCAGTAGTCGCCCGCTCGACCATCTTCTAAGACTCAGCGAGGATGCCAGCGCCGCAACGCCGAAGCTCCGCCGGCGATTGAGTGATTTAAGGGCCACCTTTGATGACCTGGCGGCACCCCTGATCGCCGATCAGGCCACAGACAGTACCTTCCTCACACCACCGGAAAACTTCGAGCACGACCTATCCCGGCTGGTGGAGGCCGTTCACGACTGGCTCATCGACCAACCCCAGACGCCATTTGTTCAGGCCGTTCTGGACTACTACTTCGTCGCCATTAGCTACCAACGAATCAGCGAGTATTATGACGATACTTATCGCATGCGACTCGCCATTGAGGATGGCAATATCACTCTCAAACAACTCTGTTTAGACCCTAGTGCCTTTCTGGCCGATAGTCTGGCGCTGGGCCATGGTGCGGTGCTCTTCTCGGCCACGTTGTCCCCCTTGGACTACTACCAGGCCGTTTTGGGCGGGCAGCCCGATAGCCTGGCTTACCGGTTAGATTCGCCCTTCCCTCCGCAGCACCAAGAAATTCTAGTGGCCAACTACATTCAAACGACCTATCAACGACGCGATGCCAATTTGGCCAATATCTTGTTGGCCATCAAGAACCTCATCGATGGCAAGGTGGGGAATTACCTCATTTTCCTCCCCTCTCATCAATATCTGGTCACGGTCAGCCAGGCCTTTCAAATGGCCTATCCTCACGTCAAGACGGTGATCCAGCAGAGCCAGATGGCCGAAGCCGACCGAACCGCCTTCTTGGCCAACTTTACCAGTGACCCGCAGACCACCCTGGTTGGTTTTGCCCTCCTCGGTGGCATCTTTGCCGAGGGAATCGACCTCAAGGCCGACCGCCTAATTGGCGTGGGCATCGTCAGTGTGGGGCTTCCCGGAATTAATCCCGAAACCGATCTGATTCGCGACTACTTCGATGTTCAATCCCATCAGGGATTTGCCTTCGCCTATCAACTGCCTGGCCTCAACAATGTTTTTCAGGCGGCCGGTCGCCTAATTCGCGGCTCTCACGACGTCGGCGTCATTTTACTCATGGATCAGCGATTCGCCAGTCCGCGCTATACCAACCTGTATCCCAAGCACTGGCAACATTTCCAGCGGGTGTACCGCCCGGAACAACTTGCCCCAACCATCCACGCATTCTGGCAAAAGGAGGCCGGCCATGAAGACTAAATTAACCTTAGCACTCGAACACACCCTGTATGCCTACTGTCGCGACGCGGGGGCATCCCCCGTTGAAGAGGTGACGATGCCCGACGACCAGGGCATTGTGGATACGCTAAGCTACCAGGAACTCCCCACCGGCGAGATCGAATGGCGCTGTTACGAGCTCAAGGTGACCAAGAGTGACTTCCATTCGCAGGCGAAGCTCTCCTTCGTCGGTCATTACAATTACTTTGTTCTTCCATTGAAATTATACGATCAGGTGGCCGACGAAATTCCGACTGGCATTGGCGTGCTGATCTACCGGCCATTCAATCCGACAATGTTATCGACCGCCAGCGAACCGCCAGTGACGCCGGGCTACCTGACCGTTGCCCGGACACCACGCCGACAAGACCTGCAGGTACCGGCCACCGAACTCACCACCTGCTTCATCGCTTCGCAGGCCCGCGAGGTCCACAAGGCTAAACAAATGGCGACCGGACTCAAGCAGTACAGCACGGAACAGCTCTATCACGAGCTCAAGAAACGCCATCAGCACTACGATATCTACGATCCCAATCGAAACTTCTATGACCGATTCATCGAAGACACTGAGGCAACGGCCGTCACCGCCCTTCAAAGCGAAGTAGACGCCCTCAATCTAGAAATTTATCAGCTCCAGCATCCCGAGGAGGCGTGACGTCGTGTATTATTTTCCGTACTTTAGGGGCCGCCAATACGATCTGCAAGCCTTGAAGGCCGTCGCCCAACAACACCTGCTGCCGGCAAATATCATCCCCATCATCGAACCCGTCCGCGACATTGCCGCACTGCCCAAGACCATCGCGGCCTTTGTGGCGCACGATCAACCACTCGTGGTCATCGCCAATTCAACGGTTAGTGACTACGCCTTGACTCAGCAGAAACTCCATGATTGGTCCGCCTGGCAAGACAACCCAGCCCTCATCATCGGCCACGTCCTGACACCAACCCTGGTCGAAGCGGATGTGACTCCCCAGCCAGAACATCAAACGTTATTGGTCGCCCGGCAATACGATGATCTAGTTGCCGCCAAACAGGCCGGCCTCCTCAATGCCCCAACTCATTTGTTGGTGCCACCGGAGGCTCGGATTCGCCGGCTGTTGGATCGACCAACGATCCAGCTCTTCGATCACGCCTGGCTACCGGAACATCCCCGTACCTATGCCGATCTACCAGATGGCCTGTTCAGTGATGACTGGGCCACCGATCTGCTGACCCCCTACGTGGGCTACAGCGACTACGGTATTGGTGGCGGTCACTACAGCGAGCACGGCTACCCGGCCCGCGCCGTCACCATCCATCTGACCTATTTCAAAGGGTCACAGTTGCGCATCCACCGCTTTGTCTCGGACGATCATACCGACTTCAAGCACCCGAAAGAAAAATTTTTCCAGGCGGTGGCCAAGCTGGCCGACTGGTTGCCAAAGCAGGCCGCCTCGGTACAAACGGCGGCCCAACAACTCGCCGACTATCACACCACGCAACATTTTCCTGGCCTGGGCGTGGTAAAACGTCTGAGTATCATGCACCATCTTCAGGTCATGGCCGCCTATTTCAAACAAAACTATCCTCATTCAGACTAAAAAAGACGTCTGGGAAAATCCCAGGCGTCTTTGCTATCTCTAAATCACTTTATTTAACTGGTATGACACAGACACCTTCCGGCACCATGAAACCCTTTTGTTTTAAGGTTAGCTTCCCGCTCGTGGCATCCCGAGCATACAGACTCGCATTATCCGAGTTCTGATTAACCACGAGAACCAAGCGTTGACTGGAATCCCAATTGAAGTCGCGAGGGAAGTCACCCTCCGTGCTAATCCGCTGAACGGTTGTCAACGTTCCAGCATCGTCAGCCGCAAAGACCGTGAGCGAGTTGTGTCCACGATTAGAAACATAGATGAACCGGCCATCGGCACTCATGCGAATGGCTGCAGCCCCGTTATGTTCTGTCCAATCGTCCGGAATCGTCGAAACAATGCCCTTCAGGGTTAAGACACCTGAGGCGGCATCGTAGGCCAGTGTTGCCACGTTGCTACTCAATTCGCCAACCAGGTAAGCCACACCCTTATCAGCATCGAAAGTAATGTGCCGCGGGCCGAAACCATCTGGCAATGCCAACTGACTCACTAGGGTCAACTTGCCGGCATCGGTGACATCATAGATGTACACCCGGTCGGTACCCAAGTCACAAACCACCAATCGGTGATCCGGTGTCAGGTCAGCGAAGTGTGGGTGCGGGCCATCCGTTTGTTCTGGCGCCGTTCCGACTGGTCCTTGATCGACCACTTCATCCGCTTGAGTCAACGTGCCATCAGCAGCAATCGCGTAAACGGTGACTGCAGCCGTATGATAATTGGCCGTGTAGACCAGCTGTCGGTCCTCATCCACCGCCACGTAGGCCGGTGACGACCCTGTGCGTAGGACTTGTTGAATGGCCCGAGGCTTCACATCGGTTACGTCATAGATGATCAACCCGCCTTGGGTGTGCCCATCCGTTTCTTTTTTATTGATGACATACAACCGCTGAGCCGCCGCCTTTGCGAGGTAAGTGGGACTACCTGCAGACGCCAGCCATTCACAATCAACCAACCGTTCAGCCTTGGAATCGACGCTCACCCGATAAATTCCGCGACTGATGCGCTTGGTGTAGGTCCCAATATAAAAATCTTCCGTCATGAATGCTGCCCCTTTCTCTTGCCGTACTTACTATTAAGTATAGCACAGCCGATCTGATACCACCGATAAAGTCACTGGTCACCATCGGTAATTACCGATACAATGGATATAAATGTTCAGAAAGGACGCGAGCCATATGGCCAGCTTTGAGGGCTACCACCCACTTTTAACCCGTCGATATCGTTTCGATTGGTTAACCCGCTTCAATTTAAAAAATGTTGCCGACTTAACCCAGCAGGAGCTGTCCCCGACAGCCGACTGGATCAATGCCACCATGCGTGACACCATGGATCGCCGCAAATTGGTCTGGGGTATCGAAGACCGGGCCACCCACAAGCTCGTGGCCTGGGGCGGCTTCCCAACCCTCGATCTCGGCGAACAAACCGGGCAGGTCTACGTTCTGGGACGACCGTTGCCCACTGCTGATCAACAAGAAATTCTGGAACGTCTCGTAGCATTTGGCCGTGACGAATTGCAGCTGAGCACCCTCACCCTCCAAACCGCTAAGCATCTGGATCCCGAGGCCCTTGAGGCTGCTGGCTTCAATAGTAAATCCCCGCAACATTGGGAATGGCATCGTTACCGTTAAGCATCATTAAGCCACTTAAAAACCCGTCAGGCCGAAGAAATCCTTCAGCCTGACGGGTTTATTTTTAGTCTTTTTCAACGACGCGTTGATTCAATGACCGGGCAATGGCCAACGATTCACTCTCGTAGGCATCATGCACCCCAAGGTAGTAGCAGGCTAAGCTCCCGAGAATAACGCCGACGAAGTCCAGCGGATAGGCCAGCAAACCGCTACCGCCGAATTGATGGCTACCAATGACCGACATCAACGTCAACCAGACCATCTCGGCCAATAACCACCGACCACCACGCAAGCTCGCGCGCAACGACTGCCAACCAGCCGGGCGGCAAATCTCATAATACACGTAGAAAATCAGGCCTAACGCAATGACCCCAAAGACCTCAATCGTAGTGGGCCACTTCGCCCAGTATATCGCCAGGCTGGCCAAAACATAGGCCAACGGTGACCACCACTGTGAGGCGTGCAGGCGAAACGGCCGGACAAACTCCGGTGCCTGACGTCGTAACGCATTCACCGTGACTGGACCCGTCAGATAGGCAATCAATGTCGAAGTCGAAATCACATTGGATAACGTGCCCCAGTTCCGAAAACCGGCGACTAAGACCACGCCCAAGAACATATTAACCACCATGGCCCGCCGCGGCGTTTGATACTTGCGGTTAACTTCGCCCAACTTGGTCGGCATATGCTTGGTCCCGGTCATGGCCGCCAGGGCCCGACTGGTCGTTGCCACGAACGAAACCCCGGTCCCGAATGGCGATACGAAGGCATCCAAATACAGCAAGGTCGACAGCCAGCCTAAGTTCAACAGGATGGCAATATCCGCAAACGGCGACTCGAAGTTGACCCCGTGCCAACCATGAACCAGACTTCCACCCGGAACGGCGCCGATGAAGGCCACCTGGAGTAGCGTATAGATCACGGTACTAATCCCAAAGGCAATCACAATGCCCCAAAAAATGTTGCGCTCGGGATGTTCAATTTCATTGCCCATATTGATCGTCGTCTGAAAGGCATTGTATGAAAAGATAATCCCGGCAGCAGTGGTCGCTGAGAAGATCGATGCGCTCCCATAGGGCATGAACCCACCCATGTGGGTGAAGTTCTGTGGTTCGAAGCCGGTAATGACCAAAACAATAATCGTCAAGGTTGGAATCACTAATTTAAAAATTGAGACGAAGCTGGTAAACCGAGTCAATAACTTAACCGACCAAAAGTTTAACAATGTAAAGGCCAGGATAAACAGAAAGACAATGACTAGGCCTTCATTAGTCACGTTGCCGGCATGAAGGAAGCCTCTCGTCCAGTTGGCCCAGGCCCAGGGCCACGAGCTCATGTATTGGACGGCAGCCACCGCCTCAATCGGAATAATGGTTAAGAGCGATAGCCAGTTGGCCCAGCCGGCAACGAAGCCCAGCAGCGGTCCATGGGAGAAGGCCGCATATTGACTCATCCCCCCACTGGTTGGGAACATCGTCCCCAATTCAATGTAGTTCATCGCAATCAAACCAATCACGAGGGCCCCAAGGAGCCAGGAAATAATGGCGGCCGGCCCGGCAATTTGTGCGGCCATTCCGGCACCAAAAAGCCACCCAGAACCAATAATGGCACTGAGTGTCAGCATGACTAGTGAAAACAAACTCATCTTCCGTCTCAACGGCATTCCCTACTTTCTAAGCAACTGTATTGCCCATTGTACACTAGCCAGGGAAGCCTGACCATGGTCGATCACTTGCTAGTAATCGCCTAGAAAAATTGCCCGACATAATAGTGAATAAACATGGTAATGATCCCCACCACCACGTTACGAATAATGGCAGTCTTAACCAGGCCATGGCCCAACTTGGCGCTAAGATAACCCGTCAGCGTCACGGATAGTAAAACCGCAACGATCGTCGCCGGCCATTGCGTTGCCGCCGGAAAGATCGTCATGGCAACCAGCGGGAAGGTCCCCCCGATCGCGGCCGCGAATAGGGATGAAAACGCGGCGTCCCAAGGATTCATGTAATGTCCCAATTGGATGTCATCCTTCACGTTGACGACCGTTCCCAAGGCGTCCTTGTTCATCAGATCTTCCGCAATGGCCTCGGCAGTAGCCGTGGTGACACCACGCTCCTCATAGAAATGACGCACGGCCGCCTGTTGGTCGGCGTAATTGGTCTTTAAAAGGGCGGCTTCCTTAGCCACCGCGGCCTTTTCGGTATCCTTCTGCGTGCTAACCGAGGCGTACTCCCCGGATGCCATGGAGAAGGCACAGGCCAACAGGTCTGCCAGTCCAGCAATGAAGATGGTAAATTGATTGGTGGTCGCCGCGGCAACACTGAACAATACCCCAACGACGGTCAGAATCCCGTCGTTTGAACCCAACACACCGGCTCGCAAGGTATTTAACTTTTCGTCCATGGTTTGATGTTGCTTAACTTTCTTAACCCGAATATTCTCGTTTTCTGCCATTCTGGCCGCCCCCTAAGCGAATAGATGCCCAATGCCGTAAGTCACCAGCATCGTCAAGATCCCGGCCACAACGTTACGAACGGTCCCGTTGCGCCGATTGGCATTCCCTAAAATTGCCGCGATATAACCCGTAATCGACAGGGCCACCACTACCGCCAGAAAGGTTCCAATCACCCGCCATTGACGAGGTAAGAGACTGATCGACACTAACGGAAGGATGGACCCGGTTGGAAATGAAATCATTGAGGCAATTGCCGCCGAGAATGGATTGGTATATTCCCCAACGTTAAACCCAAAACGTTCTCTAACCGTGGCCTTCAAGGGATCCTTTTCCATCATTTCCTTAGTCGCTTGATCGGCCAACTCGGGGTTAATCCCCGTGGCCACGTACTTATCGCGAATGAAACGATATTCGCCGTCATAATCATTGTCTAATGCCACCGTCTGGGTCTCGATCGCCTTGCGTTGCGCATCTTTTTGGGTGTTCACCGAGACGTATTCCCCCATCGCCATCGAGACGGTCCCGGCAATCATTCCCGCAATCCCGGAAATAAAGATCGCAAAACTACTGGTGGCCGCTCCGGCCACGCCGACGACAATCCCGGCAACCGAAAGGATCCCATCGTTGGCACCCATGACACTTGCCCGCAACACATTGATGCGTTGCGCTAATGTCGACTTCTTCTTATTCTTCTTCATACTCTTTCGCCCCCGAAATCATGACACTATTAAGCCTCTCATCTATGTTAACACATATAGAGATAAAAGTTTGGCTAATCTAACTTTGCTGCTTAGTTTAGAATCATTCTTAATTGTTTAACAAAATCATTGTACTCACTTTAGCTTTAAATGTAAATAGCTCATCATCAATTCCTTGTTATCGCTAATTTATACCAGTGATCAATCATAAAACTGGAAGTATTCTGAAAAAGTGGTTTAATAGATACAAACTAGATCGATTATAAATAAGGAGGGATAACCTTGGCTAGTCAGAAACAATTGTTAAATCAGGCCTTGCAAACGTTAAAGTCACATCACGTGCGGGTGACCCCCCAACGGAAGGTCATCTTGACTTATCTGGTCACCCATCATAACCACCCAGCCGTCGAGACGATCTTCACCTCATTAGCGGATGAACTCCCCAATCTCAGTATGGCCACGGTTTACAATACCCTGAATCTCCTGGTAGACCTGGGCATCGTCATCGAGCTGCCCAATGACAACGGCGGTCTGCGCTACGACTTCTATGGCCGCCCCCACTACCACGTTATCTGTGAAAACTGTGGTAAGATCACCGACGTCTTCGCGCCAAACTTTGCGGAAATTGAAAAATCCTTAAACGACCAGGCCAGCGAGCAGACCGGCTATCTCATCACCAGTAACCACGTTGAGGTTTACGGCCTCTGCCCGGAATGCCAACAGAAGTTACACATCGACCCGGAACGACAGACCTGGTCGCAACCGGAATAATTCAACCCTAGCGTGTGGCCCCGGCCAGACGCTTTTTCTTCGGCATCGTGGCCAAAAACGGCTGCCACCAGCATATTACAAGGATATTACAGGTGTCGTGAAGTTTTAATCTATTTGCAAACACGCCTAACAAAGCCCAACAGGCTCGTTATAACCGGTGTAATATTACATCGGAATGCCGTCAGGCCGGTTGTCGACAGCCACAATAATGTTTATAGTTGATCACGGATAACATCGAATGTGCAATCGTCTATCGACGGTTGTCAAAAGACAAGAAAGATTTGAGGGATGATCAGGGTGAAGATGCACAAAATTGTTTTAACCGCACTGGCCACACTTGGGGCCGCTGGTTTTATCGGAATGACGACGACTACGGCATCAGCAAGTAGTTCAAAGGTCAATGACTATATCAGTAACAAGAATATCAAGCCTGCTAAGGTAACCAAGTCCATTTGGAGTGGTTTTCCTAAGAACAAGTACCGTCATGGTAAGGCTAAGCCAGAAGGCGTTGTCGTTCACGAAACGGCCAACCCTTCCTCAACCATTTACAACGAAATTGCCTACATGAAGAAGAATTATAACAACGCCTTCGTGCACAGCTTCGTCGATGGTTCTCGGATTATCAACATCGCGAACACGGACTACCTGGCTTGGGGTGTTGGTTACCCTGGGAACGCTCGTTTCGTTCAATTCGAACAGGTCGAAGTTCACAGTAAGTCCGCCTTTGCCCACGAAGTCGCTAACGCTTCATGGTACACGGCATACTTGTTAAACAAGTACAATCTGAAACCAAACGATGCCGCCTACGATTACAAGGGCACGGTTTGGTCCCATAAGGCCGTTGCTTCGAAGCTCGGTGGGTCCACGCATACCGACCCCGTTGGTTACTACTCTTCAGCCGGTAAGAAGTACTTCGGTCAGTCATACAACATGGCCGCCTTCTACCAAATGGTTAAGAAGTACTACAACGAGATGAACACGAAGCACACCAAGTTAATGACCGCAACCTACACGTCCGTTAACCAACAGGGTAAGTTGAGCAGCAAGTACACGAAGTACTACCTGTACAACCACCTCAAGGGTGTCAACAAGAACGCCAAGCGTCAAAGTTGGTCTAAGATTTCCCCTAAGGTTGGTAAGACTTACAGCATCGACATGGTTGGTAAGAAGAGCAATGGGACGACCTGGTACCGGATTAAGCCCGCTACCGACACCACTAGCAAGACCCGTTACTGGGTATACGCCGATAACTTAACCGACGTTACCACCAACGCTAACGAGGCGGCAACTTCTTCCAGCGCCAGCAACTAAGCTTCACCACCCCAAATCGACTAAATGATTAGATATAAATAAGGTCGCCTGAGAATTACTCAGGCGGCCTTTTTGGGTTCTCAATGTTTTAAACGGTCCAATCATCCGGATCGAGATGGGCAGGGTTCTTAACGTACCCCCGCGGGTCCTTGGTGTAGCCAATCTTACCATAGAAATCCTTGGCGAGTTCCGAGGCGAAGAGCACCGAGTGCAGCTCATGCCCAACCTCCTGGTCCACGAGTTCCAGCAAGTGCCGGCCGATGCCTTGGTAACGATAGTGTTCATCAACCGCCAAGTCGGCCACATACACGGCGTCCGCATAGTCGGTTAAGCCGCGGGTATAGCCCACAACCTGATCGCCATCCCAGGCGGTAAAGAGGTAATTGGCATTATCTAACATGCGCTGTAGCTTAGCGTCGTCGTTAGTCTGCCGGTGAATCTTTGCTCTGAGAATCAAGTCCTTAAAAGTTGCTACGTCCAACATCTTATCCACTTTGTATTCAATCATGATGTCGCCTTCCTATCCGTTAGATTACCTTAAGTATAGGCAATCAGCGGATGACGAAAAGTGACAGTTCTGGTCGATTTTAGGCGGACAACGTGTTGAGAATGGCTACCAACTTCGACAGGCCTTGATTGAATTCGGCCTTAGAGAAATGGGCGAAACCAATGATGTAATACCCCGGTTTAACCTGGGTGAACCAGCACCGGTCCATGGCCCGCAGGTAAAGGTGCTGTCGGGCTAAGGCTCGTTCAAATGGCGCAATATTAGCCTCGTTGCACAGGTGAAAGACGATATGGATACCGGCCTCGCCAAACCGGGCCGCCAGTAACCCCTGGTCAATGAATGGTGTTAACCGTTCCTTCAGCAGCGCGTACTTCTGTCGATTCATTTGTAGCGACCGGCGGATATGACGGCTGTAGGCACCCGAGCGAATGAAGTCCGTGGTTGCCGCCTGGGCGATATACGAGACTGAACTACTCTCGTACTCGAACAATCGCCGATAGGTCGGCAATAGCTTTGGTGGCAAGACGATAAAGCTCAGCCGCAAATCGGATGAGATGGTCTTGGAAAAGCCACTCAGGTAGATGACCTGATCGGGCGCCAAGGCCTTTAACGCGGGGACCGGCTTACTTAATACCGAAAACTCACTGTCATAATCGTCCTCGACTACCAGACCCTGCTTGGCCGCCATGACCCGCAACAGCTGGTGCCGTCGATCGATCGCGAGCGGCGCCCCCAACGGAAATTGATGTGACGGGGTCACGTAGACCAGGTCGAGCGGAGCCGCGGCCACCCGGTCACTCTCAATTCCCGCCGTGGCGGTAACCGGAATCGGAATCAATTGAACGCCTTGCCGTTTCAGGGTTTCATAGGCGTTGCGATAGCCGGGGTCTTCAATTCCCAGGGTGACAGGATGCTGAAGCCACCCTCCCACAATCTGGTTGACCACGGTCAAAGATTCCGTGCTCCCCGTGGTGACAACCACCTGATCGGGTTCGCAATGAATCCCGCGTTGCCGCGCCAAAAGTTTAACAATTTCCTCGCGTAGCTCGATGGACCCCTGCCGCCGAATGGCCGTCTTGGCCACGCGATCAAACTGCGACTGAATGGCCGTATTCAATGACCGCTTCCAGGCGCTCTTTGCATGGGTTTCGAGCATTGAAGACGCGTATTGCAGGGAAAAGTCGAAGTCTGGTTGCGCCAGGTCACGGTCATGTTCACTCACATTCTGTAGCGTCACCGCGGTCTTAACGAAGAATCCCTGTTGCGGTCGATTCTCGACCAGGTCCTCAGCCACCAGCAATTCGTAGGCATTTTCAATCGTCCCCTTGGACACCTTGAGCTCATCCGCCAGTGCCCGAATCGATGGGAGTTGCCCCACTAATTCACCACGATGAATTGCCGCCTTCATCTGCGTCGTCAATTGTTCGTAAAGTGGCGTTGCTTCAGCCGTTTTTAGATAATACATCGTTTGGCCTCCTTACCGGTCATCCGTTGATTTCGCCGGGTGCCGTCGTTGCCGACTCACGGCCCGCGTCATCACCCATGTGGTAATGGGCACAGTCAGAATCACACTCACCATGGCAAATAGAATCATCAGAATTTCAGAAACAAAAATTTTATCATTAAATATTTCACCGAATGAGTAATGCACGCCTGTAAACCAAATGAATAGCGCGAGGAATCCCCCAAAGAAGCCAAAGAACAGGGTATTAAACGTTGTCCCGATAATTTGCTTACCAACTAGAATACCCTCACGATACAGGTCGCTGACAGGCACTTGCGGGTGCTGCTGGAGAATCTCGCTTAATCCGGCTGCAATGGCCATGGCCGCCTCCGCAATCGCTCCTAGGGTGCTCAGAATGGCTGTGGCGGTGGTAACCTGGACAAAGTTAATCCCCACTAGCACGGACAAGCCTTCTAGGTCCTCACTGTCCTCGGGGCCAAAGCCCTGAACCAGGCCCCATTGCTCTACGGGAACAATCAGGCAAACCAGGGCCACCAGAACCACCGCGGAGGCAATGAAGGCGACCATACTGGACAGGTCATCCCCACTGCTCATGAAGATGGTTAGGGCCAAGACGAGCATCCCCACCACCAGCGTGACAATTAGGGGTGAAAAGTGAAAGGCCACGAGAACGATGGCCAAGAACAACAGCCCAAAGTTTAGTAACAACGCCAAAAAAGACTGGGCCCCGGCCTTGCCACCCACTAGAATCATTAAAATTAATAAAATGAGGCCTAAAACCGTAATCGCACTCATTTAATCACCTGCTTCCCCATAAACCGACTAGCCAAATAACTCGCTAACGGCACCGCTAAAACAATGCCAATCCCACTGATCAGGCTTTGCACGACCCCCAGCGACATATTCATGGTGAAGGTGTACCCCCAACTGTTGCCATTCTTCAGAAACAGCATCGCCATTGGAAAGGTGTCGGCCACGAAAATAAAGAACAGCACGTTGATCAGTGGTCCCATGATGGTACTCCCAATCTGGCGCCCGGACTTGAAGACTTGACCAGCCGTTAATTCTGGTCGTTCCCGCTTCAAGGCAAAGAGCGACGAAATAATATCGGTCGACTCATCCATGACCGCCCCCAACGAGCCTAACAGCGTCTCGGCTAGAAACAACGGCCGTGGCAATTGGGTCACATACTGCATCGATTCATAGGTCACCCCACGTTCATGGGTGAAATGAAACACCAACAACCCCATGACTAACGCCAGGGTCGTCCCACCAATGGTGGTGGCAAAGGTAATCAGCATCTGGCGGTTCGCTCCGATCACCAGCCAGAGGGTCAGTGCCGCGAAGACTACCGCCAGGCTGCCGAAGATCCACAAGACCTGGGCCCCTTGCGTCGATCCGTTAATCAGGATGGCCACATAAAACAACACCCCGTTCGCAGCGACACTGAGGAAGGCCATGAAGCCGCTGAATTGCAGAATTAATAGCAACAACCCGACGACCAGCCAGATCATGAAGACCAAGGTCGTGTCACGCTTCAGGTCCTTGGCGGTGGCCGTCAACTGCTGACGACTATGGGAATGAATGACCACAAACAGCTGGCTGCCCCGGCGATACCGTTGATCCATCGCTCGCGACTGCGAATAACTATTGCTAATCGTGAGCTTGCGACCTCGATGTGGGCCGTTCAAGATGTGCCCCGTTAATGTTTGGGTCGTCTGGGTATCCTTATTCTGGAAATCATCTGTCATCGTGGTTCGCTTGCCGGTCTGCACGTTCGTGACCCGCATGATTGGATCATGATACAACGCCGCGTCGTGCTGAGTCCCCCACACAAGTAGGCCACCCAACACGAGGGTTAGTGCCCACATCCAGATGCGACCGGACCTCGTTTTTAAGAATTGCACATGCTTCGTCCCCTTCTATATTGCTCATATTTCCAATATACCACTCTCAAACCCGGATTTTTTCTTCCTAAAAAATTTTAAGCAAATCACAGGGAAACCATGCTCACCACGGACTGTCATTCCTTCGGGCATGACGAAAAGCCGGTACCCCCTTGCATTTTCTATAGAAAAACAGTAGAATAACAGTCGATTGTTATTTTAATTAAGTGAGGGTTTACTAATGAAAAAAGCACATCCAAATGGCGTTCAAGGCCGTCGGAAGGTTAACCGTAAAAAGGACCGGAAGCGCCGCGACGAAATTTCAGACTTACAACGTTGGTTAAAGAACAAGAAGTAGTCTGACGCCTATACCAAAAAGAAGCATTGACCTCCGGGTCAATGCTTCTTTTTTTGCTTGTCGTTAATCAACCACCAACACGCTGGTATCGGAGTGTTGCACCACATAGGTTGTGGTTGCGCCCATGATGGCCCGGCCAATCCCATGCGATCCCGAACGCCCGATGACCGTCAGGCTGGTGTCAAAGTCTTCGGGCAAGACCTGAGCAATCGTTGGCTTAGGTAAGCCCACCTTGAAGCTCGTGCTAGCCTTCACGCCGGCTGCGGCGGCCTCATCGGCAGCCTGCTTGAGATAACCCGCGGCTTCCTCTCTGAAATGGTCCATGATTTCACCGCCAAATTTGGCGCCATAATGGTTATAGCTCTGATCCGTTGCCACGGCCACGATGAAAAGCTCTGATCCTAAAATCTTCGCCAAGGCAATGGCTTCCGTGACGGCGGCGTGAGCATTCTTACTGCCATCAGTGGGGACTAAAATTCGTTCATACATGCAATCCCTTCCCTTCAGTTCAGTTCATCCACTTACCTAGTTTCATCATACCAATTTTCTCCGGACTAGCAAGGATTCCCGCCACTAAATCAGTGAATTAAATGGCCGAGTCTCATTACCCGGTTAGAGGGTAGTTTGTGGTAAGATGAATCAAGTAAATTACTGACCAAGGGATGGATCTAATATGAAAAAGCTTCTACTTATTTTCGGCGGCCTGCTGACGCTTACCCTGGCTGGCTGTTCGAGTAATCAATTAACCACGAATCACCAAAGTTACCAGCCGACGGCGTTGACCGCCGTTATCAAGGGGCAAGCCTCGGCCAAACACGTCACCTATCGGATCGATAATGGGACCAGCCAAACGGCCAATCTGAAAGGTGGCACCTACTTCTTCCAAGTCCCAGCCGCCACCAAGAACCAAACGGTCAAGATTACCGCGGGTTCCGCGCACAAGACGGTCACGGTGAAGAAGGTTGCCGCCTTAGGTAACTACAAGAAAATCGCCGCCAGTTACAACCAAATGGCCACCGCCAGCTACCTGCCGGCTAAAACGCAGAAAGACCTGCAGAATGCCCAGACCAACCAAGCGGCCACCAAGAAGAAATTGGCAGCCCTAGCTCAGACCGACCCAGCGGCCGCTGCAGCCGCGGTTCAACAACAGAAGGCCGCTGGCCAGAAGTTGCAACAGAGCCTGGCAACGGCTAAGAAGCAGGCCAAGGACGACCTGCTGCCGACGACCACCACTACCGGTCTGCATAACCTCGCAACTACCAAGTACACCACGGTTCGTGGGAACGTTCAGGCTGATCATTTAATGGGCTTAGCCCTCTTAGTCCCCACCAAGGAAATGAAGACAAAGACCGGCCAGAAGAAATTCATCACGACCTTCGCTTTGCTCGGCAATGCCCTGGGGACAAAGCCCAAGAGTGTGATGAAGCAGTTCGAAAAGGTCATGAAGGATGCCAAGAAGAATAGTTCCTCCACCACGACGAAGACCATTCATTCCAATGGCGTTCGCTTCAACGTTGGGTTCTCAACCGACCACCTCTACATTTACATGACCAAATAACTGTTTACCCAAGCCGACATGAAATTGTCGGCTTTTTTTACGGCCTCCTTCGCCGTTTAGAAAACAAGCTGACTTATCTTAACCCAATGTGCGCGAGCACAATCATTTTTATCCCCACTGGTCAGGCCGCATAATAACGGTATGCTGAGGTCATGAAGACCCGCCGCCATTAACCCGGCCAACTTCGTGAGGCTCAACAGAATATGCATTTCCAGGGGGAGTTAATATGCAGAATGAAGATCGCGTGTTTGAAGCGTTCTTGCGGCAATATCGGGAGATTTTTCGCGTCCTGATCAACGCCGCAGAACAGATTACCAGTCAGTACTCAGTCAGTTTTGAACAATATTTACTTTTAAAACAAATTCATGAGCAACGTAACATCACGCTGAGCGAATTGGCCGATTCCACTCGAACCACCCGTTCAGCCGCCGCTCGTAAGCTTCGGGCACTCCTGCTCGATGGCTTTGTGGAACAAGAAGCCAAGTTGGATGACCGCCGGGTTAAGTATCTCCGGTTGACCACGAAGGGGACCAACGTGGAAAGAGATATCCGCCAAGCCTTCTTGCAAAGTGCCCAAGCCTGGGAAGAAATCCCTACCAGCCTGACCTCCGAAAATATCAATGCCTTCTTTACCCAATACCAAGCCAACATTGCCACCTGGGATCGGACCCGGCCTAAGTTTCATCGGCCTGTCATCAGTGCCAAGAAACGGGCCTTTGGCGACGATTAATAATCGCTAAAAAGAGCTGAGTTCATCTCAACTCTTTTTTAGGTTGAACGCCGTCAAAAAAATTCCTTTTTCTTCACAAATGGGTTAGTCTTTTAGTAATCACACAAATTTTAGGAGGATTTCGTATGCGACTTAATCATTTTACGTCTGATACAGCAGCCGGAGGGGCCACCAAGGACTTCCCGGTAAACGACCAGCAACTGACTCAAGACTTGTATGACGCCGTGAACGGTGCCTGGGCGGACCAGGCCACCATTCCCGGTGACCATGCGTCAACCGGTGGTTTCATGGACTTGGTTGATAACATCGAAAAGACTCTGATGACTGACTTTAGCGACCTGCTAGCCGGCAAAATGACGCCCGCTAACGATGAAATGGCCGCCTTCAAACGACTCTACGCCCAAGCCAGCGACTTCAAGCAACGGGAAGCCACCGGAACGGCGCCCCTGAAGCCCTACCTTGACCGCATCACGGCCTTAACCGATCTCGATGACCTGAACCGTCACTTGGTTGACTTCATCAAGGTCGGTCTCCCAACGCCAATTGAGTTTGGCGTGGAACCCGACATGAAGGATACCAGCAACTATGCGTTGTACCTAGATGCTCCTAACCTCTTCTTGCCCGACAAGACCTACTACGAAAAGGACAATCAGGCGGCGGCACAACTCATGCCAATCTTTACCACCACGGCAGAGAAACTGTTAGGGATGGTCGGTTACACCAGTGATGACGCCCAAAAGATTGTGGCGGACGCCAAGGCCTTTGATGCCAAGATTGCCCCTCACGTCAAGTCTTCCGAGGAAGCCGCAGACTATGTCAAGGTTTATAACCCCCGGGAAACCAGTGCTGTGGCCAAACAGGTGACACATTTGGACTTAACGGGAACCATTAAGGCCCTGTTAGGCGACGTGCCCGAGCAATCTATCCTGCCACAACCAATCTTCTTTGATGCCACCAATGACCTGATCACGCCTGCTAACTTTGACCTGATCAAGCACTGGATGCTCGTGAAGACGGTCTTTGATGGGACCGGCGCCTTGACGGAAGACTTCCGCCAAGTTGGTGGGACCTACCGTCGGGCGCTATCCGGCCAAAAGCAGGCACGTTCCAAGGAAAAGGCGGCCTTCTACCTGGCTACCGGAACCTTCTCCCAAGTCGTTGGTGACTACTACGGCCGGAAATACTTCGGCGAAGCCGCCAAGGCCGACGTTCGCAAGATGGTCCTAAAGATGACGCACGTTTACCAACAACGCCTGAAGGCCAACGATTGGCTCAGCACCGCCACCAGCGAGAAGGCCATCGTTAAGCTGCAAAAGCTGACGATTAAGGTTGGTTACCCGGACGCCATCGACCCACTCTACCGCAAGTACCGGGTCGATCCCGACAAGTCATTGTTCGATAACCTGCAGGCCATCAGCGAAGTCGCCATTCAAAACTATTACGGCCACTGGGGCAAGCCCGTCGATCGCGAGCGCTGGGACATGAGTGCCAACACGGTTAACGCCTACTACTCCCCATCCAACAACGAGATTGTCTTCCCGGCTGCCATCTTACAGGCACCGTTCTACAGCCTGGACCAATCCAGTAGCGCCAACTATGGCGGGATTGGAGCCGTCATCGCCCACGAAATCTCTCACGCCTTTGACAACAACGGGTCACAATTCGACGAATTCGGGAATCTAAACAATTGGTGGACGGATGCCGACCTGGAATACTTCCAAGGCCTGTCCAAGGCCATGATTAACGAATTCGATGGCATCGAGTTCGCCGGCCAAAAGGTTAACGGGAAGCTCACGGTTTCCGAAAACATTGCCGATGCCGGCGGGCTGAGCTGCGCGCTCGAGGCCGCCAAGTCGGCCGATGACGTCGACCTGCGGGCCTTCTTCATCAACTGGGCCAACGTCTGGCGGATGAAGGCCACCACGGAATACATGCAACTCCTGTTGTCGATCGATGTTCACGCGCCTGCTAAATTGCGGGCCAACGTGCAGGTCAAGAACCTCGACGACTTCTACACGACATTTAACGTGCAACCGGACGATGCCATGTATCTGGCTCCTGCAGACCGGGTTAAAATTTGGTAGTCTGTTAACATTTTCGTTCATTGGTCCGCCTTCGGCCACCAGGAGCGGTCGCCATGGGAACCGCCCGAAGCCGGTAAACCACCGTCTTCCGGCTCGACTTGAAGCCGAGAATTTCACTCGTCTCCAAGCTCGTTCCGCGCTGTAAGGTGAGACAGTTCCTCACCTAACACCGCCACCACCGCTGACCTCTCCTGGCGGCCTACGGCTCAGATTGGTAGACATTCACCAAATTAAGATATCGAGCTAACTAGCTGGTTAGCCTCAACTGCACCAAAAAGGAGTCGCTATCGTCTAAAACAAGACGATAGCGACTCCTTTACTTTTGTTTAGCTGGCCACTAGTTCTGCCAGTTCACGTGTCTTAGGATTTTCTGGTCAACCTATTCGGCCGCACCCTCAACATCTTCTTCGGCTTCCTCTTCAGAAATAACCTGAATCGCCTTAGGCGTACCGATAACCAGTCGCTTAACCAGGGGCATCACAAACATCCCCCGGACAAAGAAGGCCATCGTGAAGTCCCCAAAGAACGAGAGGATGAACGTGACCGGCGTCATCGCGGATAACTCCCCGTTAACCACCAAGGCCAACGTGCTCATGGTGAAACACATCACGGAAATCATGGTCCAACTGCGAATCGTACTGCTCCGCGTGGTGATTTCGTCCGCATCCGTTAAATTTCGGGTGCCCAACTTAATCATCAGCTTGGCCACGTTTGAGGCCACTAGCACGTTCCACATGATGGCGAAAGCCAACGTTGGCAAAATACTCGTGGCATAGGTCCGCCAAAATTCCGGATTGAGACCGGTACTCTTGGCCATGCCGATCCAACTCATAATACTGGCCATAAAGGTGGTCATGGTAATCGAAAATAATAATCTTTGCTTTGAATTCACGTTATGATCTCCTATTCAGTTGATAAAGCAACTATAAATCCAGTATACACCAATTAGTTTAATTGTCAACTATATGCTATACTAAGACCCAAAGGACGGTGTCCCTATGGAAATCACACAACTCAGTAAAATCATTGGCATCTTACACCGACGATTTCAAACCATGATTAGTCATGAACTGGACTTCCCGGCATTGAGTACCACGAATGCCAACTTTCTCCTCTTCATCAGTGAGCACGACCACATTACCGCTAAGCAACTCTCGAATGAGCTGGCCATCAATAAGGGCCTGGTCAGTCGCGAAATGACCCGACTGGAAACGGCCGGCTACATTACCCGCCAGGCCGACGCCACCGATCACCGGATCACCTGGATTACCCTCACGCAGACGGGCCAGGAGACCGCTGTGGCCGTTCGGGCCATCATGACGAGTATCTGGCAGGAAGTCCTCGAAACGACGCCTGAGGCCGATGTGCTGGCCACCTATGGTCATCTGGCCGAATGGCGGCGCCAGGCTGACCGGTTGGCCGACCAGAAACGACAAACGACCGAAAAAGATTAAGCGAGTCACTAAACACACCCCACAAAAAAGGATCGAGACGGCTTAGTCTCGATCCTTTTATCTGTTATCAATTAAATTAAGTCGTACTGTCCCGCTTCACAATTTTGGTCCCGATCGTCATTCGTTGTGGCGTGGTCCGCCCGTTATTATACCGGTCGGCCACCAAGTCCACGGCTGCGCTACCTAAGAGTTCGGTGTCCACGTGGACGCTGCTTAACTCTGGAAAGACGAACTTGGCGATGGTGGTGTCGTTAAAGCTCATGACACTCACCCGCTGGGGAACGGCAATTCCCTGTTCATGCAGGGCCTTAAGGGCCCCAGCCGCCATGGGATCGTTGGTCACGAAGAAGGCTTCGGGTAAATCCGAACCAAGTTGCTTAATCGCCGTCATCATCGCGTCGTAACCGGACTGATTGGTGTAGTCCCCGGGGAAGATCAGTGCGGGGTCAAACGCTCCGTGGTCTTGCATCCCGTGTTTGAAGGCCAGGTACCGCGGATCGACCACCGCCAACTTCTCATCGGTGGTCCATTCAGTCCCGTATAATAACCCAATCCGTCGTTGACCGGCTTCCCAAAAACCATCGATCACTTGCTTCACGGCAATATCGAAATCCGTCACGACACTATCATAGCCTTCCGCTAACTGATCCTGATCGACGAAGACCAGGTTCGGGGTTAGCTGGGCCATCGTTGCCACCTGCTGGGGACTAAACTTCCCAATCGCGATAATGGCATCGACGTCGGCATCGATGGAACTCAGATCGCTGTGAAAGGTCCGCGTGGCCAAGAAGTGGCGTTCTTCACACCGCTTCTCAAGGCCTAAACGAATCGACATGTAATACAAGTCATCCAGTTCCTTGGTCTTGGAATACCATTGCACGATGGCAATCTTTAATTCCCTGGTCACGGGAACCGGCCGCCGCTTGAATTTGGAATAATTCAGCCGTTCGGCCACCTCGAAGATTTGTTTCCGCGTGGACTCGCTCACGGACAAGGTCCGGTCATAGTTGAGAACGCGAGAAACCGTCGCCAAGGACACCCCGACTGTTTGGGCAATATCTTTTAACGTTGCTGCGATGATTCCTCACCTCCCTTTCCGACTAAACCTGGGCAATAAACTTATCTAGAGCCGCTTGACCGGCGGCGTCACGCTTGAAGACCCCGGCGTCGGCCAGGACTCGGGCGAAGACGTCCCCAATTGCTTGGTGTAAGACTTCAGTGACGTTCTCTGCCGTCAACTGATGATCTTGCTTAATCTGGTCGGCCCAGGCCCGGTGCATGTCCGCCATCTCATTGGGTTCATCCAACAAGTACTTCGTGACCTCGGCCATTTCTGACTTCAACCGTGCTGGTAAAATAGCTAGGCCCATCACTTCAATCAGACCAATGTTTTCCTTCTTGATATGTTGAACATCCTGGTGTGGATGGAAGATCCCGTCAGGATAGGTCGTTGACGTTTGGTTGTCTCGCAGGACAATATCCAAAGCGTAATCGTCGCCCTTTCGGTAGGCAATCGGCGTCACCGTGTGATGGCGCGTGCCGTCCGTGTAGGCTCGAACATCGTCCGACTCATCGGAGTAGTCAATCCAGCTGTTTAGAATCTTCGTAGCCGCGGTAATGAGGGGTTCCGGTTGACTCCCGGTCAAGCGAATATCCGTCATTGGCCAATCCACGACACCGGCGTCGACGCCGGCAATCCCCAGGTCGATGGCCCGGTCCACTGGGGCCTTCATCATTGGAAAGTCGTGCTTCCCACCTTGATAATGGTCATGGGTGAGCATTGAGCCCCCCACAATCGGCAGGTCGGCGTTACTCCCAACGAAGTAGGTTGGGAATTGACGAACAATTTCCAACAGGTTCGTGAAGGTATGTTGGTTGATCAGCATTGGTCGGTGTTCCTGGGCCAAGAAGATCGCGTGCTCTGAGAAGTAGGCGTATGGCGAGTACTGGAAGCCCCAGGTCTCGCCGCCCAGCATCATCCGGATAATCCGGTGATTACTCCGGGCGGGATAGCCCAAGCGGCCCAAGTACCCTTCGTTCGTCATGCAAAGTTGATCCAAAGGATAGCTGGTCGACTTCTGCTTCAACGCCGCAGCAATGGCCTTCGGGTCCTTCTCTGGCTTGGACAGGTTGATGGTGATTTCTAACTCACCGGCAGCCGTTTTGGCGGGAAAGACCACGTTTTTGGCAATGTTGCGTGTCTTAATGTAATTGTTCTTTTGGCTTAATTGATAGAACCAGTCGGTGGCAGCGCTGGGATTCTTTTGATACCGATCCCAGAAACCGCGATTTAAAGCGGATGGTAGTGGCGTCATCAGATCCATCAATTGTGATTCCAAGATTTCTCTGGGACTCGCAGAATCCTCAATCTTACCGTGCTTAACCGCCGTTTCAATCATGGCGCTAACCAGATCAATCGGTTCGGTACTGGTCGCAACCTCGGCTTGACCATCGCCAATGAGGGCAAAGATCCGGTTGGTAACGTACTGCCGATCCAACTCCGTATAGGGTGCTGGCGATGCCACAACGGCATCGATAAAGGTTTGAATCGTGTCTTCAGTCATTACTTCGTCTCCTCAGTCCGGTCAGCATAGCCTTGTGGATGCGTTTGCTTCCAGTTCCAGGCCGTGCGAATAATGTCTTCAACGTTATCAAATTGTGGCTTCCAGTTCAGGACCTTACGTGCCTTGTCGCTGGCAGCAATCAAGGTACTTGGGTCACCGGCACGACGAGGTGCCATCTTGGCTGGAATTTCCTTGCCCGTGACCTTACGAGCGGCTTCCAACATTTCCTTGTTGGAGAAACCAGTTGAAGAGCCGAGGTTGAAGGCATCGCTGTCATGACCGGCCTTCAGGTATTCCAAGGCTAAAATGTGGGCGTCGACCAGGTCAACAACGTGGACGTAGTCCCGCACGTTAGTCCCATCCTTGGTTGGGTAGTCGCTCCCGAAGATGGCTAATTCCTTGCGTTCGCCGGCGGCCACCTGCAAGATAATTGGAATCAAGTGGGTTTCTGGATGGTGGTCTTCACCAATGCTTCCGTCTTCCTTAGCCCCAGCAACGTTGAAGTACCGCAGCGCAATAAACTTGATGCCGTAAGCTTCGTCAGACCAGTGCATGATCTTTTCCATCATCAGCTTGCTTTCACCGTAAGGATTCGTTGGAATTTGCGGGTCGGTTTCCTTAATTGGAATTTGCTTAGGTTCGCCGTACGTGGCGGCCGTTGAGGAGAAGACAATTCGCTTAACATTATGCTTGTTCATGACTTCCAGTAAGGAAACCATGCCGGCCGTGTTGTTGTCGAAGTACTTCAATGGCTTTTCCATCGATTCTGGCACGATTGAGAAGGCGGCGAAGTGCATCACGCCTTCGATGTCTTCCTTATCAAACACATCGTTCAAGAATTTTTGATCATGAACGTCACCTTCGTAGAACCGGGCCTTGCTGTTAACGGCTGCCCGATGGCCAGTGACTAAGTTGTCAACAACGGCAACGTCATAACCCTTTTCGATTAAACGATCAACGGCGTGAGAACCGATATAACCGGCACCACCTAATACTAAAACTGTCATTGTTCAATTCCTCCTCTTATGTCTTTACGTCTTTATTTTACGCTAATTAACTAAAATCTTGTAGGCCACACCTCAAACAAAAATGGCCGGCGATCGGGTCACACGCAGCGGAGTTACTCACACAACGTTGACCCAATCCCGCCAGCCATTCTTGACTTGAAAGTTAAATTACTTGGTTAATTCTGAAGGGCCATCGGCAATTTCGGCCACGTAGAATTCGGCTGGATAGCCAATCGTGTCTTCGTAAACCTTGCCAACCTTGGCCTCGAAGTCCTTAACGTTGTTCTTGTTGACGATAGCAATCGCACAGCCACCGAAGCCGGCACCGGTCATCCGGGCGCCCAAGACGCCAGGTTGTTCCCAGGCCGTTTCAACCAACGTATCCAGTTCCTTACCGGTTACGGCAAAGTCGTAATGTAAGGAGACGTGCGAAGCGTTAACCAAGTGGCCGAAGCTGTCCATGTCACCCTTTTGCAGAGCGGCGAAGGCCTTCAACGTCCGTTGGTTTTCGAAGACCGCGTGACGGGCCCGCTTGATTAAGGTTTCATTGTTAATCAGGTAAGCGTTTTGGTCGAATTCGTCTTCATTCAGATCCCCAAGGGTCTTGATGTCCAACTTCGTTTGCAAACGACGCAAAGCCTCTTCACATTGGGCCCGCCGTTCGTTGTACTTGGAATCGGTCAGCTCACGACGCTTCTTCGTGTTCATGATAACGACCACGTTGTCGCCCAGGTCTAGGGGTGCGTATTCATAGTCCATGGTGTTGGTATCCAACAGGATGGCTTGGTCTTTCTTCCCCATGCCAATGGCAAATTGGTCCATGATCCCGGTGTTCAAACCGAAGTAATCATTTTCAACTTGTTGGCCGACCTTGACCATTTCAACTTCGTCCAACTTCATGTCGTAACCGGCGTGAAGAATTTCACCCATCAGCATTTCCATTGAAGCGGATGAGGACAAGCCGGAAGCATCTGGCAAGTTCCCATGGACGTAGAGGTCAAACCCATGGTCGATGGTCAAGTCTTGCTTAGCCAGTTCGAACAGCATCCCCTTCAGGTAGTTAGCCCAGTTGTCGGCCTTGTCAAAGGCCAAGTTATCCAAGGAGAAGGTTAAGACCCCGGCATCTGGCACATTAGCTGAGTAAACGCGGAATTCGCGGTCGTCCCGAGCTGAGTAGGCAGCGTACGTTCCCATGCTGATAGCGGCTGGGAAGACGTGGCCACCATTGAAGTCGGTATATTCACCGATCAGGTTAATCCGACCGGGGGCAAAGAAGACCCGTTCTGGTGCGACGTTAAACTGTTCTTGATATTCAGATGCAAGGGTAGCATAATCCATGGCTATTAACTCCTTCGTAGTTTTAGTAAAACTTTTACCATTATCATAGGCGCTTCAATGGTGCTTGTCAACAACTTTTTAAAGCGCTTTCTTTCCTTTTAAATAAAGGCCGCAGGCTCATATCACCTGCGGCCTTGTGAAAAACCAGTTTATTTAGCTTCGGCTGTTTCTTCATCCTTTTCGGTTTCCAACTTCTTTTCAAGTTCGCGCACGATTTCAGCGTGCTTCTTTTCGGACAAGGTAATCTTGAATTGGTAAATCAAAGCAGCGACAACCAATAAGATCATTGGCATATAGAACATGAAGGAATGGAAGATAAACATCCCATGGGCCGTAATGTCACTAGGCTTGGTGTTACCGGTCATCCCAGAGTGGACGGCGGCAAAAACCACGATCCCAGTTGAGAAGGCCCCAGCCAACTTGTCGATCAGTGGCCGGACGGACAAGGTAACGGATTCGTTACGAGTCCCGTTCTTGTACTGGCCATATTCAACACTGTCGGTAATCGTCATCAAAGCGGCCAAGAAGATCATTGGGTATGGGAAGAAGAAGATGGCATCGGCAATGTAAACCATCACGGTGTTGGTACCGGAAAGCATGAATAACACGTAACCGATTAACATCATGGCAATCCCGCCAATGTAGACACCCTTCCGAGTAATCTTTGAAACGATCGCTGGAAACAGTGGTACAGAGAGAATCCCAAGAACGGCGGTAATGGCACCAACCAAAGTGTAGGCACCGGCGTTCCCGATAACATAACGGAAGTAATAGATTAACAATGAGTTGGTAACCACGTAGCTCAAGGCGAATAACAGGTATGAGAACGCCAACCACATCAGTTGATCGTTTTCACCGATAACCTTGAACACATCGCGGAACCGCGTTTGTTCGGTGTTTTCCCGAATCAAGCTCGTTTGTTCCTTGGTCCCAAAGTAAGTTGCCAAGGCCCCTAACAGAGAAACAGAACCAATGACGATGGCAAACCCTAACCAGCCGGCCCGGGTTTGGGTATCCCCGTGAGACCCAGAGAACGTTTGTGAGAAGAAGACAACTAATGGGGTAATAACCATGATAACCCCTTGAGAACCTAACGTAGAACCGAAACGACCAATCGTCCCGAACTTGTTCCGCGTCTTAGAATCAACACTCAAGGCAGGTAACATGGACCAAAAGGCAATGTCTTTGAATGAATAGAAGATATCCATGATGACGAAGACAATCCCAAAGACCAGGAAGTAAATGGACGTGTTGCTGTCCGCCAAGCCGAAGAGACTGGAGAACATCAGGATAATCCCAACGGAGCTAACGATGGCCCCGGCCAGAATCCATGGCTTGAACTTCCCAACCTTGGTGTTGGTGTTATCAACCATCCCACCAATCATTGGGTCAAACGCGATTTCAATTAAACGAATAACAACCACCATCGTGGTAACGATCCCGGCTTCAGCGGCCGCACCCTTACCGACGAATAAGGCACTGGTAACAAAAATAGCAAAATAAGTATTCAGGGTCGCGTAGAACGCATCATGACCGAACGCCCCTAAAGCATATGAGAGATACTGCTTAATCATTTTTTCCTCCACACCTTTCAACGGAAACTCCGTCTTATGCCGTTATGTATTAGTGATAACGGTGTTCAATGATTTTCGATAAGACGGCTTCTCGCTGTTGGGACTTCGCCATATCAAATTGTGACTCTTCCATCTCGTTAAAATCTTGGGCTAACAGGGTTGCCTCAAGGTAAAGGGTCAACTGACGCTTGATGTAAAGCTTATTCGCCTCATCTGGCCGTTGCTCGTTCCCTCCAAGGACTGCCGCTGCGAACGCCTCTGGATCTAACGTAATCTTTTCGTTTTTCTTTGCCATTGCAAAACACCTCATCTTCCCAATTGTTATTTATAGGACCGGTAAAACTTGTCACGCTTTTACTAAAATGTAAGCGCTTTACATATGTTATTCTAGGACTCTTCGGCAGAATTGCAACCGCTATTTTTGTGCGTTTTAGCACAAAATATCGTGGTATAAGTAGCAGTTACCATGTTGCAACCGGTTGTCCTACGACCATAACTTTTTTAGTAAACAATATTTATAAATGAAAACAAAAAAATCACCGGTAAGCGTTTTTCACTTACCGGTGAAATCTTTTCACTCAGCTATTCAACTGAATTGACGTAAGCCTTTAAGGCTTTTTCATACGTGGCTAATTGGGCTTGCGCAGCGGCATCCGTCTTGGCACTGGTACCGATATAGAACTTAACCTTAGGTTCGGTCCCTGAAGGCCGAATGCAGATCCAAGTCTCATCGGCGAGCCAGTACTTCAAGACATTAGCTTGTGGCAGGTCAATCTTGCTGGTGGTGCCATCCGCGGTCGTCTTCACGCTCGTGGAGAAGTCTTCCACGGCGGTGATGGCGGTTCCGGCAAAGTCTCTCGGGGCATTGTCACGGAACTCACTCATCAAGTGGGCCATTTGATCGGCACCATCAACCCCTGGGAATTCCTCAAACGTGGTCTTTTCGGCGGAATAGCCGTAGGTCGCGTAGAGTTCTTCAATCCCATCGTACAGGGTCATCCCCCGTTCCTTATAGTCCGCCGCCACTTCGGCCAGGAGCACCGTCGATTGAATGGCATCCTTGTCGCGGACGAATGGCTTGATCAGATAGCCGTAGCTCTCTTCGAAGCCAAATAGGAAGGTGTGATCGTGGTTTGTCTCGTATTGGTGGATTTGTTCGGCAATAAACTTAAACCCAGTCAAGACGTTCTTCATCTCAACCCCGTAGGCCGCCGCAATCTTGGTGGCCAATTCGGTGGAGACGATGGACTTCACCACGCGCCCATCGGCTGGCAATTGACCAGCGGCCTTGCGAGCCTTCAAGATGTAGGCCAACAGAATTGAGGCGATTTGATTCCCCGTCAGCAGTTGGTACTCGCCATCCGGTTGCCGAACGGCGGCACCCAAGCGGTCGGCATCGGGATCGGTGGCTACCAGAAGATCAGCGCCCTCCTTCTTCCCTAACGCGATGGCCATGTCAAAGGCCTGAGCGAACTCAGGGTTCGGGAATGGCACCGTTGGAAATTCGGGATCGGCAATGGCTTGTTCGGGAACCATGGTAAAGTTCTCGAAGCCGGCACCCCGGAGGGCCCGTTCGCCAATCACCTTACCTGTCCCGTGCAGTGGTGTGTAGATCAGCTTCATGGTCTTACCCACCTTGGCCACCAGATCATGGTTAATCGTGACGGATTCAACCTGGGCTAAATAAGGTTGGTCAACGTCTTCACCAATGATGGTCAATAGGTGATCGGCCCGCAGCTTTTGTTCGTCGGCCACCGAAATGCCAAAGACATCCTTGGCGGAACGCACAAACGTCGTGATCATGTCGGACGCCTTAGGTGGCATTTGCCCACCATCGGGCCCGTAGATCTTGTAGCCATTGTATTGCTTAGGGTTGTGACTGGCGGTAATCATGATGCCCATCGCCGTGTTCAAATGGCGAACAGCGAACGACAATTCGGGGGTTGGCCGTAAGTCATCGAACACAAAGCTAGGAATCCCGTGGGCGCCTAAGACATGGGCCGCCTCATGGGCAAACTCGTTAGAGTGGTACCGGGAGTCAAAGCTAATGGCCACCCCGCGCTTCTTCGTCGCGTCGTCCAGGGTGTCCAGGTAACGGGCAACCCCTTCCGTTGCTTGGCGAACCGTGTAGACGTTCATTTGCCCAATCCCAGGGCCCATGATGCCCCGCATGCCGGCGGTCCCAAAACTCATGGGAGCCGTGAAGGCAGCCTTTAGGGCGTCATCGTCGCCGGCAATCGCGGCTAATTCATCTTTAATGTAAGGAATCATCGTTGGTTGTGCTTGCCAAACTTGATAATTATCTTGCCAACTCATTAAAATCTCTCCTCTTATTTCCGTTCGTATTGATAGCTAATCCAGTGCGTGACGGGTTGATTGGCAGGCAGAATCACGTCGCCAAAGTCCTCGTGGTGAATCGCATCTGGTAAGGTTTGGGCTTCCATGGCCAAGGCGTTGTAATCATGCTTCTCGGCCCGCTTAGGATCGGTAGCGTTAGCCGTGAAGACCACTAAGGCGTTCCGGTCGGAGAAGACGGAAACCGTTCGATGCCCAGCCTTGTCACCAACCACTGCGATTGGTTCGTCCTTACTTGGCACCACAACGAAGGCGTCATCGTATTCGTTTTGCCCCGTCTTGTGTAATTGATCCAGCCCATCCTTGATGGTCCGTGGGTGACTGAAGTCGTAGCCAGTGCCGGCGGTATCAACCATTTCACCCGTTGGAATCTTGGCTTTGTCTAAGACGAGGCGTTTGTCCCCGCTCAGCTTCAGCCATTGATCGTCCAGACTGTATTGGTCGTCCGTGACGTTGAAGTAGCTGTGAACCGTTGGGTTGAACAGCGTCGTGGCATCACTCTTGGCATCGAATTGGATGTCCAGGTGATTCTCTTCGGACAGCGTGAAGGTGACCTTGGCATCCATGGTCCCGGGATACTTATCATCGGCTTCCGTGGCGGTGTGCGTCAAGATGACACTGGCCGTATCCGCCGTCTTAGTCGTGGTCGCATCCCAGTTAACGAAGGTAAAGCCGTGAGGCCCACCGTGGCTAGCGTTGGGATCTTCATTGGCATCCAGGTGGACCGTCTTGCCATCCAGGTCAAATTGCGCGCCGGCAATCCGTCCAGCCACCCGGCCCAAGGTTTGGCACAGGTAGAAGGGGTTGTGATCGTAGTCAGCTAAATCTGGTTGATGCACAACTAATTGATGACGTTTACCATCTTCAACAACACTAAACTCTTGCAAGGTTGCGCCCCAGGTGAGAATAGCCACCCGCGTGCCTTGTTGATTGGTTAACACGTACTTCTTAACAGCCTGCTGGTGTAATGTTCCGGCAGCGCTTTCAGTAATTTCCATAATTTGCGCACCTCCAAAATTAAGAATCCGGTTTCATTGTATAATACTCAACCGAATTGTACCAATTTTTAGTAAAAATTTTGTAGAAAAGTTAGCGCAGGCCCCTGCCGGCGCAACCAAAGACCTTTTTACCTGGATACATTTAATAGGAATGACAAATATATAATAATAGAATAACGAGTATTCGCAAAACCCGTGATTTCTCTGGACTTATCAAATGATTATTCGCTATACTACTTGCGAATCGTTCAGCATTACACAAACTACTGACACTTGATATGAGGAGGAATTATAATGCCATCACCTACTTCAGCCGCCGAGAAGCTCTTGCTTCAAATGGTCGACGACTATACTGAACGCGAAATCAGTCCAGAAGATATGCCCATGGACGCCGCCGGCGACTTTCCTGCCGGGTTTATTCAAAAACTAACCGACACGGGATTCTTAGGCCTGATGTTGCCCCAAGAATTTGGTGGCGCCGGCTTCGGTCCCGAGGTGACCGCAGCGGCCCTAAACCACATTGCTCGGGGAAATGCCAGCACGGCCGTCACGCTGGAAGGTCACTTTAAGACCATCGACCAAATTCTAAAGTTTGGGACGCCGGCCCTGCAACAAGAACTGTTGCCTTCTGCCAACGACCGCATTTTTGCCTTCTCAATGACAGAGGCTAGCGGTGGTTCCAACCCCATGGGGATTGGATCAACGGCCACTCGTGAAGGCGATCACTGGGTCCTAAATGGCGATAAAATCATGATCACGAACGGTGGCCTGGCCCAGGTCTACTGTGTCTTGGTCAAGACCGCTCCCCATGAACTCTCCGTCTTCGTCGTTGACCAAGACATGCCCGGCTTCTCATTTGGGAAACGCGAAGACTTCATCGGTCTTCGTGGCACGCCCGTCGGTGAGATTGTGATGGACCATATCATTGTCGATAACGATCACCTATTGGGCAAGGTCGGCGATGGCGGCCGCATTGGTGATTCCGCCCACGATGACGCCCGGATTCTAATGGGCGCCGTCCTGACCGGCATCATGGAACACGACCTAAAGATTGCGACCGATTACGCTAAGGAACGCAAGGCCGGCGATCAACCACTGACCGCCTTACAGGTTACCCATCGCAAGGTGGCCGACATCGCCATGCGTAAGGAAACCACGAAATTACTCTTTGAAAAGGCTGCCCAACTAAAGGCCAACGGCCAACCATACAGTGAGGAGGCCGCCATGGCCAAGGCCTATGGGTCTCGGGTCGCGGTAGCTGCCGGTGACGACACCTTACAAATCCTCGCCGGCTATGGTTACAGCCGCGAATACCCCGTTGAACACTTAATCCGTGACGCCCGGGCCATGGAAATCGCCGAAGGAACCGTTGAGAAGATGCGGTCCGCGATTGCCACCGCCGAATTTAATAAATAGGAGGTTCCCCATGAAAATTGTGGTTTGTATCAAACAAGTCCCCGAAACCAACGACGTCACCATTGACCCCGTGACCCATAACCTGGATCGCCGCGGTCTGGCGGGCGTCATGAATCCCTTTGACAAGAATGCCATCGAACTCGCACTAAACTTGAAAGACAGTCGCGATGACGTCCAGGTGGCCCTATTGACGATGGGTCCCGATGACTACGCCGAATCGCTCCGCGAAGGTCTGGCCATGGGCGCCGACGAGGGCTACCTGCTGTCCGACCGCGCCTTTGCCGGTGCCGACACCCTGGCTACCGGTTATGTGTTGGCCCAAGCCCTGAAGAAGATTGGCGATGCCGACCTGATTCTCTTCGGTCGCCAAGCTGTCGACGCCGATACCGGTCAGGTGGGGCCAATCGTGGCCGAGTTCCTGCAACAACCACAGATTACCTACGCGGCCAGTCTGCGGCTCAGTGGTGACAATGAGGTCACTGCCGAACGGCTGCTGGAAGATACCAAGCAAACCCTGGTCGCCCAACTCCCTGCCGTGATCAGCGTTCGTAGTGAACTGAACACGCCCCGTTACCCCACACCACGAAACATCCAATTGAGTTTTGCCAAGCCATTGACCACCTGGCACCATGACGATTTAGACCTCGACGACACGCGTTTAGGTCAGGCCGGTTCCCCCACCATCGTGACGAAGGTTTACGCACCAGAGCCCGTTAAGCGGGAGCTCACCAAGCTCGCTGGCACGCCTGCCGAGGCCGCCAGTCAACTAATCACGGCGCTCAAAGGCCGGCAATTAATTTAAGGAGGAAGCACGTATGTCAAAACCAGAACTATGGGTCGTCGCTGAACGGCGGCTCGACCACATCGAACCCACGACCCAACAGCTGATCACCAAGGCCAAGCACCTTGCTGGCAACCAAATGCATACCGTTGCGGTCCTCTTTGAAGCCACGACGGACCACTTGGAAGACGAACTCAAGGCGTACGGTCCGGATGAAATCCGGATCGTCAAGGATGACCGTTTCCCAACGGCCACCGATGCCGAAATCGCCGATGCCCTGCAACAACTCGTCACCGCTAACGAGCCCAACTCAATTCTGTTTGGCGCCACCATCACGGGCCGTTCCATTGCGCCGCGACTGCAGGCCAAGCTCCAAACCGGCTTGACGGCGGACTGTTTAGACCTCCGTTTTGATGACGACACCCTGGTGGCCACCAAGCCCTCCTATGGGGACAACATCATGTGTGAAATTATCTGTCCGGATCACCGCCCACAAATGGCCACGGTTCGGCCCAACACCTTTGTCGCCGAACCCGCCGATGGTGCCGCAACCGTCACGAGTTCAACCATCACCTTCCATCCCGTTGACCGCCTACAAGTAAAGACCGCGACGCCAGTCGTTAACACGGCGACAACGGTCGGCGATGCCAGTCGCGTGGTTGCCTTAGGTCGTGGCGCTGCCAGTGCCGCAACCATCAGCACGGCCACCAAGCTTGCCGAAAAGTTAGGCGGCCGAATTGGGGTTTCCCGGCCATTAACCGACCAAGAACGCTTCACGCATGACGACCAAATTGGTCAGAGTGGGAACACGATTCATCCCGAACTCATTCTGAATTTTGGGATCAGTGGCGCCGTACAATTCCTAGTCGGCATGCAGGATTCCCAGACCATCGTGGCCGTCAATTCGGACCCCGATGCACCAATCTTCGATGTTGCCGACTATGGCTACGTCGGCGATGCCACCGCTTTCATGACGGCCTTACTTGCTCAATTTAATTAAAGGTTCTCAATTAGGGTGGCGGACGACGTCCGCCGAGGGCGTGGCCTTGACGGGCTGGAACGCCGTGGGCACAGCTTTGAGCCAGGTAACGTCTCAAAGGCTGGCCTTTCTCTAGGCCCGGTAACCCACCGGTCCAAGAGAAACGACACGGCTGAGCCCCGGCCACACCCTCGGCTCACCATTAGTCGTTGTCATGCCCAAAAGGTAAGAGAATAAAACAACAGACCATAAAAATATACCTACCGGATGTATGAAACATTTCATACATCCGGCAGGTATATTTATTTAGTCTCAATTGATTAAATCGCGGAACTAAGGGCAGCCATTATGCCCTCCCCCAGCTCATCATCCACCATCGCCTAACAAAGGCCAGCCGCACGACCGACGGCCCCGTTCACTTAACCATCCCAATCAGAACGGTAAATATCAGTGACCAGAGGTGGGCGAGGCTCAGTGGTGACATTGCCTTAGCGAGTGGATTTCTCGCTTAGACAACGCCGGCTTGGGAGACCGCTTTTCGGCTCCCAAACGAGCGCACCACGTTCCATCCTCTAGCCCACCGCCGGGAGCGACCAGTTTACAGGTCGAGCAGGACCTTCAGTAGTGCACGAGCGGATTCGTTCAGCTTGTCTTGTGACTTGTCGTTGCCAAGGTGGGTGTAAATCTCACCGACGTAGACATCGTCCTTGAACAACCGATCGAAGACCTTGTCGATAATTGGCCGCGTCGCCGCCTCTTCCTGAACGGGTCCAAATGGATTGGCGAAGAAGGTGGTGCTCATTCCCACTTCATCGGTGGTGCCAAGGGCGCGCCGCTTACCGGCAATGAAGGTGTCCTTGGCGGTTGCTTCATCCGCAAACCGGTGAATGCCGACCGCGTCATCGTAGTTATTGGCATAGACCCACATGTCGATTTCATGATGGGCAACGACCCGTGGCCAACTGTTAGCCGGAATAATCACCCGGGCATTCTTTTGTTCCGGATTCATGTAGATCCCCCGGTCCATGTTGTTGAAGGCCACTTCACTACTCAGGTCATCCAGCCGGACAAACGCCCCGGTTTCGGTCCCTTGAGCGTAGAGCTTCCCGTCTTCCAGGCTGAAGCTCCCCATGTCGTCGAAGATGGTTTCGATGTTCACAATCTCGTCATCCGCCACGGTTTGTAAAGCCTCGATGGACTCGGACTTTCCGGCACCAGAATCACCGAAGAAGACCACGGTCTTGGTCTTACCATTGGTAAAGGTAATCTTGACCATTGACCCATGAATTGGCAACTTGTGCTTAGAAATCATGTGCAGGTTATGCAGCGTCAAACACATCTTCTTCATGTAGCCGAAGTAGGTCGTGTCGTCATTGTATGGCACTTGGCCCACGTACAGATCGTTTTCGGCATCATAGAAGTAATGGCCGTTAGCTGGTTGGTCATCACCTTCAGAACCCGGCGTCCCAAACATCAGCACCAGATCCGGCTTATGATTCTCAATCCGGGCATGGTCGGCTAGCTTGAACAGGTTGGCCAAGGCCATCCCCGAAGCCAGATAATCTCGGTGGAAGTAGATATAAGCCAGGCTCTCACCAATCATAGCTGGGTAGCAGAACCAATCGTCCTTCGTCCCGGTGAAATGTTCGATGGGATTGGTTGCGGTTGGGGTAAAGTGCCCCTTGCGCTTGTTACTCTTGGTATGCAGCATCATTGGCGGCCGCAGCATCAGACGACTCATGAAGCGGATGTCCCGCAGGTCTTCGTAGCCCGCTGGCACTGGCCAGTTAATCTTTTGTAAGAGGACACACGCACTGGACCCCGCGTTCACTTGACGGTAAACGTGGTTGGCATGCCCCTGTAGTTTTTCTTCAATCTGCCGGTACAAGCGAATAACCAAATTATTAAATCGTTGGTCAATCGTCATGAATTCCGCACTAACAACATCGTTATGCTTAACGGTCATCGTGGCCACCCGCAGGTAGGCCCGGTAGTAAGTGTACAAGGCTTCAATACTGGCCAAAATTTCGGCCGGTTGGTATTGCGCGTACGCATCCGGACTATCAGTCAGGATCGCCTTCACCGTGGCCAAATAGGTTTCTGGCGATACCAGGTTAAACGTATCCTTCGCCTCGGCATCCTCGGGCGTCTTATCTCGTTGTTCCTTTAAGAATAAGCGAACGAACGCTGCTAGTTCCTCGCTGTTGACGAGATCAAAAATATTGGTAATGAAGTGTGCATTGAAGTTCAGCACGGCCACATTGCGGTCTGGGTTGGCATAGAAGGATGCCAAGTCAATCGCATTTGTTTTTTCCATGGAAATGCCCCTTTCACAACTGTCTTATTCGTCATTTTAGCTTAGTTTTGACCCTGAGGGAAGCGACTTCTTTAATCGCCACTGGTTTTCTTGGCTTGGCGGCCATCCCTAAGCAAAATGGCGAAGATCCAACCAACCACGGCCACAACCAGGAAGGTGGCAAAGACGGCGCGATAGCCGGCCAATGCGGCGGCACTTGCCGTGCTAACTTTCGCATGACTGGCGGTGACCCCGGCCAAGACCAAGGTGGCCACGGCCACCCCGGTCGACCCCAAGATTTGCCGGACGGTCGTAATGACCGCGGTCCCATGGGAAATCAGTTGGTCGGGCAACGAGTTGGCCCCTAACGTCACGGCCGGCATCATGACGAAGGCATTCCCACCTTCGATTAGGGCAGCCGTCAGAATCATGGCCAACAGGGATTGCCGCCCACCCACGATGGTGAGCCATAGCCAACCAAAGACGATCATGGTCATGCCGGCCAACATGGTGGCCTTGAAACCAATGCGGTCCGCTAATTTACCCGTTAAGGGATTCAGGAGACTGAGGACGACGGCCCCAGGAACCAAGGCCATCCCCGATGCAAATGGCGTGAGCCCCAGAACCTCTTGGTAATACAACGGAAAAATAATGGTCACAACGATCAGGGCAATGTAGGAGGCCCCGGTTAAGAGCACGGCGAGGTCAAAATTTACGGTCTTCAGGACGCGTAAATCCAGGAGTGGCGTGGCGACGTGAAATTGCCGCCAAACGAAGTAAGCCACAGCCAGGACACTAACGACCAGTAGGCCCATCATCCAGCCCCAGTTCACGCCGACCTTACCGGTTTGATTGACCACATAGAGAATCCCGATGAAGCCCAAGCTACTGATGACGGACCCAAAATCCAACTTGGACGCATGGGCTGGCATCACATCCTTAACCGTCTTAAGCGCGATCAGGAAGACCACGGTGATAATCACCATGAAGACCACGAATAGTCCTTGCCATGTGGTAAATTTCAAAACGATTCCCGAGATAATGGGCCCAACGGCCAGTGCGGACCCCATCACCAGTCCGGCAAAACCCATGACGCTGCCCCGTTTGGCTTCAGGTGTAATTCGCAGCATCACCGTTTGATAGGACGGAAACATGATCCCGACGGCCATGGCTTCCATGACCCGCCCGAGCATCATCAACCCAAAGCTGGGCGCCAGGTAGATGATGAAGGTCCCTACGTCAAACAACGCCAGCACCGTCACAAACAGGACCGGAAAGCGAATGTTATTCAGCAGCCAGGGGCTGACTGGCATCATCACCACCATCACCAACATAAAGCCGGTCGTCAGCCATTGAACCGTTGATGCTGGAATATTGAAATACCGCATCAGGGTTGGATAGGCCGTGGACAACGACGATTGACTAATCGACATGGTAAATGTCCCCGCTAATAGTGTCCAGATAAAGGCCAAATGACTATATGGCCGCCCCTTCAAATCAATTGCTTGTTCCATGTAATCCGCTCCCTCACTTCTACTTTAGAAAGATTATCAACTGGTGACTATCCTAGTCCTTTTCTCGCCCCCTGTAAACTGATTGCGACAGGGCTGAGCTACTCAATCAAGTTACTTATCCGGTAAACTTTGTTACAATAGAATTAATTGATGACTGATGTTAGTCGGTCATAGCGGACTACGCAAGGAATTGAGGGCAGACTATGGACTTAGTTGCATATTTAACTGACGAGATTGATTTTTTAACTGAACAAATGGAACAGGCTCAAGATGACCAGGACAATGCCATGCATTTCCTTTGTGACGCCCGGATTACCGAGGCCAAGCACATTTTGAAACAAGTCGACACTGGAAACATCAATCGCCTTAAGGCTGAGTAGCAAAACGACCGAACGAGAGCCCTTCGTTCGGTCGTTCTTCAATTTCACCCCTTTTTGAGGGGTCCGATTCGCTGAAAGTTTCGATTTGGTGTAGATTAGAAGAGAAGAAAAATTTTTAGGAGGTAACACGTTGATAACCATTAAGTCAGCTCGTGAAATTGAAAAGATGGCGGCCTCAGGGGCCGTCTTGGCTGGAGTCCACAAGGGTCTCCGCGATATCATTAAGCCAGGTATTTCCAGTTGGGAAATCGAACGTTTTGCCAACCGTTACATTGCCGAACATGGCGCCACCCCTTCCGAAAAGGGGTTTGAAGGCTACAAGTATGCCACCTGTGTCAGCGTTAACGATGAAGTGGCCCACGCCATCCCTCGTAAGGAACTCATTCTAAAGAATGGCGACATCGTGAAGGTCGACATGACGGTCAACCTGGACGGCTTCGAAAGCGACTCCTGCTGGTCATACGCCGTTGGAGAAGTCTCCGACGACGTTAAACACCTCATGGATGTGACCAAGAAGGCCCTGTACCTCGGGATCGATCAGGCCACGGTTGGCAACCGGATCGGTGACATTGGTCACGCCATTCAAGACTTTGTTGAAAACAAGAATCACATGGGCGACGTCCGTGAGCTGATCGGACACGGCATCCAACCCACCATGCACGAACAACCAAATGTCCCTCACTACGGCGAAGCCGGTCACGGCTTACGTTTGCGTGAAGGGATGACCATCACCATCGAGCCCATGGTTAACCTGGGGACTTGGGAGATTGCTTCCAAGATGGTCCCCGATGATTCATGGGAATACTACGTTTCCGCCGATGGGTCCATGTCCGCCCAATACGAACATACCTTGGTCATTACGAAGGACGGTCCCAAGATTTTAACCTCTCAAGACCCCGAATTCGATGCCAAATACCTACTCTAATTAGTCGAGGTGACCGGCCATGAGCCTGACAAACCGTACGCCTGAACACCAGGTTCAGCAACTCTTTAATCAGATTGCCCCACAGTACGACCAAATGAACAGTTTGATCAGTCTGGGGACGCATCGCCACTGGCGCCATCAGGTGATGACCACCATGACGATCCATTCCGGTGATTTTGCCCTCGATGTGTGTTGTGGCACCGGCGACTGGACGCTGGCCCTGGCGGAAGCCGTTGGACCGGCCGGGCATGTTGTTGGCCTGGACTTTAGCGACCAGATGTTGTGGCTGGCCGATCGCAAGGTTCGCACGGCCGGACTAGCTAATCGGATTACCCTTAAACAGGGCGATGCGATGACCCTTCCCTATCCGGATAACCATTTCAACGTGGTCACCATTGGCTTTGGCCTGCGAAATGTTCCCGATGCCAATCAGGTTCTGCGGGAACTCGCACGCGTCGTCAAGCCGGGGGGCCAAGTGGTCTGTTTGGAAACCTCGCAACCCACGAACCCCGTGATCCATGCCGGCTGGCAGCTCTATTTTGGTCAGCTAGTGCCACTGATGGGCCGCGTCGTGGCCCATCAATATCGGGCCTATAACTATCTGCAACGCTCAACCCACCAATTCGTGGACGTCCAAACGCTGGCAAAGATGTTTCAGGCGGCCGGTTTGGCACATGTCCATTATCGACCGTTTAACCTCGGCGCGGCCGCCGTTCATTTCGGCACCAAGCCTTATCAATAAACCTGAAACAATAAATGACCCATCACGGTTTTTCCCTTGAGGGAAGACCGTGATGGGTCATTTTAGGTTCATCGTTAACGGTGGTCGATCGCCGCAATTTTCTTTAATAGTTTTTGATTGCCATTCAGGCGGGCAAAGGCCGCCGCATCCCGTAAGTCTTGGTGGATAGCCTCAGGCTCCCCGCCTTGACGCCGAACATTTAACGCGCGTTGATAGAGAATCCGGGCAACATAGTAAGTCACATGATACTCGGCGCACAGCGCCACCCCACGATTGAGGAGGTCATTACTCGTGTCTAGCTCCCCCGTCTCACCATAAAAGCGGGCCGTGTAGTATAAGACTGTCAGGATTCGCCAGACGCCCTGACGTGGCCGTAATTTGATTTCTGCCAGGTCTTCGGTGACCCGTTGAAAATAAAAACCGGCCCGGTCATTATCCCCCGCCTGTTGGTAGGCAATGCCAGTCCCCGCGTAGGCCAACAGGGCGTATAGGGTATGATGGCCCTCATCAAAGCGATCAAGAATCTGGGAGAAATCAAACAGGGCATCCGTGACGCTACCACCGTCAAGGGCCGTCACGTAGCCATGAATGAAGAAATAGCGCATCTGAAAGGTCTGGGTGCCCCGTTCCACGTGGTCCACTTGAGCCAGTTGTGCCTTAACCTGGTCGAACTCGCCTTGGAGTAGCCGCCACTCGGCCTGTTCCAGGGCAGCCGTGCCCGTGGGATCATCTCCTTGGTCCAGGGGAAATAAATCATTGAGCGTCAACTCCAGGCGTTCGCAGAGTTGCAATAAAATCTTGATCGCCGGCACCTGGCCCCGTCGTTCAAACTTGCTCAGCGTGGCCTGGGTACAGATACCCTTGGCTAGCTGTTGTTGCGAGAGGTGTAATCGGCGCCGGGTCTCGATAAAGATATCAATATTCACACGTCCTCAGTCCTTACTGTAAAGTTTCGTCCATTTGCCAGCCATGGCGGTCACGGTCCCAATCACGCTTACGACTGGCCGATACGAAGGGGTTCCCCGCCACGATGTATCGCAGCGGTCGGTCCTGCCAGCTACCATCGCTCACCCCCACTCGGGATGTCGCCACCACCTGACGCGGCCGCCGGGTAGCGGTCGTTGTAATCGTGAGGTTGTTGGCGCCCAACAGGGTGCGATTCAGGTCCTTTGATTGTAGGCCAATGGCGGCGGTCAACTTTCCCGGACCATTGGTGATCGCCGGAACGGGTTTGTCACGATTCCGTTGCATCAGGTCCAGTCCAAGGTGCGGTTCAATGCCCCGAATCAAAATCCCTTGGGGGGTGCCCGCCGACTGGGTGGCCACATCCAGCATGTAGTAGCCTCGTAATATGTAAATATAAATGGTCCCGGGAGCATCATACAAGGCCGCATTGGCCGCCGTATACCGACCGTTAAAGGCATGAGCAGCCGTATCCTGTTCGCCCAAATAGGCCTCGGCCTCGACAATCCAGCCGCTAATCGTGCCGGCCGGCGTTTCATAAATTAATTCATGACCTAGTAGATCGGCCGCGATTTCGGCGGTTGGTCGCCCCGTATAAAACTCGGCTAACGACTTGTTCATTCATTAACACTCCCCTTTCGACTATGTTAAACTAGACCCATTGGAGATGAGTATCCTTATGGCAATTAAGTGTGAACGTATTTATACGAATCCGGCAGATCTCGATGGCTACCGGGTCCTAGTCGATCGGCTCTGGCCACGAGGCATTTCAAAAGAAAATGCCCACCTCGACGATTGGAACAAGGAAGTTGGTCCCACCAACGAGTTACGAAAGTGGTTCAACCATGAACCCGAAAGATTCCCCAAATTCAATGAACGCTACCGGGCCGAATTAAAGATTAACCCTGCCCTGACAGAATTCATTGCTCAGGTGGAGAAGGTCTTGCCCGAACAAGACGTCATCTTGCTTTACGGCGCCAAAGATGAGGAACATAACCAGGCCATTATCTTAAAGGAAGTTTTGATTCATGAACTTCGTGACCTGGTCCCCGACGACCGGTTATTAGAATAAATACATAAAACGAGGTTAGGACGCTGGTCCTGGCCTCGTTTTTTTAGTGCTTAGCGAATAACAATAACGGACGTGGTCGACTTCTTGGCCAACCGTAGCCCGATGGCACCGGGACGACCATGACTGGCAAAGTCGACATCGGCCCCACAGACAATCAAGTCAGGTTCGAAGTCTGGCACGATCTTGTCCAGAACGACGTCATCGACATCCCCGCCTTCGGCCACAATCGACCGGACCTGTTCGACACCGAAGTCCTTAGCCTGTTGCGCATATGAGGACACGATCGCCTTCAAGTGGTCCCGCCGCTCGTTCAGCTTGGCCGGCATCAGCGACTCATAGATGCTGATGTCGTTGTTTTCCATGACGGAAGCAATACCAAGATGTGCTTGATAGTCCCGTGCCAGCGTCAAGGCAAACCGAAACGCCCGACTCGTCGATGGGCGATCATCCTCATCAATCGTGATTAGAATCCGCCGAAAGAACAACGGATTATTATTCTCGTCTGTCATAGAACCCCTCCAATAAATAGTCGGCCTAATTGTATCATAGTTAATTAAAAAACGCCCCATTTTACCGGGACGTTTTCACAACCTTTTCAGTTTTAAAGCCTTAACTAGCGTGGTTTGGTGAAAGAATCATTGGTCCTTGCACGGCCCGTGGTAACTCAACCGTACTCCGACGCATAACCACTGGATGCGGTACCGTGACTGGCGCTACCGCCCGTTCCTTCTCGGTCAGCATGTGCCAGATCGAGTGGAGGAGTAACCCACAGACAAACATCAGTGGGAAACCAGCGATCGTCGAGACCGTTTGCACCGTCTTGAAGCCCCCGACCATCACAATCCCGAAGGAGAAGATGATGAAGACGACTACCCAAATCATGCGGTTCCAACGACTAGGTTCCTGGCCATCATCCAAGTGTAGGCTGGTAAAGGACGATACGATGAATGCTGACGAGGAAATCGTCGTGGCTAAGAAGATAAAGCATGAGATACAATACAAAGCCAAGATGATCATCTTGAATGGCAAGGTGGCAATCACCGTTGCCACAACGGCGGCCTGACCCTGCGTGTTCAAAATGTGAACCAGGTTAACCGCACCGGTCCGTTGTAGCCACAAGGAGTAACCCCCGAAGATGGCATAGAAGCTCATGCAGCCTAAGGCCCCATACGTTAACATCCCCACGAGGACCTGGCGAATCGTCCGGCCCTTTGAGATCCGGGCGATAAACAGTCCCATGACGGGCATGTAGGATAACCACCAGCCCCAGTAGAAAATCGTTTCCTGCTGAGCCGTGCTGTCCCCACCGTTTGGTAACGTGTTGGTCGACATGGCGATAAACTTTTGGGCCATTAACCCAATACTATTCGTTTCAGAATTTAAGATGTATACCGTTGGTCCAATCACTAGGATAATGGCCAACAAGCCCAAGGCCGTCCAAATATGGGCGGAGCTTAAGCGATTAATCCCCCCGTTCAGGCCATGGAAGACCGTCACGGCGAAGAGAATAAACAATACAATAAAGAGTTCAATCTTTAGCATTAAATTGTCTTGAACACCGGTAAGCCGGCTGAGAACCTTCGAGATGATGGGAATTTCCATCCCAACGGATGACCCAATGCCACCCATAATACCGAAGACCACTAAGAAGTCCACGACCTGCCGGGCGATAACCTTGCCCCGGCTGTCACCTTGAAGACTGGTGATAGTGGCACTAACCCGTTGAACCTTACCATGCTTAACGTACAACACGTAAGCAATCGCAATCGTCGCCGGTGCAAACATCATCCAAGCCATTGGGCCCCAGTTAAACTGGCCCATCATGTGGGCAGCGCCGTAAGCGTTGCTTGAGAATGGCTTGAAGCCGAATGCAGGGTGCTGCAGGTACCGCAGGGGATCAACAATCGACAACATCAGGATGCTGGCATCAATCGCCGTAGCGAACACCATACTTCCCCACTGAAAGTTACTGTAGTGGGGCTTGTCGTCGGGATCACCCAACTTAATCTTACCGAATTTTCCAAAAGCCAAATACATAAAAAATAAGAAGTTGACGACGTACACCATCAAGTAAGCCCATGACATGCGAGTATCAATCCAGTTTAAAATTGAACTTAGGCCGGCCTGTAATTGACCCCCGCCTAGGATAAACAGCAATGACGCGAGAATAAATAAAACGATGGTTGGTACGAATACTAACTTATCAATATTTTTACGCGCTAAAATAAATAATCCTCCTCATTTGTTTCCTGAAAGCCGAGCTTCCAGCGGACATTGTTCAGGTGAGATTGTACAAAAAAAGCGCTGTTCCTGGGGTCGTCATCCGAGCCACCTGTACAGCGCTACCGCGTTAAATACAAAATGCCTGCGTCAATCTCGTTAAATCAATATCCAACGTCTATTATACGCAGTGCGATCGATAAGTAAAATCTTGGTCATTAATAAGTTTTTAAAGCGAAAATGTAGCCGTTTACATTGGCGATGATAGCTACAATCTAAGAATTTGATGAGAATTTAGGGATACCGGAAAATCCCCACCTATTTCAACAAATCTGGCCACTGTTCGACGGCCGCGGCATCCCCAGTCGCACCATTATCAATCGCCTTGATCACCCGGGCTGGGTTCCCAGCAATCACCACGTCATCGCCGAAGGACTTGGTAACGACCGAGCCGGCACCAACCACGACATTATTCCCCAGCGTCACGCCAGGTAAGATCGTCACCCGGCCGCCTAACCAGGCGTTATCACCGATGGTAATGGGCGCCCCCATCTCGACATCGGCGACCCGGGCCTTGGCATTCAGGGGATGAACCGGTGTGTACAGCCCAATGTTGGGACCAAAGTAACAGTGTGACCCAATCGTAATCGGGCAAGTGTCGAGGAACGTCATATCGTAGTTGCCATAGAAGTGGTCTCCGATGTGGATGTTCCAGCCATAGTCAAACTTAAAGTCGGCCTCGACGAAGAAATCGGCGCCACTGTCCTTAATCAATTCCTGATAGCCAGCGTTTCGTTCCTTATTATCCGCCAATTGATTCGTCGACTGTAACTTTTGCCGAACCTCTACTCGCCGATTAATCAGCTCCGAATCAAATTGATTATAAGGTTGACCGGCTGTCATCGCTTCACGTGCAGTTGTCATATCTAAAAATCACTCCTCTATCGTCATGATACCACTCTCACCGGAAACAAAAAAAGAGCCCGCGACCAACGCCGCGAACTCACTCATGGTTTATTCAACTGATTCTGTCATCGTATGGGGCTGTTCCCGTAAGATCCAGGTAATCCCATATTGGTCGACAACTTGCCCCATCTTACCGCCCAGGCTCATGTTGATGTAAGGGCTAATGACCTTCACATCGGCGTCGACCAAGCGCTGGTAGAGCTCACCCAAGGACTTGACGGCCGCGTTGTCAGCCTCATCGACCGTCAGCATCAACGAAATTAAGGTTGATGACGTTGGCTGACCCATCAAGGCATCGGCACACTGAACATCAACCCCCATGATTTGAAAGCCACCACGCATGGTGATGGCCTCTAGATCAACACTGGCTTCTAAGCCCAATTGTTCCGCTTCGGCCGCCGTTGGGCTGACGCGGTAGGCATTAGTGGCGCCAAAAACCTCTTGATAATAGGTAATTGCGTCCTTTGTATTCTCGAATTCCAGGTATGGAATTATTTTTGCTTGCATCATCGGAACCCCATTCATCTACTTATTAAAATCCGTCCGGCTGTCTCCCAACCGGATCATCCCCGACCAATCACATTTGATCCATCGTTTGGTTTAACAGGTGATCGACAAACACGTTGCCTTGATTCGTCGCGTGTCCCTTGGTCCACTCATAAGAGAGACCCGTGAACCGTCCTAGTAACTGGTCCACGTCTTGCCACAATTCCGCATTGGCCAATGGTCCGGCACTTCGGCGCCATTGCCGCCGTTTCCAGCCTGCTAGCCATCCAAGCCGAACAGCATCCAAGACGTACTTGGAGTCTAAAACAAATTTAATCCCGCTAGTTGTCAGCCCTAGTTCTGCCAACTTCCGCAGGGCGTTGCGAAAAGCCATGATTTCCATTCGATTATTGCTGGCCCCAAACTCACCGGCCGAGTCGGCAACGACTTCGCCGTTAGCTAGCTCAATCCGATAGGCCCAAGCAGCCTTGTCCTCGGCTCTCACGTGGCCGCCAGCGACGTTTCCGGTATTCCGGGAACCACCATCGGTATACACCGTAATCGTGGCCGGTACGCTCGTCTGAGCCGCCGCTGGTCGGGTTGCCCGAGTCGATCGCACCGGGCGCCGGGATGGCGTCGCCTGCATGAAGGCCTGGGCCTCGGCTAGCGTCATAAAGCTCTTATACTGAGCACCAGCATAACCACTCACTTGTTTCTGGGTCTCAGGCCAATTACGGTAAATTCCCGTCTGTCGACCTTGTCGAACGGCATAGTATTTCTGTCCCACTTAAACCCCCGCTTTCAAACTAATCTAAACTAGTTTACCATACTTTACCAACTTTTCTGGAAAAACGCGCGGCCCCAAGTTAGTGAATGCGTTACCATTGTTGTGGTTGTCAATTAATTTGCTGAGCCAACTTTCTGTGGAAAAACTTAAAAAAGATTAATTTCAAAGTGTAAATTATTCTCATAACTTTTATATTATGCTATCCTAGTAAGGGTGAATTATGACCGGAGAACTCAGAACCACTTAATTCACGAAATCTTAGAGGGGGTTTTTCATGAAAAATCCGATACGCGCCACCATTATCACCGTCGATCAAGCTCGGGCCATGCTGAAAGATCAGCGTGAACAACGCGACGAACGCTTTCCACAATTAGCCGTCTCCGGTCAATATATTTTACCCGATTACCGGCTAACTCGTAAGCGTGAAGCATTTAAGATTCGGCGGCACACTTTCTTAAAAAAACATTTCCGCTCATATGTGGCCTTTGATTCCGACAATGGCCAGACGCTTTGGATTCACAACTTCGCCAGCCTGTCAGAAGCTTGCTTCTGGTTAAATACTGGTTTGAAGCCAGGCGATACCGACTCAACCACTTCCTACGTCGACTGGCGTCAGGAACACACGACTGAGATCGATACCTTGAAGGATCAACTGCGCATCTTACATCATGAAAAGAAAAAGCCTGTAACGCCTACCCCTAAGCCAGCCAGTGTGACTGACGTTAAACGGGTGAACAAGGTGAAACATATTAAGAAATAAGCTAACTAAAATGGCGTCGTGGAGAATAATCTCCACGACGCCTTTCGTTTTCGCTAATTTACTTTAAATTTAAGTGAACCTGCTTAGGATCAGTTTTGACCGTCACGTTACCGTGGTGAATGGAATAAAGAATTTCTGAGCGTTCGTTCAACGCGTTGTAGAAATTATCGTTATTCATGATCACCAGGTTGGCTGGCTTGCCTTCGCTCAGGCCATAGTGGTCCAGCACATGCATGGCCTTGGCCCCGTGAGTCGTCACGAATTCATATGAATTCATGATTTCATCATAGCCCATGACCTGCGCAGCGTGTAAGCCCATGTGCAGGGAGTCCAGCATGTCGCCATTCCCCATTGGATACCAAGGATCCTTGATATCATCTTCCCCAAAGGCCACGTTAACGCCGGCTGCGTTCAATTCCTTCACCCGCGTTAACCCGCGACGCTTAGGATAAGTATCGAATCGGCCACCCAGGTGGGTGTTGATCAATGGGTTAGAGATCATGTTGATATGGGACATCTGCAGCAACCGCATCAGCTTGTAGGCATAGGCGTTGTTGTATGACCCCATCGCCGTGGTGTGACTGGCCGTCACTTGATCGCCCAGGCCAGTTTCCAAGGCCAACGTGGCCAAGGTTTCCAAGCCCCGGGAAGCGGGGTCGTCAATCTCGTCACAGTGAGCATCGACCAGCTTGCCGTACTTTTGCGCCAGTTCAACGGCGAAGTGGAGGGATTCAACACTGTATTCACGCGTGAATTCGAAGTGCGGAATGGCCCCGATAACATCAACACCCAACTCGGCGGACTGTTCCATTAATTCCTTACCGTGTGGGAATGACAGGATCCCCTCTTGGGGGAAGGCCACCAATTGTAATTCGATGAAGTCTTTGACTTCATCACGAACCTCAATCAAGGCCTTCAGTGCCGTCAAATTAGGATCGGTCACGTCCACGTGGGAACGCACGAATTGAATCCCGTTAGAAGCCTGGAGTTCCAAGGCTTGACGGGCCCGTGTCTTAACGTCTTCGATGCTCAGCGCCTTCTTACGTTCGGACCAGATCCGAATGCCGTCGAACAGCGTCCCAGATTGATTCCATTCTGGGTCACCGGCAGTCATCGTACTGTCCAGGTGAACGTGGGGGTCAACGAATGGCGGTAGGATTAACTTACCGGTAGCATCGATAACTTGTTCGTCAGATTCAGGGGTCAAGTGGTCGGCAATCGCCGCAAACTTACCGTCCGTAATCCGAATATCTTGTGGTTGTTTGGCATTTTCAATCAGTCCGTGTTGAATTAACATGAGTGCTAATCTTCCTCCTATTTACCTATACTCAGTAAAAGCCCGGGATCGTCAGGCCGAAGCCTAACAGGGTGAGATCAATCAGTAACCCCGCCGCCACAAAGAAGGCAACCAGCGTTGCTGGGACCAACCACCCCGTCGAACACCGTTTGGCCGTTCGACTTATCCCTACCAAGCTTATCATAGTTACGACCACTCCGAGTGTTAAAATGACCGGCTCATTGGGAATTATTCGGTAAAGGCTATCCGTAACACCGAACCAAGCCACCCATGCCGCCACAATGCCGCCGACTAACCAGCCCACCAAATGTTGTGTGATCTTGCTCATCTAAAGGCCCCCAAACCCGCTATGAATAACTTTATAGACCAGATTGTTAGCGCCGATTTCTTGGCTATGCTATGATTGTCGTGCTTTTTAATTTCTTCGATGGAGGCTAAACAACTCATGATTAATTCAACTCCCCAAGCACTCACCATTGCCGGTTCCGACAGTGATGGTAGTGCAGGTATGCAGGCCGACTTGCACACTTTCTTTGCTCGCAACGTCTATGGTGCGTCCGTCATTACCGCCTGTGTTGCTGGAAATTCTTACGGCATTCACGCCAGTGTGCCCATGCCCACCGACTTCATCGACCAAGAATTCCAAGATTTAACGGACGACTACAACATCAAGGCTTCTAAAACCGGGATGCTCGCCGACTCCGAATTAATTAAAAACGTGGTCAAAAATTACCAAAAAGGTAATTTTGGCCCGCTGGTCGTGGACCCGGTCATTATGACCAAGCACGGCAGTCAATTGCTGGAAGAGAGCGCCTTCGATACACTGCGGACGGATCTCTTACCGATTGCAATGGTCATTACCCCTAACTTTTACGAGTCCCAAAAGATCGCCGAAATGACCATTAAAACCGATGCGGACACCGTCACCGCGGCCCATAAAATGCAGGCCATGGGTGCCAAAAATGTCATTGCTAAGGGCGCTCACAGCGATTCCAGCCAAACGGTCGTCCGCGACTATGTGCTACTAGAATCCGGCGAAGCCTTCTGGCTCAGCGAACCCTACCATGACACTGACCGGGTTAATGGGACCGGTGACTCCCTGTCAGCCTGCATCACCGCCGAACTCGCCAAGGGCACACCAATGAAGACGGCCATTCAGATTGCCAAGCAATTCGTGAATACCGCGATTGGTAACCCCATCCAAGTTGGCCATAAATTTGGCCCGATCAATCATTGGGCCGCGCAGGATGCCAAGATTGATTTAACCCCGGCAACTGAAGACTAAGTTTTAACGGGTCGTGACCGTGGTCACGACCTTTTTTGATTGCTCGGCTGGCCTACCAACGATCCGGACTCCAAGTGCGACCGTCGACCTCGCCACCTAGCTGTTCGGTCCGCCGATCCTGTTCGGCTACCACTCGCGCCAACGCCAACCAGAACGCCCGATTCGTGAACTCAGGTTGTTGGGCCAGGCGATCAATCTGTTCGGTTAGCCACTTCGTTTCATCAGTCATCTTCCTGCTCCTTAATCATGGCCAAGGTTCCCTGTAAATCCGAGATAGCCGTTCTTCGCTGGTCAAACTGATCAGCAATCATCCGGCCCGTCACCTGCTGGTCGGCGGGTAACTGGGCAATCCGACTGGCCAATTGGTCCGCAAACCAAGCCTGGCGATTGGCCAAGCTATCGGGGTAATCCTGAGTGAGATAGCGCTGATAGTCCGTGACCAGCTTCAGCTTCTCGGGCTCCTCTAGATAACTAAATTGTGGAATCGCTAACGTGGGTAGCCATGTCATCCGGGCCCGTTGCGCCAGTGCCGCAAATGGGGTCAATAAATCATCTAATGAGAAGCCTTCCGCCCCACCTCGTTGAAACGCCGCCGCGGGCATGCCCGTCGACACCACTAGGCCTAGCGACTTTCCGGCCAACGGATAGCGGTGATCGCCATAAACAAAGTTACGGGTCAACACGGTATCTTCCCACTGTTTCAAACCGGCCGGTGCGCTGTACCAATACAATGGAAATTGTAAGATAATCCGATCGGCTTGACGTAATTGCCGTTGTTCTTTTTCAATATCAATCGTCGATTGACTTTCAATGTGTTCCCATATGATAGCTGACTTGGGCAGACTCGCCTTTAAAAACTGTTGCGTGCTCGAGTCTGCTAGTTCTGGATGGGATACTAAAACCAGGGTGGTCATGACTTCAGCTCCTTGTTATTTTTACGTTCGCGTTTCAATTACAGGGTTCCCTCATACTTTAGCACAAACACCCACGGCACTTCATACCAAGCACTCGTTGGTTAGGCCAAAGAAAAAGGGCCGTGACCATCAGCCACGACCCCCGGTGGTCATTCACACACCACCGTTGACGATTGTTAAATTAAGCGACCATTTGAGTCGTCATCATATTTACGCCGAGTGGCCAAGTGTTTACTTCTCTTGCGGAAAGCCTCTCGATTGCTGACATACAATTGTCCTGCTGCGGCAACTGCGATGAGCAATAAAATAATCAAAACAGCATACATAACAATTCCCCCCGTCAACATTAGGTTACAAGACTATTATCCTAATGTTACAGGAATATTTCAAGGGCTTCGGCTCAAATATTAGAATTTCTTGATTTTCTCATCGAACTGTTAAGTTACTTACTTGTCGATCGGGATTCCTTTTTCTCCGACTGGCGCTTGGCGGATTCCTTCTTCGCCTTCTCACGAGACTCCCGCTTTTGCTTGGCCTTGCGAACCTGGCTAGACACCTGATTGGTTGGACTGACGTCCTTTTTACCCGAAAGGTTCGCCGTTGGATAGGCCACCAACAAGACCAGTACCGAAAAGCCCAAATATTTAAGATTCTGCTTGCGGACACCTTGGGCCTGCGTAATTTGGAAAAAGTAGTAGATGACACAGATGGCCGCAAAGAATACCACGACCTCCGCGATGGTATGAATAATGCCCATTTTCGAATCCTCCCGTTGGTTGTTTAACCCCACTCTACTTGAACCACGTTAACCCGTCAACTAGCGGACGGTTCAACCTAACAATCAATTGACACGCCCTGCTCGCTTCTCTATAATTAAGGGGTTATGAGCCATTAGGTCGCAATAGCTCAGCTGGATAGAGCAACGGTCTTCTAAACCGTAGGTCGAGGGTTCGAATCTCTCTTGCGACATCATTTTTAATCTTTTTAACTAAAATAACCGTTACGCTGGGTTTAACCAACGTAACGGTTATTTTTAATTGCTACAGATCGATGTGGCTGACCGTGATTGGGTATGATAAGAACGTGCTAGCATGTTCTTCGAAAGCTTTTTCATCCCCAGTACTCAGGAACTTTTGGGTCCCCTTGTCTTGGTCATTGTACATGTCATTGTCACCGAGATACTTGTCAACGGCCTTAGCTGCCCCAACACCTGGGTCAACCAAAGTAACGTCTGGGCCCACAGCCTTTTGAATGCTGTCCCGAATAATTGGGAAGTGGGTGCATCCCATGATCATGGTGTCAACACCAGTACCATCGAATGAACTCAGAGCATCCGCAACCTTAGCTGGTGTGTCGGCGTCCTTGGCATGGCCGCCTTCAACTAAAGTGACAAAGTCTGGTAAACCTTTGGAAATAACTTCTGCATCTGGTAATAACTCTTTAATCTTGCGTTCGTAACGGCCGGACTTAACCGTCCCGTTAGTTGCGATAACAGCGATTTTATGGTTCTTGGTCGTTTCAACACCGAGTTCAGCACCCGCGTCGATAACCCCAATCACTGGAATGGTCAATTCTTTTTGCAGGTAATCCAATGAGGCAGCGGTTGCCGTGTTGCAACCGATAACCATCATCTTAATACCCAGGGTTTCTTCGTATTTTGCAATCCGAGTCGTTAATTGGCAGACCAATTCTGAAGATTTTTCACCATATGGTAAGTTCTTTTGATCACCAATATAGATGTAATCTTCGTTAGGCAACTTCTTAAAAACTTGATCGAAAACCGTTAATCCACCAATACCAGAATCCATAAAGCCGATAGGCCGCTTGTCCAAAAGAAAAACCTTCTTTCGTTTTCATCACAATTCACAAAAATTATTAAGTAACAATTTTAACACGTCACTGTAGAAGAGACTAGTCTTCTTCAGTAGCTACCTTAGCATCGTCATCGCTAGGCTTGCCAGGAGCTAATAAGCGCTTCCGGTCTTCCTTAGCATCTTCGATACTGAAGCCGACTTCTTTAGCCCACTTCTTACGGAAGGCGTACATGATGAATGGAATAACCAATACAATCGTGAAGGCAACTAACAGCATCTTCGTGTAGGTATGACCTTGAGCAACCGTGTAACCAGTTGGTGCGAAGAAAGTAACGATGAAACTAAGCAGTGACAGCAGGAATCCAGAGATCCCAATCAGAATCCGCATGATGTGGGTTCTGCCGGCCAAGAAGACCCGGTGAATGTCATTGTGCTTAAATTGAAGAACCAGGTAACCAACGAACATCGTCATGTACATAACCATGTAGATGGCAACGGTTAACCCCATGGCAGTCCGGAAGGAAACGTTACTACTGGTACCACCGGCACCAAAGGTCAGGTAAGCACCCATCAGGGAAACAACGATCCCTTGAAGAATCATCAAGTTGGTTTCAATACCCCAACGGTTAGTCTTCGTGAAGATCTTAGGCATGTAACCTTGTAAAGCAGCTTCGTGCATCCCGGCGTTAGGTCCAACAACCCAACCACTAATGATTCCGAGAATCCCGATAGCGAACAGAACACCAAGAATCGTTTGCGTTACTTGAACCATGGCTGCAGAGAAACCAAGCTTTGCAACGATGTAGCCGTATGCGTAAACAACACCAGTACTCAATTGGATCTTGTCAACTGGGATAGTCCCAGCAATTGACAAACTACCAATAATATCAGTAGCAATCGCGATAATAGCTAAGAGCATCATAGCCTTTGGGTAAACCCGTGGGTTCTTCAAGTCCTTAACGTGGGTTGCAGAACCATCGGCACCGGCAAAGGCCAGAACGAATGGTACCAAACCAACTAACGTTGCGAACTGGTAGTTCTTAGGGAAGATCGTGTGCCAGTTGATCGTGATTAACATCTTGTTGCCTTTTGCTAAGTAGATAATGAACACTAACAGTAAGAAGATGGTTGGCAGAGCAACACCAAGTAAGAAGCACCATTGTGCAATCTTACCAGTGGTCTTGGTCCCACGTTGTTGAATAACAATCAAGCTCCAAAGAATTAACATTTGGAAGAAGAACCGCATAACTGGATTGTCATTCATGAATGGGAAGCCAACGGAAATTGATAAACACCCAATGGCAAAGTACATCATGGTGTTAATCCCAACAGTGATGTGAATCCATTGATAGAAGATTGAAGCCCAACCAGGTAAGTCACCCAGTGTCGCCTTAGTCCAAGTGAAGACACCACCACGTTCCCAGCCATCGATTGACGCCATTTCACCGGCGGTACGAGTAACTGGAACGAACCATAAAATACCTGCAATAAACAGGAAGAAGATGGCGACGGCACCGTTAAGGGCGAAGGCCGCGAAACCATAAGCCGTCAAAACCATGGAAATCGTCATTGAGAAAAATTGAGGTCCAGTAAGTTGGTTACGCGCTTTGAGTTCGTCGCTGCTAGTAGCGTCACTGGATCCTGTCGTTTCATCATTCTTCATAATTATGTCATATCCTTTATAATTGAAGTAATATCTATTAAAAATGAAGTAATATTGCGAGTACACTTGGCCAAATGTATGTAATCTAAATTACGTGCTAATCATAATCCATAAATTAAAAAACGGTAATAGACATTAACCGTGATGTGTCTAACTCTTTTAGGCTGGGACATGGTATAGACCCCCTATTTTGTGGGTTATTTACGTATAAGAATTCATTATATGCATATTCCTTGTGAATTACTAATCAAAATCAGGATTCACGGCCTCAATCGTTTAACCCATTTCTAATGTTACCAACCGATAATCGTTGGCTGCTTTTGTATACGCTTTCAAAAGGCTGTTAGGCCGGCGTTCTTGAAAACTAGATTCCCACCTTATTCGAATTTATACGGGAATGATTTTATTCATAAAACGTGACTCCTCCGTGATAGATCCAAAAGCGCCAATTGAACTGTCAAACGTGATGGCCAGGCCATCGTTATGATTGATACCAAGCCATCGGCGGTATGTAAGCGATGCCATTATTAAGCCGGTTTATCCGTGACACTTATTTGATAAAGGTTGGCGCCGATTTTTGCTGAGGTTCTGCATAATTCTTGGATAAATTAATTCAGCCCCTTGGACCTTCTTTTAACCCACATTTCCGTTTGTTAGTTGATTACGACAACTAACAAAAAAGCCCCCACTGGCCAACCGGCTCATTGGGGGACTTTTTAAGACCATCTGATTAATCGGCATATGTGCCAACCACGGGTAAACCCTTCAAGACCTTCCGGCCATGAGGCGATTGGCCATCGATCACGCTAGTTAGTTCTTGACCCGCTAGATTACCGTGATGTTTGCCACCGGCCCAAGCAGCCACACCGGTCACGTCATAGACCGACCCATCAACCGCCACATAGGCCGGTTGGCCATTTTGACCGTTATACTTTGCTAATTCTACTTGATTAAAGACCTTTTCACTCATCAAATCCACCACCTAATTTATTTATCCCCATCATAGTGGAGAAGTCCCGGCAACTCAAGTATTTTAATGGTCACTCGATAAGTAAAAATGACGGCAGCAAAAAAGCCATCGACACACCGTCGATGGCTTTCTTAAACTCGATTTAGGCTAATAAATTAGTCGACAACCGAAACGTTAGCAGCTTGTGGGCCACGGTCGCCTTGTTCTACATCAAGGGATACGTGTTGGCCTTCTTCAAGAGTCTTGAAGCCTTCACTGTTGATAGCAGAGAAGTGAACGAAAACGTCTGAGCCGTTTTCCAAAGTGATGAAGCCGTAACCTTTATCAGCGTTGAACCATTTAACAGTACCTTGTTCCATAAGAATGAAACCTCCGTGCGCATAGCGCAATAATATTTGCATTTGAAAGCTGGGGTCAAAGGAGCCATTCTTAAAGAACGTCGAGCCTTTAAAACTTCCGAACCATAAATACATTATCCATAGGATACCAGGTATTCGGCAGAATAGCAAATGAGTTGTTTGCTTTTATCCGCTTTTTTTAAGAGTTACTGATGTGATGTGTTAACCATAACCGCGCCGCGAGTACCTCTTGGGGCGTTAATTGATGACTCCCATTGGTTACCTCTAAAGTTGTTTCGGCCCCAACTTTTTTGCAAGCGGATTCAACCCGACTCACCGTCTCGACACTAACCAATGGATCACGCCGTCCCGCCGACAACCAAACCGCTAACTCGTCAGTCTTTCGGGGAACTGGTGCGGTCAACCACAACGGGTGAAATAAAACCGCCGTTACCGCCGGAATCATCCCTGTCTGCACGCCGTACGCGGCCATAGCGGCCCCGTTAGAGTAACCGATAACAATTAGTCGTTGCCCTTCCCAATGATGGTCAGCACACACCTGAAGGGCCTTCTGGCCAATCCAGGCCGCCTCGGTCGCCACTTGCTGTGCATCGACTGGTCCGGCCGCGGTTTGCTGAAAGTATTGACGTTGGGCACCAAGTCCCTGCCGCCCGGCAATGGTCAGCAGTGGACTCTGGGGGGCCAACCGCCGGCCAAAGGTCAGTATTTCTTGATTGGTGCCACCGGTTCCCTGCAGCAGGAGCACTGGTGGCTCAGTATTGGCCCCCGGGAGCCATTCAACTAAGCTTTCCTCGTCCAAGGCATCCCCTCCTAGCGGCGAACCACAATCTCAATTTGTTCCTTTTGTGGCGCAAAGTTTAAGCCAGAACAGGTTTCGGTTAAAATTTTTTCATATTCGGATAAGACATCGACGGGAAGCGGCGTGTGAGTTCGCAAGTGGTCAATTAATTCCTTGGCCGACTTAATCTCTTTCAGTGAGACAAACAACAACGCGTTATTAATTAAATCCCGCAACAAATCTGTCAATAATCCATTGGGTTTCCCCGCGGGATCGGTGACCACGACCTGATGACTTTCAACTTCCTGATGATTCATGGAGACTTGTTTTAAAACGGAAAAAATTGTGGGCATGTTGATCACTCCTCCTGAATTAATTTGATTTTAAGCTGATCATACAGCTTTTTACCTAGAACGAGAACTACTTCCATTCTTTTTCGTCAAAAGGATTTTGGTCCTGCAACCGTTGGCCCATTTTTTCTTGGACCTTTGGTAAGGGCAAATCCGCGATATCCCCGGGGGCAACCCATTGCCCCGGGTAAAATTGGAGATCGGAAACGGTTTGTAAGTTGGCCATTAATAATTTCACCTGCCAGCGTTGATGCGTGTACGTCTGGCTCACGCTACGACCACCCAACGGCTGTAGGCTCAAGTCCAAATGTGCCTCCTGTTGCCACCGTCGCGTTAATGCCACGATGTCCGTTGCCAGGCTTGGTTCGCCATCATCTTCTTCTCTGAGGTCCGCTTGGCGGACAAGGGGAAAGGTCCAATAGCCGCTCAACATTTCCTGTTCGGTACGTTGGACCATCAGATAACCAGCGGGCGAATGAATAATCAGGCCATAATACGGCATCAATTTAGGCCGCGGCGCCTTCGTCTTCACGGGAAAATCCGTGACCCGCCCCGCCCGAAGGGACGCGTCGAACTCCTTAACTGGCGAGTGTGCCGGGTCGGAATTCTTCGCCGTCATGTAGCTTGACCCGAGATCCATGATGGCCTGATTGAAAGCCCCCGGACGTTTAGGATCAACGATTGGTTGAATGATCTTCTCAAACGTTTGTCGCGTGCGTGGTTTGGCGATATCGTCCTCAATCATCAGGAGCCGAGCGAAGACGCGAAAGGCATTACCATCCACGGCCGGCACGACCTCACCAAAGGCAATGCTAGCGATCGCACTGGCCGTATAAGGCCCCACGCCAACCAAATCTGCCAGTCCCGCCGCCGTCCGCGGCCACTCGCCATGGTAATCCGTCACAATTTGCTGGGCGGCTCGTTGCAGGTTACGGGCGCGGGAATAGTAACCCAACCCCTGCCAGGCCTTCAACAATTGCGGTTCCGGTGCCGCTGCCAATGCCGCCACCGTCGGAAAGTTGGCCATGAAGTTTTCATAATAAGGGATGACCGTTTGGACCTGGGTCTGCTGTAACATAACCTCGCTGACCCAGACGTGGTAGGGATCCTGATCGTGTCGCCATGGCAAGTCCCGCCCCTCTTGGTCATACCAGGTCAATAGCGCCTGCCGAAATGCCTTAACCGTGGCCGGTGTCCATTCTTCCATCGAATCCCATCCTTTTAGTTGTTTTCCCCATTCTAGCCAATTCTCGACATGACAACAAGTGTGACGATAAATGGGACTTGACGTCACCCAGGGACTCACCTATTATCGAGAAAGATAACCCATTGAACAATCGTGTCCACCCATTCGGTTTTCGACTCACTTAGGGGGTATTTCTACCTATAAGTCACTCAAATGGCCACGGACATGCGGTAATATATCGGAGGATTAACTGTGAAACGATGGAAATTATTATTACTTCTTATTCTATGTGGCGGACTCGCTGGCTGCTCAATCAGCCACGAAACGGAGACCCCCAGCGACAGTAAGGGCGTGATGACCAAGCGTCAGGTGCTTAATCTGGCCAGCTCGCAACCCATCCGTACCCTGGATAGCGACAAGATGAGCCAATTTGGTCGGTTAAACAACACGATTGAAGGCCTCTATACCACGGCCAACGACGGGCAAGCAGAGTTGGCGCTCGCCAAAAAGGTCCACGTCAACGCGGCTAAAACCACTTACACCTTCACGTTATATCACGACTCTTATTGGAGTAACGGTGATGTCATCACCGCCAAGGACTTCGTCTATTCCTGGCAACGCGCGCTGGCGCCGAAGACCAAGGCCCCGGATGCCGACCTCTTTACGGGTCTGCACAACGCCAAACAGATCCTGGCCGGTAAACTACCGGCCACCAAGCTTGGTGTCAGTGCTCCCAGCAAATTTAAGTTAGTGGTCAAGCTCGATCATCCCATGGCCGAGTTGCCGCAACGATTAGCCTATCCATTATTTGGCCCCCAAGATGAACGAATTGCCAACAAATATGGGCGTAAGTATGCCACGCGGCCCCAATATCAGGTCTACGCGGGTCCCTTCATGGTGGCAACCAAGGGCTATACAAAGACGCATTGGCATCTGGTTCCCAATCCACATTACTGGGACCGCGATCACGTTTATCTAACGCGGATCAATGTCACCGTCTTCACCTCGCAAAAGAAAATGTGGCAAGCCTACCAGGATGGCAAGTTGGATGAAGTCCATCTTCCATTCCAAAAGGATAAGCACCTGGAAAAACAAGCGGACTACACGGCCCGGCCGTACTCTAAAATGTTACTACTGAGTTATCGGCAGCACGGTCCCAAGGCCGGTACCAATCGGCTACTAAAACAGGCCCAAGCTCGGCTGGCAATCTCTCATGCCATCAACCGAAAAAGCCTCGGATCATCGACCTACGGCACGACATCACTGCCCGCTCTTGGCATTGTGCCGGCAGGTCTAAGTCGGGGTCAGCGGGGGACGGCAGACTTCGCCGCCGCGCAGACCAACCAGTCTACCCTGGCCTATAAGCCGACACTGGCTGTCAGGGAATGGCAAGCCGCCTTGAAACAGGCTGGTACCAGTCACACCACCCTATCCCTCAGTTACCTCGATACACCGGCAACTGCCAAGGTTGCCAAACGCCTTAAGCAACAGCTGACCAAGGTGCTCCCAGGACTGAAGATGACGTTAAAAGCCCGAGAATGGACCATCAGTGAACAGGATGACGAGGTCGATACCGATATTACCCTGACCACCCAACGGGCCCAGTACGCCGACCCACTGTCCATGCTGGCCCTCTTCACCACCGAGAACGCGGCGAACACCGGCCACTGGTCCAGTGAAGCCTACGACAGTCTCGTGGCCCAGGCCAGCAACGCCAGCAGCTTCAACAATCAACGCTGGCAAAACCTGTTGAAGGCCGAGGGAATCTTGATGAAGTATCAAGGGGTCACCCCACTCCTACAGCCTGCTAGCAACTACCTGGTCAATCCTAAGCTCAATGGTGTCCAATTTAATACGGTCGGCACGCAATCCAATTTCAAAGGTGCCTACTTTGTGAGATAAAATAACCCCGTCAGCATCTTTGCTGGCGAGGTTTTTGTTTTTGCTTTTTGTTGAGTTGGACCGCCGACGGCGGTCAGGGGCTGCGTCCTATGGGGTCCGTCCAGAGCCAAAGAGCGGTCTCTGGACTCGCCTTTAATCCCCACAAAGCCCGTGGTTATCAAAGGTCGACCCGTGCTGTAAGGCCGGAATTCCACCGCCCTAACACCACTTTCACAGGACTCCGCCCCTGACCACCTCTGGCTAAAACTTTCCGAAGACACCAGACCAACCACTAAAGTCAAAGCCCTGGCGAGACTACATCTCCAACTTTCTGCCAAGCCACATGTGCCCAGCAAAAAGTGTCGAGCTGTTCGTCACACTGCCCAATCTCAAATTGGAAGCTCCATATGACGTGGGTACACGGGCTAAGTTAAGCAACTGGATCCGATGCCATCACAGTTGCCAGCCCATTTATTACTTGCCTTAGCCGACCCAATTATCCACCACAAGTTGTCGACCAGCAATTCGTGCCATATGGCTGTGATAGCCTATTGAGAAATCCGCTAACAATTTCAAGCCGAAGGCGGCCAGACAGAGCCCCGTGACGGTGGCGTTGACCGGGTGGGCCTTCCGGTTTAGGCCACGGGCCAGGCGACTAGACCCACGGGTTGGGTGTGGCTGGTTGCTGCCCTGAAGACCGCTTCTCAGGCTTCAGGTCTGCCCCACAGGATGGCGGCTGGCCACTGTGGCGACCCAATCATCCACCACAAGTTGCCGACCGGCAATTCGTGCCATATGGCTGTGATAGCGTATTGAGAAATCCGCTAACAATTTCAAGCCGAAGGCGGCCAGACAGAGCCCCGTGACGGTGGCGTTGACCGGGTGGACTTCCCGGTTTAGGCCACGGGCCAGGCTACCAGACTCACGGGCTAGGTGTGGCTGGTTGCTGCCCTGAAGACCGCTTCTCAGGCTTCAGGTCTGCCCCACAGGGCGGCGTCTGGCCGCCGTAGGCGACCTTCAATCTAGACCAAAGGAATTAGCTCAAGGCCGCTGAAGCCTTTTTGACAACGGTGTCGCTGACGAATTCGCTGGTTAGCCGCTGCATTGGCGTGTAATCATGCCGTTTCTTAAACGGTACCGGTTCGGCAGCGATGACGGCCACCTTCAGATTGTTCTCGGTTAAGAAGATCTGCCCAACGCCTTGATACTTACCCTTGCTGTGCTTGCCAGTTCGCCAAGCATGGAGTTTGAACCCCCCGTCTGGCTCACGTTTGATTTCATACTCACCGGAAGCGTTGGCAACAACGGGCACGCCGGTGTATAGATTTACCGCATATTGACCTTTCATTCTGCTACCTCCGTTAAGGCTTGAACCAGGGGCTCGACACCATCCGAACCTAAGACAGCCATGACCGTCGGAACAGCCAGAATCGGCCGAACGGCCGCCGGTGTCGCGGGCTGACCGACCAGTTGTTGGGCAATGCCCGCCAGTGCCGTCGGCGTCCCCACCGTGCCAAACAAGGCAACGGATCGTAGCTGCTCGTTGTGCCGGGTAAAGTTGACGTGAAGCTGTCCGCTGGCCAGCTTCAACTGCCGGTATTCCCGAAAGCCGGGATTGGCGCCGTAATTCCAAGCATCCGTGGCATACTTTTCGGCCAGCCGCTGATCAATGACGGCCCAGTCGTGGTCGGTCAGATGATACGTTTCAATTTGATCGAGTCGGTCCACGTTAAAGATGTGGCAAAGTAAGGCCACACGAAAATCTTGGATGGAAAGATCCTGGTAGGCCGGCGCCAGATATTGGCGAAGGTTCGTGATCGACACGCGATTGGAAGCCACGCCGGGATGACCGCCCTCGGCCGCAGGAATCAAGGCCGCATGGGCCGCCGCCACGTTAAGATCATACATGATGGTGCCACCGGCCGCGTAACCATCCCCATTCTTAAACATGGTCATGCCGGAAAACTTCTGATCGCCGACCATGAGGGCACTCTTGTTACTGATGCCAAGATTATTGACACCCATGGCAGCTAGTGCCCTTAGAATCGGTTCCGCAAAGACCGTGTAATCACCAAAGGTCGACCCATCCTTAGGGTCCCCGTTGATGATATGCTCAAAGATTAAATTGCGCTCGTCGTGGTAAACCGCGCCCCCACCAGAAGTCCGCCGCACCAATTGAACCTGATTATCGGCAAGATACTTGAAATCCACCTCGGCCGTCACCGTTTGATTAATCCCGACGATCACAGCGGGCCGGTTAACATACATCATGAGTCCGTGGCCTGGCAGCTTCAAATCATTCACCAAGTAATTATCGATGGACTGATTGACCACCGCATCCGTGACAACTCTGCCGTGACGATTCGTATCGATCAGATACATGTGTATTGCTCCCTTCTCTGAGCCTATTTTTAAATTGAGTTTAGCATACACCTACGGCGGCAACAACTTCCAACGAGACGAGTTGTTGTCAGGATGATCTTTGAAAGCGTATACTTAATATGAGTATACACGAGGGAGGAATTCATATGAGTGAACCAACACAGTCATTTTGGCAACGCCTCTTCAGCTGGTGGCCCCGGCATAAGGCCCCCGCACCACAACTCACCATTAAGGATGGTGTGTGGCTAGAGCAACGAGATCAAGGTCATTACCGGCTTGGCCTCTCCAGCGATGCCCTGGAACAGATTGGCGAGATTAGCTTCGCCGACCTGCCCGTCCTAGATGGTGACGTTCTCGCGGAGGGCGATGATATTCTCGAGGTTGAAAGTGACAAGGCCGTCGAAAATTTCAAGACGCCCGTGGCTGGCACCATTACCAAGGTCAACGAAGGCCTGATCGCCGACCCCACTCGGCTTAATGAAAATTCACAAACTGATAATTGGGTCTTAGATATCCAAAGCCATTAAAAAAAGTCGCTGGACAATGACGTCCGGCGACTTTTCAATACCGTAATCTCTACCACTTGTATTGAACGGGATTCTTAATGTATTTATTGTAAACGTCACGCACAACGGCCATTTGGTCGTCAGTGAAGGCTGGCAGGTCTGCCGCCGCAACGTTACGGGCAATCTGTTCGGGCTTGGATGCCCCTGGAATCACCGTGCTGACCGCATCCGACATCAAGATGTAGCGTAAGGCGAGTGGCGCCAACGCTTGGTCTAGGCCGAGGCGTTCGTGAAGTTCATTGGCCGCCTTGACCCCCGTGGCATAATCAACACCGGAGAAGGTTTCCCCTTGGTCAAAGGCCTCACCGTGGCGGTTAAAGCTTCGATGATCGTCCTTACCGAATGTGGTATCTAGGGTGTATTTACCACTCAATAGACCACTGGCCAATGGGACCCGGGCGATAATCCCCACGTTGTGTTCCTTAGCCATCTTGAAGAAATTATCGGCTGGCCGTAAGCGGAACATGTTGTAGATGATTTCCACCGCAGAAATATCGTAGTCCAGGGCCTTCATGGCTTCCTCGACGCGTTCCACACTGACCCCGTAATTCTTGATCTTCCCAGCTTTCTTCAACTCATCCAACGCGAAGAAAACTTCAGGTTCATAGTAAACGGGTGTGGGTGGACAGTGTAAGAGCACATTGTCCAGGGCATCAACCTGTAGATTCTGCAGGCTTTCCTCAACAGATTTGGTGATATTGGCCTTGGTGTACCCACTAGCAACGTGGGGATCTAACTTACGGCCAACCTTGGTCGAAACGAAGACCTTGTCGCGCTTGTCCTTAATGAAACTGGCCAAGGCCCGTTCACTTTGACCATCCTGATAGATATCAGCGGTGTCAAAGAAGTTAACGCCGGCATCGTATGCTGCTGCCAAGGTGTCCTGAGCATCTTGTTCGTTGAAGGGGTCGCCCCACTTTGAACCGAGTTGCCAAGTCCCCAATGAGACCTCGCTGATCTCAAAATTTGTTTTACCTAGGGTCCGATACTTCATTCATTATCCCTACTTTCCCGTACCAGTCATGCCGGTACTTTCTCCCTTATTCTGACAGTTATAAAATAGCATTTCAAACGATTTGTGCTACCGGTTGAACAAAATATTTACCATTCACCGATAAAAGGACTAACATAAAAGTTGAAGCCGGTGGCTATGCCAGTAACATAAACCGCTGACCCCAATTTCTAATTGGAGGTAATTGGTTATGGCTGTTGTAGAAAAGACTGCTTTATTGGATGAAAAGATGAACGAAGTATTTGATTGGTCCGACGCAACGTTACCTGTTCGTGACGCTCTCTGGGACCACTTCATGGAGTCCAATGGTCACAACACCGATGAAACTGAAGCTTCAATGAAGGAAATCGATGCTAAGTCCGACGCTGATGTTCGGACCTATGTTGAAGATAACCTCAAGAAGTAACAGCACCCGGCTGTCTCAACCAAAAAAATCCTCTCGCTAATCAACGAGAGGATTTTTGTTTGTCTAAATTTTATAATTCATCGAGTTGAGGCACTAAGCCATACCCCTGCAAATAGCGTTGGCCCGTTGCCGGGTCAATCACCATTCGCGTCACACTGGTATTCGCTGGTTCACTGAGCGCCGCGGTCGCTGGCGTGCCTAACATCAGCAACGCCGTCACCTTAATGGTTAACCCATGACTCACCACCAAAATGTGGTCGTCAGGATGGTCAACCACTTCTTCGGCCAGCCATTCGCCGACCCGTCGCTGAACATCCCGGTAGGACTCACCCCCAACGGCTAGTAAAGCGTCGGGCATGGCCTCCCCGGTAATGGGATCGAAGGCTGCCGGGTTCTTGGCCTGTAACTCTTCCAAGCTAGCGCCGGTCCAGTCACCATAATCGGCCTCCATCAACCGGTCATCAAACTCCGGTGTCAGGCTGATCATCCGCGTCAAGGCGGCCGTCGTTTGGCGCGACCGGTGTAGGGGACTGCTGATCAGTTGGTCATAGCTTGTCCCCTGAATCCACTGGGCCACTCGTTCAGCCTGTTGCAGGCCGCGCAGCGTCAAGTGGGTCGCTGCCGTATCCAATTGTCCTTGTGCGAGTCCGTCTAAATTGGCCTGTGTTTGGCCATGACGAACCCAATCAAAAGTGGTCATTGTCTCACTTCCTATCAGCCGCGCTGACTATCCGCCTTTTGACGACCACGATTCAAGAGATAAATCGCCAAAATAACTAAAATCGACCCAACAACTTCGGCCACGGTAATCTTTAAGCCCAAGAAAATAATCGAGAGCACGAAGGTCATGACTGGTTGGGTGGCATCCACAATACTAATCACGTCAGACGGCGCGAAGTGGGTACTGTAGAGAACCAGTGCGAACGGAATAATGGTCCCCAATAAAATAACGGTACTCATCGATGCAACCAAGCCCAAGTTAATTGGCGGTGTGTGAACCCAAACGGGCCGGTAGCAGTTAAAGATAATTCCGGCCAATAACATGGCCCAACCAAGCACGACGATTGGTGAATTACCCTCTTTAACCAATGTCCGTGGCAGAACCACGTAACCGGCTGCGGTAATCCCAGAACCAATCCCCCAGAGTAAGGACACCATCGGGATAGATAACTGAGAAATGTCCCCTCGCGTAATCGCTAGGAAGACCCCAATCATCGCCACAATGAAGGCGATCAAATCGCTCCGAAGTGGCCGTTGGTGGAGAAAGACTAAGCTCCCCAACACAATGAATAATGGACTCAAATATTGCAGAATCGTTGAAGCAGCTGAGTTCCCAGTCTGGACCGACATGTAGAAGGTCAACAGGTTGGCGCCTAAACCAAAGACGGCATAAGCAATCAACCATAGGATATTGCGAACCGAATTGAAGACGTTAAAAATCTTCTTACCATACATGATAGCACTCACGATCAGGAGCACCACCCCAGTCACGGACGTCCGAGCAGATAAGAACCAACTGGCCGGCACGTTTTGACTTTGAGAGATGAACTGGAGCACAGTCCCAGAGATCCCCCACATAGCAGACGCCATTGTTGCCCAAAAGATACCTTTTTTGATATTTTCGGACGAATTTGCATTCGTTTTCAAGAAACAGCAGATCCTTTCATTCTTTCATCAACTATCCAAAACTTCTAATAATTTGACTAATTTTACCGAAAACAAATTAGAATTTGGCAATAAATGGTCAAAAAATTTTCGTTTCCACTCTTCATTAAGCCACGAACGGGGCTAATTATCAACGCCTAAATCTAAATAAGTAGTCATAAAGCGGCGCCCAACACGGGCTGAGCTTACGACTACTTATTTATTAACTATCGTTTTGATGAGTAAAAATCATAACCAATTAAGCGGTGTGGTCCACCCGACGAGCTAATAGGTCACCGATCAATTGGATAGCAAACACAATGACCAGGATGATTAACATTGCCAGGATCGTGACGTCGCTTTCGAAACGACTGTAACCAACGTTGATGGCCAAGTTCCCTAAGCCACCACCACCAATGGCACCGGCCATGGCAGTCAAATCAATCAGACTGATTAACGTTAGGACGGATGAACGGATGATGTCCGCCAACCCTTCCTTGAGGTAAACCCGAAAGATAATCGCAATCGGACCAGAACCAACCGACTCGGCGGCCTCAATCACCCCGTGGTCAACTTCGGCCAGGGCGTTCTGAATTTGCCGGGCATAGAAAGGTGCGGACCCAATAACCAGTGGAACAATTGCGGCTGTCGTCCCAATCGCCGTCCCAACCACTAATCGGGTTAATGGGGCAATCACGGCCAGTAAGATAACAAAGGGAATCGACCGGCAAAGGTTAACCAGCTTATCGAGAATGTTGTAGACGGCCCGATTTTCTAAGATGCCACCGGGCTGGGTCACAATTAAACCAATCCCAATCGCCATCCCTAGAATTCCGGCAACAATCGCCGTGAACAGCGTCATGTACAGCGTCTCACCAGTTGCTTGAATAAAGTCACTCTTCATCGTGACCGCATTTGGAAAATACTTAGCAAAAAAGTTCAATTAGGCCACCTCCGAGTTCGTCGATTTCAAGTGAGTAATCCGGACACCCTGTTCTTGACAATAGTCCCAAGCTGCCGCCAGCTTGTCAGGTTCACCACTCATGACAACAATGAGATTGCCCAGTGGCGTATCCTGCAAGATTTCAACATTCCCATACAGAATACTGGATACCACACCATAACGCTTGTAGAGCTCCGTAATCAATGGGGAATCGGTCTGATCGCCCACGTACTGCAGTTGCACCAATTGCTGAGTGTCGCCCAAGTCGAGCTTGTCGGCCTGCTTGTAAATCTTCACCAGGGCCTGATCAATCTGCGTGGCAGTGTTAATGAAGTCCCGCGTCAAGGGTTCCTTTGGCTGGCTAAAGATGTCAACTAGACTCCCGCGTTCGATGATGGCCCCTTCGTCCATGACGGCAACCTTGTTACAGATTTCCTTCACAGCTTCCATTTCATGGGTAATTAAGACTACCGTCAAACCAAGCTCCTGGTTTAACCGTTTCAACAATTCCAGAATTGAGGAAGTCGTCTTGGGGTCCAAGGCACTCGTGGCCTCGTCACTAATTAGAATCTCAGGATCATTGGCCAATGCCCGGGCGATCGCGACCCGTTGCTTCTGCCCACCGGAAAGTTGGGCGGGATAATCCGTTGCCTTGTCCGTTAAACCGACCAAGTCCAAGAGATGGTCCACCTTTTCTTTCCGTTCCGCACGGGATAATGAACCGCCCTTCAAGGGGTAATCCACGTTATCCGCAATCGTTCGTGACGCCATGAGGTTAAAGTGTTGGAAGATCATGCCGATCTTCGTGCGCGCTGCCCGGAGTTCCTTTGGCCGCAGGTTCAAAATGGCCTGGCCATTGACCGACACCGTACCGGCAGTTGGCCGTTGAAGGCGGTTGATCACCCGTACCAGGGTACTCTTCCCGGCCCCGGAATAACCGACGACACCATAGATGTCACCGCGGTTAACCGTGAGCGAAACATTCTTCACGGCATTCACGGTCTGACCCTTTGTATGAAAGGTCACATCGATATCTTTTAACTGAATAATCGCTTCGTTAGTCACAGATTTCATTCTCCTTACTCGCCAATGCCGGCAAATTTAATCATTTATGGTTATCGCTAATGACCGCCGCCATCGTAGAACACAAGTGACAGAACCATGTCAGCTAATGCTGCCCGTCCTGACGCTGTTTCTAATGCTTAAGCGGAACACTAATTAACAAAAACCTACTATAGTAATACCAAACTTCAATCAATTCATTGGCCATTGACCATTGGATTGATTGAAGTCGGTCGATAATCGTTTCAATATCAATTGGCTCTTTAACTAATCAATTAACTCTGCTATTTGAGCGGTTCGCTTTACCAAGCTGGGATGGTTAAACCGTGGTAGTACTTCTTCAACAACTTCTTGGTTGCTTCAGTTTGGTAAGCCTTCACGATCTTCTTGTAGGTCGCGTTGTTCTTGTCAGACTTGTTAGCAGCGATGATGTTGATGTAAGGAATTGAAGCCTTGTTAAGCTTTTCCTTGTAGATGGTTTCGTTGTTTGGCAGCTTAGCTTCGGCAGCGAATTCGTTGTTGATAACGGCACCGGCAGCGTCCGTCAAGGAACGTGGCGTTTGTGCGGCATCAACCGGCGTAATCTTCAAGTTCAACTTGTTTTCGGTGATGTTCTTAGGCGTTGGTAATTCAACCTTGCTATCAACCTTGATTAAGCCAGCTGATTGCAGAAGATATAAGGCCCGACCTTCGTTGGTGGAGTCGTTAGGAATCGTGATTTGGGCACCCTTCTTGATATCGGAAACGCTCTTAACCTTCTTGGAGTATAACCGTAGTGGTGCGCGGACGGTCCGGCCGATGGAAACGATGTTGGTCTTGTGGGCCTTGTTCCAAGCGTTCATGAAGTACGTGTGTTGGAACGAGTTGATATCAATTTCATGGTTGCTGAGGGCCGCGTTGGGTTGGTTGTAATCGGTGAAGGTCACTAACTTAATCTTGACGCCTTCCTTGGCTAATTTGGTCTTAATTGGCTTCCAAATCTTTTCGTCGGAACCCATGATCCCAACCTTAACCGTCTTGTTGCTGCTACTAGACTTGCCACAACCAGCAACAATCAATAATGGAATTAACAATAACAATAACCAGCTAAAATGTTTGAATGATTTCTTCATACTCAAAATCCCCTTTAATTCTCAAATTTTATAACAACTCAGGGTTGTTACCCCTCGCGACTGAAAACCGTGACCAAAACAAAAAGTCCGCTCCTAAATTAATAGAAACGAACTTTGTCGTGGTACCATTCTAATTCGAGTCAGGCATAGACTAATGCCGGCTCCTCATTAACACTCTCCAGCTTGCGCCTAGGAGTGCGTGCACGATAATGAGTGCCAAGCATTACCACCTCATCAAATGACTCAGTGATACCAATTAATTTTCAGGCCATCTTCACCTCGCCGTGGGTTACTCGCTTTCAGCCAAACACGAGCTCTCTTTGAACCATTGACGTGGTTACTCTCCTGATCACATTGTTTTCAATCGCTTAAGTTACAAGTAGTCTAATGCAGTTCTAATTAAGTGTCAAGCACAAATCACAAAAAAGTTTCCAATTAGCACCGTAACTGCGGCAATCTACTATATATGTTCACATAAAATGAATTAATTAGAAAATCTTTTTCTAACCCAAATTTCACTTACTCATCAATAATTTGTTCGCGAATGATTCCCGACGCCAACAAAAACATGTGCGTGACCACCGGGCCCACGAAGCTAAAGCCACGGCGTTTGAGATCCTTTGCCATGGCCGTGCCAATGGTCGATTGGTTCACCAATTCATCCCGAGTGACCGCCGGTAAAAGCAAGGGTACCCCATCGACAAAGTTCCACAGGTACGCGCTAAAGCTACCGAATTCTCGTTGTAACTGCACAATTCCCCGCGCATTGTGAATCGTTGCCCGAATCTTCCGTCCGTTGCTAATCATCGCGGCATCCTTGGCAATCCGTTCGCCATCCAGTTCGTCTTCAAAACCAGCCACGACCTGTGGGTCCATCCCGGCAAATAGGCGACGATACACGGGAAGCTTGCTGGCCGCCGCCTGCCAACTAAGCCCAACCTGAAAAACACCCACGGTTAGTAGCTCGAACAACACGTGATCATCATGGGTTGGCGTGCCAAAATAGGCCGAATATTCGGCCGTGCCATTGGTCGCCCACTCTTGGCCATCATTTGGGCCAATTGACATAGAATCCCTTCTCTCGCTAAGCTACCCTCATTGTACAACGCGACCTTGAACAAGCAAAAGGGCCCGTCACAACAATCGTCATGACGAGCCCTATTTGACTTAAGGTGTGCTCGGCAAATGAATCAGTCAAACACAATTATTTTACTTGATGTAAGCGTACTTGTAGCTCCATTGCGTCCCAGCCGTGTTGTGAATAAGGCCCTTCACGGTGTTCCGTTGGAGGTAAGCATAGTTGGCCTGGTATAACGGTGTGAAGCTCTGCGTCTTGTTCAACATCTTGGCCGCCTTAATCATATCTTGCCAACGAACCTCTGGTTGACCGGCATCTTGGTTTTGTGCCTTATCAATCAGTTGGTCATATTCCTTGTTGGACCACTTGCCGTAGTTCAAAGAGTTTGAGCTGACAGGGATTTGCAGGAATGAGATTGGGTCGTTGAAGTCGGCCCCCCAGTGTGACAGGTAAAGGTCGAAGTCGCCACTCGTGGAACGGGATTGCGCAACGGAAGCCGGTACGTTTTGAATCTTCAGGTTGAAGCCCTTAAGATTATCCTCCAGGGCACCCTTCAGGTATTGCGTGACGGTACTTGCCGCAACATCATCGTTACCGGCCATGATGCTCAGATCAACCTTCTTGATCCCTAATTCCTTCAACCCGGCGGCCCACTTCTTCTTGGCCAAGCTTGGATTATAAGTCGTTGAATCCTTCACTTCCTGTTGCTTAGCGAAGTCTTCGCCCGTCTTAGGGTCTTTAGCCAAGCCACTGGCAACGAATCCGGTCGGCGTCACTGAACCATCGCCAAGGACCTTCTTCGTCAGTTGACTGCGATTAATCGACAACGCAATGGCCTGACGAATGTTCTGATTGCTCATGATCCGGCGCTTAGCCTTGTCGGCGTCTTGGAAGTTATACTTCAAATGAATCACGATGGAGTATGGATATTCCTTAAAGGCCTTGTCGTTCTTATAGTTCTTAACCTGTTCATTGGTCAGGTTAGCAAAGTCTAACTTGTCGTTTTGGTACAGGCTCAAACCGGTCTGGGGGTTCGTGACCACTTGGAAGTTAACCTTGTTCAGCTTAACTACCTTTTTGTCCCAGTAATGGTTGTTCTTAACGAATGACCACGTGTTACCAGTCCCACTCCAATTCGAAATCTTGAAGGGCCCACTGTAGACCATGTATTCGGACTTGGTCGCGTACTTCTTACCATACTTGTTAACCACTTTTTCATTCTGTGGGGCAAACAGTGGGTAGGCCATCAAAATCTTGAAGTAAGCAATCGGCTTATCCAGCTTAACCACAACGGTTTGTGCATTCTTGGCATGAATCCCAATGGTTTCTGGCTTGGCCTTGCCGGCGATAATCGCATCACCATTCTTAATCCCGGAGAACATGTTCCGGTAAGAAGACTTGGTGGATGGCGTCAACGTCCGCCGCCATGAGTAAACAAAGTCCTGGGCGGTAATCTTGTCACCGTTACTCCACTTCGCGTTGTCACGAATGTGGAACGTCCATGTCTTCTGGTCCTTGGATTCCTTAATGGAATCGGCCAGTCCTGGGGCAACCTTCCCGTTCTTACCCAAACGATAGAAGCCCTCGAAAACATTCCCAGTCTGGCCATAACCGGTGGCCTTGGCTAGGTCAATCGTATCGAGTTGAGCCGTAGCTGGTAGGCGCAAGACCTGCGATGGCTTCGATGATGAGGCCGAGTTGCCACATGCGGCGAGGCTCAAACTCACCGTGATTAATGCAGCTACTAAGCCAATCCCTGTCCATTTTTTCATAAAATAATTGCTCCCTTTTCCTCATGAATTTGTTGGCGTGCAATCCCTGACACACTCGAAACCATAAAAAACGGGTTACCCCTCACACGCATCGTGAAAGGTAACCCGTTACACTGACGACCGGAACAGTCGTCGCTATGTAATGCTACTGGTTAGCCGGAAAATCACGATTTAGCGTAACGCAAAGAGACACGTTACATACGCAACATGCGGCATTCAGTCGTTCAACTTGGCCTGCGTTCATCATCATCGTGATTTCCCCTCCTTACTTTTAATAACTGGTTGGATTGCACAAGATTAAAGTTACCGCACTTTGAATTGATTGTCAAAAGATATTACTTCTTGGGTAACAACCGTCTACTGAAAACGGTATACTAAAGATATTCTAAGAGAAAAGAAAGGATTTGAACGTATGGACATCGAACGCACGCTTGCAGCACTGACGTTGCCGGAAAAGGCCGCTCTGGTCACGGGACACAATGGTTGGTTTACCGCCGCCATAGAACGCCTAGGGCTTCCAGCTTTAATGATGACCGATGGCCCTTCTGGGTTACGTAAGCAGGTCTCCCCCACAGATTTTAATGACTCCGTGAAGGCGATTGCCTACCCATCATCCGCCCTCAGTGCCAGCACTTGGAATGAAGATTTGATGCGCCAACTTGGTGAACACTTAGGAACCGAGGCTCGGGCAGAACAAGTTAGTCTGCTGTTAGGGCCCGGGGTCAACCTAAAGCGCTCACCACTTGGTGGCCGCAACTTTGAGTATCTCGCTGAAGATCCCCTTGTGGCTGGCAAACTGGCCAGTGCCTATGTTCAAGGCGTTCAATCCCAACACGTCGGCGTAGCCGTTAAACACTTTGCCGCCAATAACCGTGAGAACCAACGTTTCACGGCTTCAAGTGACATGACCCAACGGACTCTGCGTGAACTGTACCTGCGCACCTTTGAAATCATTGTCAAGGCGGCGTTCCCTGCCACCATGATGACCTCTTACAATAAGATCAATGGCGTGCTAAATTCTCAAAACAAACGGTTATTACGGGAAATCCTGCGCGATGAATGGGGCTACCACGGTGCCGTTATGTCCGACTGGGGTGCCGTTGCCGATCATCCCCTCGCCTTGCGCGCTGGCTTGGATCTTGAAATGCCCGGCAAAGGTCAGGCCTCTATCGACGAAATCATTCGTGCCGTTGAAACCGGCGAATTGGACGAAGGGACCCTTAACAAGTCCATCCGCCACCTGCTCCACGTCATTCAGGACTGGGCACCAGCGGCCGAGGCCAGCACCTATGACCACACCAGCCACCACGACTTTGCCCGCAAGCTGGCCGATGATGGGATCGTCTTACTGAAGAATCATCATGACGAGTTACCCTTGGAACCCGGCAAGTCCGGCAAGATCGTGATTATCGGTGAACTAGCCGAACATCCCCGTTACCAAGGCGCCGGTAGCTCTCACGTCAATCCTAGTGAGCTTAAGACCCCGTTGGAAGCCCTGGCTGCTAGTGGCTTAGAGGCTAAATATTATCCTGGTTATCGTCTGGACGAAGACGAAACCGATGAAAAGTTGGCCGATGCTGCCCTCGCAGCCGCTCGTGGCGCCGACCACGTCATCGTCTTTGCCGGTTACCCGGCTGCCAGCGAATCCGAAGGCTTTGACAAGAATTCCCTCATGTTACCGGAGAATCAAACCGACCTCATTGGCAGTTTGGCCAAGGCCAACGTCCACACAACGGTCGTCTTACAAAACGGTTCCGCCGTTGAAATGCCTTGGGTTCACGCCGTCAATGCGATTGTTGAAACGTACTTAGCGGGTGAAGCCGTTGGCGAGGCGACCTGGGATGTCATCACTGGTAAGGTCAATCCATCTGGTCATTTGACCGAAACCTTCCCATTACGGTTGACGGATACCCCAATGGCACCAACCTTTGGTCAAGATCCCCATCACGAATACTATACGGAGGGGCTCTTCATGGGTTATCGGTATTATGATACCCACGAGATGCACGTGTTATTCCCATTCGGGCACGGTCTTAGCTACACCACCTTCGAATATACCAAGATGATTATTACTAAGAACGAACATGGTGCTACTATCGTCTTTAATGTCACCAATACCGGCGACCGTGCCGGTCAGGCCGTCCCACAACTTTACGTCGCCAACCATGCGACCCACGCGCCAATGCCAACTAAGGAATTACGGGCCTTCACCAAGGTGGCCCTTGATTCTGGCGAGACCAAACAGGTCACCCTCAAGCTCAATCGTCGCGACTTCAGTTGGTGGTGCGAGCCGAAGAAGCGGTGGCAAGCCGACTCTGGTGACTACGAAATCATGATTGGTGATTCCTCACGAGACATGCGTCTGCAAACCAAGTTATCCATGGACTTCAAGAATTCTCCTGCCCCCGTGACCGAAGACACCTACCTCAGTCGCGTCGTCAGTGATGACCACCTACGAGAATTATTCTTGGAAAATGTGATTGCGCCACTGCAGGCCACCGAGGAAACCCCATCCATGTTGACCGCCACCGATGGCGACGGCCAGCTCATGGCCTTACAGAACCGGATGTTTCTAAACATGCCACTACGTGCCACCGTCTCACTTGGCACGCCGCTTGATCTCATTGAGAACTTTATTTCAGCGGCCAACAAGCATTAGCCCGATACCTCTACTAACGAAATTAACCGAGTTATTTTTGCATCAACTTACACTTTAAGACTAAAAAATAACGCGTTATCCCTTGCTAAACCTGGGATAACGCGTTATTTTATTTATTTTTAACGATTCAGAACCATGTCGATATGGGGAATACCCGTATCGAGGTAGACGGCACTCACCGGTTCGAAGCCAAACGATGCATAGAATTTCTGCAAGTAGGCTTGCGCCTGAATAACAATCCGTTGGGCCTGTGGTGCGACCGCCGTAGCAGCCTGAATGGCCTGGGCAACCAGATCACGTCCCGCGCCCTGACCCCGTTGGCTCTTGGCCACCGCGACCCGACCAATCCGAACCTGGTCGCCCTCATCCATGATGCGGGCATAGGCCACCACTTGGCCGTTCGTTCCCAGACTAAACAGATGTTGGGCCGTTAAGTCCAGGTCGTCAACTTCCTGATAGGCACATTCCTGCTCGACCACAAAAACTTCCGTGCGCAACTTATAAATGGCAAAGAGCTCCGCCGTCGTCAAATCCGCAAAGGCAACTCGTTTAAAGGTCAGCATCGGCTAATTCAAGTGGCTAACGTGTGGGGTGTGATCCAAGGGGTATTCCATTGGCGTATCCCAATCGGTCAACATCTTGTCAGTAATCTTAACCCCTTGCAACTCCAGGTTATCGTAAGGTTCCATATAGTAGGCCCGTTCATCCAAGCTCATGTAACCCCGATATTGGGTGTAGTCACTGTTCCCATCGGTCTTCAGCTTGACGCCCTTAGGAATCGTCACGCTATCAAGCAGATGTTGTAAGGTATTCAGGGCGGTTGGCGTATCAGCAGCCGTTTCACTGTAATGCCGGTTGAAGACGGTCCGAACAAACCGGGATGGCGACGTGTAATCACCAGGTAAACCAAGAGCGCCGGTCCCAGGGCCTTGGGTCTTCAATTCCATCCCCATATAATCATGCAGTGGCCGTTCTGCCGCTTGCATGGTGCCATAGGTACTCAAATTTTGTAAGTGCCAGCTCAATTGAGGGGCGTTCGTCATGACCCCCACTGGGTTATCGATCAGATGTAAGTCATCATCAGTCGCCTCGAGAACTGCCGTGTCCCCAGTTGGATCACTGAAGATGTAATGAAGTGGCGTGGTGATCCCCAGCAAGGCAACTGGAATATCCAGCAATTGAACCGTCTTAACCAATTCACGTAAGTCCGCAACGCTCTTGGCATTGCCCATTGCCCAGGCCGTGAAGTCATGAGGCGCTAAGCCCAGCTTATCGTCGGCGGCTTCAGTCTGATATTGCGCGTATTGAGGGAAATACAGAGCAGCGGCCCCTAAACCGAACTCATTGACCCCATCAACAAAGACATAGTGACTTAAATTACGGCCACCACCAACAAATCCATACTTAGTGGTAAAGTCCCCGGCATCCCCATGAATCGTCTGGTGACGAGGCATAAAGACTGGTTGACCACCCAACTCAAAGGCAAAATCCATGGTCCGTGCTAAGAAGTGGTCGCCACGGCCATTTTCGTAGGTCAAACTAGTACACATTAAAAATCATCCCGTTTCCAATATAGTTATCCACTATTCTAAACCTTGAAGTGAATTTGTGCACGGATAATCGTTGATTATATGACTTATTTTTAAAATCCCGGCAAATCAGCGTTTTGGTCGTCCCTAAACCGTTTAAGCCAGTGATGGTCGCGGCACCTGATCTTTAGCGACCATAATTAACTGAGCATTCTAAATTCACCGGAAGAACCCTCATTATTTTCATAATCTCACGGTTATCCGATGTCTATCGCGGCTGGTGTCAGGTATTCTTAGCGTGGAAAGCATCCCACTCTAACCCTAACTACCCCCGTGGGTACTGCTCGGTTGGCTGCGTTGTCGGTCATCACATAGTTTAGGCATAGCCGATGTTACCGCTCATTAAACCAGACAGGTTGGTCAGTGACTGCTAACCTGCCATCACCCACCTAGGCTACCCCCTCCACACCGACAACGCCCCCGGTAGTTAAGGGATGCTTCCTAAAAACCAAGAGCCGCCACCGACCCCGATGACGACTCTTTTTTTAGTTATCCGATTGATAGGCAATGGTGCTCTCACCATTACCATTTGAAATGACCTGAAGTTGATTGGCCACCTGATCCCGTAGTTCGCTGACGTGACTGATAATGCCGATCATTCGATGTTGACCTTCAATGGTTTCCAACGACTCCAAGGCCGTCATGAGGGCCTCTTCATCCAGTGATCCGAATCCTTCATCAATGAACAAGGCGTCAACTTCCACACTACCCGTGGTGCTTTGAATCACCTCGCCTAACGCTAGCGCCAGGGCCAAGGAAGCCATAAAACTTTCACCACCGGAAAGAGTGTGCACGCTCCGTTGTTCTCCCACGTGGTCATCGTAGACATTAATTTCCAGTCCCGATCGTTTCTTAGAGGAGGCCTGGGAATCATCAATCACAAACTGATAGCGGCCATTAGTGAGTTGCCGCAACCGCTTGTTGCCGACCGTCAAGATTTGGCGGAGATACGTCTGTAGGACGTATCTCTCGAGTCCCAAATGGCCACTCGTGCCATCCCCGGTGACGACACCACTTAGTTCCGTCAGCGACTGGGTTCGCTGCAGGGCCTCGGCTCGCCGCGCCACCTGATCGGCAATCTGATGGACCAGCCGATCATTCTGTTGCCAACGGGTCTGTTGGCCATGACGCTGGTCTTGAAGCGTGGTGACCTGTTGTTGGGCCTGCTTAAGCTGGGCCTGCGTCTGTTCTCGGTCTGGCGTTGCCTGCCCGGCCGTTCGCCGTTGCAAATCATCGAGTTGGGTTGCCAACCGTTCTTGTTGACTCTGAAAGTCCTGAATTGTTTGCCGCTTAGCCGCTAAGCCTGAGAGTCTCCTCAGCAGGTCTGCCACGTGATCTTTGGTGGTCTCGTTCACCACGTCAAAGTGTTGGTTCAGTTCAGCCATCAAGGTCGTTTGGGCTTCCTGCCATCGCCGGTCGCTTTGGGCGACCTCGGTCGTTGCCGTCTGAACTCGCGTCTTAGCTCCCGCCAGCCTTTGCTCGGCGGTGACGATCGCTGCGGCAGCCTGGTCCAACTGATCCCGGTCCGCCTTCAATTGCGTTTGCAATTGCTGCCCACGCTCGGTGAAGGCCGTCAGCGTTGGCGCATCCGTTGGTAATTGGTCCCGTTGGCCTTGAATGGTCGTTTCCAGTCGATCCACTTGTCGCTGGATTTCCTGTAAGGCCTGCTGGGCCACATCCAACCCCTGTCGTTGTTCCGCCAGCTTTGTCACTAGTTGTTTCGACGCCTCTTGGGCCTGATCTAGATCATTCTGTTTGTCATGATTAGCCGTCAAGGCTGCCCTCTGAGCCTCCGCTTGGCGTTTCAAGGCCTCGTCCACACCCGATAGATCTGCTGGTTCATCAATGCCCAGGACCTTAGCAAGCTGACAAAGTCCTGACGCTTGGGTCTTCCGTTGTTCCAGCAACTGTGAGTGATTCTGTTCGCCATCAAGCGTTAAGGCGGTCACCTGCTTGTCACCTGCTGCGGCTGCGGTCTTGGCCTCGTCAACCGCCTGTTGGGTGACCTCTGGTTCGGCCGTAATGACGGCCGGATGAGGGTGCTCGGTTGACCCACAGACAGGACAGGGTGTGCCTGGCTTTAATTGCCGGGTTAACTGTTGGATTTGATCTCGAATAAAGGCCTGATTGACCTTTTCGGCCTGCTGGGCGAGTTGTTCGGCGGCCGTCTGAGCCTGAACCAACTGTTCCTGCAAGGAATCTCCTTGCGCCATCAACGTTCGCAAGGCCTGGTCACCAGTCTGCAAAACCGTCAATTGCCGTTCACAATCCTTCAGTACGGCTCCCCGTTCACTCAATTTCTGGGCCTGTTCGTTCACCACTGCCTGTTGTTCCAGTATCGATTGGAACTGTTCCTGCTGGTGTTCACTGTCGGCAATCGCTTGCTTGAGCCGATTGACTTTATTCTGATCAGTCAGCAAGGCTTGACGTTGACTCGTTAAGTCAGTGGTTCTTTGTGCCAATTCATGGTAAATCGGCTGTAAACGTTGCATCCGATCCCATTCACTTTGCGCGGCCTGCACCCGTTGTTCGACTGGCTCCAAGGCCTTTTGGTCCCCAATCGCCTGGGTCTTGCCGGCCTCAGCAACGACCAATTCCTGCTGGGCCGTTGCTAGGGCCTGCTGCCGACGAGTACGTGCGCTAGTCGCTTCCTGTTCCTCTAGCCACTTAGGCTGAACTTGTTGTCCCCATTCCAACTCGTTAATATCAGATTGGACTTGTTGCATCTCGGGCTCGCGACTAGCTAGTGCCTGCTGAGTAGCCTTAACCTGTTGCAAGGCCGCCTGGTCCTTCACCAATTGGGCCTCTTGCGTATCTCGACGAGTCAGCTGTTCAACCCGTTCTTGGGCCCCCGTCACTTGATCGGTTAACGTCTGAATGGCCTGATGACTTTCACCCTGCTGCGTGGCCATCAGATCCAATAGCGTCGTCGTTTGCCGCTGTTCCAATGCCGCTTGGGCCGTGGGTTCATTGGTCTCGGTCCACTGCAACTGTTCTTGTAACCGGCTTAATGATTCGGCAGCTGCCTGATTGTTAAGGGCATCCTGTTTGGCCTGTTCCCGGAGTTCTGTCGTCCATTTGGCAAAAATTTCCGTGTTAAAAAGTTGTTCCAACACGGTCGCCTTCTCATCACTGGGCGCCACCAAGAATCGCCGAAATTGTCCCTGCGGTAACAAGACAATCTGCGCAAACTGCTTACCATCCATCTGCAGTAAGGTTTGCAGGTAATCTTTAACCTGACCTGTTTTAGTTAATTGTTCAACTTCGTTTCCATTCTGAAAAACGGTCAACGTCACCTTAGACGCCACGTCGGTGGTTCCGGATCCACGTTTCTTAGCCAACGTTTGGTTGGGCTCACGAATAATCTCATAGCGACGATTGCGATGAGTAAAATTGAAGGTTACCCGCGTGACATCCGCCATCGTGGCAAAATCGGACCGCATGGACTTGGGCTCACGATCGGTGCCCGACGTTTGGTCGAATAAGGCATAGCTCATGCCATCAAAGATCGTGGTCTTACCGCTACCCGTCTTGCCGCTAATTAAAAACAACGGCGTGGCCGCAAACTTGGTAAAGTCGATGGTTGTGTCGCGATACGGTCCAAAATATTCTAAATGTAAGGTTAAGGGGCTCATTCCGTATCCTCCTTCATGGCGCGTTGCAAGGCTGCCTCCGCCCATTCTCGTTGTTGATCGGTCAGTGGATGCTGCGTCATCTGTTCAAAAAAATTTGCCAGCAATGTTTGCGGGTCCTGTTGCAACTGTTGGGTCTCCAGGTCCTCCGGAGTCACGGTTAACTGGTTCACCCGATTTAATTCAATAATCCTTGGAAACCGTGTCTTCAGTTCTTGCATCACGTTCGTAATGGGTACCGTATCAGTCAGATCGACCGCGACAAAGTCCTCCGGAGTCACCGGATAATCCCGTTCCCTATCCATCAGGTGGGCAAAACTATCGGTCAAGACCACTAAGTCATGGAGCGGTTTTAACGGGCGAAAGGTCACGGTAACGGGATCGGTCGCTGTGTCTACGATCCACACGCCCTTGGTATCCTCCGCCTCACTTGTAGAAAATTTCAAGGGTGACCCGCTGTACTTAATCTTGGCCTCGTTTTGTAAGGCCTCTTTTCGATGCAAGTGCCCCAAGGCCACGTAATCAAATGGCGATAGAAGGTCGACGGGGACCGCATTCAAACCGCCGACTTGAACCAGCGTTTCGGAATCGGCATGGGAGCTCCCCGCCGCAAAGAAATGAGCCACCAGCACATGGCGTTTTCCCGGCGTAAAATGGGCCTGCATGGCCGCCACTAGTCGTTCCATCCCCTGAGCAACCGTGCGAATGTCCTCGTCTTGGAAAAATTTGCGTACGGCAAACGGTTCAAAGTAGGGTAGCAAGAAGAATTCCGTGTCATCCAGGGTAATGGGGGTTAAACAGTTTGCCAAATCCGTCCGCAGGTAAAAGTCGGTACTGGCAAACCATTCCTGCCCATAGCCCAGTCGCACCGCAGAGTCGTGGTTACCACTAATCGCAAGCAATGGAAAATGTTCCTGCCGATTCAAATCGACCAGCATGTTGTCCAATGTTGCCACGGCCGCCTCACTGGGCAGAGCCCGGTCAAAGAGGTCCCCGGCAATGACCACGGCATCAACCGCCTCTTCGCGAGCAATCGCCTTAATTTGGCGATAGGCATCCTGCTGTTCCTCTAAGAGGTCATAGCCGTTGAGGCGCTTACCGATATGCCAATCGGCCGTATGTAGAAATTTCATTTTGACACTCCTTTGGCTTGATTCTCCGGCGCCCAGTCGCAACTCAACAGATGGTCATTAACCAATCCGGCTGCCTGTAAGAAGGAATAGACGGTCGTTGGGCCAACAAATTTAAACCCGAGCTTCTTCATCGCCTTCGCAATGGCCTTAGCGAGCTCGGTCGTCGCGGGCATTTCCGCCATGGTCGTCACCGCATGTCTGACTGGCCGGCCATCTACAAAATTCCACAACCACTCGTCAAATGGGACCGACTCCGACCAGTTGGCCAGTACCCGGGCATTATTGATGGTCGCGGTTAACTTAAGGCGATTGCGGATAATCGCCTTATCAGTCAAGAGTCGTTCCAAATCATCGTCGGTCATCGCGGCGACCCGGGCAACGTCATATTTATAGAAGTCCCGCCTAAAGGCAGGCCGCTTATTAATCACGGTCTGCCAACTTAAACCCGCTTGATACGTTTCCAGACAAAGCAGTTCAAACAAGACAGGGACCGCATGCTCCGGGTGTCCCCATTCATTGTCATGATACGCCTGCATCTCAGGTGACGAGTTAGCCCAATCGCAACGATTTGTCATTTAAAATTCCTCCATTTGTTGGTTTAAGACTACTATACCAGATTACAAAAGCCACCCCAAACAGGTGTTCTTATAATTATCATATTGAAAGCGCCTACAACCGCGGTTTTTAATCCTTGACCATGAATGGGTAAAAGTCTATGCTATTGTAAATGTTAAATGTTTTGGGGAATTAGGGAGGTTAGCACCATGCTCGGATCACATCATTTAAAAGCACGTTCACTGACAATTCTAGCGGCAACCGCCGTCTTAGTCACGCCGGTCGTTGCGGTTAGTACCGTAACGGCTCAGGCCGCCAGCGTCAAGCCATCATCGGCCATGCTGAAGAAGAGTAAGAGTTACTATCGCAAACATGCTAAAACCTTAGGCAAAAAGTATAAATTAGCTTATAGTGCCCAGACCGGGCTGAAGAAGAACGGCAAGGCCTACGTCTACGTGAATACCAAGGATAAGAAGCTCCAGCAAAGTGTTAACGTTGCCATGGCTTACTGGAACAATAAGCTGGGTAAGAAGGAATTCGTTAAGGGTTCCAAGAAGAACCATAGCCTAACCTTCTCTGTCTCCTATGCCAACCCAACCAAGAGCGATCAAAGCGACGCTTGGTGGACACCTAGTCAAAAGAAGGTCCAAGTTCGCTGGTCCTATTACCAAGCCGAAACGGACAATATCGGTGACGCCATGACTGCCCAACTTAACAATGCCTTCTACAAGAAGTACTCTAGCGCGGTCGAATCAAAGGCTAAGGCTAACTTAGCCGCCAAGGGGATCACGAGTGCTAACAGTAACTACAACACCCTCTTCACCCAAGAGGCCGCCCGGATTGAAGAGAGTCTCTCCTCATACAGTACCTTAAAGAAGGACGTTGCCGCTGTCGGGAGTAAGTTGGCTGCCGAAGGCCGGATGTACGAATACGCTAGCACCATCGCCCATGAATTTGGCCACGTCCTAGGCATGAATCACTCGCCTAACAAGGCCGACCTCATGTACTTTGAGAGTGGCAGTTCCAATGTGTACAGCTACGCCAAGGTCAAGGCTGGCCTATCCAAGTACAATCCAATTACGACGACCGACAAGAACCGAGCTAAATTAGCGCTCAAGGTCTATGCCGCAACTCGTTAAAAGTAACTCCGTCAAAGTTACCGACCTGTTCGTCAGGTTGGTAACTTTTTTATTTGCAACTTAAATGTAATTAATTGTAAATTTGTGGTAACCTGTTGGCCGGACATACCGTGTACAATAGACCGTAAATACTGAGGAGGACATCATTCATGCAGAGTAAGTTACATAAATTAGGTGCTGGTTTGGCCGCATTAGCTGCCGTTGTTGCTGTCGGCGTTGGTTTAAACACCACGACCGCTAGTGCTGCGGGTAAAAAGGTTGCGGATATTTCACAGTACCAAGGGAACATCAACTGGAAAAAGGCATCGAAAGACTTAAAGTATGCCATCATCCGTGTTCAACATGGTAGCAAGGGCGACGCCGGTTACATGGTCGACAGTAAGCGCAACGTCAACGCCAATGGCGCCTACAAGAATGGCGTGCCATTTGGTCAATACATGTTCGCTGAATTCACCAGTGTCAAGGATGCCCAAAACGAAGCCAAAGACTTCTACAAACGGAGCAACGCCCACACGAAGTTCTACGTCTTGGACGAAGAAAAGCGGATGCCATCTGCCAAGGGTAAGGAACAAACTTACGTTAATGCTTGGTTGAAGACAATGCGCGGCCTGACCGACAAGCCTTTGGTTATGTACGCTGGGGAATACTACGCCAACGCTCACAACTTAAACTTCTCGAAGTTTGATGGGACTTGGATCGCCAAGTACAGTTCTGTAAAGCCTAAGGTTTCTGGGACCTCCGTTGACCTCTGGCAATACACCAGTTCTGGTCGCGTTTCCGGTATCAGCGGTAACGTCGACTTGAACAAGGTCTTGGACAGCAAGACGGTTAACAGCTGGTTTGCCAGCAAGACGAGCACCAGTAGCAAGCCTAAGGTAAGCTACTACAATAGTCTTAGCGGGGTCACCGGGGTTAAGGGTGACAAGGCCGTCTACGAATACAAGTCAACGAGCTTCACCAAGAAGAACCGGGTTAAGCAGTTCAAGGCTGGCCAAAACTTCAAGGTTAAGGCAGTTGTCAAGAACGGCAAGAATGCCTACCGTTTCCAATTAATGAACGGTAAGTATATCACTGCCAACAAAGCTTACGTTTCAACTTACTAAAACGATCAAAAAAATCGGTTGGGATTAATTTCCCAACCGATTTTTATTTGGCCACAATTTAGTCGCCGAAGACTTCCTTAGCGATGCCGAAGGCCGACCAGGCCTTTGGCCAACCCACGTAGAATGCAAGATGGGTGATCACTTCAGAAATTTCATCCTTGGTAATCCCATTCCCCTTGCCGATCTTCAGATGGGCCGGTAATTGTTCGAAGTTCCCGGCGGAGATTAAGGCCGAAATCGTAATCAGGCTGCGTTGGTGGGCAGATAATTCCGCTTCCCGTGACCAAACTTCGCCAAACAAAACATCATCATTCAATTCAGCAAACTTAGGGGCAAAGTCCCCCAAGTTATCGCGTCCTGCCGTTTGTTTTTTAGCCATATTAATCGTCCTCTCCATCTAATGCGGCGTAGTCTTCATCGCTAACGGGTTCGAGCCACTCTGGCGTCCCGGCCGTAATGGCGATGTGACTGAACCAACTATCCTTGGTGGCACCGTGCCAATGCTTAACGCCATCCTTAGTGACAACCACGTCGCCAGGCTTTAATCGACGAGCGGCATGCCCGGCTTCTTGATACCAACCCTCGCCACCGGTTACCAAAAGGATTTGGAACCCATCATGATGGATATGCCAGTTGTTGCGGCAACCCGGTTCAAAGGTGACATTGCCTACACCTACGCTGACATCCGGGTCGTTAACCAATCCTTGTAAATAACTCTGACCAACAAAGACATCTTGGTATGCCACGTTCTTGTCGCCGGCTGGAAAAATAACCCCGTTTTTAATCTCTTCATTTTTAGCCATATTTAATCGTCCTTTCTAGTCATGAAATCTTTGAAGGTAGTCGTGAAAGGTCTCGGAATCATCGATCGTATGCGCTTGTTTCTCGTCATACCACTTGATCTTGTGCTCCAAGACCTTTAGATGCATCTGGCGCTCGCTGATTTCCGCCTCGGCCTCATTCTTAATCTGTTGAAGCATCTCCCGGCGTTCGCCAATAGTTGAATCACCCTCGGCTCGTAGCTTCACGTAACGCTTTAACTCATTCAGTCGCATTCCCGTCCCCTTAAGGTGCAGGATAAAGCCGACCCAGCGAATATCGTGTTCCGTATAGAACCGCACGCCATTATCGTCTCGCTGAGACAAGATTAGTCCCTGATCCTCATAGTAACGAAGGGTGTAAGTGGATAATCCCACCAGCTTCGCAAACTCGCCGATTCGATATTGTTTTTCAGCCATCACATTGACCCCCTTCACTTGCTAACAAGACTAGTAAACACCTTCGAGTGTACTGTAAGGCAAGACTTTTTTCAAAAAAAGCCAAAATAAAAACGCCTAAGCCGCAATCGTCTCAGACGTGTCATTCATTAAGGTAAGGAACTAAATTGGGAAATGGCCAACCGCATGGTCTGGTCAAAACGTTCATTGACCTTCTCCGGTGACAACCGCATGAAGCCACCAATTTCTTGTACGATAAACCCAAACATCGCTGAACGATACAGACTGGCCTCGACCAGTGTCGTCCCGTCCGCCTCACTAAGATGGAGACTGTTAAACATCTGTTGGTAGAGCTGTACCAAGGCCTTATGCGTCTGAACCAACGGTCGTAAGTCGTTGGGATTCATCAGTAGTGGTGCGAGGTGGCGTTGCGCCAAACAGCCCTGGCGGAATTCCTGGGCGAAGATCATCAGGGCCTCCTTGCCGGAAACCCCCATTAGGTTATGCATGAGACGATCCGCAAGATCCCCAACGAATCGAACGCCAACTTGGTCCAAGAGGTCATTCAAACTTTCAATATAGTTATAAATTGATTGTGGCCGTACGGATAATTCGTCCGCTAAGGCTCGAATGGTTAGTTGGTCAATGCCGCGTTCAGCAATAATCTGAATCGCTTGATCAATGACTTTTTCACGTGTTAACGTTCGTTTCTTTACCATGCTTTCCCCCCGTTCTAAATCCTTTCGCCATTATACCTTTAATCAACTGCAAAATAAACTGGTGGTGTTAGTTTATTCCCTGTTACTATTCATTAATTATTGTATTCAGTTGGTTGATCTTCGGAAATAATTCTATGACCGTTTCTTACTCCTCAGCAGGACCACAATCGCCAGGATTAGCCCAGCAATAATGATTCCAGACTGGCTTTCTGATTCTCCGGTTGCCGGCAACAGCGCCTGACCTGCGTGCGACTTCCGTGGCTTAGCGGCGACATCGGTTGCCACAGTATCGCCGGCCTGTCCGGTTTGTGGCCGATGGCTAGTTGCCTGCTGCGCATTCGCACTGAGGTCATCCCCGGCCGAGCCGGTAGCACCAGTCCCTGCATCGCCCGCTGACCCCGTCACAACCTGCTGCTTCGCCCTGATCGTCAACGCAACGCTTAGGTGCTGACCATCGGCGGTACTCAGCCCCACACCATATCGACCCGGGCGACCCAGATTGACCAGGCTGAGGTTTAAGCTGACCGCCTCCGGACGACCAGCTTGATCGGTCGCCTGGGCCTGAAAATCCGCCAGCGTTGGCGTGGGATCACCCACCGTCATGCTGAAGTCTTGTCCCGTTAAATGCGGCCGACCGGTCGGCTGTGGTTCCGGTTGGGGTTGGGGCGGCGATTCGGGACTCGGAGTTGGCGCCGGATTGGGTCCGGGCGTCACCGGCGTCTTAGGATGATAGACCAAAACCAGCGTTTGGGTATCGCCCGTTAACTGACCCGTGGTGTTCTCTGGCGTTAGCAAGAGATGATAACCGGAAAAGGTCGGCGTTGTCACAGCATACGACTGTCCAGCTAACCCCGAGACTTCGTGAGCCGGCCGAAGGTCCTTGCCCGTCAATCCATCCAAGTACCGCACAACTACTCGTCCCCGTTTTAACCGGTAGACGTAGCGCACCTTTTGGACGGACGGCGTAAAGGTCACCTGCTCGGGTCCACTAACCATCTCATAGTTTGGAAATTGACGAACCGGGAGCTTGGCGGTCTGATCGACCCCACCCTGCAAGGTCACGCTGGCTGCTAAGGGCCGCTGCTCCTCATCGACATACTGAACCTCAACCGGCGCAGCCGGCATGGTCTGCCAGACATAGGTTCCCGCCTTGACCGCCGTATACCCGTCCATCAGCTCCCGCGAGCTCATCGCGGCCGAATCACCGTCTGCCTGCTGCCATTTACCGGTATAAACCGTGGAACTTTTCGGTTCCGGTAAACTCACCGTCGCCCCATCAGGGCCCTTCAGTCGCATGTTGGGGCCGAGCTTAAGCCGCTTCAACTTCTGGGTATCTTTCAGCATCCCCCGTAACCCCGTGAACGCTGGCTTCCCCTGGTAGCTCTCGAGGCCGCGTAAATCAAAACTGGACAAGTCGAGTGACGCAATATTCTTGGCACCATTGAACATGTCGGAGACCCAGTTCAGACTCGGTGTCTCCCATCCGGAAACATCAATGCGATCGGCCTGGGCCCCTTCAAACATCTCAACCGTTCTTTCTAGCTTGGGTAACTTCCAGTTGGACAGATCAAGTTCTTTAATATCAGAATTGGCAAACATGCGATGGGTGTCGTTCAGGCTGTTAACCGGCATCTTATTTATTCGTAGATGGTCAACCTGAGCCCCCTCGAACATACTCCCGGTACGGTCCAAACTTTTGGTCTGCCAACTGCTCAGATCGAGAGTTCCCCGGATGTCATCATGTAAAAACATGGCGCCAGCATCGACGAGATTGCTCGCATCCACATTCTCCAAGCCACTAATCTGATCGATGGTGCCAAAATTGGCGAATTCGTATCCCGAATAGCGATCAAACTCAACACGACCATCGAAGGCAATCCCCGTGATTCGGTCCGCGACTTCCCCCCAAGGCGACCAGCTCCCCTTGGCACTATCGAGTTTGCCGGCCTCAATGTGTAAGACACCATACTTATCGATATGCCAATGGCAAGTGCCTTCCGTTCCTTGATAGGTCTGACTCCAAAACGAATTGCCCCTGGTCTGCTTGACGACATTTCCTGATGACCAGGCCCGAGCAACCGTGACCGGTTGGCCGCCATTCAGGGCTGCCACCATTCCCATGGTCATGATCATCACCGCGCCCCAACGCAACCATGCCTGACGCCCGCTCATTCCCCACAAACTCGCTCTTCCTCTCTGAAACAACCTCTGTCCCCCCGCATACGATTAGCTCATAAAAAGTTCCCTGCACATAATTTACACCATTGACTTAATTTCTCCGTCAGTATAGCACAGGGCCTATCGGGGGCGAAACATAAATGCTTACAATAAATTTCATAGTCCCACCATTTCTTCATGAAACCAAATTTTCATTAGGCCAAACAAAAAGATGGCCGCCATCGGGCGACCATCTCACTGCCTAAACGTCCAATAATTGAAAACTCTAGTGGTGCTTACGCTTCCAGTCGACCCATAGGCCACTGGCAACCGTGACTAAGGCTAAAGCGGCAATCCAGTAGGAAACGGTGTTGGAACGACGTTCACCGGTTTGTGGCAAGGTCGACCCAACATAACCGCTACCGGAACCACTGGCTACGGGGTATCCGTAACCATTGTTACCGCTACCGCTGCCCGTGTAGCCATTATTGCCAGTTACATAACCACCGGCACCGCCATTAGACGTTGATGACCCAGTCCCTGGCTTGTAAGTCGTGGATGGATGGGTTGGATGCGTCGTCCCGGGCGTTTGTGGATGCGTTGGCGTCGTGGTCCCAGGAGTTTCTGGGTGCGTTGGCGTCGTCGTTCCTGGATTTTCAGGATGCGTTGGCGTCGTTGGTGGCGTGGTCGTTCCTGGATTCTCAGGGTTCGTGGTCCCTGGGTTCGTTGGTGGCGTCGTCGTTCCAGGGTTCTCAGGATTTTCTGGGTTCTCTGGGTTTTCTGGCCCACCTGGGTTGGTAACGCTAGGTGATTCCTCGATATCCATCGCATTAACCGTTACCGCACTAGTTTGCCCAACCTTGATCGTGAATGGAATTGGCTCGGTTGAGAGTTCATAGCCTTCTGGTGCCTTCGTTTCAACGAAGGTGTAATCACCGGCGGCTAAGTCCTTTACCCGAAGTTCACCATTACTCTCGGTGGTTAACCCGGTCATCATCACGTCGTTGTTCGCATCGCGGATTTCGTAGACGGCACCCGCTAATGAAGCACCGGTTTCCTTGTCCAACTTGGTTAGAATAACATCCCCAAATTCTTGATCATTAGAGCCGTTCCCAGTTCCGGAACCGCCCCAAGCAATTTGCGAATCAACCGTCTTGCCATTCAAACTGGCGCTGTTCTTCCAAGTCCCACTCTGCGTTCCGTTAAGATCCGGAATGGTATTGTAGGTCATGTTGACCGCCGTCGTCACATCAGTGAAGCCAAAAGTTAAAGTGTTCCCGTTTTGTGAGACCGTCGGTGTCGTACTACCACTTGTTGAGAAGTGACCGGCCGAGTCATAGGACCCGGTTGAGGCAACGACACTCCCTGGGACAAAGGTTTGGTTAGGCCCCAGCGTGTCGGTCACGGTGACATTGCCCAAGTTGAGGCCCTTAGGGTTAAAGGCCACGTTCCAAGTTAACTTGGTTGGATGACCATTGGCGTCCTTTTCTGAGATCCAGCCCACCTTGTTCAGTCCCCATTCCATGTTGACATCGGAACTGGTATTGGACCCGCGAACGTAGAAGGACAGCGTCCCTTTACGACCCGTTGTTTGTGAAGCCAAGACATCATTAAAGGTGATCGTTCCTGCCGTTTCCCCAGCCTTAATGGTAAAGGTCCCAACAACCACACCCTTATCATTCACCAAGGGAATGTTGAGGTCGTGCTTCGCTTGGGCACTGTTTGGTAATTCAACAACTGCTGTATCTCCAGCCTTGATGGTTGTGCCGTTAGGGATCGCCCAATCATATGAAACGGAGTAGTTGGTCCACCAACTGAGATCGCCGTTATTTGAGACCGAGTTACCATTAATATCCATAACGGTGGCATCACCGGCCGCGAGTCCGGAGGTTGGCACCTCCGCAGCGTGAGCAGTCACCGTTCCAAACGTGCCGCCACCAACGAGGAAGACGGTCAGCGCCATGAGAATACTTATAATGACTGCATAGATCTTCCTGTGCATTCTAATTCCCTCCAATCACTTTGAATCTATGTGACTAGCTAAATTATTCCCGACATGCGCTATCTGCAATCTATTCAAGCTGTCAAAAATCTATCCTCTGATAACTTTGGTTATACTATAATCTCCTCTTGGCCCGAGTGTTCGACCCCCGTCTGAAAATCGATTCTAGGTAAACCATTAGTCTCTAACATAAAAATAAAATTGTAAGCCAGTTGACGACCCTCGCGAAACACTGTCCACTAATGCCCGTCCCAAGCCTTTTAGACGACAAAAAGCTCGCAACAATAGTTGTTGCGAGCTTTAATCACTCAGTTATTAATCGAATTCTTCGTACTCATTGGGGTCCTGATTATCGATGCGCCCATCCGGCCGACTTAGATCCGTAATGGCTGCAACCTCGTCGGGGGTCAACGTAAAGTCAAACAGATCCAGATTGGCCCGCTGATGGTCCAGATGGCGGGCCTTAGGAATCGGCACCACGCCACGTTCTTCATGCCAACGTAAAATGATCTGACCCACGTTTTTACCGTATTTGGCCGCCAACTCCTTAATTAAGGGTTCCTTCAAGGCGGCGCTACCGCGGCCTAAGGGGCTCCAGGCCTCCGTCACAATCCCGCGCTGTTGGTCGGCGGCAACCATGCGTTCCTGCGCCCAGTACGGATGGACCTCCAGTTGGTTAACCGCCGGTGTCACCCCGGTCTCCGTGATCAAGCGGTCCAGATGGTCCGGTTCAAAGTTAGAAACTCCGATCGACCGAATCAGGCCACGCTTCTGGGCATCAATCATGGCCTGCCAGGCTTCCACATAGTGGTCCCGCTTGGGCAACGGCCAGTGAATCAGAAACAGGTCAAAGTAATCGAGACCCATCCGGTACAGTGACTCTTGAATCGCCATCGTGGCATCCGCATACCGATGATATTTACCCGGAAGTTTAGAGGTCACGAATAGATCTGCCCGGGCCACCCCGCTGCGGCGAATGGCCTCGCCAACGGCCCCTTCATTATCATAGTTAGTCGCCGTATCGAGGCTACGGTACCCGTCCTTAATCGCGGCCACGATCTGGTTAACGCCTTGGCCACCGCGAACAGCGAACGTGCCCAGCCCAACCTTCGGCATCTGAAAGCCATCATTTAACGTTACAGCTGGAACCTTTGTCATGTTAAACCAACCTCCATTAAAAGTCATACAACTAGCGTAACGCTATCGCGGGATAATGAAAACTATTCCGCCTTCGCCTGCCGCCGGTGATCGCGGATGACGCGATTCAAGACCAGCGCCAACACCAGCGAAATGGCCGCATAGGCCGCCGCCCCCCAGCTAATGTGGTTCAGGCCAACCGAGCCTAGCATGCCGGACGCCGTCGCTGACCCCAAGGAAATCCCAAAGTTGAAGAAGATCGAGTTCAACGAGGAAGCCAGTACCGCCGATTGCGGGTACTCCTCCTCGGCAATATTTAAGAAGTGAATTTGAATCGGTGAATTGAGCAAGGTCACAATCAGACTCATCACGAGCAGGACGGCCAACCCGGCCCACTTGATGTGCAAGGCCCAGGGTAGGATGAAGAGCAACACCATGTCGACCACGTAAAAACGCGGCATGATCCGGAGCCCATTTCGTTCCGCCAACATCCCCGAGAACCGATTACTCAAGATGCTCATGATCCCAATCAGGAACAAGAGCCAGTTCAGGCTGGCCGTGCTGAAGCCCAGGGCATTGGTTAGCAATGGCCGAATATAGGTGTAGTAGGCGTACATAGTAGCCGCGGTGAACAGCACCAGGGCAATCCCCACATAGATCCGCCGGTCCTTTAACAAGACCAGTTGATTCTTGATGCTGCCTTGAACCTGTTCAACCTCACGGGGTAACAACCATCCGAGCAAGACGCAGGTAATGGCGCTGATCACGGAGATCAGGTAAAAGGCATCATGCCAGCTATAGCTGGTACTGATGGCCGTCCCAATGGGAACACCGAAAACAGAGGCAATGCTGAAGCCCGCGAAGATCCAAGACACCAGGTTGGCCCGCTTCTCACGCGGCGCAATCGTGCTGGCAAAGGTCATGATGAGGGAAATAATCGCCCCGGCCACCATCGCCGTCATCATGCGGGACAGCAGTAAGACCGGATAGTTCATGCCGAACCCGCTCAGTGTATTACCGACCAGGAAGATCACCATCAAGACCATTAGGGTCTTATACCGGCTAAAACGATTGGTGAGAATCGTGATAAATGGTGTGCTGACCGCATACACCGTGGCAAAGATCGTGACCAAATAACCCACGGTCGCCACCGGGATCCGGTACTCCTTGGCGATATCCGAGAGCACCCCGACCACAATAAATTCATTACACCCTAACATAAACGCCACTAGTACGAAAACAATGGCCTGCCACCGATACCTATTCACAACGATTCCCCCGTCTTCTTTTTTCTTTCTAATTACCAGACTACACTATCTGCCACTAAATTATTAGGGGAACGGCTTAAGAAAATCGATTTCATCAAAAAAGCCTCACCATGGAATTGGTAAGGCTCTCACTTCTATTTGCTGATTGTCCGAATGACTTGTTGGGTAATGTTCTGAAGGTCGGTTGCTTCATCGCCAACCCATCCCGGCGCATAGCGGCGCTGAATGGTATAGGTTAACAACTGTCCTGCCATGATACGAATCAACGCGGCAGAATCAATGTCATCGCGCAATTCCCTGGTCCGCTGAAAGTTCCCCATCAAATCTTCTAGGAGGTTATGGTCGTTCGCCATAACGAGTTGATGGAGGAGTTCCCGAATCTCCTTGTTCGTCATCATTTCCATCGCCAAAATCTTAACCACCTCGGCATTCTCGCTAATGAAGGCGTAGCGATCTGTCACGATGAAATGGACCAGGTCGGGCAACGTTTCACACTTGCTCATCCCCGAGAAGAATTCGTTTCGGTATGCGGGGAACAGGTGCTGCATGACCGGTTTAACGATGGCCAGCAACAGGTCTTGCTTGGTATGAAAATACTTAAAGATGGTCGCCTGGCTAATGCCTGCATGGTCGGCAATCTGGGCGGTCGACGTGCCATCAAAACCGGTCTCGGCGAAGAGCTCGATGGCGGCCACCAATGCCGCTTTCTTACCCTTGGGCATCTTTTCGTGTTCGACCCAGTCGCGGTAACTATTGAAAACACTTGGCTCCACACCACTCACCCTTTCCTTTTAGTTCATTAAATCATTATACGCGATTCGACTGCCGATTGCGGTTATTTTCTGATTAAACCTTCCGGTACCGCCGTAAGCCGACAATGTTCAAGACGGTCAACACACCGAGGAAGATTAGCAGAACCAAGATGTCCCCACCTTCATCCATTAACGACGACCCCCGCATGATGATGTCGCTAACGGCACCTCCGGAGTACTTCAATGGAATGATATAGGAAACGTCCTTAACCCAAGCCGCCATGGAATCTAAAGGAATGATCCCGGAGAAGAAGATTTGCGGCACAATTACCAGCGGGATGAATTGCATCATTTGAAATTCGGAGTTGGCGAACGTGGATAGTAGAATTCCGAAGGCTAGAGCCACCAGGGCCAGAATCAGGTTCATAATGACCACATTCAATAAGCTCCCGACGACTTCAATGCCCAGTAGCCAAACCGTGACCAGGACGATCAACATCGTTTGGATGATGGCGAGAATCCCATAACTCAGCATGTAACCATAAACAATGGAGGACCGCTTAACGGGCGTTGCTAAGAGCCGATCCAAGGTCCCGGTGGTCCGTTCCTTCAACAGGGCCATCCCCGAAATCAGGAAAACGAAGAAGAAGACGAAGAAGCCCATGAGGATTGGTAACATCTTGGCAAAGTAACCGGTGTCCTTGTCGCCATAAACGTAATGATTGATAATCTTTGGCGCCTTTTGACTCGTACTCTTGGTGGCGTTCGTCGTCGACGTTGCCTTGGTTGCTGCGGCTTGCTTGGCGGCCGCCGCGTTACCAGTCGTGGCCGTTGTGGCCCCGGCGTCCGCCTGTTGCTTCTGAACGGCTTGCAGCTGTGCTTGTAAGGCCATGGTTGCCTTTGTACTCTTCTTCAGGGCCGACTTCAGCTGATCGGTACTCGTCGTGGTCAACGCATTCTTGAAGGCCATTTTAACGGCGGCCGTCTTGGTGGAGTCCGTGTTGGCATACGTCAGGCTGTAATTGCTGCCATTCTTCTTAATGATGGCGTCAATTTTTTCGTCCTTCATGGCCTTGTCGGCGGCGTGCTTCGTGTCATAGGTCTTTACATCAACGTGCTTGATGCTGTCCATTTCCTTGTTCAGCTTCTGCGTCACGGAGACGGTCCCAACACTGACATCCGTTGTGGAGTTCGTGTTAAAGATCACACTCATTAATAACATAATTAGGATTGGCGCCAAAAACATCAAGGCTAATGTCCGCTTGTCTCTGAAGAGTTCCTTCAGGACCCGGTTCATAATCGCAATTGTTCTCATTATTCAACACCCTCCGCCTTTAAAAATACGTCTTCAATCGTGTCAACTTCATATTGCTTCTTCAGAACTGCCGGTTGGTCAAAGGCCATGACCTCGCCATCGAGCAGCAAGGCCACCCGGTCGGTTAATTCCGCTTCATCCATCACGTGGGTCGTGATCAAGATGCTCCGACCCTCATCACGAATACTCTTCAGTTCCGCCCAGATTTGGCGCCGCAATGCCGGGTCAATCCCAACGGTTGGTTCATCCAGGATGAGCAGTTCAGGATTGCCTAGCAGAGCAATTGCCAGTGATAGTCGGCGCATCATCCCGCCAGAATAGCCGGAAACCCGCTTGCTCAGGTCGGCGGTCAAGTTAACTACCTCGCTCACGTGCTTAACCTCGGCCGCCATGTCTTTTTTACTAATCGTAAATTGCAAGAACAAGTTAGCCAGTCGTTGAGGACAATCCCAGAACAGGCCGTTATCAAATAGAAGTTGTGGCG